>JAZJYR010000008.1:0-110392 GCA_040390295.1 Pseudomonadota bacterium
ATACCGGCCTGTCACGCCGGGGGTCGCGGGTTCGAGTCCCGTCCACTCCGCCAGTTATGCAAAAAGCCACCTCCGGGTGGCTTTTTTGTTGGCTGCTCCTTTCTTTCCCTGTGGCTTGAGCGTTATTAGTGAGCCGCAACGCACAATAGCCGCCATGCGCAAACATTTTTCCGAGACCACAGGTGCCCAGCGCCTCACATATGGGCTTGTTGCTGGTGTCATCGTGGGGATTTCACCCGTGCCTGCCATCTGGCAGTTCCGCTGCCTGCTTGGCTGGTCGGTGGGAGTTGCCGTTTATCTTGCGCTGGCGTGGTGGGTCTGTGTGGCGTTTGATTCCAAACGCACCCGAGAACGTGCTCAGGCGCAGGACGAACCCAGTGCGGTGCTTTTATTGCTCATGGTGCTGGCGACCATGGCCTGTGTTGCGGCGATCACCTTGCTGATGCACCAGAGCAAGGATCTTGCAGGTCTGGCGCGTAGCCTGCATGTAGGCATGGCAGTCGTCGCGCTCGTCACCTCCTGGCTTTTTATCCAGACGGTTTTTGCGTTTCACTATGCACACCGTTATTATTTTGAAGAGAAGCAGCAGGAGGCCGATGGTCCCGGGCTGGAATTTCCTGGTGGTCTTGATCCCGACTATTTTGACTTTTTGTATTACTCGCACGTGGTTGGCATGACATCGCAGGTCTCGGACGTCCAGGTTACTTCACGCGAGATGCGCCGCCTGACGCTGGTCCACGGTGTGCTGTCGTTTGCATTCAACATGCTGATCGTGGCACTCAGCATCAACGTGGTGGCGGGTCTGCTGCAATAACAATTCCTGCCGTGCAGGCACTGCTTAGTCTTTGCTTTTTCGGCCGAAACGGATCAGGCCCGTTGACAGCGCGGTACCGCAGATGATGACGACACCGCAAAAAAGCATCCATGACGTGACCACTTCCCCCAGCAGCACGACACCGTAGCAGATGGCAAATACTGGAATCACAAAAGTGACGGCCAGGGTACGTGGGGGTCCCACCTTTTCTATCAGCCTGAAAAAAAGTACATAAGCCATGCCGGTGCAGACGATAGCCACGCCCAGCAGCGCGAGCCATGCGGGCATACCTGGCATTCGCGCAGGCCAGAGCCATGCCGCAGGCACTGCCAGCCCAAGCGCTCCGCCGACCTGACTGCCGGCTGCCGTGACAAGGGAAGGAACACCCATCAGGTAGCGTTTGGTGTAGCTCGCAGCCACGGCGTAGCAGATGCAGGCCAGCAGGCATGCCAGTACGGCCCAGCCGGGCGTGGCACCTGAAGCATCGGGCTTGAAGGTCGCCTTGTCCCATGCCAGCATTGCGACGCCGGCAAAACCAAGCACAAGGCCAAGTATTCGTGAAGAGTCTGGTTTGTCTTTCAGCCATAGCCATGCAACCAGCGCGCCGAACATCGGCACTGTGGCATTGAGGATGGAGGACAGGCCTGTTGTCAGGGACAAAAGGGCGAACGCAAAGCAGGCAAACGGTATGCCGGAGTTGAGAAGCCCGACCACAATCATCTTGCCCCAATGTTTTGTCAGTTCGGGCATCAGACCGCGAAACCAGACCATAGGCAGCAGAAACACAGATGCAATCCCCAGGCGCATGGCAGATGTCGGTATGGGCCCGAACTCCACCACGCTGATACGCATGAGAAGAAAAGAGCCGCCCCAGATGGCAGCGAGGGTGATGAAGTCGGGCAGCCATCGCCTGGACTTCTGCCCATCTGGACTTGCAGTGAGGACGTTGTCGGTGGATGAATTCAAAACATGTGTTCCGGAAGCGCGCCCTCCAGCTTGAGCAGCGCGGTTTTGCGGTCCAGGCCGCCGGCGTAGCCGGTGAGTGAACCGTTTGCCCCCACCACCCGGTGGCAGGGAACGATGATGCTAACCGGATTGCGACCAACCGCCGCACCCACTGCGCGCACGGCCGCCGGCTTGCCAATTCGCTGGCTCACGTCGCCGTAGCTGGTGGTCCTGCCCTGAGGGATGCCCAGCAGCACTGTCCACACGGCTTGCTGGAAGGCTGTCCCACCCGACAGGTCAAGCGGTATATCAAATTGCGTGCGCTTGCCTGCGAAATACTCCTTCAATTGAACGCTGATTTTTTTCAGAACCGGATGGTCTGGCGAGGCCGGCCATGCAGGAAGCCCCCCAGTCAGTTGCGCGGGGCTATGACGCTGGCCCTCAAACCACAAACCCGCCAGCCCGCTGTCGGTTGCGGCGATGATGATGGTGCCAAGGGGGCTTTTGAAGTTGGTCTGGACGATGGACGGGTCGAATTTCATGATGCTTCCTTGCTGCGTGGTGATTGCCCCGGAACATCTTTTTCCGGCGCACTTGTTGTTTTGGTGGTGCCGTCCCAGGTGCCGCTCCAGACACGTATGACGGCATAACTGCGCCAGGGCTTCCAGGCTGCAGAGGCATCTTCTGCCAGTCGGACCGGATTTTTCAGGCCCTGAACGCCCAGTGCCTTGTGCAGGGCCACATCGCCAGACGGAAAAGCATCTGGCCAGCGTAGCGCGCGCATGGCGATGTACTGTGCCGTCCATTCACCGACACCGGGCAATTCCTTGAGTGTGGCGACCGTGGCATTGACGTCTGCACCGCTGTGCAAATGCAGGCGTTTCTCTGCAACCGCCCGTGCAATGCCGATGATGGCAGCCTGCCTTTGCCTGACGATGCCCAACTGGCCAAGCGCATCGCCGCTGGCGGCAGCCAGGACCGAAGGTGACGGGAATAGCCGGGTCAATTCAGGCCAGGGACTTGTAATGGGCTCGCCGAATTGGTCGACCATGCGCTGCGCCAGTGTGCGTGCGGCGGCCACCGTGATCTGCTGGCCCAGCACGGCACGCACTGCCAGCTCGTAACCATCAAATGCACCGGGTACACGCAAGCCGTCACCTGAAGGGAAGCTCCCATGCAACACGCTGTTGATCGCGTTGGGATTCGCGTCCAGATCGAAGGTGGAACGCACGCGGCGTATCACCAGTGGCAGCAGGTCGCGCAATGAGTCACTGACCGTCAGCACCACCTGTGACCGGGATTCATCAAACCTGACCTGCAGCCAGCCGCTACAGATTTTTTTGCCCGATTCCACGCGCAATGTACGGGCAAGCCATGGTCCCTGCGCGCTGTCACCCATCAACTCGATGGCCGTGATCAGGCGCTTGCCAAAAAAGGCCAGCATGGCCTGTACGTCATAGGGCGGGCGATAGCCCAGCCGGACTGTGGTGCATCCGTTCGCTTGTGTCGGGTCGATGTTGCCGCTATTGGCCATCGTGCCCTTGCGCCTCAACTGCGTAGGGTTGAGTTTGTAGTGCTCCAGAAATGCCGCGTTAAAGCGCCGCACACTGGCATAGCCGCTCATCAACGCAATCTGCGTGATGGGCAGTGCAGTGTCTGCCAGCAACTGTTTGGCGGTGTGCAGGCGGCGTGTCTGCAGGTATTGCATGGGCGAAACGCCGAATTGGGCCTCAAAAATCCGCCGTACATGACGGTCGCTCACGCCCAGTGTTGCAGCCAGTTTTTCAACAGACGGTGCTGCGTCCGCCCATGCCTCGGGTTCGTCAAGCAGCCGGGCTGCCTGGTGGGCAAGAACGTACGAGGCGTCCTGTATGGACCAGACCACGGAATGCGGTGCTAGCTCCGGACGGCAACGCAGGCAGGGCCTGAAACCTGCGCTTTCAGCCTGCGCCGCATGATGGAAAAAGCGACAGTTCTCGCGCTTGGGTGTCTTGACGCTGCAGACCGGCCGGCAATAGATGCCGGTCGATGTCACCCCTGTAAAAAAGCTGCCGTCAAAGCGGGCGTCCCGTGCCTTGAGGGCGAGGTAACAATCGTTGTCGGCAAGGGCAATGTCTGTGCTCATGCCGGCCATGTTACGCCGTACACCGCTCTGGACTAGCCGTTTTCGGACATGCCTGTCAAAAGACCGTTCCGGGTACTGCATTGGCTGCTACGGCAGTTCCTGCAACCTACAATGATCCGTTGAGGTGGTGACGGATAACGCGGTCGTTCTGGAAGCTCACTCCTCCCGATCTTTAATTGCCAGGAACCGTTTAATGCAAGCCAGCGCATCGATTTTCAAGGCCTATGACATCCGCGGCATCGTGCCTGCCACCATCAACGAAGAGTTTGCAGAAGCACTGGGCAAGGCTTTTGGTACGGTGGCCGTCAAGGCCGGGGAAAGCACCGTCGCCGTCGGTCGTGACGGCCGCCTGAGCGGGCCGTCGCTCAGCGCCGCGCTGATACGCGGCCTGACCAGCGCAGGCGTCAATGTGATCGATATCGGCATGGCAACCACCCCCATGCTGTACTTTGCGGCCAGTACCCTGGCGGCTTCCGGCATACAGGTCACCGGTAGCCACAACCCCAAAGACTACAACGGCTTCAAGATGGTGCTGGCAGGCCGGGCGATTTATGGCGATGACATCCAGGGGTTGCGAAAAATCATTGAGGCCGAGACCTGGAACTCGCCAGCCAGGCCGGGTGCCGTCAGCCAGGTGGATGTACAGACCGACTACCGTCACCGCATTGTTTCCGGCATCAAGCTGTCGCGTCCCATGAAGATTGTTGTCGATTGCGGCAACGGCATTGCCGGTGCTTCTGCACCGGCAATTTTTCGCGCGCTGGGTTGCGAGGTGACCGAGCTGTTCAGTGAGGTCGATGGCAACTTCCCCAATCACCACCCGGATCCCAGCAAGCCCGAGAACCTGCGTGACCTCATCAACGCATTGAAGACTTCTGATGCTGAGTTGGGCCTGGCTTTTGACGGCGATGGCGACAGGCTGGGCATTGTGACCAAAGACGGCCAGAACATTTACCCGGACCGCCAGATGATGCTGTTTGCACGCGATGTTCTGTCGCGTGTGCCCGGTGGCCAGATTGTGTTTGACGTGAAGTGCTCGCAACGCCTTGCCCCGGCGATTGAAGAAGCCGGCGGTGTGCCCGTGATGTACAAGACCGGGCATTCGCTGATCAAGGCGAAGATGAAGGAGATTGGTTCCCCGCTGGGCGGCGAGATGAGTGGCCACATTTTCTTCAAGGAACGCTGGTACGGCTTTGACGATGGCACTTACGCGGGTGCACGGCTGCTGGAGATTGTCAGTCGTGTGCCGGATGCAGGTGCCTTGCTGAACAGCTTGCCGACCAGCTTCAGCACGCCGGAACTCAATGTGCCCTGCAGGGAGGGCGAGCCGCACAGTGTGGTTGAAGCGCTGATCAAAACCGCCAGATTTGCAGCACCTGCAAAAATTTCCACGATCGACGGTGTGCGTGTGGACTGGCCTGACGGCTTTGGCCTCATTCGCGCATCCAACACCACACCTGTTCTTGTATTGCGTTTTGAAGGCCATACGCAAGAGGCGCTGGAGCGTATCGAGTCTGACATGCTTGCGCTGCTTCGCAGCGTCAAGCCCGACGCCAGTTTTGCCGCGCCAGCCCACTGAGCTTTTGCGGTTTCGATGAAAGTCTTGCTTGTCAAACTGTCGTCACTGGGCGATGTGGTTCATGCCATGCCGGTGGTGAAGGACATTCTGACGGCCAGGCCCGATGCGCAGATTGACTGGGTGATAGAAAAATCATTTGCACCGCTGCTTTCAAGGGTTGCCGGTGTGCACCGCGTGATTCCCTGTGAGATCAGGCGCTGGCGCAAGTCGCCTTTCTCTGCTGTCACGCGCCGTGATTGGCGTGCCTTCAAGGCCGACCTGCAGCGCGACAGTTACGACGCCGTGATCGACCTGCAGGGGCTGACCAAATCGGCTCTGGTGGCGTGGCTCGCACGGCTTTCGCCTGGCGGTAAACGTTACGCGCTTGCGAACCAGACAGATGGTTCGGGTTACGAAGCACCGACGCGCTGGGTGGCTAATGTGGCGATCAGGGTGGAACCCCACATTCACGCTGTGCAGCGCTCACGCGAGCTGGCAGCCCGTGCGCTGGGCTACAGTTTTGCGGCGCAGCCGGATTTTGGATTGAAACTCCATGAGGTCCCGCAGGCAGCAAACACAGTTGCACTGGTTCATGGAACCTCCCGCGCCGACAAGGAGTGGCCGCTCGATCACTGGATTGAAGCTGGCCGGCGCCTGCAGGCGTCGGGTTTTTCGGTCGTGCTCGCACATGGCAATGCAAGGGAGCAGGAAACGAGTCGGCAGATTGCGGCTGGCCTGGTCGATGCGGTGATATGGCCGGTGCTGGCGCTGGATGACCTGACAGACCAACTGGCGCAATGTATGGGTGTCATCGGCGTTGACAGCGGCGTCAGTCACATCGCCGTCGCGCTGGATCTTGCGCATGTGCAGATCTATAACTTCGACACCGCCTGGCGCACTGGTCCGTTAAACACCGGCATTGGCCAGCCCCGTCAGCTCAGCGTTTTTGCGAGCCCTGTACCCACTGTTGATGCAGTCTGGCAAGCCTGGCTCACCTGCAGCAAAGGCCATTGATGAACGCGCTTTTCCTCGGCCTTTACTCCGCGCTGACGTGGTTGGGTCAGCCCTTGCTGCGTCGCAAACTGGTACGCCGCAGCAGGCAGGAGCCTGGTTATGGTGAAGCCGCCGAAGAGCGATTTGGTTATTACAGTCAGCCGGCGGAGAGCACATCTGAACTGGTCTGGCTGCATGCCGTGTCTCTGGGTGAAACCCGTACCGCTGCTGTACTGCTCAAGGCATTGCGCGCGCGCTATCCGGGGCTGCGCATCCTGCTGACGCACGGCACAGCGACCGGCCGCGCGGAGGGGGCCGGGCTGTTGCAGCCCGGCGATGTGCAAGTCTGGCAGCCATGGGACAGCAAGGGTGCTGTCATGCGCTTTTTCAGTCACTTCAAGCCTCGCCTGGGCCTCCTGATGGAGACCGAGGTCTGGCCCAATATGGTTGCCGTGGCGAAGGCGCAGGCCGTATCGCTGGTTCTGGTCAATGGCCGCCTGTCGGACAAATCACTTCGGCAGGCTCTGGGCATCCCCATGTTGTCTTACCCGGCTTATGGAGCGCTGACGGCGGTGTATGCACAGACGGACGACGACGCACGGCGTTACCGCCAGTTGGGCGCGAACGTTGAAGGTGTTTTAGGCAATCTGAAGTTTGATGCAACCCCGGATGAAAACCAGCAGGCGATCGGCAGGGACTGGCGGCGTGCTTCTGGCCAGAGCGTGGTGATGTTTGCCAGCTCGCGTGAGGGCGAAGAGTCCGTATTTTTTGAGCAGATCGTCGCGTTAAAACAGGAGAAGCAGACGACCAGCCTGCCGAGGTTTCTGGTTGTGCCGCGCCATCCTCAACGTTTTGACGAGGTACAGGCACTGGCCGAAAGCCAGGGCCTCAACGTATCGCGCCGATCAGGCTGGACCGCAGGTCCTGCAGATGATGAAGGTGCCCAAGGTGCTGACGTCTGGTTGGGTGACTCGCTCGGGGAGATGGCCCTTTATTACGCCATGAGTGATGTGGCCTTGCTGGGCGGCAGCTTTGAAGCGCTGGGTGGACAGAACCTGATTGAAGCCGCTGCATGCGGCTGTCCTGTCGTGATGGGGCCGCACACCTTTAATTTCACCGAGGCCGCAGATATTGCGCAGGCCTCCGGTGCTGCGCGCCGGGTGACCGATTTGCCTGAAGGTGTGCGCAGTGCGCTGGCGCTTGTGGCAAGGCCCAATACACATCATGCTGCGGTGCTGGCCAGCCTTGCATTTGCCGCTGGCAATCGCGGTGCTACTGAAAAGACATTGGCCGCTCTCAAGCCGTTTCTTGCGCGTATTTAGTTGTCCAGGGCGGCGTCAGTTCTTTTTCAAAACCTGGTGACAGGTGCAGTTTCCCCAGGCATAAAGATGAAGGTGATGCGCCCAATCGCGAAGCGTGGCCCAGGCGCCGCCTGTCGCGACTTCATAGGGTGTCAGGCCAAACATGCCGAGGCTGATGGAGGGCTCGCGTGATACGACGGAGTGCCATGTGCGCTTGGGTATGAAGAGTGCATCGCCTGCCTCAACCCGCGCGTAGATACCCTGGGCCTTTTCAAGGGAAGCCAGTTCCGCGGGTTGTTCCGGCAGGCGCGATACGTTGATGTCGCTGAGAGTGGCGCCCCAATCGTACTTGGCGGCCGGACGCATGTTCGGGCTTTGTTGCTGCGGGAAAAGAATGAATTCCTTGACGCCCTTGAACTGGCAAAACCAGTTGTGCGGAAAGTCATTGTGCAGCCCGGTCACGGTGTTGGCCGGACCGAGGAAGATGTATTCCCAGGTCAGCTTCCTGTCGAGCATCGATTTGTCGGGCCACAGGCTTTTGATCCGCAGGTCTTTGCGCAGGGCCGGGAATTTCTTGAGGATGTCCCACTGTGCCAGGTAGAGTGTCGTCGGTTTGAACGACTGCATGTGCGCCCAGTTCAAATGAAATCGTGTATCCGGCTCCAGACGAATCTGTTCCAGCCTTTGCATTGTCAGCAATCCTGCTTCAGGGTCTGGGGTTTTCAGTGCGGCCTTGCCAAGCTCGCGCAGGTATGGCGCGACGGGAAGAAATGGCCGGCCTTTTGTCACGCCTTGCTCCACCAGGCCATCCGTGAACTTGACCGGCGCTTCGGATGCATCGCTTTCGCAAATATCCGCCAGCGATTCGAAAGACCATTTGCTGAAGGATGGCCAGTGCTTGACGCCGCCCTTGAGCAGCACGGGCCTGTCAAATGGCCATTGGCGTCCGGATGCGATCAGGGCTTCCCAGGTGGTTTCTTCAATCAGCTCAAAGCTGGGCCCGACGGGTATCAGGGCTGGTGGTGCCGTGACGGCCTCCGCTTCAATGGGCAAATCCCCCATCATCAGGGGGGTGTCTTTGGCCTGCATCAGCATGGCAATATCCGCGTTTTATTTAACGAGCAGCGAGTTGATGATGAGCAGGTCTTCAGGCGTCAGGGTGCCGTTGGCCTGGCGCAGGCGCAGGCCGCCCAGCAGCACGTTGTAGCGGGCCTGAGCCAGGTCGCGTTTGGTCTGGAACAGCTGGCTTTGTGAATTGAGTACATCGATGTTGATGCGCACACCGACCTGGTATCCCAGCTTGTTGGCATCCAGTGCGCTCTGGCTGGAGAGTTCTGCTGCTTCCAGTGCCTTGACCTGGCCCTGACCCGACTGCACGCCGAAAAAAGCAGTGCGGGTATTCAGGGCCACGCTGCGCCGCGTGCCCTCAAGATCGCTTTGTGCCTTGTCCTTCAGGGAGATCGTTTCGCGCACGCGATTCTGGGTGGCAAAACCTGCGAACAGCGGCACATTCAGGAGCACGCCAAGCGTGCCGGTGTTATTGCGCGTGTTCAGTGCGCTGACAGCCGTCCCTGCGGGGCTGCGGGTGACGTTGTAACTGGCATTGAGGTCGACCGTCGGCTTGTGGCCCGCTTCGGCCTTGGTTACTTCAAGCTCCGCTATCTCAAGGCTGCTTTGCGCCTGCCTGATGTTGGGATGCACGAGTCCTGCCTGGTCTACCCAGGTGTTCACGTCTGCGGGCACGATAGGCGGCAGGGCGATGGGAACGGCAAGGCCTTTGGGTTGTGAGTCGGTTTTTCCTGCCAGCGTATCCAGCGCGAGTTTTTTGACGCGCAAATCGTTTTCTGCGGCAATCTCCTGTGCGATGACCAGGTCGTAACGGGCTTGTGCTTCGCGTGTGTCGGTGATGGTGGCCGTGCCCACTTCAAAGTTGCGTTTGGCAGAAGCGAGTTGCTCAGCTACTGCGGCCTTCTGGGCACGCACAAAGGTCAAGGTGTCCTGTGCAGCCAGCACATCGAAGTAGGCCTGACTTGATCGGACGATCAGATCCTGTTCGGACGCATCAAGCTGTGCCTTGGCCAGGCTGACCTGCTTCAATCCCTGTTCGTATGCTGCCCAGTTGGCGGGGCGATACAAGGGCTGGCTGGCGGTGAGTGTCGCGTTCTGGGTGCTGAAGCCACGGTCTACCAGTGGGTTGGTGTTGTCAAAACTTGTGCGTGATGCGCCTGCCGAAAGGCCCGCGGAAGGCAGTATCCCCGCCTTGGCCTGC
Organism: Pseudomonadota bacterium; assembly: GCA_040390295.1. GTDB lineage: Bacteria > Pseudomonadota > Gammaproteobacteria > Burkholderiales > Burkholderiaceae_C > Polaromonas. The sequence continues at coordinate 10,006 of JAZJYR010000008.1, forward strand.
TCTGCGCGGGCGAGGTTGGCATCGTATTGAAGTTTGGCCGACTGGTATCCTGCATCAAAAGCGCGAGCCGATTCATACAACTCGACCAGGCTTTGTGCCTGAGCCTGCGGTGCCAATGCCATCAGTACCGAGGCTAGCGCCATCGACAGGGGCAGCATGCCCGGCATCGCCATGGGTATTGGCGGCCGGGACAGTATTTTTCGCGTTGTCATAAACGTCCTGAACAGATAAATAAACCAGCAAACAGTCAAGTGGCGAGATGGGGCGTGATGCGGCGTGTCAGTAATGCGGAACACTGGCATCCAGCTGCTGCGACCAGGCATCTATTCCGCCCTGCAGGTTGACGACTTCCGTAAAGCCGCGCTGCTCCAGGAAATTGCCGACCTGCAGGCTGCGCATGCCGTGATGGCACAGGCAGGCAATCGGGTGGGCGGTGCCATAGGTTTCTTCAAGCTCGGCAAGGCGCGCCGGCACGTCACGCATGGGGATGTGCACCAGCGTAAAGCCATCCGGCTTGACAGACGCAGTCTGCAATTCCCAGGGCTCTCGTACATCCAGCACAACTGGCAATGCCGCAGGCGCAGAAGCGGCAGCTCTGTCGCGCCAGTCGTTAAAGCTGGAAAGGTGGAGTTGTGGAATCATCAGGGTTCTCTCTGCAGGTTTATTTTTCGCAGGCCGTCTTCAGAAACTGAATTTCGATGGCTCGGGAAAGTTGAGCAGTCTTGGTGCGACCGTGTCCCATGCCTGGGTTGTGTGCCAGGCGTCTTCTGAGACACGCGTGACCAGCGTGGCGCGCATGATAGGCTCCGTGCCGACGATGGCGCTGAGACGGCCACCGACCTTGAGCATGGACAGCAAGGCAGGCGGGATCTCGGCGACGGATCCGCTCAGCACGATCACGTCAAACGGGCCGCGCAATGGGTCGCTGCCGGAAACTGACTGCGCAATCTTTGCGGCACCATCACCAGTGCGGACTTCCGCGTTGTAGACACCCGCTTTTTGCAGGTTCTCACGGGCCGTCTGGGCCAGGGCGCTGTCGATTTCGAGGGTAATGACCTGCTGGGCGCGGTGGCCCAGCAGGGCGGCCATGTAACCGGAGCCGGTGCCGATTTCGAGCACCTTTTCATGCTTCTGCACGGCCAGGTCCTGCAGTATGCGGGCCTCGACCTTGGGCGCCAGCATGCACTGTCCGGGATTCTTCTGCAGGTCGGAGGTGAGCGGGATTTCCATGTCCACAAAGGCCAGCGCCCTGTGCGCCAGTGGTACGAAGTCTTCGCGCTTGACCACTGCCAGCAGGGACAGCACCTGGTTGTCCAGCACTTCCCAGGGGCGGATTTGCTGCTCAATCATGTTGAAACGGGCTTGTTCGTAGTTCATGGCGGATTTCTGGTTTTGGCTGAAAGTTGGGATAAGTGGGGCAAACCCTGAATTTTAGTCTTGGCCGGTAACTGTGGCGTGGGTCGAAGAAGCGGCATGCGGTGGCTGTCCGTGGTCATTCCTTGGCCCGAATTTCCTTTTGATCCATTGTGCGAGGTCGTCAAGGTAGCAATAGGTCACCGGCACCACCACCAGCGTCAGCAATGACGAGGTGATCACGCCCCCAATCACGGCCTGGCCCATGGGCGCGCGCTGCTCCGAACCCTCCGTCAATGCAAAGGCCAGCGGAATCATGCCGAAAATCATGGCCAGCGTGGTCATCAGGATGGGGCGCAGCCGCACTTTGGCGGCTTCCAGCAGGGCAGCGCTGCGGTCCATCCCTTCCTCACGCATGCGTATGGCAAAGTCCACCAGCAGGATGGCGTTCTTGGTGACCAGCCCCATCAACATCACGATGCCAATGATGGAAAACATTGACAGCGTGGAGCGGAACATCAACAGCGCCAGCACAACGCCAATCAGCGTCAGCGGCAGCGAGGTCATCAGCGCCATGGGTTGCAGAAAGCTCTTGAACTGGCTGGCCAGGATCATGTAGATGAACAGGATCGCCATCACCAGTGCCGAGACCGCATAACTAAAGGACTCGGCCATGTTTTTGGTGGAGCCGCTGAACTGGTAGCGGTAGCCGGGCGGAAAACTCATGCCGTCCAGCGCTGCGCGTATGTCGGTGGAGATTTCGCCGGCGGAGCGGTTGTACACATTGGCGTTGATGGCCACTTCGCGCGCCAGGTCGCGGCGGTTGATCTGGTTGGGGCCTGTGGCTTCGCTCACGCTGGCAACCTGGCTGAGCCGCACGATGCGCGAGGAGCCATCGGCATTGCTGCCGACCGTGCTGCTCATGAAGGGCAGGCGTTCCAGATCCTGCGGTGAGTTACGCGCATCGGGTGCGAGACGCACGTTGACGTCATAAGTCTGGTCGTCAGGTGCGCGCCAGTTGCCCACCGTCTGGCCCGCCACCAGCGTACGCAGCGAAGCCGCAATTTGGGAGACCGACAGACCCAGGTCAGAAGCCGCATCACGCCGCACGTCCACCTGTATGACGGGTTTGTCAGCCTTGACACTGGAGTCCAGGTCCACGAGGCCGGGAATGCTGCGGATGCGGTTGCTCACCTGTATCGTCAGGCGTTCGAGCTCCTTCAAATCGGGGCCCTGCAGTGAGAACTCCACCTGCTTGTTGCCGCCTACGGAGTCGAGCAGTCCCACGTGGGTCACCGTGATACCGGGCACCTGCCTGAGCCGGTCACGCAACACGCCAGAGAGTTCGTCCACACTGCGTGAACGTGCCTTGCGGTCCACCAGGCGTATGTACAGGCTGGCGTACATCTTTCCCTGCGCATTGCCAGTGTTGATGGTGGACAGTGTGTATCGCACTTCCGGGAACTCGCGCACGATGGCTTCCACCTGTCTGGCCTTGGCTTCAGTCGCTTCAAGTGAAGAGCCAACCGGTGTGTAGAAGTTGAGTGATGTTTCCGAGAAGTCTGCTTTGGGAACGAACTCGGTACCCAGCAGCGGCACCATGAAGATGCTGATCACAAAAATCACCAGAGCCAGCAACAGCGTTTTCAGTTTGTGCACCAGGGCCCAGCGCAGGATGCCCTGGTAACTCTTGCTCAGCGATTCTGTCGCATCGTCAAACCAGCCTGTGACGCGGCCTATGGTTTTGTCGTAAAAAGTGACTGGCGGGCCGCGCTTGCCATGTCTTTCAATGGAAGGGTCATGCCAGATGCTGGACAGCATGGGATCGAGCGTGAAGCTGACAAACATTGAAATCAGTACCGCTGCAACGATGGTCACGCCGAATTCGTGGAAGAACTTGCCGATGATGCCGCCCATGAACCCGATGGGCAAAAACACCGCCACGATGGAGAAGGTGGTGGCCAGCACTGCCAGGCCGATTTCCTTGGTACCGTCCATGGAAGCGGCATACGGGGTTTTGCCCATCTGCACGTGGCGCACGATGTTCTCCCGTACCACAATCGCATCGTCAATCAGCAAGCCCACGCACAGTGACAAGGCCATCAGCGTGATCATGTTGATGGTGAAACCGAACAGGTTCATGAACAAAAACGTGCCGATGATGGAGATCGGCAGCGTCAGCCCCGTGATGACGGTGGAGCGCCAGGAATTGAGAAACAGGAACACGATCAGCACCGTCAGCAGCGCGCCTTCTATCAGTGTGCGGCGCACGTTTTCGACGGCGACGCGTATGGGCCTGGCGTTGTCGGCAATCAGCTCCATGCGCACGCCGGCGGGTAGTTGCGGTGTGATCTCGGTGATCGCCTTGTTCAGGCCATCGACTACCGCGATGGTGTTTTCATCCTGTGCTTTTTGTACGGAGATCAGCAAGGTGCGCTGGCCGTTGTAAAGCGCGAGGCTGTCGATTTCCTGTGCGCCATCGGCGATGCGTGCGACCTGGTCGACGGTGACGGCAGCGCTGCCCTTTCGCGTGATGATGATCTTGCCGAAATCTTCAGGGCGTTTGACGCGGGCATCGATCTTGACGACGCGCTCCTGCGCCAGCGAGCGGATGGCTCCGACCGGCAGGTCCTGGTTTTCATTGCGTACGGCATTGACGACCTGCTCGGCGGTGATACCCAGCGACTCCATCGCCTGCGGGTTCAGGTAGACATTGATTTCGCGTTTGGTGCCACCCACCAGCGTGACGGAACCCGCACCGCGCACGTTCTCAAGCCGCTTCTTGAGCACCTGGTCAGCCCAGTTCGTGAGCTCCACGGCAGACATGCTGCCTTTGGCGGGGTCCGGCAAGACTGCTATTGACCAGACGGCCTTGCTCGCTGGGTCGAAGCGCAGCACGCGCGGCTCCTTGACTTCATCGCGCAGGGTAGGGCGAATCGAGGCGATTTTTTCGCGTACGTCTTCAGCCGCCTTGCGGCCATCCACATAGAGCTGGAACTCGATGATGACGACTGACTGGCCTTCATAACTGCGCGAGGTGAGGGCGCTGACGCCCGCGATGGAGTTGACGCCTTCTTCAATTTTTTTGGTGACTTCGCTCTCGATGATCTCGGGCGATGCACCGGGATATTCGGTGGTGATGACGACCACAGGAAGATCGATGTTCGGGAACTGGTCCACCTGCATGCGCTGGTAGGAAAACAGACCCAGCACCACGATGGCCAGCATGACCATGGTGGCGAACACCGGATTTTTAAGACTGACCTGCGTGAACCACATGCCGGGCTTACGGTGCTTTGGTGCTGGAGGCAGCGGGGGCAGCTGCAGGCGTCGTGACCCGTGGGGCCTGCGTGAACCTGACCTGTGTGCCTTCACGCAGGTAGCCGATGTTGGCGCGTATCACCTGCGTGCCTTCGGCCAGGCCCTTGATGGCGACGACGCTGTCGTTGCCCGCCGTGCCGCGGCCACCCAGCTCTACCGTCCTGTGCACCACCTTGCCGTCTTCGATCGCCTGCACATAGGGTGCAGGTTTGTCGGTGCGCACGCTGCCCAGCGGCACGGCCAGCAGCGCCGCACTGGCCGTGCCCAGCGTGCCTTGCGCAAACAGGCCCTGGCGCAGCGGCAATGCCCGGCCGCCGGGGGTGTTGTCTATGCTCAGGTAGGCCATTACGCTGCGGCTACCGGCCTGCGCGCTGGGGTTGATGCGCACAACTTTTGCGGTGGCAACCTGGCTGCCGCCTTCAATCTGCAACTCTGCGGTCTGGCCCACGGTCATCTGTGCCGAGTCAGCCGCGCTCAGTGTGGCTTCCAGCTCCAGCCGGCTCAGGTCCACCACTTCAACAATGCGGGTGTCTATGCCAACGCGCTCACCCGGCTGGGCAAGGCGTTGCGACACCTGGCCGGATATCGGTGATTTGAGGATGGTGTCGTCGACCGATTTTTTCGCGACGTCTGTGGCTGCCTGCGCGGCCCGGTAGGTGGACTGTGCGGCATTCAGATTGGCCAGAGAAATGTCCAGTGCCGTCTTTGAAATAAAACCCTGATCGACCAGCGCCTTGTTGTTGTCGTACTGGCGCTGCACCACTTCGACCTGCGCCTTGGCCGAGTCGGCCTGTTCGCTGGCCTGGCGCACGCGAGATTGATATTCGGTCGCTTCAATGCGTGCCAGCACCTGGCCGGCCTTGACGAAGTCGCCTTCCCTGACCGTCAGGCCCTGCAACTCGCCTGCCACACGCGCCTTGATGATGGCGGAGTTGACAGCCTTGAGCGTGCCTGACACCGGCAGGCCCTGGGTGACTTGCAGCGTTTGCACCTTCACGACATCCGTCGTGGCCAGTTCGACCAGCCCCTGTTCCCTGACCACACTGCTGGCAGCGAGCGCCTCTTTTTGCATCTTGCGGGCCGACAGGGCGCGTCCCATACCCACGGCAATCAGCAGCACGACCAGCGCGGCTGCGCCCCACTTGAGCCATTTTTTCTTTTTATTTGTGTCGGACGTCATTCGGTTTTGTCTTTTTGATCGGGCGCGATGATGAGGCCATGCAGGATGGCGCCCAGCTGCGTTTCAATGTATTTTTTCGGGTCCATGGCCAGCGTCATGGGGGCGCAAACACCGGGAGAGTGTTTGGCCAGGATCAGGAACATCATGGGCGCGACGATGGTGAAGACCGCGTAGTCCAGGTCCACCGGCCTGATCTCGCCGCGGTCAATGCCGCGCTGCAGGATGCGGCGTATCAGGGTCTGGCCGGGCGCAATCACTTCCTGCTGGTAGAAGGCGGCGATCTCCGGGAAGTTCTTCGCCTCGCTCATCATGAGCTTGGTGATGCCCGACGCCTTCGTTGCGCCGACGCGGTCCCACCAGACATTCATGCAGTAGGTGATCATGTCCGCGCTACTGCCTTCATAGGTCAGGAACTCTTCATTCCACTCCTTGAAACGGCCCGAGATGTTTTCGCGCACCACGGCCTTGAGCAGCTCTTCCTTGCTCTGGAAGTACAAAAACAGCGTGCCTTTGGACACCCCGGCGCGGGCTGCCACCTCTTCTGACCTGGTCGCGGCAAACCCTTTCTCGACGAAAAGGTCCAGCGCCGCGTCCAGCAGCTCGCCAGGACGCGCTTCCTTGCGCCGCTCGCGTTTGACGGCGATGGACGGGTCGGGTTTGCAGAAGTATTTGGAAAGCGGCATGGTTAATGACTGACTGGTTAGTAATGTAACTCGGGCCGTTTTGGCCGTCAACAGCCGCAGGCCTGCCTTCAGATTGCCAGCCAGCGCCCGGCCAGAAGGCCCAGCCACTCCTTGAGCAACTGTTGCGTGACCGCCAGCCCGTCTCCCGAGGGCAGCCATTCCACGATGTCATTTTTGGCCGGTAACACATAGCCTATCGGCGCGGCACTGACGAGCAGGCCCGTGCGCTCGAACGCCCTCATGGCGCGGGGCATGTGCCAGGCATCGGTGACCAGAACAATGCGTCTTATGCCATCGCGCTTGAGCAGGGGTGCAAGCATCAGCGCGTTCTGGGAGGTGTCGCGGGACTGGCTTTCAAGCCAGCGCGGCGTTACCCCGTATTCCTGCTGTGCAACACGCGCACTGACCTGCGCTTCAGAGGTCTTCTCGTCTGCGCCAGCGCTGCCCCAGCCGATGCCACCCGTCACGGCAAAGGGCAGGCCGGTTTGTTTTGCCAGCCAGATGCCGTAGCGCAAACGGGCCAGCGTGTAGGAGCCAGGCTGCGCTTCGCCGTATTCGGGCACAACCGGCTGCATGCCACCGCCCAACACCACGATGGCTTGCGCCCCGGTGGCTTTGAGCTGCACTACCGAGGGCGGTGGGTACTGGGGCAGTGCGTTTCGGGCCAGCCATACCGCTGTGCCGTGACAGCTGAGGATCCACAGCAAGGCCAGTGCCACCGTGATCAGCGCCACGCCGGTGCGCTTTCGTTGACGAAGCAGCAGCAGGCCCAGCAAGGCCAGCAGCAGCAATGACAGGGGCGGCATGGCAATGGCCGTGAGCAGGGGTTTGAGTGAGCCGAGTTCCATAAACGCTATAAAAAAAGTAGCTGGGTGTGCTGATCAATCCTTATTCTAGAAGGCCCCGTCCGCTGGCGGCTTTACGAGATAAATCGTACGCCGCAGCTTAAAGCTGTCAGTATCAGGCAGTCTGAATAATCAAGGAGAACGGCATCAATCCGTATATCTGGTGTGCGGTGGGTGCTGTCCTTGGCTGGATTGCCGGCCTGCTTGCAAAATCCGGCGATCGCATCGTCATCATTGAAAACGTCCTCGTCGGTATCTTCGGCGCTTACATAGGCGGCGATTTTGTAGCGGCCCTTTTGAGCCACGGCGCGACCAACGACAAGGACTTCAGCGCAGGCTCGCTGGGCCTGTCGGTTCTGGGCGCAATCGTCATGCTGCTGATCCTCAAGCTGCTGCGCAAATCGGTGGGCCCGATGAAACCGGCCAAGGGCCCGCGCCGCCGGGATTGAGCCGCTTTGCCGCAGGGACAAGCCGCCACAACCGGGCGGTTTCACCGGTGCCCGCGTAAGATGAAAGCCTGTCCCGTCGACTGACGGCGATCAAGGTCGACCGACGGGATCAACATCTTTCAGCGGAGATTTTCATGGCGTCAACTCAAACCATCACTCTGGGCGGCGGCTGCTTCTGGTGCACCGAGGCCGTCTACGTCAAGGTGCGCGGCGTGACCGATGTGGAGTCGGGCTACAGCAACGGCCAGGCCGCACAGCCCAGCTATGAAGAGGTCTGCACCGGCCGCACCGGCTCGAATGAAGTCGTCAAACTGGCGTTCGACCCGGCGCAGATCACCCTGCACCAGATTCTCGAAATCTTCTTTGTCATCCACGATCCCACCAGCCTGAACCGCCAGGGCAACGATGCCGGTACCCAGTACCGCAGCGGCATCTACTACACCTCGCCGGAGCAAAAGCAGGTGATAGATGACTTCATCCGCGAGGCCAGCCAGGACAAGGCCTTCAGCAAGCCCATCGTGACCGAAGTGCTTCCGCTGGCGAACTACTGGCCGGCAGAGGCCTACCATCAGGATTACTTCGAGAACAACCCGAACCAGGGCTACTGCGCTTTTGTGGTCGGCCCCAAGGTCGAGAAATTCCGCAAGGCCTTTGCGTCGCTTGTGAAGGATTGAGCCTGCTGGGCGATGGCGGCAGGCGCGCCCAAGGCGTTTTGATGGCCTCAATGCTACTGATTTAATAGCTGCTCACGCCCGTATCTATTGGTCTGGATGCTGATTTGATGCCTGAAAACAGGTGTTTTCAGGCTGTTTTAATGCTTTTGGGCTCGCTAACGCGACTCTCAGGCTAAAAATATTGCAAATTTCGTAACAATACCCAAAATTTTGTTTAATATTTTTAATATAGTTTCGATAAACGCAATTATCTGGTTTTGACCTTTTTGACCTGAAAGCACTGCCTTAACGCCGCAGCGCAAAGTAAAACCATTCCTGCCCAACTTCGCCGCGCGGATTCGGAAAGACGATAAAGCCGTCTTTTGGCGCTTTGACCTCTTCGCCGCTCTGGCGCCAGCCGATCACCTCGTCCGTCTTCACGGCATCAAAACTGCGCCATTCGCGGGTGAAGCGGTCACCGGCATGATCACGGTCTGTCACATCAACCAGCCGCAAGATCTCGCGCTCCGTCTGTGCCGGCGTTAGCGGCACTTTGGCCGGGTCCACCAGGCCCAGCAGCGCCAGCGTCTGCAAAATGGCCTGCCGCGCGACGGCCACGCCCTTGGGGTCTTCATGCTGGCCGCATTCCAGCGTCACGCCGTAGCCGCCTTTCGAGCGCATGTATTCCGTGGTGCCGACGCCATAGTTGGCGTTGGTGACCAGCGCCTGTGAGCGGTCGCTGCCGCTGGCTGAGGCTTTCGCCGCCCGGCGCTGCACGCCGCGTGCGTAGGTGTCGAGCCAGCCTTCAACAATGCGCCAGGGCCCGGTGTGCAGGGCCAGCTGCATTTCTTCCCCGGCGTGGCTGAAGGGCTCCAGCGTGCCGGTGTTGTTCTGTGGGCCGATCATCACAAACGGCGCGCCGCCGGTGTGAAAGGAATGCAGGTCCAGCAGCACGTCGTGCGCTTCGAGGATGGGGCAGAGCTCGTTGGCAATGCGGTCTTCGTAGTCCTGCGGGTTGGCCGTGACCGCCATGTTGCGGTTCAGGTTGCGGTCACCCATGCGGCGCTTGAGTTCGTAGGCCATGGGGTTGGTCACGGGTATGAAAGTCACGCTGCCGCGCTGTAAGGCGAGCTGGCCGCTTTCAAACTCTTCAAGCAGCTGGGTGATGGCCTGGGTGCCGCAGGTCTCGTTGCCGTGCACGGCGCCCAGAACCAGCAGGCGGCGGCCAGCCTGGGGGCTGTGCGGGGCGCGGAAGGCGTGGGTTTTCAGAAGGCTGGGGGTTGGGGACGTGGCTGTCATGCGATGTTTATATCCTCATTGATGCCTGCGGGTAAAAAGTCGCCGCCGCAAAATTTGCGGGCAGGTCGCCATGCCTTACATTACAGGTCCTGCGGTTTGGCTTCCATTCCGCGATCCGGACACTGAAACACCGAACCATGACCCGCCGGTCAAGCCCTTCAACCCGCACCATCGTCTGGCTCGTGACGCTGGCGCTTCTGCTTGCGCAGCTGCTGGGCCTGATGCACGGTACCCTGCATGGCTCTGGTTACGCCGGTGCCTCTGCATCGGCAAAAACCAGCGTCGCCAAAGCTGAACGGACACACGCCCACAAACGCGCTGTTGATTCGCTTTTTGCATCGCACACCAGCGATGCCGACTGCCGGCTGTACGACCAGGCCAGCCATGGCAGTGCCGCGCTGCATGTGGCCTCACTGGCTTTGCCGGTGCTGCTGCCCACCGTGGCCGTGGCGATTTTTGAGGGCGAAGCACTCGCCCGCTGGGCTGCGCTTTTTGATGCGCGCGGCCCGCCCCTGACTCCCTGAATCTTCCTTGCTGATTGCGGCCGCATGGCGGCTGTGTCGGCCTTGCCCCTGCTGCATCCCACGGATGTGCAGGTCTGCACCCTGATTCAACGAGTCCTTCATGAAATACCTGTTTTCAAAAAATGCACTGCAGCTGGCGGTGCTGGCTTTTGTGGCCACCGCCGGCCTGGCGCAGGCCCAAACCGCGCCGGCCAGTTCATCCTCATCGGCTTCCACTTCATCATCAAGCCTGAAGGAAGTCACCATCACCGGCAACCCGCTGGGTGCGACCGACCTGATTGCACCTGCCGCCAGCTACAGCGGCACCGGCCTGTTGCTGCGCGCCAAAACCACGCTGGGTGAAACGCTGGATGGCGAGCCTGGCATCAGCAGCACCTACTTCGGCCCGAATGCCAGCCGGCCCATCATTCGCGGGCTGGATGGCGACCGCATCCGCATCCTGAGCAACGGCGGTGCGATGGTCGATGCCTCATCGCTCAGCTATGACCATTCGGTCGCGTCCGACCCTATCAGCATCGAGCGCATCGAGGTCCTGCGCGGTCCCGGCGCGCTGCTGTACGGCGGCAGTGCGGTGGGCGGCGTGGTCAATGTGATTGACAACCGCATCCCGCGCGAAGCCATGTTTGACGAGAAGGGCGGCGTCAGCGGCAAGCTCAACCTCGATGCTGCGACAGGCAACGGTGAGAAAGGCAGCGGCGTGCTGGTGGAGACCGGCACCAACCGCTACGCCCTGCACGTCGATGCATTCAACCGCGAAACCGGCGACGTGAAAGTGCCCGTCAGCCTGAACTGCACCAAGCCCGGATCGACTGGTTTTGCCAACCGCATCTGCAACTCGGCCAGCAAGGTCAATGGCGGTGCGGTTGGCGGTTCGCTGTTTTTTGACCACGGCTACCTGGGTGCATCGCTCGCCACCTACCGAAGCAACTACGGCACGGTGGCCGAAGACAACGTGAACATCGGCATGAAGTCAGACCGCCTCGTCCTTGAAGGCGAGATACGCGACCTCGGCGGCTTCTTCAAAAGCGTCAAGGCCCTGTACAGCCAGACGGACTACACCCACACCGAATTCGACACGACCACCCCCGGAACTGTTTTCAAAAACAAGGGCAATGATTTGCGGATCGAGGCGCGGCATGCGCAGTTCGGCAACCTCAGCGGCATCTTCGGCCTGCAGGCAGAAAAAACGCGCTTTTCTGCCGATGGCACCGAGGCCTTTGCCCCGTACAGCGAGACCACCCAGAAGGGCTTGTTTGCCTACGAGGAGTACGCCACATCCTGGGGCAAACTGAGTTTTGGCGGACGACTGGAGTCCGTCAAGGTCGCGTCCCTCGGCAATCCGCGCCTGGCGCGTTTTGTACCTGCAACACGCGACTTCAATCCTTCAAGCTATGCGTTTGGCGCCTTGTGGAATGCGGCACCGCAGTGGCAGCTCACCAGCAACCTGGCCTTCAGCGAGCGTGCACCCAAGGACTACGAGTTGTATGCCTTCGGTACCCACGTGGCTACCAACGCATGGGAGACCGGCAATTCAAACCTCGGCAAAGAGAAATCGACCAGCCTGGATGTGGGGGCCAACTGGAAATCAGCCGCCAATACTTTTTCAGCCAACGCCTATACCCATTATTTTAAAAACTACATCGCCCTGCTGGCCACCGGCAACACCTACGGGCAATCGAGTGGCACATTGAACCCGACCGATGCCAACGGTGATGGCGTTGACGACAGCGACCCTGACAACCGCGTGCGCCAGGAATTTGCCTACACAGCGGTGCGTGCACGTTTCACCGGTGTTGAACTGAGCGGCAACATCCGCCTGATTGAAGGCGCGAGCAACCTTGACCTGGCGCTGCGCGGTGACATGGTCAAGGCCACCAACCTTAACAACGGCCAGCCGCTGCCGCGCATTGCGCCCATGCGCCTGGGTGCCACGCTGAAATGGGCGAGCGGGCCATGGGGTGCGAACCTGGGCTTTGACCGGTCGGCAGCGCAAAACAGCGTTGCCGCAGGGCAGCGCGCCACTGCGGGTTACACGCTGTGGAATACCGCCGCGACCTATGCGCTGAAGACGGGTGCGGTGAATACGCTGTTGTTTGCACGCGTGGACAACCTGACCAACCAGCTGGCCTACAGCGCCACATCGGTGCTGACCACGACGGCATTCCCCAAGGCACCCCTCCCCGGCAGGAGTCTGAAGGTGGGCTTACAGGCCTCGTTTTGACAACGTAAACGGGCCGTAGCAGGGCAGGCCGGGCGCTAAGATTGGCGCAATGAACCAGCTTGTCCTTGTCTCCCTGCTTCCGGTCGTGTTGTTGATTGCTGCTGGTTTTGCCGCAGGCCGTTTGCAGTGGATACGGCCCACAGCGGTCAAGGATCTCTCCAACCTTATTTTTTTGCTGCTGACGCCGGCACTGCTGTTTCGCACCATGAGCAAGGTGCGCATCGAGCAGCTCGACTTCAAGCCGGTGACGGCTTATTTTGTGGCGGTGGCGATTCTTTTTGGCGGCATTCTGCTCGTCAAGGGGCTGAACCGGCGTGCGGCTGTACTGGCCCTGGCCGGCACCTTTTCCAACACGGTGATGATAGGCATCGCCATGGTTGGCCTGATGTACGGGCCGTCAGGGCTGGTGATTCTGCTGACGCTGGTGTCTACCCATGCGCTGGTGCTGCTGACGACCGCAACCCTGGTGCTGGAGCTCGCCGTGGCGCACGAACAGAAGCAGGGCCTCGGCGGCGAATTGGGTACAGCACCACGTCACCCTGTGACGACAGTGTTGCTCGCGGTTAAAAACGCGGTGCTCAACCCTGTCCCCTTGCCCATCATCATGGGCCTGCTCTTTGCGCAGACCGGTCTTGTGATTCCTGAAGTCATCGACAAGCCGCTTGAATTGCTCGCCAACGCCTTTGGCCCGCTGGCGCTGGTCATGGTTGGCGTGACGCTTGCCAACACAGCGCTGGGCAGTTACTGGCGTCCCGCCCTGGTGCTGGCCTGCGTTAAAAATCTGCTGCATCCCCTGCTGGTGTTCTGCATTTGCCGCCTTCTGGGTGTGAATGGGCTGCCAATGGCTGTGATGGTGACGGCCTCTGCCCTGCCAATTGGTGCGAATGTGTTTTTGTTTTCCCAGCGTTACAAGGTGGCCGAAGAACTCATCACGGCCAGTGTGGTGATGTCCACGGCGCTCGCGCTGGTGAGCCTGACGCTGGTGATGCTGTTGCTCGGAAAATTCACATAATTCCTTCGCGGTTAAACTCCCGGCAGTCACAAAACTGTCATATTTTTGACATATTCACCGGGGACCGAGATGCTGTTTGGCAAGTTGCTGCCGCGCGAAGGCAATTTTTTCGAGATGTTCAACCAGCATGCGGAGCGCATTGTTGAAGCGGCCCAGGCTTTTTCAAAAATGGTCGCCAATTACAGCGATGTTGAAAAGCGCGAGGCCTTCAACCGCGAGGTAGATCGCGCAGAAGGCGCGGCGGACCGCATCACCCACGACGTCAACCGTGCGCTGCACAAGACCTTCATCACGCCGATTGACCGTGAGCAGATCCACAAGCTCATCAACACCATGGATGACGTGGCCGACCTGATCCAGGACTCCGCGGAAACCATGGCGCTGTACGACGTGCGCCATATGACGGACGACATCGTTCGCCTCACCGACCTGAGCGTGAAATGCTGCGAGCGTCTGAAAGACGCAGTTGCGCTGATCGGCAAGGTCAGCGAACCCGCGACGGCAGAAGCTGCGCTCAAGACCTGCGAGGAAATCGACAAGCTTGAGTCCGATGCTGACCGCGTGATGCGTTCGGCCATGAGCCGCCTCTTCCGTGAAGAGCCGGATGTGCGCGAGGTCATCAAGCTCAAGGCGGTTTACGAGCTGCTGGAGACCATCACCGACAAGTGCGAGGACGTCGCCAACCTGATCGAGGGCATCGTCCTCGAGAACTCCTGATCACGGGCGCCTGATTCATGCAAAGCGTACAGACTGCCCTGTGGGTTGTGGCCCTGCTGGTGTTCATGGCCATCGCGTTCGACTTCATGAACGGGTTTCATGACGCCGCCAACTCGATTGCAACAGTGGTGTCGACAGGGGTGCTCAAGCCCGGCCAGGCCGTTCTGTTTGCTGCCACCTTCAACCTGATTGCGATTTTCATCTTCCACCTCAGCGTGGCGGCGACGGTCGGCAAGGGCATCGTCCAGCCGGGGGTGGTCGATACCCATGTGGTGTTTGGCGCGCTCATGGGCGCCATCGCCTGGAACCTGCTGACCTGGTACTACGGCATTCCCAGCAGTTCGTCGCATGCGCTCATTGGCGGCATCGTTGGTGCGGTGATGGCCAAGTCCGGCGCGCATGCGCTGATATCCGGCGGCATCCTGAAAACCGTGGCCTTTATTTTTGTCTCGCCGCTGCTGGGCTTTTTGCTGGGCTCCATGATGATGGTGCTGGTCGCGTGGGTTTGCCGGCGTGCAACACCGTCGCGGGTCGACAGGTGGTTCCGCAGGCTGCAACTGGTGTCTGCCGGTGCCTACAGCCTGGGCCATGGCGGCAATGACGCGCAGAAAACCATAGGCATCATCTGGATGCTGCTGATTGCCACGGGTTATACGTCCGCAAGCGATGCACTGCCGCCCACCTGGACGATTGTCAGCTGCTACCTGGCGATCGCCGCCGGCACCATGTTTGGCGGCTGGCGCATCGTCAAGACGATGGGCCAGAAGATCACCAAACTCAAACCCGTCGGCGGCTTTTGTGCCGAGACCGGCGGTGCGCTGACCCTGTTCCTGGCGACGGGGCTGGGCATCCCGGTATCAACGACGCATACCATCACAGGCGCCATTGTTGGTGTGGGCTCCACGCAGCGCGCTTCCGCAGTCCGCTGGGGTGTGGCGGGCAATATTGTCTGGGCGTGGATTTTCACGATCCCGGCTGCAGCGTTTGTGGCTGCGATTGCCTACTGGATCAGCCTGCAGATTTTCTGACGTTGAACTTCAGGCTTACGGCGAAGCGGCAATTTTTCGACGGGCCGCCCCTGGAAAAATTAGTCCCTTCGGGGGCAGAGCGCTGCACGCAGTGAGTGAACGTGTGGGCGATATTCACTGGCTGATCTTGCGCGCCTCTTCGACCTGGTATTCAAAGTAGCGTTGAAAGCTGAACGCAATGCTGGACATCAGCGTGATGGCACCGAACAGCAGCGCAAAAACGACTGCGCCAATCGTCAACCAGTTGGTGTTGCCCGACGCTGTTTCGGGCAAGCCCGGGTTGTAGATGGCATTCCACTTTTCAGTCGGCATCAGTCCGTAATAGATCGCGGTGATGGATGTCCCCGCAAGCGTGAAGCCCAGCAAGGGGATCAGCAACCAGGCAACCTGGTCGTCCTGGCCGTAAAGCTGCACGCGGTAGACGCCCCACCAGCCGATGGCGGCAATCAGCGGGTGCAGCCAGGCCCACAGGTCCCTGGCACCAAACAGGTAAAAGCGATGCAGGCCCAATTGGCCGAAGATGAAAGCCAGCCAGGCGGCGGCGGTTTTGTTTTTGGCGCTGGGGTGAATGGATAAGGCTGTATTTGAAGGCATGCCGGATTATGGTGCCGCGCAGTCGGGGGGCGCGTTGTCGCCTGCACCAATGCTTTTTTGCATGATCACGATATCGCGCCAGGCGCCGAACTTCCAGCCGCAGGACTTGACCTGGCCGACCTCTTCAAAACCCAGCGCCTTATGCACGCCGACGGATGCGGCATTGGCCGAGTCGCCAATGATGGCCATGACCTTGCGTATGCCGGCCGCCTCGCACTGCACCAGCAACTCTGCCAGCAGGGCGCGGCCCAGGCCCTTGCCCTGTGTGCCGGGTGCAAGGTAAATCGAATCCTCGACCGAATAGCGGTAGGCAGGCCGGGGCTTGAACCAGTTGCCGTAGGCAAAGCCAACAATCTGGCCGTCCAGTTCCGCCACCAGGTAAGGCAGGCGTTTGGATTGCACATCGGCGCGTCTTGCGGTCATGTCGGCCAGACTGGGCGGTTCGGTTTCGAAAGTGCCGGTGCTGTGCAGGACATGGTGGGCGTAAATGGCGGTGATCGCAGGCATGTCCTGCTCGAGGCTCGGGCGTATCACGAAGGCTGTGCTCATCGGGTTTGTGGTGTGGTTGTTGCTGCAAAGGGTGGCTGTCGGAAGGCCTGTTTCAGGGCAGGTATTTTGACGGGAAGGGCGGTTTTGACTTCAAAAGGCTTCCTCAGGCTATAATCGCAGGCTTTGCAGCATTTCGCTGACCGGGTGGTCATGTCGTGTGTCTCAATCGCTGCAGGAAACTTTGGGGTTCGTTTTTTTTCCACGAGCCCCACCACCCAAGGATAAATCATGGTCGTCATCCGACTTGCACGCGGCGGTTCCAAGCACCGTCCATTTTTCAACATCGTTGTGGCCGACAAGCGCGTCCGTCGCGATGGCCGTTTCATCGAGCGCATCGGTTTTTACAACCCGATTGCCAAAGGTGGCGAAGAAGGCCTGCGCATCATGCAGGACCGCCTGACCCACTGGATCGGCGTTGGCGCACAGCCATCACCAACCGTTGAGCGCCTGGTCAAGCAGGGCGCTGCGGCAGCCGCCAAGGCAGCCTGAGCATCACTGCACAGATGTTGCCCGGACTTCAGTCGGCCGGTCTTCCGGCTGACGCTGTTGAAGTCGGGCGCATTCTCGATGCATGGGGCGTGAAAGGCTGGGTAAAAATCCTGCCTCACAGTACAGACCCCGAGGCCCTGTTTGCGGCCAAATCCTGGTTTTTACAGCCACCTGACGCCAAGTTCAGGCCTGGATTCAATGCCTTTGCAGGCACTGTTTCCGTCGCAGTGGATGAGGCCAAAACACATTCTGATTCTGTTGTCGCCAAGATCGCCGGTCTTGATGACCGCAATGCGGCTGAAGCCTTGCGAGGCGCACGCATCTTTTTGCCGCGCAGCAGCTTTCCTGCCGCCTCCAAAGACGAGTACTACTGGGTCGATCTGATCGGCCTGGATGTGGTTAACCGCGAAGGTGTGGCCCTGGGTTCTGTACGCGACCTGATGGCAACCGGACCTAATTCCGTGCTTTGCGTTGAATACGTGGCGCAGCAGGAAGACGGTAGCGAGGCCACTGCTGAACGCATGATTCCGTTTGTATCTGTTTATGTTGACAGCGTGGACATCGCCGGCAAACGCATCACTGTCGACTGGCAGCCTGACTACTGAGCGCCTTGCGTTCCCCGTACAGCGCAAATGTCGCGCAAAATGGTTCTCAATGCGCTTTGATGTCATCACCCTCTTTCCCGAGTTGTTTGCGCCCTTTCTGACAAGTGGTGTGACCCGGCGCGCCTATGAATCGGGCCTGGTTGAGGTCAAACTCTGGAATCCGCGCGACTTTGCGGACGGCACCTACCGCCGTGTCGATGACCGGCCCTTTGGCGGCGGTCCCGGCATGGTCATGCTGGCTGAACCGCTCAGCCTTTGCCTTGAGAAAATACAGGCAGAACGGCTGACAAAGGCAACTGGCGGCGCACCTGTTGTGCTTTTTTCGCCGGTCGGTGAAACGCTGAACCATACCGCGGTTGAAAGCTGGTCCTCCAGCAAAGGCGCGGTTTTGATCTGTGGCCGCTACGAGGGATTGGACCAGCGGTTTATTGACAGGCATGTGGACATGCAGATCAGCCTGGGTGATTTTGTGCTGTCGGGCGGCGAGATCGCTGCCATGGCGCTGCTGGATGCCGTTGCCAGGTTACAGCCCGGCGTGCTCAACGACGAGGGTAGCCACCAGTTCGACAGCTTTAACCCGGCGCTTGACGGCCTCCTGGATTGCCCGCATTACACCCGGCCCGAATCCTGGCGCGGTGAGGTGGTGCCGCCCATTTTGTTGTCCGGAAACCATAGCCATATCGAGCGCTGGCGGCGCGACCAGCGGCTTGCTTTGACACAAAAGCAGCGCCCGGAACTGGTTCAAAAGGCCAGAATTGCCGGGCAATTGACGGCTACCGACGAGGCTTTTCTGACGGATTTGCTCGAAAATCCTGAAAAAGACGCCTGACTTGCTATAATCGGAAGCTTTTCGGTCCTCTGGCGGCCACTGCAACCATGTTGTCCCTGTCTATTGATATGCGACGCAACCCCTGGATTTGCGGTCTTTAGCGTAGCTCGCGAATGAACGAAAAAGTGAAATTGGAATTTTTATGAATCTCATCCAGACCCTTGAGCAGGAAGAAATTGCCCGCCTCAACAAGACCGTTCCTGTTTACGCTCCTGGCGACACCGTCATTGTCAGCGTCAACGTGGTTGAAGGTACCCGCAAGCGTATGCAGGCTTTTGAAGGTGTTGTGATTGCCAAGCGCAATCGTGGCCTCAACTCCAGCTTCATCGTTCGCAAGATTTCCAACGGTGAAGGCGTTGAGCGTACCTTCCAGGTCTACAGCCCGCTGATTGCCAAGATCGAAGTCAAGCGCCGTGGTGATGTGCGCCGCGCCAAGCTGTACTACCTGCGTAGCCGCAGTGGCAAGTCTGCACGTATCAAGGAAAAACTGGGCGCCAAGGCCGCTTAAGCTGCCTGTCCGTAAAAAGCCGCTCTTCATGGGCGGCTTTTTTTTGCCTGAAAATAGTAGCAAAGGCCAGCGCATGTCATCTCCCACCGAGTTCACAAAACCCCTGCCCAAATTTGACCCCCGCAGCATCCCGGTGCTGGGCGTGGACGATCACCTTGCGGGTGTGGCGCTGGATCGGCTGACGCCGGAGGCGCTTCGCGAGCGATTCCTGAGTCCGCCCGAGTGGTCACCTGAGCACAGTGTCGAGAAAAGATTTGAAAATCGCCAGCCTGCCCTCGCAGCAGTGTTGGTTCCGCTGGTGATGCGCGACGAGCTCACCTTGCTCCTGACGCAGCGGACCAGCAATCTTTCCACACACTCCGGCCAGATCGCCTTTCCTGGCGGACGGACCGATGACACCGATGTCGATGCCGTTGACACGGCCTTGCGCGAAGCCCATGAAGAGGTCGGCCTGACGCGCGACCATGTCGAAGTTCTGGGTACGCTGCCAACGTATGTGACTGGCACCGCGTACATCATCACGCCGGTCGTGGCGCTAGTGACGCCCGGCTTTGTGCTGCAGCCCAATCCCGGGGAAGTGGCCGATGTGTTTGAGGTGCCGCTTTCCTATCTGATGAACCCGGCGCACCACAGGCGCCACCAGGTGGAGTTTGACGGCGTCTCCAGGCAGTGGTTGTCCATGCCTTACCTTGATCCTGCCGTGGTCGGCAGTCTGGACCCCACAGAGCGGTTTATCTGGGGCGCAACGGCAGGCATGTTGCGCAACCTTTACCGTTTTCTGAGCGCCTGAAAATAACCCCCACGCTTCCCCAGGCGGGCTGTTTTTTTTCAGGGGTGACCCGTTGAAAAATTGTTCGCTCCCCTCCGGCGCATTGATTTGACCGGTGTCTGCGCAGGGTCAAGTTATCATTCCTTATGAGCTTTCTTGCCGTTTTGTTTGCACTCATCATTGAACAGGCCCGGCCACTGGCGCGGGGCAACTGGATTCACGCCGCATTCCGTGGCTGGGCTCGATGGGCCAGCCGCAGTCTCGATGCCGGCAAGCCACATCATGGCTGGATTGCCTGGGCGGTCACCGTGATCTTTCCCGCGGTTGTGACCATGGCCATCCACTGGCTTTTATGGAGTGTCAGTGCCGTACTGGCCTTTATCTGGAGTGTCGCCATTTTGTATGTGACGCTCGGTTTCAGGCAGTTCAGCCACCATTTCACCGACATACGTGACGCGCTGGATGACGGTGACGAAGATCTTGCCCGCGAACTGCTGGCACAGTGGCGCCAGGTGGACGCCAGTGAATTGCCACGCAGCGAAATTGTCAGGCACGTGATTGAGTATTCGGTGCTTGCCGCACACCGTCACGTGTTTGGCGTGCTGGGATGGTTCTCGGTTCTGGCCGCTTTGGGCCTTGGCCCCGCGGGTGCGGTGATGTACCGGATGAGCGAGTTTGTGTCGCGCTACTGGATGTACAAAAGCAAGTCTCCGTCGGCAGGCGAGGGCGCAAGTCCTGCCTTGCAGGGTGCTGCGCTTCAAGCCTGGGGCGTGATTGATTTTGTGCCGGCACGTGTCACGGCTCTTGGTTTCGCCGTGGTCGGCAGCTTTGAGGATGCCATTGATGCCTGGCGCAGTTACAACCAGCGTTTTCCTGCCAGTGCGCCCGCAGCCTCCGAAAATCGCAATGACGGCATCATCCTGGCTGCTACTTCAGGTGCGGTGAATGTGCGATTGGGCGGTGAGGCGCTCAAGGCTGTTTTTTCGCCAAACACTTCGGGGGGATTTCAGGCTGGGGGGCTGGATGCAGAGCAGTCCACTGTTATCGAGCCCACACCTGGCCGCGAGCCTGAAGTGGCGCATTTGCGCAGCATCGTTGGGCTGGTGTGGCGTTCGGTGGTGCTCTGGATGGTGCTGCTTGCGCTGCTGACGCTGGCGCGCCTCCTTGGCTAGTGAGGCGAAGAGTCGTCAGTACCGCGTGTGCGACAGCTCTTCAAACAGTTCGCTGTACAAACGATAGCGTGCCGCGCTGATCGAGCTGTTGCCTGAAGTCGAATTGACTTCTCCAATCACGCCACACCCCGGCTCATGCAGGTGTGTGCAGTTATAAAACCTGCAGTCCTGCGCATGTTTTTTCAGGTCTGGCATCAGGGTCGCCAGCTGCATGGGCTGTATGTGGTTCAGGCCAAATTCCTGGAAGCCCGGCGAGTCGATCAACGCTGTTGTGCGCGCTTCATCCACCCAATAAAGGGTTGTGCTGGTGGTGGTGTGCTTGCCTGAGTTGAGCGCTTGCGAAATCTCTGCGGTCAGGACTTTTGCCTGTGGCACCAGCAGGTTTGTCAGGCTGCTTTTGCCGGCACCTGACGGCCCCAGAACCAGCGTTTTCTTTCCACGCAAAAGCTCCATCAGTTCGGCTTTTTGCACTGCGTTGGCCTGAAGCTCCGTCTTGGGTTTGATGGCCAGGGGCAGCATTTGGTAGCCCATGGTGCGGTAGGGTGCCAGTTTGGTCCATGCCCGCCCGAACGGTTCCGTCAGATCACTTTTATTGAGTGCAATGATGGGCGTGATCTGCTCTGCTTCGGCTGCAATCAGTGCACGCGTTAGCTGGCTTTCCGAGAATTCGGGCTCCGCGGCCATCAGGATCAGCACCTGATCCAGGTTCGCCGCAAAAGACTTGGTCCGCATCTCGTCCTGGCGGTAAAACACGTTGCTGCGCTCTTCGACTTTTTCGATGGTGCCTTCATCTTCGCTGGGCAACCAGCGCACGCGGTCGCCCACAAGCGCCTGGTTCTTTTTGCCGCGTGGGTGGCAGATCAGGCGTACGCCGCCGCCGGTTTCGACCAGGACATGGCGGCCAAAACCAGCCACCACGAGACCAGGCTGCGTGCCCGCGGCGGGCGCTGTACCTGGCCGGACGGGTTTGCTCAAGCCAGCAACGCGTCAGTTTTTGACGCGCAGAAGAAATCACTGACGGAAATGCCGTCAACATCGTGTGTGTTGAAACGCACTGTGCACTTGCTGTAGCTGACCGAAAGATCCGGATGATGGTCTTCCGCATTGGCGATAAAGGCCAGTGCGTTGACGAAAGCAATGGTCTCGTAATAGTTCTTGAAGCCGAAGGTTTTTTCCAGCGATCCATCCATCAGCCGCCAGCCTGGTACCTGATCGCCATTGAGTTTGCTGAGCTGTGTGACGATCTCGGTGGCGCTCAACGCGCGGCGGTTCTGGTGAATGGGGTTCATGATGGAGACCCTTCCAGGGCTGGAGCCATTCGTGCGAGCCGCTCCGAGGCGGGCGGGTGGGAGTAATAAAACTTCACAAACACCGGATCTGGCGTCAGCGTGCTGGCATTGTCCTGATAGAGCTTGAGCAGGGCACTTTGAAGATCCCTGCCGTCGGTCTGGGCCACGGCGTAGGCATCAGCTTCAAACTCATGCTTGCGGGAGAACTGCGCAAAGAGCGGCGAGATGAAAAAGCTGAACAGCGGCACCACCAGCATGAAGAGTAAAAGAGCCAGCGCGTCATTCGGGCCCGACAGATTCGGCCGCACACCCAGGCCCGTATAAAACCAGACCTGTGACGACAGCCAGCCCAGCAGCGCAAAACCAGCCAGGCTCATGGCGAACATCGACACAATGCGCTTGATGATGTGTTTGTGCTTGAAGTGGCCCAGCTCGTGTGCAAGTACGGCGTCCACTTCTCCGGGGTTCAGTTGCCTGAGCAGCGTGTCGTAAAACACCACACGTTTGGCCGCGCCAAAGCCGGTGAAGTACGCGTTGGCATGAGCCGAGCGCTTGCTGCCATCCATGACAAACAAGCCCTTGGCCGCAAAGCCACAGCGCTGCATGAGTGCGGTGACACGAGTTTTAAGCGTTTCATCGTCCAGTGGCTTGAATTTGTTGAAGAGCGGTGCGATGACCGTTGGATAGAGAACCAGCACAAGCAGGTTAAAACCCATCCACGCGCCCCAGGCCCAAAGCCACCAGAGGCTTCCGGCGCTACCCATCAACCAGAGAATCAGCGCAATGATGGGCAGGCCAATGATGGCGCCCACAAGCAGGCCCTTGGCCAGGTCGCCCAGCCATAGCTTGAAGGTCATTTTGTTGAAGCCAAAACGTTCTTCAATCCTGAAGGTGCTGTAAAGCGTAAAAGGCAGGTCGAGCATGCCACTGATCAGGCCGAAAGCAGCAAGAAGGGCGAGCTGTGGCACAAGACTGCCCCAGGCGGCCAGGCCGGAGTTGGCCAGAAACTGGTTAAGCGCGTCAATGCCGCCAAGCAAGGTCCAGCCCAAAAGCACGGTAGCGCCGAAAGCCATTTCCAGCAACCCGAAGCGTGCCTTGGTGATCGTGTAATCCGCAGCCTTTTGATGTGATTCCAGCGAAATGGTGGATGCAAAAGCGGCAGGCACTGTGTTTCGATGTTTTGCCACATGGCGAATCTGGCGTGACGCGAGGTAAAACCGTACCAGCAAGCCAGGCACCAGGGCAGCGCAGAACACAACGGTGAAAACAAGGGAAAGGTCACTCATAAGGAGAAGTTTAGGCTATCAGCGAGAATCACAAGATGCCTGACAACGAACCCCTACTCAAAAAATCCGACCAGAACCTTGTCTGGATAGACTGCGAAATGACCGGGCTGGACCCCGAAAAAGAACGCCTGATAGAAATTGCCGTCATCGTTACCGGGCCGCAACTCACCCCGCGCCTTGAAGGGCCGGTGCTGGCCATTCACCAGCCTGATGAGTTGCTCGACCAGATGGATGCATGGAACAAGGGCACGCATGGGCGTAGCGGCCTGATCGAGAAAGTCAAGGCCAGCAGCGTCAGCGAGGCCGAGGCAGAGGCGCAGATTCTGGCTTTTCTGGCCCAATACCTGCCCAAAGGCACATCACCCCTGTGCGGCAACACCATCAGCCAGGACAGGCGTTTTCTGGTCAAGTACATGCCGAAGCTCGAAGGCTTTTTGCACTACCGCAACATCGATGTCAGTACCTTCAAGGAACTGGCAAAGCGCTGGAGCCCCGAGGTTTACAGTGCCTTCAAGAAGCGGCAAAGCCACACGGCGCTTGCTGATGTGCATGAGTCCATTGATGAACTTGAGCACTATCGCGAACACTTCCTGAAGTGATTTCGACGTCGAAAAAACAAAAGACTGGTACAAACCCGTAAAGCGTGCCATAATCATGGGCTTGCGGTAGCACAGGGTGCTCCGCATTTGTACATCTACCTCACACTTTTGGACCCTTGTTGATTAGGGTCACCGTCTCCGGCAGTCCAGTTCTCCTGGCCCAGCCTGATTCGCAATATTCGTTTGATGGTTGATGTTTTTTTAACCATTGAACGAATCCTCCTGCCACGCGGGAGGACGAGTTTCCTGTGACTTTGCCAAAAGCAATGCTTGCAGGTGATTAGTGAGAAACACATGACTGACTCTTTTGAGGCTCGTGGCGAATTTACGCCCGAAACAAATATCGACGCCGACAACACCATGGTTGCGGACTTTTCCGGCGTGCCTGCAGTTGCAGAAACGTCCCTGGACGCCATCGTTGCGGAGCCTAACGGCTTTGTGAAGCTCGGCCTGGCCAAAGAACTGCTGCAAGCCGTTGCCGACATGGGCTTTACCCAGCCGACAGCCGTGCAGATGGCCACCATCCCCAAGGCCATGCAGGCCCTGGACGTGGCCAGCACCGACAGCAAGGCCAAATTCACCGACCTGCTGGTTTCAAGCCAGACCGGTAGCGGCAAGACGGCTGCGTTCCTGCTGCCCGTGCTGCACACCCTGCTCAAACAGCAGGAACAGGCTGAGCGTGACGAACGCGCCGAGTTTGAGCGCCTGAGCGCTGAGGCTGTCGCCCGTGGCGAAGCACCGCTGAAAAAGCCAAAGCGCAAGGACCCAACCAACGCGCGCAACTTCAAGCCTGCCACGCCAGGCGCGCTGATCCTGTGCCCAACCCGCGAACTGGCCCAGCAGGTTTGCGCCGATGCCATCGATCTGGTTCGCCATTGCCGCGGCCTGCGCATTGCCAACGTTGTGGGCGGCATTCCTTACCAGCTGCAAATCGCCAAGCTGCAGAACGCCAATCTCGTTGTGGCAACCCCGGGCCGCCTGCTTGATTTGCAGCGCAGCATGCAGATCAAGCTGGACCAGGTGCAGTTCCTCGTTGTTGACGAAGCCGACCGCATGCTGGACCTTGGTTTTGCCGACGACCTGACCGAAGTCAACCAGTTGACCATTGAGCGCAAGCAGACCATGATGTTCAGCGCCACGTTTGCGCCACGCATCATGCAACTGGCGACACGCGTCATGCGTACGCCGCAGCGCGTCGAAATCGACTCGCCGCACGAAAAACACACGTCCATCACGCAGACCCTCCTGTGGGCCGACAACATGACGCACAAGCGCAAGTTGCTCGATCACCTGCTGCGCGACACCACCATCAACCAGGCCATCGTGTTTGCATGCACGCAGGTCGAGTGCGATGGTCTGGCCAATGATCTTGTGCAGGAGGGCTTCAGCGCCGTTGCATTGCATGGCGCCCTGAGCCAGGGCTTGCGCAATCGCCGCCTGATGGCTTTCCGCGATGGCCGCGTCCAGGTGCTGGTTGCCACCGACGTGGCTGCCCGTGGCCTTGATGTGCCGACGATCACCCACGTGGTCAACTACGGCCTGCCGATGAAAGCCGAAGATTACGTGCACCGCATTGGCCGCACCGGCCGTGCTGGCCGCGAAGGCAAGGCTGTCACGATTGCCGAGTTCCGCGATCGCCGCAAGATTCAGGACATCGAGCATTACACCCAGCAAAACCTCAAGCCCAGCGTGATCGAAGGCCTGGAGCCCCAGCAACGCTTCGCACCGACGTCCGATCGCCCGCGTGGCAATTTCGGTGGCGGTCGTGATGACCGTGGTGGCGGCCGCAGCTTCGGCGGCGGTGGTGGTGGCTACGCAGGCCGCAAGCCTGCCGGCGGTGGCTTTGGTGGTGGTTTCTCCGGCAACCGTGATGACCGCGGTGGTTTCGGTGCGCCTCCCCGTCAAGAGCAGCGCGATGATCGCAACGGTTCTTTCCAGGGCCGTCCTGCACCACAGGGCAACTATGCAGACCGTTCCGGTTTTAATGACCGTGGCCCGCGTCGCCAGGATGACCGTGGCTTTGGCAACCACAACGCCGGTTTTGCAGCGCCACGCGGCCCACGCAGCGACGGCTTTGCACCGCGTCCTGACTTTGCAGACCGCAAGCCGGCTTTCGCCCGCCCGGCAGGCAAGGTTTTTGTGCCGCGCGATGCAGCGAAGAAGGCTGGCAAATTTGCCAAGACCCGCGACTGATCTGAAAAGCAGACTTCGGGTGAGCTGTTAATCAGCTTTCCCGCAAGGCCCCGATTCATTCCAGGGATTTTCCCGGGAATTTCCGGGGCTTTTTTCTGTCTGCTGGTGCCCGCTCAGATCGTTGGGCTGTGTCAAGATATGCGTACATATCAACTTGACGAGGTTCGCATGCAAGTCCCAGCAGTCCATCCCGATCCGCAATGGCTGGATGTCCAGTACAACAACCGCGCCCGCGTGCCGGATTTCGCCGCCCACCTGGCGCACTGGATTGACCAGTCCGCCCGTGCAAGGCAAACGCCTGACGGTGTGCTCGACATCGCTTATGGCAAAAGCGCTGGCGAAAAGCTCGATGTGTTCCCTGCCGCCGCGCAAAAAAAGAATGGCAAGGGCGCGCCGGTTCTGGTGTTCATTCACGGCGGGTGGTGGCGCTCGCTCGACAAATCAGACCACTCTTTTGTGGCACCTTCGTTTACCGCAAACGGCGTCTGCGTGGTGGTGCCCAACTACGACCTCTGCCCGGCGGTGACGATTCCTGACATCACCATGCAGATGGTGAGGGCGCTGGCCTGGACTTTCCGCAACATTGCGCAGTACGGCGGTGATCCTTCACGCATCACGGTGGCTGGTCACTCTGCCGGCGGACACCTTGCGGCCATGATGCTGGCCTGTAACTGGCATGCGTATGCCCGTGACCTGCCCACGAACCTGGTCAAAAACGCCTTGTCGATTTCGGGCCTGCATGACCTTGCGCCGCTGCCGCACACACCGGCCATGAAAGACTCGCTGCGCCTCACGCCGGAAGATGTGGCCCGCGCCAGCCCTGCGCTGCTGCCTGCGCCCAAGGCCGGCACTTTGTACGCGGTGGTGGGCGGTGATGAGAGCGAGGAGTTCCTGCGCCAGAACCTGGTGATCCAGCAAACCTGGGGCAAAAGGGTGGTTCCAGTATGTGAGGATTTGCCGGGTCTGAATCATTTCAGCGTGCTGCAGACACTGGCCGAGCCCGGCCAGCGCGCGCACCAGCTGGCGCTCAAATTACTGGGCAAATAAGAGCAGGTGGGCGCAGGTTGGACCTGAGCCCGCCACCTCACATCAGCAGGTGCTCACCTGCGTTATCACCACCCAGAGTGACGTAGTTGACCTTGCGGATGTCCATGAGTTTGGTGCCGCCCGCGTAGCTGATGGAGCTCTGGATGTCTTCTTCCATTTCGCGCAGCGTGTCGGCCAGCGTGCCTTTCACAGGCTCCAGGATGCGCTTGCCCTCGACGTGTTTGTACTCGCCCTTGTTGAAGTCGGAGGCGCTGCCGTAGTACTCCTTGAACAGCGCGCCGTCGACTTCCACCGTCTTGCCGGGGCTTTCTTCCAGGCCGGCCAGCATCGAGCCAATCATCACCATGGTCGCACCAAAACGCACAGACTTGGCGATGTCGCCATGCTCGCGTATGCCGCCGTCGGCAATGATGGGTTTGGTTGCCACGCGCGCGCACCACTTGAGCGCCGAGAGCTGCCAGCCACCGGTACCAAAACCCGTTTTCATTTTGGTGATGCAGACCTTGCCCGGGCCGATGCCCACCTTGGTCGCATCAGCGCCCCAGTTTTCCAGGTCAATCACCGCTTCGGGCGTGCCGACGTTGCCGGCAATCACAAACGAGCCGGGCAGTTTTTGCTTCAGGTAGCCAATCATTTTCTGCACAGTGTCGGCATGGCCGTGCGCGATGTCGATGGTGATGTACTCGGGCACCAGGCCTTCCGCCACCAGCTGGTCCACCGTGTCGTAGTCGGCTTTTTTGACGCCCAGTGAAATCGACGCATAAACGCCCTGGGCCTTCATGTCGCGGACAAACTTCAGGTTGTCAAGATCAAAGCGGTGCATCACGTAGAAGTAGCCGTTTTTGGCCATCCACACGCAGATGCTTTCGTTGACCACCGTCTTCATGTTGGCCGGGACCACCGGGATGCGGAAGGTACGTCCGCCAAGTTCCACACCCGCGTCGCACTCCGAGCGGCTTTCCACGCGGCATTTGCGCGGCAGCAGCAGGATGTTGTCGTAGTCGAAAATTTCCATTTGATTCCCAGGCTCCAGAAAAACTGTTGAAGTACAGAATGTGAGCGCTTGGGATCGGACCCGGCTTTGTTGGCAAGCAACAAAAAACCGGGCGCAATTGCTTGGGCCCGGTGCCTGATTTTAGACGCGCTTGCAAAAGCCGGGAATGCCTCGCCCGATATAGACCTTATACGGCGGAGCCGATTCAGCGGCCAGGCCGGCAACGCGACTGCGCTGCAACCAGCACTTCACCCTTGTTGTTCTGCACCCACCCGATGACGCCAAGGCGCTCCGGGTTTGCGCCGCTCGCAACGCCCATGACGCGTGATTCAAACAAGCGCTTCTGCTCCCGGGCGGTCGCCATGCTGCCATTCCAGTCCACCTGCACAAGGTTTCGCACCAGGTTGCGGGCGACGGGAGAACCTTCGGTGCCTTTGGGCAGGCTCTCAACCAGCGCGATCCACGCCGTCCAATCCTGTCCGCGTGCGCTGGCCGGCAGAGGCTTGAGTTCTATCGAGGCACCCACATAACCTGACAGCGCCAGCCCGCGCGCCACGCGCAGCCGAGTGCCTGCCAGGCCGGCGATGTTGTGCGTGTCGCCGCTTGTGGTCTGGGGTACAACGCGGCCCAAAGCCTGAAGCCGTTTCAGGCCGTCGCGGCTGGCGACTGCAGACAGTGGCGCATCATCCCCCTTGCTGCCCGGCAGAACCCAGTCGAGCACGGCCTGACCCGGTCCCGCCTGGCGCGTTGCGGGGTCGCGCCAGCAGGTCTCGCAGTCGGCGTTGATAAACCGCTCCATGAGCGCCACCGGCCGCGGCTGGCCATCACTTGCGCAAACGGCCTGTGCGCTGGCCGTTGCAGGTAGCGCCAGCGCCAGCGTGGCGAGCACCTGCCAGAACTGCAGGGTTGATACGCGATCAGGTGGGGATTTCATCAGGGCTTTCTACAATGAGGGATGTTCCCAGAATTTACCGATGCTGTCGCGCCAGACTCCCCGCTCTTACAAAATCTTAATCCCGAGCAACTGGCTGCCGTCACACTGCCTGCAACGCATGCACTGATTCTTGCGGGCGCTGGCTCCGGCAAAACCCGGGTGCTGACCACCCGCATCGCCTGGCTGCTGCAAACCGGCCAGGTGTCACCGGGCGGCATTCTGGCCGTGACGTTTACCAACAAGGCCGCCAAAGAGATGATGGTGCGGCTCTCAAGCATGCTGCCGGTCAATGTGCGCGGCATGTGGATTGGCACTTTTCACGGCCTGTGCAACCGCTTTCTGCGCGCGCATTACAAACTGGCCAACCTGCCCTCGACCTTCCAGATTCTCGACACGCAGGACATGCTCTCCAGCATCAAGCGCCTGTGCAAGCAGTTCAACATCGACGACGAGCGCTTTCCGCCCAAGCAGCTGATGTACTTTTTTGCCGGCAACAAGGAAGACGGCCTGCGCGCCAAGGATGTGCAGGCGCGCGACGAGGAAGACCGCAAAAAGATCGAGCTCTATGCGCTGTATGAAGAGCAGTGCCAGCGCGAAGGTGTGGTCGATTTCGGCGAGCTCATGCTGCGCAGCTACGAGTTGCTGCGTGACAACGTGCCGGTGCGTGAGCATTACCAGCGGCGCTTCCGGCACATCCTGATCGACGAGTTCCAGGACACCAACAAGCTGCAGTACGCGTGGATCAAGATGCTGGCGGGGCAGGGCCCTGAAGCCACGCAGGGCTCGACCCCCATGCCCGGTGGCTCGGTGATTGCGGTGGGTGACGACGACCAGAGTATTTACGCGTTTCGCGGTGCGCGCGTCGGCAACATGACGGACTTCGTGCGCGAGTTTGATGTGCGCCAGCAGATCAAGCTGGAGCGCAACTACCGCAGCTTCGGCAACATCCTGGACTCCGCCAACCAGCTCATCAGCCACAACAGCAAGCGCCTGGGCAAGAACCTGCGCACCGAGGCTGGCCCCGGCGAGCCTGTGCGTGTGTATGAGTCGGCCAGCGACTTTGCCGAGGCGCAATGGTTTGTCGATGAAGTCAAACAACTGGTGCGCGACGGCACGGAGCGAAAAGAGATTGCGCTGCTATACCGCAGCAACGCGCAAAGCCGGGTGATGGAAACCGCGCTTTTCAATGCTGCCGTGCCCTACCGTGTTTACGGCGGCCTGCGCTTCTTCGAGCGCGCTGAAATCAAGCACGCGCTCGCTTACCTGCGCTTGCTGGAGAACCCGCACGACGACACCAGCTTCATGCGTGTGGTGAATTTCCCGCCGCGCGGCATTGGCTTGCGCACGCTCGAGCAACTGCAGGATGTGTCGCGTTCTTCGGGTTGTTCCCTGCATGACGGCGTGAGCGCCGTGCCGGGCAAGGCCGGCGCCAACCTCGGCGCGTTTGTGGCCAAACTCGATGTCATGCGCGAGCAGACGACCGGCCTGAGCCTGCGCGAAATCATTGAGCTGGTGCTGGAGCACAGCGGGCTTGAAGAGCACTACAAACTCGAAAAAGAAGGCCAGGACAGGCTGGAGAATCTGGCCGAACTGGTCAACGCCGCCGAATCGTTTGTGAGCCAGGAAGGCTTTGGCCGTGACGCCGTGGCCCTGCCGGTCGATGAGCTGGGCGAACCGTTGAAACAGTCGCCAGCCAGCCAGGGGCTGGACCCTTCCGCGCCGCTGATGGACGAACCGCTGCCCGAAATGCTGGCACCCGATGCCGAGACCGGCGAGACGCTGTCGCCACTGGCTGCCTTCCTCACGCATGCGGCGCTGGAGGCTGGCGACAACCAGGCCAAGGCTGGCCAGGATGCCGTGCAACTCATGACGGTGCATTCGTCCAAAGGCCTGGAGTTTGACTGCGTGTTCATCACCGGGCTCGAAGACGGCGTCTTCCCGCATGAAAACTCGCTCAGCGACCACGGCGGCATCGAGGAAGAGCGCCGCCTGATGTACGTCGCCATCACGCGTG
The DNA here is from genome assembly GCA_040390295.1 of Pseudomonadota bacterium. GTDB lineage: Bacteria > Pseudomonadota > Gammaproteobacteria > Burkholderiales > Burkholderiaceae_C > Polaromonas. Next base: position 41,162 of record JAZJYR010000008.1, read on the forward strand.
CGCGCAAGCGCCTGTACCTGAGCCATTCACAAACCCGCATGCTGCACGGCCAGACGCGCTACAACCTCAAGAGCCGCTTTTTCGACGAATTGCCTGAAAGCGCGCTGAAATGGATCACGCCTAAAAACCAGGGCTTTGCGTCAGGCATGGGCCGTGGCGGCAGTGCGTGGGGCGATGACGCGGGCAGTGGCGGTGGCCGCAAGGACTGGGCGAGCAGCGTTTTCTCGGGCCGCAGCGGCGCGTCGGGGACCACCGAACGTTTTGCCAACCCGCCGGTACCCGAGCAGCGCAACGGCCCGGCGCATGGCCTGAAAAGCGGCATGAATGTGTTTCACGCCAAATTTGGCGAGGGCAAGGTGATGATGCTGGAAGGCAGCGGCGACGATGCGCGGGCGCAAATCAACTTCACCCGGCATGGCGTGAAGTGGCTGGCGCTGAGTGTGGCCAAACTGACGGTGGTTTAGAGCGACGCAGGCTCCTGGGAGTCGTTGTCGGTATCAGAAGGCCGATTTTGCCGTATACGTTAAAAATTTAACGTATACATTAAAATTTCGAGCCTGGTGGTGTTGGGCGGCTCAGAACAAGACGACAAAGGCCCCAAAAGCACTGGAAAAGTGCTTTTTCAGGTGCCAAATAAGCGTCCAGACCAATGAATACGGGCGTGAGCAGCTATTTAATTAATAGCAATTTGTCTGGCCTGATTACCCGACCTCATGGCCGGGCCCATGGCTCCCAGGCGCACGCGCCGTCAATAACCCATGGTGCCGCTGCCGTCCCCATTGCCCTTGCGTCCCATGATTTGCCAGTAGGTTCGCTGGCCAATCAGTTCAGCCAGAAACTCCTGTTCGGCATCCGTGTGGTTCAGGTAGCCGGCTGGCGTGATCCGGGTTCCATCTTTCGGCACTGCGTCGGCCCAGAAGGACTGGTGATAGTCTGATTGCGAGAGCTTTTTATTGCCGCCCGCATTCAGGTCTACCGTGCCGTAGCAGTTGCAGAAGTAAGTGCGGTTGTCCTGCTGGGGCAAAACCTCGGTGTAGACGCCAGTGCCGCGTATGCCTGCCGTCAGCGTTGGCGTGACGATGGAGCGGCTGCCGCCCTTGTTCCAGATGCTGGCCACCGCGCCCGTGACGATGCGCAGGAGGCTGACCGCCGTCAGGCTGGCACCGCGCTCCACGGTCATCATGGAGTTCTGGCGAACCAGGAAGGACGCATTGCCCATGACAAAGATCAGGCTGGAGCCGGGCCCGGTCTGGAGCTGGTCGCCGGTTTGAATGGTTTGCCCGGACAGCAGGCGGCTGCCATTGAGCAGTGCGTCGCCGGTCAGCTGGACGACATTGGTGCGCTGCTGGGCCACTGCCGCGCCAAAGCTCCCCATCGCCACCCAGGCCGCCGCCGCCCTGAGCGTGTCGCGCCTCTGGAACCACAGGACTTCCTTTTCAGAGCGGCCTTGCAGAAAGTGCTGGGTCATGTGGGATCTCCTGAAAAATCAGCCGGCACGTCCGGGGTTGGCGTGGAAGGTGGATCGGTATCGGTGAAGCTATCACGAAAGGTGAAGTAAATCGACGTGAAAAACATCGCCATCACCAGCAAAGCCACCGGGAACAGCGCCACCACGGCAATGTTCGGGTTACCGAGCAAAACGGCCACAAGGGTCAGCAGCACCATGGCCATGACAAAGATGGCGGCCCAGGTGATGCCGTAAACAGCCAGGGCCCGCCAGTTTTGGCAACAGGCCATCAGGCTGAAAAAGAGGCTTTTGACGGGCGGCACGCCATGCCAGTGAACCAGCGCGGGCGCATGCCAGAACAGCAGGGACAGCGGGATGTAGAGCAGCATGGTGACCCACATGGCCAGCTGAAAGCTGTCCTGCATCACCATCTCCTGGCTCATCTTGCCGCCCACCAGGTAGAGCCGGGCAAACTGGCCGCCATCAATCAGCGCCGATATCCCCATCAGGAGCAGAAACCCGGCCGCGTAGAGGGCGCCCAGAACCATCATGGCGCGCAAACGCTGCTTGCCAGCGCGAAAGGCACTGATCAGGATGGACGGCATCGGGAACTTGCCCCTGGTCGCCTCCTGCGTTGCAGCCATGAGGCCGAGCGTCGCTGCGGGCAGCAACGCCAGTGCCAGTGCGGCGCCTATAAACGGAACCAGCGTGGCAATGGATAGCGTGGCCATGAACATGAAAAACAGGCCGGACATGGCCAGTGGCTGCTGCAGAAAGGTCTTGAACCCCAGCCTGACCCAGGTGATGCCGGTGCGGGCTGGAACGATATTTAGTTTCATGGAGCGCTTGCTTCCGGGGTGGCAAGACTTTTTCCGGGGCGGTCTTGCCGGGTTGTAATGGGGGGCCTTCGGGTCTCGAGGTCGTGCGCGAGTGTTATGGCTGCATCGTGACGGGGTGCTTCACACGCTCACGCAGCACACGTTCAAAGTGGCCAGGGTCATGAGCCTGCAGCACTGCCGCTTCACGCGGCAGGTGAAAATCCCAGAGCCGCGAAACCCAGAAGCGCAGTGCACCTGCGCGCAGGGCTGCGGGCAGCAGCTGGCGTTCATGGGCGGTCAGTGGGCGCACTGACGCGTAGGCTTTCAAAAATGCCTCTGCCCGCCCGGCATCATGCCGGCCGCTTTCGAGGTCGACACACCAGTCGTTCAGGCAGACGCCGATGTCGAACACAAAGGTGTCGCAACCGGCGAAATAAAAGTCGAAAAAGCCGGTCAGCTGGCCGTTTTCAAACATGACGTTGTCACGGAACAGGTCGGCATGGATGGGACCTGAAGGCAGTGCGGTGTAAGCCGACGATGCCGCGATGTGGTTCTGGTAGGCCAGCTCGGCCAGCAGCAGGGCCTTCTGTTCTTCCGTGACATGCGGCAGGACCACGGGAATGGTTTCGTTCCACCATGGCAGGCCACGCAGGTTGGGCTGGCGCCGGTCGTAGTCCTGGCCAGCCAGGTGCATTCGGGCGAGCATCTCGCCAACGCTGGCGCAGTGCGCCGGTTTTGGTGCAAGTTCGCTGCTTCCCCGCAAGCGGTTCACGACGGCGGCAGGCTTGCCTTTCAGGCTGTGGAGAATGTCGCCGTTTGGGCCTGCGGCAGGGTCGGGCACCGGGATGCCGCGGCCTGCGAGGTGCTTCATCAGGTGCAGGTAAAAAGGCAACTGCTCGAAAGTCAGGCGCTCGAACAGGGTCAGGACGAACTGGCCCTGCTCACTGTCGACAAAATAGTTCGTATTTTCGATGCCGCCGGCACAGCCCTTGATGGACTGGAGCTTGCCCAGATTGAGCTTTTGCAGAAAATCATCAGCCTCGTCGAACGAGACCTCGGTAAAAACGGCCATGCCTGAAATCAAACCTTAGCAGTAGGTACAAAATTGTACGAAGCAGCGATGGTACTAGGGCCTGTTCACAACTCCCGGGAAGGCCCTAAAACTTCAGCACATTCCAGACACGTGCGCCATTGGTGTCCCCGCTTGTGGTCGGCGGCAAACTCCCCTTGGTAGCGTCCGAGGGCTTGACTTCATAGGCGGGCAGGTTGTTGCCTGTTTTCGGCTGCACGGTAATGCTTTGCGTTTCACCGCCAACGCGGACTTCGTCAATTCGGGTGCCGGCGTCTTCGGTGCGGATACGCTGGCCGGCCTTGTCAGGGCGGCCCCTGGCCTGCGGGGCGGCATCGGGCAATGGCGCAGCGGTTGCAGCCGGCGCCGGCGTCTGCGCCATGGAAACATGGGCCATCGGCAGGGCCAGCAGCGCGGCGATGACCACGGTACGTAGTGAAGATGGCAGAACTTGTTTCATGCCTGTATTGTAGGCTTCGCACCCCTGTAAACAAGGGCTTTCAGACCCGGCGGGACCGGCGACGGATATCCCCGACAATCCCATGGCATGAGTACTGACAAAAAAACCCTTCTGCTGGTCGACGGCTCCAGTTACCTCTACAGGGCCTTCCACGCGATGCCGGATCTGCGCGCCAATCCGGGTGACCCGGCCAGCCCCGCTACAGGTGCGATCCGCGGCATGATCAACATGATGCAGAAGCTGCGCAAGGATGTACGCGCCGACTATGCTGCCTGCGTTTTTGATGCCAAGGGCCCCACCTTCCGTGATGCGCTTTACCCCGAATACAAGGCACAGCGCTCACCGATGCCTGACGACCTGCGCAGCCAGGTGGCCCCCATCCACGAGGTGGTGCGCCTGCTGGGCTGGAAGGTGCTGGATGTACCCGGTGTCGAGGCCGACGACGTCATCGGCACGCTGGCCTGCACGGCGTCGCAGCAGGGCATTGAGGTCATCATCTCCAGCGGCGACAAGGACCTGAGCCAGCTGGTCGATGAAAACATCATGGTGATCGACACCATGAACGACAGGCGCCGGGACCTGGCGGGCGTCGAGGCCGAGTTCGGCGTGCCGCCACGCCTGATGGTCGACTACCAGACGCTCGTCGGTGATGCGGTTGACAACGTTCCGGGTGTGCCCAAGGTGGGGCCAAAGACTGCGGTGAAGTGGCTGCTTGAATACGGCTCGCTCGATGCGCTGGTGGCGAAGGCTGCGGACATCAAGGGCGTGGTGGGCGAGAACCTGCGCGCTTCGCTCGACTGGCTGCCCAAAGGCCGCGAGCTCCTGACCATAAAAAAAGACTGTGAGCTGGCCGAATACATCGCGGGCCTGCCTGCGCTGGAAGCCATTGCGATGGGCGCGCAGCAGACGGACGAGCTGAAAGTCTTTTATGAAAAATACGGCTTCAAGGGGCTCGTCAAGCAGATAGAAATCGAAAGCACCCCGCCAGAGCTGGTCGGCGGCCCCGAAGGCCGCCACCCGCACGCAAAAAAGGCAGCTGCGGCAGATTCTGCTTCTCCGGGCCTCTTCGATGAACCGGCTGAACATGGAACGCAGGCAGAGGCCCCGCTTGCCGGGCGCACGACCAACCTGCATTACGACACTATTCTCAGCTGGGCGCTGTTTGACAGCTGGCTGGCAAAAATCGAGGCGGCGGAGCTGGTGGCGCTGGATACCGAAACCACCTCGCTCGACGAAATGCTGGCGCAGATCGTGGGCCTGAGTTTCAGCGTCAAACCCGGCGAGGCTGCCTATATTCCGCTGACCCATGACTACCCGGACGCACCAGTCCAGTTGCCGCGCGATGAGGTGCTTGCAAAACTCAAGCCATGGCTGGAAAACCCTGCCAAAGCCAAGCTTGGCCAGCACATCAAATACGACCGCCATGTTTTTGCCAATCACGGCATTGAAGTGCGGGGTTATGCACACGACACCATGCTGCAGAGTTATGTGCTCGAAGTGCACAAGCCGCACGGCCTGGCGAGTCTGGCCGAACGGCATGCGGGCCGCAGTGGCATCAATTACGAAGACCTGTGCGGCAAGGGCGCGCACCAGATCAAGTTCAACCAGGTGGACATTGCAAAGGCGGCTGAATATTCATGTGAGGACTCTGACCAGACGCTGGACGTACATCATGTCCTGTGGCCGCAGCTCGAAGCCATTGAAAAGCTGAAATTCATCTACGAACTCGAGATGGAGAGCAGTGAGTCCCTTTACCGCATCGAGCGCAATGGCGTACTGATTGACGCGCCGATGCTGGCTACGCAAAGCCATGAACTGGGCCAGCGCATCCTGCAGCTTGAAACCGAAGCCTATGAAATCGCCGGCCAGCCTTTTAACCTCGGCAGCCCGAAACAGCTGGGCGAGATATTTTTCGACAAGCTGGGCATGCCGGTCATCAAGAAGACGCCGAGCGGTGCGCGCAGCACTGATGAAGAGGTGCTTGAGAAACTCGCTGAAGACTACCCGCTTCCGGCCAAGCTGCTGGAGCACCGCTCGCTGAGCAAGCTCAAGGGCACCTACACCGACAAGCTGGCGCAGCTTGCATTGCCGCGAACCGGCAGGGTGCACACCCACTATGCACAGGCGGTGGCGGTGACGGGTCGCCTGTCGAGCAATGACCCCAACCTGCAGAACATACCGGTCAAGACCGCAGAGGGTCGCCGCGTGCGTGAAGCTTTTGTGGCGCCTGCCGGCAGCGTCATTGCCAGCGCTGACTATTCACAAATCGAGCTGCGCATCATGGCGCACATCAGCGAAGACGAAGCGTTGCTACGTGCCTTCACGGAGGGCATTGACGTTCACCGCGCAACCGCCGCTGAAGTGTTTGGCGTGGCGGTGGAGCAGGTCAGCAGCGAGCAGCGCCGTTATGCCAAGGTCATCAACTTCGGGTTGATTTACGGCATGAGCAGCTTTGGCCTGGCGCGCAACCTGGGCATTGAGACCAAGGCGGCCGCGGCGTATATCGACAGGTACTTCCAGCGTTATCCCGGGGTTAAAAACTACATGGATGAAACGCGCCAGTCGGCCAAGGCCCGGGGCTACGTTGAAACCGTTTTTGGCCGCAGGCTTTATCTGCCCGAGATCAACTCTCCGAATGGGCCGCGCAGGGGTGGTGCGGAGCGTGCAGCCATCAATGCGCCCATGCAGGGCACTGCTGCCGACCTCATCAAGCTCAGCATGAACAAGGTCCAGCATGTGCTGGATGCGGAAAAGCGCGGCACCCGAATGATCATGCAGGTACACGATGAACTGGTGTTTGAGGTGCCTGAAGCAGAGGTCGAATGGGTCAGGGTCGAGATACCGCGCCTCATGGCCAGCGTTGCCACGCTCAAAGTTCCGCTTCTGGCCGAGATCGGCATAGGACCCAACTGGGAAAAGGCGCACTAACGCCTTTCATCGCCTGCGACCGCCAGTCCGCATGACACCGGCGTGGACCCGTTGGCAGGCCTGTTGACGGGCGATTTACCCTATTGCCGGGGCAGTGCTTTGCCGTATCCTTGGCTGCTGGATATCACCCCGAAAAAATGGAGACAGACATGCACAAACCCCAGGATCTCACCAAGCGTGGCCTTCTGCAATCCGGCGTTCTGATGACGGCTGGCGCCGTCATCGGCTGCGCTACACCTGGCACGGCTGCAAACGCGCCTGCGACCCCTTTCACGGTGCCCCAGACCTATGTGCCCATCGCCGGTAGCAGCGAGATGTTTCCTGTTCGCCGCATTTACTGCATTGGCCGCAACTATGCGGCGCACGCGATTGAAATGGGGTCTGACCCGACGCGCGAGCCACCTTTCTTTTTCCAGAAGCCGACCGACGCCATCCAGCTTGTGCCGCCCGGCAAGGTGGTGGACCACCCCTATCCAACGCTGACCAAAAACTACCACTACGAGGTCGAACTGGTGGCGGCGCTTTCCGGAGGCGGGCGCAACATTCCCATCGACAGGGCGCTGGAGCTGGTCTATGGCTACGCGCTCGGCCTGGACATGACGCGCCGCGATTTGCAGCGCGGCATGGGCGACCAGAAAAAACCGTGGGAGATCGGCAAGAGCTTTGACCTGTCGGCGCCCATAGGCCCCATCCACAAGGTTGCGCAAACCGGCCACTACACCAAAGGCGCGATCTGGCTCAAGGTCAATGGGCAGGTCAAGCAGCAGGCGACGCTCAACCACATGATCTGGTCGGTGGCCGAGCAGATTTCAAAATTGTCCGAAGCTTTCGAGTTGTTCCCGGGTGACATCATTTACTCCGGTACCCCTGAAAACGTCGGCCCTGTGGTGAAAGGCGACGTGATTGAGTGCCACATTGACGGCCTGCCCGAGTTGAGTGTCAGGATTGTGTGACATCGGTATGACCGCTACCGCACCCAAGGGAAAATACTGACCGGTAATTTCCTGTACTTGCAAGAACTTTAGTTGCGGAACCGACTCCGACACTCGGTTATCAACCTGCCTTCCATTCAAAAACAGAGGAACCTTCATGCTGAACAATGACCTGAAAAACGAATTCGACGCACTGCTGCCTGGCCAGAGTACTGAAGCCGGCGCAAGCCGTCGCACGGCACTCAAGGCCGCTCTCGGTGTGGGTTATGCTGCCACCGCCATGCCCATCATGGCGCAAACGGCCATCAAAACGTCTTCTGAAGGCCTCAAAACGGGTGAAATCTCGTTTGAAGTCAATGGCTTCAAGGTGCCGGCTTTCTATGCGGCGCCAGCCAATAAAAAGAACCCGCCCGTGATCCTGGTGGTCCAGGAAATTTTCGGCGTGCACGAATACATTGCCGACACCGCCCGCCGTTTCGCCAAGGCGGGTTACCTCGCCATCGCGCCTGACCTGTATGCGCGCCAGGGCGATGCCAGCAAATACAACGAGATGGCCAAGCTGATGGCCGAAGTCGTGTCCAAGGTGCCCGATGCACAGGTCATGGCCGACCTCGATGGTGCCGTGAAGTGGGCGGGAGCCAATGGTGGCAACACCAAAAAAGTCGGCATCACCGGGTTTTGCTGGGGCGGCCGCATTGTCTGGCTGTATGCAGAGCAGAGCAAAAACGTCAAGGCAGGTGTGGCCTGGTATGGCCGTCTCGTCGGTACGCCATCGCCCCTGTCGCCTGCAAACCCCCTCGACCTTGCCGCCAGCCTGAAAGCGCCGGTGCTGGGCCTTTACGGCGGCCAGGATGGCGGCATTCCGCTGACCACCGTGAACCAGATGAAAGATGCACTGGCCGAGGCTGGCGCCAAGGGCAACAAGGCCGCTGCTGCGTCGGAATTTGTGGTGTACCCAGCTGCCCCGCATGCCTTTCATGCCGACTACAGGCCAAGCTATCGCAAGGAAGCCGCCGAAGATGGCTACAAGCGCGCCCTGGCGTGGTTCAGGATGCACGGCGTCGCTTAAGTCGAACCGCCTCCAAACTGCAGATCCTGGCTGTACCAGGCAAGCCGCTCGCAAGGGCGGCTTTTTTTATGCGCTACCTCCCCACTTGACACGCTTGATAAGATCAATTGCATGGCGGTGGTGGATGGGATGTCCACACCTGCGTTTCTCTGGTCGGGGGCTGACAGGCTCTTCATGACCCTTTTTTCTATTACCTGGGCTGGAACCCAATACGGACTGACGCAACAAGCATGACTTTGATCGCAATTTTGGTCGGGACCCTGGCCGCCGGCATTGGCAGTGTCTGGCTGGCTGCCATGCTGAGCTTCGGTGTTCTGGCCCGCTATACGCAGCACATGCTGAGCCTGGCTGCCGGTGCACTGCTTGCCACCGCTTTCATGCACCTCTTGCCGGAGGCGTTCGAAAGCGGCGTCAGCCCCCAGGCCCTGTTTGCCACGCTGCTGGCCGGGCTGGTGTTTTTTTTCCTGCTCGACAAGGCCGAGCTCTGGCACCACGGCCATGAGCACCATGACGGTGAACACCACGACGCGCCTGAAGTTGTGCATGCAGGGCATGCGGCTCACCCACATCATCAGCACATCCATGCGCACCATGCGCACGCTGAACGCGGCCAAATCAAATCCGGCGGCTGGGCTGTGCTGGCCGGTGACAGCGTGCACGCCTTCGGCGACGGCATCCTGATCGCCTCGGCTTTCATGGCAGATCTGCGGCTTGGCGTTGTCGCCGCTTTGGCGGTGCTGGTGCATGAGGTGCCGCACCACATGGGCGACCTGGTGGTGCTGCGCCAGTCCTCAAACAACCGGCGGGCGGCCCTCGTCAAGGTTTCCATGGCCGGCGCGGTGACCGCGCTGGGTGGCATGGTCGGTTACGCCCTCGTTGATCAGCTCATACACTACTTGCCATTTTTCCTGATCGTAGCCTCCAGCAGCTTTGTTTACGTGGCGCTGGCCGATTTGATTCCCCAGCTTCAAAAACGGGCAAGTGCCAGCGAAACCGCTGCCCAGATTGCCTGGCTGGTCATCGGCATGGGACTTGTCACGCTCATCAGCAGCGTTGCGCATATTCACTGAATCTGGCCGTATGGCACCCGAGATGCTGTCAGCCGGCGCCTGACAGGAAATGGGCTTTGCCGCCTATAAACAGCAGATTTGCTGCGCCGCAATATGGAGGCATCCATAACATTGCGCAAAGGTGGACGCCATGAACACCCATACAGCTGCTTCTTCCGGTTCGGATTATTTTTATGCACCGCATCCAGATGAACGTCTGGAGCAACCCAGCGGCACACCAAAAACCAGCTGGGTGGGACGCCTGGCGCCTTGCGTTGCGTTTTTTGTCATGGTCTTTGCCAGCATGGCTGCGGCGGCCACAGTCATCCGCGAAGCGCCTCTGATCGTGGTGGGGCTTTATTGATGAACCATACGCCGTCATCCACGCCCGGCGCGCCGGATCCAGGGCCTTTGATACCCCCGCCGCTTAATCCCGACGTGGAGCGTGAAGAAGGCCCCCGGAAGCAAAAACACAATGAGAAACCGGAGTTCGCGTACGAGGAAGACATTCCCTCTGACGGCGAAGATCCGGGCTGCCGCCCTGAAATCAGCCCCATTCCTGCAGTGCCTGAGATGTCGCCCACGGCCGATCATCGGAGAAATTGAAGGGCACCCCAGAGATTTCGGCCATGGCATGGAAAAACGCCTACAAGGGCAGTGGCTGGTGTCTCATGGGGCGACATTGAGCTTTGATTAGATTGAGTTTTGGCTGATCTGGCTGGCAATCCGGGTCGCGGTTAGCCAACCCATCTTTTTAAAGTTCAAAGGAAATTCACATGTTTTCATCCAGAATCAAACCGGCAGCCGCTACGGCAATAGCTCTTGCTGCATTGCTGGCCCTCGGTGGCTGTGGCAAAAAAACCGAAGACACGACCACGACGCCAGCAGTGACACCTCCGGCAGCCAGCACATCGCCCACGCCATCTTCCGACAGCTCCAGCAGCACGGGAAGTTCTTCTTCGTTGGGCGCATCCTCGGGCGCCATGGGTACTGGTTCGACGGGCGAAAGCTCCATGGGATCGAGCACCAGCACGAGCGCTACCAATCCGGCAACCAACCCGAAGAGCGGCGGCTCTACCAACTAGGCTGACGTGGGGCAGTCCCGGACTTCTTTGCACGTCCGGGAGCTTGCGGGCTTGTGTTACCCGCGCTCCACCGGTCGGCTGGCATCGCTGCACCACTCGCTCCAGCTGCCTGCGTAGAGGCCTGTCGAGCCGAGGCCTGCGATTTCCATGGCGAGGATATTGGGTACGGCGCTCACGCCGCTGCCGCAGTGGTGAACAACGCCTGAAGGCGCGCGTCCTGCCAGCAGTTCTTCAAACTCTGCCTTGAGTTGCGTGGCCGGCTTGAATTTTCCGTCTGCCCCCAGGTTCTGGTTAAACGGCCTGTTGAGGGCACCGGGTATGTGTCCTGCGACCGGGTCAAGGGGTTCCACTTCGCCCTTGAAACGGGGATTGGCGCGCGCGTCAATGATGGTCTGGCCGGCCTTGCCAAGTTGCCCCAGGACGGTTGCCGTCGATACCAGCCTGGCTCTTTCTGGGCCGAGTTCAAAATTACTCTGAAAGTGCGCAGGCTCCTCGCCCGAATTCACCGCGCCGCCTGCTGCCTGCCAGGCCTGCAGGCCGCCGTCGAGCACCGCGACATTGTCGTGCCCGGCCCATTTCAGCATCCACCACAGCCGTCCGCAGTAGTTGGCGCCGTTGCGGTCATACACGACTGCCTGCATGTCGTTGGCAAAACCGACGCTGGATAGCCAGGTCGCAAACTTCTCGCGGTTGGGCAGTGGGTGGCGTCCGCCCGATGCTGGTGCATCTGCGCCAGTGACCGTGATGACGGAGTCGGCGCCCGCTTTTGCCGGGTTGACACCGTGTTTCGCACTCAGGGCGGTATCCAGATTGGCATAAACCGCGCCGGGTATGTGAGACGCCAGGTAGTGTTTTTCACCGGCGTGGGGGTCCATGAGTTCGAACGTGCAGTCGAAAATGCGCAGCGGTTTCCTTGCGGCCATCAATGCCTTTAGCTGCTCTGCTGAAATCAGTGTGGTGTACATCGTGTGCTCCTTGAAGTGCTCTTCAGTGTTCTTCCGCGGGTGCGTGCGGCGCCGCACGTGCGCGCAACACGGTTGCGGCGATGGCGCTGGCAACAATGAGCGCCATGCCGAGCCAACCGGACAAGGGAATATTGTCACCAAACAGGACGACGCCGTACAGCGCAGCAAACACCACGCCAGAGTATTGCAGGTTGGCCACCGTCAGCGTGCCGCCATGGTGTGCGGCCAGCGAGTAGGCCTTTGTCATGCTCAGTTGCCCCAGCGAGGCGAACAGGCCAAGGGGGAGCAGCCAGAGCGCCTGCGGCCAGGACCACGCGGAGACCCCCAGGCCCGTCATTCCGAGCAGACCGGCGAGCATGGTGCCAACAGCGAAATAAAAAACCGTACGGGCTTCTGGCTCGCCCAGGCGGGCCATGGCCATCACCTGCATGTAGGCAAAAGCGGATATGAACCCCGAAAGCAGTCCCACCAGCGCCGCAAAAGCCTGGTTTTGTGCAATCGCAGGCCGAAGCAGCAGCATCACGCCCGCAAAGCTGGTGAGGATGGCCAGCACCAGTGGCCCCTGCCGGGGAGCCGCCTTGCCCATCATCAGCGCGCCGCCGACAAGGAAGGCGGCAATCCAGATGCTGCTCATGTAGTTGAGCGTCATGGCGGTTGCCAGCGGAAGCTTGGAGATCGCATAGAACCATGCAGCCATGGATGTAACACCGACCACACTGCGCCAGGCGTGCATGGCCGGGTAGGTCGTGCGCAATGAAGTGCCGCGCGCATGCGCAAAAGCCGCCATGAAGAGGATGCCGAAGACACCGCGGTAGAAAAGTATTTCGGCGTTGTTGAAGTGACTGGACGCAAATTTGATGCAGACACCCATGGTGGCAAAAAACAGCGAGGCCAGGATCATCCAGATGGCTTGCATGGCGTATACGGGCGAGAGGGTGTTTACAAATTCAGCTGAGCACCATCAGCAAGAGATACGGCTGGTGCGTGGCGTGAAATTCAGATCATCTGCGTGGTCTTGCTGGCGCCCATTTCACGGCGATACCACTCGTGAAAGTGCTGCATGCCGTCTTCCATCGGACTCTGGTAGGGACCGAACTCGTTGTCGCCGCGCAGCATCAAGGCCTTGCGGCCCGCATCCATGCGCAGGGCGATCTCGTCGTCCTCAACACAGGTCTCCATATAGGCCGCCTGCTGCGCCTCGATGAATTCGCGTTCGAATGCACAGATTTCTTCAGGATAGAAAAACTCCACGATGTTGAGTGTCCTGTCCGGCGCCTGGGGGTGCAGGGTGCTGACCACCAGCACATGCGGATACCACTCGACCATCACGTGCGGGTAATAGGTCAGCCAGATCGCGCCGTACTTGGGCGGCACGCCCTTGCGGTATTGCAGCACCACGTCATGCCACTTCTTGTAGGTGTCCGTGCCTGGCTTGCCCAGCTTGTCCGACACGCCAACCGTCTGCACGGAGTAGTTGGCGTTGAGCTCCCATTGCAGGTCATGCGTCGTGACAAAACCGCCAAGGCCCGGGTGGAAGGGACCGACGTGGTAGTCCTCAAGGTAGACCTCGATGAAGGTTTTCCAGTTGTAGTTGCACTCGTGCAGGTGCACCTTGTCGAGCTGGTAACCTGAAAAATCGAGGTCGGCCATGTTGCCCAGCTGTGACATCTCGGTGGCTACATTGCGGCCGTTGTCCTCAAAAATCAGGCCGTTCCATGTCGTCGTCTTGTAGCGGTTCAGGTTCAGGCAGGGGTCGGTTTCAAAGTGCGGCGCGCCTATCAACTCGCCGGATGTGTTGTAGGTCCAGCGATGCAGCGGGCAGACGATGTTGCTGCCCGTATTGCCCCGGCCCTGCAGCATGGTGGACTGGCGGTGCCGGCAGACATTGGAAATCAGCTCGATGCCGGATGCATTCCTGACCAGCGCACGGCCTTCGCTTTCATGGGGCAGGGCGTAGAAGTCGCCGAGGTTGGGCACCGCGAGTTCATGGCCGAGGTAGCGAGGCCCACGTGCAAACAGTTTTTGCTGCTCACGCTGGTACAGGCCTGCATCAAAGTAGCTTGAAATCGGGAGCTGGCTGGTTGCCTGCAACAGGCGAAGGCTTAAATCGGGCATGCTGTAGCGAATAACGCGGATGACCGCGTTCGTGGCCTTATCGAGAATTATTCTCAATTCTACCTGCGACCGATGCTGGCGATAATGGAAAGACCGACACACGCAAGTCCCCACTCTCCCGGATGGGTGGACGCAATCAGGCTGCAAACGCCTAAAATCAGCGCTCACTCCAAATACCATGGCCAAATCTTCCCCCGCTACCCCAGCTCTCGCTGCCGCACCTGTTCCCGCATTTCCGGCCACCTATGAAGCGGCGCTCAGGGAGCTTGAAGGCCTGGTGTCCGATCTGGAATCGGGCCAGTTGCCGCTCGACCAGTTGTTGACGGGATACCAGCGCGGGGCGCAGTTGCTGGCCTTCTGCAAGGGCAAGCTGGAGGCCGTCGAGAACCAGGTGAAGGTGCTTGAAGGCAACGAACTGAAACCCTGGGCCTGAACAGCCTCCAGGCAAAAACATCGAGACACTGAGACACCCCCTTTGAACGCACCCGAAAATTTTTCACGCTTTGACCTTGCCGACTGGAGTACACGGCAGCTTGCCGATATTGAGCGCGCCCTGTCCAGTTGGGTGGCCTGCCCCGTGGACGCGCCAGCTCCCGCGGGCCTGGGTGATGCCATGCGCTACGCCGTGCTCGATGGCGGCAAGCGCCTGCGGCCGCTGCTGGTGATGGCAGCATGTGAAGCGGTCGGCGGCAATCCTCACGCGGCGCTGCGGGCGGCCTGCGCGGTTGAGCTGATCCATGCCTATTCGCTGGTGCACGACGACATGCCCTGCATGGACAACGACGTGCTGCGCCGTGGCAAACCGACCGTTCATGTGAAATTTGGTGAGGCCCAGGCCCTGCTTGCCGGAGATGCCCTGCAGGCTTTGGCATTTGAATTCCTGACGCCGGAAAGTGGCGATGTCGATCACGCCACGCAGGCCCGGCTTTGCCGAATCCTCGCGAAAGCAGCCGGTTTTCAGGGCATGGCGGGCGGCCAGGCGATAGACCTTGCCAGCGTCGGCATGCCGCTGACGTCAGACCAGTTGCACGAAATGCACAGGCTCAAGACCGGCGCGTTGCTGCAGGCCAGCGTGATGATGGGCGCACATTGCGGTGCCGCCTCTGCCGCCGTGCTGGATGCGCTGCGCGACTACGGCGCTGCGGTCGGGCTGGCCTTTCAGGTGGTCGATGACATCCTTGACGTCACGGCTGATTCGGCAACCCTGGGCAAGACGGCGGGCAAGGATGCTGCGCAGGACAAACCGACCTTTGTATCGCTGATGGGGCTGGATGCTTCCATGGACTACGCACGGCAACTCCTGGCACGCGCACTTGAAAGCCTTGACAAGGTTGACAGGGTGGACTGCACGGAGGCTGCTACACGGCACAATACAGATGCACTGCGCGCGCTCGCCGACATGCTGGTCAACCGCCATCACTGAAGCCTGAACGCCGCGGCTTAACAAGACACCACGATGACCTCAATCCTTGACTCCATCAGCAGCCCGGCCGACCTCCGCGCCTTGCCGCGCGCGCAACTCAAGCCGCTGGCCGACGAGTTGCGGGCCTACCTGCTGGACACGGTTTCCAAGACCGGTGGGCACCTGAGCTCCAACCTGGGCACGGTCGAGCTGACGGTTGCCCTGCATTACGTTTTTAATACGCCGGACGACCGCCTTGTGTGGGATGTGGGTCACCAGACCTACCCTCACAAGATATTGACGGGACGGCGCGAGCGCATGGGTAGCCTGCGCCAGTTCGGTGGCCTGTCGGGCTTTCCGCGGCGCGATGAAAGCGAATACGACACCTTCGGCACCGCCCATTCGTCGACCTCGATTTCCGCTGCGCTGGGCATGGCGCTGGCTTCAAAACAAAAGGGTGAAGACCGCTATTCCGTCGCCATCATCGGTGACGGCGCGATGAGCGCAGGCATGGCTTTTGAGGCGCTGAACAATGCCGGTGTGCATGACGACTGCAAGCTGCTGGTCGTGCTCAATGACAACGACATGAGCATCAGCCCGCCGGTCGGTGCGCTGAACCGCTACCTGGCCCAGCTGATGAGCGGGCGGTTTTATGCATCGGCCAGGAATGTAGGCAAGCATGTGTTGAGTGTGGCGCCACCCCTGCTTGAACTGGCCAAGCGCTTTGAATCGCATGCCAAGGGCATGGTGGTGCCGGCCACGCTGTTCGAGAACTTCGGCTTCAACTACATCGGGCCCATCGACGGACACGACCTTGAGTCGCTGATCCCCACCATTGAAAACATCAAGCAGTTGATGCAAAAGGGCGAGGGCCCGCAGTTTTTGCACGTGGTGACCAAAAAAGGGCAGGGCTACAAGCTGGCCGAGGCCGACCCCATCGCCTATCACGGACCGGGCAAGTTCGATCCGGCCATGGGCCTGCAAAAATCCACCGCGCCTGTCAAGCAGACGTTCACGCAGGTCTTTGGTCATTGGCTGTGCGACATGGCTGCGCATGACAAGCGCCTCGTCGGCATCACGCCTGCGATGCGTGAAGGTTCGGGCATGGTGGAGTTTCACCAGCGCTTCCCGGATCGCTATCACGACGTCGGCATCGCCGAGCAGCACGCCGTTACCTTTGCGGCAGGCATGGCGACTGAAGGCCTCAAGCCTGTGGTTGCGATTTATTCGACATTCCTGCAGCGCGGTTATGACCAGCTGATCCACGACGTCGCCCTGCAAAACCTGCCGGTGGTGTTTGCGCTTGACCGCGCCGGCCTGGTCGGCGCCGACGGTGCCACGCACGCGGGTGCCTACGACATTTCCTACCTGCGCTGTATTCCCAACATGGGTGTGGCCTGCCCCGCAGACGAAAGCGAATGCCGCAAATTGCTGAGTTCGGCTTTTGAGCAGGATCATCCGGTCGCCGTGCGTTACCCACGCGGTGCTGGTGTCGGTGTGGTGCCTGAAACCAACCTCGATTCCCTGCCTTATGGCAAGGGGGAGGTACGCAGGGAGGGCAGCGGCGTTGCCGTCCTGGCCTTCGGCACGCTTCTGTATCCGGCCTTGCAGGCTGCAGAAAAACTCGGCTGTACGGTGGTCAACATGCGCTGGGCCAAACCGGTGGACATCGAATTGCTGCTGCGCGTGGCCGCAACCCACCAGGCGCTGGTGACTGTCGAAGAAGGTGCCATCATGGGTGGTGCGGGCAGTGCGGTCAGTGAAGCCCTGCAGGCAGCCGGTGTCTCACTTCCATTGTTGCAACTCGGCCTGAAGGACGAGTTCATCGAGCATGGCGACCACGCCAAGCTGCTGGCCATGCAGGGGCTCGACGCGGCAGGTATCGAGGCATCCATCACGGCGCGCTTCGGCGAGCTCCTCGGCCCCGGCAAGCCTGCGAGGGTCACGCTCAAGTCTGTGGCCTGAGCCTTCAGGCACTGCTGACTTCGATATCAACGACCTGATCCGGAGTCACCTTGCTGGATCGCCGTTCGCTGATCAAACACACAGGCATCGCCGGCGTGCTGGCAGCCGGTGCGGCGCCTGCTGTGCATGCGCAGCCCGTGGTGCGCTGGCGAATTGCCTCAAGTTTCCCCAAATCGCTGGACACGATTTACGGTGGTGCCGAGACCTTTGCCCGCCACGTCAGGGCGATCTCGGGCGGCAGGTTTGATGTGTCCGTCCATCCGGCCGGCGAACTGACGCCCGCATTTGGTGTGGTTGACGCCGTCCAGCAGGGGCGCATTGAAGCGGCCCATACCGCGCCCTATTATTTTTATGAAAAGGATGAGACCTTTGCCATAGGCGGCGCCATTCCTTTCGGGCTCAACAGCCGGCAGATGAGTGCCTGGACATTCCAGGGCAATGGGCTCAAATTGATGCGCGAGTTTTATGCGGCCTACAACATGATCAGCTTTCCCTGCGGCAACACCGGCGCGCAGATGGGTGGCTGGTTCCGCAGGGACATCCGCTCGCTGGCCGACATGCGGGGGCTGAAGTTCAGGGTCAACGGCTTTGCGGGCAAGGTCATTGAGCGCATGGGGGGCCTGCCGCAAAACCTTCCGGGCGGGGACATCTACAGCGCACTTGAAAAAGGCACGATTGATGCTGGCGAATGGATAGGCCCCTACGACGACCAGAAGCTGGGCTTCAACAAGGTCGCACCGAACTACTACTATCCCGGCTGGTGGGAGGGCGGCCTGCAGCTTGACCTCTATGTCAACCGCAAGGCTTACGACGCGCTCAAACCGGAGTTCAAGGCGCTGGTCGAGGTGGCATCTTCTGCTGCGCATGTGGACATGCAGGCCAAGTACGATGCCCGCAACCCGGCTGCCCTCAAGCAGCTCGTGAACGCCGGCGCCAGGCTGCGCCCCTTCCCGACAGACGTCATGAACGCCGCCTTCAAGGTCTCGCGTGACCTCTATGCCGAGCTGTCTGCTTCCAATCCGCGATGGGCAAAGGTCTATGCCGACTACGCCAGATTTCGCGGCGAGCAAAACCTGTGGTTCCGTTTCACCGAGGCGACGTTCGATCGTTTCATGCAGGGCCAGAAGCTGTAGCCACTCCCTGCGCCGCATAGGGGGCCGGTTACGGCCTGCATGTGCCATCCATGCCTGCATAGTCAGTTTACTGACAGCTAAATCCCCCGCTTCCGGCCGTTTTCTCCTCTGTACTAGGGGTAAAAACCGGGGCGCGCGCAGACAAAAAGCCTTGAGAATGGCGGGGCTCAGCCGCATTCACGCCACCGGACCAAAAGCCCGGCGGTGCCGCGGCAGATCATTGCAATTCGAGACCTCAATACTTCAGGCAATCTTTCAGGAGAAAAATTCATGGATCGTCGTTCCCTCATCAAAAATGCCGGCATCGCTGGCGTACTGGCTGCCGGTGTCGCGCCTGCAGTGCACGCACAAGCCGCCATCCGCTGGCGCCTGGCCTCCAGCTTCCCCAAGTCGCTGGACACGATCTATGGCGGTGCAGAAGTGTTTGCCAACGCCGTCAAGGCCATGTCGGGCGGCAAGTTTGAAATTTCCGTGCATGCCGGTGGCGAGCTCATGCCCCCGTTCGGCGTGGTCGATGGCGTTCAGGCCGGTACGGTCGAGATGTCCCACACGGTGCCTTATTACTTCTACGGCAAGAACCCCGCCTTTGCGCTGGGTTCCGCTGTTCCCTTCGGCCTCAATGCCCGCCAGATGAATGCGTGGATGAAGCACGGTAACGGCCGCAAGCTCATGAACGAGTTGTACGCCAAGTACAACATGGTCAGCTTTGCCGGCGGCAACACGGGCACCCAGATGGGCGGCTGGTTCCGCAAGGAAATCAAGAGCGTTGCCGATTTCAAGGGCATGAAGATGCGCCTGGGCGGCGGCCTGGTTGGTGAAGTCATGCAAAAGCTGGGCGCAGTGCCCCAGAGCATTCCCGGCGGCGAAATCTATCAGGCCCTGGAAAAAGGCACGATCGATGCAGCCGAGTGGGTCGGTCCTTACGATGACCAGAAGCTGGGCTTCAACAAGGTGGCTCCGTTTTACTACTACCCAGGCTGGTGGGAAGGCGGTCCTGAAGTGGACTTCTTCATCAACCAGAAGGCCTTTGACAGCCTGTCCGCAGAGAACAAGGCGATTGTTGATGCGGCTTCGGCAGTGGCAGCCTCGGACATGCTGGCCAAGTATGACGCGCTGAACCCAACCGCCCTGAAGCAGCTGGTGGCCGCCAAGACCAAGGTTCTGCCGTTCTCGCAAGCGGTGATGGATGCATCCTTCAAAGCCTCCATGGAGGTGTTCGCGGCCAACGACGCCAAGAGCCCCGAGTGGAAGAAGATCTACGCCGACATGCGCTCATTCCAGCGTGACCAGGTACTCTGGTTCCGTTTTGCAGAAAATGGCTTTGACAACTTCATGGCCCGCCAGAAGCTGTAATCCCGACCAGATATCCGGAGCATTCGTCCAGACGCTCCGGAGTTTCAGGCAAGCCCCGCATCGCGGGGCTTTTTTTTGCTTTCGTGTTTGTCACCGTGTGTCGTTGGCGTCGGGTTCGGGCAATGATGTCTCCGCGAACCGCACCGCTGTGCAACATTGGCCGTATCGGCGCATAACACGGCGGCGAGGTTTTTCGAAATGGTGTTGCCCGGCACATCACCCAGGAATAAAGAAAAAGCCCCGCAATGCGGGGCTTTTCAGGGGGCGTACTGACCCAGGCCAAGAGGCCTATTTTTTGGCCTTTTCCATGGACTCCTGCATGGCCTTCATGGGGTCGTCTTCTGCCGTGGCGGGTGCCGCTTCTGTGGCACTCGCGCCCTGCGCAGCGGCGCCTGCCGTGGGGTCCAGTTGCGCCGGCTCCGGCGGCATGTTGCGCTCCATCTCGATGCGCACCTTGTCCAGGTCGTACACGGCTTTCTTGTCCAGCCCGCTGGAGACGATTCCGGGGAAGGCGATGATGCAGCCGACCATGATGATCTGGATGAGCACAAACGGTACGGCACCCCAGTAGATCTGCATGGTGGTCACAGGCTCGATCATCTTTTTGGTGATCTTGTCTGCATAGGCTGTGGCCGGCGCCACGCTGCGCAGGTAGAAAAGGGCAAAACCGAAGGGCGGGTGCATGAAAGAGGTCTGCATGTTCACTGCCAGCAGAACACCGAACCAGATCAGGTCAATACCGAGCTTTTCCGCCACCGGCGCGAGCAGGGGGACGACGATGAATGAAAGTTCAAAGAAGTCCAGGAAGAATGCCAGGAAGAAGATCAGGATGTTGACGACGATCAGGAACCCGATCTGCCCGCCGGGCAGGCCTGTCAACAGGTGCTCCACCCATTTGCCACCGTCCACGCCCTGGAAAACCAGGCTGAAGATTGTTGAGCCGATCAGGATAAACACCACAAAACACGAGAGCTTGGTGGTGGTGCTGAGCGCCTGCTTGAGCAGTGCGAAGCTCAGGCGCCGGCGCATCATGGCCATGATGAAGGCGCCCAGCGCACCCATGGCGCCGCCTTCGGTCGGTGTGGCAACACCCAGGAAAATGGTGCCCAGTACCAGGAAGATCAGCAGCAGCGGCGGGATCAGGACAAAAGTCACCCGTTCAGCCATGCGTGACAGCAAACCCAGGCGCGTGATCTTGTTGATCAATGCGATCACGAAGGCCAGGATGACGCCGGAGCACATCGACACCACAATGGTTTCATCGGTCGCAGGCGTCGGCACGGGCTTGCCTTCCAGCCAGCCCAGCACGGCGCCGTAATGCTCGCCAAAATAAACGGCAACCCCCGTCGACACGATGGTCAGTATCAGCAACGAGAGCAGGCCGCTCTTGCCGTTGTCTTCGCGGATGGTACGCGCCTCGGCGGGCAGTGCCGGTACCCAGCCGGGCTTGATGACCGCGATGAGGAACACGTAAGCCAGATACATCGCTGTGAGCATGAAGCCGGGCACAAAGGCGCCCTTGTACATCTCGCCCACACTGCGGCCCAGCTGGTCGGCCAGAATGATCAGCACCAGCGACGGCGGGATGATCTGTGCCAGCGTGCCCGATGCGGCAATCACGCCCGAGGCAATTCGCCTGTCATAGCCGTAGCGCAGCATGATGGGAAGGGAAATCAGCCCCATCGAAATCACGGAGGCAGCGACGACGCCGGTGGTCGCTGCCAGGAGCGCGCCCACCAGAATCACGGCGATGGCCAGGCCCCCGCGGACGGGGCCAAACAGCTGGCCGATGGTCTCCAGCAGGTCTTCGGCCATGCCGCTGCGCTCCAGAATCAGCCCCATCAGGGTGAAGAAGGGAATGGCCAGCAGGGTGTCGTTCTGCATGATGCCGAAGATGCGCAACGGTATCGCTTGCAGCAGCGCCTCGGGCAAGACGCCCAGCTCCACTCCGATGAATCCGAAAAACAGGCCGCAGGCGCCGAGGCTGAACGCCACGGGAAAGCCCATCAGCAGAAATATGAACAGGCCCGCAAACATGATGGGGGCCAGGTTTTGGATAAAGAATTGCACGAATATCTCCCGATCAGACGGCGGTGCCGGCGTTTTTGGCCTTGGCTTCTGTGAGGCGGACAATCGCTTCGGCGAGTTCCTCCTCTGCCGTCTTTTCAACCTTCTTGAGGGTCGGGTCTTCGATCAGTCCCTTCAGGAATGCCACCCGCTTGATCAGCTCCGACCAGCCCTGCAGCAGCAGCAGCGTGAACCCCAGCGGGATCATCGCGTATACCGGCCAGCGAATCAGGCCACCGGCGTTATTGGACATTTCGCCCGACTGGTAACCGCGCAGGAAAAACGGGGTGCCGTAGTACAGGATGGCCAGGCAGAACGGCGTGAGGAAAACGACAAATCCGAAGATGTCCATCCATATCTGGCCGCGCTTGGAGAGGCGGCTTGAGATCACGTCGATGCGCACATGCTCGTTCTGCAGTAGCGTGTAACCGGCGGCCAACAGAAACGATGCTGCGAACAGATACCACTGCACCTCGAGGTAGGCGTTGGAGCTGACGTTGAAGGCCTTGCGCACCACGGCGTTGATGCCGCTGATGACGGTTGATGCCAGGATCAACCAGATGACATATTTGCCGACGAAACCGTTAAGACGGTCCACAGCATTCGAAAATTTCAGCAGCGCACGCATATTTTTTGTCTCCAGGATAAAGAGGGCCGCTGTACATCTCTTCTGCAGGCTGTGGTGTGCAGCGCTTCTCCCCTTGGGGGTTACAGGACAGGCGTAAGCGGGACAGGCAAGTTTATAGAGAACTATAAAAGGCAAGCTGACAGCTTTTTGACAGCGCAGCCTCCCAAACATAGGGGTAAACACGCGTGTCGCACGCCGCACGCAAGTCGCTACGAGCCGGCGATGGGGGTCAGGCGATGACTTCGAGCCCGCTGCCTTCCAGCATGTGGCCGATGGCGGCAGCCTGCCCAAACCCGCCGCGCCTGAAGCAGTCCAGCACGTCAGCCACACACTCCGGCGCGCACGACACCAGCAGGCCGCCGCTCGTTTGCGGGTCACTCAGCAGTGCCTGCTGCGCGGGCGAGATGCCCGGGGACAGCGACACCTCGCTGCCATAGCTGTCCCAGTTGCGGCCCGATGCGCCGGTCACCACGCCTTTGGCTGCGAGGTGCAGCACGCCGGGCAGCAGGGGGATTTGTGCAAGATGGAGCTGCATCTTGAGCCTGGCACCGCGTGCCAGCTCCAGCCCGTGGCCGGCCAGG
This sequence comes from Pseudomonadota bacterium, assembly GCA_040390295.1. Classification (GTDB taxonomy): domain Bacteria; phylum Pseudomonadota; class Gammaproteobacteria; order Burkholderiales; family Burkholderiaceae_C; genus Polaromonas. The sequence goes on from JAZJYR010000008.1 coordinate 64,228, forward strand.
CCGAAGCCGGTGATGTCCGTCAGCGCGTGCACACCGTCCAGTTTGGCCAGCTCGATGCCGGGCTTGTTCAGCTGTGTGGTCACGGCAATCATTTGTGCGTAACCCTCGGCAGGCAGGATTTCTTTCTTGAGCGCGGCCGACAGGATGCCCACGCCGAGCGGTTTGCCCAACACCAGCACATCGCCGGCCTGGGCGCCCGAGTTTTTCTTCACGCGCGACGGGTGCACCAGGCCCAGCACCACCAGGCCGTAAATCGGCTCGACCGAGTCAATCGTGTGGCCGCCCGCAATCGGGATGCCGGCGTCGCGGCAGACATCCTGGCCGCCACGCAGGATGGCGCCTATCGTTTGCAGCGGCAGCACGTTGATGGGCATGCCCACCAGGCCCAGCGCCATGATGGGCGTACCGCCCATGGCGTAGACATCGCTGATGGCGTTGGTGGCGGCAATGCGGCCAAAGTCATACGGGTCATCGACGATGGGCATGAAGAAGTCGGTGGTGGCAATCAGCGCCTGCTCGTCATTGAGCAGGTACACGGCCGCATCGTCGGCGGTTTCAATGCCCACCAGCAGCTCTTTGGGGATCGGCAGGTTGCTCGAATTTTTGAGGATCTCACTGAGCACGCCGGGTGCAATCTTGCAGCCGCAACCGCCGCCGTGTGACAGGCTGGTGAGGCGGGGCGAGGCCGACAGTTTTTGGGTTTCAGGTGCGTTCATGGCGGGTCTTTCGGGTGGCTTGCGCGAAGCGCGCTGTGTATCTGGTTTTGTATCTGGCCTTGCACCAAGTTTAGGACAAGGCTTCTTTCGCGTTCAGGCTGGAAAAGTGGCGCGCGCTGCAGGCACTGCCGCTGCAGCAATGCCAGAAAATCCGGCCCTGCAGCACACCGTCGTACCAGGGCTGCAAGCTGCACGTCATCACCCGGCTCAAAGTAGCCGGCGTAGTCAGTGCCCAGCATGCCGATGTTGCCGCTGATGCGGGAGGCCAGCACCGGCGTGCCCGACTGTATGGCCTCCAGGATGACCTGTGCGCCGCCTTCCATCACCGAGCAGTTCACCAGCACATGGGCGCGTTTGATGTGCTGGCGCGTGGCGGCGCGGCTCAAGCCGCCCAGCCAGCGGTAGCGTGGCGTGTTGCGTGCCGTGGCCTCTGCGGCCGTCGCCAGGGGCGGCTCCAGCGCATCACCTATCTGCACAAACTGCACGCCCTTTTTGTAGTCATGCCCGGCAGCCTTCATGAAGGTGAGCGGGTCTTTCTCGGCGCGCAAATGCCCCACCATGACGGCGCGAAAGCTGCGGCTTGATTTGACGGCCGGCACCAGCTTTTCCGCCGACTGGTAGATCACCGAGGTCTTGCTGCGCCACGCCTCGGGCACCGCCGCCAGGCCGGCATCCTGCAGCACGACGATGTGGGTGGCGAGTGCGAGTGACTTCTGCGCAACAGCATCGATGTTGATGTCGCGGTACAGGTCGGTGCCCGTCAGCACCAGCACCAGCGGTTTGCCAGGGCAGGCATCGGCCCAGGCCTGAATCGATGCGGCAGAGCGGCGTGCGTGCAGCGCAATCATGAGTTGCGGCTCTTTGACGCTTGTCAGTTCGCCTGAAGGTTGCGGCCACTGCCTGAGCAGTGTGGTGTCAAAATAACCCGACAGGAAACTTTCCCAGCGGTGTGCGGTGTGCCAGTTGCCATTGTTGGCCTCACGCAGCGCCGGGCTGACCAGTACGATATTTTTCAGGACTACCTTTTTGGCTACAGATTCCACACCAGCTCCGGTTCCGACCGCATCTGCACGAACGACGGCGGCGCAGATTGATTCGCCACTGATGCGCAGTGGCGGGCGGGAGTTGCTGTCGCTGGCACTCATGGATGCCAGAAATCATACGCTCTACCTTTTTGCCGAGTACCAGAAGGCGCTGGAGGCGGTGGACTTCAAGGTGCCGCTGCTGCCCGAGATCAACCCGCCGGTCTGGGAGCTGGGGCACATCGCCTGGTTTCAGGAGTGGTGGATTGGCCGTAACATGCAGCGCGCACTCGGCAGCCGTCTCTCGCCCACGCATACGCGGCTCGCTTCCATCGAACCGAACGCCGACCAGTGGTGGGACTCCAGCCATGTGCCGCACGATGCACGCTGGGCTTTGCCGCTGCCCGGCGTGAACAGCATTCGCGCCTACATGCTCGACACGCTGGAGAGCACGCTGGAGCTGCTTGAAAAAACCGATGACAGCGACGACGCGCTGTACTTCTACCGGCTCTGCCTGTTTCATGAAGACATGCACGGCGAGGCGCTGGCCTATACCGCGCAAACGCTGGGCCTGCCGCTCAACCCGGCGCTGCAGGCGGTCTTCACGCCGCCGGTGCTGGCCACGCGTGAACCTGTGCTGGTGCCGGCCACCGTCTGGCAACTCGGCAGCGCGGCCAACAGCCCGGGCAGTGGTTTTGTTTTTGACAATGAAAAAGGCCAGCACAACATTCAGGTGCCCGAGTTTGAAATTGACGCCCAGCCCGTGACCTGGGCGCAGTTTGTCGAGTTTGTCGACGACGGGGCTTACGATCGCGAAGAACTCTGGCACCCCGACGGCTGGCTGTGGTTGCAGGCACTGGACAAGCGTGAGGGCAATTACGAGGGTAGAAGAGGCCCGCGTTATGTCGACCAGATCGGCGTGGCCAGCGGCGCGGTGATGCAAACCCGGTTCGGCGTGCCGCGCCGCATGGCGGGCAACCAGAGCGCCATGCACATGAGCTGGTGGGAGGCCGACGCCTGGTGCCGCTGGGCCGGCCGCCGCCTGCCGTCGGAAGTTGAATGGGAAGTCGCCGCTCACACGGCAGCACGCCGGGGTTTCCGCTGGGGCGACGTGTGGGAGTGGATGGGCACCACCTTCAGGCCATATGGTGATGCAGCGGGCTTCCGCCCCGACCCGTACGTCGATTACTCCCAGCCCTGGTTCGGCACCCACAAGGTGCTGCGCGGTGGCTCTTTCGCCACCCGCGCCCGCATGAAAAACCCGAAATTCCGCAATTTCTACCTGCCCGGACGCGACGACATTTTTTGCGGATTTCGCTCCTGTACGCTATAAAAATAGTAGCTTCTGACGCGCGTATCTATTGGTCTTAAGGCATAAATGACCATCAAAAAGGGCTGAAAAATGACCTTTTTGAGCGTTTTGGGAACTTGCGGCGGTGTAAAAGCGGGCTGAAATGTAAGATGAGTCATTTATAAAGCATTAAGTGATTAATAGTTTATTTGTGAACTATTATTTTGATTCCATGAATTGACAGATTCAAGCCAGCCGGTGCGCAGGCCCGCCACGGCTGCAAACCGATTAAAAAATCCCGTCCCTATAATTCCCCCGTGTTCCCAACCCAACCATGCCGCAACCGCCCATCCCTCTGGGCCAGGTTTGCGGCCTTCCTCAGCTTCCTCGCCGTTGTGTCGGCGCTGGTGGCGCCGGCGTCCATGCTGGCCGAGGAAGTGCGTACCGGCAAGTTCGGCGGCGTTTGCGCCCTGAACAGCGCATCGCAGGGCAGCCCTGATGGCGCCGATGCAGCCAATGGCAGTGCGTCCAAAGCCGGCACCCACTGCGAGTTGTGCGGCTCCCTCGGCATGGCGTTGCCGCCGCTTGAAGTCGCCAGCATTCCCTGCGACCCGGGCACCCAGGTCGCTGACGCTTCGGCGCCCGCCCATCTGGCCGAGTCGATTCCCGGCCTGCCGTTCAGTCGGGGCCCCCCAGCACTTTGAACTGAAACCGCTCACGCCTCGCGCCTGAGCCTTGTTGCGCCCCGGCCTTTCGGCTGTGGTGCTGCCTCTTTCCTTTTCAAAGTGTGGATTTCATGAACTCTTCCCGACCCCATGCGGGGTTTCGCCTGAGCGTCGTTGCGACTGCTGCATTTGCCAGCCTGTCCGCTTTTGCGCAAACCTCTTCTGACACAACACCTGCCGACGCCCAGGCCAAATCGTTGGGAGTGGTCACCGTCAGCAGTGGCCAGCCAACGTCCCTGCCCACGCAGATCCCGACCACCATCGAGGGCGTGACCAGAGAGCAGATCGAGCAGACCATCAATGCGACAGATGCCGAAGACGCGCTCAAATACTTCCCCAGTCTGCTGGTGCGCAAGCGATACATCGGCGACTACAACCACGCCATCCTGTCCAGCCGTGCTTCCGGCACCGGCAACTCGGCGCGCTCCATGGTGTATGCCGACGGCATTTTGCTGTCCAACTACCTGGGCAATGGCGCCACGTACGCGCCGCGCTGGGGCCTGGTGACGCCGGAAGAAATCGAGCGGGTCGATGTGCTCTACGGCCCGTTTTCTGCCGCGTATCCGGGCAATTCGGTTGGCGCGGTGGTTGACTACGTCACCCGAATGCCGACCCAATTTGAAGCCCATGCCAAGGTGAGCGGCTTCACGCAGAACTTCAGGCTTTACAACATCGACAGCAACTTCAGCGGCTCGCAGGCCGGCGCATCGCTGGGCAACAAGGCCGGCGACTGGTCATGGTTTGTCAACGTCAACCGCACCAAAAGCTCGGGCCAGCCGCTGACCTTCACCACCAAAGCCATCAGCACCACGGCACCCGCGGGCGGCGCAACGGTGGTGACCGGCGCAGTGCCGGGGCTGGACCGCACCAACACGCCGTGGCTGCTGCTGGGCAGCGCGACGCAGTACGACACCACGCAGGAGCACGCCAGGATCAAGCTCGCCTATGACTTTTCGTCAACGGTGCGTGCAGCCTACACCCTGGGTTACTGGAAGAACAACACGCGGAACGCATCGCAAACCTGGTTGCGCGATGCGGCAGGCAACCCTGTGTACAGCGGCAACGTCAGCATCAACGGGCGCGGCTACACGCTGGCAGCAACTGACTTTGGCGTGAGCCGCGATGCGCTGGAGCACGTCATGCACGGCCTGTCGGTCAAGTCCAATACCCAGGGCTTGTTCGACTGGGAAGTTGCCGCCAGCCTCTACCAATACCAGAAGGACCAGCAGCGCGCAGCCACTACCGCGCAACCGGGCGCATTGAATGGCGGCGCGGGTACGCTCACCGACCAGAACGGCACTGGCTGGAACACGCTGGCGGTCAAAGGCATCTGGCGGCCGGGCGTCGCTGAAGGCATCAAGGGCGCACACATCGTTGACTTCGGCTACCAGCAGGACAACTACGCCTTGCGCATCCTGCGCTCCAGCATCGCCGGCAACTACCTCACCGACGGCGCAGGCGCGCTGGTCAATGATGTCGGTGGCCGTACCGCGCTGCGAAGCGTCTATGCGCAGGACGCCTGGTCGTTTGCACCGAAGTGGAAGACGGTACTTGGCGCACGCGTCGAGAACTGGACGGCGTCAAACGGCTTCACCACCTTCGGCGCGGGCAATGCCGCCAATGCCATCTACGGCAATCGCAGCGAGGTCGCGATCTCGCCCAAGGCCGCGCTGTCTTACCAGTGGACGCTTGATACCGTGCTCAAGGCATCAACCGGCCGCGCAGTGCGCTTCCCCACGGTGAGCGAACTGTATGGCGCAACGGCGACGGTCAATTCACGCTTTGTCAATGACCCCAACCTGCGGCCTGAAAAGTCATGGACGACAGAGCTGTCGGCAGAAAAAGACCTGGGCAACGGCCTGCTGCGCATGACCTTTTTTACCGAGAACGTGAAGGACTCGCTCTACTCACAAACCACGTTTGACCCGGCGGCCAACCTCAATGTCAGCCGCGTGCAGAACGTGGGGCGCATACAGACCAAGGGTGTGGAGGTTGCCTATAACGGCAATGACGTGTTCAAAAAAGGCCTGGACCTCAGTGGCAGCGTGACATATGCCGATTCACGCATCAGGGAGAACGCCGGCTTCGTGGTGTTTCCCGGCGACACCATCGGCAAGTACCAGCCGCGCGTGCCGGTATGGCGCGCCACCGCGCTGGTCAGCTACCGTTTTGACCCCAGGCTCAGTGCCACCCTCGGCGCACGCTACAGCGGCCCGCAGTTCTCGGCACTCGACAACGCCGACGTAAATGGTTTCGCCTACATGGGCGCGAGCAAGTACTTCACCACCGATGTTCGCGTGCGTTACCAGGTCAGCAAGCAATGGGTGGCCGCCGTCGGCATCGACAACCTCAACAACTACAAGTACTGGAACTTCCACCCCTACCCGCAGCGCACGGTGGTGGCCGAGCTGAAATTTGACCTGTGAGCCTCACACATATCTTCATCAACCTGAAACGAATCATGAAAAACAAACTCCGTACAACATACTTCGCAGCTTGTACTGCAACCCTCTTGTGCGCGGCCAGCCTGCCAGCCGCCGCACATGTGGTGCTTGAATACCAGGTCGCCAATGCTGGCAGTTATTACAAGGCCACCTTCAAGGTTGGCCATGGCTGCGGCACCTCACCGGTCAAACAGATCGTCGTCACCATTCCGGCAGGCGTGCAGGGCGCCAAACCCATGCCCAAAGCCGGCTGGGCCCTGGACATCGTGCGCGAAAAGCTCGCCCAGCCCGTGGCCGACCATGGCCGTACCGTGACGGAAGATGTGGCGCGCATCACCTGGACGGCGAAAACCCCTGCCGATTACCTGCAAAATGACTGGTATGACGAGTTTGTGCTGCAGGCCAAATTGCCGGGGAAGGCAGGCACCCTGTATTGGCCCGTGAGCCAGGTGTGTGAGTCGGGCCGTACCGACTGGACCGAGACACCCAAAGCCGGGCAAAAAATGTCTGACCTCAAAAGCCCGGCAGCGGTGCTGGAGATCATGCCCACAGATGGCGGCGGGGAACACAACCATTGAGCACCCGGCCCGGTCGAATCAGTTAAAACCAATAGATCACGTCAAAGGACAAACATCATGAAAGCATCTCTCCCATTCAAATCAGTCGCTCTTGCTGCCTTGCTGGTCGTTTGCGGCGGCAGCTTTGCGCAAACGGCGCCCGTCAAGGTTGACAAGGCCTGGGCGCGCGCAAGCGTACAGGGCCAGAAGGGCACGGGTGCCTTCATGAGCATCACGGCCAGCGAAGGCACCAAGCTGGTCGGCCTGTCCACGCCGGTGGCGGGCGTTGCCGAGGTGCATGAAATGAAAATGGAAGGCGACGTCATGAAGATGCGCGCCGTGCCAGGCGGGCTGGACCTGCCTGCCGGCAAAACCGTGGAGCTCAAACCCGGCGGTTATCACGTCATGCTGATGGACCTGAAGACGCCGCTGGCCAAAGACAGCACCGTGCCCATGACGCTGCTGTTCAAAAATGCCAAAGGCGTTGAGAGCAAGCTCAACATCACCGTGCCGGTGTCAGTGACGGCGCCCGGCGCCGCTGCAGCTGAGCACGACCACAAGCACTGATCGTCAGACGGGTTAATTCAGGCTGCGCTGCTGGCGATGAAAAACATCGCGCTTTTGACACCCAGAAATGTCATCATCAGCGAGCCCAGAAGGTGCAGGGCAGCGGTGAACAGGGCCAGCCCGTAGCGGGCTTCCATCAGGTAGATCACCACTTCTGCCGAGAACGATGAAAAGGTCGTCAGCCCGCCCAGAAACCCGGTGACCAGCAACAGGCGCCAGACCGGGTCCAGGTCCGGCATGGCCTGGAACACGGCAATGCAGATGCCGATGAGGTAGCCGCCGATCAGGTTGGCCGCCAGCGTGCCCCAGGGAATCATGCCGCCCGGGGTGAGCCACAGGGCCAGCGCCCAGCGGGCCAGCGCACCGAGTGAAGCGCCTATGCAGATGGCGATGACGGAAGGCATGGGCGGGACCTCGCTTTGCTTGCAGGATTTAAAACAGCCACTTTAACCGGGCAGCGCCGGGGCAAAGTCAGAGCAGCGTGAACGCAGCAACCGCTACCAGCGTGGGCAGCAAGGCACCCAGAAAGAGCCCCCCCGCCCCGATGGATGCATCGCTGAAGCCATGCTTGAGCAAGGCGGCGCCGGCAGGGTTGGGTGCATTGGCAATCACCGTCAGGCCACCGCCTGCAACGGCACCCGCTACCAGGCTGTATTTGGCTTCGGGTGAAATGCCGGCAATGAGCGAGCCCAGATAGGTCAGCGCGGCATTGTCGGTCACCGCCGTCAACGCCGTGGCGCCAAAAAACAGGGCCTTGGGCGACAGGCTGGAGACCACAGGTTGCAACCACCATTCCTGCATGCCGCCCAGCACCACCAGCCCGGCCAGGAAGAAGGCGACCAGCAGCGCCTCCTTGATGATGGGCGGGTTCTGGAAGCGTTCATAAGCCTGCATGAAACCCAGAAACATCATGAAGATGCCGAGGAAGATGATGTGGTGGTGCGCAAAAAGAACCACAGCTGCCAGAAAGGCCACATGCACGGCGATCACCTGCACGGGCACCCGGTGTGCGGCTTCATTGCCGGTACTGACGGTGTCTGCAAGGTATTTGTGCAGAGCCAGCGTCGCCAGCGTCGCATTGATGATCACTGCCAGCGCGGCCTTCCAGCCTATGGTCGCCAGCATGAAAGCCGACGACCAGTTCCAGGTTTGCGCGACCATCAACACAGGCGGCGCCGCAAAGGCCGTCAGCGTGCCGCCTATCGAGACATTCACAAACAATACGCCCAAGGCCAGGTATTTAAGCCGCTCCGGCACGCCCGGCACAAAGATGCGCGGTGCCAGCATCAGCGCGGCAATGGTCATGGCCGCCGGCTCTGTCACCAGTGAACCCATCAGCGGCACGGCCGCCAGCCCCAGCCATGCGGTTGCCAGCGAAGTACGAATGGGCACCAGCCGGGCCACCAGATCAATCAACCAAGAGACGGCCTGCAGTATGGGCCGCGATGCCGCGACCACCATCACGACAAAGACAAACAGCGGCTCGGTGTAGCGGCGTGATTCAACATAGGCCATGGCCTGCTCGCCACTGGCAACCGCCCACATCGCGAAGATCAGCACAATGGACCAGAAGCCAAAAACCACCTCGACTTCACCCAGCAAATGAAAAACGCCCGAGTGCCGCGGGTAGCGGTGCGCCAGCCGCTCAAAAAGTTTTGCGGTGAAGGTGTGTAGCAAGGCCAGCCCAAAGATGACGGCGGCAATGATGTTGAGGGTCTGGTCGTGCAAGAGCGATCTTTTAACAGGACAATAAAGCCATGACTTTAACCGTACCGGTTGTGACTGGCGAGCCAGTCACTGCACCCCCCGTCGATACCGGTTTTCTCGGCGTCGTGATGCTGGACACGCGCTTCCCGCGCATCCCCGGCGACATCGGCCACCCCGATGCCTTTGGCGTGCCCACCAGCCTGCGCACCGTCAAGGGCGCCTGGCCCGACAAGGTCGTGCAGTCAGCTGCCGGCCTGCGTGGTGCGCGTGTGGTGCCGGCCTTTGTGTTTGTGGTGCGCGCCATGGAGCGCGACGGCGCCAAGGCCATCACCACGAGTTGCGGCTTTCTGGTGCTGCTGCAAAAAGAGCTGCAGGCAGCAGTCAAGGTGCCTGTCATCACCTCAAGCCTGATGCAGTTGCCCGGCCTGCTGGCAACGAATGCGAAGGTTGGCGTGTTGACCATCAGCGGCGGCAAGCTCGGCCTCGAACATATACGCGCAGCCGGTGTGCCGCGTGAACGGCTGAAAGACGTGGTGGTACAGGGCGTTGACCCGAAAGGCGAATTCGCCACCGCCATTCTGGGCAACCAGCTTTACATGGATGTCATCAAGACTAGTCAAGAAGTCGTGGCCGCTGCGGTAGCGTTGAAGAAGCGCGAGCCGTCACTTGAGCATGTGGTGCTGGAGTGCACCAATATGCCGCCGTATCGGGAGGCGATTGAGGCGGCTACGGGGATGAAGACCTGGGCGTTGACGGATGATGAGCGGTTGCTGCGGCCTTTTCGTGACGGTGCATAAGTCATCTAATGGTTCCGCCTATTGCGAGGGCGACGAGCACGCTTTATTGAGAATACAAAAGAGTAGGTTATTGCGCATAGCATTGGAACTAAGCGGCTTGCTAAACCCAGATTCGCTTGAGTGACGGGTCAGGGAGCTTTACTTGCACTCGCCGCCATCTTCTTGAGTGATTCACTCATTTCTCTCAGTTTCCTGATGTAGGCGTCCTGCGGCACGTCAGCCCCCAGGTACGGCCTGAGGTCGATGCGATTCACCTCCTGTACTTGGCGGCCGGCGAATTCGTACTTCGCTGTGATGCTGAAGGTGTGCGGCATATCCGGGTTTTCCGTACTCCCCTCGAAAACCTTGAATCCTTGCGCGAGCGAGAACGTGATCTCCGCTCCTGGGGAAAATGAGTCAATTGGTTGATTGAATGCGGCAAACGAAGCCAGATTCTTGCTTTCTCCCTTTTCGCCAAACTTGAAGAATGGCTTATCGATAGTGAGTTGCAGCTTCTCTGCTGCAGTTTTTCCCGTGTTTGAGACTCTCAAGTAGAAGATTGGGTTGTCGACCTCGAGCGTTGGTGCAACTACAACATACGGGCGGCCTACCGCTATTGCTTGCTCGTACATTGCTTCAACGACTTTTTCATTCGCGCGGAGGATTTTGTAGGTGGCCCAGGCGTAAAACGCTGTGATGACTACGAGAACGGCGGTCAGCAATTCGATAATCACGGTGAATTCCCTAACGTTTGAGATGAGAAGCGGCGCTCGGCTTGCCAGGCGACTTCCTCTCGATTGAAGGGTTAGAAGTCACCGCGTGGTTCCTGAAAAAGGGTGGCCTGTAGCTCGGCTAGAACCTTGGTGGACATATTGACAATTTCTTGGCTGACGACAGGCTCTGCTCCGTGAATGATTGCATTGCGAAGCGTTATCAGTTCGCGTAGGTGATGAAACAGCAATTTATCTATTCTTTCGCTTCTGAAGAGAAGCTCCGCCAGCCGCACTTTGGACATGCGTCTTGGCGATCTGGACGTATAGGAAACAGCTGCACCAGATTGATAGATGCTACCTGCTTCGATCAGCAGTGCTTCGATGCGGTTGTAGTTCGTTAGGAAGTTTTCCAAACTTCCCCGTAGCTCACGGCTAGTGGCAGGATCAAGTTCGTCTTTCAACTTTTGACTTGCTCTCTCGATGCGCTGAGGCGCGATCACATCGAAAACAAATATCGTGATCGCGACGAAAGAGACCGCCAGAGATGACTGGCCTGCATTTACCAAGACCGTTGTAATGCGTCGTCGAGAGTCGCCTTCATAGGCGATGGCTGCATTGGATAGGAGCAAAGTTAGCCCGACGAGAATGGTGATAAACACAAGCAGCGAAAAGTATCGCTTCTTGAGTTGGTCAATCGCCTCGGCTAATGTCTCGTCTTCCGTCGCCTCTCGGTTGAGCTCATTTCTAAAGAAGAGAAAGCCAGTTAATGTCAATCCATAGATGGCTGCGATGACCTGTGCAGATGTAGAGAACAGGTAGAGAACTTGATTCTCATTTAGCACCTGTAGGGGAAACAGGATGCCGATGGCACTCGATAGCAATGACAGGGCAATTAGAGCGCTGACATAGCTTGCAATGAGCTTGTTGATGGGCCAACTTTGTCTCATGTGAGTTCTAACGCAACTTATACCGCAAGATGCTGCGGTATAAGTTGGCGAATTCCACTGTAGAAACTGGCATAACGCGTTGCCCCATCTGAATAGTCCGCTCCATTAAAAATAGCAAAAAACTCGGCACTTAAAACGGGGCTGCTGCAATATTTTCGGTAGTTCAGATCAAAATTCCACTCTTCTCGGTCCTTCGCGTTCTCTGCGCCTGCGCGAGTGACTTCCCATCCGGACGACCGCCTCTTTTAATCTTTTCAAGTTGCCTGAGCATGACCCGCAGCTACATCTTCCCTGGAAGCCAGGTCGCGATCTGCGGAAAGTACCAGAGCAGCAACACCATGCCGCACATCAGGAAGAAGAAGGGCATGGTGACGCGTGCGATGTAGGTGATTTCCTTTTTGGTCATGCCCTGCAACACAAATAGGTTGAAGCCCACAGGTGGCGTGATTTGCGCCATCTCGACCACGATCACGATGAAGATGCCGAACCAGATCAGGTCCAGACCTGCGGCTTGCACCGTCGGCAGGATGACGCCCATGGTGAGCACGACCATCGAGATGCCATCAAGGAAGCAGCCCAGCACCACGTAAAAAACGCTCAGGACGATGACCAGCATGAAAGGGCTGAGCCCGAGGCCGGACACAAATTCGGCCAGATGACGGGGCAGCCCGATGTAACCCATGCTTAGGGTCAGGAAGGCTGCACCGGCCAGGATCAGGGCGATCATGCAGTACAAGCGTGTGGCCCCCAGCAGTGACTCCTTGAAGGTGTTCCAGTTCATGGAGCGTTGCAGTATGGCCAGGACCAGTGAGCCCACCACGCCGATGGCGGCGGCTTCCGTGGCGGTGGCAACGCCTGTATAGATTGACCCAAGCACCGCGCCTATCAGGGCGACGACCGGGATGAGGTGGCGTGATTCATACAGCTTTTCACGAAAACTCATGTCTGCGTCGGGCGGCGGGATACGCCCCTTGTTCATCAGGGCCCAGACAACCAGGTAGCCCGAGAAAAGGCAGGCTAGTAACAGTCCGGGAAACACGCCGGCGATGAACAGCTTGGCAATCGACACATCGGCGCTGACGCCATAGACGATCATGATGATGGAGGGCGGGATCAGCAAGCCCAGGGTGCCTGCACCAGCCAGTGAGCCTATGGTGATGTCTTCCGGGTAGCCGCGTTTGGCCAGCTCGGGCAGTGTCATCTTTCCGATGGTGGCGCAGGTGGCAGCCGATGAACCCGACACTGCCGCAAAGATGGTGCAGCCAATCACATTGGTATGCAACAGGCCGCCCGGCAGTCGGCTGACCCAGGGTGCCAGGCCCTTGAACATGCTTTCGCTCAGTTTGGTTCGAAAAAGAATCTCGCCCATCCACACGAATAGTGGCAAGGCGGTGAGCGTCCAGCTGGAGGAGGACCCCCAGATGGTCACCGCCATCGCGTCGCCCGCTGCGCGTGAGGAAAAAAGTTGCATGCCTATCCAGGCCACGCCGGAGAGGGTGAGGCCGATCCAGACGCCTGAACCCAGAATCAGGAAAAGGGAAAGTATCAGCAGTGAGGTAATAGCCAGATCAGACATGAAAAATATGGGCCCGGTTTTTTATTCGTGATGCAGGGCTTCGTCGCTGCTTGTATGTACGCGCTTGCCCTGGATCTCCAGCACCAGTTCATCGATAAAGGCGATCATCAGGATCACGGCGCCTACCCCCATGGCGATTTGGGGTATCCAGAGGGGTGTGGCGTCGTTTCCTGTGGAAATGTCATGAAACGCATAAGAGTTGACCGAGAGCATGACGCTGTACCAGGCAAACAGCATGGACAGGGCGCTCGCGGCAGCCAGTGCCCATATCTCGAGGGCGCGGCGGGCCTTTCCCTTGAGGCCGTTCAGAATCAGGGTGACACGGATGTGTTCGCCTTTCTTCAGGGTGTGGGCCAGCGCCAGAAAGCCGCAAGCCGCCATGCAGTAACCGGCATACATGTCGGTGCCGCGCAGCGACCACGCAAATTGCCGGTCGAGCACGCCCGCCAGAACCGAGACCAGAGTCCCGATCATGAAAAGCGCACCCAGCCATGCTGCGCCGTCATAAAGCGCGTCGAGAAAGCGGCGCATATCTATTTTTTTGCCGGTGCTGATTTCTCGAATGCCGAGAGCACAGCCTCGCCATCGGGGCCTGCGCGTTTGATCCAGTCGGCTTTCATAATGCCGCCCACCTGGCGAAGGTCGGCGACCAGCTTGGGTGCGGGTGTCATGATTTTCATGCCCTTCTCGGCCAAGGCCTTTTTGTAATAGGCATTCTTTTCTTCGCTGATTTTCCAGCCGCGCACCTCTGCGTCGGCTGCTGCTTTCACCACCGCAGCCTGGGTGGTCGCGTCCAGCGCTTCGAAAGACTTGCGGTTGACGATGATGGCGTTTTTGGGAAGCCAGGCCTGCACGTCATACCAGTACTTAATGCTTTCATATGTCTTGGTGTCGTAGCCGGTCGAGCCGGAGCTCATGTAGCTGTTGACCACACCGGTGGCCATGGCCTGGCTCAGTTCGGCTGCCTGCACGGTCACCGGTTGCGCGCCTATCAGTTCGGCAATCTTGCTGGTAGCCGGGCTGTAAGCGCGCCATTTCAGGCCCTTCATGTCGGCGACGGCGCTGATTTCCTTGTTGACGTAAATGCCCTGGGGTGGCCAGGCCACCGTGTACAGCAGCTTCATGCCTTGGGCACCCAGCAGCTTTTCAAGCGCTGGCTTTTGCGCGTCGGCGAGCTTGTGCGCCGCTGCATAGCTGGTGGCCAAAAACGGCAGGCCGTCGGTACCGTAAATCGGGTTTTCGTTTTCAAAGTTGACCAGCAGGACCTCGCCGATCTGCGCCTGGCCGCCCTGAACGGCGCGCTTGATTTCATTGGCCTTGAACAGCGACGCGTTGGCATGCACGGTGATCTTGAGCTTGCCGCCTGTGGCCTTGTCGACGTCGGCTGCGAACTGGGTCAGGTTTTCAGTGTGGAAGTTGGACGCCGGGTAGGCTGCGGGCAAATCCCATTTGGTCTGTGCAAAAGCAGATGTGCCCAGGGTAAGGGCCGTGGCGACCAGTGCAAGCTTGAATTTCATGGTGACTCCAGATTGGGAAGTATTGAAATGGTTGAAGGTAAGGCTAGGATAGACGCAAATCCCGCGCCAGTTCCCCGGACATACCCCGAAATCCACCCCGTATCCGCTCCGTACTATCAGGCAGGCTGTCATGAACCTCCGTTTTGTTGAAGCTTTCTATTGGGTGGCGTCACTCAAAAGCATCTCGCGCGCGGCTGAAAAGCTGTACCTCACGCAGTCGGCCATGTCCAGCCGCATCGCCACGCTGGAAGAAGAGCTTGGCATCCTGCTGCTGGACAGGCGCGACAAGCAGTTCAAGCTGACGATTGCCGGCGCGCGCTTTCTGGTTTATGCCCAAAAGCTGCTGGACCTGCAGCGTGAGGTCAAGGCCGAGATGGGTTCGGGCGTGCCCATGGCCGTGTCCATGCGCATCGGTGCGATTGAATCGGTGCTGCATTCATGGCTGATCCCCTGGCTTGAGAAGTTGCGCGCCGACCATCCCGGGCTGGAGCTGGAGCTCACGGTTGAAACCACGCCCATCCTGCTTGAGCAGATAGAGCGCGGCACACTGGATCTGGTGTTTGCGGTGCTGCCTGCATCGGCCGACGGCGTGCGAAACCATGCATTGCCGGTTATGGACATGGCATTTGTGGGTAACCCGCAGCTCC
The DNA here is from genome assembly GCA_040390295.1 of Pseudomonadota bacterium. Lineage (GTDB taxonomy): Bacteria > Pseudomonadota > Gammaproteobacteria > Burkholderiales > Burkholderiaceae_C > Polaromonas. The sequence goes on from JAZJYR010000008.1 coordinate 79,433, forward strand.
ATAAAAAAAGAAATTACAGGCTCGATGAGCTTGCAGAAATGGAGTTGCTGACCTTCCAGAAGGGCTCGCAGCCGCATGTCACGCTGCTCGACATGTTCAAACAGAACCGCATGGAGCCCAAAAAGGTGCACGCGATTTCCTCGATTTCGGCGATGGTCCAGCTGGTACAGGGCGGGTTTGGTGTGGCGCTTTTGCCGCGCGCCGCCGTACAGCGCCTGACGGGTTTTGCAAGCCTCAAGCCATTGACCTGCGACAAGAAACCGAAGGGCCTGCCCATCCATGCAAGCTACCGCACGGACCCGACGTCGTCATCCGTCGAGACGGTCGTGAAGTCGGCTGTGGACTTTGCTGCCGAGGCCACAGGCGGCAAACCAGGGATTAAGGCAGGCACCAAAACGGGCGCACGTAAAACTGAAAAATCCACAAAAAAGGTGCATCAGGGTAAATCCTTATCATCGAAAAAATCGATGAACTAAGCGAAAAATTTCTTGTTTGATTTAGCGTTTTGACAAACGCACACTTCGTCACATGTCATTCAACTGTCATGTTTTTACGAGGAGTTTCAAATGAAGAAATCGTGGATTGCCCAAGTGGCTGCCGTCGTGCTGAGTGCTGGTTTTGCCTTCAGCGCACATGCACAGCAGGAAATAAAAATCGGTGTGCTTTACCCCCTGACCGGGCCAGGCGCATCCGTCGGTGCAGAACTGCGCAGCGCGCTTGAGCTAGCCGCCGACATCATCAACAACGGCGCACCCGGCATCACGCAACTGCCGTTTTCTGCAGGCAAGGGCCTGCCGAACCTCAAGGGCGCAAAGATCAAACTGGTCTTCGCAGACCATCAGGCCAATCCACAAACCGGCGCGACAGAAGCCGAACGCCTGATCACGCAGGAGAAGGTTGTGGCCCTGGTTGGCGCCTACAACAGCGCGGTCACTGCCACCGCCAGCCAGATCGCCGAGCGCGCAGGCATTCCCTTCCTGAATCCAGAGTCTTCTTCAGCGTCGCTGACGGCACGTAACTTCAAATGGTTCTTCCGTACCACGCCACATGACGACCTTTTCGTCAACAACGCCTTTGAGTTTCTGAAAGAACTCGAAGCACGCAAGGGCATCAAGGCCGGTGTGGTGGCCAGCTTGAATGAAAACGGGTTGTGGGGCACCGAGACCACCAAACTGCAGGCCAAACTGGCGGTTGAATACAAACAAAACCTGGCCAAGCAGATTGTTTACCCGGCCAAGACAACGCAGCTCACTTCTGAAGTGCAGACGCTCAAAGCGGCCAACCCCAACCTGGTGTTGCAGTCGTCCTATACGGCCGATGCCATCCTGTCGATGAAGACGTACAAGGAGCTGGGTTTCTCGCCCGACATGATTCTTGCCAACAACGCAGGTTTTACCGACACCGACTTCATCAAGACGCTGGGCAAGGACGCCGAGTACGTCATCACGCGTGAAGTCTGGGCGCTGGACCTGGCCAACCGCAACCCGCTGATCAAGCAGGTCAACGATCTGTTCAACAGCCGTTACAAGATCAACTTCACCGGCAACTCGTCACGTACCTTCACCGGCATGATGGTGATGGCAGATGCGATCAATCGCGCGGGCTCCACCGAGCCGGAAGCCATCCGCAAGGCGCTGGTGGCCACCGACATCCCCGGCAGCAAACTCATCATGCCGTGGAAGGGCGTGAAGTTTGACGCCACCGGCCAGAACACGCTGGGCCAGGGCATCCTGGTGCAGATCATCGACGGCAAGTACAACACCGTCTGGCCATTTGCGATGGCTTCGCGCGAAGTGACATGGCCCATGCCGAAATGGGATCAGCGTAAATAAACGCCGCATCCATACCCACGATTAAAGAAAACCATGACTACGGAAATCCTGCTTCAGACGCTCGCCTCGGGCGTCCTTATCGGGCTGATTTACGCGCTGGTGGCGATTGGCCTGACGATGATTTTCGGCGTCATGGACATCGTGAATTTCGCGCACGGCGAGTTCCTCATGCTGGGCATGTACTCAAGCTTCTGGCTCTTTGCGCTCTACGCGCTGGATCCGTTGCTTACACTGCCGCTCACGGTCATCATGCTGTTTGTGTTCGGCGTCCTGCTCTACAAGCTGGTGATTGTGCGCATCATCAATGCCCCCATGCTGTCGCAGATCTTCACGACTTTCGGCATCATGATCCTGCTGCGCGGTGTGGCTCAGTTTTTGTGGAAGCCTGACTTCCGATCGATTGAAAACTCTGCGGTGGCTGGTTCTGTCAAGCTGCTGGGCATACAGCTCGGCAAGCCGCAGCTGGTGGCCGGTGTCGGCGCGATTGTGGTGACCGGGCTGATTTACTTCTTTCTGAACAAGACCCGCCTGGGTGCTGCGCTTGAAGCGACAGCCTCCGACAAGGAAGCTGCCCGCCTGATGGGCATCGACTCGCACAAGATGTTCTCACTGGCCTGGGGCATAGGTGCTGCCTGCGCCGGTGCAGCAGGCGTGTTGCTGTCGACCTTCTTCCCTATCTTTCCCGATGTCGGCGCGAACTTTATTTTGCTGGCCTTTGTGGTGGTCAATTTGGGCGGCTTCGGCAGCGTCACGGGCGCTTTCTGGGCCGGCATCCTGGTCGGAGTGATTGAGGTCATGGGCGGCCTGCTGCTTGGGCCCCAGTACAAGACGGCCATTGTGCTGGTGCTCTTCCTGGGTGTATTGATGTTCCGCCCGCAGGGCCTGATGGGCAAGGCGTGATCATGAACAAACATACTGTCTCCATCGCAGCCATGGTTGCCGTACTGCTGCTGGCCCTGGCGCTGCCGCTGGCGGTTGATTCGTCGCACCTCAACATGGTCATCCTGGTGCTCATGGCAGCGCAACTGGGCGTTGCCTGGAACATCGTGGGCGGCTATGCCGGCCAGGTGTCCCTGGGGCATGCGGCCTTCTATGGCCTGGGCGCGTATTCATCGACGCTGCTGATGATCAAGTTTGGCATCAACCCGTGGCTGGGCGTGCTGGCTGGTGGCGCAATTGCGGCCCTGCTGAGCCTGGCTTTCGGCTGGTCCTGCTTCAGGCTCAAGGGGCACTACTTCGCCATGGCAACCATCGCGGTGGCCGAGCTGGTCCAGATCTTTTTCACTGAGTGGGAGTACGGCGGCGCAGCTGTCGGCCTCTATGTGCCGATGGCAAAACAGGGCTGGCTGTGGATGAACTTTGCCACCAAGCTGCCTTACTACTGGCTGGCACTTGGCCTGCTGTTGCTGACCCTGGCTGCCAACTGGTGGATAGAGCGCAGCTACCTCGGCTACTACTTCCGCGCCATCAAGGACGAGCCTGATGCGGCACGCAGCATTGGCGTGAATATCGCCCGCTACAAGCAGGTGGCCTTGTCTGTCAGCGCCTTCTTCACGGCGCTGGGCGGCAGCCTGTATGCGCAGAAGGAGCTGTACATCGACCCGAATTCTGTGCTCTCGACGGCGCTGTCCATCAAGATGGCCCTGGTCGCGATTCTGGGCGGTGTCGGTACCTTGCTGGGACCCGTCGTCGGGGCTGTTGTGCTCACCAGCATTGAAGAATTCACCCGTATCTTTTTCGGTGGCACGGGCCGCGGCACGGACGTGATTATTTATGCCAGCCTCATCATCGTGATTGCGGTCTTCTACCCCACCGGGCTGATTGGCTGGTTGCGTAGCTTCAGGGAGCGCCGTGCAGCGCGTGCCGACGCGTCTGCCAGCATGGCTGCCCATGCAGCATCTGTGGTCACGAGAGGAGAGCCATCATGAGCCTGCTTGAAGTCAGCCATGTCAGCAAGCGCTTTGGCGGGCTGACCGCCAACCAGGATGTTTCCTTCACGGTTGATGCCGGCCAGGTCGTGGGCCTGATTGGCCCCAACGGCGCTGGCAAGACCACGATGTTCAACTGCGTGGCCGGTTATTTTGCGCCGACCAGCGGCAGTATTGTGCTGGAAGGCCGCAATCTGGCGGGCCTGCCGCCCGAGGCCTGCGCCCGTGCAGGTGTGGCGCGCACCTTCCAGATCGCACGCACCTTCACCAGCATGACGGCCTGCGAGAACGTGATGACGGCGGCCATGCTAGTGGAACACAACGTGGCCAGGGCCCGAGCTGCGGCATTGAAATGGCTGGCCTTTGCAAACCTGGAGCGCTTTGCCGACAGGCCAGCAGCAGGCATGACCATCAGCGAACAGCGCCGCCTGGCTGTGGCGCGTGCGCTGGCCATACAGCCGCGCATCCTACTGATGGACGAGGTCATGGCCGGGTTGAACCCGTCTGAAGTGCGCGAAGCTGTCGATGTGGTGCTGAAGATCCGCGACAGGGGCATTGCCTGCCTCATCGTCGAGCATGTGCTGGAAGGCATCATGCCGATTGCTGACAAGATCGTGGTGCTGGACCGTGGCGTGAAGATTGCTGAAGGTACGCCAAAGGAAGTTTCAAGCGACCCCGTTGTCATCACTGCTTATCTCGGGGACTAGACCATGCTCGAAATCAAGAATCTCAAAGTCTGTTACGACGACGTGCTGGCCATCTCCGATGTCAGCCTGGTGGTAGAGCCCGGCAAGATCGTGGCACTGGTTGGTGGCAATGGCAACGGCAAATCCACCACGCTGCGCGCGGTGGCCGGCCTGAACCCTGCGGCTGCCGGCAGCATCACCTTCAACGGTGAAGCGATTCACCGCATGCCGGCGCACAAGCGGGTACCGCTCGGTTTGTCGCTGGTACCCGAAGGTCGTCGCCTGTTTCCGCGCCTGACGGTTTTGCGCAACCTCCAACTGGGCGCTTTCACCCGCATGGACAAACATGAAGTCACCAGCGGCATCGACGAAATGCTGGACCTCTTTCCCATCCTCAAAGAGCGCGCCACCCAGCTGGCAGGCACCATGAGCGGAGGCGAGCAGCAGATGCTGGCGATTGCACGCGGCCTGATGGCCCGACCCAAGCTGCTGATGCTGGACGAGCCCTCCTGGGGCATCGCGCCCAAGTTCGTCACCAAGGTTCTGGACGTGATCCAGCAGGTCAACCAGACGGGCGTGTCGATACTGCTGGTTGAACAGAATTTGCAGAAGGCGCTCAACATTGCGCACTATGGCTATGTCATCCAGACTGGCCGTATCGTGATGCAGGGCAAGGGACATGATTTGCTGAACGATGAAAAGGTCAAGAAGGCCTATCTGGGCCTCTGACCGGTTAATGGATTTGATGATGAATACCTCCACCATGAACAAGATATTTGACAAGCCATCCGACCTGCGGGCCGCCAGCCGTACCGGCCAGTTCACTTTGCCGACCGCTGGCCACGCGCCGGGCTACATCCAGGCCAACCTGATGATCGTGCCGCAGGCGCAGGCTTTTGACTTTCTGCTGTTTTGCCAGCGCAACCCCAAGCCCTGCCCATTGGTCGAGGTGCTGGAGCCCGGCCAGTTTGAGCCAGCCTGCGCACCTGGTGCCAACCTGGCGACCGATGTGCCCGGCTACCGCGTGTACCGCGATGGCGAGTTTGTCGAGGAGCGCAGCGACATCGCTGACCTCTGGCAGAAAGACTTCGTGACCTTCCTGATCGGCTGCAGCTTCTCGTTCGAGTCTGCCGTGATTGCCGAAGGTGTGCGCCTGCGTCATGTGGACCAGGGCTGCAACGTCGCCATGTACCGCACCAACCTGGCCTGTGTGCCATCCGGCCCTTTCCAGGGTGACATGGTGGTCAGCATGCGGCCCATCAAGAGCCGCGATGTGGCCAAGGTGGTTGAAGTATCCGGCCGGTTTGCATTGGCGCATGGTGCGCCGCTGCACATCGGCAACCCGGCGGAAATAGGCATCAAAAACCTGTTGAAGCCGGACTATGGCGACGCGGTGAGCATCATGCCTGACGAGGTGCCGGTGTTCTGGGCGTGCGGTGTGACACCGCAGTGGATTGCGCAATCGAGCCGGTTGTCACTGTGCATCACGCATGCACCCGGCAAGATGTTTGTGACCGACAGGCGAGGCTGAGCGATGAATCACGCGCCAGAGACAACCTTTTCCAACGACTCTTCCTGACGTTTTCCCAACCCCGGGAGTTTTCATGAAACATATTTTTTCAGCCGCGTTCTGCGCGGTGCTGGCAAGTCACGTCCCTGCGCTGCAGGCGCAGACGCCCGTGCCTGTTGGTGCGGCCACTACCTGGAAGCTCGCCACGGGTTACCGGGCCGAGTCTTTTCACACGCAAAACATCATGCAGTTTTCGCGGGATGTGGAGCAGGCCACGGCCGGCAATGTGCTCATCCAGGTTCACCCCAACAACACGCTGGCCAAGCTCAATGAGGTGAGCCAGGCGGTGCAGCAGGGCAAGGCCGAGGCTGGCGAGACCATCATGACCAGCATGGTCAGGGAGATACCCCTGGCCGGCGCTGATTCCATCCCCTTTGTCGTCAGCTCCTACAAGGATGCGCAGCGTTTGTGGGCGCTGCAGCGGCCGGGTATTGAACGGCATTTTGCCGAGCGCGGCCTCAAGCTGCTTTACGCCGTACCCTGGCCTCCACAGGGGCTGCATTCAAACAAGCCGATCCGCAGCGTTGCTGATTTCAGGGGCACGCAGATGCGCACCTACAACTCGACCACCTTGCGTATTGCCGAAATGCTGGGTGCAAAGCCGGTTGATGTCGCCATGGTCGATGTGGGCAAGGCGCTGTCTGAAGGCCGCATGGACAACATGATCACGTCTGCGCTGACGGGCGTCGAGAACAAGGTCTGGGGGCCGATCAGGTATTACTACGAGATCAACGCCTGGTTTCCGAAGAACGTGGTGTTTGTCAGCAGCAAGGCCTTTGATGCCCTCAAGCCCGACGCACGTGGTCTCGTGCTGAAGGCTGCTGCCGCCGCCGAAACACGGGGCTGGGATGCCAGCCAGGCGCTGGCGACCAGCGCAACTGAAGAGTTGCGTGCCAATGGCGTGAAGATTGAGCGTATACCTTCCGACCTGGAGCTTGAAATCAAGCGCATGGGCGAGAAGTTCTCGCGCGAATGGGTGCGTACTGTGGGCAACGAGGCAAATGATGTTTTTGTGCCGTATTACCTCCGGCCGTAGTTGCCTTGCCTGACATGTCCCCGGCGGCCCGAAACCTGCTTTATGAGATCCGATAAACACTGACAGGCGGGTGCCGGATCTCCCGCTATCCTTTAGACAACTGCATTTACAACAATGACGAAAACAAATACTTCCTCGACAGACAAGCCCGTGACAGACAAACGCTGGCAGTTCTGGATTGACCGTGGCGGCACATTCACCGACATCGTCGCCAAAAAGCCCGATGGCTCGCTGGTCACGCACAAGCTGCTGTCCGAAAACCCCGAGCAGTACCGCGATGCAGCCGTCGCCGGCATACGCCACCTGCTGGGTCTGAAGGTGGGCGAGCCGATCAGTGCCGATGTGGTCGATTGCGTGAAGATGGGTACCACGGTGGCCACCAATGCGCTACTGGAGCGCAAAGGTGAGCCGACGCTGCTGGTCACGACGCGTGGCTTCAGGGATGCCCTTCGTATCGCCTACCAGAATCGGCCGCGCCTGTTCGACCGCAACATCGTGCTGCCTGAGCTGCTCTACAGCGCCGTGCTTGAGGCGCATGAACGTGTCGGTGCCCGGGGCGAGGTGCTGCAGGTGCTCGACGAAGCGCTGCTGAAGAATGAGCTGATTGAGCAACATGCCAAAGGCCTGCGCAGTGTCGCTATTGTGTTCATGCACGGCTATCGCTACACCGACCATGAAAAGGCTGCCAAACGCATTGCGCTTGAGGTGGGCTTCACCCAGGTCAGCACCTCGCATGAAACCAGCCCGATGATGAAGTTTGTCAGCCGGGGCGACACCACGGTGGTGGATGCCTACCTGTCACCCATCCTGCGCCGTTATGTCGAGCAGGTGGCGGGCGAGATGCCCGGCGTGAAGTTGTTTTTCATGCAGTCTTCAGGCGGCCTGACGGATGCCCATGTTTTCCAGGGCAAGGATGCTATTTTGAGCGGCCCTGCGGGCGGCATTGTGGGTATGGCGCGCACCGCGGCCATCGCCGGACATGCCAAGGTCATCGGTTTCGACATGGGCGGTACGTCTACCGATGTGTCGCACTACGCGGGCGAGTTCGAGCGTGAGTTCGAGACCCAGGTGGCCGGCGTGCGCATGCGCGCGCCCATGATGAGTATTCATACCGTGGCTGCGGGTGGTGGCTCCATCCTGAAGTTTGATGGCGAGCGCTTTCGCGTCGGTCCCCAGAGTGCGGGTGCGAATCCCGGCCCGGCCAGCTACAGGCGCGGTGGGCGGCTGGCGGTGACCGATGCCAACGTCATGGTTGGCAAGGTGCAGCCGCGTTACTTCCCCAAAGTCTTTGGCCCGAACGCGGATGAAGCCCTGAGCTACGAGGCGGTGGAGGCGCAGTTCAACGAACTTGCGGGCCAGACCGGCCGCAGTGCCGAGGTGGTGGCTGAAGGCTTCATCAACATCGCCGTGCAGCAGATGGCCAATGCCATCAAGAAAATATCGGTCGCACGCGGCTATGACGTTACGCGCTACACCCTGCAATGTTTTGGCGGCGCGGGTGGCCAGCACGCCTGCCTGGTGGCTGACGCGTTGGGCATGACCCGTGTGTTTGTGCACCCCCTGGCTGGCGTGCTGAGCGCCTACGGTATGGGCCTGGCCGACCAGAACGTGATTCGCGAACAGGCGATTGAGCTGAAACTTACCGCCGCTGCGCTTCCCGAGATCGCAGAAAAACTCAACACGCTGGCCGCCACGGCCGAGAGCGAACTGCAGCGGCAGCAGGTCAATACCGGCGTCATCACCACGCACCACCGCGTGCATGTGCGTTACGAGGGCAGCGATGCGGCGCTGGTCGTGCCATTCGGCACGCTGGACCAGATCGAGGCTGGTTTTGAATCCGCCTACCGCCAGCGTTTTGCTTTCCTGATGCAGGGCAAGGGTCTGGTCGTTGAAGCCGTGTCTGTGGAGTCCGTGGTGGCGGGTGATGCACCTGCCGAACCGCGCCATGCAACGCACGAGCCGCGCGAGGTGCCGCGACGCGAGACGGTGAAGATGTATTCAGGTGGTCAGTGGCACGATGCCGCGCTGGTGGTGCGTGAAGACCTGCAGCCGGGCGACATCATCTCGGGCCCGGCCATCATTGCCGAGAAAAATGCAACGACGGTTGTCGAGCCCGGCTGGGAAGCCGCATTGACCGCGCTCGACCACCTGGTGCTGGACCGCCGCGCCGAGCGTGCCATCAAGTTTGCTGCGGGCACCAATGTCGACCCCGTGCTGCTGGAGGTGTTCAACAACCTCTTCATGAACATTGCCGAGCAGATGGGTCTGCAACTGCAGAACACGGCTTACTCTGTCAACATCAAGGAGCGCCTGGACTTCAGCTGCGCGCTGTTTGACACGGCAGGCAACCTGATAGCGAATGCGCCGCACATGCCGGTACACCTGGGCTCCATGGGCGAGAGCATCAAGACTGTGATTCGCGAGAACGCCGGCAAGATGCAGCCGGGTGATGTCTATGTGCTCAATGACCCGTATCACGGCGGTACACATTTGCCTGATATCACGGTCATCACGCCGGTCTACCTGGGCGCGTCGACCGAACCGACTTTTTATGTCGGCTCGCGCGGACACCATGCAGACATCGGTGGTACCACGCCGGGTTCGATGCCGCCGTTCTCGACGCTGATTGAAGAAGAGGGCGTGCAGATCAACAACGTCAAGCTGGTGGAGCGCGGTGTGCTGCGCGAAGCGGAGATGGTGGCGCTGCTCAAGAGCGGCAAGTACCCGAGCCGCAACCCGCAGCAGAACATGGCTGATTTGAAAGCGCAGATTGCCGCTAATGAAAAAGGCGTGCAGGAACTGCGCAAGATGGTCGAGCAGTTCAGCCTGGAGGTGGTGCTGGCTTACATGCGCCACGTGCAGGACAACGCCGAAGAGTCGGTGCGCCGCGTAATCACCAAACTCAGGAATGGCGACTTCACCCTGCCGCTGGACAACGGTGCGCAGATCCGGGTGGCGATTCGTGTCGATACGAAAAATCGCAGTGCAGAGATCGACTTCACCGGCACATCGGCGCAGCAGACCAACAACTTCAACGCGCCGACGGCGGTGTGCATGGCGGCAGTGCTGTATGTCTTCCGCACGCTGGTCGATGACGACATTCCACTCAATGCGGGCTGCCTGAAACCGCTCAAGGTCATCATCCCCGCAGGGTCCATGCTGAACCCGAACCCGCCTGCATCGGTGGTGGCAGGTAATGTAGAAACCTCGACCTGTATCACCAACGCGCTTTATGGCGCGCTCGGTGTGATGGCAGCCAGCCAGTGCACGATGAACAACTTCACCTTTGGCAACCAGCGCCACCAGTATTACGAAACCATTTCGGGCGGCTCCGGTGCCGGCGGTGTGACCGATGCTGACGGCAAGGTGTTGTCCGGCTTCAACGGGACGTCGGTGGTGCAGACGCACATGACCAACTCGCGGTTGACCGACCCTGAGGTGCTGGAGTTCCGCTTCCCGGTGCGGCTGGAGAGCTACGAGATCCGTGAAGGCTCGGGGGGGGCAGGGCGCTGGCATGGCGGCAACGGCGGCGTGCGGCGTGTGCGCTTCCTGGAACCCATGACGGCCAGCATTTTGTCCAACGGACGTTTGCATGGGGCATTCGGCATGGCTGGCGGCCAGCCCGGGCAGGTCGGCAAAAACGTGGTGCTGCGATCTGATGGGCGCATTGAAGCGCTGGGCCATATTGGCCAGGCGGACATGCTGCCCGGCGATGTCTTCGAGATTCATACACCGGGCGGTGGCGGTTTCGGTACGGCCTGAAAAAACCTGGAGAGCGCCATGGAAAGAGCTTCACGGATTCAGCGCTGGTTTGGAACCGGGCCGCGCTTTGACGATGCACAGGGCGGGCATGATCTGCTGCCGTCTGTGGCACCGCCTGATCTGGACAATATCCGCAGCGCCATGCTGGGGGCCGTGGCCTTGTGCAGCGAAGCCAGTCGCCTGCGCATGGAGGACCAGATCAGGCATGCGACCTCTGCCGTCGATCTCTGGCTGATACGCGCCGACATCTTTCAATGCCTGGCGCGTGAGGTTGGGCAAAAGCATGCCGCGCTGCAGGTTGCTGAGCTGGCACCCCTCTTCAGGGATGCATTGCCGGGCGTTGCAGCCGGCGGAAAAAGTCCAGACAATCGCAGGGATGCCCCAGGACTTTATTGAACTCTACCGCTTCCAGGCCAGGTACAACCGCTGGATCAACGAGCGCCTGTATGTCGCCTGCGAGCAGCTGACAGACGAAGAGCGAAAGCAGGACCGCGGCGCCTTCTTCGGCTCCATTCACCGCACGCTGAACCACATCGTGGTGACCGACCAGGTCTGGCTGCGCCGGTTTGCGCGTTCCGGCGTTGAAAACGGCCTGCGTTTTGAGATGCTGGAAGGCGGCCTGATCACCATCCCCGAAGCCTATGAACTGGATGCGGTGCCCTTTGAAGACTGGGCCAGCCTGAAGGCCAAACGTGAGCAGCTTGATGAGGCCATCGAGCGCTGGACCGCCGCCATGCCCGCGGACTATCCACAAATGCGCATGGGTTACAGCAACTCGAAGGGAACGAGGCGTGATCACCCCGCCTGGCAGGCGATGACGCACCTTTTCAACCACCAGACCCACCACCGCAGCCAGGCGATCACGCTGCTGACCCAGGCGGGGGTGGATATCGGCGTCACGGACATGCTCGCTTTGATGTGATGATGCCCGATTTGCTATTAATTAAGTAGCTGCTCACGCCCGTTTTTATTGGTCTGGAGCCTTATTTGGCTGTTGAAAACCGCCATTTTTGAAGCCTTTTGAGCTTTGAAACGATCCATAGCGCTACCTGGGTGTCTTGAAAATAGCTGTAATAGCTATATTAGCTGTTTTTGTGCTGCCCCGGTTCGACCTGGAGCTCGCGCGCTCCAATGACAGGCATCAAAAAACCCGCCTGAGCGGGTTTTTTGCGGAAGCAGTTCTGGATTACTTCTTGGCGGCGCTTGCTGCGCTGGCAGCTGGTTTGGCCGTGTCGGCCTTGGCATCAGCTTTGGCGGCTGGCTTGGCTGCCTTTGCAGCTTTTTCATCAGCCTTGGCTTTGGCATCAGCTTCTTTTTTTGCCTTGGCTGCATCAGCCTTGGCCTTCTTCTCATCAGCCTTTGCTTTTGCGTCGGCTTCTTTCCTGGCCTTGGCTTCAGCTTTTGGATCAGCCTTGGCTTCTGGCTTGGCGGCTGCCGCAGGCGCAGATGCTGCCGCTGCAGGCTTGGCCGTCGGGGCTGCAGCAGGTGCTGCGGCTGGCTTGGCATCAGCCTTCTTTTCTTCGGCCTTGGCGGCTGGTTTCTCGTCCTTTTTGGCTGCTGCTGGTGCAGCTGCGACACCCTTGAAGCTGCTGCCGCCAACGGTCAGGCCTTCTGCAGAGAACTTGGCTGCATTGCCTTCGCCCACGCCCTTGACGCGGGTGATGAAGTCTTCCCAGCTCTTGAAGTCGCCTTTTTTACGCTCATCAATGATCCGGCCGGAAATGGCGGGGCCAATGCCTTTGAGCCCGTCCAGGTCGGCGGCCGTGGCCTTGTTGACATCCACAGCAGCAAAAGATACTGCCATGTACATGGCAGCGACAAACGCCAGCAATTTTTTGAACATGAGAAACCCCTCGAAATATTTTGGATTGGAGAACCGTTTGAATCACCCTGAAAGGGTGAATCTCTTTAACGGCTGGCTCCGGAAAGGGGTTGACCGGTACCCGGGCGGCAGAAAAGGGGAAAACCCTAGCTGGCCGACCGTGCCAGGCTGGCCATGTACGACGCCACGCCGCTTTGCACGTTTGAGAACAGGTGTTTGCAACCTGCCGCGCGCAGGGCGCTCAGGTCGGCCTGGGTGTAGCACTGGTATTTGCCAGCCAGCGCGTCCGGGAAGGCCACATAGTCGATCATCCCGCCGCGCGTGGCCTCCTCGAGGCTGAGCGCCACTTCGCCCTGTGACTGGCGCAGGGTATTGACGACGGTGAGGGCAACATCGTTGAAAGGCTGGGCATGGCCGGTGCCGAGGTTGAAGATGCCCGATGCGTCCGGGTTATCAAGGAACCAGAGGTTGACTGCCACCACATCGTCGATAAAGACAAAGTCGCGCATCTGCGCGCCGGGCGCGTAGCCGCCATATTCGCCAAACAGCCTGACCTTGCCTTCTGCCCGGAACTGGTTGAACTGGTGAAACGCCACGCTGGCCATGCGGCCCTTGTGCTGTTCATGCGGGCCGTAGACGTTGAAGTAGCGAAAGCCTGCGACCTGGGTGGTGGCGTTTTCAAACCTGGTGCCCAGCTCGCGGCGCAGGCGCTGGTCGAACAGCAGTTTGGAGTAGCCGTAAACGTTGAGCGGCCTTTCAAACTCGGGCGATTCGGTGAAGGTGTCCGAGCCACCATAGGTTGCGGCCGATGACGCGTAGAGCAGGCGTGTGCCCTGCTCCTGGCAGGACTGGTAGAGCTCGCAGGACAGCGTGTAGTTGTTGTCCATCATGTACTTGCCGTCAAGCTCCATGGTGTCGCTGCAGGCGCCTTCATGAAAAACCGCTTCGACCTCGCCAAACGCGCCTTCTGCGAACAGGTCGTAGAAGTCATCTGCATCGACGTAGTCTGCAATCTGCAGGCTCGCCAGGTTTTTGAACTTGTCGCCTTCGGTCAGGTCGTCGACGGCAATGATGTCGTCGATACCGCGTGCGTTCAGGCCCTTGACGATATTGCTGCCGATAAACCCTGCAGCGCCGGTCACAACTATTTTCATGAGGATTCCTGTATCAGTGTGCTGCAAACAGCTCGTCGTAGCTGACGGTGGCCGTGCCGAACTTGCCGACGACGATGCCGCCTGCGCGATTGGCCACCGGTACGGCATCGCGCAGGCTCATGCCCGCAGCTGCCATGGCGGCCAGGGTGGCGATCACCGTGTCGCCGGCGCCGGTCACGTCGAACACTTCGCGCGCGACGGCGGGTACATGCAGAAAGCCCGCATCGTCAAACAGGGTCATGCCGGCTTCTGCACGCGTGAGCAGCAGCGAGTCCAGCTTGAGTGTTGTGCGAAGGTTCTGGGCTTTGACCTGCAGGTCGGCCTCATCGCGCCAGTGACCAATGACCTGCTCAAGTTCTGCACGGTTGGGCGTGATGATGGTGGCGTTGCTGTAGCGCGTGTAGTCCGAACCCTTGGGGTCGACGAGCACCACTTTGCCCGCGGCACGAGCCTGCTCGATCATCAGGGGAATATGTGCCAGGCCGCCCTTGCCGTAATCAGAAAACAGCACGGCGCCATGCTCTGGGTAAAGCTTTTCGAAAGTTGCAGACTGGGATGCCAGCACTTCGTTTTCCGGCGTGTTCTCGAAGTCCAGCCGGATCAGCTGCTGCTGGCGGCCAATGACGCGCAACTTGACGGTGGTTTTGAGTTTGGCGTCACGGCCAAAGTGCGGTGTGATGCCGGTCCTGGCAACCAGCGCTTCCAGCAGGTGGCTGGCCTCGTCGTCACCAACCACGGTCAGCAAGGATGCCTGCGCACCAATCGACACAATGTTCGATGCCACGTTGGCCGCACCGCCGACGCGCTCTTCGGTGTGCGAGATGCGCACGACAGGCACCGGCGCCTCCGGCGAAATGCGATCAACGGCACCGTACCAGTAGCGGTCCAGCATGGCATCGCCGACGACGAGAACGCGGGCAGATGATATTTTTTCTTTTGAAAGTGTCATGTCAGGTGGGCTGATTCAGGTGGCGAGCTACAGTTCTTCTACCCGGCGTGCGGGGTAGCTGTCCCACGCCTGGCAGCCGGGGCAATGCCAGAAGTGCTGCGTTGCCTCAAATCCGCAGGCCGCGCAGCGATAGCGCATCAGGGGCTTGGTGGCCTGGTCGAGCGCACGCTGCACCAGCTTGTGGTTTTCTTCCGTTCCCAGGGCCTCGTCGGCGATCCAGCGGGATGCGGCAACAAGCGATGGTTCGCGTTCGAGGTGCCTGATGTACCAGTTGCGGGCTGATGATGGTTCATCGTCCAGCCGCACGATGGCTTCCAGGATGTCTACCGACGGCATGTTGGCGTAATGTGCTTTCAGCAAGTCGACCGCCGGGGATCGCAAAGCCTTGTTCTGTGCAATCTTGACGAGCAGACTGGCCGCAAGGGGCAGGGCCTGAGGCGCCGTCTTCTGAAGCTGTAGCAGTGCGTCGAAAGCGGCATGAGGATCGCCGAGCTGGTTATGCAGCTTTGCCAGGTCTATCAGTGGCCGTGCAAGCGCAGGTGCCAGCTTGCAGGCGATTTTCAGGATGTCCACAGCCTTGTCTGCATCGCCGGCGGTAACGGCCGTGGCCGCCTGCTCGCACAGGTAGTGGGCCTGTCTGCCGCTGAAGCTGCCGTGGCTGACGCTGTCCAGCCTGCTGGCTATCTCGCTGGCATGCTGCCAGTCGCGTGAGCGTTCGTAGATCGACAGCAAGGCGAGGCGCGCTTCTTCTTCATAGCTGGTGCCTTCAAGCTTTCGCAGCGCCACCTCTGCCCGGTCCAGCAGGCCGGCTTTCAGGAAGTCGAGTGCCAGCGCATGCTGGGCACGATCGCGCTCCGGCTGTGCGAGGTCGCCGCGTGACATGAGGTGCTCATGCACACGCACCGCGCGTTCATATTCGCCGCGGCGCCTGAACAGGTTGCCCAGTGCAAAGTGAAGTTCGGAGGTGTCGGGGTCGTTCTGGACGGCTTCAATGAAGGCGTCGATGGCCTGATCCTGTTGCTCATTCAGCAGAAAGTTCAGGCCGCGAAAATAAGCCTTGGGCGCCTGGCGGTTTTCTATCCGCAGTTGCCGGAGGTCAATGCGTGAGGCCAGCCAGCCCAGGGTGAAGGCAACCGGCAGGCCCAGCAGAATCCAGGTGAAATCAAAGTCCATGGCGCGGGATGCTGCCCAGACTGTCGGCCGGTGCGCTTGATGATACGGCGTTGTCTGCAACGGTTGTCCCGATGGCAGGGTGCATGCGCGACATCTTTCGTTTTCGCCACCAGCGCGGCATCATCATCAGCACGCCCAGAGCCAGCCCGCAACTGAAGGCGGCCAGCACCACAAGCACCAACGGTGCCGTCCAGAGCGTGCCAAAAAAGAAATGCACGCCAACGGCTTGCTGGTTGTTGAGCGCAAAAGCAAAAAGGGTAAAAAAAATGGCTGCCTTAAGCAGCCACATCAGGTATTTCAATTGGCCTGGCTCCTGGAGTTTCCAGGGGCAATTGTAGCCAGCGCCCCGATGGTCGGGGTTATTTTGGTGCCTTCGGGGGCTGTGTCGTCAACAGCTCCTGGGTACGTGTATCTACCGCTTCGCGCAAAGCCTTGCCAGGCTTGAAGTGGGGAACACGTTTCTCGGGGATGGCGACACTTTCGCCCGACCGTGGATTCCTGCCCATGCGGGGCGGACGGCGATTGACCGAGAAGCTGCCAAAACCGCGAATTTCAATCCTGTGTCCACGTACCAGCGCGTCACTCACCGCATCAAGAATCGTCTTGACGGCGTATTCAGCATCACGGTGCGTCAACTGGCTGAAACGGGCAGCCAGTTCTTCTACAAGATCGCTTCGGGTCATAAAAATGTGGGGACGGAAAAATGGCGTGCCATTGATTGCTCAGGCACGCCATGTTTGCAGAAGTCCGATTATTTCTCGGCGTTGTCCATCTTGGCGCGCAGCAGTGCGCCAAGGTTGGTCAGGCCGGCGTTGTCGCGCGAAGACTGCTGGCTCAGCGAAGCCATGGCTTCCTGCTGGTCTGCGTTGTCCTTTGCCTTGACCGACAGCTGGATGTTGCGGGTCTTGCGATCCACGTTCACCACCACTGCAGAGACTTCGTCGCCTTCTTTCAGCACGTTGCGCGCATCTTCAACGCGGTCACGGCTGATTTCGCTGGCACGGAGGTAACCAATGATGTCTTCGCCGAGGTCGATTTCAGCGCCCTTGGCATCCACAGTCTTGACCTTGCCGGTCACGATCGCGCCCTTGTCGTTGATCGACACGAACGTGGTGAACGGATCGGAATCCAGCTGCTTGATACCCAGGGAGATGCGCTCGCGGTCAACATCGACTGCCAGCACGATGGCTTCAACTTCCTGGCCCTTTTTGTAGTTTCGAACTGCGGCTTCGCCGGGCTCGTTCCACGAAAGGTCAGACAGGTGCACGAGACCGTCGATACCGGCAGCCAGGCCCACAAAGACGCCGAAGTCGGTGATCGACTTGATCGGGCCCTTGACGCGGTCGCCGCGCTTGGTGTCCTGTGCAAACTCTTGCCATGGGTTGGCCTTGCACTGCTTCATGCCCAGGCTGATGCGGCGCTTGTCTTCGTCGATCTCGAGGACCATGACTTCGACTTCGTCGCCCAGTGCCACGAGCTTGCTCGGTGCCACGTTCTTGTTGGTCCAGTCCATTTCGGACACGTGGACCAGGCCTTCGATACCTGGCTCGAGTTCAACAAATGCACCGTAGTCGGCGATGTTGGTGATCTTGCCGAACAGGCGCGTGCCTTGTGGATAACGGCGGTTCACGCCCATCCATGGATCATCGCCCATTTGTTTCAGACCCAGCGAGACACGGTTCTTTTCTGTGTCGAACTTCAGGATCTTGGCAACGATTTCCTGGCCAGCCGTCACCACTTCGCTTGGGTGACGCACGCGGCGCCATGCCATGTCGGTGATGTGCAGCAGGCCGTCGATACCGCCGAGGTCAACGAATGCACCGTATTCGGTGATGTTCTTGACCACGCCCTTGACGGAAGAACCTTCCTTGAGGGTTTCCATCAGCTTGGCGCGTTCTTCGCCCATGGACGCTTCGACAACTGCACGGCGTGACAGCACGACGTTGTTGCGCTTGCGGTCCAGCTTGATGACCTTGAATTCCATGGTCTTGTTCTCGTACGGAGACAAGTCCTTGATGGGGCGGGTGTCGATCAGCGAGCCGGGCAGGAAAGCGCGGATGCCGTTGACGAGGACGGTGAGGCCGCCCTTGACCTTGCCGCTGGTCTGGCCGGTGACGAATTCGCCGGATTCCAGGGCTTTTTCCAGGCTCATCCACGATGCCAGGCGCTTGGCCTTGTCGCGCGACAGCAGGGTGTCGCCGTAGCCGTTTTCGACGGAGTCGATGGCAACGGAAACAAAATCACCGACCTGGACTTCGAGCTCGCCCTGGTCGTTCTTGAATTCTTCGAGCGGCACATAGGCCTCGGACTTCAGTCCGGCGTTGACAACGACGTGGTTGTGGTCGATGCGAACGACTTCAGCGGTGATGACTTCACCGGTGCGCATTTCAGAGCGCTGGAGCGATTCGTTGAATAGATCGGCAAAAGATTCAGACATTTTTTTCCTAATCCACAGAGCAGGTTTCCAATGGCACCATTGCCATTGTTTTTAAGGCTGACTGCGGCGGTTTGCAGCCGTTATAAAGACGGTTGCGGGTTACGTTAATGAACCGGCTGACCAATGCACCAGAGGGCGCGACAGGGATCAGAAGGGACGTTTGCCTTGCCACCAGTCAATCACCTGATCAACCGATTTCTCAATCGATAAATAGGAGTTGTCCAGAAGCAGGGCGTCATCAGCAGGCTTCAGAGGGGCTGCTTTTCGCGACATGTCGCGCGCATCACGGGCCTCTAAATCTTGCTGAATGGCCGCTATTGTAGCGGGAATTCCCTTTGAAATCAATTGCTTATAGCGGCGTTCGGCACGGTGTCCGGCGCTGGCAGTCAAGTAGATTTTGAGCGGTGCGTCGGGGAAAACCACCGTTCCCATGTCCCGCCCGTCGGCCACGAGGCCTGGCAGGCGCCTGAAACCATACTGAAGCTCAAGAAGTGCCGCCCTGACCTGAGGGTGGGCAGATACCCGGGACGCAGCCATGCCCGCAGCTTCTGTCCGGATCGGGTCGGATACATCTGTACCGTCCAGAAAGACCCTGTCGCCCCTGAATTGAACCGCCAGGCTACGGGCCACTGCCGCAACGCCGTCCCCATCATCCAGGGAAACGCCTGCATGGGCGGCTGCATGCGCGCTGAGGCGGTAAAGCGCACCGGAATCAAGATAGTGGTAGCCGAGCCGATGTGCGGTTTCAGACGCCAGCGTGCCCTTGCCGGATGCCGTCGGGCCGTCTATGCAGATCACGGGAATGGACAGAGTTTCGGCTTCAGCTACCTCAAACAGCGCCTCGAAATAGTCCGGGAACGTCTTGGCGACGCATTTGGGATCCAAAATGCGTACCGGCAGTTTTGCCGGATTGAAGGCAGCCAGCGAAAAGCACATCGCCACGCGGTGATCGTCGTAAGTGTGAATGGCACCTGTTCTCCACTTTTGGGGCGGTGTGATTTTCAGGTAGTCCTGTCCTTCTTCGACCGTTGCGCCGAATTTGCGCAGCTCGCAGGCCATGGCCGCGATGCGGTCTGTTTCTTTCACACGCCAGCTCGCGATATTGCGCAGCATGGTCGTGCCCTGAGCGTAAAGGGCCATCACCGCCAGGGTCATGGCGGCGTCCGGGATGTGATTGCAGTCCAGGTCAATCGCCCTCAGGGGCCAGCCGACGCCGGGCTTGCCGCGCGAAATCCGCAATGAATTCGGCGTGCTGTCGATCTGGGCGCCCATCATGCGGGCTGCCTCAACAAAGCGGATATCGCCCTGAATGGAGTCGGCTCCCACGCCCAGAATTTCAATGTGGTCCAGTTCGCCTTTGCCCGCTGCGATGGCACCCAGCGCAATGAAATAGCTTGCGGAAGATGCGTCACCTTCCACATGAATCTCACCCGGCGATTTGTAGCTGCTGCTGGCAGGAATGGTGAACCGCTCCCAGCTGGCGGCACCTTCAGGTCGCTTGACCTCAATGCCAAAACGCCTGAGCAGATTCAGTGTGATCTCAATGTAGGGTTTTGAGATGAGCTCGCCGACCACCTCAATGCAAATGTCCTCTTTGGCAACCAGCGGCAATGCCATGAGCAGGGCGGTGAGGAACTGGCTTGAGACATCGCCCCGCACCTTGATGGGTTCACCGAGTTTGAGCGTTCCGGGGGACAGCCGCAGTGGCGGAAAGCCTTCGTTGCCCAGATAGTCGATATCGCAACCCAGTTGCCGCAATGCGTCAACCAGATCGCCGATAGGGCGCTCATGCATGCGCGGCACACCGGAGAGTTCGAAGTTTCCACCAAGCAGTGCCAGTGCCGCAGTGAGTGGCCGCATGGCTGTACCGGCATTGCCCATGAAAAGTTTTGCCTGAGAATTTACGAGGCGACCACCCAGCCCTTCAATGGTAACGGTGGTGCCGTTGCTCTCGATACTGCAACCCAGTTGCTCAAGCGCGGCAAGCATCACGGCTGTATCGTCGGATGCCAGCACGTCGTGAACCGTGGTTTGGCCCTGACTCAGGGCGGCAAGCAACAAGACCCGATTGGAAATGCTTTTGGATCCGGGAAGGCGAACCCGGCCGCCCGCTTTGGCCAGTGGCGGAATGTCCAGATACTCGACGTTGAACATGCGCCGGCTTATTTATGCGGTTTTTGTGAGTTTGAGAGGCGCCAGTTCGCGCGTGTCTCGCTGGCCTGCTCAATCAGCTTTTCCAGGGTATCGCCATCGCCTGCAGAGATCAGCTTCTCAAGCGACTGAAGTGTTTGCTGGAAGACTTTTGACTGGTCCAGCAGTTCTTCACGATTGGCAACCAGGATGTCGCGCCACATTTTTGGGTCACTGGCGGCAATGCGTGTGAAGTCCCGGAATCCGGGGCCTGCAAGAGACATGTACTCCTTGCCGTGTTGCTGGTTTGCAATACCGTTGATCAATGCAAAGGCAATCAGGTGGGGCAGGTGGCTGACTGCGGCGTAGGCAGCATCGTGTGCTTGCGGTGACATCTTGACGACATCGCAACCCAGGGCCGTCCACACGTCTACAGCCTTTTGTAGCTGGACTGTGAAGGTACGTTCAATCGGCGTCAGGATGACCTGCTTGCCGTTGTAAAGGTTGGCGTCCGCATGCTCGACACCCGATACTTCCTTGCCCGTGATGGGGTGCGCCGGTACAAAACATCCCACATGGTCGCGCAAAACGCGACGTGCGGCATCCACGACATCGCGTTTCGTGGAGCCGACATCCATGACGAGGGTGTTGGGCGTAATGAGGTGCCTGATGGCCTTGAAGCTGGCTTCCGTCGCGGACACCGGCACGGCAAGCAACACGATGTCTGCACCGGATACGGCCAGCAATGCGGAAGGTGCCTCGACGTCAATAACGCCCATTTGCCGGGCGCGCTCTGTGGTCGAGGGGGACTTGCTGTAGCCTACAACACGTTTGACAAGTCCCGCACGCTTGAGCGCGAGTGCGAAAGACCCGCCCATCAGCCCGCACCCTATAAGGCCTAGCTGCTCAAACATGACCGACAAGCCTTTTTTCTGGGGACATGCAAGGGGATTCCGGGTAAGTCATTCTTAGTCGCTGACCGGGTATGTTCCCAGTACCTTATAAAACGCACACAGCTGCTGCAATTCAGCCAGGGCTGCCTTGACATGAGGTTTTGATGGGTGACCCTGAAGGTCTATATAGAAATAGTATTCCCACTGGCCTGAGCGCGCGGGCCGTGATTCGAAGCGCGTCATGGACACGCCGTGATTCTTGAGTGGCACCAGGAGGTCATGTACCGCGCCTGGCTTGTTGGTGACCGACACCACCAGGCTGATGCAATCCTTGCCGGATGCGTGTGGTGGAGGCAGCGTTTGCGGCAGGCACACCACCACAAAACGTGTGCGGTTGAATGCCTCATCCTGAATCCCGTGCGCTACCGTATGCAGGCCAAACTGCGCGCCTGCCCGCTCGCTGGCAATACCTGCCCACGCGCCATTTGTAGAGGCAAGCCTCGCACCTTCCGCGTTGCTGGATGCCGCATGACGTTTTGCCTGCGGCAGATGCGCCGTCAGCCAGCCCTGGCATTGCGCAAGCGCCTGGGGATGGGCGTATATCGCTTCGATGCCGTCCATGGAGTCTGACAAACGCAGCAGATTGTGTTTCACCATCAGGCTGACTTCGCCGACGATGTGAAGTGGTGAGGTCAGGAACAGGTCCAGTGACCTTGACACCACACCTTCTGTGGAGTTTTCAACTGCGACAACGCCGTAACCGGCGCTACCGGAAGCGGTCGCACGAAAAACCTCGTCCACACTGTCGCATCGGACTTTTTCAATGCTCTCGCCAAAGAACTGCAAGGCCGCCTGTTCGCTGAAGGTGCCGGCGGGGCCGAGGTAGGCCACCCTTACCGGTGCTTCAAGGGCCAGGCAGGCTGACATGATTTCGCGCCAAACGGCCGCTACGTGTTCGCTCTTGAGCGGTCCTTTGTTGGCTTGCTGGATCTGCTCAATGACCTTTGCAACACGATCAGGTCTGAAAAAAGGCGAGCCTTCGAGTCGTTTGACTTCCCCAACTTTCTCTGCCACGTGCGCGCGGCGATTCAGCAAGTCCAGCAACTCGCGGTCTATGGCGTCAATCTGCACGCGCAGGTCTGCGAGGTTCAGGGATGTACCGGACTTATGTCCGTTTGTGTTGTCAGGCGCTGTCACGCTCAAATTCTCTCATGTAGTTCACCAGGGACTGAACGCCTTCAATCGGCATGGCGTTGTAAATACTGGCGCGCATACCGCCTACCGACTTGTGCCCCTTGAGTTGCAACAAGCCACGCTCGCGCGCACCCGCCAGGAATGCGTCGTTGCGGGACTCATCGCGCAACATGAACGGAACGTTCATGCGTGAGCGGCAATCCTTGTCGACCTTGTTGACGTAAAACCCCGAGTTGTCGATGGCGGCGTAAAGCAGGTCTGCCTTGGAAATATTGCGCAACTCCATCGCGGCAACCCCCCTGGCGCTGCCTTCAGTCTGGCGCTTGAGCCATTTAAACGTCAGGCCGGCAATGTAGATGGAATAAGTTGGCGGTGTGTTGTACATCGACGAGTTGGCCGCGACGGTTTTGTAGTCGAAAGCGCTTGGGCAGATGGCTAGAGCCCGACCCAGCAGGTCTTCGCGTACCACGACCAGGGTCACGCCGGCAGGGCCCAGATTTTTTTGCGCGCCGCCAAATGCCAGTCCGACTTTTGACCAGTCCACAGTTCTGGATGCGACATGTGATGAAAAGTCGATCACCAGGGGCGCATCCGATCCGAGGGCTTTCAGGTCGGGCAGGGTATTGAATTCCACGCCATGGATGGTTTCGTTACTGCAAACGTGTACATAACTTGCGTCACGTCGCAGTTTCCATGTGGATGGCGCGGGCAGGGTGGTGTAGCCGCTTTCCTGGCCACTCGCAGCAATGCTGACGTCGCAGTATTTGCGGGCCTCTTTCTGGGACTTCTCGCTCCATGAGCCCGTGACTACAAAGTCGACCGACTTGCCGGAAGACAGATTCATGGGAACGATGGCGTTTTCTGCGAGGCCACCACCCTGCATGAAAAGTATTTTGAAGTTTTCAGGAATCGCCAGCAATTCCCGAAAATCCGCTTCTGCAGCTTCATAAATGGAAATGAATTCCTTGCCCCGGTGACTCATTTCCATCACGCTCATGCCGCTGCCATGCCAGTCCAGCATTTCAGATGCCGCCTGCTTCAACACCTCTTCAGGCAGGCAAGCGGGCCCTGCTGAAAAATTGAAGGGCCGGATCATTTCTTCGGTGCTGGCTTGCTGCTTCCGGATGCACCTGAGGTTGCTGGGGCAGATCTTGCCGCGGGTGCTGCTGCAGGGGTCGAACCAATGGTTTTTGCGGCCGTGTCGTCAAATTGTTTCACCCGGGCCGTAACGTCGGCGCGAGTCGCCTCAACCAGTTGCTTGATAAAGATATTGCCAAGTTCCGGGGCGGCTGCCTGGTATTTCTTGATGGTAGCGGACTCGAAAAAACCGGCGATCTGCTTTAACTCATCGATTGAAAAGCGTTCCATGTAGGCCGGCACAAGAGCCTCACCACTTGCCGCTACGACTTTACCTTTGATGATTCTGGTGATGTCGTCGTAAGTCTTTTTTAATTCGGCATTCAGCGCGTCTTTTGCCTGCTGTTGCCGTGCTTCGGGTACATCCGTCTGAAGTTTTGGCCCCCAGTTCAGCAAGACCTCTTCGGTCGCGCTCTCTGCCAGCTGCGCTATGAGGCGATCAAGCTCGGGACCTTGCTGCAGCGCCACAACCCTGGCTGCCCACTCCTGTTTGGAAACAGGAACCTGTGCATGGCTCAGGTTGAAAAATGCGGTGCTGGCGATGGCCAGGGCTATCAAAAGTTTTTTCATTCGTCGTTGTCCGTATTCGGGGTTGTTGTGTCGGCGTCCGTGTTGCCACTTGCGGCTGTGCCGTTGAGTGAGGCTGCGGTGTCGCCGTCGTCGAGAGTTGCGTCGTTTTCCACGATGCGCTGTAGTCCGCTCAATTGTGAGCCTTCATCCAGGCCGATGAGCGTAACGCCCTGTGTAGCCCTTCCCATTTCACGGATTTCACTGACCCGCGTCCTGACCAGAACGCCCTTGTCGGTGATCAGCATGATTTCATCATCCGTGTGGACGAGGGTGGCTGCGACGACCTTGCCGTTGCGCTCGCTTTGCTGGATGGCGATCATGCCCTTGGTTCCGCGTCCGTGGCGTGTGTATTCCTGGATGGATGTCCGCTTGCCATAGCCGTACTGCGTGGCTGTCAGCACGCTTTGCTGCTCATCTTCAGCAACAAGCATTGCAATGACGCTCTGGCCTGCTTCGAGGGACATGCCGCGTACGCCGCGTGCTGCCCGGCCCAGTGGCCGAACATCTTCCTCGTCAAAGCGGACAGCTTTGCCGCCATCGCTGAAGAGCATGACGTCGTGCTTGCCGTCGGTCAGCGCAGCGCCAATAAGGTAGTCGCCCTCATCAAGATTCACGGCAATGATCCCGCCTTTGCGTGGATTGCTGAATTCGTCGAGCGCTGTTTTCTTGACCGTGCCCATGGAGGTTCCCATGAACACATACTGGTCTGCGGGAAAGCTGCGTTTCTCGCCAGTCAGCGGCAGCACGACGGTGATTTTTTCGCCTTCCTGCAGCGGGAACATGTTGACGATGGGGCGACCACGCGAACCGCGCGATCCTGCCGGAACTTCCCATACCTTGAGCCAGTAAAGGCGGCCGCGATTCGAAAAGCAGAGGATGTAGTCGTGTGTGTTGGCGATGAAGAGCTGATCTACCCAGTCGTCTTCTTTTGTCGCAGTCGCCTGTTTGCCCCGGCCGCCACGTTTTTGTGAGCGGTATTCAGAAAGTGGCTGGCTCTTGATGTAGCCGCTGTGTGAAAGCGTGACCACCATGTCGGTCGGTGTGATCAGGTCTTCAGTGCTGAGGTCGAACGAGCTGTGCTCAATCAGGCTGCGACGCGCGCCCAGCTTGCTCTGGCCGAATTCCTGTTTGATGGCAGACAACTCTTCACCGATGATGACGGACACCCGCTCAGGTTTTGCCAGGATGTCGAGCAGGTCATCAATCTCGGCCATGACTTCCTTGTATTCCGCAACGATCTTGTCCTGCTCAAGACCGGTCAGGCGCTGCAGGCGCATTTGCAGAATTTCCTGGGCCTGCGTTTCTGACAGGCGATATAAACCGTCGCTGCCCATGCCAAAAGCTTTTTCAAGTCCATCGGGGCGATAGTCGTCTGCATTGACGACGCCGCCGTCAGCGCGGGTGCGGGTGAGCATCTCACGAACCAGCTTGCTGTCCCAGGGCTTGAGCATCAGCTCGGCCTTGGCAACAGGGGGTGTCGGCGCGTTTCGGATGATGGCGATGAAGTCATCGATATTCGCGAGGGCCACTGCCAGGCCTTCCAGTACATGCCCGCGTTCGCGCGCCTTGCGCAGTGTGAAGACGGTGCGCCTGGTGACAACTTCCCGGCGGTGCGACAAAAAGACCTGTATCAGGTCCTTGAGGTTGCAAAGCTTGGGCTGGCCATTGACCAGCGCCACCATGTTGATGCCGAAAGTGTCCTGCAACTGGGTCTGCTTGTACAGGTTGTTCAGCACAACCTCGGGCACTTCGCCACGCTTGAGTTCGATCACCAGTCGCATGCCGGACTTGTCGCTCTCGTCCTGGATATGGCTGATGCCTTCTATTTTCTTTTCATGGACCAGTTCGGCCATGCGCTCCTGCAGGGTCTTTTTATTGACCTGGTATGGCAGCTCGTCAACGATGATGGATTGGCGCTGGCCCTTGTCGATATCTTCAAAGTGGCATTTTGCCCGCATGACAACCTTGCCGCGACCTGTGCGATAGCCGTCCTTGACACCGTTGATGCCATAAATAATGCCGGCCGTTGGAAAGTCCGGCGCCGGAATGATCTCCATCAGTTCTTCAATGCTGGCTTCCGGGTTCTTCAGCAGATGCAGGCAGGCGTCAACCGATTCGTTGAGGTTGTGCGGCGGAATGTTGGTGGCCATGCCGACCGCGATACCGGACGAGCCGTTCACCAGAAGGTTGGGGAAACGCGCCGGCATGACCAGCGGTTCGTTTTCGCTGCCGTCGTAGTTGGGGCCGAAGTCGACAGTTTCCTTGTCGAGGTCGGCGAGCAGCTCATGTGCAATCTTGGACATGCGGATTTCGGTGTATCGCATGGCTGCGGCGTTGTCACCGTCCACTGAACCGAAATTTCCCTGGCCGTCCACCAGCATGTGGCGCAGTGAAAAATCCTGCGCCATGCGAACGATGGTTTCATATACGGCGCTGTCACCGTGGGGGTGGTATTTACCGATCACATCGCCAACAATACGCGCCGATTTTTTGTACGGGCGGTTCCAGTCATTGTTGAGCTCATGCATGGCAAACAACACGCGGCGGTGCACAGGCTTGAGGCCATCCCGTGCATCCGGCAGTGCGCGTCCCACAATCACGCTCATGGCGTAATCAAGGTAGCTGCGCCGCATTTCCTCCTCAAGGCTGATAGGGAGGGTTTCTTTTGCAAACTGGGTCATGGGAGGCCTGAATAGGGTTTGTCGCGATCTGCTTCTGGGCAGCAAATGCGGATTTTAAGACCTGAGTTTAAGGTGCCGGGGTTGTGGCTAGGTAGCAACAAACTCCAAAGATTCTCTAGTCTGTGTCAGACGAACGCGATTGTAGGCTTGTGGCTTCAATAGGCTGTGGCACAATAACTGTAACGCTTTGAGTGATGGTCATTCACGGCGTGTAACTTATTAATCGCAGCCAGTCTGCGGCTTTTCTCTAGAGGAGAACCATGAAGAAACTCAACAAAGTGGCAATGTTGTTTGCTTCCGCAGCGCTTGCTACCGCCGCTGGTGCACAAACAATCGACAACTGGAAAAACGGTACCGGCGAATACGTCTGGAAAAACGGCACAAACGAATACTGCTGGCGTGATGCATTCTGGACCCCTGCTACTGCAGCTCCAGGTTGCGATGGCGCTATTGTTCCTGTTGTAGCTGCTCCAGCTCCAGCTCCTGCACCTGCTGCAGCTGCTCCAGCTCCAGCACCTGCTGCTCCAGCTACTGTTGCTTCCAAGGTCACCTACGCTGCTGATGCGTTCTTCGACTTTGACAAGTCTGTCATCAAGCCAGAAGGCAAAGCCAAGCTGGATGATCTGGTCGGCAAGATCAAGGACATCAACCTCGAAGTCATCATCGCTGTTGGTCACACCGACTCCGTTGGTAGCGATTCCTACAACCAGAAGCTGTCGGTTCGCCGTTCAGAAGCCGTCAAGGCTTATCTGGTGTCCAAGGGCATCGAGAAAAACCGCGTCTACACTGAAGGCAAGGGCGAGAAACAGCCAGTTGCTGACAACAAGACTGCCGAAGGCCGCGCCAAGAACCGCCGCGTGGAAATCGAAGTCGTTGGTACCCGCGCCAACAAGTAATCCTTACGGATTCTTCAAAAAAACCGCGCTACGGCGCGGTTTTTTTATGTCTCAACGATAATTCATTCATGCCCATCACAGACAACGTCGATCCAGCCGAGCTCGCCAAATTCTCTGACCTCGCCCATCGCTGGTGGGATACCGAGAGCGAATTTCGTCCCCTTCACCAGATCAATCCCCTGCGCCTTGGCTGGATTGAAGGGATTACGCCACTTCGAAGCAAACGTGTGCTCGATGTTGGCTGCGGCGGCGGCATTCTGGCCGATGCCATGGCGCGCAGGGGTGCCGACGTGCTCGGCATTGACCTCGCAACCAAGTCGTTAAAAGTCGCGCAGCTTCACGCGCTTGAAGCCCAGACTGAAAACGTCCGCTACCAGGAAATCAGCGCCGAAGCATTGGCCGCAGAGCAGCCCGGCACTTATGATGTGGTCACGTGTATGGAAATGCTTGAGCACGTGCCCGACCCATCGTCCATTGTCAAGGCCTGTGCGACCCTGGTGAAACCTGGCGGCTACGTGTTTTTTTCGACCATCAACCGTAACGCCAAGGCTTTTTTGTTTGCTATTGTGGGCGCCGAATACGTTCTCAACCTCCTGCCACGCGGCACACATGAATACGCCAGGCTGCTCAAACCCAGCGAGCTGGCCGCACACTGTCGCGCCAATGGACTGACGTTGCAGCAGACGCGTGGCATGCAATACAACCCTCTCAGCCGCCGCTATTGGCTCGATGCCGACACCAGCGTCAACTACATGCTGGCCACCACCAAATCCTGATGCGGGTGCCGTCTTCAATCCAAACAACCATGTTCAAAAACATAGACGCCGTTCTTTTTGACCTCGACGGCACCCTCATCGACAGCGCGCCCGATCTCGGCGCCGCCGCGGACAAGATGCGTGTTGCTCGCGGTCTG
This sequence comes from Pseudomonadota bacterium, assembly GCA_040390295.1. Classification (GTDB taxonomy): domain Bacteria; phylum Pseudomonadota; class Gammaproteobacteria; order Burkholderiales; family Burkholderiaceae_C; genus Polaromonas. Next base: position 108,196 of record JAZJYR010000008.1, read on the forward strand.
GAGTCATATCCGCTAGAGCAATACCGTCACATGGCCGGCGCCGGCGCGCGTGGCATGCTGGGTATTGCGTTCGGCCTGAAACCAGAAGACAGCGGTTTTGAGGCGCTGCGAGAGGAGTTCTTTGCCAACTACGAAACCTGCATGACCGAGCGCACATATGCCTTCGATGGGGTGGCCGACCTCATCGTGCAATTGAACAGTGCCGGCCTCAAATGGGGAGTCGTCACCAACAAATCAGAGCGCTTTACATTGCCCTTGACGGCGGCCATGCCGCTGTTTAAAAGTGCGCATGCCATTGTCAGCGGCGACACCACGCCCCACGCCAAGCCTCACCCCGCGCCCCTGCTTGAGGCCGCCCGCCGCATAGGCATTGCACCCGAGCGCTGCCTGTATGTGGGTGATGACGAGCGTGACATCGTCGCAGGCCGCGCTGCCGGCATGCCGACCGTCGCCGCCGCCTACGGCTACCTCGGTTCTGCGCCCGATGCCGTCGCCTGGAAGGCCGACGCTGTCATATCTTCACCCATGGCGCTCTTGAATTTGCTGCACATGGCTTAAAATACCTGCTTGGGGCTGCATTGGTTTCGACGTGGGTTCGGACGCGGTGTGGTGCATGTCGAGCTGAGTGTGCTCGTAAAACTGATTCAAACAAACTAACTGCAAACGACGAACGTTTCGCACTCGCTGCTTAATTGCCAGTGAGCTTTACAACAGCAGGCCGATGGGCTGGGCAAGGGGTGTTTAGCGCAAGTTAAACGCTCCCGGCTGTAAAGATAATTTCATCGGCTGGCTCCGGGCTGGGTACCTTAACCCGGGGCAAGAAAATAGGGTGCTGGCGTCCTGTGTAGCGTGCGACTGCGCGACACAGGTGGCGAGACTCAAATCAGACCGCTAAACATGTAGATCTGCCCGAACAAGGCTTGCGGACGGGGGTTCAAATCCCCCCAGCTCCACCACTATAGTGTCCAAGGACGTTTACTGAAGTTCAGTAAACGTCCTTTTTCATTGGTGAACCGCTACTTTAACGTCCAATGCGATTCAATGAAATTCGCTACCAGCCAAAGTAAAACCGGGGAACAAACCGGGGAACAATTTTTAGAAATCCGCTAGAATGGAAATTTGTTCCCCGGTTCCCCTATGAAAATCACCCATTTTTAATGCAGTTTCGATATGCTGACCGATAAGCATTGCAAGAACGCTTTTTGCGCTCCCGAGAAGAAGCGATCCCGATTTACCGACTCGGGTGGTCTGTACCTTGAGGTCAGTCCAGCAGGGTCCAAGCGCTGGTTCTGCAAGTTGTATGCAGACGGCAAAGAAGGGCGCATGGCTTTGGGAAGTTACCCTGGCGTTGGGCTCGCCGATGCTCGTAGAGCCAGAGACAGGGTGAAGCTCCAAAAGTCCTTAGGTGTGAATCCAATACAGGCGCGTCGAATTGAGCGCTTGAAAGCGTCGAATCCGGCGGGTGATACCTTTAAGGACGTGGCTTTGGAGTGGTTCACCAAGCAGGCGCCTCAATGGAGCCAAGGCCATGCCGATCGAGCTTTGCGTCAGTTTGAGCGGGATCTATTTCCTTGGATCGGTAGCCGGCATATGCGAGAAATCGAACCGGTGGAACTACTTGCCACTCTTCGTAAGGTAGAGGCGCGAGGAGCCATCGAAACTGCTGACCGCGTGCTTATGCTGGCTCGCCAAGTGTGGCGCTATGCGATTGCAACAGCTCGGGCTGATAGGGATGTCACCGAGGGCTTAAAAGACGCTCTAACGCCATATAGGGGCACTCACTTCGGAGCAATTACCGACCCAACGCAGTTGGGGGAATTGCTACGTGCGATTGATGCTTACCGCGGAGGTTCAATTGTTCGCGCTGCGCTTCAGTTGTCGCCTATTCTTTTTCAACGCCCTGGTGAGCTGCGTGGTGGTGAATGGACAGAGATGGATCTTGATGGTGCCATGTGGGAGATTCCACCTGGCAGGATGAAGCGCACCAAGGATGGCAAGGAAAACGGTGAGCCTCACATGGTGCCGTTACCCCGTCAGGCGGTGAAAATACTTCGAGATCTTGAACCGATAACTGGTCACTCTAAGTTAATTTTCCCTGGAGAGCGGAACCATGACAGGCCGATCTCTGAAAATTCAGTCCGTATGAATCGCCCCGTATTTTGAGGAGGCTCAAATCTCTGAGAGGATTGAGCCATGA
>JAZJYR010000009.1:0-63808 GCA_040390295.1 Pseudomonadota bacterium
GCAGCGCGGTGTGTGGAAGAAGGTCGTGACGGACCTGAAGCTGCAGCCTCAATAAGCCCCGTCAGCACGCGTCTCAATCTTCGTGATCAAGCGGCGCCATGTTGTCGTACAGCTGTTTGAGCATGTCCCTGAGCTGGTCGGCCTGTGCGCTGCTGAAGCCGTTAAGCGACACACGTTCATACAGCTGGGCAATGGGGATGAGGCGCTGGGTCATGTCCATGCCTTCGGGTGTCAGGCTGAGTGCCAGGGCTCGGGCATCATCGCCCGACCTTTCGCGTATGAGCAGGCCGCGCTGCATGAGTCCGTCGACAACCCTTGAGAGGGTTGATGGTTCAGTTGAAGTGTTGAGCGCTACTTCCGACAGCCTCTGGTGTGGTTTGTGGCTCAAGGTGGAGCACACGCGCCATTCCGTCAGCGTCAGGTTGAACTTGCGCATCTCGCGGGTGAACGACTGGCCCATGCGCACGCCGGCACGGGCGATCAGGTAGGGAATCGAATTTTGCAGGTCGTTGTCGAGCACCGGTCCGGCAGCGGAGCGGAGTTTGGCGGTACGTTTGGCGACCGGTTCCCTAGGTGTACTTCGTGCAGATGCAGGTGATTTTTTTACCATGAATTGAATGTAACAGCGCTTGCAGTTGCTTGACTAAAGCAGCCTGAAAAATCTGCATATGCACGTTTTGAAGGTAAAAAATTTTATTCTCCAGCAATGAAATCTGTTTCGGGCGATTGTTGTTTGGAGGGGCATACGCCCGCGTTGCACCCGGCACGTCGCCTTATTCTGGAAGGTTATTTATGTACTCATGGGCTCCGATCACAGGTGATATTCCCCAAACGCTGGATGCACAGCGTTTTCGCAAGGCGCTTGGTTCTTTCCCGACCGGCATCTGCCTGGTGACGACTGTCACTGAAGACGGCAAGCGCGAGGGTATGACGATCAATTCGTTTGCATCCGTATCTCTGGCCCCTCCGCTCATACTCTGGAGCATTCGCGACGATGCCAGGAGTTCTGATGCATTTCTCACTTCGCGGACCTTTGTGCTCAGTGTCCTGGCAGCCGGTCAGGCGGAGCTGGCCATGCATTTTGCAAAACCGGCACTGGACAAGTTTGAAAGCTGTGAGGATGCATTTGAAGCCGGAATAGGCGGCTGCCCCCGCTTGAGGCACAGTGTGGCCACTTATGAGTGCAGTGTGTATTCACGCCACCAGGAGGGTGACCACACGATTCTGCTGGGTCGTGTGCAGGCGTTCAGCGATTCTGACGATACGCCACTGATGTTTCATGCCGGCAAGATGGGATCCATGCATGAGTTGGCCGCAGCGGAGATATCCGGACACCGCAGGTAATATTTATTTGAATCCAGGCCCGCCATGGCGTGCGCCTTTCACTTTGAGGCCCGTCCCTCCAGTCAGGACTGACGCCTACAAAGTACAGATACTTTTGCTGACAAGCGTGCAAAGCGCGGCCCGAAGGTTTGTGGGTAGCATCTGGGCTGGATTTGCCGCAACGGTCCTTCCGGCAAAATCCCGCCACAAAAAATAAATGCACCCGGTCCTCGAAAAATGAAAAAAACCCTGCTCTGCCGCCTGGCCTTCTGCGCATCTGTCGCAATACCCACCCTGTTTTCTGCAAATGCGGCACATGCCATAGGCGGGACTGAGCCGCTGGTGGACATTCTCAACGCCCCCGGAAGCGCGGGTGTGGGTTTTGTAACGCGAATCGAGACTTCACCCTACGCGGGCGGGGGAAACCGCTATGACCTGCTTCCTGTGTACCTGTACGAAGGTGATCGGCTCTTCCTGCATGCCAATCGGGCTGGCATCAAACTCATCAATGACGGTGATCGTATCAAGACCGGTACAGGTCAACGGCTCGACCTTTTTGTGGAGCAGCGACTGGAGGGCCATCCCATCGGTGACAGCCTTCCTCCAAGCCTGGCGGGCATGGCGCCGCGCGACTCCGGGATAGATCTGGGGCTTTCTTACCGCTACAGCCAGCGCTGGGGCACGATCCAGGCTGAACTGGTTCGCGATGTCGGAAATACATCCCGGGGCAGCGAGGCCAGGTTGGGCTACAGCTATGACTGGCGCTCGGGTGCGCTTCTTTTGCGGCCCACCATCAGCTTCTCGTTGCGCGATGCCAAACTCAACAACTATTACTACGGCGTCTCGCCTGCAGAAGCCCTCGCGGGCCGCCCGGCGTATGCGCCCGGCTCCGGGGTGAACACACAAATCGGGCTGTACGCCTCCTATGACATCTCGGAACGCTGGCGCCTGCTGGGTGGTGTCTCTGCCACTTACCTGGACAAGACCATAAAGAACAGCCCGATTGTGCAAAAACGCGTGCTGCCTGCGGTTTACATCGGGGCTGCCTATGACTTTGGTGGCCACAAACGCGAATGGGCGGAAGAAAACTCCCCAACCTATGTCAAGGTGCTTTATGGCAAGGCGGCCGAGCCAAGCTGCCACCTCGCAAAAATCATCACGGCGCGCTGCTTTTCGACGGCCAGCACCAATCCGACTTACATCAGCGGAATACAGGTCGGCAAGCCTTTTATCAACAACCTTAACGGCTGGCCTGTGGACATCGCGGGTTATGTCGGCCTGACCCACCACGATGAGCGTGGTCTGCAGTCGAATGGCACACAACTGGACGTCTTCATGAAGGCCAGCTACACAGGCTTCCCGTGGAGCGACAAGGTCAAGACACGTCTGGGGCTGGGTGTCGGTTTGTCATTGGCATCTCGTGTGCCCTACACCGAAGTTACCAGCCAGGCCGGCAAGACAACCTCCAGGTTGTTGAACTATCTTGACCCGACGATTGACGTGAGCCTGGGCGACATCGTTGGTTCCCGCGCCCTCAAGGAAACCTATCTTGGTTTTGGTGTGTCGCACCGCTCCGGAATTTTTGGATCGTCGCGCCTGCTGGGCAACGTCAACGGCGGTTCAAACTATCTTTATACCTATATCGAAACTGCGTTTTGATGCTGCCCCGACGGGGCATTCGACGGACACAGTCAAGCAGGCATGTTTTTAACATTGCTTGAGGCAATGACGCCACCACCCAGGCACACATCACCGCGGTACAGCACGGCGGACTGTCCTGGCGTCACCGCCCATTGGGCTTCCGCAAAATCAAGCGCGCAGCTGGCCGGCCCGCTGCTCACAAGCTCGCAGCCCGCATCGGCCTGGCGATAGCGCGTCTTCGCTGCCAGCCCACCCGGCCCGGGTACGGTGCCTGCGACCCAGCTGCAGTCCTGTGCCCGGAGTTGTGTGGACTGCAGCCACGGATGGCCGTGGCCCTGCACGACCCACAGTGTGTTGCTGTCCATGTCCTTGCGCGCCACGAACCAGGGCTCGTGTTCGCCCACGCCGCGCTGGCCGCGCGCCTGTGCCGCTTTCAGATCTGCGCCTTTTGCCTTCACGCCGCCAATGCCCAGGCCCTGGCGCTGGCCCAGCGTGTAGAACGACAGTCCGACATGCTCACCCAGTACGCGGCCGGTATCGCTTTTGATCGGGCCCGGCACTTTGGCGATATAGCGGTTGAGGAAGTCACGAAATGGTCGCTCGCCGATAAAACAGATGCCTGTCGAATCTTTCTTCTTGGCATTCGGCAGACCGATGTCGTCAGCGATACGACGCACCTCGGTCTTGTGCAGCTCGCCCACGGGGAACAGCGTTTTGGACAGTTGCGCCTGGTTGAGGCGATGCAAAAAGTAACTTTGGTCCTTGGCGGGATCCATGCCCTTGAGGAGCTCGTGAAGACCGGTGTCTTCGTTCAGCCTGACCCTTGCGTAATGGCCTGTTGCAATCTTTTCGGCACCCAGGCGCATGGCGTGGTCCAGGAAGGCCTTGAACTTGATTTCGGCGTTGCAGAGGATGTCGGGATTCGGCGTGCGCCCGGCCTGGTATTCGCGGAGGAATTCGGCAAACACGCGGTCCTTGTAGTCGGCCGCGAAATTGACGTGCTCGATCTCGATGCCGATCACGTCAGCGACTGCTGCGGCATCCACGAAGTCAATGTTGGACGAGCAGTATTCGCTGTCGTCATCATCTTCCCAGTTTTTCATGAAGATGCCGATGACCTCATGCCCCTGCTGTTTGAGCAGGTAGGCCGTGACCGCGGAGTCCACGCCGCCACTCAGACCCACGACGACACGTTGTTTTGGCATTGATGTACCCATGCCTGATTATCCTGCGAGTTAAAAGCCCCCCGGAGGCGCCCGGGATGCCTAGCAGTGCACGAACACCGACGGGTCCGTCGTAATGAGCTCCAGCGGGTAGCGCTTGCCGGCAAGGTAATCCTCCACGCAGCGCAGCAGCAGGGGGCTGCGATGTGTCTCGGGCGACGCCCTGAGCTCGTCAATGCCCAGCCATAGCGTGCGAACGATGCCTTCATCGAGAGCCTGCCCGGGGACATGCTCGCCAAGCTCTCCGCAGAAAGCAAAGCGCAGATAGGTGATGTCCAGCGGGTCTTCCCTGGCAGAACCTGTGCGTTCAAAGCGCGAAAGATAAACGCCGACGGCGGCCGTGGGCTTGAAGTGAAAGGCGGTTTCCTCCAGCGTCTCACGGATGCAGGCATCCAGCGGGCTTTCTCCCGGGTCAAGATGACCGGCCGGGTTGTTGATCTTCAGGCCATCGCGGGTCTGTTCTTCGACCAGCAGGAATTTCTGTACGCCATCAATGTTGCGTGCGATGACTGCTGCGACCGTGACATTGGGTTTCCATCGTGAGTTCATGGGGAAATTATCGGTCTGGTTTTTGACAGCGGGGTGATCTCGTGTGGCGGGGCAAATCCCTGCGCAAAGCTGGCGCGCAGGTGTTCGACAAAACACTGCACGGCCTTGGGTACCTGCGGCGACCAGGGGCGCAGGGCATAAATGCGTTCGCCGAAAAAGCCCTGGACCTGCCAGTCGGGCAATACGGGGACAAGTTGGGGCTGATGGCCGATGGCCGGCAAGCTGAAGTCCGGCAGCAGGCCTATGCCCAGCCCTGCCAGCAGTGCATCGCGCAGCACCTCGCTGTTGTTGGCCTTGAGGATGCCCCTGACATTGACCCCCACCAGTTCGGCGGGCGCTTTGCGTCTGCCCGGTTTTGCGAACGTCCAGTTGCCAGCGTGGCCGCCCAGGTACAGCAGGCAATCGTGTGCCGCCAGATCAGCCGGGTGTTTGGGAGTGCCGTGGTGCTTGAGGTAGTCGGGGCTGGCCAGCAGGATGGAGCGGGTTTCACACAAGGTCCAGGCCACATGGGTCTCGGGTGGGGTGCTGGTGTGGCGTATGGCGAGGTCAAACCCTTCGTTCGCCAGATTGACGAAGCGGTCGGTCAGCTCCAGCTCAATCTGGATTTCCGGGAAACCCCTGAGAAAGCCTGCCACGCAGGGTGCCAGATGCTGCCGGCCCAGCGCCACAGGGGCTGTGACGCGAACAAGTCCGCGCGGCGTGCCCACCAGGTCACGCGCGGCACTGTAGCTTTCGCTGATCTGCGCGAAGGCCGGCAGCATGTCGTTCACCATTTGCTGGCCGGCCTCTGTCAGGCCGACGGAACGGGTGGTGCGACGCACCAGCGACACGCCGGCCGAACGCTCCAGCTCGCTGATGCGCATGCTGGCCGATGCCTTGGAAACACCCAGTCGCCTGGCTGCTTCGGTAAAGCTGCGTGTTGCCGCCAGCACCGTCAGGAGGTGCAGGTCGGCAACCAGTGGCGCGATTTGGTCGGTGGACATGCAGCATTATTGTTCATTTTGTTGAACAATGAAATCACAAAGCCGGGCTTATCAACGGGCCGCTGCAGTCATAGACTTGCATGACAGGGTGTTTTGACGCCCGAGATGCAACACCCAGAGACAGACACCCAACTCAAGGAATCAGACATGAGCTCATCACCATCGGCCATCGGCCATTTTGTCAACGGCCAGGCGTTGGCAGGCACCTCCGGCCGCAGTCAGGACGTTTTCAATCCTGCGACCGGCGCTGTGACAGGCAAGGTTGCGCTGGCTGCGGTTAAGGAGGTTGATGCGGCCGTGGCTGCCGCGCAGGCGGCCTTTCCGGCATGGAGCGACCTGCCGCCGCTGCGCCGGGCCCGCGTGATGTTCAAGTTCCTTGAGCTGCTCAATGCCAACAAGGACAAGCTTGCCCACATGATCACCGCCGAGCACGGCAAGGTCTTCACAGATGCGCAGGGCGAGGTTTCGCGTGGCATCGATATCGTCGAATTTGCCTGCGGCATTCCGCAACTGCTCAAGGGCGACTTCACCGATCAGGTCTCTACCGGCATCGACAACTGGACGATACGCCAGGCGCTGGGTGTGGTGGCCGGCATCACGCCGTTCAACTTTCCGGTGATGGTGCCGATGTGGATGTTTCCCGTGGCGATTGCCGCCGGCAACACCTTTGTGCTCAAGCCCAGCCCGATCGACCCAAGTCCCAGCCTCTTCATGGGCGAACTCCTCAAGCAGGCCGGCCTGCCCGATGGCGTCTACAACGTCGTGCAGGGTGACAAGGAAGCCGTTGATGCGCTGCTGGTGCACCCTGACGTGAAGGCTGTGTCCTTTGTCGGTTCCACGCCGATTGCCAACTACATTTACGAAACCGGCGCGCACCACGGCAAACGTGTGCAGGCGCTGGGCGGTGCCAAGAACCACATGGTTGTGATGCCGGATGCAGACCTTGAGCAGGCTGTCGATGCACTGATCGGCGCCGGCTACGGCTCGGCCGGTGAGCGCTGCATGGCGATTTCTGTCGCCGTGCTGGTCGGTGATGTGGCTGACAGGCTGATCCCCATGCTTGAAGCCCGCGCCAGAACACTCATCATCAAGAACGGCATCAACCTCGACGCCGAGATGGGCCCCATCGTCACGTCGATTGCGCACAAGCGCATCACCGGTTACATCGACACCGGCGTAGCCGAAGGTGCAAAGTTGCTGGTGGACGGCCGCAAATTCACAGGCGCCGACGCTGGCGAAGGCTGCAGCAATGGTTTCTGGATGGGCGGCACGCTCTTCGACCATGTGACCCCCGATATGCGCATTTACAAGGAAGAAATCTTTGGCCCGGTGCTGGGCTGTGTGCGTGTGAAGGATTTTGCAGAAGCGGTGACCCTCATCAACGCGCATGAGTTTGGCAACGGTGTGAGCTGCTTCACCCGTGATGGCCACATTGCCCGCGAGTTCTCGCGCCGCATCCAGGTCGGCATGGTGGGCATCAATGTGCCGATTCCCGTGCCGATGGCCTGGCACGGATTTGGCGGCTGGAAGAAGAGCCTGTTTGGCGACATGCATGCCTATGGCGAAGAAGGCGTGCGTTTCTATACAAAACAGAAGTCCATCATGCAGCGCTGGCCAGAGAGCATTGGCAAGGGGGCTGAGTTCGTGATGCCTACCGCAAAGTAGAGCCCCCACGGTTGCGCACTTCGTGTCGCGCCCTGCCCCCGGAGGGGGCCGCCCCGCCTGCGGCCCGGCGAAGCCGGTTCCGCGGCTCCTGCTTGCATGAGACCACTCTTTCAGCAACTGCCTTCGGCTTAGAGACGGGTGACTATTTGCCGCAAAACTAAGGCATACCCCGTCAAAAGCGTTAAAAAAGTCATGTAAGCTTCGCGACAGCTGCAAAATTGGCCGCATGCGCCCATGCTGCAGACCACTCAATAACTAATGCACAGAGGAGAGACCCATGCTGATTGGGGTACCTGCCGAAATTACTGACGGCGAAACGCGCGTTGCTGTCACGCCCGAAACTGCCAAAAAGCTTAAAAGCCAGGGCCATACGGTCCGCGTCCAGTCCGGCGCCGGTGTGGCTGCCAGTGTTCCTGATGAGGCCTACACCGCAGTCGGCGCAGAGATCACCGATGCCGCTGGCGCCTACGCCGCTGATATCGTGCTCAAGGTGCGTTGCCCCCTCGACAGCGAAGTGGCCCATGCCAAATCCGGCGGCGTCATCGTCGGCATGATGAACCCCTTTGATGCAACCGGCCTCCAGCGGCTGGCTGCCGCGCAACTGACATCGTTCTCGCTCGAAGCCGCGCCCCGCACCAGCCGTGCGCAGAGCATGGACGTGCTCTCGTCGCAGGCCAACATCGCCGGCTACAAGGCCGTGATGATGGCCGCTGAAAAATACCAGCGCTTTTTCCCCATGCTGATGACCGCTGCAGGCACGGTGAAAGCCGCACGCGTCGTCATCCTTGGCGTTGGTGTGGCCGGCCTGCAGGCGATTGCCACCGCCAAGCGCCTGGGCGCTGTGATTGAAGCCAGCGATGTGCGCCCTAGCGTGAAAGAGCAGGTCGAATCCCTGGGCGGCAAGTTCATTGATGTGCCTTACGAAACCGACGAAGAGCGCGAAGCCGCTGTTGGCGTCGGCGGCTATGCCAAACCCATGCCCCCAAGCTGGCTGGAGCGCCAGAAGGCCGAGGTCGCCAAACGTGTGGCGCAGGCAGACATCGTGATCACCACCGCCCTCATCCCCGGCCGCGCCGCGCCTGTGCTGGTGACGGAAGACATGGTCAAGGCCATGAAACCTGGCAGCGTGATTGTGGATCTGGCCGCACCGCAAGGCGGCAACTGCCCGCTGACCGAGCCCGGCAAGACCGTCGTCAAGCATGGCGTGACGCTGATTGGCGAGACCAATGTGCCCGCGCTGGTCGCTGCAGACGCAAGTGCCCTCTATGCGCGCAACCTGCTCGACTTCCTGAAGCTCATCATCACCAAAGAGGGCGCGCTCAACATCGACATGGCCGACGACATCGTGGCTGCCTGCCTGATGACCCAGGGCGGCGAAGTCAAGCGCAAGTAAGTAGCACAGAAAAACGACAGGGAAGACTAGAAGGAATCGACATGGAAGTCTCACACACCATCACCAACCTCATCATCTTTGTGCTGGCCATCTACGTTGGCTATCACGTGGTCTGGACCGTCACCCCCGCACTGCACACGCCGCTGATGGCCGTGACCAATGCAATCTCGGCCATCGTCATCGTGGGTGCCATGCTGGCTGCTGCGCTGACGGAAACCCCGCTCGGCAAAACCATGGGCTGGCTGGCGGTGGCGCTGGCGGCTGTCAATGTGTTTGGCGGCTTCCTGGTCACAAGGCGAATGCTGGAGATGTTCAGGAAGAAAGAGAAGAAGGCGCCCGCCGCTGATGCAGCCGGATCGGGAGTGGCCAAATGAGCATGAACCTCGTCACGCTGCTGTATCTCGTCGCGTCCGTCTTTTTCATCCAGGCGCTCAAGGGCCTGTCACATCCCACCACCTCGATTCGCGGCAACCTCTTCGGCATGGCCGGCATGACGATCGCCGTCGTCACCACCGGCGCCCTCATCATCCAGCTGTCCGGCGGCAAGGGCATGGGCATGGCCTATGTGCTGAGCGCTCTCGTCGTTGGCGGTGCAGCTGGCTCGTTGATGGCCAATCGTGTCGAGATGACCAAGATGCCCGAGCTGGTCGCCTTTATGCACAGCATGATCGGCCTGGCGGCGGTCTTCATCGCCGTCGCTGCGGTTGCAGAGCCTTACGCCTTCGGCATTGCCGCCAAGGGTGACCCGATCCCTGCGGGCAACCGGCTTGAACTTTTCCTGGGTGCGGCCATTGGCGCCATCACCTTCAGCGGCTCGGTGATCGCTTTTGGCAAGCTCAGCGGCAAATACAAGTTCCGCCTGTTCCAGGGCGCGCCTGTCACCTTCTCCGGCCAGCATATGCTGAACCTGGTACTGGGCCTGGTCACGCTGGGCCTGGGCCTGGTCTTCATGGCCACGGGCAACTGGACAGCCTTCTTTGCCATGCTGGCGTTGAGCTTTGTGATGGGTGTGCTCATCATCATCCCGATTGGCGGTGCAGACATGCCGGTGGTGGTGTCCATGCTCAACAGTTACTCGGGCTGGGCAGCTGCAGGCATTGGTTTCTCGCTCAACAACGCCATGCTGATCATTGCAGGCTCGCTGGTGGGTTCGTCCGGCGCCATCCTCTCGTACATCATGTGCAAGGCGATGAACCGCTCTTTCTTCAACGTGATCCTGGGCGGTTTCGGCGGTGAGGCGGGCACGGCGGCTACGGGCGCCAAAGAGCAGCGCCCGGTCAAGTCGGGTTCTGCCGACGACGCGGCTTTCATCCTGGGCAATGCTGAAACCGTCATCATCGTGCCAGGCTACGGCCTTGCAGTTGCACGCGCACAGCACTCGGTGAAAGAGCTGGCGCAAAAGCTCATCGACAAGGGCATCACGGTCAAGTATGCAATTCACCCTGTGGCAGGCCGCATGCCGGGTCACATGAACGTGCTGCTGGCCGAAGCCGAAGTGCCTTACGACCAGGTGCATGAGATGGAAGACATCAATGCCGAGTTCGGCCAGGCCGACGTGGCCATCATCCTGGGCGCCAACGATGTGGTGAACCCGGCGGCGCACGTGAAGGGCAGCGCGATTTACGGCATGCCGATTCTTGAGGCCTACAAGGCCAAGACAGTCATCGTGAACAAACGTTCGATGGCCGCAGGTTATGCGGGCCTGGACAACGAACTGTTCTACATGGACAAGACCATGATGGTCTTTGGCGATGCGAAGAAGGTCATTGAGGACATGGGCAAGGCGATTGAGTAACTTGCACACCCCTGTCGGCGCTCACTTCATAATTCATTGCCCCTATCGGACGCTCACTTGGTGTAGCGCCTTTTCCCCTTGCAGGGGACTGCGCCTGCGGCCCGGCGAAGCCGGTTCTGCGGCCCCCGCTTGCGAAGAGTCTTTGTTCTGACATCGTCAGAATTAGAGGATTCACCCTTCAAGCAGTCCGGGTTTCCTAGGGAAAACGCAATAGCCCCGCAGAGGGCTAGCCGTCAAAATCAGCGGCAGTCAATACAGGAATGGAGACACCAAGCATGAATGCAGCAACCCAGGATCGCCCCTGGCTCAAGGCCTACCCGCCCGGAGTTCCGACGGACATCGACGCATCGCAGTATTCGTCGCTCGTGGGGCTGATGGAGGAAAGCTTCAGCAAGAACGGCACCAAGGTCGCCTACAACTTCATGGGCAAGGAAGTGACCTTCGGCCAGACAGACAGCCTGTCCGTCGCACTGGGTGCCTACCTGCAGAGCCTGGGCCTCGTCAAGGGCGACCGTGTCGCCATCATGATGCCCAACGTGCCGCAGTACCCCATCACGGTGGCGGCCATTCTGCGTGCCGGTTATGTGGTCGTTAACGTCAATCCGCTCTATACGCCGCGTGAACTGGAGCACCAGCTCAAGGACTCGGGCGCCAGGGCGATCGTCATCATCGAGAACTTCGCCAGCACGCTGGAGCAGTGCATCAGCGCAACGCCGGTCAAGCATGTGGTGCTGTGCGCCATGGGCGACCAGCTCGGCCTGCTCAAGGGTGCGCTCGTCAACTATGTGGTGCGCAACGTCAAGAAGATGGTGCCCGCGTTCAACCTGCCCGGTGCCGTGCGTTTCAATGATGCTGTGGCGCGCGGCACGCGAATGACACTCAAGCGCCCCGAACTCAAGCCTGATGATGTCGCCGTGTTGCAGTACACCGGCGGCACGACAGGCGTGTCAAAGGGTGCGGTACTGCTGCACCGCAATGTGATTGCCAACGTGCTGCAGTCAGAAGCCTGGAACATTCCTGCCATGGCCACCATGGAGCCCGGTGTGCAACCTGTGCAGGTCTGCGCGTTGCCGCTGTATCACATCTTCGCTTTCACGGTGAACATGATGCTGGGCATGCGTACCGGCGGCATGAACATCCTGATCCCCAATCCGCGCGACCTGCCGGCTGTGCTCAAGGAGCTTGCCAAACACAAGGTCAACAGCTTCCCGGCGGTCAATACGCTGTTCAACGGCCTGGCCAACCACCCCGACTTCAACACCGTGGATTGGTCGCATCTGAAAATTTCGCTGGGCGGCGGCATGGCAGTGACCGGCGCGGTGGCCAAGCTGTGGCTTGAAAAAACTGGCTGCCCGATCTGCGAAGGTTATGGCCTGTCCGAGACTTCGCCGTCTGCGAGCTGCAACCCGACCAACAGCAAGGCCTTCACGGGCACGATTGGTGTGCCGATTCCGGGCACTTACTTCAAGCTGCTCGACGACGACGGGAATGAAGTCGCCGCGGGCCAGCCCGGCGAAATTGCCATCAAGGGCCCGCAGGTCATGGCGGGTTACTGGCAGCGCCCTGACGAAACCGCGAAGGTCATGACGCCTGACGGCTACTTCAAGTCCGGTGACATCGGCATCCTGGATGACAACGGTTTCTTCAAGATCGTCGATCGCAAGAAGGACATGATCCTGGTCAGCGGTTTCAACGTCTACCCGAACGAGATCGAGGATGTGGTGGGCCGCATGGACGGCGTGATGGAATGCGCCTGCGTCGGTGTCGCTGACGAGAAATCAGGCGAAGCCGTCAAGCTGGTCATCGTGAAGAAGAACCCCGACCTGACCGAAGCCCAGGTGCGCGAGTTCTGCAAGACCAACCTCACCGGCTACAAACAGCCCAAGGTCGTGGAGTTCCGAACGGACCTGCCCAAGACGCCGGTCGGCAAGATTTTGCGCCGCGAGTTGCGCGACAAGAAATAAGAACAAGGATTGAATGGGCCCGCAAGGGTTTTCCGGCAAAGGCAGCGCAAGCTGCCTTTTTTTTGGGGTGCGCGGCCACAGGGGGCAAAATCGGTTCATGACTTCCAGACCCTCCACCACCGCCATCCTCAGCGCACTGCAGGAGGAGCAGCAAGGCCTGATCAACCTGCTCGACAAACCACAGAAAACAAACCACGCCGGACGCGACTTCTGGCACGGCGACCTGCACGGCCAGCCCGTCGTGCTGGCGCTGTCACGCATCGGCAAGGTGGCAGCCGCCACAACGGCCACTGCACTGATCGAGCGTTTTGCCGTCAGCCGCATTGTGTTTACCGGTGTCGCCGGCGGCATAGGTCATGGCGTGAAGGTCGGTGACGTGGTGGTGGCTGAGGACTTTGTGCAGCACGACATGGACGCCTCGCCGCTGTTTCCGCGTTACGAGATCCCGCTGTACGGCCAGACCCGCTTCAAGGCAGATGCGGCGCTGACCGGGCTGCTGCTGCAGGCGGCGAACTCGGCGCTCAGCCACATCAACGACGGTGAAAGTCCGTGGGCGTTTCCCGATGCCAGGGTGCATCACGGCCTGATGGCCAGCGGTGACCGCTTTGTCTCGGGTGCCCAGGAGGCGCACCAGCTGCAGCAGGCGCTGCAGGCGGCTGGCCACCCGGTGCTGGCGGTGGAGATGGAGGGTGCGGCGATCGCCCAGGTGGCGCTGGACTATGGCCTGCCGTTTGCGGCGGTGCGAACGATTTCCGACCGCGCCGACGACCAGGCGCATGTGGACTTCCCGGCTTTTGTGCGTGACGTGGCCAGCTATTACGCCAGGACGGTGGTCGAGAAGTTTCTGGGATTGCTACCTAAATGATAGCTGCTAACGCTTATATCCATTGGCTTGGAGGCGGATTTGATGCCTGAAAACAGCCCTTTTGGGGCATTTTCAGGCAGTTTTGCGGCCAGATCCCTGCCCCGATTCGATTTGAAAACAGCTGTTATAGCTAATATAGCTGTTTTAAAAGTCGTTAAATTGACGCATTCGCCTTGCTGGCAATGTGCTGGCAGCTATATAAAAGATAGCGTTATTTCAGCCAGCCGCGCCGGCGGAAGTAAATCATGGGCACCACCGCACTGGCCACCATCAGCGCCAGGGCATAGGGGTAGCCCAGCGACCAGTCCAGCTCGGGCATCCACTTGAAGTTCATGCCGTAGACGCTGGCAATCAGCGTGGGCGGCAGCAGCGCCACGCTGGCGACCGAGAAGATCTTGATGATCTTGTTCTGGTTGATGTTGATGAAACCGACCGTGGCATCCATCAAAAAGTTGATCTTGTCGAAGAGGAAGGCGGTGTGCGAGTCCAGCGAGTCGATATCGCGCAAAATCTGCCGCGCCTCCTCAAATTGCTCCGAGTTGAGCATCTTGCTGCGCATCATGAAGCTGACCGCGCGGCGGGTGTCCATCACGTTGCGGCGGATGCGGCCGTTCAAGTCCTCGTGGCGGGCAATCGCGCCCAGCACCTCGCCGGCCAGCGCATCAGTCACGTCGCCTGACAGGACCTTTGTGCTGACTTTTTCAAGCTCGACATAGATGTTTTCCAGCGTGTCGGCCGAATACTCGGCGTCGGCGTCAAACAGCTTGAGCAGCACTTCCTTGGCGTCCTCGATCAGCCCCGGCGCGCGGCGGGCGCGCATGCGCAGCAGGCGGAACACTGGCACGTCCTCGTCGTGGATGGAAAACAGCACGCCCTTGCTCTTGAGGTCGTCGTTGACGAGGTTCAGGATGAAAGCGACGCGCACCGTGCGCGGCTCGTCCTCGTCGGCGATCAGGAAGTCAGAGCGGATGTGCAGTTCGCCGTTGTCTTCCTCATAAAAGCGCGCGGACTCCTCGATGTCCTCGTCCATCGCGTCTTCCGGGATGGACAGGCCGTAATACTGCTTGATCCAGCGTTTTTCTTCGAGGGTGGGGGACTCCAGGTCCACCCAGATGGGCTGGAACCTGGAGAGCTCTTCAAGCGACTCGATTTCTTCCTGAAAGAGCCGCCCGTTGGCGAGGGTGAAAATATTGAGCATGACCGACTGCCTTTGTTTTCAAGGTAATGCACCGGGCACCGAATGACGGGCGCCGGGTGGCAGGAGGGTGGGGGTGAATGTGCATCGCTTTCAACCCCTCTCCATGACGGCGGCTTGGTTGGCCTGCGTCGTCAGTCGGTGGTTGAAAGCTAGCGACTAGGGCTGCTTTCCAAGGATTTCTCCGTAGTGAATCTGCCGCGATTATGGCACTGCAGCCATGTTTTATCTACCGCGGGCGGGGCCACGCTCAGCTTGCCGGATAGCCAAAAAACGTCAGCAATTCGGCCTTGCGGGCATAGGCGTCCTGCTCGCCGAGTGCCATCAGCGCCCGGACGAAGCCGGGCTCAAACAACAGGTAACTGGCCAGCGCTGCACCGCCGGGGCTGCCCCGACTGCCGAGGGCGCCCAGGCCTTCGAGCGCGTGATAGGTGGCGGCCGGCAACTCCTGGGCGTGTGCCTGCGCCAGCGCGTCCAGCGACTGCGAGGGCGCCATCGCCAGGATGTCGACTGCGCGGTAGGGCATGACGGCGGCGATCTCGCGCGGCAGCTCGCGCATGGTCTTGCTGACCCGCGTGGCCTGCTCGACATCGGCTTGCAGGGTGTCCTGAAAGACGCTGGCCATGGCGTGGCCGGCAATTGCGCCCAGCGTGGGACGTACGCCAGCGGCCGCAGCTTCCGTGCCGCCAAAGCCTGCGCGCTCCGGCTGGCCGACGCCTATCACCATGATCTTGCTCGCGCCCAGGTGCAGGGCGGGCGAGAGCGGCGAGCTCTGGCGCATGGAGCCATCGCCGAAAAATTCGCGCCGGCCATCGACCCACAGCGGAGTGGAGGGAAAGATGAAGGGCAGGGCGCTGGATGCCATCAGGTGTTCGATGGTGACGGGCTGGAAGTCAGCGCGCCGCCCGGGGCGGCTCCACAACTCATCAGGCTTGCCCCTGGCGGTCTGGCAAAACGTCCAGTGCACGCCGCTGGTGTAGCTGGACGCGGTTACCGCCAGCGCTTTGAGGGCCCTGTCATTCAGGGCCTGGTCGATATTGGCCAGGGAAATGGCACGGTGCAGGGTATCGACCAGCGGCGTGTTGTTCAGGAAAGCCTGCTGTGCGCGCACCTGCTGCGACAGGAAAAGCGCTGCCGCGATGCGGCTGGAGCGTATCCAGGCTGGCACCTTGAGGTGATAGACCTGCGAAGACCGCAGGCTGGTCCAGAAAGCGGCCAGGTGGGCAAAAGCATTCATCCCGTCGCCTACCCGGCTCGCCAGAAAGGTCGCATTCAGGGCGCCGGCCGAGGTGCCGACAAGGATTTTGAAGGGAAAGGCTGGCGCCACATTGCTGCTCGCCATCCCCAGCATGCGGGCCAGCGCGTGCAACACCCCTGCCTGGTAGGCGGTGCGTGCCCCGCCACCCATCAGCACCAGCGCGGGGCATTCTTCGTCTGACCGGGTAAGTGCTGACGAGATGATGGTTTCGAGTGACATGAAGCTTGGTCTGGCGTGCGTTACTTAGCTTACAAATAATACCCAGAAGCTATATCAAAGTGTCGGCTAAGAGCAGCAGCAAATAGTTGCATTTTTTGTGCGCTGCAAGGTTGCTTTTACCCGCCTTCAGGCGCATAGTGAATTCAAGAGAGTGTCCCGTCGCCACTCGCCCGGGAGGGCGGGCGGTTTTTTCAACCAATTCCAGTTGTCTGGGAAAGGAGTCTCTTTATGAATTTGACGATCAGCGGTCACCACCTTGAAGTCACCCCCGCGCTGCGCGGTTATGTGACGAGCAAGCTGGATCGAATTACCCGGCACTTTGACCAGGTAGTGGATGTAAAAGTCCTGTTGACGGTAGACAACATGAAAGAAAAGGAAAGACGACAGCGCGCCGAATGCAACGTACACGTGAAAGGCCGCGATCTTTTTGCCGAATGTTCGCACGCTGATCTGTATGCCGCGGTCGATGAGCTGACCGACAAGCTGGACCGCCAGGTGGGCCGCTACAAGACAAAAACACAGGACCACCACCACCAGTCTGCCAAGCGCCAGGAAGTTCCGCTGGCCTGAATCCGAAACATCGGGGCAGTATCAGTCCCCAAAAATCATGCCGCCGCACCCTGGCGGCTTTTTTATGCCCGTATGGCAGCGAACCTCCGGTAAAGTGCATAATTCGGCGACTAACAAAGCGTATGAACCGTCTTTCGCAAATTTTGCCTCCCTCGCAGGTTCTGGTCAGTGTTGAAGCGACCAGCAAGAAGCGTGCTTTTGAAGAAGCCGGGCTGCTGTTTGAAAACCAGCACGGGCTGAACCGCGCACTCATCACCGACAGCCTGTTTGCGCGCGAGCGCCTGGGTTCGACCGGCTTGGGCCATGGTGTGGCCATTCCCCACGGCCGCATCAAGGGCCTGAAGGCGCCCATGGCGGCGGTGTTCCAGCTGCATGCGCCCATAGGCTTTGATGCGCCGGACGAACAAGCCGTGGCGCTGCTGATTTTTCTGCTCGTGCCCGAGGCAGCGACGCAAAAACACCTTGAAATCCTGTCTGAAATCGCCGAACTTCTCAGCGACAGCGTGCTGCGCGAGCAGCTCAAGACCAGCACCGATGCGGTTGCGCTGCACACGCTGATCTCGTCCTGGCGTTCTGCCCATCAGGCCAGCGCCTGATTTGCGCGTTTTCTCCCCTTCTCCACTTATCTTTTCCCCGAGTAAGCCGGCATGAAGCCCACCGCCATCAGCGCCGACGTCCTCTTTGAAGACCACAGGGCCGCGCTGAAGTGGGAGTGGGTTGCAGGCCTGGGCGCCTCCGAGCGGCGTTTTGACGAGATTGCCGTGCGCGCTGCGCGTTCGGGCGCCGACCTGGTCGGTTATCTCAATTACATCCACCCTTACCGGGTGCAAATCCTGGGCGAACGCGAAGTCGCCTACCTGACCAGTGCCAGCCCCGAAGACTGCGCCCGCCGCATCTCGCGCATCATCACGCTGGAGCCGCCGGTGCTCATCGTGGCCGACGGCCAGACCGCGCCCGATACCCTGCTCTCCATGTGCGAGCGCGCGCAGATGCCGATGTTTGCGACGCCGGAGTCCGCTGCGTTCGTTATCGATGTCTTGCGTGCCTACCTGTCGAAACACTTTGCCGACCGCACTTCCATGCACGGCGTGTTCATGGACATTCTGGGCATGGGCGTGATGATCACGGGTGAATCCGGCCTTGGCAAAAGCGAGCTGGGTCTTGAGTTGATTTCACGCGGCCATGGCCTGGTGGCAGATGACGCGGTCGACCTGTACCGCATCAACCAGACGACGATTGAAGGTCGCTGCCCAGACCTGTTGCAAAACCTGCTCGAAGTGCGCGGCATCGGCCTGCTGGACATCAAGGCGATTTTTGGCGAGACGGCGGTGCGTCGCAAGATGCGGCTCAAGCTCATCGTGCATCTGGTGCGCCGGGAAACGCTGGAGCGCGAATACGAACGCATCCCCTATGAGCCGCTGACGCAGGATGTGCTCGGTATACCGGTGCGCAAGGTCATCATCCAGGTGGAGGCCGGCCGCAATATCGCCGTGCTGGTCGAAGCCGCCGTGCGCAACGCGATCCTGCAACTGCGCGGCATTCACACTTATCAGGAGTTTGTCGAGCGCCACCGCCGCGCCATGGAGCAAGATGAATAGAGCCCCCGCGTTCGCTCGCTGCGTGTAGCGCTCTGCCCCCCCGAGGGGTGCTGCGTCTGCAGCCCGGCAAAGCCGGCTCTGCGGCCCCTGCTTGCTAACACCTCGTTACGCTTTTAGCCCTTGGAAGCGGGCAGCGACCACCAGCCCCGGCCTGCAATATCTCGCGGCTATTATTTCTTGTCTGCGCAGTTGGCGCACAGGCCGTAGAGCGACATGGCGTGGTCCTGCAGGATCCAGCCCTTGTTTTTTGCCACGATCTGCTGGCGCTTTTCGATTTCGGCGTCGTAGAACTCTTCCACGCGGCCGCATGAGGTGCAGATCAGGTGGTCGTGGTGGTGGCCTTCGTTGATTTCGTAAACCGCCTTGCCGCTTTCAAAGTGACTGCGGCTCAGGATACCTGCCTGCTCGAACTGGGTCAGCACCCGGTAGACGGTCGCCAGACCGATATCGGTGCGGTCTTCCAGCAAGACACGGAAGACGTCTTCAGCTGTCAGGTGACGCTGGGTGCTTTTCTGGAACACGTCCAGAATCTTGAGTCGAGGCAGGGTGGCCTTGAGTCCCGTGCTCTTGAGTTCGTCGATATTGCTCATTGGGTTGCTCCCGGGGGAAATGCGGCCCGGGTTACCGGCTGGTCTCCCTTGGCGCTGACAGGGTATAAAGGTACCCAGCCGCTACAATGACCAATCATATCGCCACACCTAATCCCAATGTCCGCCATGTCTGAAAATCATCGTTACAGTATTCGCAAGACACTCCAGGTTTCAGCGATGGCGCTTGCGGCCTTGTTGCTGACGGCCTGCAGCACCTGGAAGAACATGAGCACCGCTTCCGTCAATCCGGTGAACTGGATCACACCTTACAAGGTGGATGTGGTTCAGGGAAACTTCATCTCCAAAGAGCAGGTCGAGGCACTCAAGCCGGGCATGACACGGGCGCAGGTCAAGGATGTGTTGGGCACGCCGCTGCTGGCCAGCGTCTTTCATGCTGATCGCTGGGACTATGTCTTTACCTTGAAACGTCAGGGCGTTGAGCCGCAATCCCTCAAATACACGGTCTTTTTCAAGGGCGACGTGATGGAGCGCTCTGAAGGCGACACCATGCCCAGCGAAGCAGAGTTCATCGCAAAACTCGACTCCCGCCGCAAGCTGGGTGCGGTTCCTGTGCTTGAGGCCACTGAGGACCAGCTCAAAAATGCTGCTGCCAAGGCACCTTCCACCATTCCCAACGCACGCGCCACCACCTCGCCAAGCACCAGCGGCGCCGCTTCTGTAGGCGCGCCGTCTGCCGCCTATCCCCCGCTTGAAAGCTCGCTGCGGTGAGCGCGGCCGGGAAACACAGTCTGGCGATTGCCGGCGCCAGCGGGCGCATGGGCCAGATGCTGATCGAAGCGGTCAAGAACAGCGGCGATTGCCAGTTGGGCGGCGCGCTGGATGTGGCATCCAGTCCATCCATCGGCACCGACGCCTCGGCTTTTTCGGGTCACGCCAGCGGTGTGCTGATCCAGTCCGACATTCGTGCGGGCCTTCAGGATGCCGGCGTGCTGATTGACTTCACACGCCCTGAAGGCACCATGGCGCACCTGTCGGCTTGCCGTGAGCTGGGTGTGAAGATGGTCATAGGCACCACTGGTTTTTCAGATGCACAGAAGGCCGAAATCGCCGCTGCGTCCAAAGACATTGCCATCGTCATGGCCCCCAACATGAGCGTGGGCGTGAACGTCACCCTCAAGCTGCTGGAGATGGCGGCAAAAGCCATGTCGACCGGCTATGACATTGAAATCATCGAGGCCCATCACCGCCACAAGGTCGATGCGCCTTCGGGCACCGCCCTCAAGATGGGCGAAGTGATTGCCGGCGCGCTGGGTCGTGACCTCAAGGATTGCGCCGTCTATGGGCGCGAAGGCCTGACGGGTGAGCGCGACCCGTCGACCATCGGTTTTGCGGCAATACGCGGCGGTGACATCGTGGGCGACCACACCGTGCTGTTTGCCGGTATTGGTGAACGCATAGAAATCACCCACAAGTCATCCAGCCGCGAGACCTATGCCCAGGGCAGCCTGCGCGCCGCGCGTTTCCTCGCTGACAAGACCTCTGGCCTGTTTGACATGTTCGACGTCCTCAACCTGAAGTGAGCCAGCCATGAACCTGCCCGGCGTCCTGGCCCAGGGTGGCTTCATCAGCCAGGCCGTGGCCGTGATCCTGCTGCTGATGTCTGTCGCCAGCTGGGTGGTGATTCTCTGGAAAGCCTGGCTGCTGCATCGCGCTGTTGGCGACACCGCCCGCAGCACGGCGGCGTTCTGGCAATCTGCGTCCGTCGATGAAGCCGCCGAAAAAGTAGCGGCCTTTGACCGCGAGGCGCTGGTGTCACCGCTGATCGCCGCGACACAAATCAGCACCACCGGCACGCTCGCCACCGCCGGTGACAAATCCCAGCAGCTGACGCGCGTGCTTCGCGATGCGCTACATGCCGTCCTGCACAAGTTGCAGTTTGGGCAGGTGTTGCTCGCGACCGTGGGTTCGACCGCCCCGTTTGTCGGGTTGCTGGGAACCGTCTGGGGCATTTACCACGCGTTGATCGGCATTGCATCAGCAGGCCAGATCACCATTGACAAGGTGTCGGGCCCAGTGGGTGAGGCGCTCATCATGACGGCGGCTGGCCTGGCAGTCGCCATTCCTGCGGTGCTTGCGTACAACATCTTTGGCCGCTCTATTGGCCGTATTGAAGCCGACCTCGAAGGTTTCGCCCGTGACCTTAGAGAGTTGCTGGTGCAAAAAAATGGATGAACCAGGCGTGGACGGCCGCCGCGCCGGGCCGCCCCAAGCAAGGCCAGCCCCCTCGGGGGGCAGCGCATTACACGAAGTGAAAAGCGTGGGGGCTCATGTCTTTCGGCCGGCTTGAAAGAACACAGGGCTCACAGCCCATGAGTGAGATCAACGTCACACCGCTGGTCGACGTGATGCTGGTGTTGCTGGTGATTTTTATCCTCACGGCACCGTTGCTGGCCAGTTCCATCAGGCTCGATCTTCCGAAAACCGACGCGGCAAAACCTGTCGATGCGCCCAAATTCGTGACGCTGGTGGTGGACCAGGCCGGGCAGGTTTTCTTCAATGACAAACCCGTCGCTCCCGGACAGCTGGCCACCAGCCTGGCACAGACCGCATCGGCGAATCCCGACACCGAAGTGCAGTTGCGCGCCGACCAGACCGTACCTTACGGAAAAGTCGTTGAAGTCATGGGCATTGCGCAAAAGGCCGGCCTGAACCGTATCGGTTTTATTGCCGACAACCCCGTCGCAACCCCGTCAGCGTCCGCTGTGCCTGCCTTACCTGCCTTACCAGCCCGCAAGCCCTGACCCTGTGTCCGGGTGCCTTCCCCGGCAGCGCCTAAAATCCATTGTTCCGCAGCCAGCTGGCTGCCTGCCTGCTTTGGCCTGATTCCGCCCCCTTCCTTCATGCAAGAAAAATACAACCACATCGAGATCGAGCGCAGCGCTCAAACGCACTGGACTGCCGCCGACGCCTACCGCGTGGAAAACCACGACGACCCGAAAAAGCCGCTTGGCAAGTACTACGCCTGCTCCATGCTGCCTTACCCCAGCGGCAAGCTGCACATGGGCCATGTGCGCAACTACACCATCAACGACATGCTGGCGCGCTACCTGCGCATGAAGGGCCACAACGTGCTCATGCCCATGGGTTGGGATGCATTTGGCCTGCCGGCGGAAAACGCCGCCATGAAAAACGGCGTGCCGCCCGCAAAGTGGACCTACGACAACATTGCCTACATGAAAAAGCAGATGCAGGCGATGGGGCTGGCCATCGACTGGAGCCGGGAAATCGCGACCTGCGACCCGACCTACTACAAGTGGAACCAGTGGCTGTTTTTGAAGATGCTGGAAAAAGGCATTGCCTACCGCAAGACCCAGACTGTGAACTGGGACCCGGTGGACCAGACCGTGCTGGCCAACGAGCAGGTGATTGACGGCAAGGGCTGGCGCACCGGTGCGACGGTCGAGAAGCGCGAGATCCCCGGCTACTACCTCAAGATCACCGACTATGCCGAAGAGCTGCTCGACAGCGTCAGCACCAAACTGCCCGGCTGGCCGGAGCGCGTCAAGCTCATGCAGGAGAACTGGATAGGCAAGAGCGAAGGTGTGCGTTTTGCCTTCACGCATGACATCAAGGGTTCATCGGGCGTGCTGATTGGTGACGGCCGCATGTATGTCTTCACGACACGTGCCGACACCATCATGGGCGTGACCTTCTGCGCTGTCGCCCCCGAGCACCCGATCGCCGCTCAGGCGGCAGTTGACAACCCGAAAATCGCCACGTTCATTGAAGAGTGCAAGTCCGGCGGCACGACCGAAGCCGAACTCGCCACGCAGGAAAAAAAGGGCATGGCGACCGGCCTGTTTGTCACGCATCCGCTGACCGGTGACAAGGTCGAGGTCTGGGTTGGCAACTATGTACTGATGAGCTACGGCGATGGCGCTGTCATGGGCGTGCCTGCGCATGACGAGCGTGATTTCGAGTTCGCCAAAAAATACGGCCTGCCTATCAAACAGGTCACCGACGTCAAGGGCCAGGCCTACAGCCTCGACGCCTGGGCCGACTGGTATGGCGACAAGCAGCAGGGCACGGCCATCAACTCCGGCAAATACGACGGACTGGCGTTCAAGGCCGCGGTCGATGCCGTCGCTGCCGACCTTGCAGCGAAAGGTCTTGGCGAGAAAAAAACCACCTGGCGCCTGCGCGACTGGGGTGTGAGCCGCCAGCGCTATTGGGGCACGCCGATTCCCATCATCCATTGCGAAGAGCATGGTGCGGTGCCTGTGCCCGAGAAGGATTTACCCGTGGTGCTGCCGCAGGACTGCGTGCCCGACGGCTCGGGCAACCCGCTGCACAAACATGCAGGCTTTCATGCCGGCGTGGTCTGCCCGGTGTGCGGCAAGCCCGGCCGGCGCGAGACCGACACCATGGACACCTTTGTCGATTCGTCCTGGTATGTGATGCGCTACTGCGACCCGCGCAACGACGAGAAAATGGTGGCCGAAGGCGCAGCCTACTGGATGCCCATGGACCAGTACATAGGCGGCATCGAGCATGCCATCCTGCATCTTTTGTACGCGCGCTTCTGGACCAAGGTCATGCGCGATCTGGGTCTGGTGAAGATCGACGAGCCCTTCACGAAGCTGTTGACCCAGGGCATGGTGCTCAACCACATCTATTCGCGCAAGGCAGAGGGCGCAGGTATCGAATACTTCTGGCCCGCCGAGGTCGAAGACACGCACGACGCATCCGGTAAGGTCACCGGTGCCAAGCTCAGGCAAGCCAAGGGCGCACTGCCTGCCGGCACGCCCATCACGTACGAAGGCGTGGGCACCATGAGCAAGTCCAAGAACAACGGCGTGGACCCGCAGGACCTGATCGAGCGTTACGGCGCCGACACAGCCCGCCTGTACACCATGTTCACGGCGCCACCGGAAGCCACGCTGGAGTGGAACGATGCTGGCGTCGAGGGCAGCTACCGTTTCCTGCGCCGCGTCTGGAACTTCGGCATCAAGCTCAACGCCATGACTGCAAATGCCGGTGGAGCGGGCACTTCTGACAAAGAGATCAAGGCGCTCAGGCTGGAAATCCACACCGTGCTCAAGCAGGTGGACTACGACTACCAGCGCATGCAGTACAACACCGTTGTCTCTGGCGGCATGAAGCTGCTCAACGCGCTTGAAGACTTCAAAGGTGGCAGCTCAGGCGCGTCGCTGGAAGCCTTGCGTGAAGGTTTCGGCATCCTGATCCGCTGCATTTACCCGGCAACGCCGCACATTGCGCACGCATTGTGGGGTGAGCTCGGCTACGCCGCAGAGCAAGGCGACCTGCTCGATGCACCGTGGCCCAAGGTCGATGACAAGGCCCTGCAGCAGGACGAGATCGAACTGATGCTGCAGATCAACGGCAAGCTGCGCGGTTCGGTGACGGTCAGTGCCACGGCAGACAAGGCTGCCATTGAGGCTGCCGCGCTGGCGACGGAAGCGTTCGTGAAGCAGGCAGCCGGCGCCGCGCCAAAAAAAGTGATTGTGGTGCCGGGCCGGCTCGTCAATATTGTGGTCTGAGCACAAGGCTTCGGAAAAAAGGAAATTCATGCAACGTCGTGTATTGCTCACCCTGATGGCTGCCGGAACTGTGGCCGGGGTTGCCGGTCTGGCCGGGTGCGGTTTTGAGTTGCGCAAGGCGCCCAACTTTCCGTTCAAGACCCTCTACAGCCCTTTTGCTGAAAGCTCGACGCTGGGCACCGAGCTGAAGCGTTCGCTGGAGTCCGGCGGCAATGTGACGGTCATCACCGATTCCCGCCTGATCGATCAGGCCGACGTGATTCTTGACGTACTCGGCGACGTGCGCCAGAAGATTGTCGTCAGCCGCAATGCTGCGGGTCTGGTTCGTGAGTTCCAGCTGGTCCTGCGCTTCACATTCAGGCTGCGCACGCCACAGGGCCGGGAGCTGATTCCCAGTGCGGAGATCGTGCAGCAGCGCGACATCAGCTTCAACGAATCCGCCGTGCTGGCAAAGGAGTCTGAAGAAGCCTTGCTGTACCGCGAAATGCAGAGTGACACGGTTCAGCAGATCATGCGGCGCCTGGCTGCCGTGACCAACCTTCAAGGCGCGCCCAACCAATGAACCTGGCCCCCGCGCAACTGCAGGAGCACCTCAAGCGCGGGCTTAAAAGCCTTTACACGCTGCATGGCGACGAGCCGCTGCTGGTGCAGGAGTTTGCCGATGCGTTGCGTGCCGAGGCGCGCCAGCTGGGTTACACGGAACGCACCGTGCACACGGTGGCCGGCGCGCATTTCGACTGGAGCGAGGTGTTGGCCAGCGGCGGTTCCCTCAGCCTGTTTGCCGACAAGCAAATCGTCGAGATCCGCATCCCCAGCGGCAAGCCGGGCAAGGACGGCTCGGTGGCCCTGCAGCAGATTGCCGAGCGCGCGCAAGGCGATGATTCGACGCTGACGCTCATCATGCTGCCCAGGCTGGACGGCATGACGACCAAGGGCGCCTGGTTTGGCGCGCTCGACAGTTTTGGTGTCACTGTCAAGTTCGACCCGATAGACCGCCGCAACCTGCCGCAATGGATTTCACAGCGCCTGCAGATGCAGGGCCAGCGCGTGGCGGCTGGTGAAGAAGGCCAGCGCACGCTGCAGTTTTTCTCGGACCGGGTGGAGGGCAACCTGCTGGCTGCGCACCAGGAAATCCAGAAGTTGGCGCTTTTGTACCCCGCGCAATCGGGCGCCGGAGACGGCACCCTGAGTTTTGAGCAGGTCGAGAACGCCGTGCTCAATGTCGCGCGTTACGACGTCTTCAAACTGTCCGAAGCCGTGCTCGGTGGGCAGTCCGTGCGCGTGGCCCGCATGCTCGAAGGCCTTCAGGCCGAGGGTGAGTCCGAAGTGCTGGTGCACTGGGCCCTTAGTGAAGACATCCGCAGCATGAAGCGCGTAAAAGACGCCATCGCTGCCGGCCGGCCCATGCCCATGGCCCTGCGCGACAACCGCGTCTGGGGCGTGAAGGAAAAGCTCTTTGAACGCGTGTTGCCGCAAATCGGCGACACCACGCTGGCCAACCTGCTGCAGGCAGCGCACAAGGTCGATGGCATCGTCAAGGGCCTGAAGCAGCCCGACTGGCCGGCCAGCGGCTGGCAAGCGTTGCACCGGCTGGCGGGCATGTTGTGCGAGCAGTGTGCCGCCCGGCCGGCTTCGCCTCGCCCCCGTTAAACCTCTTTTCGGGCGTGGCGGCTTGATATCGGGGAAAATGCAGGCATGAACGCGCCCGATCTACACAATGCACTTTCCCAGGACAACGATGTCTCGCGCCTGATGGACACCCTTGGCTCGCAGGCCAAAAAGGCCTCGGCTGCCATGGCGCGTGCACCGGCGGCTGTCAAAAATGCCGCGCTGCTCAAACTCTCGGCGCTGCTCAAACAAAACACCGAATCCCTGGCGACCGCCAACCAGCGCGACCTTGATCGCGCAAAAACGGGCGGCCTGACTGGTCCGCTGTTTGACCGCCTCAAACTGACCGCCAAGGACCTTGCCACCGTCGCGCTCGGCTGCGAGCAGCTTGCCGCCATGCCCGACGTGATTGGCGAGATCATCGGCATGAAGGAGCAGCCCAGCGGCATACGCGTCGGCCAGATGCGCGTGCCGATTGGCGTGTTCGGCATGATTTACGAAAGCCGGCCCAATGTGACGATCGAAGCTGCGTCGCTGGCCATCAAGAGCGGCAACGCCTGCATCCTGCGCGGCGGTTCCGAAGCGATTGAATCGAACAAGGCACTGGCTTTTCTCGTGCAGCAAGCACTCACATCCAGCGGCCTGCCGGCAGATGCTGTGCAGCTGGTGCCGACCACCGACCGCGAAGCCGTCGGCAAACTCATCGCCATGCCGCAGTATGTGGATGTCATCATCCCGCGCGGCGGCAAGGGCCTGATCGAGCGCATCAGCCGCGATGCGAAGGTGCCCGTCATCAAGCATCTGGACGGCAACTGCCACGTGTATGTCGATGACCCCTGCGACATCGCCATGGCCGTGACAGTCGCCGACAACGCCAAGACCAACAAATACAGCCCCTGCAATGCGAGCGAAGGCCTGCTGGTCGCCAAAGGCGTGGCGGCAGAATTCCTGCCAAAAATTGCAGCCATCTATGCCGACAAGGGCGTGGAGATGCGCTGCGACGCCGCCGCCAGCGAGATCCTGAAGTCGCAGCCTGCCATTGCCGCCAAAGCCAGCATCAGCGCCGCAACGGAGCAGGACTGGTATGAGGAATATCTTGCGCCCATCATCAGCATCAAGGTGGTGGCCGGCGTTGATGAAGCGATTGGGCACATCAACCAGTACTCCAGCCACCACACCGACGCCATCATCACGCGCGACCACATGCACGCCCAGCGCTTCCTGCGTGAGGTCGATTCGGCCAGTGTGATGGTGAATGCGAGCACCCGCTTCGCCGATGGTTTCGAGTTCGGCCTGGGTGCTGAAATCGGCATTTCAACCGACAAGTTCCACGCCCGCGGCCCGGTTGGCATCGAAGGCCTCACCTCACTCAAGTACGTGGTGCTGGGCAACGGCGAAGTGCGCAAGTAAGGCTTGCTTCGGTGCGCCGGGTAGCACCGGTTTGCTATTAATTAAATAGCTGCTCACGCCCGTTTCTATTGGTCTGGAGGTCGATTTGATGCCTCAAAATGGCCTTTTTTGATCATTTTTCCAGTCTTTGGAATTCTTGAACCTCGCGTCGGCATCCATTTTTTAACGTGTACGTTAAAAATTTAATGTATACGTTAAATTTCCACTTGAGGAGGTTTTGGGGCATTCCAGCACTGTCGTGACGACGCAGACGGCTCGCCAGTGTCCAGCAGCTCCGCCGGCGATTTCGTCTCCGTCCTGGCGTTACCCCTTGTAACCGGAAGGCCAAGCCCCAACATCCCTAAAATCTGAAGTGTTATAGCCACACTGCATAACAAAATCCTCAATCGAAAGTGGCCGCATGGTTCCGCATCTCATCACCGCCCTGAACGACCCCATCAACGAACTCGAGCAGCGCATCCTCGACTCCATGCCGGCGATCGAGCGCTGGTTCCGCCTTGAGTGGATGGAGCACACGCCGCCGCTCTACAGTTCGGTCGATGTCCGCAATGCCGGCTTCAAGCTGGCGCCTGTCGACACCAACCTTTTCCCCGGCGGCTGGAACAACCTGACGCCCGAGATGCTGCCGCTGGCCGTGCAGGCCGCCATGGCCGCGATTGAAAAAATCTGCCCTGAAGCGCGCAACCTGCTGATCGTGCCCGAGAACCACACGCGCAACAGTTTTTACCTGTCCAACGTGCTGCAACTCAAGCGCATCTTCAACCAGGCCGGGCTCAATGTTCGTTTTGGTTCGCTCTCGTCCGAGATCAAGGAGCCGACCACGGTGACCCTGCCGACCGGCGAGACCATCACCATCGAGCCGCTGATCCGCACCGACCGCCGCCTGGGCCTCAAGGATTTCGACCCCTGCACCATCCTGCTGAACAACGACTTGTCGGCCGGCATTCCCGGCATCCTGGAAGACCTCAACGAGCAGTATTTGCTGCCGCCCACGCACGCCAGCTGGTCGGTGCGCCGCAAGTCGCGCCACGCCAAGGCCTATGAGGAAATCTCCAAGCGCTTCGGCAAGCTGCTGGGCATAGACCCGTGGCTGATCAACCCGATGTTCGAGAAATGCAGCGACGTCAACATCGCCGAAGGCGGCGGCATGGAATGCCTGACGACCAACGTCGATTCCCTGCTGAACAAGATACGCCGCAAATACAAGGAATACGGCATCAACGAGAAGCCCTTCGTCATCGTCAAGGCCGATAACGGCACCTACGGCATGGGCATCATGACCGTACGCGACGTGAAGGACCTGGAGACGCTGAACCGCAAGACCAAAAACAAGATGAGCACCACCAAGGACGGCCAGCCGCTGACCGAGGTGATCATCCAGGAAGGCGTGCTGACCAACGAGCGTGTGCAGGACGCGGTGGCCGAGCCGGTCGTCTACATGATGGATCGTTATGTGGTGGGCGGTTTTTACCGCGTGCACCCGGATCGCGGCATCGACGAGAACCTCAACGCGCCAGGCGCCAGCTTTGTGCCGCTGGCCTTTGCCGACAGTGGCCGCCTGCCGCAACCGGGTGAAAAGCCCGGCTCCAGCAGTCCCAACCGCTTCTACATGTATGGCGTGATCGGCCGTCTGGCCATGCTGGCCGCCAGTTACGAGCTTGAAGCTACGGACCCGGATGCCGAGATTTACGACTAAAACCCGTTAAATCGCTGGAAAGCCCGCCACTCCAGTAGAAGGCGGTTGCCTGCAAGTTGTTGCACTGCAACAAAAGCGGCTTTTGAGGTGTTTAGGTGTTCCGCCCTCTTGCCCGCCCGGGTTTCAGGCGGAAAATAGCCTTCCCTTAGCCACCTTCCCGATGTCCATGATGGCCCGGCCCGCGCGCCGCTACCCTGGACTGCCCCCCGGGAGTCTTTTGTGTCCACATCAAAATCATCCCTGACGGCGCTCACCCTGGGCGCCATCGGCATTGTTTACGGCGATATCGGCACC
This sequence comes from Pseudomonadota bacterium, assembly GCA_040390295.1. Taxonomy (GTDB): domain Bacteria; phylum Pseudomonadota; class Gammaproteobacteria; order Burkholderiales; family Burkholderiaceae_C; genus Polaromonas. Next base: position 29,362 of record JAZJYR010000009.1, read on the forward strand.
AGCGTCCTGTACGCGGTCAAGACGGTTTTTGCCTCGGGCCACGTGGCCCTGACTCCTGACAACATCCTCGGCATCCTGTCCATCTTTTTCTGGACGCTCACGGTCATCGTGTCCATCAAGTACGTGATGCTGGTGCTGCGTGCCGACAACCATGGTGAAGGCGGCACCGCTGCGCTGCTGGCACTGGCCTCGCATGCCGTCAGGGACCGGCCTGTGCTGCGCCAGCGCCTGCTGCTGGTCGGCATGTTCGGCGCAGCGCTGTTTTATGGCGATGGCGTGATCACCCCGGCGATCTCGGTGCTGTCTGCGGTTGAAGGCCTGGAGGTGGTGTCGCCGGCCTTTACCCACTACGTGCTGCCTTTCACGCTGCTGATATTGTTTGCGCTCTTCCTCGTGCAAAAGCGCGGTACCGGCGGCATCGGCAGGTTCTTCGGGCCCATCACGCTGGTCTGGTTTTTCGCCATAGGTGTGTTCGGGCTGCTGCAGGTTGTCGGCAACCCGGGCATCCTCCGGGCGCTGAACCCCTTGTACGCCCTGAGCTTCATGTGGCAAAGCCCGTTGACGACCTTTGTCATTCTCGGCGCCATCGTGCTGTGCGTCACGGGTGCCGAGGCACTTTACGCAGACATGGGCCACTTCGGCAAAAAGCCGATTCGCCTGGCCTGGTTCAGTGTGGTCATGCCGGCCCTGACCCTCAACTACTTCGGCCAGGGTGCACTGTTGCTCGCCAATCCGGCCGCTGTCAAAAACCCCTTCTACCTGATGATGCCGGAGTGGGCCCTGCTGCCCATGGTGGGGCTGGCCACCATGGCCACGGTGATTGCATCGCAGGCGCTGATCTCGGGCGCCTTCAGCGCCACCAAGCAGATCGTCCAGCTCGGCTACCTGCCGCGCCTGTACATGGTGCACACCAGCATCAAGGAAACCGGGCAGATCTATATCCCCTTCATCAACTGGACGCTGTTTGTCGCCATCGTTCTGGCGGTGGTGTTCTTCAGGTCTTCAGACGCACTTGCCACGGCCTACGGCATCGCGGTCTGCGGCAACATGCTGATCACCACCATCCTGACCTTCTACGTCATACGCTATGGCTGGAAATACCCGCTGGCCCTGTGCTTTGCCGCAACCGGCATCTTTTTTGTCATCGACTTTGCGTTCCTCGCCTCCAATGCCCTGAAGTTCGTGGAAGGCGGCTGGTTTCCCATCATCATTGCCGGCGCCATCTTCACGCTGATGGTCACCTGGAAGGATGGGCGCTTCATCCTGCACGAAAAGCTGCAGGCCGACGCCATCGACCTGAAAAGCTTTCTGGAATCGGTTTTTGTCAGTCCCCCCTTGCGCGTGGAGGGCACGGCCGTCTTCCTCACCACCGAGCCCGGCAGCGTGCCCAACGCCCTGCTGCACAACCTCAAGCACAACAAGGTGCTGCATGAGAACAACCTTTTTGTGACCGTCCGCAGCCATGAGGTGCCCTGGATAGGCCTGGACAAACGGCTGGAGATAGAGTCACTTGGCCACCATTGCTGGCAGGTTGTGATCCATTACGGTTTTAAAAACGATCCGGACGTTCCCCGTGCCCTGCAGCAGATGCGTGGCCGGGGCTGCGACACCAACCCCATGAGCACCAGCTATTTCCTCTCGCGCGACACGGTGGTGTCGACGGCCGGCGACGGCATGGCGCAGTGGCGCGAGAAGCTTTTTGCGCAGATGCACCGCAATGCGGGTTCGGCGGCCGACTTCCTGAACCTGCCGAACAACGCCGTTGTGGAGCTGGGCAGCAAAATCGAGATCTAGGCAACTTGGCACACCCCTATCGGACTCACTGCGTGTAGTCCTTTCCCCTTGCAGGGGGCGACTGCTGCGGCCCGGCGGAGCCGGTTCCGCGCCGTCCCTGGTCAAAGACCATGAACCCTTGGCACCTTGAGTGTTCCGAATGACCTTTCTGTACGGGTTGCAATAGCCCAGTTGCTGGCCTGCAACATATGCTGGAAAACTTCTTTTTAGGCAGTCTGGCCGGGTTGGCAGAAGCTCATGTGGGCGCAAAATGGCGGTCCCAAAGGTAACCATTCCCGACTTTGCAGAGGAGCCCGACTGGCAGTGAAATGCCGGCCCGGCGTGCGGAAAAAAGCGGGAAGTTTTTGTGTCCAGTAAAAAATCATCTCTTGCGGCGCTCACGCTGGGCGCCATCGGTGTCGTCTACGGCGACATCGGCACCAGTGTCCTGTATGCGATGAAAGAGGTGTTTGGCTCCGGCCACGTGCCCTTCACCATCGCCAACGTCTACGGCATCCTTTCCATTTTTGTATGGACGCTGACCGTCATCGTCTCCATCAAATACGTGGCCCTCGTGCTGCGGGCCGACAACAACGGCGAGGGCGGGCTGATCGCCATGCTGGCGCTTGCATCGACGGCTGTGAAGGACAAACCCCGGCTGCGCCGCGTCCTGCTGGTGGTCGGCATCTTTGGGACTTCGCTGTTTTATGGCGACGGTGTCATCACCCCGGCCATCTCCGTCCTTTCTGCCGTGGAAGGTCTGGAAGTCGTTTCGCCCGCCTTCAAGCAGGGGGTGATTCCCATTACCCTGGCCATCCTGTTCTGCCTGTTTGCGGTGCAAAAAAAAGGCACGACGGGCATCGGCAAATTCTTCGGGCCTGTCACGCTGGTCTGGTTTGCAGTCATCGCCTTGCTCGGTGTCTCGCAGATCGCCACGCACCCGGAGATATTGCTGGCCATCAGCCCGCATTACGCCGTGCGTTTCATGTGGGACAACCCCGGCATCACCTTCATCATCCTGGGCGCGGTTGTGCTCTGCGTGACGGGCGCCGAAGCGCTCTACGCCGACCTGGGCCACTTCGGCAAGCGGCCGATCCGCCTGGCCTGGTTCTCGGTCGTGATGCCCTGCCTGGTGCTGAACTATTTTGGCCAGGGCGCGCTGCTGCTGAGCAACCCGGATGCCGTCAAAAACCCCTTCTTCCTGATGGCGCCTGAATGGGCGCTGCTGCCGCTGGTCGGCCTGGCCACGCTGGCCACCGTGATTGCCTCGCAGGCGCTGATCACCGGCGCCTTCAGCGTCACCAAGCAGGCCATACAGATGGGCTACCTGCCGCGCCTGAACATTGAGCACACGAGCGTGCGCGACACCGGCCAGATCTACATGCCGTTCGTGAACTGGGGGCTGTTTGTCACCATCGTGCTGGCGGTTGTCATGTTCCGTTCGTCGAGCAATCTTGCTGCGGCCTACGGCATTGCGGTGTGCACTGACATGCTGATCACCACCATCCTGACCTTCTTTGTGATTCGTTACGGCTGGAACTACCCGCTGGGGCTGTGCGTTGCCGCAACGGGCGTGTTCTTTGTGGTGGATTTCGCCTTCTTTGCTTCCAACCTGATGAAGCTGTTTGCCGGCGGCTGGTTCCCCCTGCTGATTGGCGGCGTGGTGTTCATGCTGATGATCACCTGGAAGGAGGGACGGCGCATCCTCAATGACAAGCTGCGTACCGATGCGCTGGATCTGGCCAGTTTTCTTGACGCCGTTTTTGTCAGCCCGCCGGTACGCGTCGAAGGAACGGCGGTGTTTTTGACGGCAGAACCTGGCACCGTGCCCAATGCACTGCTGCACAACCTCAAGCACAACAAGGTGCTGCATGCGCAAAACCTGTTTGTCACCGTACGCAACCACGAGGTCCCCTGGATAGGCATGAACAAGCGGCTGGAAGTCGAATCGCTGGGCCATGACTGCTGGCAGGTCATTGTGCATTACGGCTTCAAGAATGACCTTGATCTGCCAAAAGCCCTGCAGCAGATCAAGGGCCGGGGCTGCGAGCTTGAACCCATGAACACCAGCTACTTCCTGTCGCGCGACACCGTGGTACCGACCATTGGCGGCGGCATGGCGACCTGGCGTGAAAAGCTTTTTGCGCAGATGCACCACAACGCCAGCGGCGCGGCAGACTTTCTGAACCTGCCCAACAACGCGGTGGTCGAGCTGGGCAGCAAGATCGAAATCTGACGGCACTGGCCGTGAGCCAGAGCCCCCGCCCCGGTGAAGCAACCAGCGACCTGACAGAATGCCCGGTATGCAATTTTTCAAGGACGTGAACCTGTCTGCGTTCACCGCCGGTTTTGTGGCGGTGCTGGTGGGTTTCACCAGTTCCATCGCCATCGTCTTCCAGGCTGCGCTGGCCTTCAATGCCAGCCCTGCACACATCGCTTCGTGGATGTGGGCACTGGGCACAGGCATGGGCCTATGCTCCGTGATCCCGTCCCTCTGGCTTAAAAAGCCCGTCATGGTGGCCTGGTCCACACCGGGTGCCGCCGTGCTCGCGACGGCTGGCCTGGCGGGTGGCTTTTCAATGGCCGAGGCCATCGGTGCCTTCATGGTCAGTGCCGTGCTGATCACGCTGGCCGGCGCGACCGGCTGGTTCGAGAAAATCATGGACCGCATCCCGGTCGCCATCGCATCGGCGCTGCTGGCCGGTGTCCTGGCGCGCTTTGGCTTACAGGCCTTTGCTGCTGCACAAAGCGCCTTGCCGCTGGTGCTGTTGATGCTGGCCATTTACCTGGTGACCAAACGTCTGGTGCCGCGCTATGCCGTGGTGCTGACCCTGGTGGGCGCCATTGTTTATGCTGTCTTGCGCGGGCAACTGGCGTGGTCTGGCGTCACCTTCTCACTCGCCGTGCCGGTTTTTGTCATGCCGGTGTTCAGCATGGCTGCCATCGTCAGCCTGGCGCTGCCGCTGTTTGTGGTGACCATGGCTTCGCAAAACCTGCCGGGCGTGGCGGTCATGCGCGCCACGGGCTACGGCCCCGATGCGCATGATGGCGGCATACCGGTGTCCAAGGTCATCACCCTCACCGGGCTGGCCACTCTGGTGCTCGCGCCCTTTGGCGCCTTCGCACTCAACCTGAGCGCCATCACTGCCGCCATCTGCATGGGCCCGGAAGCGCATGAAGACCGGCGCAGGCGCTACACCGCCACGGTGTCTTGTGGCCTGATCTACATCGTCATCGGGACTTTTGGGGCCGCCGTCACGGGCATCCTCACGGCCTTCCCGAAAGAGCTGGTGGTCGCCATCGCGGGGCTGGCCCTGCTGGGCACGATTGGCAGCGGGCTCGCCGCCGCCGTGAAAGATGAATCGCACCGTGAAGCTGCGCTGATCACCTTCCTCGTCACGCTGTCCGGCGTGGTCATTGCCGGTGTCGGCTCGGCCTTCTGGGGCGTGGTCGCCGGCGCGCTCGCGCTGTTTGTACAACAATATGGCAAGCCTGCATCCACGCAGGCATCCTGAACACTTCCATCACATGAACATTCTTTTTGTCGCCGATCCGCTTGAGTCCTTCAAGATCTACAAGGACACCACTTTTGTCATGATGCGCGAGGCGCAAAAGCGCGGTCACCGTGTCAGTGCCTGCGAGACGCAGGACATCAGCTGGCAGACCGGCGGCAAGGTGAGTGCCCATGTACGCCACATCACCCTCACCGGTGAGCCGGTCGCGTGGTTTGTTTCCGATGACAGACGCCCCGACCAGCTTGAAGTGCTGGCCGGCTTTGATGCCGTGCTGATGCGCAAGGACCCCCCTTTCGACAGCGAGTTTTTTTACAGCACGCACCTGCTTGAACAGGCCGAGCGCGAAGGTGCAAAAGTATTCAACAAGCCGCGTGCATTGCGCGATCACCCTGAAAAACTCGCGCTGCTGGAGTTTGCGCAGTTCAGTGGCCCCACGCTGGTCACGCGCAATGCTGCCGACATCAAACGCTTTCATGCCGAGCACAAGGACATCATCCTCAAGCCCCTTGATGGCATGGGCGGCATGGGTATCTTCCGTGTCACGCAGGACGGCATGAACCTGGGCAGCATCATCGAGACGCTGAACAAGGAGGGCGCGCAAAGCGTGATGGTGCAGAAGTTTTTGCCTGCGATTGCGCAGGGCGACAAACGCGTGCTGGTCATTGGCGGCAAACCGGTGCCCTACTGTCTGGCGCGGATACCGCAGGGCGATGAGGTGCGTGGCAACCTGGCCGCCGGCGGCAAGGGCGTGGCGCAGCCGCTGTCTGCGCGTGATGCCGAAATCGGCAACGCTCTGGGGCCGGTACTTGCAGCGCGTGGATTGCTGCTGGCGGGGATTGACGTGATCGGCGATTCTGTGACCGAAATCAATGTCACCAGTCCGACCTGCTTCCAGGAAATTTTTGACCAGACCGGGTTTGATGTGGCCGCGATGTTTGTCGATGCGCTGGAAGCTGCGTTAAAGGGCTAGGGGCCCAGCAGCGCCCCGTCGGCAAAAATCTTCAGCTCACCGGGCGCAAACGCGATCCATTTTTCGTTTGTTGTCAGCGGTGCAGTCACCACCACTGCTATCCTGTCAGATGGTGCGGTGTGATCGGCGAAATTGATGCTGACGTCTTCATCGCTCAGCGTCGCATGGGCAAACGGGTGTTTGCGTTCGACGTAATGCAGGATTTGCGAGTCGGGTTTTGACGAAGCATGCGCCCACAGCGCCTGTCCGTTGCTCAACAAAAAGTTGAAGGTGCCATGCGTTGAAATCTTTGCAGCAAGCTCACGCAGGGTGATGCTGAGCTCCTCAATGCTGGGCACACCGGCATGTGACTTGGCCATCTCCTGCATGATCCAGCAGAAGGCGCGCTCGCTGTCCGTCGTACCGACCGGCCTGAAGTTGCCGTGCAGGCGTGGCGTAAAGTCCCCCAGGTCGCCGTTGTGCGCAAACACCCAGTAGCGGCCCCAGAGTTCGCGTACAAAAGGGTGGCAGTTTTCCAGCGCGACGCGGCCCTGCGTTGCCTTGCGGATGTGCGAGATGACGTTGCGGCTCTTGATCGGGTAGCGGCTGATCAGCTCCGCCACAGGTGAGCTCGAAGCCGGCTGGTGGTCCACAAAATGCCGCAGACCCTTGTCGCAGTCTTCGCAGGCGTCACCCTCAAAAAAGGCAATGCCCCAGCCGTCGGCATGATGGTCGGTATTGCCGCCGCGCTGCGCGAAGCCGCGAAAGCTGAAGGTCACGTCCGTCGGCGTGTTGCAGTTCATGCCCAGCAGCTGGCACATGGTCAGTCCTTCGCTGCCGGTTTAGCTGCCGTTGCCGGCGGTACACGCAGCTGCCAGGCGGCCAGCATGGCCAGCGCGCACAGCACGGCCAGCATCATGAAGGATTCATTGAATGCGGCCAGCCGCGCCGGGCTGCTCACCGGGTTGACCAGTGAATCGCCGTGCGCGCTCAGCCGCCACTCCAGCACGATGCCGCAGAGGCTGACGCCGATGGCACCGCCCAGCATGCGCACAAAACTGATGGCGCTCGAACCCTGGGACAGCAGGCTTTCGTGCAGGGGACGCAAGGAGCCGAGGTTGAGTGAGGGAAGGATAAACCCGAGCCCGATGCGCCCCAGCACACACAGCATGACCAGAATCCACAGGCTCGATGTCAGTGTGAGCGTGGTCATCAGTGCAAAAGACAGCGTCAGCAGTGCCAGGCCTGTACCTACCAGCAGCCAGGTCGGCTGCTTGTCTGCCAGCCGGCCCACGCCTGCAATCGTGATCGCCAGGACAAAACCTGCCGGCAGCAGGATGGTGCCCACATGTGAAGCCGAGAGGTTGAGGCCCAGCTGCATGTAAACCGGCAGCAGATAGGTCGAGCCAAACAGCGCCGTGCCGTAAATGAAGGCCACCATGCTGCCCATGGCAAAAGGCCTGAAGCCGAACAGCGCCATGTTCATCAGCGGGGCACCGCCTCTGGCAGACTGGTGTCGCTGCCACCACACAAAAGCCGTAAAAACAAGGACTGCCGCCACCAGCAGGATGGCGGCCCTGGCCACATTGCTGCCGTGCAGTTCCACCATGCCGTTGAGCAGGCACAGCGTGCCGGCCGCGCCCAGCAGCAGGCCCAGCCAGTCAAGCCTGGCGCCGTTGCGGTCGGCGCTGACGCCGCCGGGGGAATTCATCGGCACGTAGCGGTAAGCCATCCATATCGACAGGATGCAAAACGGCACCACCATGAAAAAGATGGAACGCCAGCCAAACAGGTCGACCAGCACGCCGCCGATGCTGGGGCCGATCGCCGGTGCGAGCACCACCCCCATGCCGAACAGGCCGCTGGCGCGCCCCTGCTCGTGTGGCGCGAATGCCCGCATGATGATGATGGCCGGTATCGGCTGCACCACGCCTGCGGCAAGGCCCTCGACCACCCGTGCGCCCAGCACCAGGCTGAAATTGTTGGCCAGGCCACCGACCACGCCGCCCGCCAGCAGCAGCACCATGGTGCCCACATAGGTGTAACGGTAGCCATAGCGCGACAGCAGCCAGGGTGTCGTCAGCATGGACACCGTCATGGCCACCATGAAACCTGAGGTGACCCACTGCGCGCGGTCCTGGCCCAGCACGAAATGGTGGCTCATGTCGGGAATCGCCACATTGATGATGGTCGACGACATGACCGAGGCCATGGTGCCGATCATCACGGACAGCAACAGCAGCCAGCGGTAGCGCTCGCCATAGCGGGCGCGCATCTCCTGAAGGGTGGACGGGCGGCTCAAAACAGGGTTTTAGTTCACAGGTGAAACCGGGCTTCAGCTACGCGGTTCGGACCACAGCTTGCCGCCGGTGGCCCAGTTTTCACGTTTGATGTCGGTGATGATGATGTCGACCGCATCCGGCGTGCCGCCCAGAATCTCTACCGTGGCCTGCGTGATGGCTTCCACCAGTTTTTTCTTTTGCTCGACGGTGCGGCCTTCCATCATTTCGATATGGTAGGTGGGCATGAGGGATCCTTCATTGGGTGGGGTGACATGGCGGGTGAGCGCAGCCAAAACTGCAATCGCATGGGTCAATGATAAAAGCTTAGCGCATCTGGGTGCGCACCATGGTCAAAAACAATGCGTCGGCCATTTCTGACAAGGCGAGGTGGAAAAGTGGCATGGCGCGGCAAATCTGCCGTGGCAAACTGAAAGGCCCTCCACAAAGCTGCCTCCGGAACTGACACCGGCCCGGCCCATAGAAAAGCTGCCCTGCACCCGATGTCCTCCTACAGTCCACATCCTGCGCCGGGAAGCCCGGCGTCCACACTTGCCCTGAAGTCGCCGCATCTGGCCACCCTGGCAGGACGCGCTTACCGCTGCAAGTGCGGTGTGCCGGTCTTCTTCCGCAACAGCGAGTGCCTGGCCTGCGGAACGCCACTGGGCTACGACCCTGAACAAGCCAGGCTTTTGCCCCTGATGCCCGGCGAAGCCCCCGACACCTGGGTGATCTGGCAGGCAGGGCCGGACGGCACGCCTGCCAGCGGCCAACAGCCAGCAGATGAACCGCCACACGCAGACGCCAACCACGTTCTACCGGTGCCTGCCAGCGCGTACACACGGTGCACCAACCTCCAGACGCCTGCTGCCTGCAACTGGCTCGTGCCTGTCCAGACCACCACTGACGGTTCGCCGCATCTACTGCTGTGCCGCGCCTGCAGGCTGAACCGCATCATCCCTGACCTCAACGACATGGAGCATCCGGACAACGGCGTTCTCTGGGGGCGCATAGAGCTGGCCAAGCGCCGGTTGGTGTCTGCCCTGATGGCCCTGGGGCTGCCTGTCGCTTCGCGTATCACTGAAGACACGCAGCGCGGCATGATGTTCGACATCCTGCGCTCGCCCGACAACGGACCGCACGTCATGACAGGCCATGACACCGGTCTGATCACCCTCAACCTTGAAGAAGCCGATGATGCCATGCGTGAGGCTGTGCGCAAGGCCATGCGCGAACCCTATCGCACCATGCTTGGCCATTTCCGGCATGAGGTCGGCCATTACTACTGGGACAGGCTGGTCAGCGGCACGCCCTGGATGGACGGCTTTCATGAGCTCTTCGGTGATGAAACCCAGGACTACGCCGCCAGCCTGAGGCAGAACTACGAGCAGGGCCCGCCCGCCGAGTGGTGGCTGCATTACGTCAGCGCCTACGCCAGCACCCACCCCTGGGAGGACTGGGCTGAATGCTGGGCGCACTACCTGCATATGCGCGACACGATCGATACCGCGCTCAGCTTTGGCATGGTGGCCGAGAGTGCGCATCTCGAGTTCGTGCCGTACGCCATGGATGCGCTGTACCAGCCTGATCATCCGGATGCGCAGAATTTCCTGGACTTCCTGAACGACTGGACGCGCCTGACAACCATGCTCAACGAGATGTCGCGCAGCATGGGGCAGCCCGACTTTTACCCCTTTGTACTGCCGCTCAACGTGGTGGCCAAACTGCATTTCATACACCTGCTGGTGACGTCGGCCAGCTGGCTGCCTGAAGATGCCGCCGTGGTGCGTGCCGCGCAGCAGGAGGTCGACCAGCAGATGGACGTGCAAACCCAAACGCAGACACAGACACAGACACAAAACCAGGGGCAGGGTGGGCAGAACCATTTCCAGGCAGCGCCGGCTCAGGTTGCGCCCATGCAGGAAAACGTCGTGCAGAACGCCTGATGCGCCCGGGCGAGGATGGCTTGTCAGCCCTCGTTGCCTGCGTCGGTCATGCACCAGACCATACGGGCAAACTCTGGCTGAAGCTGTTTTCTCGCTTCCCGGCCCATGCCTGACAAGGCTGTGCGTAAATCTATGTGGCGCCGTCCGGGTAGCTGCGAGCGCGATGCAAAAACAATACAGTTGCTTTTTTCGGGCGCCACGACTTCCGTGACGTTGCCCGAAAAGCTTCTTTGCAGGCGCGCCACGCAACTCGCATAGTCCGCACTGTCGTGATGCAGGTTGACGGCCAGCACACCATCGGGAGAAAGGGCGCGTGCGCAGTCATCGTAAAAGGCCTGTGAGCAAAGGGCAGCTGGCTGCCCCTGCGCATCGAAGCCGTCCACAAGAAGCGCATCAAAGCCGTCCCCGTGTGTTGACACAAATACGGCGCCATCACATTCCAGCACGGTGAGCCGGTCGTCGTCGTCGGGAATCATGAACTCGCGGCGCAGCGCGATGATGTGCGGGTTGATCTCTGCCACCGTGATGCGGCAATCCGGCAGTTCCCGATAACAGAATTTGGCCAGTGATCCACCGCCAAGGCCCACCATGCCGATACGAAGCGGCGCAGGGCGAAACATCAAAAAGCCCATCATGGTGCGGGTGTAGTCCACCTCCAGCTGCCAGGGTTTTCGGCTGTCCATGCGGCTTTGCAGTTCGTCGAGTGAAAAGTGGAGCGATTTGGTGCCTGCGTCATCGCGCACAAAGGGTATGGCAGGCAGTGCGTCGGCCGTGGCAGGCGGGCCGGAAATATCGGGAAGCGCCGGAAGGCTTGGCCATTGCATGTCTGTGTTCCTGGCCTGTGGTGTTGTTTCTGGGCGTGCTGTTGACGCATGCACGTCACGCTGCCCGCTGCTGATTGTAGGATGCGCTATTCATGGCCAGGCTTCCCCGCAGTCACCACTACCACGTCTATGTCGTTGAACTCGCACCCGAGGTCTGGGACATTGCGCGCTTCCGGCGTGCCAATCCTGACCACGTCCCGGGCAAACCCTTGGTCTATGTGGGCATGACGGGGCTGGACCCGGATGTACGTTTTGACAAACACAAGGCGGGCATACAGTCCAACCGGTATGTACGCGACTTCGGCCTGAGGCTGTTGCCAAAGCTCTATGAAATGTACAACCCCATGCCGTATGAGGGTGCGCGTGACATGGAGGTCGAACTCGGTATCGGCCTGCGTGAAGCGGGCTACGGCGTCTGGCAAGCTTGATTTCAATCCCCATTACAACGATAACTGCGTTGTTTCGGCTTGCCGTGCCAGGGCACTGTCTGCGCCTTTACGCCTTGTTCTCGCTGCAATGGAGATTGAAATAACCAGGCAAGACTTATTCGAGTGCGCTGACGGTCAGGCCATGGGTCTCTGAAAATGCCTTGAGTACTTCGGCCAGTTGCGCGTCCTGCAGCGTGGTGGTGATCTCCACAATCCTGTTGCCGCTGCCCTTGTGGGCGTCGCTGACGGCTACTGTTGCTGCGCTGTCCTTCGCGGCCAGCAATCCCTGAAGCGACGGTCCCAATGTCTTCATCACCTCGTCGCCAGCAGGTGGCGGCGCCGATGATTCGGCGTAGTAGATTTCAAAAGAGAAATTGGTTTTGGTGGTCATGGGCCTGATTGTCGGGTGGTCAGGGTGATTCGCAGCGTCGGACAAGGTCGCCAGCCCGGGTTCCTACGCGGTTTCAAACTCGTTCCGTGGCGCGGACGAAGGTTCAAAGTCCGTGCGGCATTCCGCACGCTTTTTTGCCCGTGCGCCGGCATTGGCCGTCACCACGTCAAGGGCCTGGCCAACCACCGCCCGGGAATCCACAGGTCGCAGCCAGCGCTGCATGATGAGTTTTTCGCAGCTGCGCCTGGTCATCGAGTGCGGCTGGCCACCATGACTGAGGAACATGAACAGCGTGGCCTTTGTGCTGGCCCAGATGAGTTGTGCGCGCAACCACTGATGCCTGGAGTACAGGTCCACCCAGCTGCCGGTTCGCAGGCGCATCAGTATGGCTTCCGCTTCCAGTGCGTCGAGTGCATAACCATGCGCATCTTTCGAATGTGTGCTGGCCGGCGGTGCTGTGTTGCCTGACGCCGTCTGTCCGGCGGGTGCGGCCACAGCTTCAAGTTCGCCGGGCGCTGTCGGCTGTGTGTCTTCAAAGCCTGCAACATCCAGATCCTCGCGCCCCAGCCAGGGCTGCTCTGCTGTTTTGGCGCGCCGCTGTTCAGGTGTGGCCGGCAACTCTTCAGGCTCCAGCGGCACGGCCCCTGACTCTTCGGCATCACGTCTGCTTTTAAGCCGCCGGAGCTTGAGTACCGGCTGGTGCAGCTTCATCAGCGACTCAAAGAACTTTTCGTTTTCCTGCGGGGTCTGGCCCAGCATGTCCAGGCCGGTGTGCAGCTTGTCCAGCAGGCCGGGAATCATCTCTATCAGCCGGACAGGGCGCTTGAGGGTGACGTCACGCTTGACGCTCCAAAGAAGGTCGGGCACCACGGAGCCGAGACCCTCCGGGTCTATCTGGTTGCGTGTGTCGACCAGCCGGGCGTGGGCCATGGCCAGTGACCAGGGGCCGAACAGAAAGTCCAGCACCACACCCGGCACCCTTTCAAGGTCTGACCTGGAACTCATGTCAAAGGCAATCTGGTCGGCACGCTCCTGGCGCTCTTCTGCAAAGTGCAGCGCCTTGAGCACCTTGTGGCGGCTTTCAAACTCTGCCTGGTCCTGCGCATCCCATGACTTTTCAAGCCCGGTGAGGACCATGTCGAAGGGCTGTGTATCGGCAATGGCCAGCGCATTGAGTTCATTGAAGGCGTGCGTCACCGCACCAAAAAAAACGGCAAACTCGGCGCTGTATTCATCGTTGTACTTGAAGCTGCGCTGCGCCACGCGCTCCATCAATCGCCTGCCGGGATGCCTTTCCTCGCTGAAAAAGCGCGGGTCCACCATCGCCAGGCGCAGCAGGGACGGCTCCAGCGCAACAATGGCCTCGCGCACCGGCACCAGCAGGCGCGGGTCCTGCGCCACCTGGTTGACCAGCTTGCGCACCACCTCCAGGCCCAGCACCTGGCCGACTTTGGTGGCCTCTTTCCTGAGTTGTGTGCGAACGATGGCGCGCTCATGCGAACGGCCATACGCACCCCAGACCTTGGGGCTCAGCGGGCTGGAGACATCGACGTGACGCGCCGGCCTGTCCACGGCCGCCAGCGCCTTGTAGCGCATGTCCTCTGGCGGTTCACGGCCGTGCAAGAGCGCAGCTGCCGAGTCCGAGCCGGCCTTCAGCGCGCTCAGTTCCTCCTCGATAGTCGCGTAGTAAGACGGCGCCAGTCCCTGCTGCGCATTGCTGCCACCGTGAAACAAAAACTCCTGGAAGAGTTCATCCCTGATTTCGTAGTTCGACAGGTCGGCGTACTGCGAAGGCTGCTGACCTGCATGCCCGCTGCCATCGCCACCCTGGCCATCCGCACCGCTGCCGTGGCCACCACCGCCGCCCGTTGAAGCGTCCTTGCGCGCCGTTGCCTTCGCGGCAGGCGTCTGCAGCACGCGGTAGTGCGCCGCCTGCACATGGGCCAGTTCCAGCAGATGAATCACGCGTTCGTAAATCTGGCGGACTTCTTCCGCCAGCGGTGCTGCCATGTGTTTGATCCAGCCAGAAATCATTCCGGGGTCGGGGCGATCCTCGTTCATGATGTCCTGCAGCACCCTGGCAAATATCTCCGGCCTCAGGGGGTTGAGTTCGGGCCGCACATTGGCCAGGCCTTGCGCTGAACTGATCAGGCTGTCGAGTTCTGCGAGCAGCTGTTCTACGCGCGGAAGGACTTGCTGCAACAGGCGTGAGGATTCAATCGCCTGTGTAACGTCGGCATCATCGACCAGCGAAAACGCATCTGGGCCCAGGCTGCCCGCGCTTTGTGCAGGAACGTGGCTGGCGGATGGATCGGACTTGGGCAGGTGTTGTGTTTTTGCTTCTTTGGTGGCGGCTTCCGCTTCCCTTGCAAATGCGGCCTGCAGCATGGACTGGTAGCGTGCGCTCCATGCGGGCTTGCTGTCCAGCAGGGTTCGCCAGGCCTGTGCGAGCGCATCGCGCTCGGCGACCTTCGGGCTTTTCAACTCTGCGTCCTGCAGGATGGCGACCACCGCATCCATACAACGCTCAAGTGCAGGCCGGGCGGCTTTGGCCGCCTCCTGAAGGCAGGATTGAAGGACGTCAGGTTGCGATGCCATCGTACGCAGTTCCGTAAATGAGGAGTGAACGTGCTTCATCACCGGCGCAACCAGTCAGGGCGGCGATGGAGTTGAGGCTAGGTTACGGGTCAATGGCGCTTCAAACCCAAAGCTTGCAAAGAGTTTCAATTGGTTTCGACTGCATACATCTGGTTTTCTGCCGGATGCCGTCGTGCGGCACCGGTAAGATGAAGCCCTTTTTTACAGGCACCCGGAGCCAGCGTGAAGTTTTTTGGCCTTGCGAAGTTGCAATCCTTGCCGGTGCTGCTCGTGTTGATGTGCGGCATGTGCAACGTTGCAAGCGCTCAGGGCGTGCTGGACAACGCCGCCCTGCTCGGCATGACCGCCGGGGAACTGGCCTCCCGCCTGCCGTCCACGCAGACGTTGCGGCCGGCACGTCGCTTGTCGTCAGGTGCAGTGGGTTCGCTGCGCATACCGGACGCGCTGTACGACGGCCTGCATTTTGAGCAGACGCTGTACCTTGCGCACCAGAAGCTGCAGCAGACAGATCTGGTGATGGCCAGCCCGGCACCAGACCAGATCGCAGCGCTGCTGCAATCGCTGCGCAGGCAACTCGGCGACGGGCTCGCCTCGTCTTACACCACGCCTGATGCCATGATTGACACCGCCACCTGGGTCAGTGGCGATGCAGATGTGATGCTGTTTTATTCAACCCTGCCCGAGCGTCCCAGCGTGCGGCTGGTCATCAAACAGCGGCAGCTGCGGGACGCGAGCGAACTCTAGATGGCTGCTAGTTCGCGGCCTTCACCTTCAGGCGCCATGCATGCAGCAGCGGCTCGGTGTACCCACTCGGCTGTTCCAGCCCCTTGAAGACGAGGTCGCAGGCCGCCTTGTAGGCCATGGACGTTTCAAAGTTGCCGGCCATGTTTTTGTAGAGCTTGTCGCCTGCGTTCTGTTTGTCGACGACGGCCGCCATACGTTCAAACGTTTCTTTCACCTGCGCTTTGGTCACCACGCCGTGCAGCAGCCAGTTGGCCATGTGCTGGCTTGAGATGCGCAGGGTGGCGCGGTCTTCCATCAGGCCGATGTTGTGGATGTCGGGCACCTTGGAGCAGCCCACGCCCTGGTCGATCCAGCGCACGACGTAGCCGAGGATGCCCTGGGCGTTGTTGTCGAGCTCCTGCTGCTTTGCGTCTGCGCTCCAGTCGGGTGTGGCGGTGACGGGAATGGTCAGCAGGCCGTTGAGCAGGGCGTTGCGCTCCTTGTTGGCGTCGATTTTTTCAAGGTCTTTCTGCACCTTGCTGACCTTGACCTGGTGGTAGTGCAGGGCGTGCAGCGTGGCACCGGTGGGGCTGGGCACCCAGGCGGTGTTGGCACCGGCCCTGGGGTGGGCAATCTTCTGCTCCATCATGGCTTTCATGAGGTCAGGCATGGCCCACATGCCCTTGCCGATCTGCGCCTTGCCGCGCAGGCCGCATGAGAGGCCGACCAGCACGTTGCTCCTTTCATAGGCGGCGATCCAGGCGCTGGTTTTCATGTCGCCCTTGCGGATCATGGGGCCGGCGCGCATGGCGGTGTGCATTTCGTCGCCGGTGCGGTCCAGGAAGCCGGTGTTGATGAAGGCGACGCGGCTTTTCGCGGCGGCGATGCAGGCCTTCAGGTTGACGCTGGTGCGGCGCTCTTCGTCCATGATGCCGAGCTTGACGGTGCTGTCGGGCAGGCCCAGCATTTTTTCAACGCGGGTAAAGAGTTCTGCCGCAAAGGCGACTTCATCGGGGCCGTGCATCTTGGGCTTGACGATGTAGACCGAGCCCTTGCGCGAGTTCTTGATGCCGGCCTTGCCCTTGCGTTTCAAATCGTGAATGGCGATGGTCGTCGTGACCACGGCGTCCAGAATGCCTTCGGGGATTTCTTTGGTCGTGCCGTCAGCGGCGGTGTAGAGCACGGCCGGGTTGGTCATCAGGTGGCCCACATTGCGCACAAACATCAGCGAGCGTCCGTGCAGCACGACAGGCTTGGCCTTCGTGCCTTTGGGGCTGGTGTATTCGCGGTCGGGGTTCAGGCCGCGGGTGAAGGTCTTGCCGTCTTTCGTCACGCTTTCGGTCAGCGTGCCCTGCAAAATGCCCAGCCAGTTGCTGTACGCCAGCACCTTGTCGTCGGCATCGACGACGGCGACGGAGTCTTCCAGGTCGAGGATGGTCGAGAGGGCGGCTTCCACCACCAGGTCGCTCACGCCGGCAGCATCGCTGCGGCCAATGGCCGTTGTGCGGTCGATGCGGATGTCGAGGTGCAGGCCGTTGTGCTGTAGCAGCACCGATGAAGGCGCCGACGCCTTGCCCTGGTAGCCGGTGAACTGGCTGGCGTCTTCAAGGCCCGTGGTCTTGCCGCTTTTCAGTGCGACGACCAGCTTGCCACCCTTGACGCTGTAGCCTGCCGAGTCGATGTGCGAGCCGATCTTGAGCGGCGCGGTGCGGTCCAGCACGTAGCGCGCGTATTCGATGACTTTTGCACCGCGCACCGGGTTGTAGCCCTTGCCTTTTTCCGCGCCGCCGTCTTCAGGGATCACGTCGGTGCCGTAGAGCGCGTCATAGAGCGAGCCCCAGCGGGCGTTGGCGGCATTCAGCGCGTAGCGTGCGTTGAGGATGGGCACGACGAGCTGTGGACCGGCCTGTTTGGCGAGTTCTGCATCGACGTTGCCGGTGGTGATGGTCACATTTTTGGGCGAGGGCACAAGGTAGCCCGTCTGCTCCAGAAAGGCGCGGTAGGCCTTCATGTCGGTGATGGGGCCGGGGTGGGCCTTGTGCCAGGCGTCCATCTCGCTCTGCAGGCGGTCACGTTCGGCCAGCAGGGCAATGTTTTTCGGGGCCAGGTCGCTGACGATGGCGTCAAAACCTTTCCAGAAAGCCGCCGCCGTCACGCCGGTGCCGGGCAGCACTTTCTCTTCGATAAAGCTGTGCAGGTTGCTGGCAACCTGCAGTTTGTGTTCTGTCGTGCGTGGCGTTGTGGTCATGACGGGTCCTGGGTAAAAGCAAATAAGGTCTGGGGCGCGGCGCGCTGGCATCGTGCAAACAGCATGCCATTTTGCGCAATGCACTGTCTGCAACGGTGCAACTACTGTATTCGATACTTGATTCGTGATTAATACTGCATTAATCGTTTTATCCGTGACAAAAATGAATGTAATTGATGCTTATAAAGCGTAATGATGCCCGCTGGATCTTAAGAAAAGAGCTTTTTCAGGCCGTTTTCAGGGGCCAAATCGGGCTTCAAGCCAATAAATACGGGCGTGAGCAGCTATAAAAAAAGTAGCGTATTGATTCATGAGGTAAACCGGGACGCAAACCTGCGTGCCGGGGCCCCGAACGCTTTTATGCTTTGGCCATGACAAAACCCGCTTCACCGCCCTCCGCATCTCCCAAGGACCACCCGCCGCTGCCGCTGGCCGGCATACGCGTCGTTGAGTTCACCCACATGGTCATGGGCCCGACCTGCGGCATGGTGCTGGCCGATCTGGGGGCGGAAGTCATCAAGGTCGAGCCCTTGAGTGGCGACAACACCCGCAGGCTGATAGGCGCCGGCGCCGGCTTCTTCAGCATGTTCAACCGCAACAAGAAATCGATTGCGCTGGATTTGCAGAGCGCGGCCGGCAGGGAGGCGGCGCTCAGGCTGGTTGCCACTGCCGACATCGTCAGTGAAAACTTCAAGCCCGGCACCATGGCCAAACTGGGTCTTGACTACGCCAGCCTGAAAAAACTCAACGATCGGCTGATCTATGTCAGCCACAAGGGGTTTTTGCCTGGCCCTTATGACCACCGCACGGCGCTCGATGAAGTGGTGCAGATGATGGGCGGGCTGGCCTACATGACCGGCAGGCCCGGTGACCCGCTGCGCGCCGGTAGCAGTGTCAACGACATCATGGGTGGAATGTTTGGTGCCATTGGCGCCATGGCCGCGCTGGCGCAGCGCAATGTCACGGGAAAGGGGCAGGAGGTGCAGTCGGCGCTGTTCGAGAACAACATCTTTCTGGTCGCGCAGCACATGATGCAGTTCGCCGTGACCGGCCAGGCGGCCCAGCCCATGCCCAGCCGCATCTCGGCCTGGGCCGTGTACGACGTGTTTGCGGTGAAGGACGGCGAACAGATCTTCCTGGCCGTGGTCAGCGACACGCAATGGGCACTGTTCTGCAAGGCATTCGGCCTGGCCGAGTTGCAGGCTGACCCGCGCCTGGTCACCAACAACGACCGGGTGCGCGCCCGCGACTGGTTGATGCCGCTGCTGCGCTCACGCATGGCTGAACACACGGCGGCCGAATTGAGCGCGGTATTTGAAGCGCACGGCCTGCCGTTTGCGCCAATCACCAAACCGCAGGACCTGTTTGACGACCCGCATTTGCAGGCCACGGGTGGCCTCGCACCCATGACCTTGCCCGACGGCCAGCAGACACAGGTGCCGCTCATGCCGCTCATGATGGATGGCCACCGCCCCGGCGTCCGGCTGAACCCGCCCGGGCTGGGCGAGCACACGCATGAATTGCTGCGGGAGCTGGGTTACGACGATGAAGCCGTCCGGACGCTCATGGCGGGCCGGACGGCGACATGAGACGGGTCAGGACCTAGCGGGTAGCTGGCACGATCACGACGGTGTCGCCACCGCTAGCGCCGCGCTGGCCTGTGCTGCCCGTGTCGCCCGTCATGCCTGTGGTCCCGGTGGAACCGGTGGCGCCTGTGCTGCCCACTGAACCTGTCGAGCCGGTAGACCCGGTTGCGCCCGTGGCGCCGGCAGGACCCGGAACAGGAACGGTCACCACGGCGGGTGTCACCACTGCAGCAGGGCGGTCGCATGCGCTCAGGCTAAAGGCCACCAGCGCTGCTGACAAAACGATTGAATAGTTCATGAAATTCTCCATTGATTGACGGGTGAAACCGCGATCCGGCGTGTGTTTGGGGTTTCCAGACCGGTGCGGGAAAAAAAGCCGCCATGCAAAGTGTTGGACAGCTTTTGATGGCAAACCCGTTGTTCTGACGACCTCTGCCCAGTTGTAGGCTCCGCAGCCCCCCGCGGACGTAGGCCTGCAAGCCCCGTCAGCGTGGTGATATGGCCTGTGCAGGGCCCGGACCGCATAATCCGGCCGATGGACAAACTCAAGCAGCTTGAATCATTCGTGTCGGTCGTGGCGCGCGGCAGCCTGGCTGCTGCGGCACGTGCTGAAAGCGTGGCACCCGCCATCATGGGCCGCCGGCTTGATGCCCTTGAAGAGCGTCTGGGCGTCAAGCTGCTGGTGCGCACCACGCGGCGCATTGCGCTCACCCACGAGGGCAGCGCCTTTCTCGAAGACTGCCAGCGCCTGCTGGCCGACATGGCCAATGCCGAGGCCAGCGTGTCAGCCGGCGGCGTCAAGGCCAGCGGGCATTTGCGTATCACCGCGCCGGCCGGTTTTGGCCGCCGCCATGTGGCGCCGCTGGTGACGGCCTTTCGTGAGCAGCATGCCGATGTCACGATCTCGCTCAACCTCAGCGACCGCGTGGTCGACCTGGCCGGTGAAGGTTTTGACTGCGCGGTGCGTGTCGGCGACCTGCCGGACTCCTCACTGGTCAGCGTGCGCATGGCCGACAACCGCCGCTTGTGCGTGGCCACGCCGGGCTACCTCGATGCCCACGGTACGCCGCAGCATCCGTCAGAGCTTTCAAAGTTTGATTGCCTGACGCTGTCGAGCGAGGCATCGCAGACCCGCGGCTGGGCATTTCGCGTTCCACGCAACGCCCAAGGGCGACAGCATGAAGGCGTCCTGACGGACGCCACCGCCGATGGTGACTATGAGCTGGTTTACCTCAAGCCGGGTGGCCCGCTCGATTGTTCTGATGGGCAGGTGCTGCATGACTGGTGCCTGGCCGGTTACGGCATCGCCTGGCGCAGCACCTGGGAGGTGGAGGCCGAAGTGGCAGCAGGGCAACTGGTGGCCGTACTGCAGGACTTTGCAGCCCCACCCAACGGCATTTACTGCGTATTTCCCCAGCGCAAGCACCTGCCGCTGCGGGTTCGGCTGTGGATTGATTTCCTGAAGCAGAACTTCAGCGAACCCGGCTACTGGCACGGCGATATTCCACCGCCGGAAAATGAAAAAGCCCACCCGCCTGTGGCGAATGGGCCATTGCCTGCGCTGTAGGGAGATTACTTCTTGGCGTCTTTGGCGTCGGCTTTCTTGTCAGCCACTGGCTTGGCGTCTGCCTTGGCCATGGGCTTGGTTTCAGCAACCTTCTTGTCGCTGGAAGCGTCGGCAATGCATTTCTTCTCAAAGCTGGACTTGGCGGCACCGGCCAGCTTCTTTTCGGCCGATTGGGCTGCGCAGGCTGCTGCGGGGCTTGGGGCTTCGGCTTTCTTCTCGCCACCGGCGTCAGCAATACATTTCTTCTCAAAGCTGGCTTTGGCCGCACCGGCCAGTTTCTTTTCAGCCGACTGGGCTGCGCAGGCTGCGGCAGGGCTGGCGGCCGCGGCATCGGCCATGCATTTTTTCTCGAAGCTGGCCTTGGCGGCGCCGGCCAGCTTCTTTTCAGCCGACTGGGCTGCGCAGCTGTCTGCGGCGTGGGCCACAGGTGCAAGAGTCATCGAGAAGGCGAAAGAGATGGCGATCAGGGATAACAGCTTTTTCATGAGGGGCTCCTGGTAGGAAGTAGGCGGGTGGAAAAGTAAGGCGTGTTGTGGTTCCGGAAGGAATTCCAACATATAAAGCCATCCCTCACAAGATGGGTGACGAGCAGCTTTTGTCCTTAAACGTAAAATCCTGCGATGCTCTCGATTAAAAATGATCTGCTCGCAGCACTGGCTGACGGGCTGGAACAGCTTTCCCCCGGCGCCGGCGACAAGGCCGCGTTTGAGTCACCCAAGGTGGCTGTGCACGGTGACTTCGCCTGTACGGCTGCCATGCAGCTGGCCAAAGGCCTCAAACAGAACCCGCGCCAGGTGGCCGAGGCGCTCAAGGCCATCCTGCTCGCCCAACCGGTCTATGAAAAGTGGGTCGATGCGATCGAAATCGCCGGCCCTGGCTTCATCAACATCAAGCTCAAGCCTGTTGCAAAACAGGAGACCGTGCGTGACGTTTTGCACGCGGCCGCACAGTACGGCGTCAAGCCGCAGGCCGCCGGCCGGCGCATGATTGTCGAGTTTGTCTCGGCCAACCCGACTGGCCCCCTGCATGTCGGCCACGGCCGGCAGGCCGCGCTGGGCGATGCCATCTGCAACCTGTTTGTGACGCAGGGCGCAGATGTCTACCGCGAGTTCTATTACAACGATGCGGGTGTGCAGATCCATACGCTGGCCACCAGCACGCAGGCGCGCGCCAGAGGCATCAACCCGGGTGATGCCGGCTGGCCCGAGTCGGCCTATAACGGTGACTACATTCTTGATATCGCCAACGACTTTCTCGCAAAGAAGACCGTCAAGTCCGACGACCGCGAATTCACCGCGTCGGGCGACGTCGAAGACCTTGATTCGATCCGCCAGTTCGCCGTCGCCTACCTGCGCCGCGAGCAGGATCTGGACCTGCAGGCCTTCTCGGTGCGCTTTGACAACTACTACCTGGAGTCCAGCCTGTACAGCTCGGGCCGTGTCGATGCAACCGTCGGCAAGCTGAAGGCCGCCGGCAAGACCTACGAGCAGGACGGCGCGCTGTGGCTGAAGTCCACCGACTACGGTGACGACAAGGACCGCGTCATGAAAAAGGGCGACGGCACCTACACCTATTTTGTGCCTGACGTCGCCTATCACCTGGCCAAGTGGGAGCGCGGTTTCACCCGCGCCATCAACATCCAGGGCATGGACCACCACGGCACCATCGCCCGTGTGCGCGCCGGCCTTCAGGCCGCGAATGAAGGCGTGCCCCAGGGCTACCCTGATTACGTGCTGCACACCATGGTGCGTGTGGTGCGCAACGGCGAAGAGGTCAAGATCTCGAAACGCGCAGGCAGCTATGTGACGCTGCGCGACCTGATCGAATGGACCAGCGCCGATGCGGTGCGCTTCTTTCTGCTCAGCCGCAAGCCCGACACCGAATACATCTTCGACATCGACCTGGCGCTGGCCAAAAACAACGAGAACCCGGTCTATTACGTGCAGTACGCGCATGCGCGCATCTGCTCGGTGCTGGCGGCATGGGGCGGTGACGAGGCCACGCTCAAGTTGGCAGACCTGGCGCCCCTGACCAGCCCGCAGGCGCAGGCGCTGATGCTCCTGATCGCCAAATATCCCGACATGCTGACCGGCGCTGCCAGCGGTTTTGCGCCGCACGATGTGGCTTTTTACCTGCGCGAGCTGGCCGCCTGTTATCACAGCTATTACGATGCCGAACGTATCCTGGTTGACGACGAGCCGGTCAAGCTGGCGCGGCTGGCCCTGGTCGCGGCGACGGCGCAGGTGTTGCACAATGGCCTGGCCGTGCTGGGCGTCAGTGCCCCGCGCAAGATGTGATTACACGAAACGAGACGAGCATGACGCACTCCCCAAAGTCCAGACCCCGCACCTCCAACAAGCAGCGTGGCGGCACCCTGCTGGGCATCATCATCGGGGCCCTGCTGGGGCTGGGTGCTGCGCTGGCTGTAGCCGTGTACGTGACCAAGGTGCCGGTGCCCTTCATGAACAAGGGCCAGAGCCACAGCGCTGAAAACGACGCCGCCGAAGCCAGGAAGAACAAGGACTGGGATCCGAACGCGTCACTGGCGGGTAAAAACGCCATCCGCCCCGGCGCCGTGGCGTCTGGCCCGGTCGGCAACGAAGCGCCTGTCGCAGCTGCCAGCGCGCCCAAAGGCAGCAAGCCTGCCGCATCCGCCGCTTCGGCTGATCCGCTGGGCGATCTGGCAAAAGCCAAATCCGAGGCCAAGCCCAAAGCCGACGCAAAACCTGACGCTGTTGCTGCAGCTTCTGCGGGCGCGGACCCTTTCAGCTATTTCATTCAGGCGGGTGCCTTCCGTACGCCTGAAGATGCCGAGGCGCAGCGTGCCAAGCTGTCGCTGATGGGCTTTCAGGCCAAGGTAACCGAGCGCGAGCAATCCGGCCGCACCGTTTACCGCGTCCGTCTCGGGCCTTTCGACAAAAAGGACGAGGCCGACAAAACCAAGGAAAAGCTGGACAGCAACGCCATCGAAACAGCGCTGGTACGGGTTCAGCGCTGAACTTTCCCGCGCGGCTGCATCCAACTGCTATCTTGCGCCGCAGCTTCGTAGCCAGGAATTCATAAATTTTCGGGATTTTCAGGAGAAAGATAAATGCAACGACGTGAGTTCTCGCTTTCGGCCGCAACAGTCGCCGCCGCTTCCCTGGGTGGTGCTTTTGCGCTGCCAGGTACGGCACTGGCCCAGGGCAAACCGCCGCAGGAAGGTGTTGATTACCTGCAACTCGACAAGCCCGCCCCCCTGGAGGCGCCCGCCGGCAAGATAGAAGTCGTCGAGTTCTTCTGGTACAGCTGCCCGCATTGCAACCGCTTTGAGCCCCAGCTGGAAGCCTGGCTCAAAAAGCTGCCGAAAGACGTGTACTTTCGCCGTGCGCCAGTGTCCTTTCGGCCCGACTTCGAGCCCCAGCAAAAGCTTTACTACACACTGGAGGCCATGGGCAAGGTCGACGCGATGCAGAAAAAGGTGTTTGACGCCATTCACATCCAGCAGCAAAAGCTGACCACCGCTGACGAGATCATTGCCTGGGCGGGTGTTCAGGGCCTGGACAAGGCCAAGTTCACGGAAGCCTACAACTCCTTTCCTGTCGCCACCAAGGTGCGCAAGGCCACGCAGCTGCAGGACCAGTACAAGGTGCAGGGCGTGCCTGCGCTGGGCGTCAATGGCAGGTTTTATACCGATGGCACCCAGGCCGGCACCATGGAGCGTGCTCTGGTTGTCACGGATTTCCTGATCGCCAGCGCGCGGAAAAAGTAAATCTGCCGGAGCTTATGGCAGGACATGGGCTCGTTGCCCGGTCCGCACAAGCAAAAAACCCGCCAAGGCGGGTTTTTTTATGCAGAAAGCCCGGCAGGTGCCGACGGATAAGCGGCCTTGTGGGGTTTTCGGTGGCTACAATGAGCCGAAACACCACGCAGCAAGATTCGTGCCTTTATGAAATACCCCCCATTTTTGATCAATGCTGTCGCGGCCCTTGCTGTCCTGACTGTGCTGCCCGTGGCGGCCGAACAGGCCGACCGTGACAAACCCATGAACGCCGAGGCCGATGCCCTGCGTTATGACGATTTGAAACAAACCAGCGTGTTTACCGGCAATGTGGTGATCACCAAGGGGACGACCATCATCCGCGGTGACAGGGTGGATGTCAGCCAGGACCCGGAGGGCTACCAGAAGGCCATCGTGATCGCCCCGCCGGGCAAGCTGGCTTTTTACCGGAAAAAGCGCGATGGCGTTGACGAATACATCGAGGGCGAAGGCCTGCGCATTGAATATGACAGCCGCCCCGACCTCGTCAAGTTCATCGGCAACGCCGTGATGCGCCGCTACAAGGGTGCGGTGCTGTCCGATGAATCTACCGGCTCCCAGATCAATTACGACAACGTGACCGACGTGTTCACTGTCGAAAGCAACGCCCAGAACAAGTCCACCACCAACCCGACCGGGCGTGTCCGCGCCCTGCTGTCGCCGCGCAATGCCGCCTCGAGCCCTCTTGGGGCGCCTGTATCACCGCCGCCTGCGCCCCCCGCCAGCCTGCGTCCCAGCACCACGCTGGGCAACGAGAAAAACTGAACCTACATGGATCTGGATAACCCCAACGTTGCTGCAAGCGCAACAACAGACCCGTCTCCCGGTGAAACCGCCGTACCCAGCCGCCTGATCGCGACAGGGCTGAAGAAATCCTACGGCAGCCGCACGGTGGTGAGGGATGTTTCACTGGCTGTGCAAAGCGGCGAGGTTGTCGGCCTGCTGGGTCCCAACGGCGCAGGCAAGACAACGTCCTTCTACATGATCGTGGGGCTGGTGCGCGCCGATGCGGGCGACATCACGATTGACGGCAACCCCGTCGAGCAGATGCCCATCCACCTGCGTGCACGCCTGGGCCTGAGCTATCTGCCCCAGGAGGCCTCGATTTTTCGCAAGCTGTCGGTACAGCAAAACGTGCGCGCCGTACTTGAGCTGCAGAACGACGAACACGGCAAGCCGCTGAGCCAGGCCGTGATTGGCGAACGCCTCGATGCCCTGCTGAAGGATTTGCGGGTGGACCATCTGGCGGATTCACCTGCGCTGGCGCTGTCAGGTGGCGAGCGTCGCCGGGTCGAGATCGCACGGGCGCTGGCCACACAGCCGCGCTTCATCCTGCTGGACGAACCGTTTGCCGGCATCGATCCCATCGCCGTGATCGAGATCCAGCGCATCATCGGCTTCCTGAAGGCGCGCGGCATCGGCGTGCTGATCACCGACCACAACGTGCGCGAAACGCTGGGCATTTGCGACCACGCCTACATCATCAGCGACGGCCATGTGCTGGCCAAGGGCACGCCTTCAGAGATCGTCAATAACGCCGATGTCCGCCGCGTGTACCTCGGTGAACACTTCCGAATGTAATGGCTCCCCCCTGTTGTTTGCTCACTGCGTGTAGCACCCTCTCCCCCCAGGGGGGCGGCGCCTGCGGCCTGGCAAAGCCAGTTCCGCGGCCCCTGCTTGCTGAAGACGCTTCGTTTGCGTTCATGCGGAAGACGGCATGAAGCAAGGGCTATCGCTTCGCGTCTCGCAGCACCTGGCGCTGACGCCGCAGCTGCAGCAGTCGATTCGTCTGCTGCAGCTTTCCACACTTGAACTGAGCCAGGAAGTCGAGCAGATGCTCGACGAGAACCCGTTTCTGGAGGTCACTGAAGAGTCGGCCGCGCGTGAAGAGTTTGGCCTGGACCACATCAACACGCCGGTCAGCCAGGACATCCAGGAGTTTGAATCTGCAGGCGACGCCATACCCGGCAGCGCGTTGGATTCGGGCGTTTCAAGCACCCCTGAAGCGGAGACGACGCCCGAGCTCAGCTCTGAAGCCAAGCTTGAAGAAAGCTGGGAAGGCGACGGCACCGTGGAGTCCGCGCCCGATGACGGCGAGTGGGGCGGTGATGCGCAGCCCCGAAAGAACAACAACGATGAGGGTGACACCGATGCATCCGACATGGCGCGCAGCCATGAGTCCCTGCAGGACCACCTGCACCGCCAGTCACTGAGCCTGCGCCTGTCGGACGAAGACCGCGCTGCGCTGCACTTTCTGATCGAGTCGCTCAACGATGACGGCTATCTTGAAGACACGCTCGCATCACTGGCCCAGGGGCTGGCCGGTGATGACCTTGAAGAGGCCGAAGAACTCGAACAGTATTTCGCGATGGCCCTCAAGCTGCTGCACCACATGGAGCCCGCCGGTGTCGGCGCGCGCAACCTGGCGGAATGCCTGGGACTGCAGTTGCTCGATTGCAGGGATTGCGACGAGACCCGCGCCGCCATGGCGATGTGCAAACAGCCGATGGAACTGCTGGCCAAACGTGATGTGAAACGCCTGTCGCAGCTCTGCGGTTATTCAGACACCGTCATCAAGTCGGCAATTGCATTGATAGGCCGCCTGGACCCCAAGCCCGGCCGCCGCTTTGTCAATGTCGAGCGCAACCTGGTGGTACCCGATGTGATCGTCGTCAAGGCTGGGCGTGGTTTCAAGGTCACGCTCAATGGCGATGTGATGCCCAAGCTGCGCGTGCATGACATCTATGCCAACGCCCTTAAACAGCACAAGGGCCAGGGTGGCCAGGCGCTGCAGCAGCGCCTGCAGGAGGCGCGCTGGTTCATCAAGAACATCCAGCAGCGTTTTGACACCATCCTGCGCGTGAGCACGGCTATTGTCGAGCGGCAGAAAAATTTCTTCAGCCATGGCGAGCTGGCCATGCGCCCGCTGGTACTGCGCGAGATCGCCGACGAGTTGGGGCTGCATGAATCAACCATCTCCCGGGTCACGACGGCCAAATACATGAGCACGCCCTTTGGCACATTTGAGCTGAAGTATTTCTTCGGCTCCGCTCTGGGTACGGAAACCGGCGGTAATGCGTCCAGCACGGCGGTGCGCGCGCTCATCAAACAGTTTGTGGTGTCCGAGAGCAGCAAAAAGCCGCTCAGCGACAACCAGATCTCCGAAATGCTCAAGGAGCAGGGCATCGAATGCGCACGACGCACCGTTGCCAAATACCGCGAAGCTTTGCGCATTGCGCCCGCCAACCTGCGCAAGTCCTTATGAATCAACTACAAATATTTTTACCTTGTGCCGCCGGTGTTGAAGCGCTGCTTGCAACCGAGGTACAGCGCGTTACCGGCATCACCGGCAAGGCCTGGCGTGCCGGCGTTCAACTGCAGGGGTCATGGCGTGACGCCCTGCAGCTCAACCTGCACAGCCGCCTTGCACAGCGCGTGCTGATCGAGCTGCAGCACAACCAGTACCGCAGCGAGCAGGACCTCTACAACGCAGCAGCCAATGTGGCCTGGGAAATCTGGTTCACGCCCAAACAGACTTTCAAGGTCGAGATCACAGCCCAGCACAGTCCGTTAACCAGCCTGAATTTTGCGGCGCTGAAAATCAAGGATGCGATTGCCGACCGCTTTCGCGCCAAGTTCGACGTGCGACCCGATGTCGACACACGCTGGCCCGACGTGCGCATCTATGTCCACCTGACCGTTGATACCGTTACCATCTACATTGACACCTCGGGCGAGCCGCTCTTCAAGCGCGGCTGGCGAGAAGACAAGGGCGATGCGCCGCTGAAGGAAACCCTGGCCGCCGCCATGATTGCCGCCAGCGGCTGGGACCAGCAGTGCAAGGACGGCGTGCCGCTTTACGACCCCTGCTGCGGTTCCGGCACGATTGCGATTGAAGCTGCGCAGATCGCCTGCAACATTGCGCCCGGCATCAACCGGCGGTTTGCCTTCCAGAAGTTTTTGCCCTTTCAGCCCCACGTCTGGGAAGGCCTGCTCGACCAGGCCGAGGCCGCCATCACCGAACCCACTGCACCTGTCTTTGGCAGCGATGTGTCTTTTCGCATGGTTGACTTTGCCGAGCGCAATGCAGAACGTGCCGGTGTCGCCAATGCGGTCCAGTTCCGCGGTGGTGATGCCTTGCAGCGCATGCCGCCCGCACCCACCGGCGTGATGCTGGTGAATCCACCCTATGGTGAGCGTATTGATGTCGCTGGTGTTGCAGGCACTTCGGCGGCTGCCGGTGCACAGCGCCGTGAAAACACGCGCTCTGAATTCCAGAGGCAGAGCATTGATGAGTTCGGCCAGCCTGTGCCGCAGGGTGAGGCTGCGTACGCGCCTTCGCGCGACCGCAACGCCAACCCTGCGCGTGAGCAGGCGCTAACCGAAACCGGCGAAGGCGCTTCTGATTTCTTCCCGCAACTCGCCGCGCACTGGAAGAAAAACTACGCAGGATGGACGGCCTACGTGCTGACGCCCGACCTCAAGCTGCCCGGCAAGATGCGCCTGAAGGAATCGCGCCGCGTGCCGATGTGGAACGGCCCGATCGAGTGCCGGCTGTTCCGCTTTGACATGGTTGCCGGCTCGGCACGCACCAAACCGCCCCGTGACGCGTGAAGCCATCGTCCTGGACACCAACATCGTCCTGGACGTGTTTGTGTTTGGTGACGCGGCAGCCCTGCCACTCAGGCAGGCTCTGGAAGACGGAAAGCTCGACTGGCTGGCCACGCAGCCCATGCGCGACGAACTGGCGCGCGTGCTGGCTTACACGCAAATCGTGCCGCGCCTGGCCTTCTACAAACTTCAGGCTGAAGACGTGCTGGCCGCATTCGACAAACTCGCACGCATTGTTGAGGCCGCCGCCAAGGCACCTGTGACCTGCAGCGATGCGGATGACCAGGGCTTCATAGATCTTGCGGTGGCGCACAAGGCGCTGCTTCTCAGCAAGGACAAAGCCGTGACATCCATGGCCAAACGCCTGTTGGGCCTTGGCGTGCGCGTGCAGTTCGTCATCTGATTGAGGTGTTGAAGCGCTTTCGGCGCGTGTCGCTAAGCCAATAAATGAATGTCGATATAGCGATTGTTTGACGTCATGTGGTCATGACAATTGCTTCGTTGTCATGCGCGGTGTGAGCTCCTAGTATTCGCCTCTGGCTTCTTCAGCCGGATAACCGGATACCTTCATGACTTCGCCCTCCACCTCCCGCCGCATCTTCAGGCGCTCGGCCCTCGCGCTTCTTTTTTCATCGTTGGCGCTGACCAGCCTGGTGGCAAAAGCCGAGTCCGCAGCCGACTACCCCAGCAAGCCGATACAGATTGTTTTCCCCTGGTCGCCCGGCAGTGACGAATTGCTGCGCGTGCTGGCAGCTGAACTCAGCACCCGCTTCAAGCAGCCGGTGATTCTTGATTTCAGGCCCGGTGCGGCAACCAGCATTGGCGCGGCGCATGTCGCCAGGGCGCCTGCTGATGGCTACACGCTGCTGTACGGCAGCAGCACGACCTTCGCCATCAACCCCAGCGCCTACGCCAGGCTGCCGTATGACCCGGCGCGCGACTTTGCCCCGATCTCACGCCTGACCTCGTCACCGTTTTTTGTGTTCTCCAGTCCCAAACTGAATGTGAACTCGCTGGGTGAGTTGATGGCACTGGCCAAAAAACGTCCGGGCGAAATCAGCTACGCGACGCCGGGCATCGGTTCTGTACCCCATTTGTCGATTGAACGCCTGGCGCAGCAGGCCGGCATCAAGCTGATCCACGTGCCGTACAAGGGCAACGGACAACTGATGACCGATGTGGCTGGTGGGCATGTCGATTTTTCATTCAGTATTCACGCCTACCCCTTCATTCAGGACCAGCGCGTCAAGGGGCTTGCCTTCACTGGCGCACAGCGGTCACCTGCGCTGCCGGACCTGCCCACCGTCTCGGAGGCTGGCATTGGCAACTACACCTCGTCGGTCTGGTTCGGTCTGGTCGCCCCGGCAGGCACACCGCCTGCGATTGTGAAAAAACTCAATGATGCCGTGCGCGATGTGCTGGCGCAACCTGCCTTCAAGGCGAAATTTGCGGGGCAGGGCATAGACCTCTCGCCCAGCACGCCCGAAGAATTTGCAGCGCAGATCCGCACTGAAATTCCGCAATGGCGCGACGCCGTCCGGCTGGCCGGCGTCACGCCTGTGAACTGATTTTTTTAACCCCACCCGAAAGGACATCCATGACTGAAAAAACTTTTCCCACCATTCGCCTGTCGCCCAACGGCCCGGTGTTCGACCTGCCGATTTATGTCGCGCAGGAAGAGGGCATCTTCGAGCGATACGGCCTCAAGGTGCAGTTCGTCGAAAAATACAATGGCCATGAAAGCCATGCCTCCATTGACCCATTCGAGCGCCGCAAGGAAAGCCTCTACGAAGACGGCACGGCAGATGCCTACAACCTCTGCGAATGGGCAGGGCTGGACCGCTCGGAGAACAGCACGCGCGGCAGCCGTGTGCATGCCTTGCGCCCGGCGGTAGCGGCCCAGGCCATCCTGTCATTTGACAGCGAGATCCAGGAAGTGCGCGACCTGGCCGGTGTGCCGGTCGGCATCAACGAGCGCACCGGTTCGCACTACACAACCCTGCAAATTCTGGGCGGCTCACTGCCGCGTGAAGACGTGGTGCTGGCGCATCGCGGCGCACCCCAGGAGCGCTATGACGAACTGAAATCCGGCAAGCTGCGTGCGGCTGCCCTGATGGAGCCCTACATCAGCCTGGCCCTGAAAGAAGG
Source organism: Pseudomonadota bacterium (assembly GCA_040390295.1). GTDB lineage: Bacteria > Pseudomonadota > Gammaproteobacteria > Burkholderiales > Burkholderiaceae_C > Polaromonas. Next base: position 60,747 of record JAZJYR010000009.1, read on the forward strand.
CGCGCATATCGTGAGCGTGGTGTTTTACAGGGGCGCTGAAGTCATCTCGCCGGAGGTGGACGATGACCTGCGCACCGCTTACCGCAGCGCGCTCAATGAAGCGGCTGATCTGCTGCAGCGCGATTTCGGCAAGTACAAACATCACCTGACCGAACAGGTCAAGGGTCAGCTCGAACCGCATGAGCTGCATCACCATTTTGTGCACTATGCGCGCAGCCGCGAGTTTGATGAGAGCCGCTTTGCCTTCACCTATCAGTGGATGAAGTCCTGGAACCTGACGCCCGGTGACAAGGCTTTCAACCAGCTGGCGATCTAGGCCGTTACTGCGCGAAAGCTGTGCGCACTGGCCAGTGGCCAGTACTGCTTGAAGACGTTGTTCTGCTTGTCCAGCGGCCCCAGCAGGGCCCCGGGCTCGACCTGCATGATGAGGTTGCTGAGCAGGCGCACTTCGGTGTCGGTCAGGCGGCGCACGATGTGGTGTGCGCTGACCTCCTGCGGGTGCTGCAGGCCGGCGGCCTGCACCAGTTCCTGCAACGCATGCAGTGTGCTGCGGTGAAAGCTGTGCACCCGGTCAGCCTTGTCAGGCACGACCAGCGCCTGCTGGCGCAAAGGATCCTGCGTGGTCACGCCGGTCGGGCAGGTGCCGGTGTGGCAGGTCTGCGCCTGTATGCAGCCCAGCGCCATCATGAAACCGCGTCCCGCATTGCACCAGTCGGCACCCAGCGCCATCAGGCGCACCATGTCAAAGGCGGTGATGACCTTGCCGGCTGCGCCTATCGAGATGCGCTTGCGCAGGTTCACGCCGACCAGGGTGTTGTGCACCAGCAGCAGTCCTTCCTGAAGCGGTGCACCCACGTGGTCGACAAACTCTATAGGCGCTGCACCAGTCCCGCCTTCGGCACCGTCCACCACGATGAAGTCGGGCGTGATGTTTGTCTCCAGCATGGCCTTGACGATGGCAAACCACTCCCAGGGGTGGCCCAGGCAGAATTTGAAACCGGTCGGCTTGCCGCCGGAGAGCCTGCGCAGGCGGGCGATGAAATGCATCATTTCGACCGGTGTTGAAAACGCGCTGTGGCTGGCTGGCGAGATGCAGTCCTTGCCCTCAGGCACACCACGCGCTGCGGCTATCTCCGCTGTCACCTTGGGGCCGGGCAGGATGCCGCCATGGCCCGGCTTGGCGCCCTGGCTCATCTTGACTTCAATCATCTTGACCTGCGGCTCGCATGCGTTGGCAATGAAGCGCTCTTCACTGAAGCTGCCGTCGTCATTGCGGCAACCGAAATAGCCAGAGCCGATCTCCCAGATCAGGTCGCCGCCGTGCAGGCGGTGGTGCGACGAGATCGAGCCTTCGCCCGTGTCATGGGCAAAGCCGCCCATCTTTGCGCCCTTGTTCAGCGCCAGGATGGCATTGGCTGACAGCGATCCGAAACTCATGGCAGAGATGTTGAACACGCTCGCGTTGTAGGGCTGCGTGCAGGGTTGGACCGACTGCGAAGCTTTGTCGGGCGCACCGCCTATCCAGATACGGAAGTCGTGCGTCGCCAGTTGGGTGGGCGACATCGAATGGTTGACCCATTCATAACCCTGTTTCCCCACATCGAGTTGCGTGCCAAAAGGCCGGTTGTCGGGCTCACCCTTGGCGCGCTGGTACACCAGCGAACGCTGGGCGCGTGAAAACGGCGTGGCCTCGCTGTCGCTTTCAATAAAGTACTGGCGCATTTCCGGCCGTATGTACTCCAGCAAGAAGCGCATGTGCCCGATAACGGGATAGTTGCGCAGGATGGCGTGGCGATCCTGCTGCAGGTCATGGATCCCGAGCACGACCAGCGCGACACACAGCACCAGCAGCACCGGCACAAACCACCAGAATGCAAAAAACAGCAGCTTGACCAGGCAGGCCAGCACACCAAAGGCGCACAAGGCCATGAAGGAATATCGCAGGGGGACGTGGGCATCAAGGCGCTGGAGCATGGGGCTTGCTTTCGGGAGCGGGTTGTTTTTGTGGTCTCTCTGCCCCGGTGCGGCAGATACACTTTGCATCATAAGAGCGTCCCGTGTCGCTTGCTGACCCCACCTGTTCCCTTTACCTTTGTACGAATGAAACCAGATCCCAACACCCCAACCGACCACAGCTTCATGGAGATTGAGGACTTCGACGAACTCGACGCCATCCTCGATGAGCTGCGCAGCCGTTATGACGAAACGCCGCAGTGGGAGTTTTGTGAAGGTTTTATGGCGGCGGTGATCTGCTCGCGCAGGCCGATAGCGCCGGCTGAATACATCCCGGTGCTGCTGGCCACGCCTGCCGAAGGTGAAACGCCCGATGAAGAAGGTGGCTCGTTTGCTGATACCGCGCAACAGCAGCGCTTCATGGCCTTGTGGAATCGCCGCTGGGCTGAAGTCGCAACAGCACTTGATTCCAAAGTGGAAACGCTCGAAGACGACGACTGCTACCACCCCGAGGTGATGGACATACGCGGCGCCGTCGCCGACATGCCGCCCGAAGAACAGGCCAACTTCAAGGGCGAAGACCTGCCGGCGTTTGCCCAGGTCTGGGCGCTGGGCTTCATGTTCGCCGTTGAAAGCTGGCCGGACGAATGGGCGGCCCCGCGTGACAAGGACGCCGCCAAATGGCTGGACGAGGCACTCGAAGCCGTCGTCGCCATGACCGAAGACGACACCGGCAAGCCAGAGGTTTCACCCCTGAGCGAGGAGGGCGCGCCCAGCACCAGCATTGCCCGGCTCAATGCGTTTGGCGAGGCGATCTGGGCGGTGTATGACCTGCGGGAGTTGTGGCGGACCATGGGTCCCAAGGTCGAGACTTTTCATGCAGAGGTGACGCCTGGGCGCAATGACGTCTGTTATTGCGGCAGCGGGAAGAAGTACAAGAAGTGTCATGGAGCAGGGTAGGGCTTTTTGAGGGGGTTGCCCTTCACTGCCTTGGCCGTTGCTTGAATTGGTATGGTGCCCTTCACTACCAAGCCGGTACTCGCCCCGGCGGGCGAGTCACTTTTCTTTGCTTCGCCAAAGAAAAAGTAACCAAAAGAAAGGCGACCCGC
>JAZJYR010000010.1:0-54353 GCA_040390295.1 Pseudomonadota bacterium
GAGCCGAAGGCGAGTTGTTTCAGACCCCGGCTGGACCGAGCATCGCAGGGTGCCCGCAGCGAAGCGTAGGGACGACGAACAGGGTCGCCTTTTCTTTTCGTTAGTTTTCTTTTGGCGAAGCAAAAGAAAAGTGACTTGCCGCCGGGCAACCCCCGGCTTCTACGTGAAGGGCAACGGCCTAAATCCAGCGAGATATCACGCAAGGCTTTTCTGAAGCCACTCAGCAAAAGCCGCACATTCCCATCGATCCATGGTCCCGGTCCGCCAGCAGAGGTAGTGCGCATGAGGACTGGGGATGTTCTGCGTAAATGTCTCGCTGGCCCCCAGCCGCACAAGTGATCCGTTCTCAAGCCACGGCGCGCCAAGTTTGAGCCTGACCAGCGCAATGCCCATGCCGGCGGCCGCCGCATCGCACATCAACCCGATGTCGTTGAACTGCGAACCATCCACAGGTTCGGCCCAGTCCAGGTGGTTGGCGGCGAACCAGGTGCGCCAGGGCTCCAGCGGTGAGCGCAGCAGGCTTTCGCCTTCGATGTCGGCCGCTGTTTCAAACGGCCCGTGTTCGCGCAAAAAGGCGGGGGATGCGAGTGGCGTGACATCGTCCTTGGTGATGCATATGTTTTCAAGGTCGGCATAACGCCCGGTGCCGAAGCGCACGATGAGGTCTGCGTCTTCGGCCACCACGTCGAGCAGCGGTATCGACACACCCAGCGTGACGTCGATCTCGGGATAGGCCTCGGTGAACTGCCGCAGACGCGGGATCAGCAGCGAGCGCGCAAAGGTCGGCGTCACGGCCAGCCGGAGTTTGCGCTTGCCGGGTGTACCGCTGGTGCCTGCTGCGCCGGGAAACTTCTGCAGCGTTGTCAGCCCTTCGCGCACATGCGCAAGGTATTCGCTGCCTTCGGTGGTCAAGGAAAAGTCGGCGCGACCAAAGAGTTTGGTGCCAATGATTTGTTCGAGTTGCTTGACGCGGTGGCTGACTGCGCTGGGCGTGACGCACAACTCTTCTGCCGCCTGCGTCACGCTGCGCAGGCGAGCCAGCGCTTCGAAAGTAAGAAGACATTGAATCGGCGGTATCCGCCCCGCCGTTGCCATAGTTACTTGAAGATCACGGTCTTGTGGCCATTGAGCAGCACGCGGTGCTCGCTGTGCCACTTCACGGCGCGGGCCAGCACGCGGCTCTCGGTGTCCTTGCCTCGGGCGGTCAGGTGCTCGACCGTGTCCTTGTGGTCCACGCGGGTCACGTCCTGTTCGATGATCGGGCCTTCGTCGAGGTCGGCTGTCACGTAGTGCGCCGTCGCACCAATCACCTTCACGCCGCGTTCATGCGCCTGGTAGTAGGGTTTGGCGCCCTTGAAGCTGGGCAGCATGCTGTGGTGGATGTTGATGGCGCGGCCCGCCAGTTTTTTGCACAGGTCATTGCTCAGCACCTGCATGTAGCGCGCCAGCACGACCAGTTCCGCGCCTTCGGATTCGATGATCTCCAGCTGCTTCGCCTCGGCCTGCGCCTTGGTGTCCGCCGTGACAGGTATGTGGTGAAAGGGCACGTTGTAGCTGGCGGCCAGCTGGTAGAAGTCGCGGTGGTTGCTGATGATGGCGCAGACATCGACAGGCAGCAGGCCGGATTTGGCGCGAAACATCAAATCGTTCAGGCAGTGGCCGTCGCGGCTGACCATGATGACGGTGCGCATGGCTGACTGGGTCGAGTGCAGCTTCCAGTCCATCTTGAACGGGACGGCAAAGGTCTCCAGGCTGGCCTTGAGTTCTTCAAATGTCAGTTTGTCGCAGGCAAATTGCACGCGCATGAAAAACAGGCCCGTGTCCGGGTCGTTGTATTGCGCAGCTTCTTCAATATTGCCGCCGTTGTCGAGCAGGAAACCCGAGACGGCGTGAACGATGCCCAGGCGGTCCGGGCAGGACAGGGTGAGGATGTAGGCGTGCTTCATAAGTCAGGAATTGTCGCAGGAGAAGCACGGCTTTGCCCGAGGTCACGGGCTGCCCCTTCAACGGTGCCAGAATGGACCAATCCAGGCAAGCAGGAGACAGCCATGTCCACCCCGACCTTCAACATGGAGCACCACTGGCTCCCTTTCACGCCCAACCGCAGCTTTGGGAGCGACCCGCGCATCTTTGTCGCCGCTGATGGCATGCACTTCACCACGCATGACGGGCGGCAGGTGCTGGACGGTATTTCCAGCCTCTGGTGCGTGGGGGTGGGCCACAACCGCAAGCCCATCAACGAGGCCATCAAGAAGCAGCTCGACACGCTGGACTACGCCACGGCCTTCAATGCCAGCAACGACCAGGCTTTCAGGGCGGCAGAAATGATTGCCGCCATGGCACCCGGCGACCTGAACAAGGTGCTGTTCTGCAACTCTGGCTCGGAGGCCGCCGACACCGCGCTCAAGGTCGCACTGGCGTACCACCGGGCGCGCGGCGAGGGTCACCGCAACGTCTTCATAGGTCGTGAACGGGGCTACCACGGCGTTGGCTTCGGCGGCATGAGCGTGGGCGGCATTCCGGCCAACCGCAAGGTGTTTGGCGCGGCGCTGTTGCCGCGGGTCGACCACCTGCGTTTCATTCACGACCCGGTCAAGCACGCCTATGTCCACAACGAGGAGCCGGTCTGGGACGAAGACATCCTGCTCGAGCTTGAGCAGCGCATCCTGCCGCTGCACGACGCGAGCAATATCGCCGCCGTCATCGTTGAGCCTGTGGCGGGCAGCGCAGGCTGGTACGTGCCGCCCCAAGGCTACCTGAAGCGGCTGCGCGAGATTTGCAACAAACACGGCATCCTGCTGATTTTTGATGAAGTGATCACTGGCTTCGGCCGCCTCGGTACGGGTTTTGGCGCCGACTTTTACGGCGTGGTGCCCGACATGCTGACCTTTGCCAAATGCGTGACCAACGGCGTGATTCCGCTGGGCGGCGTGGTCTGCTCTGACCGCATTTACGGCGGCATGATGAAGGCCAACGAGGGTGCGCCCGAACACGCCATCGAGTTCTTTCACGGCTACACCTACTCAGGCCACCCGGTCGCCTGCGCCGCGGCGATTGCCACGCTGGAGCTGATGAAGGCCGAAAACCTGTTTGAGCGCGCCGGGCGGATGGGCAGGGTGCTGGGCGACGCCATGCACAGCGGGCTGAAAGGCCTGCCCAATGTCATCGGCATACGCACGCTGGGGCTGGCCGGCGCTGTCGAGCTGGCGCCCATTCCCGGGGCGCCAGGCAAACGCGCCTACGACATCTTCATGGACTGCTTTCACCGCGGCGTGCTGGTCCGGCCGGCGGGCGAGAACATCGTGCTGTGCCCGCCCTACATCGTCGAGCAGGCGCAGATTGACCAGATGCTCCATGTGCTGGCCGACGCGATCGGCCGGCATGCTTGAGACGCCCATGCCAGCAGCTGCGAGTTCAAAATTTAACGTGTACATTAAATTTTTAACGTATACGTTAACAAATCTGTTTTTGAGGCCTCCAGGGAGCGTCCAAAACCTGAAAAACGCCTGAAAATCCTCCCAAAAGGCCGTTTTCAGGCATCAAACTGGCATTTGAGTCAATGGATACGTGCGCAATCAGCTATGAATTCAGTAGCAATTTGGGTGCTCTTCCATCGGCCGATAGGGCCCGCCAGACGGTATCCCAGGCTGTGCCCGGCCTTGTGGAAGCCCACTGTCACTTAATCCCACTAAATCACTTGGCTATTGATTGACATCAAAAGGTCATGAGCCAACAATGAATCTTTAGTGAATCAACGTTTCTTTAGTGAAACCACCTGAAGAAATCCGGCAAGCCCCACCTGCAAAGAGAACAGCATGAGCAATCCCTCTGGCGATCAAGACCTTCCCTGGCATGAAGTTGCATCACGCGACCAGCTCGACCCGGACTTTCCGGTCGGTGTGGACGTCAATGGCCAGAAGGTTGGCCTCTTTCTGTTGAACGACGAGGTTCATGCGCTTGAAGACATCTGCCCGCACGCCTACGCGCTGCTGTCGCAGGGTTTCCAGGAAGACGGCGTCATCGAATGTCCGCTGCACGCTGCCCGTTTTGACATCGCCACCGGCAAGTGCCTGGTGGAGATTGGCGAGCGCGACCTGCACCAGTTCCCGGTGCGTGTGCTTGAAGGCAAAGTCCAGATCCAGATCCCCATCGTGAAAGCCGCAGCATGAGCGCCGCCCCTGCAGGCACACCCGCCATCGAATTCATCGGCGTTGAAAAACGCTTCCCCGCGCGTGGCGACTCGAAAGAAGTGCTGGCCGCACGCGACGTCAATTTTGCGATTGCACCCGGCGAAGTCGTGTCCATCATCGGCCCGTCCGGTTGCGGCAAAAGCACGCTGCTGAACATGGGCTCGGGCCTGGCCAGGCCCAGCGCCGGCATCGTCAAGGTCGCCGGCCAGCTGGTCGAGGGCCCCAATGCGCATGTGTCCTTCATGTTGCAAAAAGACCTGCTCATGCCCTGGCGCACCATTTCGCAAAACATCGAGTTCGGCCTTGAGCTGCGCGGCGTGGCTTCGGCCGAACGCAAAAAAGTGTCTGACAAACTGCTGGCCCAATGCCACCTCGGCGGCTTTGGCGGCAACTACCCGCACCAGCTGTCGGGCGGCATGCGCCAGCGCGCCGCCCTGGCCCGCACGCTGGCCGTAGACCCGCTGGTGCTGCTGATGGACGAGCCCTTTTCGGCGCTCGACGCGCAGACCAAGATGATCCTGCAGCAGGACCTGGCGCGGACCGTGCACGAGCAGAAAAAAACCGTGCTCTTCATCACCCACGATCTCGTCGAAGCGGTGGCCCTGTCCGACCGCATTCTTGTCATGAGCGAGCGGCCCGGCACCATCGTCGAGCAGATCACGGTGGACCTGCCCGATCGCAAGAACCCCATGGCGCGCCGCAAGCTCGCCGAAGTCGGCCCCTATGTCGCGCGCCTGATGGATTTGCTCAAGCTCGATGCCAGCACCGAAGTGCACTGATCACTGTTTCGTCATTCCTGTTTTTGCCTGAAATAACCCACCCGGAGAATCTCCATGTCCTTCAAAAGCCTTCCCCTCACGCATTGTGTGCGCCGCACCTGCCTGGCCATCCTCGCCTCCACCGCCCTGCTGGGCGCCGCCGGCGTGCAAGCCCAGACCCTGCAGAAGATCACGTACCTGCTGCCTGCACCGGGCACGCTGCCGGCTTTCGGCCCCTGGATGCTGGCCCAGGCCAAAGGCTATTACGCGGCTGAAGGCCTTGAAGTTGAATTTGTGTCGGGCCGTGGCGGCGTGGACGTGGCCAAGCAGGTCGGCGCCGGCAATGCCGTCATCGGTGGCGCGATTGGCGACACGCCCATCATTGCGCGCGCCCAGGGCATCCCGGTCAAGGCCGTCGCCGTGCTGGGCAGCGGCTCGCTGACGCAGCTGGTCAGCCACAAGGATGAACGCATCGAAAGCCCGCGTGAACTCAAGGGCAAGACGGTCACCGTCATCTCCTACACCGACACCACCTACTACGCGCTGCTCGGCATGCTGAGCAAGGTCGGCCTGACCAAGAACGATGTCAACATCCAGGCCGCAGGCCCTGCAGGTGTGTGGCAACAGTTCGCCAGCAAGAAAGCGACTGCCATGGCGGGCGTGCCTGACTGGACCGTGAGCGCCATGGAAGCCGGCGCCAAGGTCGACATCCTGCCCGCAGACGTCTACTTCAAGAGCATGGCCCAGGCCATTCTGGCTTCTGACGAAACCATCCAGAAGAACCCGCAGCTGATCCAGAAGTTGGTGCGCGCCACGCTCAAGGGCATGAAAGACATCATGACCGACCCGAAAGCCGCTACCGCTGTCTACGTCAAGCATGTGCCGATGTACAAGGGCAAGGAGGCCACCATCCAGGCCAACTTCGAGATGTACAACAAGTATGTGTATGCCGGCCAGAAGGTCGTGGGCCAGATGGATGAAGCGCGCCTTGGCGAGTTGCAGAAGTTCTACGTCACCAACGGTGTGGTGGCCAAGGAAGCACCGCTCAAAGAGCTGTACACCAACCAGTTTGTCGCCAAGTAACTTCCGCAAAGTAATTTCAAATGACTGCCAATCGCGCCCGTCTTGTTACCACCAGCTGGAGCCTGCTCGTCCTTGTCGTCTTTCTGGCGGCCTGGCAATGGGGCCCGGGCCTGCTTGGCGTCCCTGACTTTGTCCTGCCGCATTTCACCAAGGTCTGTGAAGAAGCCGTGCGTATCTGGAGCAGCGAAAGGCTGCTCTGGCACGCCGGCATCACAGCCGCTGAAGTTGTGGTCGGCTTTGTGCTCGGCTCCGTACTCGGTGCGCTGATCGGTTATGCACTCGGTCTGTCGCCGCGTGTCGAAGCCGTTCTGTCGCCTTACCTGCTGGCCCTGCAGATCGCGCCCAAGGTGGCGTTTGCCCCGCTGTTTGTGATGTGGATGGGCTACACCATGTACCCCAAGATCCTCGTCGCGGTGCTGATTGTTTTCTTTCCCGTGCTGATCAACGTGCTGTCGGCCATGCGCACCATGGACGTGGACATGATCAACCTGGCGCGCTCGTTTTCGGCCACACGCCTGCAGGTGTTCCGCAATGTTGAATACCCCACCACCATGCCGGCGCTGTTCTCGGGCCTGCGCATTGCCAGCACGCTGGCGGTGATCGGCGTGGTCGTCGGCGAGCTCGTCGGCGGCAACATGGGCCTGGGCTATCTGCTGGTGTTTTTTGAAGGCCAGGGCAACACCGCCGCGGTGTTTGTCGTGATTGCTGCGCTGACCGTCATCGGCATCATTGCCTATTACGCCGTGGTCATCGCCGAGAAACGCGTTTTGCACTACCTGCCTAGCTCTGAGCGCCGTTCGGCCTGAATTGAATCCACAAAATAAAGACATCCATGACCACCTCGCTTCCTGAAATCATGCTCACTGGCCGCAAGGTGCTGGTCACCGGCGGCGCCCGCGGCCTGGGCGAGGCCTTTGTGCGCGCGCTGGTCGCCGCAGGCGCCGGTGTGGTCATCAGCGACGTGCTGCATGAGCGTGGCGAAGCGCTGGCGGCCGAGCTGGGTGACAGGGTGTTTTACGTGCCCATGGATCTCGGCGATGCCGATGCCATCAAGGCCGGCGTCGACGCGGCAGCCAAACATTTGGGCGGCCTTGACGGCCTGATCAACAACGGCGCCATCACCAACTCCGGTGGCAAGGGCATGGCCGATATTGCGCTCGACACCTGGGATCGTGTGATGAGCGTCAACGTCCGCGGCACCTGGCTCACCACGGTGGCTGCACAGCCTCACCTGGCTGTCTCGGGCTATGGCCGCGTCGTCAACCTCGCATCAGACACCGCCCTGTGGGGCGCGCCCAACCTGATGGCCTATGTGGCCAGCAAGGGTGCCGTCGTGGCGATGACCCATTCAATGGCGCGTGAACTCGGTCCGCAAGGCATCACCGTCAACGCGATTGCTCCTGGCCTGACGCTGGTTGAAGCGACCGAATACGTGCCGCAAGCGCGCCACGACCACTACCGAAATGGCCGCGCCATCGAGCGCGCCCAGGTACCTGAAGACCTCACGGCCGCCGTGATGTTCCTGCTGTCTCGCGGCAGCGGCTACATCACCGGCCAGGTACTGCCCGTCAATGGCGGCTTTGTCATGAAATGACGAATACACCGAAACGCACTAAAGGAGAACGAACATGAGCACACCAGCAGCCAATCAACCGGTATTCAACGAACGCGGCCTGATGGACGCGAACATTCCTGCAGAGGCAGACATCCAGCGCGCCATGATGCAGGCTGACGGCCAGAGCTTTTCCGACTGGCTGGAAAGCCGCGTCGCGCGTTTTGGCTCGCGCAAGTACGACTGGGACGCGCTCAAGTTCCAGGCCGACTATGACCCGACCTACCGCCGGGCGCAGATGCGCTACGTTGGCACGGGCGGTACCGGCGTGGCCAGGGATGCGAACACCGTGCCTTCGGGCCACTTCACGTTCTCGACCATGGTGATCCCGGCCGGCAATGTCGGCCCGTCGCACATTCACTATGACGTGGAAGAGGTCTTTTTTGTCATGCGCGGCAAGATGAAGATCGTCTGTGAAAAAGACGGCCAGCGCTGGGAGTCGGTGCTCCATGAGCGTGACCTGATCTCGGTGCCGCCCGGTGTGTACCGCGAAGAAAGCAATATCGGCGATGAAGACGCGCTGATGTGCGTGATGCTGGGCACACCCAAGCCCATCACGCCGACCTATCCACCTGACAGTCCGCTTGCAAAGATAAAGCGCGACATGCTGGCCGCAGCAAAGTAATCCGGTCTCACCAGCAAGCCATTCATGAGTACCGCGCCATCACAGCCGACCCTTGAGCAACGCCTGAAGCGTTTTGTGCCTGCGCGCATCACCACACCGCTGGGTGAGGTCGAGTTTCGCCAGGCAGGCAATGGTTTGCACGGCGTCACGCACGTGTTGTTGCATGGCATTGGCTCGGGCTCCGGCAGCTGGCTGATGCAGCTTGAAGCGGCAGCCATCACCGAAGGCGCGCGTGTTCTTGCCTGGGAAGCGCCCGGCTACGGCCACAGCAGCCCTGTGTTGCCGGATGTTCCTGATGCCGGTGATTACGCCAGCCGCCTCTGGGCCTGGCTCGATGCGATGGGGGTCACCCAACCCGTCACGCTGGTCGGCCATTCCCTGGGCGCCCTGATGGCGGCACGCGCCGCAGTCCAGCGGCCTGAACAGATCAAACGTCTGGTATTGCTGTCGCCTGCGCAGGGTTATGCCCGCGCCAGTGAAGAAGAACGTGCCAAAAAACTGGGTGATCGCCTCAACAACCTGAACACGCTGGGCGTACAGGGCATGGCGCAAAAGCGCGGTGCAGCCATGCTGTCACCGAATGCCGATGCACAGCGCGTGGCTTATGTGCAGTCCATCATGGCGCAGGTGCATCCGGCTGGGTACACACAGGCTTCTCACCTGCTGGTCGGCGGTGACCTGCTGACCGATGTTGCACAGGTGAGGTGCCCGATGGCCGTTGGCAGCGGTCGCGCCGACACCATCACGCCGATGGCCGGCTGCCAGAAGGTGGCTGAAGTCGCCGGTGTCACATGGACGGATCTTGGCGATGCAGGCCATGCCTGCGCTGTCGATGCCGCAGCCGGTGTAAATGAATTGCTGGGCTTGGTACCGCAACCCGAAAATATCGAAACATGAAAGCGCGTCTTCACGCCCAGGGCGGCGTTCCAACCCTTGTGAAGGCGCACAGCCTTCACTGCAGCTTGCGCCTTGCCCTGAGCGCGAATCCATCACTTTCATCTTGTTTCGCTACTTCCGGGTTGCAGTACCAATGAATCAAAACGAAAAGGCGTCCGCATGACTGCGACAGTGACAACAACGGCAGGCGATGACCGCTACACCGTTCCTGCATTGCAGCGCGGGCTGGACCTGCTGGGCCAGTTCAGCCGCCAGACGCCGGAGCTCACGGGTGCCGATCTTGCACGCCAGATGGATCTGCCGCGTGCATCGGTTTTCCGCATCCTGCACACACTTGAGAAAGCCGGTTTTGTCGAACGTGTGGGCGACAGCACCAGCTACAAACTCAGCATCGGCGTGCTGCGCCTCGGTTTTGAATACCTGGCGTCCATGGAGCTGACCGAGCATGGCCGTCCCGTCATCGACGCGCTGCGCGACCTCTCCGGGTACTCGGCCCACCTGGTGGTGCGAGACAACCGCGACGTGGTGTTTGTCGCCAAGTCCATAGGCCGCAATGCGTTGTTCCACTCCATACAGGTGGGTTCACGCCTGCCTGCGCATGCTACGGTGCTGGGCCGCATGCTGCTGTCCGGCCTGAACATGGCGGGCCTGTCGGAGCTCTACCCAGAATCGCCGCTGCCGGCCTACACACCGCGCACGCCCACCACCCTGGCCGAGCTGAAGAAACTGATTGATGTGGACAAGGCCAACGGCTACGGCATCAGCCAGGGCGGTTATGAAACCGGCATTTCGACGATTGCCGCACCGGTCTTCAACGATTCGCATGAAGTGGTGGCTGCCGTCAGCATCACCGTGCCCGCGCAGCACCTCGACCAGACCCAGAAAGACACGCTGGTGCCCCAGGTGATGGAGGCCGCTGCGCAACTGACACAACGCATGAGCCACCTGCCGCAGCAGCAACGCGGCGCCCGCGTTTCACTACAGATTCCACAAGAAAAGATAGCCGCATGACAACAACAAACACATCCAGCAAGACCCGCGTGACGGTTGGCGAACTCGCCGCCCGTTTCCTGGAGCAATGCGGCGTCAAGGCTGCATTCGGCGTGATTTCCATCCACAACATGCCGATCCTGGACGCTTTCAACACGCGCCAGAAAATCCGCTTTGTCTCCGCACGCGGTGAGGCCGGCGCCTGCAACATGGCCGATGCCTATGCACGTGTGACTGGCGTCATGGGCGTGTGTGTCACCAGCACCGGCACCGGCGCGGGCAATGCGGCCGGCGCGCTGGTCGAGGCCCTGACGGCAGGCACGCCCATGCTGCACCTGACCGGCCAGATCGAATCCGACTACCTCGACCGCGACCTTGGTTTTATCCATGAAGCACCGGCGCAGCTGGCCATGTTGCAGGCCGTGGGCAAGGCGGCTTTCCGCATCCGCAATCCCGAGACCGCCCTTGCCACGCTGCGTGAAGCGCATCGCCTGGCCTTTACCGCACCCTGCGGTCCGGTGAGCATCGAGATCCCGATTGACATCCAGGCAACCCTGCTGGATCTGCCGGCCGACCTGTCACCGCTGCCGCTCGTACCTGTGCAGGCTGCTGCGTCTGAAGTGGGTGCGCTGGCAGAACAACTCGTGAACGCCAAACGCCCCATGCTGTGGCTGGGCGGCGGCGCACGCGGTGCGCGCGCTGCGGTCGAGCGTTTTGTGAAGATGGGCTGGGGTGTGGTCACCTCGGTGCAGGGCCGCGGCATCCTGCCGGAAGACCATCCGGCCAGCCTTGGGTCCTACAACCTGCAAAAGCCTGCTGAAGACCTGTACCAGAGCTGCGACGCCATGCTGGTTGTCGGCTCGCGCCTGCGCAGCAACGAAACCCTGCGCTACAAACTCAAGCTGCCGACGCTCTACCGCATCGACGCGAACGCCCTGGCGCACAACCGCGGCTACAACAGCGAGTATTTTGTACAGGGCGATGCACTCACCACGCTCAACGCACTGGCCGAAAAACTCGAAGGCCGCATGAAGGTTGACGCGGCTTTGGCTGCCGATGTGAAGAAGGCCCGCGCCGAAGCCGGCAGCATGGTCGACAGCACGCTGGGCGCCTACGTCGCGCTCAAGAACGGTGTGGCCGCGCAGGCCGGCAAGGACCTCTGGTGGGTGCGTGACATCACGCTGTCCAACAGCATGTGGGGCAACCGCGCGCCCATGCTCGACAACCCGCGCGCCGGTGTGCATGCGCTGGGCGGCGGCATCGGCCAGGGCCTGGCGATGGCGATCGGTACCTCCATTGCAGACAAGGAACACGCGTTGAACCGCAAGACGGTGGCGCTGATCGGTGACGGCGGCTTCATGCTTAACGTGGGCGAGCTGGCCTGCGCCGTACAGGAAAAAGCCAACATCGTGATGCTGGTCATGAACGACAGCTGCTACGGCGTCATCAAGAACATCCAGGACGACATCTACGGCAGCCGCCATTGCTACGTCGACCTGCATACGCCGGACTTCGCCCAGTTCTGTGCCAGCCTGAAAGTCACGCATTTCCGCCTGGGTGAGCCCGCGCAGACCCAAGACGTGCTTGAAAAAGCCTTTGCCGCCACCGGCCCGGTCGTTGTTGAAGTCGACATGAAAACTTGGGGCCCGTTTGCCGCCAAGTTTGCCGGCCCCATCCTCAAAAAGGATTGAGCGTGCTTGATGTTGTGCTCATCGGCTACGGTGCCATCGGCCAGGCGATTTGCCGCCGGCTGCAGGGCAGTGCGCGGGTGAATGTGACGCACGTCGTCGTCAGACCGCAGCGCATTGCAGAAGTGCAGGCCGCTTTGGGTTCCTCAAACATCAAGGCCGTATCTGAAGTACCGGCTGGCGCCAAACTCGCGCTCGAATGCGCAGGCCATGAAGCGCTGGGCGCGCACGTGGTGGGCGCGCTTGAAAAAGGCGTGGAGTGCGCCGTGATGTCCGTGGGTGCGCTGTCTGAAGCGGGCCTGCCTGAAAAGCTCACGGCTGCCGCAAGCCAGGGCAAGACGCAGGTTCATCTGCTGGCAGGTGCGATCGGCGGCATTGATGCCATCGCCGCCGCGCGCCAGGCTGGGCTCAGCGATGTGACCTACACGGGTCGCAAACCACCGCTGGGCTGGAAGGGCTCTGCCGCTGAAAAAGTGGTGGACCTGGCTTCGCTAAAAGAAGCCGCGACGATATTTGAAGGCACGGCACGAGAAGCCGCCAGCCTGTACCCGAAGAACGCAAATGTCGCAGCGACGGTGTCGCTCGCAGGCCTGGGCCTGGACGCCACGCGCGTGCGCCTGATCGCCGACCCGGCCGTGACCGAGAACATCCACGAGATCAGCGCCAGCGGCGAGTTCGGCGAGATGCAGGTCACCATGCGCGGCAAACCGCTGCCAGAGAACCCCAAAACATCGGCGCTGACCGTGCTGTCGGCCCTGCGCTTTCTTGATAACCGCGCCTCAGCCCTCACGATATAAAAAGACAGATAGCCATGACCACACCCCACCTCAAATCCCTGATTGCCGGCCAGTGGCGTGATGCGTCCGGCCCCTCGTACACGACTGACTACGCGCATGACGGTAGCGTGGTTGCTACGCTCAATGCATCGACGGCAGCGGATGTTGATGAGGCCGTTCATGCCGCAGAAAAAGCCCGCATGAAGCCTGAGTGGGCTAACCTGAAACCGCATGAGCGCGCCAGCATGCTGCACCGCATTGCTGCAGGCATACGTGAGCGCGGCGAAGAACTCGCCCAGCTGCAGCGCCTGGACAACGGCAAACCCATCAGGGAAACGCGTGCGCTGGTGGCCAGTGCGGCAGGCACCTTCCAGTTTTTCGCAGCGGCCTGCGAGACGCATGAAGACGCGATCACGCCTGCGCGTGGCGACTACGTGACCATGAGCGTGCACGAACCACTGGGCGTGGTCGGTGCCATCACGCCGTGGAACTCGCCGATTGCGAGCGAAGCGCAGAAGCTGGCGCCCGCTTTGGCGGCTGGCTGCGCCGTCGTCTTCAAGCCTGCAGAAATCACGCCGCGCATGGCGATTGAACTGGCCGATATCGCGCAAAAAGCCGGTGTGCCGGACGGCATCATCAGCGTGCTGCCGGGCAAGGGCTCCATTGTCGGTGAGGCGCTGGTGCGGCACCCGCTCATCAAGCGCATTGCCTTCACAGGCGGTACCAACGTCGGCATGGGCATTGCCCGCATCGGCGCTGAAAAACTCATGCCTACCTCCCTGGAGCTGGGCGGCAAGTCACCCACCATCGTCTGTGCCGATGCCGACCTCGACCACGCCGTGGCCGGCGTGCTTTACGGCATTTTCAGTTCTTCAGGTGAGTCGTGCATTGCCGGCTCGCGCGCCTTTATCCATGCCAGTGTTTACGACGAATTCAAGTCGCGCCTGCTGGCCGGTGTGAAGGCGCTGCGTGTGGGCGACCCCATCAGCGAGAACACACAGATGGGCCCGCTTGTCAGCCAGAGCCACCGCGCCTCGGTTGAAAAATACGTGCAGCTCGGCATCGACGAAGGTGCCAAGGTTTTGTTTGGCGGTGTGCGTCCGCAGGGCGCGACCTTCGACAAGGGCAGCTACTACACGCCCACCGTCATGGAAGGCCTGCCCAACAGCGCCCGCATGTGCCAGGAAGAAATCTTCGGCCCCGTGCTGGCCATGCTGCCGTGGAGCGACGAGGCCGACCTGATTGCCCAGTGCAACGACAACGTGTACGGCCTGGCCTCTGGCATCTGGACCAAAGACTACAAGACCGTCTGGCGTCTGGGCCGCGCGCTGCAGACCGGAACGGTCTGGGTCAACACCTACAAGGTGTTTTCCACCAGCACGCCGTTTGGCGGTGTGAAGATGAGCGGCACCGGCCGCGAAAAAGGCCGGCTCGGCATTCTTGAGTACACGACGCAAAAGAGCTACTACTGGGGCACCAACGAGGCACCCATGCCGTGGAGCACGATGTGATGCACGGCCCACGCAAACAACAGATTGAGGTAACACATGATTGAAGGTATTGACGCCATCACCTATTCCACCGACGCGTGGGATGAGGCCGCACGCTTTCTGGGTGACTGGGGGCTGAAAAACGTTGGCCAGTCGCAGGAACTGCAAACCTGGGAAACGCTGAACGGCTCCTTTGTTTATG
Source organism: Pseudomonadota bacterium (assembly GCA_040390295.1). Classification (GTDB taxonomy): domain Bacteria; phylum Pseudomonadota; class Gammaproteobacteria; order Burkholderiales; family Burkholderiaceae_C; genus Polaromonas. The sequence goes on from JAZJYR010000010.1 coordinate 14,312, forward strand.
TGCGCCGCACCGATGACCCGTCGCTGCCGCCACCGATGGAAAGTGGACCTACGCTGCGTGAAGTGGTCTGGGGTGTGCAGGACGATGACAGGCTGGCCGCCATTGCTGGCGCTCTGGCCGGTGCGAAGGGGTTTGAAGACAGGCGCGCCGTCAACGGCACCGTGCAGGCGCTGGACCCGCACGGCCTGCGCGTCGTTTTCCAGAAAAGCGCCAAGCGCGCTGTCGACGTGACCGGTATTGCCACGAACGCCTGGGGCCATGTCAGCCGCATCGATACGCCTTCGCCGATTTATGAATCTGCACAGCCGGTTGAAATCGGCCATGTGGTGTTGTTCACCGACCGGATTGAAGAGGCTGAGGCGTTTTATGCGGCGTTGGGCTTTACAACCTCTGACCGCTACCCCGGCCGCGGCGTCTTCATGCGCTGCTCGCCCAATGGCGGCCACCACGACATCTTTTTGCTGCAGTTGCCGAACAAGTCGGTCGGCCTTAACCATGTGGCCTTTACCGTGCGTGACATCCATGAAGTGTTTGGCGGCGGCATGAACATGAGCCGCAAGGGCTGGAAGACGCAACTCGGCCCGGGCAAACACCCGATCTCGTCGGCCATCTTCTGGTACTTTGAAAACCCCTGCGGCGGGCTGATCGAATACAACGCTGATGAAGACCACCTGACTGAAAAATGGGTGCCGCGCGAGTTCGCACCCAGCCCGACCGCCTTTGCCGAATGGGCGATTGACGGCGGTATTGACGGCAACACACGCCGCCAGCCCAAGGTTGAGGCCGGTACTGGTTTCCTGACGGAAAAGCGATGAGCATTCAACGCCGCGCCGCCCTGGTGTCCATCGCTGCCCTGGCAGCGCTGGCCGGGCATGCGCATGCGCAGGGACTGGGCAGCGAAGGCTTTCGCATCGTCGCGCCGTTTCCGCCCGGCGGGCCCATTGATTCGCTGGCGCGCATTCTTGCCGCTGGTTTGACGGAGCGCTACAAACAAAGTGCCGTGGTTGAAAATCTCGCCGGTGCGGCGGGCAACATCGGCATTGAAAAAGTCAGGCGCGCCAGGCCTGATGGCCATACCCTGCTGGTCGTGCCTGCAGGCAACCTGACCATCAACCCGACCCTGATGCCCAACTTTCCGTTCAATATTGAGCGCGATTTTGTGCCCATCACCATGCTGGCCAAGGCCCCCAATGTGCTGGTGGCCAACCCCTCGCTCGGCGTGAAGAACGCCAAAGAGCTGGTGGCCATGGCGAAAGCCAAACCCGGCAAGCTGGCCTATGCCTCACCGGGCATTGGCAGCGGCCTGCACCTGGCGGGTGAACTTTTCAAGCAACAGGCCGATGTCGACCTTTTGCATGTGCCGTACAAGGGCACGGGCCCGGCGCTCAATGATGTGCTGGGCGGCCAGGTCCCCCTGATGTTCAGCAATTTACCTGCCACTCTTGCGCACATCAGGAGCGGCAAACTGCTGGCGCTTGGCATCACCGAATCGGTCCGCAGCCCGAGTGCGCCGGATATTCCGACGCTTGCAGAGCAGGGCATCAGCGGTGTCGTCGTCACGTCCTGGTATGGATTGCTCGCGCCTGCCGGCACGCCTGCTGCCACGGCCGAGCGTCTTGCCAAAGATGCGGCAGACATCCTCACCCAGCCGGCCGTGCGTGAACAGCTCAAGTCGCAGGGCCTGACCGAAACGCTCATGAAGCCCGCGGAATTCACAGCCTATGTGCGCAATGAAACTGCGCAGTGGGCCAGGATCATCAAAGCCCGCAACATCGTTGCGGAGTAATTTTTCTGTTTCAGGAGAACCCACCATGACATTGAACAGCATCCCCATCAACGCCCTGCAGGAGCGTTATCTGCAGCCGCACCAGGCACGCCAGCGTCCGCCCACGACGTTTGAAGACCTGCTCGGTGATTCCATCGAGCGCGGTTTTGCGGCCGGCCACTGGGAGCTGGATGCGCTGGTCGAGCACCTGAACAAGCAAGGCCCGCTGGGACCCAATGGCCAGCCCTGGACCGCCGAATCGTTTCAAGCCCTCATGAAAACATTGGGAGAGTGACATGAACACCGCTACTGCAACCCCACCCGTCAGCGCCACTGCCGCCGCAAAGCCCACGCCAACGGCTGCCGATGTCGACAAGCTGCTTGAGCGCGGCCTCTATGACCTCTGGTACCCCATCTGCCCTTCGCATTTTGTGAAGGAGCGTCCGGTCTCCATGCGCCGTCTTGGCTACAAGATTGCCGTCTGGCGCGACGCCAGCGGCAAGGTGCACGCACTTGAAGACCATTGCCCGCACCGCGGCGCACCGCTGTCCATGGGTGTCAACCTGGGCGACCGCCTGGCCTGCCCCTACCACGGCATTGAAGTGCGCTGCGACGGCACCGTGACCAAGGTGCCCGCCAGCCCCGGCTGCACGCTCGAAGGCACGCGTGCCACGCGGTCCTTCCACGTCATCGAGGCGGCAGAGTCGATCTGGATCTACAACGCCCGTGAGCATGTCGAGACCCCGCCACCGCTCAATCTGCCTGAAGAAATCAGCAGCCCCGAGTGGAGTTCCTTCCTGTGCTACGTTGAATGGCGCGGTGACTACCGCTACGTGGCTGATAACGTCATGGACCCGATGCACGGCAGTTTTGTGCACAAGCAGTCGCACTCCATGAGCGAGGGCGACATCAGCGCCAAGTTCAAGCTGCGCAAGACCGATCACGGTTTCATGTTTGAAAAAGACGGCCAGCGCGACGTGAACTTCGACTGGACCGAATGGGGCGACACCGGCACGCAGTGGATGCGCCTGGCCATCCCTTACCCCAAAACCGGTGGCCCTGGCGGCAGCTTCACCGTGATCGGCAGCTACACCCCCGTCAGCCCCCAGCTGTCGGTCGTCTTCTTCTGGCGCTGCCGCAAGGTCAGTGGCTGGCAGCGCGATGTGTGGCGCTTCCTGTACCGCAACCGCCTGGAGCAGCGCCACTGGGTGGTGCTGGAGCAGGACCGCGTGATGCTGGAGACCATGGAGCCCGACGCCAACCAGCGCGAGCACCTGTACGAGCACGACATCGGCCTGTCACGCCTGCGAAAGACCATGCAGAACATGGCGCTGAAGCAACTCACGGCAGCGAAGTAAGCCAGATGGATCTCGTTTTATGGATCTAGGAATAGCCGGCCGCAAGGCACTGGTCTGTGGCGCCAGCGCCGGCCTTGGGTTTGCCTGTGCCGAAGCGCTTGCGAAAGAGGGCGTTGAAGTGGTGATGGCTGCGCGCACCGAAGCGACGCTGAAAGAGGCTGCAGCAAAGCTGGCGGCGATTTCGAAAGCGCCGGTCTCCTGGGTGGCCGCTGATGTCACGACGGCAGAAGGCCGGGAGCGCATTTTTGCGGCGCACCCGGACTTCGACATCGTGGTGACCAATGCAGGCGGCCCACCGCCGGGCGACTTCCGCAACTGGGACCGCGATGCCTGGCTGGCGGCGCTCGATGCCAACATGCTCAGCCCCATCGAGATCATCAAGCGCACAGTCGACGGCATGATGGCGCGCGGTTTTGGCCGCATCATCAACATCACGTCGAGCTCGGTCAAATCACCCATCGATGCGCTGGGCCTGAGCACCGGTGCTCGCAGCGGGCTGACCGGGTTTGTGGCCGGTCTGGCGCGCACGACGGTGGCACGCAATGTGACCATCAACAACATCCTGCCGGGCACCTTTGATACCCAGCGCCTGGCCGGTAATTTTGCCGCGCAGGCCAAGCGTGAAAAGGCCAGCGTTGAAGAGGTGATGGAAAAGCGTCTCGCAAAACATCCGGCCCACCGCTTCGGCCGGCCCGAAGAGTTTGGCCAGGCCTGTGCGTTTCTGTGCGGGGCGAATTCGGGCTACATCAACGGGCAAAACCTCTTGATGGATGGCGGCTCCTTTTCGGGCGCCTGGTAAACAGTCTTTCCCTGTGTCATCGCGGTCCCGATCCGCAATCCATGAACCCGAACCCCTGGGGTCATGGATCCCGGGTCAAGCCCGGGATGACAGATTCACTTCCCGTCCATCTGTTTTTTGAAGTCTTCGCAGTAGTCTTTCTCGGGCAGCGCGGGCGTCAGCCAGACCGCATCAAACACCTCGGCCTTTTCAAGGCTGGTGACCGTACCGGCGTGCAGCCGCAGGGTTTTGCTTTTGATGTCGGCTTTCAGGTGCCGGGGCACACCCAGGTTTTTGTCCGCATGGCCGCTGCCGGACAGCAGCACAACAACCTTGCCCGGCAGCACCATCTGTCCCAGGGTGTTCGCCATGCTGATGTCTTTTGCGATCTGTATGCGTGTCATCGGCGTGATCTGGCTTTCGGGCAGCATGTTGCAGTGGCCGATGCGTATGGCCTGCTGCTGTGCCTTGAGTGCCGGGCCGGGCAACTGGCCGTCGAGTTGGCTGTCGGCCATGCTGGCCTGCATGGCGCTGCGCGGCAGGTTGGCGCCCAGCACCGGCACACCGGCGCGCACGGCTGTCATCACCGCCGGGCCGTAGGCATCCCACGGCCAGCTTTTGTCGCTCCACCTGAGGGCGCTTTTGACCTGCTGCTCGGTCGAGCTGGGGTGCAGGGCGGCGGTGCTGTTGCCGGCGTCAGCCATTTCCAGCGCCACGGCTGCCAGCACGCCGCGTTGCGCCAGCAGCGCCACCACCTGCTGCTCCAGCTTCTGGTGTTCGGCCGCATCATGCTGTTCGCCGACCATCAGTATGTCGGCGGGCATCAGCGGATCAAGCCTGGCGGCGGTGGCTGCGGCCGTAGCCGCGTCCAGCGGCCTGAGCACGGGTGGCTCGGGCTGGCTGGCGCAGCCTGCAAGCCATGCAGCCATCAGGAGTGGGGGCAGGCAGGCATAAAAGCGTGATGGAGAAAAATAGGGCATGGCGGAATACTAAGCCTTTGCGGCCTTTCAATTGTTAATATGCAGGTTAACATTTGAGGCTCTGCAGCCTGTTCAGGGCATTCCAGGCCTCAAAAACTGCCAAAAATGCCTATTTTCAGGCATCAAATTGGCATTTTGACCTTATATGACGGGCGTGAGTAGCTATTAAAAATATAGCAATCTGAAGGCGTCTCCAGGTTTCACCCGGTTCCCGGCCTGCCATGGCGGAGATACTTGTTGCCTTGCTGCACCGTTTCCACTTGACATGCCCCTGAATTTCATCCGGCGCCTTGCCATCGATCCTGCGCTGGCCCCGGCCCGGATTGCATTGACGCTGCTGTTCGCCCTTGCTGCGGCCGTGCTCTGCCTGAAGCTGCACACGCCGCTGCCCTGGATGATCGGCCCGCTGCTGGTGACTGCCGTGCTGTCCATGCTCGGGGCACCCACCGAAAGCTGGACGCCGTTTCGCAACGCGGGCCAGTGGGCGATTGGCGCGGCGCTGGGTCTTTATTTCACGCCGCAGGTGATGGCGCTGGTGGCCAGCCTGTGGTGGGCCATTGCGCTCAACATCGTCTGGGCGCTGGCGCTTGGGCTGATGGCCGGCGCCTGGCTGCACCGCGTGCATCATGGCCCGGGTCCGCTGCAGGTGGTCGGGCTGACGCGGGTGACCAGTTATTTCGCCGCGCCGGTGGGCGGTGCCTCGGAGATGACGCTGATGGCCGAGCGCCATGGCGGCCAGACGGAGCTGGTGGCCTCTGCCCACAGTTTGCGCTTGCTGCTGGTGACGGTGATCGTGCCTTTCGGGTTTCAGTGGGCCGGGCTGCACGGCCTGGACAGCACCGTGCCCGGTGCGCGCATGGTGGACTGGCCCGGCCTGGCCTTGCTGGCGCTGCTGACGGGCGCCGGTTGCTGGCTCATGCTCAAACTCAAGCGCACCAACCCCTGGTTTATCGGGGCGCTGGCGGCGTCGCTGGTGGTGACGGCCTGCGGCTTCACGCTGTCGGCCATTCCGCAAGCCATGAGCAACGGCGCGCAGTTGTTGATCGGCATCAGCCTCGGTGTGCGCTTTTCGCGCAGCTTTGTGCACATGGCACCACGCTGGCTGGCCTCAGTTGCCCTGACGACACTGGTCCTGATCGCCGCATGTGCCGGCTTCGCATGGCTGCTGGCGCAGCTGATGCCGGTTCACTGGGCGACAGTGTTGCTGGGCACGGCACCCGGCGGGATTGCGGAGATGTCGATCACCGCCAAGGTGCTGCAACTCGGTGTGCCGCTGGTGACGGCGTTTCATGTGACGCGGCTGACCGTGGTGCTCCTGATCACCGAGCCTGTGTATCGGTGGCTTTACAGACCTGAGTAATCCGGTGTCTTCGCAGGTAGGAGCCGCAGAACCGGCTTTGCCGGGCTGCAGGCGCAACGGCCCCCAAGGGGGGCAGAAAGCTACACGAAGTGAGCGAACGTGGGGGCTTAATGAAGCGAGATGGGCGTATTCGCAAGGCCGCTATAGCCTTCCAGCGTGTCTTCGATTTCCTGCTGGGTGGGGGTGTTCTGCTCCCAGTCGCTCAGGCGCTGCTGGAACATCTCGGCCCACGAGCCATCCAGGTAAACCTCTTTGCCCGAGCGCTTGTCCACAATCTCGAAGCCGTGGCGTTCAAGTTCGGGTACTTTGGGCGCTGGTGCCGATTCCTCGGGCGCGTTGGCATGAATCTGCACCACCACAAAGGATTCGGAGTCGTAAAGCATTTGCATGGCTGGCTTTCTTTATGGATTTCCCTGTTGGGCAGATAGCAACGATGGTGCCAAGTTCAAGGGCGGTCGTGTAAATCATGACCTTTGTGCCAAATGAGCCGCAGCATTCAGAAAAACTGCACACCTTTGACGTATATCTGGCCTGGAGCGGGCCTGAAACAGCCCCTGAGCGGCGCTAGAGCGGCCTGATGATCTCCGAGAGATTCTGGTCGATGAAATCACCATTTTGCTGGGTGATGCGGTTGCGCACCGGCAGATAGTCCAGCGATGGCGCATACCAGATCTCGACTTTCTGGTCGTATTCGCGGCGTGGCTTGCGGGTCAGCTTGAGGGTGGCAAATTCCCCGGCGGGCAATTGCAGCTTTTCTTCTGCCTCGACGACAAAGGTCCAGGTGTCGGCATCGCGCGGGCCGACGGTGTAGATCGTGATCTCACTGCCCAGGGGAAACTCACCGGGTTTGGCCGCCAGCATGCCGGCCAGCTGCATGAACACGCTGACCCGGTCCTGCGTGCCTTCCACCCAGGGCGCGTCAGGCGTGTTGGCGCTGAAGGTGATTTTTCTTTTGTCGGTTTCGAAATGCGCAGCCTGCTCGCTTCTGAACTTGTCGGAAAACCGCGTGGGCGCCAGCCCGGCTTCCGTCACGCTGCCCACGCTGGTCATGCTGCGTGATCCGAGGAACATCGCGCTGACCTTCATGTAGGCGTCGTACTCGCTGAAGTTTCTCCGCCAGCCCAGTTCGGCGTTGGCAAAGTAGTTCATCCCTTTGGAGCCGCCCGTCATCTTGTACTGGAGCACGACCGACGGCGGCAGCTTGATCGCCGTCACCAGCGTGGTCGCCTGGCCTGAGGGAAGTGTTGCCGTGCTGGCGGCTACCGTGGGTGACGCGGACGGCAACGGCGGCTGAACGGTGGGCGTGGCCAGGGCAAGTTGCGAGTTCTCGGGCTCGGCCATTGGTTCGGGCGGCGCAACAGGTGTGGCAGCAGGCGCTTCAGCCAGCACGGGCGGGCGTTCAGCCGGGGGCGGTTGCGGTGCGGGTTTGGGTTTGACGACGGGAACCGGTGGCAATGGCGCCAGCGGCGTCACGGGCACAGGCGGGCGCTCGGGCTCTATCGTGCGTGTCGTGAATGCGGCCGCGGCGGCACCGGGGTCCAGCTTCATGCCAAAGCTGCCGGGCGCCGCTTTCAGGGCCAGCAGGTGCACCGCCAGAACCAGCAGCGCCAGCAACGCAAGCTGCCGCCATGAGGGCATGCCTTTGCTGCGCATCATGCGGCAACAAACCCGAGATCGGCCGAGAGCTGGTTGGCCGCTGCCCGCAAGGGTGTGGCCACCTTGCCGTCCCATGCTGAATCGAAATTCGCCAGCGAACCCAGCGCCACCATGCCCAGCATCATGTGGCCGTCGGCATCAAACACCGGCGCGCAAAAACCGGCGACGCCCGGCATCAATGTGTTGACCACCCGGCTGATGCCGCGCCGGCGTATCTCTTCGAGCGTTTTTGTCACTTCGGCCATGGTCGAGGGCACGTCATCGCGCCCGGCCTTGTGTGCGCGTGCGAGCTCATCCTTGAGCAGCAGTGCCAGCCGGTCGCCGGATGTCTTGCGGCCCTGGCCCATAAAGGCCAGAAAACACAAACCGGTGGCTGAAGACAGCAGCGGCATCACATCGCCCAGCCGCAAATTGACGGTAATCGCCTGCGGTGATTCTTCCCAGTGCACCATGGTCGGGCCCTGGTTGCCCCAGACGGCGAGGGCCAGGGTCTGGCCAATCTGTTCCATCAGCGGGCCGATGCGCTGGCGGGCCAGCTTCACGCTGTCAATGCGGGAGAGCGAAGCAAGCCCTAACTTTAAGGCTGCTGGACCGAGGTCATAACGGGTGCTGCCTGCGTCCTGCACGACCAGGCCCAGGCGCTGAAAGCTCACAAGGTAGCGGTGCGCCTTGGCGGCGCTCATGTTCGCAGCGGCGGCCAGATCACGCAACATCAGCGGGCCGCTGGAAGCCGCAAGTACCTGCAGCAGGCTGAAACCAACCTCGACCGACTGGATGCCGGCGCGCTGTGGCCCGGTATCTTCAAGGTCTGTTTCTGCTGGATTTGCCCGCTTGTTCATGCTGTTGAATTAGAATTGACGATTACATTTAGGTAAATCAATTTCACTTATCGTAACTTCAATCGTCTGCGATCACCGGGTTGCCGGAATTGTCGGGACAGGCATCTTGATAGACTGACTCCAGAACCTCCGCGGAAGATCCGCAGAAATTCACCCAACAGGACTTTGATGAAACTCGCTACCTATAAAGACGGTTCACGTGACGGCCAGCTGATTGTGGTCTCGCGTGACCTCTCGAGCGCCCATTATGCGACGGGCATTGCTGGCAAATTGCAGCAGGTTCTGGACGACTGGAACTTCATGTCGCCACAGCTTGAAGACCTTTACCAGACCCTGAACAACGGCAAGGCGCGCCACGCGTTTCCGTTTGACCCTGCGCAATGCATGGCACCGCTGCCGCGCGCCTACCAGTGGGCTGACGGCTCGGCCTTCATCAACCACGTCGAACTGGTGCGCAAGGCGCGCAACTCCGAAGTGCCCGCATCGTTTTACACCGACCCGCTGATGTACCAGGGCGGCAGCGACGACTTCATCGGCCCCTGCGACGATGTGGTGGTGGCCAGTGAAGACTTCGGCATCGACTTTGAAGCTGAAGTCGCCGTCATCACCGGCGATGTGCCGATGCGCGCCACGCCCGAGCAGGCGCTCGAAGGCATTCGCCTTGTCATGCTGGCCAATGACGTCTCATTGCGCAACCTGATTCCCGATGAACTCGCCAAAGGGTTCGGCTTTTTCCAGAGCAAGCCGGCCACCGCTTTCAGCCCGGTTGCCGTGACGCTCGATGAACTCGGCGACGTGTGGAAAGACGGCCGCCTGCACTTGACGCTGCAAAGCACCTGGAACGGCCGCAAGGTCGGCATGTGCGAAGCCGGCCCCGAGATGACCTTCAATTTCGGCCAGCTGATCGCCCACATCTGCAAGACCCGCAATGTGCGCGCCGGCAGCGTCGTCGGCTCAGGTACCGTCAGCAACAAGGACTGGAGCCATGGCTACAGCTGCGTCGCCGAGAAGCGTGCGATTGAAACCATTGAAGACGGCAAGCCAAAAACAGAATTCATGAAGTTCGGCGACACCATTCGCATCGAAGCCAAGGGCAAGGACGGGCAATCGGTGTTTGGGGCGATCAGCCAGAAGATTGTCGCGCTGGCCCGAGATGCCTAAGCGTGGGCCTGGGCCATGAAAACCTTCAGGCCCCGCAAAAACATCTCCACTGCGACTGCCACCAGAATGAGCCCCATCAGCCGCTCAAACGCCATCATCACCCGATCGCCCGCCAGGCGCTGAATCCTTTCGGACAACACCAGCACCACGGCACACACGGCCATGGTGACGCACAGCGCCGCAACCCATTCCAGCCTGCGCGCAGGTGCCTGCGAAACCAGCAGCATGACCGTCGCCAGTGCAGATGGCCCTGCCAGCGCGGGGATGGCCAGCGGCACGATGAGTGGCTCGCCTTCCAGCGGGTCGGGTGCATGCAGTGATGACGGAAAAATCATCCGTAGCGCAATCAGGAACATCACCACCGCACCGGCAATCTGCAGCGACAGATCGCTCAGATTCATCACGCGCAAAAAACCGTCGCCGACAAACATGAAGGCCAGCAACAGCAAAAAGGCAATCAGCACTTCACGCAGGATGACCTTGATGCGGCGCTCCGGCGCGACCTTGCGCAAGGCATTGGCAAAGATGGGGATGTTGCCGAAGGGATCGGTGATCAGCAACAACAGGATCGTGGCCGATGCAAACGTGTAAGTCATCTGTGCCCTGATCGTCGTGTACGTGTCGCGTGATGACTCATGCGGCGTAAAGCGTATCGAGGTTCCTGAAACCCTTGATCTCCAGCGGGTTGCCGAAAGGGTCGCAGAAAAACATGGTCCATTGTTCGCCGGGCTGGCCTTCAAAGCGCACCTGGGGCTCCAGCACAAAGTCTGTCCCTGCTGCCTGCAGACGCTCAGCCATCGCTTTCCAGTCGGGCAGGGCCAGCACCAGCCCGAAGTGCGGCATGGGCACCAGCTTGTCGCCCACATGGCCGGTGCGCTCTGTCTTGAAGGGTTCGCCCAGGTGAAGGGAGATCTGGTGGCTGAAAAAATCGAAGTCGACCCACGTGTCGGTTGATCGGCCTTCCGTGCATCCAAGCACGCCGCCGTAGAAGCGGCGGGCGGCATCAAGGTCCCTCACGTTGAAGGCAAAGTGAAACAGGCTTTTCATGTCGCCAGCTTATCAGGGCGATGCCGGCAAAGGCAAGCCGTGAAGCGCTCCCGTGGAAGGGTGCAAAATCCATGCAAAGTACAAAGAAAAATCAAAGCAACATTCGCAGGGAGCCATTGAGTTTTTGAAGTACCCGCAGACCATGCGCATCACCGACATCCGCGAGCTTTCCGTCCAGTTACAGGGCAATGTGGCCAACGCCCTGGTCAATTTTTCAGAACACACCATCTCGCTGGTGGCTGTTTTTACCGATGCCGTCCGTCACGGCAAACCCGTGGTGGGTCTGGCCTTTGACTCCATAGGCCGTTATGCGCAGGGTGGCATCCTGCGTGAACGCATCATTCCGCGTGTGATGGCTGCAGCGCGCTCGGCGCCCGACAGCCTGCTCGATTCAAGTGGCTTGGCCTTTGATGTGGCCAAGCTCCTGCAGGTCATGCTCAAAAACGAAAAGCCCGGGGGCCATGGCGACCGTGCCGCCGCAGTCGGCGCACTTGAGCTGGCCTTCTGGGATATCAATGCCAAACTGGCAGATGAGCCGGCCTGGCGCACCATTGCGCGCCATTTTGGAATCGATGCAAAAACGGATGGCGTGCATGTTTACGCCGCTGGCGGTTATTACTACCCCGACGACAGCTCACAGCGCCTGCGCGACGAGTTCCGGGCTTACCAGGACATGGGTTTTGATGCGTTCAAGATGAAGATAGGCGGTGCATCGCTCGTTGAAGACATGGCGCGCATTGAGGCCGCGCTCGACGTCGCAGGCAGCGGCCAGCGGCTGGCCGTAGATGCCAATGGCCGCTTCGACCTGGCGACGGCGCTGGCGTATGCAAAAGCGATGGCGCCGCTGGACCTGCGCTGGTATGAAGAAATCGGCGACCCGCTGGACTACGACCTGAACCGGCGAGTGGTGGAGGCCTACAGCGGCACCGTGGCCACGGGCGAAAACCTGTTCTCGTTGCCCGATGTGAACAACCTGCTGCTGTTTGGCGGCATGCGGCCCGGGCGCGATGTGTTCCAGATGGATCCCGGCCTCAGTTATGGCCTGCTTGAATATGGCCGCATGCTGTCGCGCATGGAGGCCGGTGGGTTCAGCCGCGACCAGGCCCACCCGCATGGCGGCCACCTGATCAATTTGCACATTGCCGTGGGTCTGGGGCTGGGCGGCTGTGAAGCCTACCCGGGTGTGTTTCAGCCCTTTGGCGGTTACCCGGCGGGCTGTGCTGTGGGCGGCGGGCTGGTCAAACCCACGGCTGCCGCGGGTTTTGGCCTTGAGGAGAAGGCGGGGCTGGCACCCTTCATACGCCAGCTCACGGCCTGAGCAAAAAACCTTACGGACGGAGACAGACATGAAAGTGGCAATCGTGGGTTGTGGCGCAATGGGTTCCGTCTATGCCGGCCTGCTGGCCAGTGCGGGCAACGAGGTGATGGTGGTCGATGGCTGGCAGGCGCATGTCGACGCCATCGCTGCAAAAGGCCTGCGCATTGAAGGTGCCAGCGGCGACCGCACAGTGAAGCTGCGGGCATTCACGGCTGCACAGGCGCCCCGGGAGGTGGCTGACCTTGTTATCGTGGCCGCCAAGGCTGCGCAGGTGCCTGAAGCTGCCAAAATCGCCGCAAAGCTTGCAGGAGCCGACACCACAGTGCTCACCATACAGAACGGCCTGGGCAGCGCCGACCTTGTTGCCGAAGCCGTTGGTGCTGACCGCCTGATGGTGGGCATCGCGGCTGCGTTCGGCGCATCCCTGCGTGGCCCCGGTCATGCCCACCACAACAACATGAACGCGGTGAAGATGGGCGCTTATGCGGGGCTTGCCCCCGTGCGTGTCGACGAGGTCGCCGCGCTTTGGCGCGCTGCGGGCTTCAATGCCGAAGCCACTGACAACGTTGCGGCCATGCAGTGGGAAAAACTCATCTGCAATGTCGCCTTCAGCGCGCCCTGTGCACTGACGGGTTTGACGGTGGGTGAGGCCATGGACGACCCCGACATCGGCCCCCTGGGCATGGCCGCATCGCTGGAGGCCTGGCACGTGGCACGCGCGCGAAAGGTGACCATCCATGTGAGCGATCCGGAAGCCTTTGTACGTGCCTTTGGCGAGCGTGTCCGCAATGCCCGACCGTCCGTACTGCTGGACCATGATGCCCGCAGGCCCAGCGAGATCGATGTCATCAATGGTGCGGTGCCGCGAGAGGCTGCCAAATGCGCCATGAAAGCACCTGTCAACGCATCGCTCACTGCACTGGTCCGTCAGAAAGAGCGCGATTTTTGATGCGCAGCCAGAAATGGGTTGACGGGCCCTGCAGGCACTGCACAATGAAGGCGTGATGCGCCAAAGAACCTAACCAGACACAACACGCCAGGAGACAAGCATGAGCGACTCGGACAATCCATCTTTCGCCGGTTTCGGAAAATTTGTCCCCGGCTTTGATTTTTTGCAGAACCTGGCGACGCAGGCTGCCGGCAGCGCGGCACAGAAGATCCCGCAGTTGCCCAACCTTGGCAACTGGGTCGCGCCGACGCTCAATGTTGAAGAACTCGACAAACGGATCGAAGAGCTCAAGGCCGTGCAGTTCTGGCTGGACCAGAACGCCATGGCGCTCAAGGCCACCATCCAGGCCCTCGAAGTGCAGAAGATGACGCTGGCAACCTTGAAGGGAATGAACTTCAACATGGGCGATGTGGCCAATGCCTTCAAGCTCAAGGTCGCCGACAGTCTGGCCAGCGGGGTGCAGGGCGTGGCCGAAAAAGCCAAATCATTTCCGGGGCTGGAAATACCGCCGACGAGTTTTTCGCCAGGTACACAAGAGTCTGCCGCCAAAGAGGCGGCTCCCAGGGCGCGCACGGCCAAAGCCAAACCTGCTGCGCCTGCATCCGGTGGCGTCGTCGATCCGATGCAGTGGTGGGGCGCACTGACCCAGCAATTCCAGACCATCGCATCGGATGCCATGAAGGAGGCGGCCAAAAAGACCGCGATGAACACCGGCAAAAACCTGGCGACGGGGCTGGCCAGGGACGCCATGAAAACGGCGACCGGCGTGGCCAAAGGCATGGCCGAAAGCGCAGGCAAGACGGTGGCCGGCAGCGCGCGTGCCGCCATGAACACCGCCTTGCGCAGCAGCCAGGCGTGGCCGTCTCCGCTTGCTTCGACACCTGCACCTTCGGCATCGCGTGCCAGTGCCAAAACAAAACCGAAAGCCAAACCCGCCCCGCGCAAGGTCGCCCGAAAAACCTCACGTTAAAAACGGCTTGGGCCATCTGGAAAAATGGTCGCGGAGAACCCGCAATTCCTGCAATTTTTTTGACCCGCAAGACCATGAAACTTTTCCCCTATGGCCACGCCACCCACCCCCAATGGCAGATGGCTGCCGGTCTTGTGCTGGCGCAATTGCGGGCCTATATGGCGCTGCCCGGCTATGCCACTGCTCCGACGCTGGGGTTGCTGTACATCACCGACCACTATGCGTCGCACGCACAGGACATTCTCGATCACCTGAGCGCCGAGTTGCCCGAGGTGCCTGACTGGAGCGGTACCGTGGGTGTGGGCATTGCATCAAACAACGTCGAGTATTTTGATGAGCCGGCATTGGCCGTGATGTTGTGCGAGTTGCCGCATGACCAGTACCGCGTTTTTTCAGGCGTCTCGCCCCTGCCGCCCGCCAGCCACCGCTTCAAGGCCCATACCGCACTGGTTCACGCCGACTCTTCCACCCCCGATCTGGTTGAGCTGATTGCCGAGATGGCGCAGCGCACCGACAGCGGCTATGTGTTCGGCGGCCTGGCATCAAGCCGCTCTGACACCGTGCAGTTCGCGCTCAGCGGTCATGGCAATGTCAAGGGCCAGGGTGCAGCCAGCGGTGTGTTCAGGGGTGGCATGAGCGGTGTTGCATTCGCCCGTGACATGTCGGGCGGCATGGCGCTGATGTCCCGCGTGACGCAGGGCTGCCAGCCCGTATCAAGCAACCATGAAATCACCGCCTGTGAGGGCAATGTCGTGACGGAGCTGGATGGCCAACCAGCGCTGGACCTGATGCTGTCTGAATTGGGCGTCTCGCTGGAGGAGCCGCGCGAAGCGCTTGCGAAAGTGCGGGCCACGCTGGTCGGGCTGAGCCACCCTGACGAGCGCCTTCATGACACCCACATCCACCATGCCGGGCAATTCGGCGCCGATGTCGTGGTCCGGCACATCATTGGCCTGGACCCTGCGCGCAAGGGCATCGCCATTGCGGAACATCCTTCTGTGGGCATGACACTCGCTTTTTGCGAACGCAACCGCGAAGCTGCACGTGCCGACCTGATCCGCGTGTGCGCCGAGATCCGCGAAGAGCTTGAGCCCGAAGAGGTCACGCTTGAAGTCGCCAGCGCACTGAGCGCGCCTGAAGCCGAGTCCGCGCCGCATGCGGCCAGGCGGATTGCCGGCGCCATTTACGTCAGCTGTTCAGGCCGTGGCGGGCCGCACTTTGGCGCGCCCAGTGCAGAGCTGCAGATTGTTCGCCGCGCACTGGGTGATGTGCCGCTGGTGGGTTTTTTTGCCGGCGGTGAAATCGCCCGCCATCATCTGTATGGCTACACCGGCGTGCTGACAGTGTTTACCGAGCGGGATTGACTCCAGTCGCGATGAGACGCCGTCCCCTGCAAGGGGAGAGGCCGCTACACGATTCTTCGCGTCCATTTTCTGGTCAGCCTGGTGCTGCTGCGCGAAGTCCTGCGCCACGCGTTGCATGCGCTCCAGCAAGGAGGTGGCCAGGCTTTTGCTGATGAAACCACAATCAGGTCTGCACGTGTACTCATGGCATCGCCTGTTGCCTGCCGTTATCAACAATCGATGCTACCGGCCTGTTCTGGCGCTTCAGCAGCGAAACGTGGGGTCCGGAGGCCTGGCCGCACCGACACTGTGAGGGCCGGGCAGAAGGCTTGCGCGTCATCAAAGCAGGGCAGAATCATTTGGGACAAGTAACCGGGCACCAGCGCTTTAAACAGCCGCGACACATTTACAACGGAGCAAGCATTCATGAGCGTCGAAGCAGCAAACAATGAAAGGCCGGCTGGCCTTGCCGGCGACCCGGACCCGCACGCCCATCCCAACCAGTTTGCGCTGCTGGGCCAGCGCAGGTTTGCCCCATTCTTCTGGACACAGTTCTCGGGTGCGGCCAACGACAACCTTTTCAAGTTTGCCTTCACCGTGATGGTGACCTACCAGCTCGGCGTGAGCTGGCTGCCACCCGCCATGGCCGGCCTGGTGATCGGTGCGCTGTTCATCCTGCCTTTTCTGCTTTTCTCGGCCACCAGCGGGCAGCTCACCGACAAGTTTGAAAAAACGCGCGTCATCCGTTTTGTCAAGAACCTTGAAATTGCCATCATGCTTTTGGCCGCCGCTGGCTTTACCAGCGGCAGCGTCAACTTCCAGGTGCCTGTGCTGCTGGGCTGCACTTTTCTGATGGGTTTGCACTCCACACTCTTCGGGCCCGTGAAGTTTGCCTACCTGCCGCAGGCGCTCAACGAGCGCGAACTCACAGGCGGTAACGGCATGGTCGAGATGGGGACTTTTGTCGCCATCCTGCTCGGCAATATTGTGGGCGGGCTGATCGTGGCCATTCCCGGTGTGGGCCCGCACTACGTAGCGCTCGGTTGTGTCCTGCTCGCTCTGGCCGGGCGTACGATGGCGCAGTTCATTCCGCTGGCGCCGGCCACTGACCCGAACCTGAAGATCAACTGGAACCCGGTCACAGAGACCTGGCGCAACCTCAAGTTGGCCAACGACAACGTTGTCGTTTTTCGCTCCATGCTGGGCATCAGCTGGATGTGGTTTTTCGGCGCCGTCTTCCTCAGCCAGTTTCCGAGTTTTGCCAAGGATGTGATGCATGGTGACGAGCATGTGGCATCGTTGCTGCTGGTCGTGTTTTCAATTGGCATCGCCACCGGCTCGCTGCTGTGTGAGGTGCTCAGCAAGCGTCATGTCGAAATCGGGTTGGTGCCGATGGGCGCCATCGGCATGAGCGTGTTCGCCATCGACCTTTATTTTGCCTCGCGCAACATGCCTGCTGCCGAACTGATGGGTGTGGGCCGTTTCCTTGTGCAGCACGACCACTGGCGTGTGATGGCTGACCTGGCCCTGCTCAGCCTGTTTGCAGGCCTGTACAGCGTACCCATGTATGCGCTGATCCAGCTGCGCAGCCAGCCAACGCACCGGGCCCGCATCATCGCCGCCAACAACATCCTCAATGCGCTGTTCATGATTGTGAGTTCCGTCCTCGCGGGTGCATTGCTGGGTGCCGGGTTCACGGTGCCTCAGATCTTCCTGTTCGTCGGGCTGGCCAATGCCGTGGTGGCTTTCTACATCTTCATGCTGGTCCCCGAGTACCTGCTGCGCTTCGTTGCCTTTCTGGCGTCGCGGTTGGTCTACCGGTTTCGAATCGCAGGCGATGAGCACATTCCGACCGCCGGTGCAGCCATCCTGACCTGTAACCATGTCAGCTTTGTCGACCCCGTGTTGCTGATGGCGGCCAGCCCGCGTCCCATTCATTTCGTCATGGACCACCGCATCTTCCAGATGCCGGTGCTGGGCTGGTTTTTCAAGCTGGCCAGGGCCATCCCGATTGCCCCGAAGTCCGAGAACCCCGAACTGTATGAAGCCGCTTTTGAAGCTGCTGCCAAAGTGCTGCGCGACGGCGATTTGCTGGCGATCTTTCCGGAAGGCGGCCTGACCAGGAATGGCGACTTGCAGGCGTTCAAGGGCGGGATCATGAAGATTCTTGAAAATGCGGAGCGGGACGGTGTGAACGCCCCCGTCATACCGATGGCGCTGACCAATCTCTGGGGTTCGTTTTTCAGCAGGGTTGAAAAGGGTATCGCCATGAGCAAACCGTTCAGGCGTGGCTTTCTCAGCCGCGTTGGCCTGAATGTGGCGCCGGCGATGGCCCCTGCAGACGTCCAGCCGGAATTGCTCCGTGCAAAGGTTTCAGCCTTGCTGGATGCCTGAGATCCCTGTCAACATGCAACGAAAGAATCCATGAGCAAATCCCTGCGCCTTTCAGAAAAATGGTTTCGCCGCGGCCTCTGGCTGGTGGCGTTTGTGTTTGCCGGTTTCCTGATCGGGCTGGGTGGAACGCTGGTTGGCGACCTGCCCAAAGTCGAGAAGCAGCTGTCTGTCGAAGACTATATGGATTCGGCGATCACAGTCCCTGCGCGCACCAGCATCCGCAACGCAGAACGTGCCGAGCAGGATGCCCAGACCGCGCTTGAGCAGGCGCAGCTCAAGCGTCGGGTCGCACAAGCCGATTCGGCAACAGCGCGCGAAACGTTCAACAACTGGCTGGCTACCCGGCGTGCAACCCAGCAGGCTGATCAGGACCCGGAACTGATTGCGCGCACGCGGGCACTGGATGGGCTAAAAGAGCGCGAGCGTGCAGCGGGTGTCGCCGTCGAGGCGCAGCAGCAGGCCGCGCTGGACGCGCGGCAGACCGTGGCACGTGAAAAACGAAAGCTTGCGGAAATGGAAACGGTGGCGCGCCAAAAGCTCGATGCCGAATACCGCCGGGTCGAGTTGCGCGTGTTTTTGTATCGACTCGCATTGACTTTGCCGCTTCTTGCGATTGCCGGATGGCTGTTTGTCAAAAAACGCACAGGCACTTACTGGCCATTTGTCTGGGGCTTTGTCTTTTTTGCGCTCTTTGCCTTCTTCGTCGAGCTGGTGCCTTACCTGCCGAGCTACGGCGGTTATGTGCGCTACATTGTTGGCATCATCGTGACGATGGTGGTGGGCCGCCAGGCCATCGTGTCGCTGAACCGCTACCTTGAAAAGCAAAAACTTGCAGAGCAGTTGCCTGATGCGCAGCGCCGTGAAGAACTGAGTTACGACACGGCATTGACGCGTTTGTCCAAGGGTGTGTGCCCTGGATGTGAGCGCCCTGTGGATCTGAAAAATCCGGAAATCGATTTTTGCCCGCATTGCGGCATCGGGCTGTTTGACCATTGCATGAAATGCACCACGCGCAAAAGTGCGTTTGCAAAGTTTTGCCATGCGTGCGGTGCGGGGGCCATTCTTCCGGGGAATGCTGCTGAAATCCCTTGATGCCGGTCAATATGCATAGACGTAATTTGCTCCTCCGGGGCATGGCCTCCGCCGGTCTTGTGGCAGCCCTGCCGTTTTCCCTTCATGCCAGTGAATCCCTGGTGATAGAAAACGTCACCCGTCTTTATTCAGTGAGAGTCTCCAGGGTTGTTGCGCCTACTTCGATCGACGAGCTTGTGCGCGCGATGAAGGTATGGCCAGAAAAAATCGCGGTGGGAGGAGGGCGTTACAGCATGGGCGGCCAGATAGCAATTCAGGGTGGATTGCATATTGACATGCGGCGCATGAAAAGACTGGTTTGGCTAAATCCTGCAAGCATGCTTGTCCGGGTGCAGGCCGGTATGCGCTGGCGCGACCTGCAGGATGTGCTCGACCCCCTCGACCTTTCTGTACAGACAATGCAAAGCTACGCCAACTTCACCGTGGGTGGTTCAGTGTCGGTCAATGCGCATGGCCGATATGTGGGGCATGGCCCGATTGCACGCTCCGTGAGGGCGCTTCAACTTGTACTTGCAGATGGGAAGATCGTCGAAGCCAGCAGGGAAACCAACCCGGATCTGTTTGGCGCTGTGCTTGGCGGCTATGGCGCACTGGGAGTGATTGCCGAGGTAGAGCTTTGGGTAGACAGGAACGTGCGCATTGAGCGCAGCGTTGCGCAAGTCCGGCTGAAAGACTATCCCTCATATTTCGAGCGGAAGATAAAGGCTGATGCCAAATGCCTGATGCACAACGCGGATTTGCTCCCCCCCTTGTTTGACGTTGCAACCGCCGTGAACTGGATGGTTACTGAAAAGGCCCTGACGGCTGCCGACAGGCTGGTTCCGCGCGATCAAACTTATGCGCTTGAACAGAGCGTTATCTGGGCCTTGACCGAGCTGCCCAAAGGCCCTGAAATGCAGCGCAAGGTGGTCAGGCCCGCGTTGCTCGGCAAGTCCGCCGTTGTATGGAGAAACTACGAGGCGAGTCTTGATGCAGCTTCGCTTGAACCGAAAAGCAGAACGTCCTCTACTTACGTCTTGCAGGAGTATTTTGTACCGTTGCGTCACTTTGCCTCTTTTGCCGGTGACATGGCGGACATCTTTCGCAGTCATGACACCCGTGTTCTTAATGTATCGATTCGCCACTCGCCCACTGATCAGGACGCCGTCATGGCATGGGCACGGGAAGAGGTTTTCTCCTTCGTTATTTATCACAAGCAGGGTGTCGGAAAAGCTGATCTTGAAAGCGTAGGGGTCTGGACACGATTGTTGATCGCGGCAGCGTTGAGATACGAAGGCACCTACTACCTGCCTTACCAGCGGCATGCCACCCGCGAACAATTTGATGCCGCTTACCCGAACAAAGGTATCTTCAAAAGCATTAAAGCCAAATTCGATCCTGTGGGAAAGATGTCGAACGAGTTGTGGGCTCAGTACCTTTGACCCCTTGAGTCCGCTCCCTGGTGAGGGCCTGCGCCGTACTGCCTGTTGACTCGTCGAGGCTAGCGAGTCATACGCTCCACCAGATACTCCCTTGAGTACCAGAAGGTATCAGGCGTTTTCAAAGCTGCCCAGGTGCCTTCCCTGGGGTCCTGCCGTGAGCGGATGTCCCATCGCACGTCGATCACGCGGCAGTTCGCGCATGCGGGCTGGCCCAGCCTGCGCTGCACCAGTACATAGCGGCTGGTCTTGAACAGCTCTTCAATATCGGCATCGCTGTAGTCCACTGGCTGCGGCGCGTCGTAGGCCGCGATTTTTGCGCCCTTGAGGTAAAACTGGTAACGCTCGAACTGGCCGTTGAAGTTGTTGGGCACGCGCACCGACTGGCCCTGCACGAGGGCGACAGTGCTGGCCTTGAAGTGGCCTATGGGCCCGTTGAATGGCGCGGTCACCCAGGCCATGGCCATCAGGAAGGCGAAGCTGCAGGGCAACGTCAGGGCGTGTGCCCATGATTTTTTGAAGATGCCGGCAAGACTGAAGACGACCGTCAAGGCAAGCAGTAGCCAGAACAGCGGCGAATACACGCCATTGTCCTGCGTGGCTTTCACCGCACCGTAGCCAATCGATGCCATCGCCAGCGCACCCAGAATCGCGAAAACCAACGTGAGGCTGAACCAGATACGGCCCATGCGCTGCCAGTACAGCGCGATCAGCACCGCCACTGCAGGCATGGCTGGAATCAGGTAACGCGCAGAGCGCTGGCTGGGCAGCATGAACACCAGTGCCAATGCCAGCAACCACAACCACATGACTTTTTCTGCATTGCCAATGCTTTCGCTGCTGTGGCGACGTGCGCGGTAACTGCGCCATGCAGTCCAGGCGCAACCCACAGACAACGGAAACAGCAAGCCCGCATTCACGAAGTAGCCAGTGAGGATGACCGGTATCCCGCCCGCGCCGCTGAACGCCAGCGACAGATACGACTGGCCGGACTTGAACTTGCCGGCGTTCTCGCCCACGACAAACTCGCGCCAGACTTCGCCCGGCAATGGGTCCAGTGCAAACCACAGGCTGAACACGCCAACAGCCAGCACGCAGATGATGGCGGTCTTGAATGCATCGCCCAAAAGCCCGGGGCGAATAATCTGCCATGGTGCACGGCGCGCATGCACGACCTGGTAACAAAGCGCCAGCGCCAGGCCGACGGGCACCACCATCGCAAACGATTTGTAGAGGCATCCGATGCCAATGACGAGTCCGGCCAGCAGGGGGAACTGCCAGCGCGAAGCCAGCAGTTTTGCCGGCGACCAGGCGAGGGCAAAAAACACGCTGCCCAACCAGAAGGTTTCAGGCGCACTGGTGAGGTAGGGCCGGCCATAACGATAGGTGCTGAAGAAACAAAGGAACACCACGGCAGCTATCGCGCCCATGGATATCGCCTGTTTGTTCCGGGTCTGCAATTCTGAAGGGTTGCCCAGGCGCGCCGAATCGCGAGAAATCTTCCATGTCAGCAGACCCACCATCGCTGCCGTCAACCACAGGTAGATGACGCTGGGCAAACGCAGTCGCAGTAGCGTCCAGTGCTCGCCCCAGCCTCCCGCCACCATGGCCTGCCAGAACAGCATGGGCGGCTTGGTGTTGCGCATGAAATCGTAAGAACTCACCAGTGGCAGCCAGTGGCCGCTTTCGGCCGTCAGGCGGGCAATATGGGCATAGACCAGTTCATCGCCGTTGCGCGGGATGTGGTCGCCACCCAGCTGGAACAAATAACCCAGCGCCACCACCAGCGCCAATGCCAGCCATAAAACATGCGCAGGAAGGCGCTTTCCGGATTGCAGCTGGCTGCTCATGGCTGGCCGGTGGGTGAGTCCGATGGATCTGGAGGCTCGTTCTTGCGGCGGCGAAATGTGAGCCTGTCGTTCGCCAAGAAGTTAAAGGCGCTGGCCAGTGCGATGGCGAGGATGTTGGCAATCGCGTAATGCAGATAAATAGCCAGCCATTTCGTTACCAGGAACTGGATCGCGATGGACAGGGCCGCAGCCATCACATATTTGGCAAACAGCACCAGCGCCGATTGCTGCACGGCGTTCTGGCGGTCACGCCAGGTCATCCTGCGGTTCCAGTAGAAGTTGCTGATGGTCGCGATGCTGATGGCCAGTGCAATCGAGTAATTCAGGCGGTCATGCGAATCGGCAATATGCCGGAACAAAAACTCCTGCGAGAAAGCCAGTACGGCGATATTGATCACCGTGCCGCTTGCGCCCACCAGGCCAAACCTGATGAAGCGCCAGCGCGCCATGGGCTGCAGCTTTGGCGGCAGCAGGGCGATCAGCTTCTCGGCAAAGTCACGCAATGCGCTCATGCGGCAACTGCCTGATCCGGCTGCAGGCATTCACGTGCTTTTGCCAGCACGGTCTCAGGTGCGATCACCTTGAGGCACTGGTTGTCGCCATCGCAATAAGACGAGCGGTGGTTGTAGGCCGTGAGACACGGCGAACAAGGGTACTGGCTGTAAAACGAATGGCAGCGCGGCGTGAGCGGTGCATACAGGCCGGGCGTTTCAGGGCCGAAGAGCATCAGGGTCCAGATCGGCGTCAGCGCTGCAAACTGGCCGGGCCCGCCGTCATTGGTCACCAGCAGTCTGGCCACATGAAACAGCGCCAGCAATTCTGCGATTGATCGCGTGTAGCCGGTCAAATCAATCACCGGCCCCGCAGGAAACGCCTGGTTGACGTTGGCGACCAGTTGCTGCGCCAGCGCCTGGTCGTCCTTCAGGCCAATCACCGCCACCGCACAGCCGTCGGCCACCAGGCCTTCGCAAAGCGCGGTGTAAGACGCCAGCGGCCAGGCGCGTATCGGCAAGATGCCGCCACCCGGGTAGACCAGCACCAGCGGCTTGCCCGCAATGGCGGGGAAATCATTCGCAAGGCGGCGCTCGATGTCGGGTTTGAGTGCCAGCTCAAGCTGCACATGCGGTGGCGGCTTGCCCGACAGCGTGATCGCCTGCTTGGACTTGGGCACTGCTGTTGAATCAATTGCACGCGCCAGCGTCAAAAACTGCGCGCTGATGTGCTGGTAAGGGTTGTAGGGCACGCGCCGGTTGATGTGCGAACCACGGTACAGGCCCTCCTGGGTATGGCGATGAAAACCGACCCGCACGGATGCACCGCTGGCAAACGACAGCAGGCTGCTGATGCGTGAAAAAAGCTCGCAGTCAATCGCCACGTCAACGTTGGCGCGGCGCAGGTCCTTGATGGCCGTCAGAAGGCTGCCGAGCAATCCCTTGAGCGATTTGTCGTCAACGGTGTGCACGTTCTCCGGCTTGATGAGTTGCATCAGGTCCAGGATTTCGCGGTTCTTGCCGAACAGCAGGGCGTGCAGTTCAGCATCGGGGTAACGCGTCTTCAACCGCGTGAACATGTCATGCGCCAGTACCAGGCTGCCCATCTCCGACAGCAAAATGATGACGATCGCGCGTGGGGCCTTGTCTGCCAGGCCCGACGGCCGGAAGGGGCGAATCACGGCATCGACCAGGGACACCGCTGCGCAAAGTGGTATGCCCACCCAGCGGTCTATCCAGCGTTGCACATCGATGTTCATCTAGACGCCCCGTGCCCGGTCGGCCTTGAACTGCTGCACAAACTCGCCGAACGATCCCGCATCGAGCGCATCACGCACTTCCTGCATCAGGTTCAGGTAGTAATGCAGGTTGTGGATGCTCGACAGCATGGGGCCCAGCATTTCGCCGCAGCGGTCCAGGTGGTGCATGTAGGCGCGTGAAAAGTTCCTGCAGGTGTAGCAGCTGCAGGTCGCATCGACAGGCGCGTCTTCAGACTTGTAGCGTGCATTGCGTATCTTCAAATCACCAAAGCGCGTGAACATGTGGCCGTTGCGCGCATTGCGCGTCGGCATCACGCAGTCAAACATGTCGACACCCGCCGCCACGCCTTCGACCAGGTCTTCGGGTGTGCCCACGCCCATCAGGTAGCGTGGCTTGTGGGCCGGCAGGCGGTGCGGCGTGTGCGCCATGATGCGCTGCATTTCTTCCTTGGGCTCGCCGACGCTGACGCCGCCTATGGCGTAGCCGGGCAGGTCAAGTTCGACCAGCGCGTCCAGCGATTCCTGGCGCAGGTTTTCAAACATGCCGCCCTGCACGATGCCAAACAGGGCGTTCGGGTTTTCAAGCCGCGCAAACTCTGTCATGCAGCGGCTGGCCCATCGCTTGCTCAGCTCCATCGACGTTCGCGCTTCGCCTTCGGTGGTGATGTGGCCCGCCGTGTCGTAAGGTGTGCATTCATCGAACTGCATGACGATGTCGCTGTTCAGGATGGTCTGGATCTGCATCGAGATCTCGGGCGTCAAGAACAGCTTGTCGCCGTTGACGGGCGAGGAAAACTTCACGCCTTCTTCGGTGATCTTGCGGCCTTTGCCGTCGGTGCCGCCCAGCGACCAGACCTGGAAGCCGCCGCTGTCGGTCAGTATCGGTTTGTCCCAGCTTTCAAAACGGTGCAGGCCGCCGAACTGCTTGACCACATCCAGGCCGGGCCGCATCCACAGGTGAAAGGTGTTGCCCAGGATGATCTGCGCGCCCATGTCATGCAGCGATTGCGGCATCACGCCCTTGACCGTGCCATAGGTGCCAACCGGCATGAAGATGGGCGTCTGCACCACGCCGTGGTTCAGGGTCAGCTGGCCGCGCCGGGCGTAAGAGCCGAGGTATGAGCCGGCCCCGTCGCCATTCTTTTCATCGGTCTTCAGAACTTCAAATTCGAGCATGGGGCAATTGTCGCAGGTGTGCTTTCGCTCTCAGGCTGGCGTTTTGCGAGCCAAAAGCATGGAATCGCCATAGCTGAAGAAGCGGTAGCGCTGCGCAATCGCGTGCCTGTACAGCCCCATGATGTGCTCATAGCCCGAAAATGCGCTCACCAGCATCATCAGCGTGCTTTTGGGCAGGTGAAAGTTGGTCAGCAGCATGTCGACGACCTTGAACTCAAATCCGGGTGTGATGAAGATATTGGTGTCCTTGCATTCGGGGCCGAACTTTGCATCCGATTCCAGCGCCCTGACGGTGGTGGTACCCACAGCCACGACCCTGCCGCCGCGCGCCTTGCAATCTCTGATGGCCTGCCGCGTAGCCTCTGGCACTTCAAAGCGCTCGAAGTGCATGGTGTGGTCGGCGATGTTCTCGGTCTTGACGGGCTGGAAGGTGCCTGCGCCCACATGCAGGGTGACGCTGGCCCGGGTGATGCCGCTTGCCTCCAGCTGCGCGAGTACGGACTCGTCAAAATGCAGCGCGGCTGTCGGCGCAGCCACCGCGCCGGGGCTGCGCGCAAACACGGTCTGGTAGCGCCGCTCGTCGTCTTCCGAGTCGGTATGCGTGATGTAAGGCGGCAACGGCACATGGCCGTGCGCGGCCATCAGAGCGTAGGGGTCGCTGCTGAGTTTGAACTTGTAGAGTGGACCGTCTTCATTCGGCCAGCGGCCCAGCAGCGTTGCGGTGAAGCCACCGTCCATCTGCATGACGGCGCCTGGCAGGGGTTTTTTGCTGACCTTCATGTGCGCGGCAACTTCGTGGCCGGAATTTGCATCCGGGGACAGTACCCGTTCGATCAGCAGCTCCAGCCTGCCACCGCTGGACTTTTGCCCGAACAGCCGCGCCTTGACGACCTTGGTGTCGTTGAAGACCAGCAGGTCGCCGGGCAGCAGCAGGCCGGGCAGGTCGGTGAAGCGCCTGTCTACCGGGTCGGCGCTGCGCCCGTCCAGCAGGCGCGAGGCGCTGCGCTGGGCGGCAGGGTGTTGGGCGATGAGTTCGTCGGGCAGGGCGAAGTCAAAATCGCCCAGGCTGAAATGCTGGTTCATGAAGGCACAATTGTCCCATGCCGCCAACTGCCAAAAAGGCAACCCCGCCTGCTGTCAAAACCGCTCCTGCAGCGGCGGAAAAATCGCAGGCCCAGCGCGCACTTGAAAAGCTGGGCCTCAAACGCGACATCGACCTGGCCCTTCACCTGCCGCTGCGTTACGAAGACGAGACTCGCATCGTGATGCTGAAAGACGCGCGTGATGGTGAGCTGGTGCAGATTGAGGCGACTGTCACCGACTGCCAGGTCAGCTTCAGGCCGCGCCGCCAGCTGCGCGTGACGGTCGACGACGGCAGCGACACCTGCACGCTGCGTTTCATCAACTTTTACCCATCGCACCAGAAAACCCTGAGCGTGGGTGCGCGCGTGCGGGTGCGTGGCGAACTGCGTGGCGGGTTTGTGAGCCGCGAAATGGTGCATCCCAGCTTCAAGCTGGCCGGCGGCGAGTTGCCGGGCGCCTTGACGCCGGTGTATTCAACCGTGGCTGGCCTGCCGCAGGCCTACCTGCGCAAGGCGGTGCTCAGCGGCACCAGCCGGGCTGACCTGAGCGAGACCATTCCGGCGGCATTCCTCAAAAAGACGCCATCACAGGCCATGCTGACCCTGCGCGAGTCGCTGCAGTTTTTGCACAACCCCACGCCGGATGTGGCGCTGTCCACACTGGAAGACCACAGCCACCCGGCCTGGCAGCGCCTGAAGGCCGAAGAGCTGCTGGCCCAGCAGCTGTCCCAGCTGCAGGCCAAACGGATTCGCGCCGCCATGCGCGCACCGGCATTGGGTGGCCCCGCCATGCGCGGACCCCAATGCACGCTGTATGAGCAGCTGATGGAGCGCCTGCCTTTTCGGCTGACGGCCGCCCAGCAGCGGGTGAGCGATGAGATCGAGCAGGACCTGAAAAAGAACGTGCCCATGCACCGGCTGCTGCAGGGCGATGTGGGCTCCGGCAAGACCGTCGTCGCTGCGCTGGCGGCCATGCGCTGTATCGACGCGGGCTGGCAGTGCGCGTTGATGGCGCCGACTGAAATTCTGGCCGAGCAGCATTTCCGCAAGCTGGTCGCCTGGCTGGAGCCGCTGGGCATCAAAACCGCCTGGCTCACCGGCAGCCAGAAGGCGAAGGAGCGGCGTGAATCACTGGCCGCGATTGCCAGCGGCGAGGCCATGCTGGTGGTGGGCACCCACGCCGTCATCCAGGACAAGGTGGTGTTCAAGAACCTGGCGCTGGCCATCATCGACGAGCAGCACCGCTTCGGCGTGGCGCAGCGCCTGGCCCTGCGCAGCAAGATGACCGTCGGAGGTGAGGAGCCCCACCTTTTGATGATGACGGCGACGCCGATTCCAAGAACGCTCGCCATGAGCTACTACGCCGACCTCGATGTCTCGACGATTGACGAGCTGCCGCCCGGGCGTACCCCCATCGTGACCAAGGTGGTCAGCGACGCGCGGCGTGACGAAGTGATTGAACGCATACGCCACCAGTTGGCCGAGGGGAGGCAGGTGTACTGGGTGTGTCCGCTGATTGAAGAAAGCGAGTCCATCGACCTGGTCAACGCCACCGAAACGCATGAATCGCTGAGCAACGCCTTGCCCGGCGTGCTGGTGGGCCTGCTGCATTCGCGCATGACGGTGGCCGAGAAAAAAGCCGTGATGGGTTTGTTCACCGACGGGCTGATGGGCGTGCTGGTCAGCACCACGGTCATTGAAGTCGGCGTCGATGTGCCGAATGCCTCGTTGATGGTGGTGGAGCATGCCGAGCGTTTCGGCCTGAGCCAGCTGCACCAGTTGCGCGGCCGGGTCGGGCGCGGCGCGGCGGCGTCGGCCTGTGTACTGCTTTATTCCACTGGCGATGCGCCGCGGCTGGGCGAGATGGCGCGTGCCCGGCTCAAGGCCATGGTCGAGACGAATGACGGCTTCGAGATCGCCCGCCGCGACCTGGAGATTCGCGGCCCCGGCGAGTTTCTGGGCGCCCGGCAGTCGGGTGCGCCGCTTTTACGCTTTGCCGATCTGGCCGTTGACGGCGACTGGCTGGCCTGGGCGAGAGATCTGGCGCCCCGCATGCTGGATCAGCACGCGGAACTGGCCCATCGGCATATTGCGCGGTGGCTTGGGGGTAAGGCTGACTTTCTCAAAGCCTGATACTTGCGTGAATTTGCTATTGAAATAATAGCTGCTGACGTACGTATCTATTAGTCTGGAGGCTTAAATGATGCGTAAAAAGAGGTTTAAAAATGGCTCTTCAGGCTTTTTTGAGTTTTCGAAATAGGTCGAAATTCATTATGCATCTCAAATAATGTATTAAGTTCTTAATAGTTTATTTGAGATGCATTAAGTTTGTTTGATTGGCGTTGTGCTTTGCGACCAAGCCGGGGGTAGCCCGGCGGCTAGTCACTTTTCTTTTGCTTCGCCAAAAGAAAAGTAACCAAAAGAAAAGGCGCCCCCCAGTCCGCGTCCCCTGCGGGGCAACCTGCGGTGCTCGATTACGTCGGCGGGAAAAACAACTCGCCTTTGGCTCAAACAAGTTTTTCCCCTTTCTGCCGACTCCATCTCCGCTCCTCGGCGCGGCCAGCAGGGGTTTAAGAAGACAAAACCAGACACTCGCCTCAAGCGCTTAGCGCTTGAGGCTCCCCGAACCCGCACCCGAATTCATTTCCCCCAACCCTTTGAGGCTGGGCCGAGCAGCGCAGGTTGCCCGCAGCGAAGCGTAGGGACCCGGACGGCGGGTCGCCTTCTCTTTGCTTGGCGGTCTCAAGGACCAAGTGCAACACCTGCTGGTATCTGGGCATTGTGCTTGATGCAGTCTTCGAAGAAGGCCTCAGCGGGTGTTTTCCAGTTCAGCGTCGCCCTTGGACGGGTGTTCAAGCTCCAGGCGATCTGGTCGAGCTGGCGCTGGCTGTGCACGCTCAGGTCTGTGCCCTTGGGCAGGTACTGCCTGATCAGACCGTTGATGTTCTCATTGCGTCCGCGCTGCCACGGGCTGTGCGGGTCCGCAAAGTAAATCTTCAATCCCGTGCTTTCCGCCAGCTTCTTGTGCAGCGCCATCTCCTTGCCCTGGTCGTACGTCAGCGTCTGGCGCAGGGCCTCATCCAGAGGGCCAAACGCGCCTTCAAAGCCCCTGAACACGTCCAGCGCTGTCGCACCGTCAACCTTGACGATCATCACAAAGCAGGTTCTTCTGCACACCAGCGTGCCGACCGACGACTGGTTCCGGGCACCCTTAATGAGATCTCCCTCCCAGTGGCCGGGTACCAGTCTGTCGTTGGCCTCGGGTGGCCGCACGTGGATGCTCAGCATGTCCTGCAACACGCCCCGTCCATTTGCAGCGGCGCTGCGACTTCGCGGCCTGCGCGCACCCCGGCTTTGGCGCAGCAGCGAGGTCAGCTCCTTGCGCAGCTCTCCTTTGGGTCTGGCATAGATGGCGTTGTAGATGGTTTCGTGAGAGGCTTGCAAGGCGGCTTGTTCTGGATGGTCTCGCTTGAGGATACCGGCGATCTGCTGGGGTGACCAGAACTGCTCCAGAAGGCCGCGAACCCGGCCCCACAGGACACTGCCCTGGCAAAGCTTGGGGGGCCTGCGGGCAAGCCGCCTGAAGCGCCGGGCGCGCACGCCTGCCCTGACAGCGTCATAGCCTCCTGCGATGCGGGGCCTGCCCAAGTGACTCTGGTGGGCATCGGGCAGATAGCCATTGCGCTGGAGCTCTCTGGTGATGCTGCTGGGTGCCCGGCACAAGGTCCGCCCGATCAATCTGGCGCTGCATCCCTGAAGATTCATGGCCATGATGGCGCCCCGGTCCTCGGCGCTCAGGTGTCTGTAGTGACTCGTCATGCTGCTCCTGTCTTTGCGGTTGGGCAGTGTTGCACTTCACCTTTGAGACCGCCCTTACTTTCTCTTGGCGAAGCAAGAGAAAGTGAGTCGCCCGCCGGGGCGAGACCCGGCCTGGTAGTGAAGGGCACAAATACGCACCACTTGGCGACCCAGCTGCAGGTGAGGGCAAAACACCCAATCGAAAAAAGCCCTTCCCCAACAACGCTTACGCTGCAGGCGAAAAGCAGCACAATAAGCCCATGACGCTGACCGAACTCAAATACATCGTCGCCGTGGCCCGGGAAAAGCACTTTGGCAAGGGAGCTGACGCCTGCCACGTCTCCCAGCCCACGCTCAGCGTCGCCATCAAGAAGCTGGAAGAAGAACTCCAGGTCAAGCTGTTTGAGCGCAATGCCAATGAAATCACCGTCACGCCGCTGGGTGAAGAAATCATCCGCCAGGCGCAAAGCGTGCTGGAGCAGGCTGACAACATCCGCGAGATCGCGCGGCGCGGGAAGGACCCGCTGGCCGGCGCCCTGCGCCTGGGTGTGATCTACACCATCGGCCCCTATCTGTTGCCGGATCTGGTGCGCCAGATGATTTCATTGAATCCGCAGATGCCGCTCATGCTGCAGGAGAACTTCACCGTCAAGCTGCTGGAAGAACTGCGCAACGGCGAGATTGATTGCGCCATCCTGGCCGAACCCTTCCCCGACACCAACCTGGCGATTGCGCCGCTGTATGACGAGCCCTTCATGGCCGCTGTGCCCAGCGGCCACGCGCTGGCCAAACGCAAAAGCATCACCGCAGAAGAGATCAAGAAAGAAACCATGCTGCTGCTGGGCAACGGGCACTGCTTTCGCGACCACGTGCTGGAGGTCTGCCCCGAGTTCGCGCGTTTCTCCAGCAGCTCTGACGGCATCAGCAAAAGTTTTGAGGGCTCGTCGCTGGAAACCATCAAACACATGGTGGCTGCCGGCATGGGCATCACGCTGGTGCCGCGACTGGGTGTGCCCAAAGAGGCCTTGCTGGAGCCGCCCAAAGGCAAAAAAGGCAAGGTCGCCAGCGTTGCGGCAGAGCAGCCGTCCTTCATCAAATACCTGCCGTTTGAAGGCCACATTCCCAGCCGCCGCGTGGTGCTGGCATGGCGCCGCAGCTTCACACGGTATGAAGCGATTGCCGCGCTGCGCAACGCCATTTACGCCTGTGAGCTGCCTGGCGTGACGCGCCTGTCCTGACCATCAATGCCGTCCATAGCCTGAAGCTGTTGCCCGGACCATTCCGATTTTGTACAGTAAACGCTTCAGATTTTTTACAGGAAAAAACCATGGCCAAAATCGCCAAATCCGCACCGCCCATCAACATCGGCATCAGTGAGAAAGACCGCGCCGCGATTGCCAGGGGCCTGAGCCGTTTGCTGGCTGACACCTACACGCTGTACCTGACGACCCACAACTTCCACTGGAACGTCACCGGCCCGATGTTCAACACGCTGCATGTGATGTTCATGACGCAATACACCGAGCTCTGGAACGCCGTCGACCCGATTGCAGAACGCATCCGTTCGCTCGGCCACCCGGCACCTGGCTCCTATGCCCAGTTCAGCAAGCTGGCGTCCGTTCCCGATGTGCCCGTCACGCCGCCCAAGGCGCTGGAGATGGTGCGCATCCTGGTGCAGGGCCATGAAGCCGTGGCGCGTACTGCGCGCGAACTGTTTCCTGTGGCGGACAAGGCGAGCGACGAGCCGACGGCGGACCTGCTGACGCAGCGACTCACTGTGCATGAGCAAACTGCCTGGATGCTGCGCTCGCTATTGGAAGAGTGATACCTCGTCACTCTTGAAGACCAAACTCGATCTTTATTTGCAACTGATCCGCTGGGACCGCCCGGCGGGCTGGTTGCTGCTGCTCTGGCCCGGCCTGTCCGCGCTGTGGGTGGCGTCTCATGGCTTTCCGGGCTGGCATCTGCTGGCCGTGTTCACGCTGGGCACCTTCCTGATGCGCAGCGCCGGCTGCTGCCTCAATGATGTGGCTGACCGCGACTTTGACAGGCACGTCAAACGCACGGCACAGCGGCCGGTGACCAGCGGCAGGCTGCCTGCCAGGGAGGCACTGGCCGTCGGTGCGGTGCTGGCGCTGCTGGCGTTTGGCCTGGTGCTGACGACCAACGTCACCACCATTTGCTGGTCATTCGCGGCGCTGGCTGTCACCCTTGTCTATCCGTTTGCCAAGCGGTTTGTCTCGATGCCGCAGGCGGTGCTGGGCGTGGCCTTCAGCTTTGGCATCCCGATGGCGTTTGCGGCTGTGCAGTCGCGGGTGCCCATGCTGGCCTGGGTGCTGCTGCTGGGCAACCTGTTCTGGGTGATTGCCTACGACACCGAATACGCCATGGTTGACCGTGATGACGACCTGCTCATCGGCATGAAAACCTCCGCCATCACCCTGGGGCGGTTCGACGTGGCTGCGGTGATGTTTTGTTATGCGGCTTTTCTGGGCATCTGGGTGATCGCCTTGTGGCCGCGCCAGCACCCCTTCCTGTTTTTGGCGGGCATTGCGGCGGCTGCGTCGCAGGCGGCATGGCATTTCACGCTGATTCGCGATCGCAGTCGCGAGGGTTGCTTCAAGGCCTTTCGCCTGAACCACTGGGTGGGTTTTGCGGTGTTTGCGGGCATTGTGCTTTCATCTTTGCCGCCCATGCACTGAACAAATGGCAGCAGGGGTCCGCTTGCCCGTTTCAGGCAGACGTAAAAAAGCCCGCTTGATGCGGGCTTTTCAATTCAGGCGGACCTGGATTATTTCGTTTCAACAGCTGCCTTCTTGGCGGTCTTTGCCTTGGCTTTGGCCTTGCGCTTGCCTTTGTGGGCTGCGCGCTTGGTCTTTGCAACAGCCTTGGCCGCTGGCTTTTCAGCAGGTGCGGCGGCTGGCGCTGCTGCAGGTGCAGCGGTCTGCGCAGCAGCAGGCGTAGAGATCACGGCCAGGGGCATGGCCAGAATTGCAGCGCTAGCGAGGATGGAAAGAATCTTTTTCATGGTTGGCTCCTGGTGTTGGATATTTGGATATTTGCCTTGCGGCTCTTCTCATAACGCCAGCTGCGGGACTTTGGTTGACCCGGCCGCGAAAGCTTTTTTGTAACCGCCCTTGCCGCCCTTGTTGTCATTAGCCGGCGCCAAACTCATCACCCATTTCGCGCGCCCGCTGCCTGGCGGCGTGCATGGCGCGTATGAAAAGCGTTTTCAGCCTGTCCTGCTCCATGGAGGTGATGGCCGCGTAGGTGGTGCCGCCCTTGGACGTGACCCGCGCGCGCAGGATTTCCGGTGGTTCGTCCGACGCTTTTGCCAGCGCCGACGAGCCGACAAAGGTGCCGACCGCCAGCTTGTGCGCCTGCTCGCGGGTCAGGCCCATGTCCACGCCCGCCTCGATCATGCCTTCAATGAAATAAAAGACATAAGCCGGGCCGGAGCCTGAAATGGCGGTGACGGCATCGAGCTGTTGCTCGTCGTCCAGCCAGACGAAGTCGCCCGTGGTCTTGATGACGGCTTCAACGGCCAGCCGGTCGGCCGCGTTGACGGCCTTGCGGGCAAACAGCGCCGTCATGCCCTTGCCGACCAGCGCGGGCGTGTTGGGCATGGAGCGCACCACCACCTCGGTGCCCAGCCAGCGTGCAATGCTGTCCGACCGGATACCCGCGGCCACGCTCAGATGCAGCGCGGTTTTGGTGTGAAAGCGCGCCATCATGGCGGCTTCCTTGAAGGTCTGCGGCTTGACGGCCCAGACCACCAGGCCCGCGGCGGCGAGCGCCGCGCTGGGGTTGGCTTCGACCTGCACGCCAAACTGTTTTTTGAGTTTCGCCGCCTGCTCGTCAAAGGGTTCGACCACCTGGATGCTGGCCGCTTTTGTGCCGCGCCTGATCAGCCCGCCGATGATGGCGCTGGCCATGTTGCCGCCGCCTATGAAGGCGATGTTGTCAGGCGCATGGGCTGAAGCTGGAGAGGTAGACGCGGAAGAGGAGGAGGAAGAGGCGGGTGCTGCGGATGTTTTGGGCATGGTGATCACTCCAGGAATTCAAACGCCAGCAGCTGTGTCACCTGCCTTGCGCTGAAATTGTCGTCGCTGATAAAAACAAGGCTGCGGTTGCCGTTGGCCAGGCGTGGGCCCCAGGTCATGCCTTCGGTGTTGTCCAGCCGGTCCAGGCGCTTGCCTTTGCCGGGGCCGATGAATGCAGAGAAATTGGCCAGCAGCAGCTTGTTCACCGGCTGGTAGTTTGCGCCTTGCAGCGTGGGTGTGTCCAGCGTGTCGCTGCCCTGGCGTGTATCGATCAGGTAGAGGCGCAGCGAGTTGCTGCTGGCCGTGTCGTAACCGGCCATATAGGCGCGCTCCAGCACCAGCATGCGGTGGTCGTCGAGCATCAGGATTTCGCTGATACCGTTGTCTGCGTTGCCTGTTGATGGCTGCGGTGCGCGCGGGATGGCGTCGGGGATGTAGGCGACCTGGCGCAGCAGCTTGCCGCTGGCCAGGTCAATCTGCGTGAGCCGGCAGGGACCGCCGGGTGCCTGTACCGTCGGCACGGGGCCGTCCTGCAGCATGGCTGCTTCCATGGACAGCCAGGCGGTTTTGCCGTCGGGGGTGAGGCTCATGCCTTCAAAAGCAAGGTTGCTGCGCGGCCCGCGTGTCAGGCCAAAGTCAAACATCAGGGGCAGCGCAAACTGCCGCAGCAGGGTGCCGTCAAGCCGCGATTCGCTGAAAGACGGTGCAACGCCGGCCAGCGCATTGCCTTCACTGCTCCAGAACAGCGTTTTGCTGGACGCTCGCCAGCGAATCGATTCCGGGTCCAGCAGCTTGTAGCCGGTCACGGAAGATGGGTAGGGCGACCCATCGCCCTGGCGCAGCAGCGTCATGCCGGTGATTTCGGGCTGGCCTATCGTGTTCGCATCGAGCGGAATACGCGCCGTGTAAAACCGTGCCGGGTTGCGGGCAGAGCCGTCATCCGTCAGTAAAAAGTAGTTGCCGCTCGCCGGGTCATAGTCAATGCCGGACAGCCCGCCCACGGTCGTGCCCTGGTATTGCAGGCGGTTGGGGATGCGGGCTTCGCCGATCAGCCTGAGCCGGGTTTCTGGCGCTGCTTCCGGCTTTGCAGCGATGGGTGGGGTGGGGGCGCAGGCCGGCAGGCCGAGCGCGACCAGGGCCGAAGCCCCGATCAGTTGCCGCCGTGTCAGGCCGGCGCGGGTGTGTTTGACTGGTCTCATGATGCCGTCGATGTTATCTGGGGAAAGTGACGACGCGCGGCTTCATCATCTTGCGCTAACCTCGGCTTCAAAGGACTATCTCCAGACGAATGGACTATCTACTAGCACTTGACCAGGGCACGACCAGTTCGCGCGCCATTCTGTTTGACCATGCTGGCGGCGTTGTGGCGCTGGCGCAGAAGGAGTTTCGGCAGATTTTCCCCAAACCCGGGCAGGTCGAGCACGACGGGCTGGAGATCTGGTCCAGCCAGCTGGCCGTGGCGCGTGAATGCCTGCAAAGGCTGCCCGCAGGCGGCAAGGTCGCCGCCATAGGCATCACCAACCAGCGCGAAACGACTTTGCTGTGGGACCGCAAGACCGGCCAGCCCGTGGCCAATGCCATCGTCTGGCAGGACAGGCGCACGGCAGGGCGCTGCGATGAGCTGCGTAGAGCCGGACACGCTCCGCTGATCCAGAAAAAGACCGGGCTGGTGATCGATGCGTATTTCTCGGGCACCAAGATTGAATGGCTGCTGGACCATGTGCCCGGCGTCAGGGCGCGGGCGGAGAAGGGCGAGATTGCCTTCGGTACCATGGACAGCTGGCTGGTCTGGAACCTCACCGGCGGCAAGGTACACGTCACCGACGTCAGCAATGCCTCGCGTACCCTGCTGTTCAACCTGCACACGCTGGCGTGGGACGACGAGTTGCTCGGGCTTTTCAACATCCCGCATTCGCTGCTGCCCGAGGTTGTACCCAGCAGTGGCGTGATGGCTGAAACCGCCGCCAATGTATTGGGCATGCCCGTCAAAATTGCCGGCATGGCGGGCGACCAGCAGGCCGCCACTTTTGGCCAGGTCTGCTTTGCGCCGGGCATGGCCAAAAACACCTATGGCACCGGCTGCTTCATGCTGATGAATACCGGCACCCGCCCGGTGATCTCGGAAAACCGCCTGCTGACGACAGTGGGCTGGTCGTCGCAGGCTGCGGAGGGCGCGGCTTACTGTCTTGAGGGCAGCGTCTTCATGGCCGGCGCCACCATCCAGTGGCTGCGCGATGGCCTGCAGGTCATCAAGTCGGCTGACGAAGTGCAGGCGCTGGCCGAAAGCGTGCCCGATACCGGCGATGTTTATCTGGTGCCCGCCTTTGCCGGCCTGGGCACGCCGCACTGGGACCCGTATGCACGTGGCGCATTGCTGGGCATGACACGCGGCACCACCCGCGCCCACATCGCCAGGGCCGCGCTGGAGGCCATCGCCCTGCAAAGCGCCGACGTGTTTGCCGCCATGAGCCGCGACGCCGGGCTGGCGTTAAAAGAATTGCGCGTGGACGGCGGCGCCAGCCGTAATGATTTGCTGATGCAGATGCAGGCCGACTTTTCAGGCGTGCCCGTCGTGCGGCCCAGGGTGACGGAAACCACGGCGCTGGGCGCCGCCTACCTGGCCGGGCTGGCCGTGGGTTTCTGGAGCGGCGCTGACGAAATCATGGCCCAGTGGCAGGTCGACCGGCGTTTTGAGCCACAAATGGATGGCGAGGCGCGTGCGGCCAGGCTGGCGCGCTGGCACAAGGCGGTGGAACGCTCGAAATTATGGGCCGAGTCGTGATCAGGTTGCAGGCAGGCGCTATTAAAAACGTAGCTGCTAACGCCCGTATTCATTGGTTTATAGTCGTATTTAATGCTCAAAAAAGGCCTTTTCCAGAGTGTTTTTGGGCATTTTCGGGTTTGCGAGCCTGGCGGAA
This sequence comes from Pseudomonadota bacterium, assembly GCA_040390295.1. Classification (GTDB taxonomy): domain Bacteria; phylum Pseudomonadota; class Gammaproteobacteria; order Burkholderiales; family Burkholderiaceae_C; genus Polaromonas. The sequence continues at coordinate 51,357 of JAZJYR010000010.1, forward strand.
GCCCGAAAGCGTGCGAATGTTAAGTTGCAGGTTAACTTTTTCGATGGTGACCGTGGGCGCAGCTTCGGCGATCAAACAATGACCACGAACCGCAGTCAGCTCATCGAACAACTCGCTAGGCCCGTTAAGTACGACGTGGCCGTGATTGGCGGCGGTGCGACCGGTCTGGGTGTGGCGCTGGATGCAGCGGCGCGGGGCTTTTCAGTCGTGCTGGTTGAATCGCATGACTTTGCCAAGGGAACGTCTTCGCGCGCGACCAAGCTGGTCCACGGCGGTGTACGTTACCTGGCGCAGGGCAATATCTCGCTGGTGCGCGAGGCGCTGCATGAGCGCACCACCCTGCTGGCCAACGCGCCGCACCTGGCGCAACCGCTGCCTTTTGTGATGCCGGCCTACAAGTTCTGGGAAGCGCCGTTTTACGGCGTGGGCCTCAAGATATATGACGCGCTGGCTGGCAAGGCCGGGTTGGCGCCGACCGAATTTTTAAACCGGTCTGAAACACTGGCCCTGCTGCCCAACGCACGCCGCGAAGGCCCGGCCGGGCGGCTGAACGGCGGCGTCAAATACTGGGACGGCCAGTTTGACGATGCCCGTCTGGCGCTGGCGCTGGCCCGCACGGCGGCAGAGCAGGGTGCGCTGGTCATCAATTACTGTGCTGCCACGACCTTGCGTCATGAGGAAGGCAAGGTCACCGGCTTTGAGGCGAAGGACCAGGAGACAGGGCTTTTTTACGAAGTGAAGGCTGACTGTGTGGTGAACGCCACCGGCGTGTGGGTGGACCAGTTCCGCATGGAAGACGGCAAGGCGACTGGCCGCGAGGTCAGGGAAATGGTTGCGCCCAGCCAGGGCGTGCACATCGTGGTCGACCGCTCGTTTTTACCCGGAGACCACGCCATGCTGATTCCCAAAACCGCAGACGGGCGGGTATTGTTTGCCGTGCCTTGGCTGGGCAAGACCATACTGGGTACGACAGACACACCGCGCCATGATCTGGCCCAGGAGCCGCTGCCTTTCCGGGAAGAAGTCGATTTCATCCTGGGTGAATCCGCCCGTTACCTGACGCGTGCGCCGGGGCTGGCCGACATCAAAAGTATCTGGGTCGGGCTACGGCCGCTGGTCAAACCGCCTGATGAAGACGGCGAAAGCACCCAGGCGCTGTCGCGTGAACACACGGTGTTGGCGAGCAAAAGCGGGCTGGTGACGGTGACAGGCGGCAAGTGGACGACCTACCGCGCCATGGCCGAGGATGTGCTGGATAAGTGTTTTGAAGTGGGCCTGCTTGAAGGGCGATCCAAAGGAGTAACTGCTCACTTGAAGCTGCTGGGCGCCCACCCCATGCCCCAGAAAATCAGCGATCCACCCGGCATACATCTCTATGGAAGCGAGGCTGCAGCAGTGCTGGCGCTGCCCGGGGCCGGGCGCGAGCTGGGCGGCCGGCTCACAGAAGCGATGGTCAGGTTTGCGGCGCGCCATGAATATGCCCGCACAGTGGAAGATGTACTCGCCAGGCGCTCACGCCTGCTGTTCCTGGATGCGGCGCTGGCCAGATCCATGGCGGCTGAAGTCGCGGATTTGCTGCAGCAAGAGACTGGCGTCGACCCGCAAACCGGGGCTTTTCTGGCGCTTTGCGGGCAATATCTTCACGTGCCGGGCTGAGTCTGACTCCTTTTTCAGGGCGTGCTGCAAAAATGTGGGCTAATTTCCACGTCTTTTGCACAAAGGGGTGTTGACAGGCCCCAAACCTTCACACATAATCGTGGGCTTCGCTCTAAAAAAGCGGGGAATTCTGCCCTCATGGAAACGCTGCAAGTGGTTTGCGGCGCGGACAACGGGCCCAAGACTGATTGGTCTGCGGCGTAAATCAACAGATTGAAGCTGCATTCCGGTGCAAGTTGGGAACACATTTAAATGATTCAAACGCAATCCAAGCTCGATGTTGCTGACAACACGGGTGCCAAGTCCGTGATGTGCATCAAGGTGCTCGGTGGCTCCAAGCGCCGGTACGCCAGCGTCGGTGATGTCATCAAGGTCAGCATCAAGGAAGCCGCTCCACGAGGCCGCGTCAAAAAAGGCGAGGTTTACAGTGCAGTGGTCGTTCGCACCGCCAAGGGCATCCGCCGCGGCGATGGTTCGCTCGTCAAATTCGATGGCAACGCAGCAGTGTTGCTTAACGCCAAGCTGGAGCCCATCGGCACCCGCATCTTCGGACCGGTGACGCGCGAGCTGCGCACTGAAAAGTTCATGAAGATCGTGTCCCTGGCTCCTGAAGTTCTGTAAGGACACGCCATGAACAAGATTCGCAAGGGCGACGAAGTCATCGTGATCGCGGGCCGAGACAAAGGCAAGCGCGGCACGATCACCCTCCGCACCGACGACAGCCATGTGCTGATCGAAGGCATCAACACGGTGAAGAAGCACACCAAGCCGAACCCCCTCAAGGGTACGACTGGTGGCATCGTTGCCAAAAGCATGCCGATTCACCAGTCCAACATCGCGATTTTCAACGCGGCGTCGGGCAAGGCTGATCGTGTTGGCATCAAGCTCCTGGCTGACGGCAAGAAAGTGCGCGTCTTCAAGTCCAGCGGCGACGAAATCAAGGCTGCATAAAAATGGCTAAAACCGCACCGACACAAGCTGCTCCTGCCCAGGCTCGCCTGCAGGCCCAGTTCCGCGAAAAAATCGCGCCCGCCCTGATTGAGAAGTTCGGCTACAAGTCGCCGATGCAGGTTCCGCGCATCACCAAGATCACGCTCAACATGGGTGTGAGCGAGGCTGTTGCCGACAAGAAAGTCATGGACAACGCCGTCGGCGACATGACCAAGATCGCCGGCCAGAAGCCAGTCGTGACCAAGGCAAAGAAGGCTATCGCCGGTTTCAAGATCCGCGAAGACCTGCCCATCGGTTGCATGGTTACGCTGCGTGGCGTGCAGATGTATGAGTTTCTGGACCGTTTCGTGACCGTGGCCCTGCCGCGCGTTCGTGACTTCCGCGGCATTT
>JAZJYR010000011.1:0-191118 GCA_040390295.1 Pseudomonadota bacterium
GCATGGCGCTTGACCAGGTCATGAGCGATGAGTCGGCAAGCCTCGTCGATGGCTGTGAAGTGGCGTTTTTCCCGCCGGTAACCGGAGGCTGAGATGACCCCTCGTGTGTCCATCCAGGCCGAAGACTTCGATCTCGCGAAAGAAGTCGAAGCACTGCGCAGGGACGATAAGCGCATAGGTGCAGTCTGCACTTTTACGGGTACCGTGCGAGACCGCAATGATGGCCAGGCCGTCAGCAGCATGGCGCTGGAGCACTATCCCGGCATGACCGAAAAAGCCATTGAGGCCATGATTGACGAGGCCTTCCGGCGCTTCGATATTTTTGGCGCACGTGTGGTGCATCGCGTAGGCCTGTTGCAGCCGCTGGACCAGGTCGTGATGGTGGCCGTGACCTCGGCCCATCGCGGCGAGAGCTTCAGGGCCTGCGAATTCCTGATGGACTACCTCAAGACCCAGGCGCCTTTCTGGAAAAAGGAAGAGACGCCCGAAGGCGCACGCTGGGTGGATGCGCGTGTCAGTGACGATGACGCGCTGGCCAAATGGGGCATAGACCGGTCAAACGCCGGTTGAGCCCGCCCTTCAGGCGGTCAGGGCTGCCTTGTCCAGCGGCGGCAATTGATCGAGATGCTGCTTCAGCCAGTCCAGCAGCATGCGTACACGCGGCAGCGCAATGCGCGTGCCGGGTACCAGCGCCTTGAGCCAGATGTCCGGCACTTCAAACTCCGGCAGTATTTCAACCAGCTCGCCTGAACGTATCGCCGGCCCGGCCATGTAGTCGGTCAGCACCGCAATACCGCTGCCTGCGATCGCCGCATTGCAGATCGCTGCGCCGTCATTGCTGCGCAGCTTGGGCCGCACATCAATGCCAATCAAGCCTTGCTGACTCATGAATTCCCATCGTGGGCCTGTGGTTGCAAATACCACGCAGTCGTGGTCTTGCAGCTCGCTCACGTGCTGCGGTGTGCCTCGCCTGGCCAGATACGAAGGCGATGCGCACAGGTAGCGCTTCAAGGGGCAGAGCGCGATGTCCTGCACGCCACCGTACAACTCGGGCCTGGCACCCAACGCCAGGTCAAAACCTTCTTCCAGCGGGTTGACCGAGCGGTCTGCCAGCACGATGTCCATGCTGATCTTGGGCTGGCTGCGCAGGAAGCCGTAGAGGATGTCGCTCAGGTAGAGGATGGCCATCGTGGTCGGCACCTTCACGCGAATGTGGCCTTCAAGGTCGCCGCTGGACCTGGCCATGCCATCCAGCGCATCGTCCATCTGCCGCACCAGTTCGCGTACCGTCGGCAGGTAACGGTCGCCCACATCCGTCAGCGTCAGCTTGCGTGTCGAGCGCGCAAACAGCGGTGCACGTATGCGCCATTCCAGCTGGTCGATGCGCTTTGAGATGACCGAAGGCACCAGGTCCAGCTTTCTGGCGGCGGCTGAAAAACTCCCCGCGTCAGCCGCCGCAACAAAAGCTTTGAGGTTGGCCAGTGTGTCCATGATTTATCGCGATCTGGAAAAGGTATAGCTGAAAAATAGGTCATTGTCACTCAAATCGAAGTTAATTAGCATTGCGACATGCACGGGGCTGCCATTCGCCTCGCCACGCTTTCAGAGATCCAGGAGACAAAGTGCAGACAGCAAAACAATTGATCGATGGCCACTGGGTGAGTCATGTCGGCGGAACCGAACGCCTGGGCAACGCCCTGAACCCCGCCACGGGCGAAGTCGCCGCACATTTTTGTGAGGGCACGGCTGCAGAGGCTGAAGCCGCAGTCGCCTCGGCGCTGCGCGCATTTGAAAACACCACCTGGAAGAACAGCCCCCGGCTTCGCGCCCAGGTGCTGCTGGACTTTGCCGACAAGCTTGATGCGCGCAAGGAAGAGATCGCCGACTGGCTTGTCACCCTCAATGGCAAGCTCAGGCGCGAGGCGCTGGGCGAGATTGGCGCAGGGGTTTCGGAGTTGCGCTACTACGCCGGCCTGGCGCGCAACCTGTTTGGCCGTGTGCTTGAAGTTGAGCCCGGCTGCTATTCCTCGCTGGACCGCGAGGCCGCCGGGGTCTGCGCCATCATCCTGCCCTGGAACGCGCCCGTGACCTTGCTGATACGCTCGCTGGCGCCTGCGCTGGCTGCGGGTTGCACGGTGGTCATCAAGCCCGCCTGCCAGACGGCAGTCGTCAACAACATGGTGCTCGAATGCATGAGCAGCGATGCGCGCGTGCCGGCAGGCGTCATCAACTCCGTGACCGAGTCGGGCGCCGAGGTCTCGCGCTACCTCTGCGAAGCGGCCGATATCGACGTGATCAGCTTCACCGGCTCATCTGCTGTCGGCAAGATGATTGCCGAAACCACTGCCACCACGCTCAAACGCCTCTCGCTTGAGCTCGGCGGCAAGGCGCCTGCTGTTGTATTTGCAGACGCCGACATGGACAAGACGGTGGCCGGCATGGTCGCCGGTGGCATGGTCATGGCTGGCCAGCAATGCACGGCTATCACCCGCGTGCTGGTCGAAGACGCGGCCTACGACAAGTTTGCCCTCAAGCTCACCGCCGCGCTCAAGGCCGTCAAGGTTGGGCCCGGCAATGACCCGGCCTCCCAGATGGGTTGCCTGATCGATGTGCGCAACCGCGACCGCATCAATGGCCTGATGGATACCGCTGCTGCCACCCAGCGCGTGCTGCTGCGCGGCAATATTCCTGGCGGCGCACTTGCCAAAGGCGCCTTCATTGAGCCCAGCCTGATCGAGGTCGATGACCTGCAGTCTGATTTCATCCAGAAAGAACTGTTTGGCCCGCTGCTGGTGATGGAGCGCTTCACGACCGAAGATGAAGCCGTGATGCGCTCCAACGCCACACGCTTCGGCCTCGCCGCCAGCGTCTGGAGCACCGACATGAAAAAGTCGCGCCGCATTGCTGCGCGCCTGCGTTCCGGCACGGTCTGGTCCAACAGCCACAACCGCCTGTTTGCAGAAGCCGAGACCGGTGGTTTCCGCGACAGCGGCTATGGCCGGCTGCACGGCGCAGAAGGTCTCAATGACTTTTTGCAGACCAAACACTTTTACTTCGAGACCAACACATGAGCCAGCCTGAACAGCAGAGCGGTGCTCACTTCTTTCTCGAAGGGCTGACCGAGCTCGGTATAGAGCACGTCTTCTCCAACCTCGGCACCGACCACGTTTCCATCATCGAAGAGCTGGCGCGCTGGGACGAGGAGGGCAGGGCGCACCCCAACATGATGCTGGTGCCGCATGAAAACGTCGCCATCCACATGGCGGCGGGCTTTGCTGCCATCACGGGGCGCGGCCAGGCTGTCATGGTGCACGTCGATGCAGGAACGGCCAATGCCGCCATGGGCATGCACAACATGTTTCGCGGCCGGCTGCCGGTATTGCTGATGGCGGGCAAGTCGCCTTTCACATTGCGCGGCGAGTTGCCCGGTTCAAGGGACAACTATGTGCATTTTGTGCAGGACCCGTTCGACATGGCCAGCATCGTCAGGCCGTATGTGAAGTGGGACTACTCCCTGCCCAGCGGCGTGATCGCCAAGGAAGTCCTGCGGCGCGGTCACTCCGTCATGCAGAGCGACCCGCAAGGCCCGGTGTACCTCACCCTGCCGCGTGAAATGCTGGCCGAGACCCTCGCCACCGACAAGGTGCAGGCCTACAGCGGCGAGCGCTACGGGCCGGTGATGTCCGGTGGCATTGATGACGAGCGCGCACAGGCGATTGCCGCGCAGCTGATGTCGGCCAGCAACCCGATTGCCGTGACCTCTTACCTGGGCCGCAAGGCCGAGGCGGTGGCTGCCCTAGAAGACCTGGCCTTGCTGTGCGGCATCAGGGTGTTCGAGTTCAGTCCCAGCTACATGAACATCTCGCGCAATTCCCCGTGCTTTGGCGGCTTTGAGCCGGGCAAGGGCATGGCCAATGCCGACGTCGGCCTGCTGCTGGATGTGGATGTGCCCTGGCTGCCCAAGTTTGTACAGGCCAGCAGCGAGACGCGCTGGACCCACATTGACGTCGACCCGATCAAGAAAGACTTCCCCATGTGGGGCTTTGCCACCGACATGCGGGTGCAGGCCGACTGCGCCACCGTGTTGCGACAGGTCGCCAAAATCGTGCGTGCAACAGCCAGCGATGCTTTTCATAAAAAAATATCGGCCCGCATGGACGGCTGGTTTGCCGCATCCGTTGAGCGCAAGGCCGCAGTGGCCCGGGCAGCTGAAGACTACGGCAAGCCGGGTGCCATCACGGCAGCGTGGCTGTGTGCAGCGCTGGGCGCAGCCATCTCGCCAGACGACATCGTCATCAACGAAGCCATACGCAACACCTTTGCCGTGCTGAACCAGATTCCCCGCAGCAAGCCGCTCACATTGCTGTGCGGTGCAGGTGGCGGCCTGGGTTACAGCGGCGGCATGGCGCTGGGCGCCAAGCTGGCCAACCCCAAGGTGCGTGTCATCCAGGTGGTCGGCGACGGTGGTTTTCATTTCTCGACGCCGACTTCTGTCTATGCCACCGCGCAGCGTTACAAGCTGCCCATCTTCACCATCGTGCTCGACAACGGTGGCTGGCAGGCGGTGAAAGAAGCTGTACTGCGTGTGTACCCCGATGGCGTGGCTGCAAAGACTGACGAGTTCCAGGCGCGCCTGCAGGGCCAGGAGCGGCAGTTTGAAAAAGTCGCCGAAGCCTTTGGTGCGTACGGCGAATGTGTGAGCGACCCTGCAGAGGTTGAAGCCGCCATTGCACGTTGCCTGAAAGCAGTAGATGCCGGTCAGGCCGCTGTGCTGAACGTGCAGATCGGCCTTCAGTAGAGACCTTGCACTATTGAGCGAAAGCGCCGTTCGAGCGCTCTGGAACAACTTGTTTAAACAGGAGACAAAAATGCTGAACTTGGAGAAATTCAAATTTTCCCGCCGGGCCCTCATGGCACTGGCGTGCCTGCCCATGATGCCGCTGATGGCGGCAGCCCAGGGCGCCTACCCGAGCAAACCCGTCACCATCGTCGTCGGTTATTCCGCCGGCGGCGGGGTCGATGCCATGGCGCGCATCCTGGCCGAAAAGCTGCCTTCCATCATTGGTCAACCGGTGATCGTTGAAAATCGTCCCAGCGTCGGCGCCATCGTCGGCACCAGCTATGTCGCCAAGGCCAAACCCGATGGTTACACGCTGCTGATGGGTGCCCCCGGCCCCATCATCTTCAACCATGCGGTGTATGCCAAGCTGCCTTATGCGCCGCAGGACCTGACGCCGATTTCCTTTGTCAGCGACTCGCCGCTCATCCTGATCGTCAATGCCAACAACCCGGCCAAAAACGTGCAGGAGCTGGTCGCGCAGTCAAAGCAGAACCCCGACAAGTCCAACTATGGCGCGAGCTCGGCATCGTTCCAGCTGATTACCGAACTCTTCAAGAAAAAGACCGGCGGCCAGTTCACGCACATTCCCTACAAGGGCGCCAATGATGCCGTGACGGCCGTGATGGCTGGTGACATCACCATGGCCCTGGCCGATTCAGGCCCCGCCTCTGTCGGCCTGCAGAGCGGCCGCGTGAAGGCACTGGCAGTGACCTCCGCGCAGCGCATGAAGGACTACCCCAATGTGCCAACGCTCGCCGAGCTGGGCATTGACCTGAAAGTCTCCCTGTGGATAGGCCTGCTGGCGCCGGCAGGCATACCTGCAGATGTTCTCAAAACCCTGCAGGACGCTGTTGCCAAGGCGGTGGCCATGCCTGATGTGCAGAAACGCATGACGACCATGTCGGTCATCCCGATGAGCAACACGTCTGAAGAGTTCGCCAAAGTCATCGCGTCTGAAATCCCGGTGTGGAAGCAGCTCGCGCTCGACAACAACATCAAGGCGAACTGAATGCGGATCGAGCGTGCGTCCCTGAAGTTGCTCATGGCACTTGCCATGATGGCGGCCGTTGTCTTGCCCGCAGCTGCGCAGGTGACCAGCTATCCGAACAGGCCCGTCACCATCGTGGTCGGTTTTTCTGCGGGTGGCAGCAGTGATGCACTGGCCCGCATCGTGGCTGAAAAGCTGGCGATTGGTTTGGGCCAGCCTGTGCTGGTTGAAAACCGCCCCGGTGTCGCATCGATTGTGGGCGCAGCCTTTGTGGCCAAAGCCAAACCCGACGGCTACACATTGCTGATGGGCGCCAGCGGCCCCAATGTTTTCAATTACGCGCTATATGCCAGGCTGCCTTATGCGCCGCAGGAATTCGCGCCAGTGTCGTTGCTGGGCACCTTCCCCCTGCTGTTGCTGGCCAATGCCAACAACCCGGCCAGAAACGTGCAGGAGCTGGTCGCGCAATCGAAGCAGAACCCTGACAAGTCCAACTATGGCGCCAGCTCGGCGTCGTTCCAGCTGGTCACCGAGCTGTTCAACACCCGGACCGGCTCGAAGTTTGCGCACATCCCCTACAAGGGCAGCAATGACGCCATCACGGCCCTGATCTCCGGCGACGTGACGATGACGCTGGTCGATGCCGGTGCGGCTTCTGCCGTGCTGCAGGGCGGGCGTGTCAAGGCGCTGGCCGTGACCTCTGCCGAGCGCCTGAAAGACATGCCGAATGTGCCAACGCTGAGCGAACTGGGCGTTGACCTGAAGGTCTCTTTCTGGAGCGGCCTGCTGGCGCCCGCCGGCACACCGGCACCGGTCGTCAGGCGCCTGCAGGAAGAAATCGCACGTGTCATGGCGATGCCCGACGTCAAAGCCCGCTTTGCCGCCATGTCGGTGGTGCCTGCCAGCAGCACCCCTGAAGAATTTGCCAAAGTCATTGCCACCGAAATTCCACTGTGGAAGCAGCTGGCGCTGGACAACAACATCAAGGCCAACTAGGCCTGTTCACTCTTTCTAGAATCCAACGGAGAAAAAATCAATGCATCCCAAATCCCCACACTATCAGCGCATCGCTACTGAAGAAGCGTTTGCCCCGCCCGAGCTGCTGGAGGCTTACCGCAAGATCATTGCCAAAGGCAATGTAGACCCCGGCTTCAATGGCCTGATGGGTTTTTACATGACCAGCCCGAGCGACCGTGCCAAACACATCATGCGTTGCCTGACCGACATGGACGAGCTGCGCATCCAGCACATGGACGAGTGCGGCATTGACCGCCAGGTGCTGGCCATGACCTCGCCCGGTGTGCAGGTCATGGACAAGGATGATGCCGTCGCCTTTGCAAAGGTCGGTAATGACTTCCTGGCCGATGCCGTCAAGCGCCACCCGACACGTTTCACCGGCATGATCTCTGTCGCGCCGCAAGACCCGGCTGCTGCCGCCAGGGAGATCGAACGCGGGGTGACGCAGCTCGGCATGAACGCCATCGTCATCAACTCCCATACGCAGGGCGAGTATTTGTCCGACCCCAAATTCTGGGACATCTTTGCCGCCGCTGAGGCGCACGACGCGCCGATTTATCTGCACCCCAATTCGTTGCCGAAAAACATGATCGAGCCTTTCCAGGAAGCGGGACTTGATGGCGCGATTTACGGCTTCGGTGTCGAAACCGGCCTGCATGCCATGCGCATCATCACATCCGGTGCGTTTGACCGCTTCCCCAAGCTGCGCATGATCATCGGCCACATGGGCGAGGCCCTGCCGTTCTGGATGTACCGGCTGAATTACATGCACCGCGCCACGGTGGCATCAAAACGTTATGAAAGCATGAAGCCCATCAAGAAGACGCCGGGCGACTACCTGAAGGAAAACTTCTACATCACCAACAGCGGCGTGGCATGGGAGCCGGCCATCAAGTTCTCGCAGCAGGTTCTGGGTGTTGACCGCGTGCTGTATGCGATGGATTACCCCTACCAGCACCAGCTTGACGAGGTGGTCGCGCTCGATAACATGGACATGAGCATTGAAGACAAAAAGAAGTTCTTCCAGACCAATGCCGAGACGGTGTTCAAGATCCGCTGAACCCGCAACACATATCGCAACTATCAGGAGACAACATGAAATTTTTTAACCGTGTACTTTCGACTGGACTGCTGATGGCGTTTGCCGTCGCATCCCAGGCGCAAACCTGGCCCGGCCAGACCATCAAGATCGTTGTGCCCTTCACGCCCGGCACCGGCATGGACACCATTGCCCGCGCCGTGTCACCCAAGCTGAGCGAGCGCCTCGGCCAGCCGGTGATTGTGCAGAACACACCGGGTGCCAGCGGCAACATCGGCGCAGAGGCTGTCGCCAAGGCCACGCCTGACGGCTACACGGTGCTGATGGGCGCCAACACCATGCTGATTGCATCGCAGCTTTACCAGAACGTGCCCTTCAACCCGGTGAAGGATTTTTCATCGGTGTCCATGGCCGCCTACGGCACGCTGATGCTGGTGTCCAACCCCAAGACCGGCATCAAGTCCATGAAGGATTTGCTGGCCCTTGCCAAGTCCAAACCCGGCTTTATCAGCTACGGCTCACCCGGCATCGGTACCCCGCACCACATGGCGATGGAACTGCTGAAGTCCGAAGCCAAGGTGTCCATGCTGCACATCCCCTACAAGGGCACGGCAGGTTATGTACAGGACCTGCTTGGCGGTGAGCTGATGGTCGGCTTTTTGCCGGTCCACGTGGCCCAGGGTTTTGTGACGGCGGGCAAGCTCAATGCGCTGGCCGTCGGCAGCTCCAAACGCAACCCGGTGGCGCCCAATGTGGCGACCATGCAGGAGCTTGGCATGAAGGGCCTGAATGTCGACATGTGGTACGGCTTTTTTGTACCCAACCGCACGCCGGCCAATGTGGTCAACCGCCTGAACACCGAAATCGCCGCCATCATGAAGCTGCCTGATGTGCAGTCAGTGTTGATCAAGGGCGGACTGGATGCATCGTCTTCCACGCCAGCAGAGCTGACCACGATCGTGGGCCAGGACTACACGCGCTGGGGCTCGGTCATCAAGCGCAACGGCATCGTGGCGGAATAAGCGGCTTGCCGGTGTGCGCGGCGCCATGCGGTTGCCGCGTCCGCCGGTAAGGGCGTTACGCCCACCGCTGTTGAAATATTGACATTGATAAATTGAACTGAGGACAGACGGTGGAAACCAGTAGCAAGCTCTCGAACAGCAGAGAGCGTCAGACCGACGCGGATGTGATCATCGTCGGCGGTGGCCCGGTGGGCATGGGCCTGGCCATCGAGCTGGGGCAGCGCGGCGTTCGCTGCATGGTGGTGGAGCGCTACCCCCAGCCGCAACCCATCCCCAAGGGTCAAAACCTGACCACGCGCACCATGGAGCACTTTCACGCCTGGGGTGCCGAGAAGCAGTTGCGTGCGGCCCGTACCATTCCACCCGATTACGGCATAGGCGGCCTGACAGCCTATGGCACCTTGCTGGGCGAATATTCCTATGACTGGTTCCCGCGCGATCTGGTCAAGCCGTATTACTTTCAGGCCAATGAACGTCTGCCGCAGTACGCGACCGAAGCGGTGCTGCGCCAGCGCGTGTCAGAAATCGCGGCGGTTCAAACCCTGTACGCCCATGATGCCGGCGATATGACGCAGGACGAGACCGGTGTCTCTCTGTCAGTCAGGAGCCGTACTGACAACACTGAACATGTCTTGCGTGCGGACTATCTTGTGGGGTGTGATGGTGCAAGGTCGCGTGTACGCGAGCAGGCCGGCATCTCCCATACACGTTCGGACCATGACAGGCTCATGGTGTTGCTGGTTTTCAGGTCGGTGGAGCTTCACAAGCTGCTGGAGCGCTACCCGGACAAGGCTTTTTACAACGTCCTGCATCCCGGGCTGCAGGGTTACTGGAAGTTCTTCGGGCGCGTTGACCTGGGCACGACCTGGTTCTTTCACGCCCCGGTACCGCCGGGCACGACGGCCGACAACTTCGACTTCAAGGCTTACCTGTACGAGTCGATAGGCGCAACGATTGATGTCGAGTTCGAGCACATCGGTTTCTGGGATCTGCGTTTCATGCTCGCGGACTCGTACCGCAAGGGCCGTGTGTTCATTGCTGGCGATGCCGCCCACAGCCATCCACCTTATGGTGGTTATGGCGTCAACTCCGGCTTTGAAGATGCAAGAAACATCGGCTGGAAACTCGCCGCCACCCTGCAGGGTTGGGGCGGTGAAGGCCTGCTGGATTCCTACGACGCGGAGCGCCGGCCGGTGTTCAGGTCGACCATCGACGACTTCATTGCCAAATCCATCGAGGACGACCGCAGCTTTCTGGATGCGCATGACCCTGAACGCGACCGGGGTGCCTTCGAGGCCGCCTGGCAGCAACGGGCCGCAGGCGTTGTCGGGGAGGTCAACTCCTTCGAGCCGAACTACGAAGGCTCTCCGGTGGTGTGGCCTGTTGATGGACATGCTGCCTGCAGCGCCAAAGGTTCGCACCGCTTCGAAGCCCGTGCCGGTCACCATCTCGCGCCAGCTGCTCTTGCCTCGGGCGGCAACGTCTTCGAGTCGCTCGGCACCGGTTTCAGCCTGCTGGCGATCGGCGTGCCGCAGACCACGGTTGAGCGCTTTCGCGCTGCAGCGGCTGAACAGAAGCTGCCATTGACCATCTGCGTGGCCGAGCCTGAAGGCGAGGTCTTGCGCTATGACGCCGCGCTGGTGCTGGTGCGCCCGGACGAGTTTGTCGCGTGGGCAAGCAACGCATCCGAAGTCAGTGACGACCAGATCCAGGAAGTGCTGCGAATGATTCAAGGAGTGAAGTGATGAACAAGAACGTGAAGATAGCGGTTGTCGGCGGCGGCATTGGCGGCCTCGGCTTCGCGCTGGGCCTCAAGCAGCGCGGGATTGACTGCGATGTGTATGAGGCCGTGCCCGAGGTCAAGGAGCTCGGTGTCGGTATCACGCTGCTGCCGCACGCCATGCGCGAGCTGGCCGCGCTGGGCGTGCAGGCCCAACTCGAAGCCGTCGCCATTGAAAACCTTGAGAGCGTTTTCTTCAACCGCTATGGCCAGTTCATCTACAAGGAGCCGCGCGGCCGCCACGCCGGTTATGCCTTGCCCGAGCTGGGCATACACCGCGGCAAGCTGCACCGCATTCTGTATGACGAGGCGCTGGCACGCCTCGGTGCTGACCGCATCCACACCGGCTACCGCTGCGTGGGCGTCGAGCAGGATGAAGAGGGCGCCACCATCCGTTTTGCAGACTCTGCGACGGGTGAGGCGCGTGAACCCGTGCGTGCCGATGTGGTGATCGCCTGCGACGGTGTCCGTTCGGCGGTGCGCAAGCAGTTCTACCCCGACGAGAAAGTCGCCTTTGCCGGCATCAACACCTGGCGCGGCGTCACGAAACACAAGCCCATCCTGACCGGCAAAAGCTACATCCGCGTCGGCACCATAGAGACCGGCAAGATGGTGATCTACCCCATCATCGACAAACTCGATGAAGACGGCATGCAGCTCATCAACTGGACGACCGAGATCCAGGGCGACGCCACCGACATGAACGACTGGAACCAGAAGGGCAAGGCTGCGGACTTTGCCGACATCTTCAAGGACTGGAAATTCCCCTGGCTGGACGTGCCGGCGCTCATCGCCAACTCGGAAGAAATCCTGGAGTACCCCATGGTCGACAAGGACCCGGTGGCGCAATGGACCTTCGGCCGCGTCACGCTGCTGGGCGATGCCGCCCACCCGATGTACCCGCGCGGCTCTAACGGCTCGGCGCAGGCCCTCATCGATGGCCGCACGCTGGCCGACCAGTTGCAGCAGCACGCCGACCCGCTGGCAGCCCTGAAGAGCTACGAGGACCTGCGGCTGAAAACCACCGGCAAGATTGTCGAGACCAACCGCTCGACACCGCCTGACTTCATCATCATGAAGGCCGATGAGCTAAGCGGCGGCAAGCCGTTCGGCAAGATTGACGACCTGATCAGCCAGGACGAGCTGCGAAAGATCGCCGAGAACTACGCGAATATTGCCGGGTTCTCGCAAGCTGCGCTTAAGGCTACGGCCTGAGGAAGTCATTTCGGACTTGATCCGGGGGTCATCTGATCTTTGGGTGAGGTGTGTGCCTTTCATGACCAAGCCGGGTCTCGCCCCGGCGGGCGACTCACTTTCTCTTGCTTCGCCAAGAGAAAGTAAGCAAAGAGAAGGCGACCCTGTTCGTCGTCCCTACGCTTCGCTACGGGCACCCTGCGATGCTCGGTCCAGCCGGGGTCTGAAACAACTCGGCTATCGCCTCAAACAAGTTTCAGCCCTGATCCGTCTGGCCCGAGCAGCGCAGGTTGCCCGAAGGGACCCAGACGTCGGGTCGCCTTTTCTTTGGTTACTTTTCTTTTGGCGAAGCAAAAGAAAGTGACTTGCCGCCGGGCAACCCCCGGCTTCTACGTGAAGGGCACAACACTCAGCACTCGACGTCATCCCGGACTCGATCCGGGATCCATCCCCGCCGTCCAGCATGGATTGCGGGTCGAGCCCGCAATGACAAGGCAGGCGAGTTGGCTACGTACATTTTTAACATCCACGGCAAAAATTTAACGTACACGTTAAAATTCGGCGAAAAGTTAATATGGGTATTAACATTTACCCTTTCAGGCAAGTCAACCCGGCATTTTTGAACAAAAAATAGTCAAAAAAAGGCCATTTTCAGGCATCAAATCGGCTGCAGCCCTTTAAATACAGGCGTAAGCCGCTATTGATTAAATAGCAAATCAGGTTATTTCGGTGCGTACGCATGACGCACGTTCCCTCGTGGCGGGCTGCCAGCCAGCCAGTCGGCCTCCTGTACATTCCACACCCCTTACCTTGACATAGCGCAAGCTCGCGCACCCATGCCGCTTGAAAATGACCCGAATGGCCCGAACTGGTTTGCAGTAAAAAAAGTTCGGAGAAACCACCCCCTATGCGACAAGACAAACTCACCACCAAGTTCCAGGAAGCCCTGAGCGACGCGCAATCGCTCGCGCTCGGCAATGACAACGGCTACATTGAGCCGGCCCACCTGCTGCTGGCCATGCTGCGCCAGGACGATGGTCCGCGTGCGCTGCTTGAAAAAGCCGGCGTCAATATCAACGGGCTGACCCAGGCGGCCGATGCCGCCGTCAAAAAGCTGCCCCAGGTGCAGGGGCAGGACCAGATCTCTGTCGGCACCGAGCTGGCCAAACTGCTGCAGGCGACCGAAAAGGAAGCCATCAAGCGCAACGACCAGTTCATCGCTGGCGAACTCTTTCTGCTGGCTGTGGCCGACAGCAAGAGCGATGTCGGCAAGCTGGCCAAGGACAATGGCCTGACGCGCAAGTCGCTGGAAGCGGCGATTGATGCGGTGCGCGGCGGGCAGGGCGTGAACAGCGCTGATGCGGAAGGCCAGCGTGAAGCCCTGAAGAAGTATTGCCTCGACCTGACCGAACGCGCCCGCATGGGCAAGCTGGACCCGGTGATTGGCCGCGACGATGAAATCCGCCGTGCCATCCAGGTCCTGCAGCGCCGCACCAAAAACAACCCGGTGCTGATTGGCGAGCCCGGCGTTGGCAAGACGGCCATCGTCGAAGGCCTGGCCCAGCGCATCGTCGCAGGTGAGGTGCCTGATTCGCTCAAGGGCAAACGTGTGCTGTCGCTCGACATGGCTGCTTTGCTGGCGGGCGCCAAGTTCCGCGGTGAATTTGAAGAACGCCTGAAAACCGTGCTCAGTGAACTCGCCAGGGACGAAGGCCAGACCATCGTCTTCATCGATGAGCTGCACACCATGGTGGGCGCCGGCAAGGCCGAAGGCGCGATGGACGCAGGCAACATGTTGAAGCCGGCATTGGCCCGGGGTGAATTGCACTGCGTGGGTGCGACCACACTCGACGAGTACCGCAAGTACATCGAGAAAGACGCTGCGCTCGAGCGCCGCTTCCAGAAAATTCTGGTGGGTGAGCCTTCGGTCGAAGCCACCATCGCCATCCTGCGCGGCCTGAAGGAAAAGTACGAGCTGCACCACGGCGTGCAGATCACCGACCCGGCCATCGTGGCTGCGGCAGAACTGTCGCACCGCTACATCACTGACCGCTTCCTGCCCGACAAGGCGATTGACCTGATCGACGAGGCAGCCAGCAAGATCAGCATCGAACGGGACAGCAAGCCCGAAGTGATGGACAAACTCGACCGCCGGCTGATCCAGCTGCAGATCGAGCGCGAAGCCGTGCGCCGTGAAAAAGACGAGGCTTCGCAAAAGCGTTTCGGCCTGATCGAAGAAGAGATCGTCAAGCTGCAAAAGGAAATCTCCGACCTCGACGAGATCTGGCAGGCTGAAAAAGCCCAGGCGCTCGGCTCCAAGGATGTCATGGAAGAGATTGACCGCATCCGCTTCCAGATCGAGGAACAGACCCGCAAGGGCGACTTCAACAAGGTGGCCGAGCTGCAATACGGCAAGCTGCCCGAGCTTGAGAAACGCCTCAAGGAAGCCCAGGACGTCGAATCGAAAAAAGGTGGCACCAGTGCGCCTACCTTGCTGCGCACCCAGGTCGGCGCTGAAGAAATCGCTGAAGTCGTGGCGCGCTCCACCGGCATACCGGTCAGCAAGCTCATGCAGGGCGAGCGCGACAAACTGCTGCTGATGGAGGGCAAGCTGCATGAGCGCGTCGTCGGCCAGGAAGAGGCCATTGGCGCAGTGGCCAATGCCATCCGCCGCTCGCGTTCAGGGCTGTCTGACCCGAACCGCCCCACGGGCTCTTTCCTCTTCCTCGGCCCCACCGGCGTCGGCAAGACCGAGCTGTGCAAGGCCCTGGCAGGCTTTTTGTTCGACAGCGAAGACCACCTTGTCCGCGTCGACATGAGCGAGTTCATGGAGAAACACTCGGTCGCCCGCCTCATCGGCGCGCCCCCGGGTTACGTGGGCTATGAAGAAGGCGGCACGCTGACCGAAGCCGTGCGCCGCAAGCCCTACAGCGTGCTGCTGCTTGATGAGGTCGAAAAGGCCCACCCCGACGTCTTCAACGTGCTGTTGCAGGTGCTGGACGATGGGCGCCTGACCGACGGTCAGGGCCGCACCGTGGACTTCAAGAACACCGTTATCGTCATGACCAGCAACATCGGCTCACCCGTCATCCAGCAGATGGTGGGCAAGCCTTATGAAGAGGTCAAGGAAGCGGTCACGGACGAGCTGAAGAACTACTTCCGACCCGAGTTCCTGAACCGTATCGACGAGACGGTGGTGTTCCATGCACTTGATGCAAAGAACATCGAATCCATCGCCCGCATACAGCTCAAGGTGCTGATGGCGCGACTGGAAAAGATGGACCTGACCATGGACGTGTCAGAAGCCGCGATCGCGGAACTCGCCAAGGTCGGCTTCGACCCGGTGTTCGGTGCCAGGCCGCTCAAGCGTGCCATTCAGCAACGCATCGAGAACCCGCTGAGCAAGTTGTTGCTTGAAGGCAAGTTCCCGCCCAAGAGCGTGATACCGGTGACCGTGGACCCGGTGCGCGACCCCGGGGTGTTTCACTTCGAAGCCGTGGCCTGACCGTCGGCTGCAAATAGAAAAACCCGCCACTGCGCAAGCACTGGCGGGTTTTTTTCAGGCGGTTTCGCTTGAGAACGCCACCCCGCAACCAGGGCCCTTTGGCAGACGGAGTACGCCGTTGCTGATGTCGAGTGCTGTGAACGGGTCGTCCAGCAGGTTTTCGTGCTCCGAAAGTTCGCATGCATAGGGCAGGGACTTGATGGTACTCGCCGCCTGCGCGTTCATCGCCTGCATCAGGGTGGGGCCAAACGCAGCACCTACGCGGCATACCACGCTGCCGGCCTCACAGATGCGAACGGCTTCCATGAAGTGGCGAAAGCCGCCCAGCTTGGTGACCTTGAGGTTGATGACATCCACCACACGTTCGGACACCAGCCTGTAGACATCGTGAACCGTCACGGCGCTTTCGTCGGCCTCAATCGCCGCCGGCAGGCTGCGTGTCAACAACGAAAGGCCGGCCCAGTCATGGGCGGGGACAGGCTGCTCGATGAGCGCAATGTCATGCCGCTCCATGCGCGAAAACGTCGTCATCATCTGTTTGGCGCTGTAGGACTGGTTGGGGTCGAGGGTCAGCACGACGTCCGGGCCGACCGCATCGCGCACGGACGCAACGCGGCTCTCATCCAGTGTGGTGTCACCCGAGAGCTTGAGCTTGAGTTGCCTGACGCCGCCTTCTGCCAGGGCGGCTGCTTTTGTTGCCATCTCTGCCGGCGACTTGATGGAGAGAATGCGTGCCAACGGGATGTCCGTGTGCATCCTGCCGCCGAGCAGCACGTTGATGGGCACACCAAGCCGCCGGGCCAACAGGTCGTGCAGCGCCATATCGATGGCGGCCTTGACGCTGTAGTTGAACGCCAGGCTGCGTTCAACTTCTTCCATGAGGGGCCCGATGTCCTCGAGCGATCGGCCTTCAAGCACAGGCTTGAGGAATTCGAGGGCCGTGCGCGCGCCTTCGCCATGCGTGGTGATGGCCGGAATGGCATGCGCGTAGCCCAGACCGGTGTTTCCGGCTTCATCCTTCAGTGCCAGGACGTAGCCTTCAATCCTTGAGACGGTGGCTCTTGCGAACTTCCAGCCCGCATCACGCATGCGCTGGGGGCAGGGGATGATGGACGCAGAGACGATATGCATGGGCACTCTCAAAAAAAGGGATCAGGCCGCCAGTCGCGACAACACGGGGGCGACGTCCTTGTGGCTGTCCAGGGTCATCAGGTCCTCGATGGTCTGCTCTATCACCGCAGCAGAAACGACACCATCGGCGTTGGAGCGGAATTTGCTGAAGTAGTCCTCTTGCGAGATGGGATTGTCACGCGTGCCGCGCACGCTGTCGATCACATGCTGGTAGCTTGACCCATCGTCCAGGAAGATCGTCACATGCGCACCTGATTTTTTCGCGTTCACGGGTTTTTCCGTGACGCGGTAGGTGACCTTGTCGGCCAGTGCATTGATCTGCGGGTTTTTCAGCGCTTCCGGGCTGTAGGCGTTTTTGTCCATCCTGCCGATGATGAAAGCTTCGGCCAGCGAATGCTGCAGGCTGATGCGTCCATGCCAGGTGGTCAGCGGCCTGAGTTTTTCCGCAGCAGGTTCGCACAGGGTCGCGACTGAACTCGCCGCGATCTCGCTGCGAATTTCCGTGATGCGCGACGCATCCATGTTGTGCGCGGCCTTGATGGCAAGCACGGCATCAACGTAGGGGTGAATCGTGAACGCGCTGGGATAGGGCTTGGAAGCCACGTTCAGCATTTCCCAGTCCATACCCAGGCCATCGGTGGCCTTGGCGAAGCGAAATTCTTCTGGCGCAACTTTCTGCAGGTGCGTGCGGAACCAGCCGAACCGCCCGTCATACGCCGAGACAGGGCCACTGATGCCCTCGCGTGCCAGCGCCACGGCGCGGACCGCCTGGCCTGCCGCCATGCCGACGTGCAGGGTCTTGGTCGACGCACCGTCTTCCCATGAGGCCATCAAACCGCCGCACATGCTTGCGCTGTGCCCAATGGCACTGACGATTTCTGCCGACGTCATTTTCTGCAAACCGGCCAGCGCGTAGACAGCGCCGAAAATTCCCATGATGGCCGATGGATGAATGCCCACGCTGTGGAGTCGGGACGGGGGAACCAGTCCGAGGCGGCAGGCCAGCTCGCTGCCCGCAATCACCGCCTGCATCAGTTGTGCGCCCGACAGGTGTGCGGACTGGCAGAAGGCTGACGCCACTGAAAAAGGGGCAATGGTGGAGTGCACGAAGGACTCGATGTGCGTATCGTCGAACTCCAGCACCGACGCCATGACACCGTTGACAAACGATGCGCCTGCCAGCGACAGGGGCGTGTCGAATCCCAGGGCCGTGGCCTGCGACCCCGGGTCGGTCTGCGCCATGGCGCGCGCCGCTGCCGTCACGACCTCCGATGGCCTGGCGGCAAGCATCACGCCCACCACGTCGAGGATATGAAGGCGTGCCGTATCCCTGACGTGTTGTGGAATGTCAGCCCACTGGAGCGCGGCGACCCAGTCGGCCAGCTGTTCGCTTGTTCCCTGCATGCCCGTCAATCCATCTTGATGGAGATGGACTTGCCCAGCTTTGACCACTGCTCGTATTCATCGTGCAGGAACTTGTTGAACTGGGCGCTGTCGGCTGTACTTTGCTGGGCGCCCTGGCTTTCGAGCAGTTGCTTGAAGGCAGCGTCCTGAAACATGCCGTCGACAGCCTGGTTGATCCTGGCCACCACCGGAGCCGGCGTGTTTTTGGGCGCAAAGATGCCATACCAGCCGGCCAGGCTGTTGTTGCCGAAACCCGACTCGGCCAGCGTGGGCAGGTTGGGCAGCTTGGGTGAGCGCACGGGTATGGTCACTGCAAGCGGTGTGACCTGGCCCGACTGGATGAACGGCAGGCCGACCTGGAGATCGCTGAACAGCAGGTCAATATGCCCGGCCGTGAGGTCGGCCAGGGCCGGGCCCGCGCCCTTGTAAGGCACATGCACAAGGTTGGCGCCAGTCTTGTTCTTGAGCAGCTCGGCGGCCACATGGGGCAGGGTGCCGTTGCCCGGAGAGCCGATGTTGAGCCCTGCCGGTTTGGCTTTTGACTGCGTGGTCACGTCGGCCAGCTTGGTCACACCGGATTTTTTGCTCGCCATCAGCACCATGGGTGCGGTGGCGATCATTCGCACGGCCACCAGGTCGCGGAATGGATCGTAGGGCACCTTGACCAGTGCCGGGTTGATGGTGATGGGGCCTTGCAGACCCAGGAGCAGGGTGTAGCCGTCCGCTGGTGCATTGACAACGAAGCCCGTGCCGATGACACCGCCCGCGCCTGCGCGGTTTTCGACGATGACGCTCTGGTGCAGCTGCTGTGAAAGAAGCGTGCCCATGGAGCGTGCGACCAGGTCGGTCGGGCCGCCGGGTGCATATGGCACCACCAGCTTGACCGGCTTGTCGGGCCAGGTCTGGGTTTGCGCTGCCACGTGAAGGCAGCAAAAAGCTGCGGCAGTAACTGCCAGCGAGCGTATGGCGGTTGTGAACTTCATGCGAGTCTCCGTTTCGTTATCGTCCGGACGGCGGGTACCGGCTGAAATTGATTACAACGCAAAAACGTTTCGTAGAGCGAAAAGATCGCAAATAGCAGAAGAAGCCAGAACGGGCCGCCCCGGCCGTGAGCGGCCCTGGTGTTCTTCAGGATCAGGGCGCAGGCACCGCGTCAATCAATATCGCCATCAGCACACAGGGCTTGTCGCTCTTGTTGACCCAGGCGTGGTTGGTGCCGCGCTGCACAATGCAGTCGCCAGCCTTGAGCAGGGTTTCGCCTTCTTCCATCACCATCCACATCTCGCCGGCCGTCACGACCAGGTAGTCGATGGAGTTGGTCTTGTGCATGGACGCGTGCTTGGCCGAGTCCTGGGCTCTGGGCTTGTTGTGGCTGCCCATGGCTTCAAACGCCTTTTGTGTGTCGATGCCGGACATGGTGCTTTCCGGCGGGAACTCCACCACCCGGAAAACCGTACCGTTCGGTGTCGGGTCGTGCCGCATCTTGCGCGCGCCCTGGTCGGTCTCGCCCATGTTGTTGATGGGCATCTCGCCCGTCACCCAGAGTTCGCTGATGTAAAGGCCCGGCCAGCCTTCCACGGCCGTGACGTTGGGCGCGTCGTCATCGATGGTGATGACCGACTGGCCGCTCTTGTTGTGGCCCGTGACCACGCGGCGTATGGCTTGTCTCATGTGTGTACTTTCCTTTTGTAGCGGTGTTATTGCAGCTTGATGTTGAGGTTGCGGATCTCGCGGCCCCAGCTCGCATGCTCGGCCACCACCCGGGCATTCAGGTCTTCTGCGCTGCCGCTGCCGACGAGCAGGCCGAGATCGGAAATCCGGCCGCGCACGTCGGGCATGGCCAGCACCTTGAGTACATCGGCGTTGACTTTGGAAATCACGGCAGGCGGCGTGCCCTTTGGTACAAACATGCCGTGCCACGCAGTCGATACCGCGCCGGGGATGAACTCTGAAGCGGTGGGCACATTGGGCAGCGCGGCCAGGCGCTGCTCGCTGGAGACGGCAATCGCTTTTACCTTGTTGCCCTTGATGAGCGGGATGGCTGTGGTGGCCGGATCAAACAGCAGGCTGACGGTGCCGCCCATCAGGTCTGCCGACGGGTTGGTGGCGTAGGGCACATGGTTGAGCTTGATGCCCATTTGCTTGGACCACATCTCCACGGCCACCTGCGTTTGCGAACCCACGCCATACGACGCGTAGTCGATGCTGCCCGGTTTGCGTTTGGCGGCCTCGGCCAGTTCAGCCAGGTTGTTGAAAGGTGCGTTCGGTGCGGCAATCAGCACGTAGGGAATGATGGCCACCGTCGCCACGCCGGTGAAATCGGTCAACGGGTTGTAGCGCAGGCTGGCATACACATGCGGGTTGATGGTGATGACCGACGACACCGTGAACAGCACTGTGTGGCCATCGGCCGGGCTTTGCCTGACGTTCTCGGCGCCTATGCCGCCGGCCGCGCCGGCACGGTTGTCCACCAGCACCGGCTGGCCCCACATCTGCGACAGCTTGTCGCCCACCAGGCGGGCCGTGGTGTCGGGCGAGGTTCCAGCCGGGAAGGGCACGATCAGCCTGACGGGTTTGGTGGGCCAGGCTGCCTGTGCGAATGCGGCGCTGCCGGTCATGCTGACGGCCAGCGCGGCTGCGGTGGCGAGCGTTGAAAGAAGGATGTTTCTGCGTTTCATGGTGTGGTTCTTGTCTCTGTGTTTGGGGTGTTGTGTGTTTGGGGCGTTATCTGGTCAATGCGCCTGGGCTGCGCTGCCGGGTACCGGCAACGCGCTGACCAGAATCGCCGCAACGATGCAGGGCTCATCACCCCGAACGCTCCATGAGTGGCGGGTGCCGCGCTGGATCAGGATGTCGCCCGCCTTCAGCAGTTTTTCGCCCACATCCATGAGGGCGTGGATCTCGCCCTTGAGCACGATGATGTAGTCCACCGTCAGGGTGGTATGCATCATCGGGTCACTGTTGCTGTGGTCCTTGGCGTGGCCTGCGCCTATGGATGTGAAGGCTGCCGCCGCGTCGGCGTTGTTGCGCCACACCTTGTCTGGCGGAAACTCAACGATGCGCAAAATGCTGCCGCCCCGGGGTGGCTCCAGCTTCACCGGCCGGTCTGCGGTGTCGTGGTTGCCTGCGTTGCTGGCAGGCGCCGTGTCTGTCTCCCAGAGGTCGGTCAGTGCCAGGCCGGGCATGGATTCCATCTCTTTCACGCACGTTGCGTGGCCGTCCATGGTAAATATTGACTTGCCGCTTGCATCGTGGCCGGTAACCACTCTTCGAACTTTCCACACCATGGGTGTCTCCTTTGCTGGTTTCTGAATGCGGGCTTGGGTAAACCCTATAGTTGAACGACTGTTCAATAAACGGATTGAATCATAGAATTAAACGAACGTTCAATAATTGATGAAAACCCTGACTAAAACCAAAACGGCTGTCACACAAGCTGACACGCCTTCCGCCAATAAAAATGGCGAGCGCACGCGCGTGCTCATCCTTGATGCGGCAGAAACCCTTTTTTCAGAACACGGCCTTGATGGCGTGTCGATGCGCGATATCGCTGTCAGTGCCGAGGTCACGCTGGCACTGGTCAACTACCACTTCGGCTCCAAGGACAAGCTCTACCGCATGGTGTTCGAGCGGCGCATCGTGCCGGTCTCCAGCCTGCGCCGGGAAGCACTCGCCGTGGTGCTCGACCAGAAGTCGCCACCCATCCGCGATGTGCTCGATGCACTGGCCCGCCCCTGGGTAGAGATGCGCCGTCAGCCTGGCGGGCTGGCCTACAGCCGGCTGATTGCGCGCGAGGTCGGCGACCCGGCTGAAGGCAAGCGCGGCATCGTCTCTGACCTGCTCGACCCGATCGCACTGGAGTTCATGAGCGCCATGCAGAAGGCCTTGCCAAAGATGAGCGCCAAAAAAGTGGCCTGGGCCTACCACTTCTTCATAGGCGCCTTGCTGCTGATTCTTTCCAACCCTGACCGGGTGAAACGCCTGTCGGGCAAGGTGTGTGACATCGGCGACGAGCAGGCCGTCATCAACGAGATCGTTGACTTTTTCTCCAGTGCATTTCTGGGCGGTGAGACAGCAGCCAAAAAGCCGGCCGCCCCTTCCAAAAAACCAAAGACAGGAAAGACCAAACCGTGAAACTCGTGACCTTCCAGAGCAAAGATTCAACGTCCAAAGCAGGCGCATTGATCGACAACGGCGCCACCGTCATGGACCTGCAGGCCGCGCACCTTGCCGTGCACGGCAAAGCCTCGCCCATGCTGGCCAGCGTGCTCGCCATGGCTGAAAACAGCGATCATTCCGTCCAGCTCGCGCAGCAGGTGATTGATGCAAAACCAGCGGGCGTCACGCACAAGCTGGCCGATGTGCAGTTGCTGTCGCCCATCCCCGCGCCGCCGCAGATGCGCGATTTTTTGTGTTTTGAAGAGCACCTGGTCGAAGCCTTCAAAAAGTCGCGCGAGGTGCGCGCCTCGTCAGCACCTGACCCGCTTGCGGCCATGCGCGAGATGGAAGAAAAAGGCATATTGACCATTCCCGAGGTCTGGTACCAGCGGCCGATTTTTTACCACCCGAACCGCCTGAATGTGATCGGCACCGGCACCGATGTCATGTGGCCCGCGTACTCCAACCGGCTTGATTTCGAGCTGGAGTTCGGCGTCTTCATCGGCAAGCCTGGCAAGGACATCAGCAAGGAGAAAGCCCGCGAACACATCTTCGGCTACACCATCTTCAATGACGTGTCGGCCCGCGATGAGCAGGTCATCGACATGCCAGGCCAGCTCGGCCCCGGCAAAGGCAAGGATTTTGATACCGGCAACATCCTCGGCCCCTGCCTGGTCACGGCAGACGAGATGACAGACCCCTACAGCCTGGAGATGGAAGTACGCGTCAACGGCGAGCGTTGGGGCGGCGGCAACAGTGCCACCATGCGCTGGAAGTTTGAGGACTGCATCGCGCATGCTTCGCGGTCTGAAACGATTTTCTCCGGCGAGTTTTTCGGCTCGGGCACCGTGGGCTCAGGCTGCGGGCTGGAGATGATGCGTTTTCTGAAGCCCGGCGATGTGGTCGAGCTGGAAGTGCAGGGGATTGGGGTGCTCAGGAACAGGTTTGTGAAGTAGCGTGGTGTTTCTGGTTCGTTGGATGTCGGTAATAAGTACTTATCGATAGTCAGCTGCTGCGACTGCTGTCGACGACAAAGCGGAATTCCAGTTGTTCGGGTTCAATGCCTTAAAGCCGCCGTTCTTAGATAACGGCCTCACTGATCGCCAGGAAATTGAAAGCAGCGATATGGGACAAGGGGGCGCTATCGTCGACTGATCGATCAGCATTCGTAATGCTGACGTTGTGTTTGCGTAAAGGGTGCCATCCCGTTCCGTTCACTTATCCCAGTATCTAGCTCGTGCGGAGATAAACTGCATAGAAGCGCTGCGCAGCGGGACTACTATTTTTGTGATTAGGAGGCGGGAGTGACCCTGACGAACCAGAACATGTGGACCGCACTCCTTTTCCTCATCGGATCAGGGCTGCAGATTAGCGGGTTTCAGGCGCAGTGGGCTGCGAATACGTGCTTCGTAATTAGCGCAGGCCTGCTCTTATATAGCGTAATCGAGACGGCTAACGTCCCCGGCGGCCTTACGTCAAAGTGGCACGCATGGTTGGCGCTGCGTCTTGGCGGCAAGCTGTCTTTGCGCGACGCGGCAAGAATCGCGTACGAAGGTGGCCGCAAGAATAAGACGTTGTGGGCAACCGCCGCTGAGCGGATGGGCACGAATAAGACGCCGAACGGCGTACTCGACTACGTAGCCACGTACTTCGGCATGACCGTGACGATCATCGGCAAGCGCCCACCAAGCACCCTGGACGAGACCATCGAGACAACGATGTCGGGCCAGGGAACGTTCGAAGGCGGTGCTGATCGCCTAAAGATGAACGACGAGTACACGGTGTTTACCGATCTCCGCGTGAAGGCAAAGGATGTGAAGCTAGTCGTTGCTAAGATGAGTGAAAAGGTATTTGAGGATGGGGCGGGCTGATGTTCAATGTCCTTCTTGACACATGCGTGTGGCTCGACCTTGCGCAGGATCGGAAGCTGCGTCCGCTTGTGCTCGTGTTGGAAAATATGGTACGCAGGAACATGCTGCGACTCGTAGTGCCAGAGCTCGTTTTCAACGAGTTCAAGCGGAACCGTAGTCGAGTCGCTCAGACCGCGGCTAGAAGCCTAAAGGGGCATTTTCAGCAAGTTCGCGAAGCGCTGACCCGTTTGCCCGGTGACACACGCCGCAAGAACTCCCTGCTCAAGCAGCTCGACGATGCGAACCACAAGGTACCCATCGTCGGCGGGCAAGTCGAAGGCGTGCTGGATAGACTTGAGAAGCTTCTTACCGAAGCGAAGCACTTGCAACCTTCAGACGCTGCCAAGATGAGGGCGGCGGAACGGGCTTTGCACCGTAAAGCGCCTTGTCAGCACGAGAACAAGAACGGGATGGCAGACGCGATCCTGTACGAGATGTATGTCGACCTCGTGAAGGCCGCACCACCGGGTGAGCGGCTCGCGTTCGTGACGCACAACAAGTCGGACTTCGGCGCGCAAAACGTTCGGTTCCCGCACGCAGACATCGCCAACGCGTTCAGCCGTGTGAAGTCACTGTACTTCATTAACCTCGCTGAGTTGCTTCGGCGCGTTGAACCGTCGACGGTCAGCGAACTGGTGTGGGAGCAGTCGTGGGAGGAAGAGCCGCGCGGCCTGCACGAGTTACTCAAAGCTGAGGACCTTCTGTTCCATCAGGTTTGGTACAACCGCAAGATGGTCATGCGCGAGCGCATGGAGGACGGCAAGCTCAAGATAGTGACCAGAGCGGATTGGGACAATGCGGTCGAGGGCCCCGGACGACACTCAGGGATGGTGATCGACAGCGTTTGGGAAATGTCACTGCGCGCGCAGCGTCAGTGCGAGAAGCAGTACGGCATCGAGAACCTCGGCCCGTGGTCTGACTTCGAGTGGGGCATGATCAACGGCAAACTTTCGGCGATCCGCTGGATGCTTGGCGATGAGTGGGACATGCTCGACACGTAGGAGGGACCTATGTCGACGGAACGGTTCCACGCAGTTTCGCGCTCGGTGATTCGGCCCACCTGCACGTCAATCGTTGGATCGCTTGGCGGTGCCACGCATCGGCGAATCCGGCAGGCCGGGCGGGCGTCGGCGTCCGGGCTAACGCTGAGTATCGGGTTCTCGGCCGACAAGAGGCATTGGATTTGCAGTCCAGGGTGGCCGCAACCAGCCTGCAGCAGAATTATGGATTGCCCAATCCGGCCAACTCGACTTCAGCAAATTCTCAGCCACTAAGCAGGCATTCGCGAATTTCCGCATCTGGCCCTGACTTGCCGTAACAGCCGACCAGGGCCGATATCGACGACAAAGCTGAAATAGACCCTAGTCAACTGAGCAGCCCTATGGCTGTCGTTCAACGATGCTCGCTCAGACCAGTGTCTCAACTTGGCAACCTCAATGAGTCGTTTGCTGAAGGTAATTCCAGACCCTTCGTGAACCAAAGGCCATGGCTATCTGCCTACAGTCTTGCCCATCGGCGTCTGGTTGAAGCGGGTTGCCACCATGCCGAATCATCAGGTCGAACAACTCCGGTAAGTCACTTTCGGCGGCCAGCATGAGCGGTGTACGGCCTAGAACAGGGTATTGATGCACCGCGTTAGGGTCTGCTCCAGCATCCAGCAGCAGTTCGGCAATCTCCATCAACTTGGTGAATGTATGTCGTGCGACATGGGTACCCGCTACGTGTCTTACCGCAGCCATAGCTAAATCAGGATGGGAACGCAAAGCCGATGTTTCATTGCCAAAGGTGCCTGCAAACCCAACACCAAAGCGCCGCAAGGCGTCTTGCTGCATTAGGTCAGGCTCTTGAAGCAACTTCGCGGCCAACGCCTTAACCATGAGGTGCGAATTGAGCGTGTGAAACAGTTGGCTAACCAAGTAGTACAAGGGAGACTGCTTGTCGGTCAATGCCCGTTTTTCGACATCCACCTTTTGATCCAGTAAGGCACGAACCACATCCGGCAAGCCAAGGTCAATCGCACACATCAAGGGTGTTAGGCTCTTTTTTTGTGTTGCTGTATTGAGAGTGGCCGGTTCGTGAGGCCGGGCTAGAAGTAGGTCGAGGACATCACGCACACCAGTTGCCTCTGCATATTGCAGCGCGCACAGCAATGCAGAGCCGCCTGAACTATCGAGATCGTCAACCGGAGCGCCGGCTTCCAGCAAGGCCGTCACCTGAGGCACCATCCCGAATGATGCGAATAGCCTGAGTTGCGGCCAGCGCCGCACTTCGCCGCTCCCGAACTGCACTGCTCGAACACGGCCCAGCGTCTTGAGGTCAAGCTTGATGTTGGCGATGGCCTCCTTAGAGATGGCCATCAATCCTGGCGTTGGCCGTTCAGACAGATCCACCTCACACTCAACAAATCGTCCTTGCGCAGGAAAGCGTAGCAGCAACTGATGCGCAAACTGGTCAGACTCCCAGTCTTCAAGAGCTCCCGACGCATCAGGCTTGCGAAAAAGACCGAGTGTGATCCCCACTTGCTTGAGCTGCTTCAGCAATGGCCTTTTTCCCAAAAATGCCGCGACGCAAGACGCTTCTGAAATCAGGTCTCTGACTTGATGTCCTGCCCGATAGCAGGACAAATCAAAGGCTCGCTCATAGTACGGAAGTGCCTCTTGGTATTGTCCGGAAAGGACGTGCCAGCGGCCCTTCATCCATTCATAGTGATAGGCTGTCCGGCCTTCTGGATCACTGGTCATAGCCTGGGCTTGTAGGGCGATGATTTCGTACCACGTTCGATCTTGAGCGCTAGGTTGCTTTGAGGACGTGCGCATCAGGTCGTGCCAGAGCTTTCTTCCTGGCTCGGTCAGTTCAGGCCAAGTGTTTCCAATGCGCTGAACCAATGCAAGCAAACTTGACTGGGCTGGCTTCGTATTCACATCCAGCGACCCCAGATGATGAAATACGAGTGCCCTGAAAGATTTGCCCCAAGTTCGTTCGAGTCGCGTTATAGCTGAAGCCAGGGTCAGCCATAAAGCGGCACCGGAAGCCCCTTTAGCATCCGCTTGCACTGTCTGCAGTCGTTGATGAAGTAGCTTGACGCCCTGTGACGACGGAACGTCGACACCAGTGCGCCACCTTCTCGTTTTCTCCTGATCAACGCGATCTGGATCTGTACTTTTTGGGTACAAAACCTTTTCGAGGGGGGCATTCACAACTCCGTCAAGCCATCTGATGGTCACGGCAACCGGGGCACGGCCTTCATCAAGCAGCAGTCGAAGATCGGGACCTGGCATGGCGCGATTGGCTCGTTGTAGCAGGTTTGCTGCAAAAGGCACAAAAAACTCTTCGACCAGTATTGGGAGCGCATCGCTTCTGCTCACAGCATCCAGCGGAACATCTAACAGCAGACTGGTGTAACCGTCCCTGACGTCAGACAGCCACGGCGCAATGATCCGGTGCGCGGCCTCGCCGATCACCCACGTGGAGCCGTCGATCAATAGGTCTTGAATGACACCATCCAATTTCGCCCAGTCAAAGTCACCCTCGCGCGACATACGCCCGACATCGCTACCAGTTTTCTTGATGTCCAGCGCACCTGCCAGCACCGCAATGCACTCGCCAAATCTTGGGTATGGAGGTAAAACTTTGCTCATGGCTTGACGATCAATGCAATGCGGCGGACATCTCGCTTGAAGTTCGGGCTGGCTCGATAGTCGCTAGGAGTTCCTGGTACGGGTAGCTTCCTGCCGTTTGGTGCAATGATCTTTCCGTGCTTTGTGCCTGTCATGTACCGCCATCCTTTGCTCATTAGGTTCCGCACAATGGCAGAAATTTCTTTATCTTTGCTGTATCGCATAGTAAAGGTTGGGATCAGCGCCAATTCTGAGGCCGATCCCTTTTCATTTACTTGGAACCCTTTGCTGCGCCTTGGTTGGTCGCAGCGGCACTTTGAGCGTGGGCAGCAAAAGTGCCTGCATTCACTTGCCCCCCGTTGGCCTTGGCTGTAGCCGATTGGATGCGCGCGGCAGCTTGGCTGGTCATGGGAGTGGACTTGGAAGAAGACTTGGACATTCGAGACCTTTCAAAAACGCGTTGCTCGGATTGGCAACAGATGAAAGGTTAGGGATTTCAACCGAAATAGTCTGCCGCGCCACTGCTCAAAAAAATTCGATTTTTAAACAAGGATGAGCCATTTTCTTGTGAGGCCAACTTGACGCACTGTCAGGTATCGGGCCACCCCAAACCGGACCTTAGTGAATTGCCGCTTCTGGCCCATAGCGGAAATACTGTTTGTGCGGCCAACTATTGATAACTACATATTCTCGATAGTCCGTAGCAAATGGTGAAGCGATAATTCAATTCTCCGCGCACGTTACCCACCAGCCTCGGACCCCACCACAGCCTCCCACAACGCCTCCGCCGCCTTGCCCATCGCATTGCGCGACCTGTAAAGCCGGATCTCAAGCGCAACGCTCAGCCCCGGCGGACCTGCGTGGGCGATGCGTTTGCTGGCCAGGTCTTCCTGGATCAGGCTTTGCGGCAACCAGGCGATGCCGCGCTCCTGCAGCACCATGGTTCTCAGCACTGACGCGAGGTGGGCGGTGAACACGGTCTGTGTGGGGGTGTTCTGCAGGCCTTCAAGATGTGCTTCCCGCAGGATGCGGCCCAGGCCGGACTCTACGCTGTAGCCGAGCAGCGGCACGGGTTTTTTTTCGCCTCCCATGCTGATCAGGGGTTTGCCGTCGCTGCCGGCTGCAGACACGGGCACCAGGACGTCGGCGCCGATCTGGATGAAGGGGTAGCCCTCGGCCTCCAGCCTTCCGCCCGCAGCGGCGTGGGCGTGGCACACCACAAACTGCACCTTGCTCTGCTCGATCAGTTCCTCGCAGCGCAGCAGCACGTCTGATTCGAGCTGGATGGTGCCGGCCATGGTGTGCGCTTCAAAACTTCGAAGCCAGCCCGGCATGAAGGTGAACGACAGCGCGTGGGTGGCCGCAAAGCGCAGGGAGTTCGAGGTGGCTTCGCTGATGGCCCTGGCTTCGCCGGGAAGGCG
The DNA here is from genome assembly GCA_040390295.1 of Pseudomonadota bacterium. Lineage (GTDB taxonomy): Bacteria > Pseudomonadota > Gammaproteobacteria > Burkholderiales > Burkholderiaceae_C > Polaromonas. The sequence continues at coordinate 29,027 of JAZJYR010000011.1, forward strand.
CGCCACCTGTGACAAAAGATCCTGGGCCACGCCCTGAAACCACAGGCCTGTTTCTGTCAGGCGAACGGGCTGTGAACGCCTGTCAAAAAGCTCGGCACCTATCCATTCCTCGAGTGCGCGTATGCGCCTGCCGAAAGCCGGCTGCGTCATGTGGCGTTCATCCGCAGCGCGCGAGAAATTGCCCGTTGCTGCCAGTGCGGAAAAGTCTTCCAGCCGCTGCTGTACGAGTTCTGCCGCCTTTACCCGGATGTGCAGCCGGACGTGGAGCTGGACGACCGCATCGGCAACTGGGTGGAAGACCGTGTCGACGTGGGCTTCCGCATCGGGCGCTCCGCCGCAGAAGGCGTGATTGCCCGGCGGCTTTTTCCCTTGCAGTTAATCATCTGTGCATCGCCGGCCTATCTGCGCCGTCACGGCGCACCGGAGAACCTGCAGGAACTCACGGCGCACAGGTGCAGCGCCTTCAGGAGCCCGGGCACCGGCAAGGTCGGGGCCTGGCGCGTGAAGGTAGAAGGGGATGTTGTCGAGCAACACGTGGTGCCGGCCCTGTGCGTGAACGATGAAGCCATGGAAACCGAAGCCGTGCTGGCCGGCCACACGCTGGGCCTGCTGACGGGAATTGCCGTATCCGGACATATCCGGGCAGGGCGTCTGGTGCCGCTGCTCACCGACTACATGGCCGATCTGTCCAGCGTTTTTGTCTACTACGGCAGCCGGCCCGCGCAACCCGCGCGCGTCCGGGCTTTCATCGACCTGGCCGTAAGCCGGCTGGCAGACAACCCCGCCTACATGCTGACCGCCAGGGAACTGGCCTCTGCTGAGGCCAAAGGGCGAAAGGCATACAAAAAAACGGCTGGCTGACCGGTGCGATATCCGAAGTATCCGAGGTGTGCGATGTATGCACGATGATGCTACAAAATTTATAGCTGCTCACGCCCGTATCTATTGGTCTGAAGGCCGATTTGATTGCTAAAAAACGGCGTTTTCAGGCATTTTTGACCTTTTTTTCAGTGATGGGCGCGCCAACAACCCGAAAAGTTAACTTGCATATTAACTTTTTCATGAAAATTTAACGTGTACGTTAATTTTTTGCTGTATACAGCAAAATCTTCAGGCAGCTGCCACCCGCCGCACGCCCAGGCCCCAGGCCATCAAAACCAGCGCCGCCACGCACAGCGCAGCCGAGCAGACATACACAGCGGAGTAGCCGGCCAGGCCAATCACGGCGCCCATGATGGGGCCGGCAATCGCGGTGCTCAGGTCGATGAAGGCGACGAAGCAGCCGATGGCCAGGCCGCGCCGCTCCGGCGGGACGTGGCGCATGGCTTCCACGCCCATTGCCGGGAAGACGAGGGACAGGCCTATGCCCGTGAGCGTGCAGCCCACCAGTGCCACGGCAGATGACGGCGCCCATGCCAGCACCAGCAGCCCTGCAATTTGAACGAACACTGAAATAATGCCGACCTTGCGGCCGCCCAGCCTGTCGGGCAGGTTGGCCAGAAAAAGCCGCACGGCGATGTAGCCTGCGGTAAAGCTGGCAACGGACAGCCCCGCGCCGGCCCAGCCCTTGTCGCCGTAGTACAGCACCGTGAAGGTGGTGATGACAGAAAACGGAATCGTGCCCAGCGCCATGGCCAGGCCCGGGCGCCAGACCAGGCCGATCACACTCAACATCGACTCACGTGCGCGGCCACCGCCGGGCTTTGGCACGGGCGGCAAAGCCAGCGCAATGCCCAGGCCGACCAGGGGCAGGGCGATGGTGGCGATTGATACACCGGTGAAGCCCCACTGCTGCATGACCGCGATGCCCGCAGGTGAGCCGATGCCAAAGGCGGCAAACATGGCGATGCCCTGCCAGGCCATGACCATGCCGGTGCGTGTGGGGCCGATGCGGCCTATGCCCCAGGTCATGGTGCCGGTGAGGAAGAGGCTTTCGGCCAGGCCCATCAGCAGGCGGCCGGCGACCAACACGCCCAGGGCTGCGTTGCCCGCGGGCATGAAGGTGGACGCCAGATAAATCAGTCCAGCCACCGCTGCGAGCGGCAGACCCACCAGTGCAGAAGCCTTGGAGCCATGACGGTCGCAGTAATTGCCGGCGAACTGCCGTGTCAGCACAGTGGCGAGCGACTGTATGCCAACGACCCAGCCGACAGTGACGGTTTCAAAACCCAGTACGCCGTGCAGGTACAAAGGCAGTGCAGCCAGCGGCAGGCCAACGGCCAGAAAGCCGAAGAGCACGATGGCGGCGAGGGGCAGAAGTCTGGAGGCGGGGGAAGGTTCGGAGCCGTGCGTATTCATGCGGAAGATTCAGAGGGGTGCCGGATTGAAAGCAGGAAGTGAGCCGCGGGGCTGCCTGCGTTTGAAGTTTGTCATCCCGGACTCGATCCGGGATCCATGACTTCGTGTGCGTCAGTGATGACGGGAATACATGATCGGGGACATGGATTGCGGATCAGGTCCGCAATCACAAGTCCCGAACGCAGGCCTCAGCCGCCCAGCCCCGCAAAGATGTTCTGCACGTCGTCGTTGGCGTCGATCGCAGCCAGAAAGGCTTCGACTTCTTCAAGTTCGGCAGCGCTCAGGGTCGATGGGTCAATCGGGTTTTTGGCCTTGTAGCCCAGCTTGGCCGACAGCACGGTAAAACCTTGCGCTGGCAGCGCGCGGCTGACGAGGTCAAGGTCGGTTGCATCGGTGAGGAACATCGTCGCGCCATCTTCACCGGCTTCAAAGTCCTGCGCGCCGGCTTCAATGGCGGCGAGTTCGGGGTCTGCGCCTTTTTCAAGCGGCTCGGCTTCAATCATGCCGACGTGGTCAAAGTCCCATGACACCGAGCCGGACGTGCCCAGCTGGCCCTTGCGGAAGAGCACGCGCATCTCGGGCGCCGTGCGGTTGAGGTTGTCGGTCAGGCATTCAACCATCACCGGCACGCGGTGCGGCGCAAAGCCTTCGTAAATCACGTGCTCGAAATTCACCGCCTCGCCGGTCAGGCCTGCGCCTTTCTTGATGGCGCGCTCCAGCGTGTCCTTGGGCATGGACACCTTGCGGGCCTGCTCGACCACCAGCCGCAGCTTGGCATTCGATGCGGGGTCGGCGCCGCTGCGTGCGGCGACCATGATTTCCTTGGCCAGCTTGCCAAAGACCTTGCCCTTGGCATTTGCGGCAAGTTCCTTGCCTTTTGCTTTCCACTGCGCGCCCATGTTCAGAGTTCCTTGATACTTTTAATGTTGGGGCGCCCGGCGCCCTTTGAGCCCTGCAAGAGGGGCCTTGGTTATAACACCAGCCCTGAAATGGCAAAAACCCCGCTTCCGGGTGTCCGGAAGCAGGGTTTTGGGCAACGCGGTCCCTGCGCTATTACCAGTTGGCGCGCTTGCGCACACCGGCCAGCGCAATGGCTGCCTCGCGCACCACCTGGTCGGGGCGAATCGCGGTCAGCTTGCCCTTGCGTTTGAGGATGCGGCCATCGACCATGACCATGTCGACGTTGGACGGCTGGGCCGCTTCGACCAGCAGGTGGGCGGCATCGGTCATGGGGCCGATGTTGATGTCGCCGGTACGCACCATGATGATGTCGGCGCGTTTGCCGGCAACGATGGAGCCCACCTTGTCGGCAATGCCCATGCCCTTGGCGCCGTCGATGGTCGCCATCTCGAGCACCTTGCGTGCTGTCAGCTTGAACTCGCTTTCGGCGCGGCCGTTCTCGACGTTCAGCGTGGCCTTCATCACACCAAACATGTCGGCATTGCCTGAAAGCGCGGCCGTATCGACAGACAACGTGACCAGCACACCACCAGCCAGGAAGGCACCGGTTTGCGGAAAGCCAAAGCCGATGCGCATTTCGGTATACGGGCTCAGGCTGACCGAGGTGCCGGTCTTGGCCATGGCCTCGATGGCGGCGGGTGGCGCGGTCAGCGCGTGAATGACCTGCACGTCGGGGCCAAGAAAGCCGTCCTTGTAGAAGGTTTCAATCTCGGTTTCATTGCCAAACTTTTTGGTGATGTTGGCATGCACGGAAATCGGCAGGCCCATCTTGCGCACGGCCTCCCATTCGCTGGGGTAGGCGCCGGGGTAGCGTGTGCCGCGCGCGGCGTAACCCATGGTCAGCAGGCCGTCGTTACCGGTAAACCATTGCTGCTTGACGCGTGCCAGATCCTGCAGGTCGACCGATTTGTCGCGCGCCAGGCCTTGCGGGTAGCCGTAGCTGAAGCGCGCACGAATGCCCGAGTTCTGCAGCGCCAGGATGTCCTGGTCGACGTGGGCGGGCGAGTTGGTGTTGTGGCACCAGTCATGCACCGTGGTGATGCCGGAGTTGATAGCCTCGGCCGAAGACAGCATGGCACCCATGTACATGTCGCCGGGGGTGAAAACCTTGCCCAGTGCTTCAGACAGCGGGAAGTAACCCTTGGCTGCGATGTCACCCGACATGCTGCGCAGCAGGGTGTTCCACATGTGCCAGTGCGTCTCGACCATGCCGGGCATGACCAGCATGCCGCGTGCATCAATGGTCTCTGCGCTGGGAGCGATCAGGCCCTTGCCGACGGCAACGATGTCGCCGTTTTTGACGTGAACGTCGGCATCCGGCAGGTCGCCTGCCTTGTCCATGGTCAGCACGTAGGCCCCGCGTATCAGGTACTCACCGCGCCTGGGCAACGGGCCACTCACGCTGCGCACGTCGGGCCGCAGGGGCTTGTCGGCAGCCATGGCGCTGGACAGCAGGCCCGCCTGCGCCACAAAGCCGAGCGAGGTCACTGCGCCCAGCTGACCGGCACGGCCGAGAAAGTCACGGCGTGAGGTATCAAAAATGCGTTTCATGTTGTCTCCTGTTGTTGTGTTTTTTTGATGCGTCTCAGTCCTGGCGCTCGATCTTGCGCAGGGCGACCACGCGGTTCCAGCGATCCACCTCACGCTGGATGCGGGTGCGCATTTCTTCGGGGCTGGAGGGGGCTGGCACACCGCCGAGCTGCGCAAACCTCTCTGCCGTTGCAGGCTCGGCCAGGATGGCGCGCATCTCGCGGTTCAGGCGCTCGATGATGGGCGCGGGCGTGCCGGGTGCGACGACCAGGCCCAGCCATGACGTGGTTTCAACGCCGGGCAGGGTTTCCGAAATGGTCGGCACATTGGGGAAGTCTTTCAGGCGTTTGGACGATGACACCGCCAGCGGGCGTATCTGGCCATTCTTGAAGTTGGTGCTCATGAAGGTCATGGTCTCAATCATCACGTCGAGCCGGCCACCCAGCAGTTCGGTGTAGGCAGGTGCTGCGCCATTGAACGGCACGTGAATCATCTCGGCGCCGGATTCGATCTTGATCCACTCGCCCATGAGGTGATGCAGGGTGCCCACGCCTGCGGACGACATGCTGAGCTTGCCCTGCTCGGCCTTGGCGCGCGCTATCAGGTCGGGGAAAGACTTGATCGGTGAGTCGGGCTTGACGCCTATCGCCATCGGGTATTCGATGATGGTCGAGACCATGCCGAAGTCATTGACGGGGTGGTAGGGCAGAGACTTCTTCATCGCTGCCGATGTGGGGTGGCCGCCTGTCAGCAGCACCATGGTGTAGCCATCTGGTGGTGCCTTGGCCACGGCAGATTGCGCAATGATGCCGCCTGCGCCCAGGCGCTGCTCGACCACAAAAGCCTGGCCCAGGCGCTCACCCAGTTTTTGCGCCATGAAGCGGCTGATGATGTCGGCACTGCCACCGGGCGTGAAGCCGACGATGAACTTCACCGGTTTGCTCGGGTAGTCCTGTGCGCTGGCGGGCAGCGTGATGCCTGACAGGGCTGCGAAGGCCGTGATGGCCAGTGCTGCGAGATGTCGTCTGGATAGCCGTCTGGATTTCTGGATGTTCATTGTCTTGTCTCCTTTGTGTTTTCGGGTGATGAGGCTTGTCGTGCCTTGCGCTGTCAGTTGTTATGTCAGTTAGTGACAGTGCGCTTCAAAAAATGAAGCCCTGCGCGATTGAACTCTTCGGGTGCCTCGAACTGCGACCAGTGCGAGCTGCGGTGAATCTCGACGTACTCTGCTTTTGGGATCAGTTTGGCCACACGCTGCGCTGTCTCCAGAAAAATATCCTTGTGGTCCACCGCACCTATCAGCAGCGTCGGTGCCTGCAGTTTGCGCCAGTCGCTTTCCGGGATCATGTTGCGTGCGCGTATGCCCGGCTCCTGCAGACAAAGAATGTGCTCCATCGCGCGGCGCATGCCCGGCTGCTTGTAGACCGCCTGCCGCACGCCGACAAAATCGGGAATGCGGTTCTGCTCTTCCAGGATCAGGCCCTTGAAGACGGCACTGATGTTGTCCCAGCTCGGGTTGTCTACGGCGTTGAAGCGTGCGCCCTTGATGTCGGATGATGTCTTGGCATCGGTGATCAGCCCGGCAGCAGACACCAAAACCAGGCTCTGTACTTTTTCAGGGTGCGTGAGCGCAAAACGCACGGCAATCCACGCACCCAGCGAGACGCCAATGATGGATGCCTTTTTGATGCCCACGGCCTTCATGAAATTGCTGGTGTGCTTGACATACAGCGGGATTTCATAGTCCACATCGGGCTTGTCACTGAAACCCGTGCCCACGGTGTCGAAGGCGTAGCAGTTGTAGTCTTTTGAAAACGCGGCGATGTTGGCGCAAAAACATTCCCAGCTGCCGCCGGTGCCGTGAATCATCAGCAGCGGCGGGGCGTTTTCAGGGCCGGCCTGGATGTAGCGTGTGCGTATGCCGCCGGCGTCTATCCAGCCCTGGCGGAAAGATGTTTCTCGCAGTTCTGACCAGACGCTGCGGAACGGGGTTTCAGGGCTTGCGCTTGCAGAAGCTGCGGGCGCTGCGGCTTCTGCGTTCATCACTGTGCTCATTGTTCGTCTCCGTTTTCAAAGGTGTTCAGGCAGTCAGGCGTTTGCTTAGTCCCTGCTGCCAGGTGTCGTGCGGCAGGAAGCTGGGCTCCTTGCTGACCATGGCTTCGGTGCTGGCACGTATCTCGTCTGCCGGGGCGTTGAGATCCACAGGCCCCTGGTAAGGCTGTTTCACGTACCAGGGCGAGCCGGCATAGATCTCGACGCGGTTGCCTTCCGGGTCCAGAAAATAAATGCTCCACGCATTGCCGTGGTTGGATGGCTTGAGGTCACGCAGGCCCAGCGAGACGACTTCGCGGTGAAAGTGCTGCAGGTCTTCAAGCGTCTTGACGCGAAACGACATCTGGCTGACGGGTGAGTATTCGTCTTCGGGCCGGCCGCTGACCATGACCAGCTGGTGGTGCTCATTGGCATTGCGGCTCATGAAGGTGATGCGCTTGCCGTTGAAGTCGCCGGTGTCGGTCACCACCATGCCGAGCAGCTTGCCGTAGAACGCCACCATCGCATCGAGGTCGCGAACATACAGGCCGATGTGCGTGAGCTGTGCATCGGGCGGACGTGTCATGTCTTGTCTCCTTTTTAGTCGTGCCGTCTGGGGCACTGATTTTGGAGAATATGGCCTGTGACCGGCACGCGCAATTGATTTAAGCTCAATGTCCAGCAGCTGAACATTTAACTCATGGTTTTCCCGATATGACGACATCCACCTATCACTCCGTCCGCGGGCTGGAGCGCGGCCTGGCCGTGCTGCGTGCGGTGAATGCGCTGCAGCATGCGACGACGGTTGAGGTGGCCGCGCACACGGGCCTGCCCCGGCCAACGGTGCACCGCCTGCTGGAGACGCTGCGCACTGAAGGCTTCTTGCAGCGCTCCGGCCTGCGCGATGCCTACCGCCTGACACTGAAGGTCAAGAGCCTGTCGGGCGGCTACAAGGACGACGACTGGATCACGCAAATCGCTGATGTGGTGCTGGGTGAACTGGTCAATGAAGTGGTTTGGCCCACCGACGTGGCGACCTATGAAGACGACGGCATGGTGATCCGCTCGACCACCCATTACCGCAGCCCGCTGTCCATCGAACGTTCGTGGGTCGGGCGGCACCTGCCGATGTTGAGCACGGCCATAGGCTGGACTTACCTGGCTTTTTCACCCGCGGCAGAGCGCAGGGCGATTCTCGAACGCATCAGCTCGGCACCCGGCCCCGACCAGGACAAGATGAAAGACCCCGAAGCGGTGCGGCGCGCCCTGGCGGCAACGCGGCGGCGCGGCTACGGCACACGCCAGCGAGAGTTCATGGCCAAGACCTCCAGCATTGCCGTGCCCATCATGAATGGGGTGCATGTGCTCGGCTGTATCAACATCATCTGGATAGATTCAGCCATCGCTTTTGACGAGGCGACGCGCCGCTATTTGCCGATACTGCGCGATGCGGCTGCGCGGATTGAAGCGGCTTACCAGGAAACGATTGTCTGAGGCCTAACGCTGGAGTTAAGGCCGCATGTTCATCACGATAGCCCACCAAGGCCCCGAATTGCCGGTGAGAGGGCAGCGGTTACAGACAACGCGCCGAGAACAACAGCCTTGATGAGCAGTTCAACCCATGGGAACGGATGCGAGCCGTCCGGATTGCTCCACCCACCAGGAGCATCGTCGTCGGCGGTGACAAGATGACCTAAAAGCGCCCATGCCGAGAAACCGATAAGCGTATAGACATACGGAACATGCCGCATGAGCGAAAGCAGTAGCGTTACTGCAATAACTACAAGCAGCAAAAGTGCGTCGCTTGGTGACTTCAGGTTTCAAGCGGTCTAACGTTTGAGTTATGCGTCGCCTTCGAGATTGCGGGCTTCATGAGCGAGTTGATCGAGAGTGGGCGAGGGACGAGGGCTTGACTTGAATGAATATCTTGACGGCTGCAATCGGAAGAGAGTGTTGGACATGTCGAAGCTGCCAAGATCGTTCGGCTTTCCAGCAAGACTTGCCCGTACCTGCATGCAGAATCGAGTGAACGCGAGGATCTCATTTTCTTTCTCAAGCGTGCCACCTTCCTCCCAAAACTTTGCCAAGGCGTGGACTATCTGCGGCTCTGCACATATACAGATTCTGGTTTTTGCATCATTAAGAAGAGCGAGGTCGTCAAGCGCGTCGTCAGTCTTCCCGAGGCGTCGTGCGGAAACCAGACGGCTCGCAGCATTAATGAAGTCTGTATAGGCCTTCAGTCGCAGTTCCGCCAGTTCATCGCGCTGCTTTCTTTGAGTGGAAAGCAAGTGCGATAGAACGGCAACGACTAACGCACTGCACAGAGAGAGTATTGCGACGAAGAGTGGAGTCATTTTTTGCGACGCCTAACGTGAGATGACCGGACCAACATTCGCGGCGAAGCCGCCTCCCGCTGCTGCGGGTCTGTGTCGATTGGCATGGTAAGGCTCACGTCCGTGTTCCACGCTAAACCCACAACGCCGTGAAAGGGAATACAAGTGCGACGGCAAGGAAAGCGAACGGCGCCCCCATAAATGGAGTGTCGCGCACCCCGAGGATGCGGCTGAACGAGGAAGGGTCGGAAGTGACAAAGGCGACCACGACGAGTTTTTGGACGACTTAGTAGAAGGAGACATAGCCATATTGTCGGAAGTCGCCTTCGAGCCAATCAAGGACAGCGGTAAGTTCAGAGTCGTTCACCGATGGTCTAATGCGGTCAACAAGCGCCATAGCGTCGGACGCTGAGCGTTCCTGTGCGGAACTAGCAGCAAATAGTATCGCGCTATGTCGGACACGATCATCCTGATTCGTATCCACTGCGATTGACTCCATCACACCTGAGGCATCTGCCATCGTGTCGACTAGCGCGTGCACACACTGACCGATGGTGCCCCGATCTATTCCTGCATCGTCTATGACCGAGAGTAGTGTCAGAGCGTCTCTGCGATCAAAGCGCTCCCTCATCATCAGTCGAGCCTCACGACGGACGCTCTCATTGATCGTATTCCGATTGCTCCAGAAAATATCGCCATGCCCCGGGATATGACAGAGGCGGGCGACCAAGGGCCGAAGGACTGGGTGCCCTAGATAGTTCGAGATGCAGGAAATCAAGTAATACCAAGTGGCGAGTTGATGGCGGTGATAGGCGAACAGCGCACTCAATCCGTCGAAGCAACGCTCGACATCATCCCGGATCGCGAAGCTTTGGAGGGCTTGGCCTAAGTTTGACTCCCGGCCGTACTCATCTCGATACCGCAGACAGTGATTCCGAAACTCGGCGAAGCTCTGCTCGGAAAATTCCCGTTCCGCATAAACCGTGTACGGACCTTCGGTCACTACAGACGGGTTTGCGCGTAAATGGTCGGTGATGTCAACCCAAACGGCCTTCTCATTTTCGGGGTCGAAGATCACTGCGAGCACCGGCAATGTGTGAGCTGTCCAATACTCAAAGTGATCGCGATCGGCGGAAAAAGCGTACCGATCTGCCCCCCTCCGATATGACACGCCGGATTTTATTTGTAGGACTATGCAGCAACCCGTGGCGCTTTCCTCGACCACGAATTCAATGTACGCATCATTTCCAAGATCATTGTGAAGGTCGATCTCTTGAAAGGTCGAGTTCTGACGCTCTACCAGCCGACGCACGAAATTGACTCCGTCACGGCTAGTTGCCTGAGTGCGCTTCCTCTTCGTTGTCATGTGGCTGTTAATGCTCAACGTCGGAGTTGACCGGCATGTAGCGGTACTGCGCCCCGAAACGTATGCGCCCGTGCATCGCTTGCGGCACAATGCCCCTGCGTGTCCGAGTCGAACCACCTGTTAGGGTAAGCCACCCCGTCAGTAGATGACGGCTCGGACACTCGTTTGATTCAGACGTCATCAGAGTCATCTCCGCCAAGCATGTCTTCGATACTCTCATTGAACGCCTCATATGGCTTTCGGACAGCCCTAATATCAATCGTCAACAGTGACGAAGATAGGCGCGCAAGATCCCAGAGAGTGTTCAGCGCCTTCTCTTTGCTCGCCGATCCGTGCAGCATGAAGTTGACTTCATCGATCAGTCTGTCAGCTTCTTTCCCTAGAACGCCGATTCGTTGATCGCGCGATGCCTCTTTAGCAGGAACCGCGTCACTAACGTAGGCCCAAATACGATTGCGGAACTTGGTTTGCGACACATCTCGGCCGTTCGGGCGGTCGGGACGTGCGGGATACAGAACATCAGCCAACTGCTCGATGTACCGTCGGCATGACAACCCGACTTGCGCAACGTCTTCTTCGTTGCGCACTCGGCTTATTGCACGAACTGCAGCTCCGAGAGAGTAGAACAGTCGCGGATGCAGGTCTTGTAGCATCATCACAAGTTCTTCTGCCGCGTAGTCCCCCTCTTCAGTACCACGTGCGAGGATGGTCTGAATCTCGCGAACTTGCCCAAAATGCTCTAGGTCATCATATGGGTCGAAAATAGAGCCGTGTGCACCACGATCCTCCCATTCAACGTCACGAAAGCCGAGCCTTAGAAGTTCTTGGGGCTCTTGTTCATCTTTATCATCTTCGTTCCCCATGGAGTAGAAGAGAGTCGCCCGGTCGCCGAACACCCGACAGTACTCTGGCATGGAGTTTCGATAAAGCATAAGGTGCGGTGGCAGCGCGAAGTCAACCGCGTGTATTCCGATGTACGCACTATCTCCACTAAGGCGACGGTGTAACTCCTCCGCGACTGGCTTTGTGATGTTCTGTACTACCCAGGCCCAGAGCGTCTCGTTCATGTAGGAGCTGCGGATTCTTTCAGCATCTACAAGTGACCAAGGCATACCGAAATAAGTAGCCTCGGCAAGGCGCTCGTACTCTTTTCGATTGCGAGCGTGCGAGTAGATCAAAACATCACCGTACTTGATCTTCATATGACGGTTGGCACGCTGTAGTGTGCCGGAGCCAAATATGAGATCACGAATGGGCGGGCCGTAGTAGCCCCCAAATCTTGGATCATCCGAGTTGAACAAAATCGCTGCGATCATCGCAATGCTCCTAGCGCACCCTAACTCAATGTATGCCGCAAAACCTGCGGCATAAACTGGCAGCTGCAACATAAGCTGGTCATCAAAATCCTCCCGGAAGCGGCATGTGTATTGAGTTTGCCGATATTTTTGTAAATAGTTTCACATTTACAAAAACTCCGTAAAACCCCTCAAGCTGTTTTGTCGTTGAGTGGCTGCACTATATCCCGGGGTATCGACGACTTGTTTTTTTGCCTTGGGAGGATTTCAGCGACTGGCGAGCAGTCGCAAACGCACCCTGTTTTCAGGCAAGGTGGCCGCGACCAGATGCGCTGCGCACCTGGATGGCGGTTAATTCAGACGCATGGTTTGTCCGCGACGACTGGGCTGCAGGCACTTTTAACTTTTAAAAGTGCCGTGACAACCGCGATCAGTACGGGGAGACCTATGCATTCACCGGTGGCACAAACTTGCGCCACACATCGGGCCGGTCAGCCTGCTCGCCATAGGTTTGCAATTTGTCTGCAGCAGCGCCCACGATGTCCGCCGCTGACTTGCCGCAGCCCTCAAGGTAGGCATCGAGTTCGGCAATCGCTTCTGTCAGCGCGCCGTAGCCGCGCATCAACACCAGTGAGGCCATCTCGGTCGCTGCTGCGCCGGCCAGCAGAAAACGTGCGACGTCCAGCCCGCTGCGTGCGCCGTTGGTGGCCAGCAGGGGATAGCTTTTGCCCACACGTTTGCGCGCCAGCGCAATGCAGCGGGCGGTCAGCGGCAGGGCCCAGCCGCCGCCAATGGCTGCCGACGTGTTGAGCAGGGGGGCCTGTGTCTCAAGGTCAGGCATAAAACCCATGAAGCGGCCCATCAATATGGTGGCGTCGGCGCCGCTGGTTTGTGAGGCGACGGCCAGCGCGGCGGGGTCTTCGCTCTGGCCGGTGAGCTTGATCCACAGCGGCATCTTCACAGCGGCGCGCAGGCGGCTGACGATGGTGGCGATGCGGCTGGCGTCGCGCTCCAGGATGATGGCACCCTTGGCGGCTTCGTCGCCGTGCGGTGCGCCGATGTTGACTTCGAGGATGCGAAAGCCCATTTTTTCTATCTGCTGGGCATAGGCCACGCACTGGTCGAGCCCGCTCAAGATCAGGCTGGGGATGACGTAGCTGCCCACAGCGGCGGCTTCCTGGTCGAGTTGGAGCAACTGCGCCATCCACGGCTCGAAGTCCTGCTGCACCAGACCGGAGCGGCAAAACACGGTGGCTTCGCGCGGCACCTTGAAGTCCCAGGGGAGGGTTTGCCAGTTCTCGTCGAGCAGGCGGTAGTCGGTCTTGTCGAGCTGCGCTTTGGCGGCGGCCGATTCGTTGGTGGACTTGGCCACCACCGCGCCGACGTCACTGGCAATCGCCGCGCGTATGCCTTCCGCCGTCATGGTGTGTTCACCCGAGCCGCAGATGACCGGGTTCTTGAGGGTGATGCTGCCTATGCGTGTCTGCAGGTTTGCCATTTTTTTTGTCGTCCTCTTATAAGTTGTTTTTTATTTGCGCAGCCGTTCGTAGAGTTCGCTGCCCAGCCGGCTGCTGATGTCGGCCGCGGTATCCTGCACGGCCTTGAGCAGTTTGGGCAGCGGCGGGGATGGCACATCGCGTGCGGCGCCGATGATGCCGATCACGCCGACCAGTTCGTCACCCGCAGAAAAGATGGGCGCTGCCAGCACATTGACGCCTTCAATCATTTCGCCATTGGCGTCTTCATACAGGCGCTCGCGGATGCGGGCCAGGCGCTCAAGCACCTGCTGCGGGTCAACCGCAGACTTGTCGGTAAAGCGTTCGAGTTTTTTCTTCAGCAGCTTTTTTTGCGTGTCGGCATCACACCAGGTCAGCACGATGCGGCCCTGCGCCGAGCTGTGCATGGGCACACGGTTGCCTGGCTTGACCGAGATGCAGACCGGGTTGCCCGATTCAGCGGAGGCAATCACCAGCGCCGAGGCCTGGTCGGCCAACGACAGCACGGCGCTTTCGCCGGTGGTGTCACGCAGGCGGTTGAGGTAGGGGTCGGCCAGCGCGCGCAGGTCGAACTGGTTGTTGGCGGCGGCGCCATAACCGACGAGTTTTGCGCCCAGGCGGTATTTCTCGCTCAGGGTTTCCTGCTCGACCACACCGACCTGCCGCATCGACGCCAGATGCCGGTAGACACGCGGTTTGGGCTGACGCATCACTTGCGCAAGTTCTGTCACGCCCATGGGCCGGCCGGCCTGGCTGAGCTTGTCGAGGATGTCGAACACGATGCCCACCGACTCCAGGATGACCGGGCCTGAAGGCACCTGGGCCGGTGTGTTCGGGGCGGTTTTGGCTTTGGCGGATGGACGTGGCATAGGTGGTCGGCAGTTTCAGGGGGCAGGGCCGCTGATTGTGCATGCGCCGCATGCTTCCAGAAAAAAGTTGACGAAGTATAGTGTTTCTTTAAAAGAAATGTTATTCTTTTGAAAAGAACAAAGTTGATTTGTTTTTTGAGGCCATCCGGCCCGAAGGCGCTACGTGTGAACCAGCTGCGAGCTGGCCGCGAACGCCTGAACCGTCGTCATAAAGACCTGGAGACAGACATGAAAAAACTAAACATGGGCACCTTCGCCCGGCGCGCAGCGTTTGCCGGCGCCCTGTGCCTCACCCTCGCCACCCAGACCGCCGGCGCGCAAACCGCAGCAGCCTACCCCGCCAAACCCGTTCGCCTGATCGTGCCGTTTGCGGCTGGCGGCGCGGTGGACCTGATTGGCCGCCAGATGGCCGTGGCGCTGACCGATTCGCTGAACCAGGCCTTTGTGGTCGAGAACCGCCCCGGCGCGGGCGGCCTGCTGGCGCTGGAGCAGGTGGCCAATGCGGCGCCTGACGGCTACACGCTGGCCGTCGGCGGCGCGGGCCCGCTGTCGATGAGTCCGTCGCTCTACAAGGACAGGAACTTCGACCCGCTAACGCGCTTTGACCCGGTGATCTGGTACGCCAGCACACCGGGCGTGCTGGTGGTCAACCCCAACGTCAAGGCCACCAAAGTCAGCGACCTGGTGGCGCTGTCCAAGGCCTCGAAACAGCAGCTCAACATGGGCTCGGCCGGCGGCGGCAGCATCAACCACCTGATGGGTGAGTACTTCCAGGAAAAGAGCGGCATCAAGTGGCTGCACATCCCGTACAAGGGCAGTGCGCCGGCCCTGAACGAGCTGATGGCTGGCCGGCTGGATGTGATGATGGACATCGTGCCGACCGCGTCTCCGCTGGTCAACAGTGGCAAGCTGCGTGCGCTGGCCGTCACGACGCCGAAGCGCTCGGCGCTGCTGCCCGACACGCCGACGCTGAAAGAGCTGGGCTACAAGGACTTTGACGTGAGCTCATGGATATCGCTGATGGCGCCGCGCGGCACGCCGCCTGAAATTGTGCAAAAGCTCAATGCAGCATTGAACAAGGCGCTGCAAACGACGGCGGTCAAGGCACGCCTGCAGGTGGTGGGCGCGGAGGCCGAGGGTGGCACGCCGGAGCGCGTGACGCAGCGCCTGCAACTGGAGATCCCGCGCTGGGCGGCCATCATCAAATCGTCTGGGGCCAAGGCGGATTAATCCGGCCAGTGCTGTAGCGGCCTGCAATCGAGGCTGCCCTTGCAAAGCCCGCTTCCGCGACACGGACGGCGGGCTTTGCCGTTTCTGGATGCTATGTAATTTATAGCTGCTAACGCCTGTATCTATTGGTCTGTAGGCCGATTTGATGCCTGAAAATGGCCTTTTGCAGGCTTTTTTGAGCAAAACAGGACCCAAAAAAGCCGAATCAGGGTTTACCCATACCTTTTTTGATCCAAAGTGACCTCTGCGGTGTTTATTGATGCCTAAAAGGCATTGCTTGGGCTAATTTGAGGTCTGTCGCACCCGCCGGTCGGTGCCTAGCATCAGCGCCTGCATTGACATAAAAATTCTGGAGACAAGCATGAAGCAAAAATTTCTGGCCTGCGTCGCTGTGTGTACGGCGGTATGGACGGGCCTGGCGGCCCCCGCTGCGATGGCCCAGGCCTTTCCGGCCCAGCCGGTGCGGTTTATTTCCCCTTTCCCCGCCGGAAGCGGACCCGACGTCATCGCCCGCATCGTGGGCGAGCGCCTGGGCGCAGCATGGAAGCAGCCTGTGATTATTGATGCCCGTCCTGGGGCCAACGGCTTCCTGGCGGCGGGTGCGGTCAAGCAGGCTGCGCCTACGGGTTACGACCTGCTGGTTGCGGATGTGGGCCATCTGGCCATCAGCCCTGCGCTGTTCAAAAACATGCCCTACAACCCCAAGACCGACTTTGTGCCGGTGGGCGGCCTGTACCGCACCTCGTTTTTTATCGCCGTGGGCGCCAACAGCCCGATACGCACGGTCAGGGACCTGATCGCCGCCGCAACGGCCAACCCGGGAAAGATCACCTACGGCTCCAACTCCGTGGGCGGCCCCCTGCACCTGGGCGCTGCGCAGGTCGAAGCCGTGACCGGTACAAAGATGCTGCACGTGCCCTACAAGGAGATCTCGCAGCTCTACCTGGCGGTGTCGACCGGTGAGGTGGACTGGGCCATGGGTTCGCTGGCCAGCACCGGCCCGCTGCTCAAGGCGGGCAAGCTGCGGCTGATTGCGGTGGCGGACAGCGCCCGTTCTGTCGTCATGCCGGAGGTGCCGACCTTTCAGGAGGCCGGTGGCCCCAAGGATGTGCAGGTTCGCAGCTGGGTCGCCATCATGGCGCCCAAAGGTACGCCCACGGCAGTTGTCGCCAGCCTGAACCGAAGCATGGCCGATGTGCTGAAGCAGCCGGAAGTGATCGAGAAGTTCTCGGGCTTCGGTTTTGTGCCGGACATCCAGACGCCGGCGTCCCTGACGACGCTGATCAACACCGAGACGGTGTTCTACGCTGACATGGTCAAGCGCACGGGCGCATCGATTGATTGAGTTGACTGAACTCAAGTCTCCGATTCCAGACACCGCTAACCGGCACACAGCATGCGAGATAAAACACAGGTATTGATCGTGGGCGCAGGGCCGGCCGGGCAGGGCATGGCCATCGAGCTGGGCCAGCGCGGCATTGACTGCCTGGTGATTGAAAAAAACCCGCGCATCGGCGTGGCGCCGCGCGCCAAGACGACCAACGTGCGCACGCGCGAGCACTTCAGGCGCTGGGGCATTGCCGGCGCGCTGCGTGATGCGGCCCCTTTTGGTGTTGACTACCCATCGAACATCGCCTTCACCACGCGCATGTCCGGCCACCTGCTGACCCGCTTTGACAATGCGCTGTATTGCGCACCTGGCCGCAACCCGCTGTATGCCGAGCATGCCCAGTGGGTGCCGCAGTACACGGTTGAACGTGTGATGCGCGAGCACCTTGAAACGCTGGCCAGCGTCGAGGTGCAGGTCAACTGCGAGCTGACCGGTTTCACGCAGGACGACGATGGCGTGCTGGCCCGTGTGCGCGATGTGGAAACCGGCGTTGAACGCGAGGTGAGGGCGCAGTTCATCGCCGGCTGCGATGGCGGCCGCAGCCTGGTGCGCAGCGCGATAGGCGCGCGCATGGAGGGCACCTTCGGGCTCTCCAGAAACTACAACATCGTCTTTCATGCGCCCGGCCTGGCCGATGCACACCCGCACGGCAAGGCCATCATGTACTGGCAGATCAACGACGATGTGCCCAGCATCATCGGCCCCATGGATTCCGGGGACCGCTGGTTCTTCATGCCCACGGGTCTGGCGCCCGACGTGCAGGTGACGAAAGACACGGCTGCAGACCTGATTCGCCGGGCGACCGGCATTGACTTGCCGTTTGAAGTGCTCAGCATTGACGAATGGGTGGCGCACCGTGTGGTGGCTGACCGTTACCGTGACCGCCGGGCCTTTCTGGCTGGCGATGCCTGCCACCTGCACCCACCCTATGGCGGCTTTGGAATGAACATGGGCGTGAGCGACGCGGTAGACCTGGGCTGGAAGCTGGCTGCCGTGCTGCAGGGCTGGGGTGGTGAGATCCTGCTGCAGAGCTACGAGCTGGAGCGCCGCCCTGTGCACATGCATGTATTGCAGGAGGCCGCCACGAATCACTCCAAATTCAGCAACGCGCTGTTTGAGGCGGGGCTGGAGGACGACACGCCGGCCGGCGCCGAGGCACGGCAACGTGTGGGCCGTCGCATCAATGCCGAAAAGCTGTCGGAGTTCTACACACTGGGCACCATCCTGGGTGACCGCTATACCAACTCACCCGTGGTGCAGCCCGCGTTGGGCGTGCTGGCCGCGACACGCGACTTTTTGAACTATGTGCCCAGCCCGGCGCCAGGCGGACGCGCGCCGCATGCCTGGCTGCATGACGGCAGCTCGCTGTTCGACAACTTCGGCCAGGGTTTCACCTTGCTGGCATTGCCCACTGCGGCGTCATCATCCCTGGATGCTGCAGGCGCAGATGCAAGGCGCCTGGCAATACCGCTGAAGATACTGCAACTGGACAACCCGGCCCTGCCAGGTCTTTACAACCGCCGCCTGACGCTGATTCGCCCCGACCAGCACATTGCATGGACGGGCGATGTGTGGCCTTCGGCAGAAGATTTCGATGTGCTCATGATGGCCACAGGGCAGGGGCCCGCGGCCGTTTTCAACAACACCCCACAGAAGGAGACATTCCATGAATCAGGTACTTGAATCCCGCCCGCAAACCGCCGCTGTGGCACCCCGGGCCGCCGTGTCGCCGGCACGCCTGGCCCATGTGGTGTTCCGCACCTCGCAGTTTGATGCGCTGGTCGACTGGTACACCACGGTGCTGTGCGCAAAGACAGCGTTCTCCAACGGCGCGCTGGCCTTTCTTCAGTATGACGACGAGCACCACCGCATCGCCGTGCTCAACATCCCTGACCTCAAGCGCCAGCCCGACGGTGTGGCAGGCATGCACCATGTCGCCTTCACCTATGCCTCGCTGGCAGATCTGGTGGGCACCTATGAGCGGCTGGACAAGGCCGGCATTCGCCCGGTGACCTGCATGAACCATGGCCCCACAACGTCGATGTATTACGCCGACCCCGATGGCAACCAGGTCGAGCTGCAGGTCGACAACTATGAGACGGTTGAAAAGGCGGGCGAATTTTTCTACAGCGCGGCCTTCGCCAAAAACCCGATCGGTGTGGACTTTGAGCCGGCCGACCTGGCCAGGCGCTTTCACTCGGGCGAGGACGAGACCGCCATCAAGATGCGGCCGGACAGCGAGGCGCGCGGGCTCGATACACTGAACCTTCGTTAAGCGTTAAGGACCCTACATGGACGAGCTTCTTCGTTGCGAGCGTGAATGCACCCGCCTTTGCCAGGATTTCATCTACACCATAGACCGGCGTCAGTACGAGCCCTTCATGGTGCTGTTTGCACCCGAGCCCACCCTCGACAGGGCGGGCCAGGTGTTCAGGGGCGTCGATGGCCTGAAGCAGTTTTGCGAAGGCCGTGCGCTTGACCGTTACGTACGCCACCTGATGGGCAATATCCGCATCGACATGACAGGCCCGGCCACAGCCAAGGGCACCAGCAGCGTCACCATGTTCGGTGCCAAAGCCGGACCCGATGCCGTCTTGCCGCTGCCTTCATCACATCTGGTGTTTGCGGAGTATGAAGACGACTATGTGCTGACCGGCGCAGGCTGGAAAATCAAAAACCGCAGGATTTCCATCATCTTTGCACCCCCGGGTTGAGTTGGGCCTTCTGTCCGGCTGATTCTTTTAAGATGGCATGCGTTGCAGCGTCAGGTTTGCAGCCATCTTTTCAGAACCGGAGACAGACCATGACCGTGGAAGAAGAAATCCGCTGCGAGCGCGAGTGCACCCGACTGTCCAGTGACTTTGCCTTTGCGGTGGATCGCGGGCATTTTGACGACTTCATTGCATTGTTCGCGCCCGATGGTGCGCTGGAACGCCGTGGTGAAGTGCTTCGCGGCCCGCAGGCCTTGCGCGGCTTCCTCGAAGCCATGCCGAAGAACCGCACCATGCGCCATATCTGTACCAACATACGTGTCGACATGACCGGCCCCGGTACGGCCCGGGGCACGTCCAGCACATTGATGATGCATGTCATGGCCGACCCGGGCACGCCTTTGCCCATGAAGGCCGGCATACCGCTGTGTGCGGAGTATGAGGACGACTACGTGCTGACACCGGCGGGCTGGAAGTTCAAATACCGCAACACCATCATCGTGTTCCAGCCCTGACGATACCGGCACAGGCAAGCACAACAAGGCCTTCATGCCCAAAAGCCGCCACCTGCGTGACTTCATTGCGATTGCACATTCGCGCAGCCTGCGTGCAGCAGCAAGCTCGCTGGGGCTGACCCAACCCGCCATCTCGCGCAGCCTGCAGGAGCTGGAAGAAGAACTGGGCGTACCGCTGTTCGAGCGCCATGCACGCGGCGTGGTGCTGACGCCCGCGGGTGAAAAGTTTCTGGTGCGTGCACAAATCGCCACCGAGTCGATACGGCGCGGCTGCGAGGAAGCGCGGCAGTTTCAGGGCGACCTCAGCGGCACGGTGTCGGTGTCGATCTCCAGCGCAGCGGTACTGGGCATGCTGCCCATGGCCTACCCGCAGTTCCGCAGGGCCTGGCCTTCCATCAATGTGCGCTTTGTCGATGGCAATTTTCCGGTCATAGAGCCCAAGCTGCGTGATGGCGAACTGGACTTTTATGTCGGCCCGCGGCCCGAGCGCGAGCTGGGCAGCGGCTACAGCGTGCTGCGCATTGCAGACAACGAGCGCGTCATCATGGGGCGCAAGGGCCACCCTCTTGCAGCTGCCACCAGCCTGGCCGAGCTGGTCGACGCGGAGTGGGTGGTCTCGGCGATTCGCGACCGGGTGGAAGAAGAGTTTGAAGAAGTTTTTTCAGCGCACGGCTTGCCCAGTCCGGCGGTGCGCACACGGGCTGAATCCATGCTGGTTCTGGTGGTGCTGATTGCGACGACCGACGCCCTGGTGCTTCTGCCCAAGGTGTGGGCCACGAATGAGCTGTTCGGCGGCATGGTGCAGCAGCTGTATGTCACCGAAACGCTGGCCGCCCCGGATATTGTGCAGATGCACTCTTCCCAGTTTCCTCTGACCCCTGCCGCAGAGCACCTGTCGCTGCTGCTGCAACGCGCTGCCGGCACGCCCTTTACCGGTGCGGGTGGTCAGGCGCCGCCACCGGCTTTATGAGTCCGGGCCTCTTTCCTCCCGGGTCGGAAAGGGCCTACGCAAAAAATCGCCACCGGTCTCTGTTGGCGCGCTTATGGTTTGGTGATCATGAGCCATGACCATCAACGCCACCGCCATGGGTGACGGCAGCATCGTCCTCGCTGCAGCAGCGCTGTGGCCAAAGGTCAGGCGCTGGGTGTTGCCGCTGCTGGGCATGGCGGTTCTGGGCCTTTTGATCTCCCATGCGAACAAGGTGGACTGGGCCGGGGCCTGGGCTGCGCTGAAGCAATATTCACCATCGCTGCTGCTCGGCGTGCTGGCCATTGCGACGGTCAGCCACACGCTGTACGGCTGCTTTGACCTGGTGGGCAGGCACCATACACAGCACCATTTACCCGTATGGCGGACCTGGGCCATTGCCATCGCAAGTTATGCACTCAACCTCAACCTGGGCTCACTGGTGGGCGGCGTCGCCTTGCGTACGCGTCTCTACTACCAGGCAGGCGTGAAGGAATTCCAGATCGCACAGGTCATCGGCCTGGGCCTGGCCACCAACTGGATGGGCTACAGCCTGCTGGCCGGCAGCCTTTTTGCGGCAGGCCTTGTTTCGCCACCCGGGCAGGCCAACATGTCACCTGCAACCATGCGGTGGCTGGGTGTATTGCTGGTGCTCATCGCCGCGGTTTATGTGCTGGCTTGTGCCATTGCGCGCGGCAGGCAGTGGACGATACGCGGCAGAACGTTACGCCTCCCGACTCCGCAGATTGCATTGCTGCAGATTGGCATATCTGCACTGAACTGGTCGCTGATGGGGGCCATGATGTATTTGCTGCTGGGCGGCCAGGTGCCCTATGGCACCACGCTGTGCGTGCTGCTGGCGGCATCGATTGCAGGTGTGGTGATACCGGTGCCCGGCGGCCTTGGTGTGCTGGAGGCGGTGTACCTGGCCTTGCTGTCTGGCTCGGTGCCGCAAGGCAGGCTGATGGGCGCCATCCTGGCCTACCGCGCCCTCTATTACATGGTGCCGCTGGCAGGCGGGGTGATGCTTTATGCGTTTCTTGAACACTATGCATCAACCCACCCCGCATCCCCAGCCAAAGGCCGGGATGTCGCCCCCGCCTAGCCGCGCGGTGGAATGTTCAAGCCCCTGGTCACTGCCGGACGCGCCACAAAAGCCTCAAGCGCGCGTGTGACGTTCGGGAAATTCTGGATGCCGACCAGGTCACCTGCTTCATAAAAACCAACGAGGTTGCGTATCCACGGGAAGGTGGCGATGTCGGCAATGCTGTAGTCGTCACCCACAATCCAGGCGCGGTTGGCCAGGCGCTGGTTCAACACACCGAGCAGGCGGGTTGACTCGGCAACATAACGGTCACGCGGGCGCTTGTCTTCATAGTCCTTGCCGGCAAACTTGTTGAAGAAACCGAGCTGGCCAAACATTGGGCCTATGCCGCCCATCTGGAACATCAGCCACTGGATGGTTTCATAGCGGCCGGCGGTATCTGCAGGGATGAACTTGCCGGCCTTGTCGGCCAGGTAAATCAGGATGGCGCCGGACTCGAACAGCGCGAGCGGGTTGCCGCTCGGGCCATCGGGGTCAAGAATGGCCGGTATCTTGTTGTTGGGGTTCAGTGAAAGAAATTCGGGCGAGGTCTGGTCGTTCTTTTCAAAACTCACCAGGTGCGCCTCGTAGGGCAGGCCGGTCTCCTCCAGCATGATGGACACTTTGACGCCATTGGGCGTTGGCAGTGAATACAGCTGTATGCGGTCAGGATGTTGCGCCGGCCATTTCCGGGTGATCGGGAAGTCTGAAAGTTTCGTCATGGTTTTTTGGCTTGTGGGGTTGAAGAGGTGAAGTGGTGAAGGGGTGAATGGCTCCGGAGGCAATATAGCCCCGATGGAAATAACCCGCATGGAGCGGGCTTGTTTTCACATTCAACGCCTTCGACCATCAGCACGACAGGCCGGTGAGATGAATCGCAAGCCGGGTATGGCCAACCATTTTGACGGGGCAATGCAGGTGCCCGTCCAGCTGCTATTGCCGGTATTATTCAAAATTGTCCCTGCAGTGTGCGGGCGTGCCATCGACTGACCAGCGAAAGAGAAGCTCATGATCAATTTTTACTACCACCCATCACCCAATCCGCTCAAGGTGGCGCTATTTCTGGAAGAGTCCGGGCTGCCGTATGAGCTTGTGGCTGTAGACACCCGCAAGGGCGAACAGCATTCACCCGCTTTCCTGAAGATCAATCCCAACGGCAAGACGCCGGCTATCACCGATGGCGACGTGACCGTGTTCGACAGCAATGCCATCCTGCTTTACCTGGCCGAAAAGTCCGGCCAGTTCCTGCCTGAACACACACCGGCTGCGCGCGGACAGATGCTGTCGTGGCTGATGTTTGTGGCCAGCGGCATTGGCCCCTACTCGGGCCAGGCGGTGCACTTCCAGCATGCAGCGCCCGAGAAGAATGCGTATGCCATCAACCGTTATACCTTTGAAGCCGAACGCCATTTCAAGCTGCTGGATGACCAGCTGGCCAAACACAAATACATGCTGGGCGATACCTACACGCTGGTTGACATGGCCGTCTGGGGCTGGGCACGTGCACTGCCGCGCGTGCTGGGCCCGGATGCGCTGGGCAAGCTGCCCAACCTCAAACGACTGTTTGACGAGATCAATGCGCGGCCCGCAGCGGCGCGTGCAGAAGGCCTGCAGGCGAAGTTCAACTTCAAGATGGAGATGGACGATGAGGCCAAAAAACACATGTTCCCGCAGAACGCACGGCTGGCGGCCTGAGTCAAATCTGTCATTGCGGACCTGATCCGCAATCCATGAACCCGCATTGCCTTGTTTGAGGCACGGGGACAGGGCCCGGATTGGCGTCGGAATGACCGCAACTCAGCGCTGCAAATCAAACCCGCCGCTGGCCACCTTATCCCCGTTGACCATGATATCGACGGCATGATGGCCCGCATGGTGCACGCGCGTGGTGAAGTCCTTGACCACCTGGTTTCGGCGGAGGCCAACGGTTTCACCTGGCGCCAGCGTCAGCTCCTTGAGCTTGAACACCTTGGCCGAGCTGGCACCCGACTTCTTGACATAGTGGACGGCGTAGTCAACCACCAGGCGCTGGCTGCTCCTGGCTGTTGATTCAAGGCTGAACGAGATATCCAGCCTCTCGCCCAGGACAAGCTTTGTCGGGCTGACCACAAAGTCGTGCAGCCTGACAGCTGCTTTTTGGCCTGCGCCTATGACGGCCAGTGCGCGCCTGTCGCCCTGCTTGATGAGCGTGCGCAGTGCGTGCCTGGCAATCCACGCTGTCTGCGGTTTGTCCAGCGGCCAGCCTTCGAGTTTCTGTAGCACCCATTCAGGGTGGAGCCTGGTGATGTCATTGAGGTGGTTAGCGACCGACTTGCGCACATACAGGCTGTCATCGGCTTTCAGTTTTTCAAGAATGGGCGCGGCCATCTCCGGGTCGGCCATCAGCGCATCCAGCCTGAAAGACCAGGGCAGGCGGGGGCGGCTGCCTTCGCTGGCCAGGCGCCTGACATGCTCATTTTCGTCGCGCGCCCAGGTCTTCATCACGGCCAGCGTGCGTTGGGCATCACGCCGCAGGAATTCACGGATGGCAAATTCAGAGCTTCCAAAAGCCGTGAAAAATTTCAGCGCGTCCATCGACGTGTCGAAGTCTTCGTGACCGTAGAGGCCCACATAGTCGGGTAATACCAGCGTGACAAAACCACTGTTGATGCGCGGTGCCAGCTTGCGCAGGATGGCTATGGCTTTTTGATAGTCGGCTGGCAGGGTGGCGTGCAGGCTTTCGGATGTGCGCCTGAGGCGCTGCATGAGGCTCAGGCTGTCCAGGTCTGCCTGCGCCAGTTTCAGGAATTTTTTCTCATCGAATGCTGGATAAACCCCGGCGACTTCGGCCGCGATATGCCTGAGCCTGGCGGCATTGAAGATTTCCTTGAGGGCGGGCGCTGCGCTGGTGGTGGTCATCCCTGCATTTTCTACCGGTTGGCATTGCACATGCCGCGTTGGGGACGGCTTTTGCAAAGCGACGCTATCCGCGACAATCCTGTGCATGAGCGATTCACGTCCTGCAGCGCGGCCAGCCAGCGTCACCATCCGTCAATTGCGGGCCTTCCTGGCCGTGGCGCAGGATGAAAGCATCACGCGCGCGGCGCAGCGCCTGCATCTGACACCATCTGCGCTGTCCATGCTGGTCAGCACACTGGAGGGCGAACTGGCGGTACGCCTGTTTGAGCGCACCACACGCCGCATTGTGCTGACCGATGCGGGGCTTGAGCTGCTCCCGTCCATCAGGAAAGTATTCGACAACCTCGACACGGCTTTCGACGGTTTACGCCAGCTGTCGCAGCGTCGCAGCGGGCGGTTTTCAGTGGCAACCTCGCCCTTGCTGTCGGCCACCTTGCTGCCGACCCTGCTGGCGAGTTTCCGTCTCAGGTACCCTGATATCAAGGTTGAGCTTCTGGATCTCCCGGTTGAAGAAATCGCGCAGGCGGTGCGCAGCGGCCAGGCTGACTTTGGCGTGCGCACCGAAGGCACGGACATGCAGGACCTCACCGCCACGCCGCTCTACCAGGACAAGTTGATGCTCGCCTGCCTGGGCAGCCATCCGCTGGCGCTGCAGCGTGAGGTGCGGTGGGCCGAGCTGGTTGATGAGGCGCTCGTGTTGTTGCGTCACGGCAGTGGCCTGCGGACGCTGGTCGAGCGCGGCTTTGCGGAAGTCGGGGAGGTTGCACGGCCCGCCTACGAAGTGGCCCACGTCATGACTGCCGTGGGGCTGGTCGAAGCGGGCCTGGGTATTTCAATCCTGCCGTCCTATGCCCTGACCCGGTCAAGATCCGTCAGTGTGGTCGCTGTGCCATTGATAGCGCCTGTCATGCAACGCAACATCGTGGCCATCACAGATAGCCAGCGCAAGCTGTCGGCGCCGTGCGAGGCGTTTCTGGCGCATTTCCAGAGTGAAATGGCGGCACCTGTGACGCTGGCAGCTACGGTGAAAAAAGCGGTGCGCAGCAAAAAGGCCGCAAAACCTTAGGCAGGTTTCAGGAAAGTATCCCGGCAGTTGCAAAAAGCTGCAGGGTACGGCGCGTCAGCAGGGCTTCCGGGTTCATCCAGTCGAGGATGATGTCGAAATGATTACGTCCCGCCACCTCAAGATATTGCACCTCACAGCCGTACTGGCTGCATGCTGCTGCATAGGCGACTGACTGGCGTTTGAACTCGTCTGTGTCCAGCTCCGCAGTGGCGATGCACAAACGCGTAGTCGACGGCGGCAGCAGATGAATGGGGCTCAGCGCCTTGGCCCGCTGCGCGTCAAGTTGCAGCCATTCGTTGGGCGTCGTCTGCTGCACCGGTGCCAGGTCAAACAGACCACTCACCAACACCCCGCCCCGGATCACACTGTGATGCCCGTCCGGCATGCCCGCTTCGGCCTGCCAGCCCGGTGCCATCACCATGGCCGCCAGATGGGCGCCTGCGGAACTGCCGGACAGCACCATGCGGGTCGGGTCCACGCCTTCACGGGCAGCGTTTTTATAAAGCCAGGCGATGGCGCGGCGACACTGCGACACGATCTCTTCAAGGCTGGCAGCCGGCGAAAGCTGGTAGTTGATGGAGGCGACCGCAATGCCGCGCTGCGTGAAGGTTTTTGCCATGAAGACCGAATCTTCTTTTCCCAGTGCACGCCAGTAACCGCCGTGAATAAAAACAAACAGCGGCGCATCGGGCTTGCCAGGCACAGGGAAGAGGTCAAGACGCTCATCCGGATGCGTGCCGTAAGCGATATCGCGCACATGCGGCAACTGGTACATCGTTGCCGATGCATCCTGGTAGTCTTTCAGGATGGACGCAACGTCGGGCACGGTGCCACGCGCGTTGTACTGGCGGGCCAGCCCGGCGGCATCCATGCCGCGCCAGCCTTCAGGGCCCGGATCAATCAGCTTCTCAGACACCCAGCGTGTCCTTGAGGATGTCGGTCGCACCCAGCAGGCTTTGCGAGCTGCCGCTCCAGACCGTGCGGCCTTTTTCAAGCACAAAGTGGGTGTCGGCGATACGCAGCAGGGGACCTATGTTTTTATCAATCACCAGCACCGACAGGCCGGTGTTCTTCAGGGCTTGCAGGCAATCCCAGATTTCACCGCGCACGAGGGGTGCCAGGCCTTCGGTCGCTTCGTCGAGCACCAGCAAACGCGGGTTGGTCATCAGGGCGCGGCCAATGGCCAGCATCTGCTGCTCGCCACCGGAGAGGTTGATGCCGAGGTTGCCGGCTCGCTCCTTCAGCCGCGGGAAGAGGCCGTACACACGCTCCAGCGTCCACGGGTCTTTTCTGTCCAGCCGGTTGTGCGCTGTGGCGACCAGGTTTTCGTACACGGTGAGGTTGGGAAAGACCTGGCGCTGCTCGGGCACCAGACCTATGCCAAGGCGTGCAATTTTGTAAGACGGCCAGCGCGAGATGTCCTGGCCTGCAAATTCAATCTGCCCGCTGCGTGCAGCCATGATGCCGGTGGCTGTGCGTATGGTGGTCGTCTTGCCCATGCCGTTACGGCCGAGCAGGGTGACGAATTCGCCTTCAGCGACGCTGAGCGCCGCACCGAACAATGCCTGCGCATCGCCGTAGCAGACTTCGATGTCCTTGATCTTGAGCAGGTCGTTCATGCTGGCAACACCTCATCGCCGAGATAGGCTGTGCGTACGTCTTCATTGGCACGAATCTCCTGCGGCGTGCCGCTCGCAATGATGCGGCCATAGACCAGCACCGAAATACGGTCGGCCAGCGCAAACACGGCATCCATGTCGTGTTCGACCAGGAGCATGGCGTATCGGCCCTTGAGGCCCTGCAGCATCTGCACGACCTTGCCCGATTCCTGGTGGCTCATGCCGGCCATGGGTTCGTCCAGCAACAGCAGCTTGGGCTTTGCGACCAGCACCATGGCCAATTCAAGCTGGCGGCGCTCACCGTGGGCCAGTTCTGAAACATGCGTCTTCGCGCGGTGTGACAAGCCCGCCTGTTCGATGGCGTGCAGCGCCGGTTCGACCAGCTCTTTTTGCTGAAGCACCGGTTTCCAGAAACCGAAACTGTGGCCGCAATGGGCCTGCATGGCGAGCACGACGTTTTCAAGCACGGTGAATTCAGGGAACACCGAGGTGATCTGGTAAGACCTGGCAAGGCCGCGAAGCGCGCGTTGCGCGGGTGGCAAAGCCGTGATGTCGCTGCCGTTGAACTCGATGCTGCCGCTGCCCGGCGTAACTTCACCACCCAGCTGGCCGATCAGCGTGGTCTTGCCGGCGCCGTTGGGGCCAATGATGGCATGCAGTTCACCCGGCGCCAGCTCCAGGCTGACATGGTCGGTCGCGAGCAGCCCGCCGTAGCGCTTGACCAGCGTGTCAATTTTCAGCATGGGGTTCATTTGAGGACCTCCGTACTGCGCTTCACATCGGCAGCAAGCTTGCGGCGTTCACGCCAGGCATCCCAATCCAGCAAATAGCCGTACACGCCGCGTCGTGCCGTCAGTACCACCAGAACAATCAGCGGACCCAGAATCATCATCCAGTGCTCGGTGAACGCCTTGAGCACTTCTTCACTGAGAAGCAGCACCAGCGAGCCGATGAGCGGGCCGAACACCGTGCCCATGCCGCCCAGCACCACAATGACGATGATCTCGCCCGACAAGGTCCAGGCCATGTAGGCGGGTGAGGCAAAACCGGTGAGGTTGGCGTACAGCAGGCCGGCAATGCCGCACAACACGCTGGACAGCACATAGGCCGACAGCTTGTAGCGCAGGGATGGGAAACCCATGGCCTTCATGCGGCGCTCATTGATGCGGCAGCCGCGCAGCACCATGCCGAAGCGCGCGTCGATCAGGCGCTTCGTGAAGAAAAGAACAGCAAGCACCAGTATCAGTGCCGCGTAATAAAGCGTGATGGGGGAGGCGAGCGTGAACAGCCCGAAGTCGCTGCGTGCGGAGATGGACAGGCCGTCATCACCGCCGTACTGTTTCAGGCTCACAAACAGGTAGAAGAACATCTGCGCGAAAGCCAGCGTGATCATGATGAACGCGATGCCGGAGGTGCGCAGCGAGATGGCCCCCGTGATGGCGCCGACGAGGGCGCAAACCACCACAGTTGCCGCCAGCTGTACCCAGCCGTTGGTGATGCCATTTTGTGCCAGCAGACCGACGGCGTAGGCACCCAGGCCCAGGTAAAGCGCATGCCCGAAGCTCACCATGCCGCCGTAACCCAACACCAGGTTCAGGCTGATGGCGGCCAGCGCAAAGATCAGCACGCGGCTGAAGAAGGTCAGGGCAAAAGGCTCGGAAGCGAGGTTTGCGTAGATGGGGACGGCCAGCAGCAACAGCACGATCAATGCTGCAACCCAGACGGAAATGCGGTTGGCCATCATTGGTTTTTGACAGGGAAGAGCCCCTGCGGTTTGAGGGCCAGCACCGCAGCCATGAAGATGCAGATCAGCATGGAGGCCAGCGCAGGCCCGGCGGCTTGCGCGGTGCTGCGGTCAAGAAATTCACGCAACAGCATGGGCAAAAATGCACGTCCTGCGGTGTCGATCACACCAACGATGAGTGCCGAATAAAATGCACCGCGCACGGAGCCTATACCGCCTATCACGATGACGATCATGGCGGTGATCAGGATGGGTTCGCCCATGCCGGGCTGGACCGACAGAATCGGGCCGCTCATCAGTCCGGCCACGCCGGCCAGTGCGGCGCCCAGCGCAAAAATGGCGGCGTTCAGCAATTTGATGTTGACGCCCAGCGCGGCAACAATGGTCGGGTTGCTGGAACCCGCGCGAATCAGCATGCCGACGCGGGTTTTGTTGATGAGCAGATAGCAGCCAAGTGCCACCAGAAGCCCGGTGACGATGATGGCCAGGCGGTAAACCGAGTACGACACGCCCATCAGGTCCACCGTGCCCGAGAGCGCCTGCGGCACATTCATGTAATAAGGCGACGCGCCCCAGATCGTGCGCGCCAGCTCGTTGAAAAACAGGATCAGGCCAAAGGTGGCCAGCACCTGGTCCAGGTGGTCGCGTGCGTAGAGTCGCGCCGCCACGATACGCTCCATGGCAAAACCAAGCGCAGCACTGCCGGCTACGCCGACCAGCGCTGCAATGATGAAGGAGTCGCTGCGGGCATAGGCGGCCGCTGCAAAGTAGGCGCCCATCATGTAGAGGCTGCCGTGCGCCAGGTTCACAAAGTTCATGATGCCGAACACCAGTGTCAGGCCGGCCGACAGCATGAACAGCAAAACACCCAGTTGCAGGCCGTTGAGCATCTGGATGCAGAAAAGCGAAAAACTCATGGGAGGCGTCTCGTTAAAAAGTCGGAGACCGGCACATGGAAGCTGGAGGACATGCGCGACCCGGCTGCGAGTTGAAGAAAAGGCCTGGCAGCCAACAGCAACCAGGCCTGAATCGGGATCACCCGTTTACTTCATTGCGCATTCCTTGTAGTACGCATCGGCATGGTCCTTGAGCACCACGCCCTTGTTCACCAGGGCTGCCTGGCCGGAGGCGTCTTTGGCGACGTCCACCCGGTAGAAATTGCGGATGGGAAACTGGTTGGTGTTGAACTTGAACGGGCCTGCCACCGACTTGAAATCAGCCGTTTTCAGCGCAGCCCGCAGGGCGTCCTTGTTGTCGGACTTGCCACCGGTCCTGGTCAGCGCTGCGTTGATCAGCATGGCCGCGTCATAGCTTTGGGCAGCATACAGCGAAGGCACGCGGTTGTACTTCTTCTTGAAGTCATCCACAAACTTCTTGTTTTGCGGGTTGTTCAGGTCGGCGCTGTAAGGCGAGCCGGTTACAACGCCGAGTGCGATGTCCTTGAGGGCCGGCAGTGTGGTGCCGTCAACGGTGGAGGTCGACAGAACCGGCAGCTTGCCGAGCAGGCCAGCCTGCTGGTACTGCTTGACGAAGTTCACGCCCATGCCGCCCGGGTAGAAAACGTAAATCGCATCGGGCTTGGCTGCCTGCAGTTGCGCGATCTCGGCGGAGTAATCAGGCTGGTTGACCTGGGTATAGACCTCGTCGAGCACCTGGCCCTTGTACATGCGCTTGAAGCCCGAGAGTGCATCCTTGCCGGCCTGGTAATTTGGCGCTAGCAGGAAGACCTTTTTGTAGCCCGCATCGTTGGCGTACTGGCCCATGGATTCATGCAGGGAATCGTTGTTCCAGGAGGTCGAGAAAAACATCGGGCTGCAGCCCTTGCCCGTCAGCGGCGTAGGGCCGGCGTTGGAGCCCACGAGCAGAACGTTGTCGGTGATGGGCTTGTGCACGGCCATCATGACGTTGGAAAACGTCACGCCGGTGATGATGCTGACCTTGTCTTTTTCAATCAGCTTCTGCGCCAGCTGAACGCCGAGATCGGGCTTGAGCTGGTCGTCTTCCTTGATGACTTGGACTGTTGCGCCGCCAAGCTTGCCGCCCGCGTGCTCGATGCCCAGCATGAAGGCGTCGTACTGGTCCTGGCCAAGCGCGCCGGCCGGGCCTGAGAGCGTGCCCAGAAAGCCGATCTTGACCGTCTGTTGTGCCTGGGCTGACAGGCTGCAAGCCGCCAGTCCGATGGCCAATACCATGCTGTTCAGAGTGAGTTTCATACAGGTTTCCTCGGGTTAAAAGACTTGCAAAAATCCGCGGTAAAAATGCCGACCAACATCAATTCAGGCCTAATTAGTTTAAGCATAAACTTTATATTGTCAACAAATGTTCATAAATGTTCATTCATCGTGGGTAGCAGCCCGCATGCTGTGCCAGGCCTGCCAGTCACGGCCGGGATGAACATTCCCACATGTGGGGCACTCACGCAACTTTGGTGCCGACTCGTAGAAATTTTTGTAAATAAGCGGCAGGTCCTCCACGATGCTTTGCAATTGCAGCTCGCTGCGGTGCACAAGGCCGCCGCATTTGGCGCAGTACCACTCGAAGGCGTCTATCGCCCCGGCTGGCCGGGTACGTTCGATCACAGTGCACAGGCTGTCCGGATCGGGGCGCTGGGGTGAATGGCGCACATGGGGGGGCAACAGAAAGATGTCGCCCTCATGCAGGTCGATGCGCTCAAACTTGCCCCTGTCCATGACCAGCAGGTGCGCGCTGCCCCGAAACTGGTGGAAATACTCTTCATACGGATCATCATGAAAGTCCGTCCGCTGGTTGGGGCCGCCCACCACCGTCACGATCAGGTCGGTGTCGCGCCAGATCTGCTGGTTGCCGACAGGGGGCTTGAGCAAATGTTTGTGCTCGTCTATCCATTTGGGGAAATTGATGGGTTTCAACATGGTGCTTCTCCAGAATCGGGTTATTGTTTTCTCTAGTCGACCTTGACGCCGGCGCTCTTGATGACCGCCGAGTACCTGGCAATTTCGCTTTTGATGAAGGCGGCAAACCCGCTGGGGCCCATGCCGGACGCATCGGCGCCCATGCGGTTCAGCGTCTCCCGGATCTCGGGTTGTTGCAGGGATTTTTGCACCTGCGCCTGCAGTTGCAGCACGATCTGGGGCGGCGTGCTGGCAGGGGCCAGCAGCCCGAACCATGCCACGGTTTCATAGCCGGTCAGGCCACTTTCAGCCAGTGTTGGTACGTCGGGCAGTTCAGATGAACGCCTTGTACTGGTGACTGCCAGCGCCCTGAGCTTGCCGCTGCGTATGAAGGGCAGCACGGTGGGAATGTTGATGATCATGGACTGCACCTGCCCACCCATGAGGTCGGTCACGGCCGGTGCAGCGCCTTTGTAGGGCACGTGCAGCAAGTCAATACCGGCCGATGACTTCAGCAACTCGCCCGACAGGTGCGACAGGCTGCCGCTACCCGCAGACGCAATCGTGACCTTGCCGGGTTGCTGGCGTGCCAGCCGGACAAAATCCGCATAGCTCTGGATGCCCGTCGCGGCGTTGACGACCAGCAGGTTGGGGGCGGTGGCAATGAGTGCGACAGGCGAAAAATCCTGCACGCTGTCATACGGCAGTTTTGGATAAAGGCCGGGCGTCACGCCGTGAGAGCTGCCATTGGCCAGGAACAGTGTGTAGCCGTTGGCCGGGGACTTCGCCACGATGTTGGCGCCTATGCTGCCGCCGGCGCCGGGTTTGTTGTCGACGGTAAAAGGCTGGCCCATCGCCTCGCCCATGGATTTGGCCAGTGCCCGCGCCAGCAAATCCGAGCCGTCGCCTGCCGTGGCCGGCACCACGAGTTTGACGGGCCTGTCAGGGTATTGCGCAATTGCCATGGTGCTGGCCAGAATAAACACGCTGCCTGTCAGCAGCTTGCCGATCTGGTTGGCGCTCCGTCGCCATAAATGGCAGGGCAAAAGCGGCCTGGTTTTCAACATGTTGATGTCCTTTTTCGCATTTTGATGGCTGCAACACATGGTCTTGTGGAATTTCGCGCGGGATTTACATCAGAACGGTGGCGCTGCGGTTCAGGATGGCGCGCACCACGCTGTGCGCTGTCATCACCGAACTCCTCGGGTTGCGCGCATCGGGGATCCCTTCAAGGCGCAGAGACATGCGGCCGCCTTCGCCCTCAGCTTCAATTTCGTGGATGTTTGCCGTCACGTGGGGGTCGGCAATCAGTTCGACCCGTGTCGCGTCAAAACCGAGGCTGGCGAGTGCCACCGTGGCAGCAACATTGGCGTTGCGCGGATATTGCAGCGCTGCTTCACGTGCCGAACCCTGAAAAAACGGGGTGGCAACGGCAAGACCATCACGAGGGATGTGCAGCTCTGCGGCGCTGCCGACCCAGGCTTGTGGTGGCTTGCGTGAGCGGTAGGTCACCCGCCGAAGCCCTGCACTTCGCGCGGCCGTCAGCCAGTCGATGCCGCCGATGGCGCCGGATGGCAGTATCAGTTTTTTGTGCGCTGTACGTGCGGCAACCGTTAATGCCCGTTCACGCGCAGCGTCGGCCAGTGCACCAACGGACACGACCAAAAGGTCAACACCGGCTTGCAGCACAGCCGCACCATGCGCATCGACAGCCTGGTGCCCGGCACATTCAACGACGAGGTCGGGGCGGCTGTCCAGAAGTGCGCCAAACCGGTCAACAAGCAGGGGGGCCTCATGTGGTGCTTCAAGCATGGCGCGCGTACGGTCCCGCACCAGTATGGAAACCACCTCGACCCGATCACCTGCATGCTCACGCAACAGGCGATGAACGGCCATGCCTATGGCGCCGTAGCCCATGAGTGCGATGCGTTCTGTCATCTTTTGTCTTCAGCGGGCGAGCCACCAGCCCAGTGCCACAGCCATCGCGATGACGAACGTCACTGCGATGGCCTTGATACCGGGCGTGAGGTTGGAGCCGGGCGCAATTGCAGCGGGAGTGGCTGCGGTTTCAGCAGGCGTTGCAGCTTCACCTGCAGGCGGATTCTGCACCTGCAACTGCTTGGCAAAGCGTATGAAAAAGTCATCGCTCATTTTGCGCACGGTGGCTTCAATCAGGCGCGAGCCGATCTGCGCCAGCTTGCCGCCCACGCTGGCGTCTGCATCCCAGTCGAGTTTTGTGCCACCTTCTTCCAGGCTCAGGCGGACATGCGCCTCACCCTTGCCGAAACCCGCCACGCCGCCTTGCCCCGCGAACTTGAGCGTGCAGGACACGGGCGCGACCACATCGGCGAGCGTGACCGTGCTCGCAAAACGCGCAGAGACCGGGCCAATTGAAATCTTCACCGTGCTTTTATATTCATCGTCGCCGGTGCGTTCAAACTTCTCGCAACCGGCAATGCACTGCTGCAACACGACAGGGTCCAGCAGCGCCTGCCAGACGCGATCAACGGGATGGGGAAGACTTTGGGAACCCTGGTAATTCATGATGTCGTTGCCGTGTGTGGTGCCTGAATGATCTGTTGAACAGCACGGCGCGTGAGCACGCCGGCAAGGTGAACGCGGTAATCGGCAGAGGCGTGGATGTCACCCGAGGCAAGCGTGGCATCAGGCTGCTGGCCCTCGATGGCGTCAGGTGAAAAGTTTTTTGACAGGGCCTGTTCTGCAGCACCCCAGCGGCAGACGCCGGAGCCAAGGCCTGTGATGGCGACGCGTACATCCGTCCCGAATCGGGCAAGGGCAACGCCTGTCAATGCAAAACGTGAGGCCGATTGCTCAAACTTGAGGTAACAGGCCGGTACCGATTTGGGAAAGCGCACGCCGCAGACAATTTCATCCGGCTCCAGCGCGGTGGTGAAAAGCCCGCCAAAAAAGTCGTCCGCGGGGATCTCGCGCCTGTCGGTGACCACCGTCGCGCCAAGCGCCATCAATCCTGTGGGCCAGCAGGCGGCAGGGTCTGCGTTGGAAATTGAACCCCCCAGGGTTCCACGGTTGCGCACCTGCTGGTCGCCGATGCCGCCGGCCAGTTTTGCCAGCATGGGTGCCACGCGCTGCACCAGCGGTGATGCGGCGACCCTGGCGTGACTGCACATGGCGCCTATCCAGAGCTCGCTGCCGCGTTCTTCCAGCGCCGTCAGTTCAGTCAGACCCTGCAAATCAATCAGCAGGGTGGGCGCAGCAAAACGCAGCTTCATGGCCGCCAGCAGGCTTTGCCCGCCAGCCAGCAGCCTGGCTTCCGGGTCTTCGCGCAGCCAGGCAATGGCTTCTGCGACGTTGACGGGGCGGCGGTATTCAAAAGGGTTCACGGACGGACCTCGCTGCGCATTTTCTGCAGGCCTTCACACACCGCAGTCACGATGCCGAAATAGCCTGTGCAGCGGCACAGGTTGCCTGACAGCGCACAGCGCACCGCCTTGGGCTCGGCGGGCACGCCTTCGGCTGCCATGGCCACACCGCGCATCACCATGCCGGGTGTGCAGTAGCCGCATTGCAGGCCGTGGTGTTTGCCGAAAGCCTGCTGCATGGGGTGCAGTGCGCCGTCGCCAACCGTCAGGCCTTCAATCGTGGTGACCCCTGCACCATTCACCTGCAGGGCCAGTACATTGCATGACTTCGTCGCCTCGCCATCGACAAGCACGGTGCAGGCGCCGCACTGGGCCGTGTCGCAACCGACGTGTGTGCCGGTGAGGCCCAGGCCCTCGCGCAGAAAGTTCACGAGAAGGGTGGACGGTTCCACCCCGGCCTCGCAGACCTTGCCGTTGACGTGCAGGGTGATGGGGATTGCTGTCATGGTGTCTTGCCGCTCAGGCCAGCCTGATGCCGCTTTTTGCAAATGCTTCGCGCGTTGCGGTCTTCTCAGGCTCAGTCAGGTTGAGGAGCGGGCGCCGCACCGGACCGCCAACCTGCCCCATCAGTTCCATCCAGTATTTGGTATAGGCCTGTGGTGTGCCGCTGGGGCGTGCCGAACGAAAGGCTGCGCGTGCCGGTTCAAGGCTGTCGCGTACAGCACGCGCTTGGGCGTGTTTGCCTTCAAACGCCAGGCGTGTGTATTCGTTGATGCGCTGGTCCGCGGCAGTCTGCAGCAGGAAAGGCGGGGTGGAGCAGAGATAGAGGCGCCAGTTCAGTTCAATGATGTTGTCCAGCCATTCTTCTTCGGATGCGGTGCTGACCAGTATCTTGTCGCCGGCCAGCTCGGTGAGCTTTTTGTACATTTCGCGATCAACGCTGTACTTGATGGCCACGATGTTGGGCAATTCGGCAATACGTGCGCACAGCTCCGGGCTCATCACATAACCGCAGTCCGGGTGATTCCAGAGGGCGATGCCGATGTCGAGCTGCTCGCTCAGGTATCGGTAGTACTCATACACCGTGCTCTCTGCATCATGGTGAAAGTGCAGCACCGGGCTGTGCACAACGATGTAGTCGGAGCCGATATTTTGCGAGTGCCGTGCCAGATCCAGCACCACATCAAGGTTGGTGTCCGAGCATGACGTCACGATGCCGCAGTGGCCTGCGGCCTCTTCAACAGCCAGCTCAAATGTGCGTTTGCGCTCCGCCACCGACATCGAGAAAAACTCGCCCTGCTTGCCGCTGACGAACAGGCCGCCGAGTTTCAGCGTTTGCGCCCAGTGCTTCAGGTTTTTGCGAAAGCCTGCTTCGTCGAGTGAGAGGTCGTCCTTGAAGGGCGTCGCAGTTGCGGCCCAGACGCCTTTGAAGTGCTGCCGTGCGTAATCCTTGGCTTCACTTTTTTTGTATTGGATGCTCATGCTTTTTTCGTCCTTGTTTGTAGTGCGTGCCACAGCCGTTCGGCCGTCAGCGGAAAATCGGGCGGATTCACGCCCAGGGGGGAAAGTGCGTCTGCGGCGGCGTTGATGAGTGCTGCGGGCACACCAATGCAGCCGGCTTCGCCGACCCCCTTGGCGCCCAGCACGTTGGCCTGTGTTGGGATGGCGATGCTTTCAAGTGTCACGGCGGGCATGTCGTCGGCACGCGGAAGCGCATAGTCCATCAGCGAACCCGTCAGCAACTGGCCTTCACTGTCGTAAACGATGCGCTCCAGCATGGCCTGGCCCAGGCCCTGCGCCAGCCCGCCCAGCAACTGGCCTTCGGCCAGCTGGGGCGAAATAATGCGTCCGGCGTCATCCACCCAGACCAGCTTTTCGATGGCTGGTTTGCCGGTGTCGATATCAATCGCCATGCGTGCAATGACGCAGCCATAGCTCCAGGCTTCAGCCGGTGCGGTGTAAATGCTTTCGCAGTTGATGGGCAGCGCCTCGCCGGCATCGCGCCGCTTTGCTGCCTCGCGCGCGGCTTCTGCCACCGCGCTGCCGCCTATGGCGGTGCTGCGGCTGGCGAGTGCGCCCAGGCCCTCGGGGCATGTGCCGGTGTCGCCATGGTCAACCGTGACCTGGCCCGCTTCGCAGCCCAGCGCTTCGGCGGCGATGGCTGCATAGGTTGTCTGGTGGCCCTGACCCTGTGCGCACGAGCCGCTGGCCACCAGCACGCGGCCATCGGTCTGCAGGGTGACGCGCGCGCTTTCCCAGCCCTGGCCGCAGGGTTCAACGTACATGGCCACCCCAATGCCGGTGATCTCGCCGGCGGCCCTGCGCCGCGCCTGTTCGACGCGCTCGGCAGGGTAGTCAAAAATTGTGCAGGCGCGCTCCAGTACCGTGCGGTAGTCGCCCGCATCGAAACATTCACCGGTCGGCGTGTGCCAGGGCATGGCACTGGCCTCAATGATGTTGCGCAGGCGCAGTTCGACGGCGTCGATGCCTGACTGCCGGGCCGCGATTTCTATCAGTCGCTCCATCAGCAGCGCGGCTTCGGGCCTGCCCGCACCGCGATAGATGTTCACCGCTGCGGCGTTGGACATGCTGGCCGATGCCGCGATGTCCACGCTGCCCACCTGATAGGGGCCGGGCAGGATGCGCGCCGCATTGCGCGCCGGAACGACGGCGCTGAAAGGCAACCAGGCGCCGACAGGAAACTTCAGCCGCGCCCGCAGGTGCGTGAAACGGCCATCTGCGTCCAGCCACAGCTCGCCTTCAAGATTCGCGCCCCGGCCATGCGCGGCGGAGGTGAATTCTTCAGAACGTGGTGATGTCCACTTGACCGTCGCCTTGAGGTGCCGGGCCACAAACGCAATCACCAGGTCTTCAGGTGAAACCGAGGCCTTGGCGCCAAACGCGCCGCCGACATCGGGCGCAATGACGCGAACCTTGCCAGCGGGCATGCCCAGCGTCAGGGCAATATCTGCGCGCGCCCTGGAGGGTGCCTGCGTGCCCAGCCACGCCGTTATCGAGCCGGTGGTTTCATCCCATTGGGCAACGGCAGCGCGCGGCTCCAGGGACATGGCCACGACGCGGGGTTGCTGGTGCGATACGCTGACCTTGTACGCGACGGCCGCCGGAATATCACCCGACTGGTGCACTGCAGTGGCCAGCAGGGTGTTCTCATCCGTCAGATCGTTTTGCGCCGGCTCGGCGTCGTAGTCGACAAATATCTGCTCTGCCGCCGCCTGCGCAGCATACAGGCTGGTCGCAATGACGACTGCCATCGGCTGGCCAACCGAATCCACACGGCCCGTTGCCAGCAGCGGGCAGTCAGGCTGGTTGATGACCGGCAGCAGCGGGTTGATGGCCGGCATCTTGAGGCCGGCGAGGTCCTCCGCCCACAATACGGCAACGACCCCCTCGCTGTCACGTCCGGCCTGCAAATCGATGCTGGCGATACGGGCGCGCGCATGTGTGCTGCGCAGGAAGACGGCGTGCAGCATGCCGCTGTGCTGGATGTCATGAACATAGAGGCCCTGGCCGGTCAGCAGGCGCCTGTCTTCAACACGCGCCAGGCCGTCAGCGCGGCCGGCTGCGTGACTTGTTGTGCTGGAGATGGTCATGGGTGCGGGCGCCAGGGGCATAAAAGGTATCGGCGTATTACAGCCGCGCCTTCGGCACGCATCAAGCAAATTTTTCTGAAGGCTTCTTAAGCTTTTGTTGAGAGTGCGCCGGGCCGGGGGTAAAACTTGTGTGAACTAAATTCGGCTGGCCGGTTCATATCAGTGGCTAACACCCAGCCCGCACCCGCATCTGCATCCCTACCCGGTAAGTCCTGTCGGCAAAAACCTCCTTGAATAACGATTCCATGATTTCATTTCCTGATCGCCGCAAGCTGCTCACAGGCGGCAGCATGGCCGCCGCACTGGCCGCACTCTCCAGCCTTGCCGATATCGCAAACGCCCGGCAGGGCGGGCCTTCCAAAGCGGCAAAGCGCATGCCCTCCATCTTTGTCGGCCACGGCAGCCCGATGAACGCCATCCAGGACAACGCCTTTACCCGCCAGCTTGGCCAATGGGGCAAAAACCTGGGGCGGCCGGCTGCCATCCTCTCGGTATCCGCGCACTGGCTGACGCCGGGCCAGACGGCGGTGGTCATTGATGAAAAGCCAAAGACCATTCACGACTTTGGCGGCTTCCCCGATCAGTTGCAGCAGATGCAGTACCCGGCGCCCGGTGCGCCATCGTTTGCAAAGCAGGCTGCGGCATCCCTCAAGAGTGTTTCGGCCTCGACCAGCGAAGCGTGGGGCCTGGATCACGGCACCTGGACGGTGTTGCACCACATGTACCCCAGGGCAGACATCCCTGTCTTCCAGCTCTCGATTGACTACGCCCGGCAGGGCCAATACCACTATGCCATCGGCCAGGAGCTGGCGGCCCTGCGTGACAAGGGTGTGCTCATCATGGGCAGCGGCAATGTCGTGCACAACCTGCGCGCCACCGAGCGCGGTGTGCCCATGGGCGTGATGGCCAGCAAACCCTGGGCGCAGTCTTTTGACAACGCTGTGCGCGACGCGCTGGCTGCGCGGGACGACAACGCCCTGATCAATCCGCTGGGCATGGACGCCTCGGTGCGCATGGCCGTCCCCACGCCAGACCATTACTGGCCGCTGCTCTATGCGCTGGGCGCTGCAGGCAAGGCGGAAACAACCGTCACGACTTTTGAAGGCTTTCAAAGCGGTACGCTGAGCATGCGCTGCCTGCAGTGGGGCTAGACCTTTGGGCCGGCCCTAGTCGATTGTGAGGTGATGAAGCTGCGCCCTCAGGGTTGTAAGCTCGTCCATCAGTTGCAGGGCCAGTGCCACGCCGGCCAGATTGACGCCCAGGTCGCGTTGCAGACGCACGGCAGTGACGGCCCTGTGCACGTGCACTCCGGTGAAGCGCCACTCCTGCGGGCCTGTGCCTTCCGGTGACAACACGCCTTCTTCGATCAGTTCGGTGATGAGGGCGGATTCCGCAGCGCAGGCGCGGCAGACATCGTCCAGCGTGAGTTCGGTCTGGTCTTCAAGGATGAAGCCCGTGATGCGTACGGGCGTCGATGTATTTGCGGGTAGGGCGGTCATGCCTTGCCTCCTTTCAGTGCGGCGCGCGGGTCGAACGCCTTGAATGCGCCGGCCATGTCTTCATAGGCCTTGCGTTGTGCATCGGTGTCTGCCGCAGGCAGGCTGAGCTTGAGCACAAAATAAAAGTCGCCAGGTGTTTTGCCCGGGAGCCCGCGCCCCTTGAGCCGCAGCTTGCGGCCGCTGGCCGAGCCCGCCGGGATTTTGATCTCGACCGCGCCGGTTGGCGTGGGCGCTTCAACTTCAGCGCCCAGCGCGGCCTCCCAGGGGGAGACGGGAAGGTCCATGTAGACGTCAAGGCCCTCGGTCCGGTAGCGGGTGTGCGGCAGGAATTCAACGTCGAGGTACAGGTCGCCTGCGCTGCCATTTCCAATGCCCGGGCCGCCCTGGCCGGCAAGGCGTATGTGCTGGCCTGCGCGTATGCCTTTGGGAATTGAAAACTCGATGGTGCGCTCCTGCATCTGCACGCGGCCGTCGGGCGTTTCCTGCGGAATGCGCAATTGCAGCGTACGCGCTGCGCCGTTGTAGGAATCGTCAATGCTGATCTGGATCCTGGCGTGCTGGTCCTGGCCATGCATGTCGAAGCTGCCGCGCGTGCGCTGGCCCGCCGATGATCCCGCCGTCCCCCTGCCGCGAAACAGGGAGTCAAAAAAGTCGTTCGGGTCAAAGCCGGGCGTGTCTTCAAATCCCTGGCCTGAGAAACCACCGCCGCCACCTGGCGCGCCCTGGCGCGGATTCCATCCGGGAGGCGGCTGGAAGTCCTGTCCCGCCTGCCAGTTGGCGCCCAGCCTGTCGTAGGCGGTGCGCTTGTCCGGGTCTTTCAGCACTTCGTAGGCTTCGGCGATTTCCTTGAAGCGCGCCTCGGCGTTTTTTTCCTTGCTGACGTCGGGGTGGTATTTGCGCGCCAGCTTGCGGTGCGCC
Organism: Pseudomonadota bacterium; assembly: GCA_040390295.1. GTDB lineage: Bacteria > Pseudomonadota > Gammaproteobacteria > Burkholderiales > Burkholderiaceae_C > Polaromonas. Next base: position 70,668 of record JAZJYR010000011.1, read on the forward strand.
TTCTTGATTTCTTCAGGCGTTGCGCTGCGCTCAACGCCCATCACCTTGTAGTAGTCCTTGTATTCCATTGAAATCCTCTAAAGAAGCGAAGCCTGCAGAACCGCCAGTTGAAGCTTAATCCCTGCATGCCGCCAGGCCTGTAAGAAATGAACGCAAACCTTGACCTGGAACAGCTAACCTTAAAACTGGGGTCGCGCCCCTACCGGGGGCGGGGGCTCGCCCCTATCATGGCCGCATGATTGCAAGCCAGCCTCAGGCACCCCAAACCTTACTCCGCACCCTGTTTAACGCGCAATACCACGCGAGCCGTGCACAAATTGACGTGCCGTTGGCCCTGCGGCGCGACCGGCTGCTGCGCATGCGTGCACTGCTGGGCGACAACGGTGATGCGCTGGCCGCCGCCGTGCAGGCCGACTTTGGCGTGCGTTCCCCGCAGCTGACTGAAATTGCCGACCTGTTTGTGCTGCGCACCATGCTGCACCACACCCTGAAGGCTTTGCCGAAGTGGATGAAGCCGGTCAAGGTCAGCACGCCGATCTACCTGCAGCCCTCAAGTGCTTACCTGCAGCGCCAGCCGCTGGGGGTGGTGGGCGTGGTCTCGCCCTGGAACTACCCGGTGCAGCTGTCCCTCGGACCGGTCATCACCGCACTCGCCGCCGGCAATCGCGTGATGCTCAAGCCCAGCGAACTGACGCCGCGCACGTCAGCCCTCATGGCTGAACTGGTTGAAAAGGCCTTTGCTGCAGACGAGCTGTGCGTGGTGCAGGGCGATGGCGATCTGGCGGCTGAGTTCTCAAGCCTGCCTTTTGACCATCTTTTCTTCACCGGCTCCACCGCCGTCGGCCGCATCGTCGCCAAAGCCGCCGCCGCCAACCTGACGCCGACAACATTGGAGCTGGGCGGCAAGTCGCCCTGCATCATTGACGCCTCCTGCGACATTGATGCCGCCGCCATCAAGATCGCCCACGGCAAGCTGCTCAATGCCGGCCAGACCTGCATTGCCCCTGACTACGTGCTGCTGCCCAAAGGCCGCGAAGGCGCTTTTGGCGAAGCCTTTGCCAAGGCCACGGCGCAACTCTTTCCCTCGATTGAAGGCAACCCCGACTACGCCGCCATCATCAGCCCGCGCCACCATGAGCGCCTGCAGGCCCTGCTGGCAGAGGCGGAAGGCGAGGGCGCCCGGCTGCAGCGTGTGGGTGCTGATACGGGGCCCAGCGCAGCGCGGCAGATGGCGCCGGTGCTGGTGTTTGGCGCAAAGCCAGATTCAAAACTGCTCACCGAAGAAATCTTCGGCCCCATCCTGCCGGTGCTGCCCTACGACTCGATGGACGAGGCGATTGGTCACATCAACGACAGGCCCAGGCCGCTCGCGCTTTACTGGTTTGGCACAGACAATGCCTCGCGCGACAAGGTGCTGGCACAAACCGTGAGCGGCGGTGTGACGGTCAATGACACCCTCATGCACATTGCCCACGAGAACCTGCCTTTCGGCGGCGTCGGTGAAAGCGGCTGGGGCAGTTATCACGGCGAAGCAGGCTTTTTGCGCCTGACCCAGCAAAAGCCGGTGCTGGTGTCGTCGAAGTGGGGCCGGGGCGATGTGTTTTACCCGCCGTATGGCAAACGTTTTGCGCAGGTGATGGGGCTGCTTAAACGCTGGTTTTGACAAAGATTTGAATTAAAGTTTCACAAAAGACGCATTAAGCATTTAATGATTTAAATATGATGCATTAAATGCCCGGCGATCAATCCGAACGCCCCGACATCGCAAAAAGGCCATAAAACCAGGTTTTACGGCCTTTTTTGAGGGTGTTTTTGGCCTCAAGCCCTTTAAATACAGGCGTTAGTAGCTATCAATAAAGTAGCATTTGTCGCCTGCGATCGCGGAGCTTTCCCCTTCAAGTGGAGCCGTGGAACCGGCTTTGCCGGGCCACAGGCGGGCGGCCCCCTCGGGGGCAGGGAGCTACACGAAGTGAGCGACCGTGGGGGCGAACATTACTGCGCCACCCAGCCGCCGTCCATGTTCCAGGCCACGCCGCGCACATTGTTGCCCGCGGGCGAGCAGAAAAACACCGCCAGCGCGCCGAGTTCGTCCGGGGTCGTGAACTGGAGTGACGGTTCCTTCTCCCCCAGCAGCTCGTTGTTGGCCTGCTCAACCGTGATGCCTTCCCGGGCGGCGCGGTCATCAATCTGCTTTTGCACCAGCGGTGTCAGCACCCAGCCGGGGCAGATGGCGTTGGACGTCACGCCGGTTTTGGCAGTTTCAAGCGCGACCGACTTGGTGAAGCCGACGATGCCGTGTTTGGACGTGACGTAGGCCGACTTCTGCGCCGAGGCCACCAGCCCGTGCGCCGAGGCGACGTTGATGATGCGGCCCCAGTTGGCCGCTTTCATGGCCGGGATGGCCAGGCGGGTGGTGTGGAAGGCGCTGCTCAGGTTGATGGCGATGATGGCATCCCACTTTTCGACCGGAAAGTCCTCGACATTGGCAACGTGCTGGATGCCGGCGTTGTTGACGAGGATGTCGACGCGGCCGAATTCCTTCGCGGCGTAGGCCATCATTTCTTCAATCTGCGCAGGCTTGCTCATGTCGGCGCCGTGGTAGGCGATCTTGATGCCGGCTGCGGCACCGGCTGCAGCAATTTCGGCCTTCGGCGCTTCGACATCGCCAAACCCGTTCATGACAATGTTGGCGCCCTGTGCGGCAAGCGCCTTGGCGATGCCCAGGCCGATACCGCTGGTTGAACCTGTGACGAGGGCTGTTTTACCTTTGAGCATGGATGTTTCTCCGGATGATTTACGATGGCTGGACTTGGGGAAGGCACGCGCACAAACCTGTCGCGCCGCCTGAATTTTCCAGCTGATTATGAAGTCTTTGAAGCGAACCAGCCTGACCATGACCGAACCTACGCTTAACTACGTCAATTGCCGAGATGCCAACGGTGGCCACCGCATGGCGTACTGGCAGTGGGGCAGGCTTGACGCGCCCCATGTCATCGTCTGCGCGCATGGCCTGTCGCGGCAGGGGCGGGACTTTGACACCCTGGCGCAGGCGCTGTGCGATGCCGGCGACAGGCTTGAAGGCGGCGTACGCATCATCTGTCCGGACGTGGCGGGCCGCGGCGCCAGCGACTGGCTCAAGGACCCGATGGGTTACCAGGTGCCAGCCTATGCTGCCGACATGTTGGCCATGCTGGGCCAGCTGCACGCCCAGGCGCCCATCACCACGCTGGACTGGGTGGGCACCAGCATGGGCGGGCTGATCGGCATCATTCTTTGCGGCCAGCCGGGGTTGAGTGACGCCGGGCCGCCCCAAGGCGCGAAGGCCCCCTTGGGGGGCAGCGCAGCACGCGAAGCGGCAAGCGTGGGGGCTCCATTTTTACCCGTGGCCATACGAAAACTGGTGCTCAACGATGTGGGGCCCGCCATCGAGTGGCAGGCGCTGGTGCGCATCGGCCAGTACCTCGGTCAGGCCGGCGAGTTTGAGTCGGTACAGGCAGCTGCCGATGCGATGTGGGCGGTGTCCACCGGTTTTGGCCCGCACACCCCCGGGCAGTGGCTGGCGCTGTCGCAGCACATGGTCAGGCCTGTGTCTGATGCGCCCGACAGCAAATACCGGCTGCATTACGACCCGGCCATGGCCATACCGTTCAGGCAGTCGAGCGAAGAGGCCACGCAGCAGGGCGCGACCATGCTCTGGCAGCTCTACGACAACATCCAGGCGCAAACGCTGCTGATACGTGGTGCCAATTCGGATCTGCTCAATCCCGGGACGGCAAAAGCCATGACGGAGCGCGGCCCGCGTGCAAGGCTGGTCGAGTTTGCCGGCGTCGGACACGCGCCCACCCTGATTGCCGATGATCAGGTGGCCGCTGTCACAGGATTTTTGCTGGGCTGAAGCTTCAACACAAGCGTGAACATCGACGCAACATCGACGTGACAACATGGCATTTGAGATCGCATGAAAAGTAACGCACAAGGACCCGGCGCGCCGGCAGACACCGTCCATGGAGACGATGCCGTGACGTCCATCGCCATCGCCACGGCCGGTGCAGTGCCCGACCAGCCCGACGCGCTGGCCCGTGCCCGCGCCTTTGCCGAGCCGCTGATTGCGAGCGAGCACTTTGATACCGGCGAAAACATCCTGGCCCATGCCGATGCGGTCGCCGCCATCCTCAAGGCCATCGGCCGTACCGAAGCCCTGCAGGCCGCGATTTACCTCGTGCATTCCTGTGAGCACCTGGCCAGGCCGCTCGAATCCATCACCAAGGCCTTCGGCGCCAACTATGCCGCGCTGGCGGTTGAGACGACCAAGCTGGTCAATGTGCAGCGCCAGGCGCGTGCCGCCGCGCCGGGCACCCATGAGCCTGAAGTGCAGGCCGTGCAGACCGAAAACGTGCGCAAGATGCTGCTGGCGTTTTCGCGCGACCTTCGCGTCGTGCTGCTTCGGCTGGCGTCGCGCCTTCAGACCTTGCGGCATTACGCTGCGACCCGCCAGGCGGCGCCTCCAGCGCTGGCGTATGAGTCTTTGCATGTGTTTGCACCGCTGGCCAGCCGCCTCGGCATCTGGCAACTGAAGTGGGAGATGGAAGACCTGGCCTTCCGTTTCCTGGAGCCAGACACCTATAAAAACACCGCTCGCCTGCTCGATGAAAAGCGCCTGGAGCGCGAGCAGTTCATGGAGTCGCTGCGCAGCCAGCTTGAGCGCGAACTCAACAAGGACGGCATCGCCGCGCTGGTCTATGGCCGGCCCAAGCATATCTACAGCATCGTCAAGAAAATGCGTGGCAAGTCGCTCGACTTCGACCAGGTGTTTGACATACGCGCGCTGCGGGTGATTGCCGCTGATGTACGGGGTTGCTATGCAGCGCTGGGGTTTGTGCATTCGCGCTTCACGCCGGTGCTGGGCGAGTTCGACGACTACATCGCCAAGCCCAAATCCAATGGTTACCAGTCGCTGCACACCGTGGTGCGTGACGAAGCGGGCAGGGCGGTTGAAATCCAGATCCGCACCCAGGCCATGCATGACCATGCTGAACACGGGGTGGCCGCACACTGGGCCTACAAGGAGGCGGGCACCAAGGGGTATGCGGGTGTCTCGGCCAGCAGTGAATACGACGCCAAGATTGCCGTGCTGCGGCAACTGCTGGCGTGGGAGCGTGATCTCTCGGGGCCTGCGGCTGCGCGGGCGCGCGAGGCCAACAAGGGCCTGTTTGACGACCGCATTTATGTGCTGACGCCGGACGCTGCGATTGTCGAACTGCCCCAGGGTGCGACGGCGGTCGACTTTGCCTACAGCGTGCATACCAATGTCGGCCACCGCTGCCGCGGTGCACGCATTGACGGCGCCATGGTGCCGCTCAACACACCGCTGCAAAACGGCCAGACGGTGGAGATTGTCACGACAAAGGAGGGCGGGCCTTCGCGTGACTGGCTCAACCCCGAGCTGGGCTTTTTGACAAGTCATCGCGCCAAGGCAAAAGTGCGCGCATGGTTCAACGCGCTCGACATGGAGCAGACCATTGCACGCGGCCGCGAGGCGGTTGAAAAGCTGTTGCAGCGCGAAGGCAAAACAGCCATGAAGCTCGATGACCTGGCGGTGCAACTGGGCTTCAAGGCGGCGGACGATTTGTTTGAGGTGGTGGGCAAGGACGAACTGTCCTTGCGCACGATTGAAAACATGCTCAGGCCGCCCGAGCCCGTCCTCACGCAGGACGACTATGTGCTGGCCAAAAAACCGCGCGCTGCGTCCAGCTCCAAAAATGGCGGCGTGCTGGTGGTCGGCATGGGCTCGCTGCTCACGCAACTGGCCAAGTGCTGCAAGCCTGCGCCGCCTGACGAGATTCTGGGTTTTGTCACCAAGGGCAAAGGCGTCAGCATTCACCGCAGCGACTGCAGCAACTTTCGCAACATGGCATCAGGCAGCCCTGACCGTGTGATCGAGGTCGAGTGGAACGAGCCCAAATCAGCCGATGGCTCTGTGTACCCGGTTGACGTATCGATTGAAGCATCTGACCGGCAGGGCTTGCTTCGCGATATTTCAGAAGTGTTTGCAAAGGAAAAGATGAATGTCATCGGCGTGCAGACGCAGTCTGTGAAAGACAACCGCGGCGGTACGGCGTGGATGACGTTCACGATCGAGGTGGCGCAGTCAGGCAGGCTCAAGCAGGTTCTGGGCATCGTGGCTGAAGTGCCGGGTGTGCGTTCAGCAAGGCGGCGCTAGGGTTCGCTTCGCGTTTTCTTCTCCTGAAGCAAGTGGGCCTCTGTTTTTTTGGGAGTGAATCCGGCGCTGGCATATCTGGCAAGACCTGTAGGGGCTTGCTTGCCTGAATGACGTATTTCCATAGAATCGGATGCATGCGTTTTCGCTCAACATATCTCCACATTACGCCTCCTGGCATGCGTCTGCCCCGACGCATGGGCAGTATGCTGCTGCGCCTGACGGCAGCACATTCCTGAGCCCGGCGATACCACCCCCTTCTTTTTGCGCAATCCATTTATCGCCGGGCCCAAAGCCTGCGCGATAGCGAGCGCCGCTCCTGTGCGGATGCACGCCCTGTTGGAGATTGCTACATGCATTCAATTGCGATCAATGATCGAGTGATCAGTGAGCTGGATTTCGTCCGCCTGAAGAAACTCGGAGGGGGCCATCTGCCGCCTGAAATTTCGGACTGCATTGAGCTGGCCGAGCTTGTCGCCCCGCGGGATATCCAGCCCGACAGGGTGTCCATGTATTCGCAGGTCGAGATTGAGGACTCCGGTTCGGGTGGACGCCAGAAGCTGGTCCTGTGTTATCCGGCGGATACAGAGCCTGCGGCGGGCTTTATTTCGGTGCTCTCCCCGGTCGGCGCGAGCCTGCTGGGCTTGAGTTTGGGCGCTACTGCCAGCTGGAAGGCTCCCGGCGGAGAACCCTGCTTTGCGAGGGTGACAGCCATCCTTTTCCAGCCCGAAGCCAGCGGCGACTACACCACCTGAATAACCCGGCGCACGACCTTCAGTGCCGGCCTGCGCGCGCGGCAAGGGGGTGTGCACGTCCGAAAGGGACTCATGACGACCAGCACCATCATTGCATTGACAGATTTCTCTCCGGCGGGTGACGCCTGCCTTGAGCGCGCGGCGCATATCGCTTCAAACAGGCGCTGGCAACTGCGCATCATGTATGCGGCAGAAAAAGGCAACTCCGTTGAACCGGGGCCTCTCGCCAGGCTTGGCCTTTCTTCGCGCCAGCTTGCAAGGCGCTATAACCTGCCTGTTGAAGCCGCATCCCAGGTCGTGGTTTCGGAGGCCCAACTCGTTGATGCCGCTGTTGCTGCGCAGCTTGTGGTGACGGGGGCTGCTTCTCATGGCAGGCGAGCCTGGTTCTGGAGGGACACGCTCATTGAGCAGCTCATGCGGAATTGCCTTTGTCCCGTGCTGGTCGTCCGGAACGCACAGAACGAACCCTACCGGAAAATATTGGTGGGCGTGGACTTCAGCGCACGCTCACGTGAACTGGTGGACCGTGCATGCGCGATGTCTGGAGAGGCGGAATTGCATTTGTTTCACGCGATTGGCAGGAGTGATGAGGCGAAATTGAGGTCTTCGGATGCGTCCGCAGAAGCCATCAACGCTTATCGGAGGCAGGTCAGTGCCTGCGCTGAAGAGCGCCTGCTTCGTCTCGCCGATTCACTCGACACGCGCAGGAATCGCGTCATGTTTTTTGCAGGACATGGCGATCCTGCCTTTCAGATATCCGTTCAACAGGACGCCATATCGGCTGATCTGATTGTGGTTGGCAAGCAGCGCCAGTCTGCATTCGGAGAACTGTTTTTTGGCAGCGTAGCCAGGAGACTTGTACAAATCGCGAACAGCGACATCCTGATTGTTCCGCAGCCGGCCGGGAGGTTTTGACGGCACGGAATCATGCACTGCTCTCGCAGGGATGCGGATGACGCGCGCCGGCGGCGGGGAGAGTTCCTGCTGGACGCGGATGGAGGCGAACCGTTTTGCGATCATCCGCGTTCGTCATGCTTGAATTCAATGCTATAATTTAAGGCTCCAGGCGGTTAGCTCAGCTGGTTAGAGCGCCACGTTGACATCGTGGAGGTCGTTGGTTCGATCCCAATACCGCCTACCAATATTTTCCAGTCCCTCCCATTTTTGTAGTCAGCCCTGCGGCGGTTGGCGTACAGGGTAAACCAAGGGGATTGTGATCAAGCATACTTCCTAGAATGTACCGACTCAGCTAACGCATTTCGTGTCTGTAGCCGGTATCCAGGAGTCTTCTGTGTCAAAAAGCAAATCCACCAGCGCCAACGCAGGCGCCGCCTCCGCAAAGGCTTCCCCTGCAGAGGATTCGGTCGAGGCGCCATCAAGCGCCAAAGGCGCTGCCGACGTTAAAAACCGCGTCATCAAAAAATACCCGAACCGGCGCCTCTACGATACCGAGACCTCGACCTACATCACGCTGACCGACGTGCGGCAACTTGTGATGGACAGCGCCCATTTTGTGGTGCGCGATGCAAAGACCAACGAAGACCTGACCCGCAGCATCCTGCTGCAGATCATTCTTGAAGAAGAGTCCGGTGGCGCGCCGATGTTCACCGAAGCCGTGCTGGCGAACATCATCCGTTTCTACGGCAATGCGATGCAGGGCTTCATGGGCGCCTACCTTGAGAAAAACGTTCAGAGCTTCATGGACCTGCAGGTCAAGATGGCCGAGCAGTCCAAGACATTGAGCCCTGAAAAATGGGCCCAGTTCATGAACGCCCAGTCACCCATGATGCAGGGCATGATGGGCACTTACGTCGAGCAGTCCAAGACTGTTTTCACGCAGATGCAGGAGCAGATGCAGAAGCAAAGCGAGCAGATGCTGGCCGCTTTGGGGCTTAAGCGTTAAACAACGCCCTGATTTCCGTGGCTCTGAGACAATAGAGCGATGAGCGAAGTCCTTTCCCCACCGATACAAACTGCCAGCAAGCCCTCGCCCCGCGTAGGTTTTGTGAGCCTGGGTTGCCCCAAGGCCCTGACCGATTCCGAACTGATCCTCACCCAGCTGAGCGCAGAGGGCTACCAGACGTCCAAAACCTTTGAAGGCGCAGACCTGGTCATCGTGAACACCTGCGGGTTTATCGATGATGCCGTCAGGGAAAGCCTGGACACCATCGGCGAAGCGCTGGCCGCCAACGGCCGGGTCATCGTCACGGGTTGTCTGGGGGCCAAAGCGGGGGAAGATGGTGGCAACATGGTGCGGCAGATGCACCCCAGCGTTCTGGCCGTCACGGGCCCGCATGCGACCCAGGAAGTCATGGACGCGGTACACCTGAACCTGCCGAAGCCGCACGACCCGTTTGTGGATCTGGTGCCCAATTCTTTCGGGATTGCTGGCATCAAGCTCACGCCAAAACATTACGCTTACCTGAAGATCAGTGAAGGCTGCAATCACCGCTGTACCTTCTGCATCATCCCGTCGATGCGCGGCGATCTGGTGTCGCGGCCGATTGGCGATGTGCTCAATGAAGCGCGCGCGCTGTTTGAAGGCGGCGTGAAGGAATTGCTGGTCATCAGCCAGGACACCTCGGCTTACGGTGTTGACGTCAAATATCGCACCGGTTTCTTTGACGGCAAACCTGTCAAGACCCGCATGCTGGAACTGGTCCAGGCGCTGGGCGATATTGCCGAGCCTTATGGCGCGTGGGTTCGTTTGCACTATGTGTACCCGTACCCGAGCGTTGATGAAATATTGCCGATGATGGCCACCGGCAAGGTTCTTCCTTACCTTGACGTGCCCCTGCAACACAGCCACCCCGATGTGCTCAGGCGCATGAAGCGACCTGCCAGCGGTGAGAAAAACCTTGAGCGCATTGCGCGCTGGCGCGAGATCTGCCCTGAACTGGTCATTCGCAGTACTTTTATTGCGGGTTTCCCCGGTGAAACCGAAGAAGAATTCCAGCACCTGCTGGAATTCATGCAGGAAGCCAAAATCGACAGGGCAGGTTGTTTTGCCTACAGCGCGGTCGAAGGCGCCACGGCGAACGACATTCCCGGCATGCTGCCCATCGAGTTGCGTGAAGAGCGTCGTGCCCGTTTCATGGCGGTGGCCGAGGCTGTCTCCAGCCAGAAGCTGCAGCAACGCCTTGGCGCGACCATGCAGGTGCTGGTTGATTCCGCGCCCGCGCTGGGCCGCAAGGGCGGTGTTGGCCGCTCCTATGCCGATGCGCCCGAGATCGATGGTGTCGTCAGGTTGCTGCCGCCTGAAAAAGTCAGCAAGACGATGAAGGTCGGTGAATTTACGAAGGCACTCATCGTCGGCGTTCAGGGGCACGACCTGGTGGCCCAACCGTTCTGATTACAAAAACGACAGGCAACAAAAAAGCCACTTTGCAGTGGCTTTATGTGTCGTTTTTCATGTTGAGTTCCAGTCTGGTGGCTGGAGCTCTGGGTAATTTTGGTGCCCGGGAGAGAACTCGAATCTCCACATCTTGCGATACACGGACCTGAACCGTGCGCGTCTACCAATTCCGCCACCCGGGCACAGCTAGCAGTGTACCATTAACTGACGGTTTTTCCGGGCCACAACCCCGAAATATTTCAACTGCATACTGATGCGGTATTTACCAAAGAAAAAGAGATTTTTATCAAAACAGTTCATCAAAATGGCGGCGCATCTGCCGGCCTCCTCGCTGAATTCGAGGGCACCGTATCCGGCCACCGTGATGGCCACGGATTTGTACTGCGCGACGACGGCGAGGCGGATATTTACCTGCCGCCCAACGAAATGCGCGCCGTGCTGCACAAGGACCGTGTCAAGGCCCGCATCGTGCGTTATGACCGCAAAAACCGGCCCGAAGGCCGCGTCACGGAAATCCTGGAGCGCTCGCCCAACCCGATCATCGGCCGCCTGCTGCAGGAAAGCGGCGTCTGGCTGGTAGCGCCCGAAGACAAGCGCTACGGACAGGACATTCTGATTCCCAAGGGCGCGACCGGTACCGCCAAGTCTGGCCAGGTCGTGGTCGTGCAATTGACCGAACCGCCCGCGCTCTTTGGTCAGCCTGTGGGCCGCGTCAGGGAAGTGCTGGGCGAGATTGACGACCCCGGCATGGAGATTGAAATCGCCGTGCGCAAATATGGCGTACCGCATGAGTTCAGCGATGCCGCGCTGGCGCTGGCACGCACCCTGCCGGACGCCGTGCGCCCCACCGACAAAAAAGGCCGGGTCGACCTGACGGATGTGCCGCTGGTGACCATCGATGGGGAGGATGCGCGCGACTTCGACGACGCCGTGTATTGTGAGCCGGCCAAGGTCGGGCGAGGCAAGGGCTGGCGCCTGGTGGTCGCGATTGCCGATGTCAGCCACTATGTTGAAACCGGAAGCGCGATCGACATCGACGCCTACGATCGCGCTACCAGCGTGTATTTCCCGCGTCGCGTGATTCCCATGCTGCCGGAGAAACTCTCCAACGGCCTGTGTTCGCTGAACCCGAATGTAGAGCGCCTGTGCATGGTCTGCGACATGCTGGTCAACGCCAGGGGTGAGGTTCACGCCTACCAGTTCTATCCGGCTGTCATGTTCAGCCATGCGCGTTTCACGTACACCGAAGTCGCAGCCATACTTGCCAACACGCGTGGCCCGGAGGCAGCCCAGCGCAAGGCACTGGTGCCGCATCTGCTCGACCTGCATGACGTGTACCAGGCGCTTCTCAAGCAGCGCGGCGTGCGCGGCGCGGTGGACTTTGAAACCACCGAGACCCAGATTGTTTGCGACGAGGCCGGGCGTATCGAAAAAATCGTGCCGCGAACGCGCAATGTTGCGCACCGAATGATTGAAGAGTCCATGCTGGCGGCCAACGTCTGTTCGGCGGATTTCATCTCCAGCAGCAAGCACGAAGGGCTGTTCCGCGTGCATGAAGGTCCGACGCCCGAGAAGAAAGACATCCTGCGCACCTACCTCAAGGCGCTGGGCATCGGCATGACGATCACGGAAAACCCCGAGCCAGGCGAGTTCCAGCAGATTGCCATGGCCACCAAGGACCGGCCTGATGCGATGCAAATCCATTCCATGCTGCTGCGCTCCATGCAGCAGGCCATTTACACCCCCATGAATGCTGGCCACTTTGGGCTGGCCTATGAGGCCTACACGCACTTCACCAGCCCTATCCGCCGCTACCCCGACCTGCTGGTGCATCGGGTCATCAAGGCGGTGCTGACCAAGTCCAGGTACCAGCTACCTGTCTTGCCTACTCCTGGCGAGGCCGAGGCCAAGTTGTCGAAGCGGCTGGCGTCGCGGGTTACCGAGCCGAACAAGAAACAGAAACCCACCGCCGACCAGCTCGCCTGGCAGGCGGCCGGCCTGCATTGCAGCGCCAACGAACGCCGTGCCGACGAAGCGAGCAGAGACGTGGAGGCCTGGCTCAAGTGCAAATACATGCGTGAGCACCTTGGTGAGGAGTTCGGCGGCGTCGTCACGGCGGCGACCAGTTTCGGCATCTTCGTTACGCTCGACGCCATGTATGTCGAGGGACTGGTGCACATCACCGAGCTGGGCGGTGAGTACTTCAGGTTTGACGAAGCTCGCCAGGAATTGCGCGGCGAACGTACCGGTATCCGCTATGCGATCGGCACGCGCGTGCGCGTGCAGGTCAGCCGTGTCGACCTTGACGGCCGCAAGATCGATTTCCGCCTCATCAATGAGGGGGAAGAGTTGATGGCCCGTGCCATGAAGGACAAGACTGGGGGGCATGCCAACGAGCTGCCTCCCGGGGAGCGCGGCTCATCAAGAAGCGGAGGCAAGGGCGCACCCAAACGTTCGGAGTCGCGATCGGAGTCACGTGCCGATTCACGGTCTGAACCACGCGGAGGTGGCCGGAGTGCAGGTGCTTCGAGTTCTTCCAGCCGCAGTGAAAAGGGTTCCAGCCGCTCGTTGCCATCGCCTATCCAGGCCTTGAAGGCGGCCGTCAAAAAAGCCTCGGGCAAGGCCGGCCGCAAGCAGGGCAAGAAGCCGCGTCGCTGATTTTTCTGGACATTGCACGACATGCTGATTCGCATCCTCACCTTCCTGCTAGAGACGATTTTTTTCCTGCTGATAGGCGCCGCTCTGCTACGCGCCTGGATGAACTGGAACCGTGTCAACATGCGCGGCCAGCCAGGCATTTTTGTCATGGCGCTCACCGACTGGATCGTCAAGCCGCTCAGGCGCACCTTGCCGGCCAGTCTTGGGAAGTCTCAAATCGACTGGGCCAGCGTGATTGCCGCGCTGGTGCTGGCGCTGGTTTATGGACTGCTGTGGAGCCTGCTGTTCGGCATCTTGCTGGGCGTGGCCCACGGTTCGCCTGACTTCGGAATTGCTGCACTTTTCGCGCTGCTGGTGTTTGCCCTGAAGATGCTGGTCCGCGTGGCATTGCAAACTGCGATGATCCTCGTCATCGGTTTTGCCATTTTGTCGTGGGTCCAGCCCGGCTCGCCAGCGTACGCGCTGCTCGGGCGTCTCACCGAGCCGCTGCTCGCGCCATTGCGCCGCATCGTTCCCTCGATTGGCGGTGTGGACCTGTCAGCGCTGGTGCTGATCCTGATTTTGCAGATTGGGCTGATGGTTCTGGGCTGAACTGTCGCCTATGGGTGGGCACAGGCGCTGCTTAAGACAAGGGCCATGCCCTGAACATGGTGCGCTTCGTATTGGTAAAGCGTGGCCGCATCCGGTCGCTCCAGGGTGTGCCCCGCACCGCCAGCCAGGGTGCAGAGCCCAGCGTGTCTTCTGTCACCAGGTCATAGCAGGCCAGCGATAGCGGTCCGTGGTCGTGGTTCAGGAAACGGCTTGCGCGAATACAGCCCGGAACTTTGGCCAGACCCGGCATATGCTCTGTGTCGTACCACCGCGAGAGCTCGGGCATCCAGCCGGCCTCGGGGTCCATTTCGACGACGTAGTGGAAAGCCGGCGTGGTGCCCTTGGACGCACCATCGGTGGTGAAGACCTGCTCAAGCCGGGACACGCATATGTTCTGCAGTTGCGGAAATTGTTTTTGCAGCGATGACTGCAAGGCGCTCACCTCACCGGCAGTAGCATTCCGGCGCTTTTCCAGATACATATAGGCATAAAACTGTTTTTCCGCTGGCGAAAACGCTGCGTGCAGTCTCATTGCTTCCGGCATGGCCCTGTCAAGTTGTTGTATCAAAGTGGGTATGTGCGAGGCGTCCGGGGTGCCAGCCTGCACTAGCAGGGCGTCTGTGATTGCGGTGGTTGCCACCATGTCAGTGCCCAATCCTGAAAGCGGTGAGAAAGCGCGACACCATGTTGTAGGCGGCTATTGTGGCTACCAGATCCGTCATCTGCTGATCGTTGAAATGCGATTTCGCAGCATTAAAGATGTCGTCTGGTACATCGATATGGCTTGTCATGGTGTCTGTCAGCGCAAGGACGTCGCGCTGCTTCTGCGAGAAGATATTGTCGTCCCCGGACGCCAGCGGCTGACGCAGGATATCAATGCTTTCCTGCGACATGCCAGCCTTGAGTGCATGCGGTACGTGCGCCTCAAATTCGTAAGGCGCACGGTTCAATACCGCCACACGCAAAATCACCATCTCGCGCAGGTCGGCAGGCACGCTGCTGCGATTGCGTACTGCCGTCAGCAGTTGCTCCCAGCCTTGCGCCAGCGGCGGGCTATTGAGCAGCACCTGGTAAAGCAGCGAGACGCGGCCGCGCTCTGCCATGATGCCGGCTTCTATGTTTGCAAGCGCAGGCCGTGTGCCGGGCTCGACCGGTGTGATTCTTGTCAGGCTCATGGCTGGCTTATTCAGGCTTGATCTTCTTGTCGCGGATGATCTTGCCCCATTTGGCGGTATCGTTTTTCATCAGGGTGGCAAGCTCTGCAGGACTGGATGCAGACGGCTCTGCGCCTGAGGCCATCAGCTTGCTTCGTACGGCTTCATTGCTCAGGGTGCGGCGCACGGCGAGGTTGACGCGAGCCAACTCCGCGGTCGGCGTGCCTTTGGATGAGAAAAGCGCATACCAGTTGTCTGAATCCACTCCGGGCAGGCCCATTTCCTTGAAAGTCTTGACATCTGGCAGCAGCGGATGACGCTTGGGCGATGCAATGCCAATGGGTTTGAGTTTTCCTGACTTGATGAAACCCACGAGGCCGGGAATGTCGCCAAAGAAGCCGTCAACGTGGCCGGCCATCACATCTGTAATGGCCGGTGCGGCACCTTTGTACGGCACGTGAACAAGCTTGGCCTTGCTCACATCGGCCAGCAATTCCATGGCCAGATGCGGCACGCTGCCGGTACCTGAAGAAGCCATGGTGATGCCTTCCTTCTGCTTTTTGGCATTGGCGACAAACTCAGCGCCATTGTTGGCAGGATTGGATGGGTTGACGACCAGCAGTTCAACGTTGTTGACGACCAGCGATATAGGCGTGAGGTCTTTCACCGGGTCATACGGGAGCTTTTCATAAAGCGGAGGATTGATGGCGACCGCGCCCACGCTGGTCAGCCAGAGCGTGCTGCCGTCCGGCGTGGCACGCGATACATATTCGGCTGCGATGGCACCGTTGGCACCGGCCTTGTTTTCAACAATGACCTGGGTGTTGAGTTCCTTGCCGAGCTGTTCACTGATGGTGCGGGCGACAAAGTCCACCGGGCCGCCTGGCGGAAAGGCCACGACCAGGCGCGTGATTTTTTGCTGTGCGAAAGCCGGCAGCGTGAAGCCCGCGGAAAGAGCCATTGCCGCAGCCGCAATAAAGGTCACTGCATTTCTGCGTGAAGTGTTGTCTGGTTTCATCATGTTGTCTCCTGGGGTGTTGTCTTGAAAATGTTGAACTAGTCGCAGCGGACGGACATGCCGCCATCGACGACAAGCTCTGTACCTGTGATAAATCGGGCTTCATCCGAAGCAAGAAAAAGCGCTGCATTGGCGGTGTCGCGTCCGTCGCCCATAAAGGGGAGCGGAATGCGCGACTGGCGCTGTTGCAGCAGCGCGGCGACGTCGCCGCCCGTGCGCTGTTTGGCCAGCCGCACATCGACCATGGGCGTGTAGAGCTGCCCGGGCACCACGGTGTTGATGCGTATGCCTTTTTTTGCGTACTGTACGGCGGTCACGCGCGAGAACTGGATCACGCCAGCCTTTGTTGATGCGTAGGCTACCTGGGCGGAACCGGTCCACCGCAGAGCTGACGTGGACGAAATATTGACGATGGCGCCCGAGCCCTGTTGTTCCATCAGGGGCAACACATGCTTGCAGGTGAGGAACACGCTTTTGAGGTTGTGGTCTATCTGTGCATCCCAGACTTCTTCACTCATTTCAACCGGGCCGCCTGCCGCTGAACCACCGACGTTGTTGACGAGGATGTCGATGCGACCGAAACGCTGCATGCATGCCTGGACGACGGCTTCAATCGATGCGGACTGCGTCACGTCGCAGGTGGCAGTCTCAATCTCGCCGCCGGCTTCCTTGACCAGCTGGATGGTGTCCAGCATGCGTTCCGCATCGCGGTCTACTGCAAAGACTTTTGCGCCTTCTTCTGCAAACCTGACAGCAATGGCACGGCCATTGCCCCAGCCTGGTCCGACAGAACCCGCGCCCGTCACAAGGACAACCTTGTCTGAGAGACGCCCGCTCATGCTTCAAACCTGTAAAAGTTTTGCGGATTGGTCACCAGCAGCTTCTCCAGCAGTTCGGGTGTGGGTGCGATGCGCTGGAGGGTGTCCACAAGCATGCCGTCATCGGGAATGTGGGTGTGGTTGGGATGCGGCCAGTCGGTGCCCCAGAAACACCGGTCGGGAAAGGACTCGACCAGCTGTCTCGCCAGGGCGGCTCCCTGCTTGTAGGGCGGGGTGGCATCGATGCGGTCTGCGCCGCTGACCTTCATGTAGAACAGTGGGTCTTCCATCAGGGTGCATAGGGCACGAAATTCTGCATGGTTGGGGCCCAGTGCTGCATCGACGCGACCCATGTGGTCAATAACCACCGGTACCGCTGATGTTTTCAGGATGGCAGAAAGTTCGTGGATGAGTCTGCTCGCGAAGTGCACCTGCAGGTGCATGCCCAGCGGTGCGAGCCGATGCGACATCGCCATGGCCTGCTGCGGTGTGGCGGCGCCAGCCAGATGTGGCATGAAGTTGAAGCGTATGCCGCGAAAGCCGGCGGCCTTCAGGCGCAGCAGTTCTGCGTCCGGCACGTCGGGCGGTACCAGCGCTACGCCCAGGTAGTGGCCACCGCCTGCCGCAATGGCATCTTCAGCTGCCGAGTTGTCAAAGGCATGGATGGCTGACTGCACGATCACGCAGCGTGAAATGCCGAGATGTTTGTGCAGCGCGAACAGCTTTTCCTTTGGCGCATCGGCTGGCGTGATGTGGCGATCCGCTGAAAACGGGAAACGCACCGCTGGACCAAAGACGTGGACATGGCTGTCGCAGGCGCCGGGCGGGAGCTTTAACTGCGGCTTTGAGGGGGCAGGGTTGAAGGTGAGAAGGGTGTCGCTCATGGTGTGTGCATATTCTGGCTGCGGACATCTGATATTTGGTGAAATATTGTAAATATCAGATATTTGAAATACTTATAAAATAGGTGAGCTTTCAGGGAGTTCATCATCGATTTGCGCAGGCTGGAGTATTTTGTGGCGGTCGCAGAAGCAGGCAGCTTCAGCAAGGCTGCGGCCATGCTGGTCATGTCACAGCCCGCGCTGAGCCAGCAGGTGGCTGCCCTTGAGCATGAAACCGGTCAGCGCCTGCTCAACCGCACTGGGCGGGGCGTAGAGTCGACCGAGGCCGGGCTGGCCCTGCTGGTACATGCGCGCGGCATTTTTGAACTCGCCGAGCGCGCCCGCGCCGACATGCGCGAGCGCCAGCTCACGCCCAGCGGGCGTATCACCATCGGCCTGCCGCCGCGTGTTGCCCATGCGCTGACAGCCGACCTTGTCGAGCGCTTTCGCGCGCAGTTTCCCGATGCCGCCATCAGCGTTGAAGAGGGGCTGAGCATTCGCCTGCGTGAGTGGCTGGTCGCCGGGCGGCTGGACGTGGCCGTCCTGTTTGACCCGCCGGCATCTCCGCTGCTCAACATTGAAACCGTCGCGCGGGAGTCGCTGGTGCTGATGGCTTCGACAGCCTTGCCGGCGCGCATCAGGCTTGCAGATGTGGCGGCTTTGCCGCTGGTGTTGCCCAGCAAACCCAATTCCTTGCGGCAGCTTCTTGAAAGTGAAGCGGGGCCCCGCGGCCATTTGTTGAAGGTGGTTGCCGAGGTTGACTCCATCAAGACCGTTTTGTCGCTGGTGGCCAGGGGCGTGGCAGCTACAGTTCTGCCGGCCAGCGCCATACGTGAATGGACGCACAGCAACCCGCCCCACATTGCGGCTATTTATGCACCTGTCATCCGCAACCGTCTCTGCATTGCCGTGCCCAAAGCCAGGCCGGCCACGCGCCTGAGCCGCTCGCTTGTGCAACTGGCGCGCGAGCTTTGTGTGCATTACTACGGTGAAAGCGTCGCAAAAATCCGTAGACGCTGAGCGTCCGCACCCTGCGGTCATGGCTTGCATGCAGCCCTGATACTTTCAACGCTGTCTGTTGCGGCCTTTGCAAGAAATCCGAGGTCGGTGCCTGCGGAAATGAATTGCACACCCTTGCCCATCCATTCTGCAAGAAAGGTCTGCCGGCCTGCCAGGCCGCCAAGGCCAGCTGTGATGCCATGTTTCCTGGCGGCATGAAGGACCTTCGATATGCCGTCTGCCACATCAGGATGGGTGGGCTGCCCGGGCAAGCCAAGATCGGCGCTCAGGTCACCGGCACCGACAAACAGCATGTCGATGCCGGGGACGGCTGCGATCTCCTCAATGCATTCCAGTGCCGCACGGCTTTCGATCATGACGGCAATGAAGACACTTTTGTTGATGGCGGCGTTGGCTTCGGCCTGAGGAAAGTTGCGGTAGTGCAGCATGGCCAGTCCGCTGGAAGTAGAGCGTTCGCCACGCGGCGGGTAGAGTGCGCAGGCCACCGCATGCCGTGCGTTTTCGGCGCTCTGGACGTGGGGCACCACAATGCCCATGGCGCCTGCATCCAGGATGCGGCAAATGGTCGACGGTGATGTGTCCGGTACCCGCACCAGCGGCACCACGCCGGCCTCGCGCGCGGCGTTGCAGATCACGGCCGTGGTTTCAAGCGATAGCGCACTGTGCTCAAGGTCGACATACAGCGTGTCGAAACCTGCTATGGCGGCGATGCGTCCGATCTCGGGTCCGCGGGCCATACGGACAATCATGGACACCGCCACTTCGCCGCGCGACAGCTTTTCCTTCAACGGGTTACGCGTGATCTCCTGCAGTGTTTGCATGACGGTGGTCAAACGTAAAGCGGACTGAAGCGGGTGTTATGCAGAATTTTCACATCTTGCGCTACAAAGGTACCTTTGTTGATCTCCTTGAATGCCTGCCATGCAGGGTCCGCATTCATGGCTGCGCGGCGGCTTTCGCGATCTGCCAGGCTCTCATAAACCCAGATATGCACGACCTGGTTGAGGGGGCCTATCTCGCTGACGAAAAAGCCAAGCAGGCGCCCCAGGTGTTTGAGCTGCAGCGGCAACGCGTGCTGTTCATAGCGCGCAAGATAGTCTTCCATCTGCCCATGGGCAACGGTGTAGGTGCGGTGTTCAAAAATCATGATGTCATCCGGTGTTTGACGTGAGGGGGCTCAGGCTGGCGGCGTCAGGACACGGCCAGTATCGAAGAAGGATGCCAGGTTGTCGAACACCAGCTGCTCCATGGCCGACCGCGTCTCGCGTGTCGTGGCTGCGACGTGAGGCAAGACCACGACGTGGTCATTGCCGAGCAGGCCTGCAGGAACATGCGGTTCTTTTTCAAAAACATCCAGCCCGGCGCCCGCAATGAGGCCGTTGTCGATGGCCGAGATCAATGCAGCCTCATCCACCACCGAACCGCGCGCGATGTTGATCAGGAATCCCTTGGGCCCAAGGGCGGTTAGCACGTCTGCAGATATCAGGTGATGTGTTTCCGTGCCGCCGCGGCAAGTCAACACCAGAAAGTCTGCCCATTGCGCCAGGGACATCAGGTCACCTTCAAACTGGTAGGGGGAGCCTTCGTGTGCCTGTCTGCCGAAGTAACGCACCGGCATGTCAAACCCCTGGGCCCGGCGGGCGACTGCTGCGCCTATGCGTCCAAGCCCGACGATACCCAGCCGCTTGCCGCTGACACGCGTGGTGAGGGGAAATGCGCCCTCTTTCCAGCGGCCGGTCTGTACAAACCGGTCAGCTGCCACGACTTGCCTGGCCACAGCCAGCATGAGTGCAAAACCGATGTCGGCCACGCAATCCGTCAGCACGTCGGGTGTGGTGCTGACGGCTACGTCGTGCCTGGCAGCTGCCGTCATGTCTATGGTGTCAAAGCCGACGCCGAAGCACGCCAGTACGGTGCCTTCAAGGCAGGCCATAACATCTGCCGGACCGCCGTGGCGTGACATGGTGACGCCGCCTGCAAACTTTCCGGAGCTGGCTTTGAGGAAGCTGTCGCGATCAGGCTCCGACCACAGCGGGTGAAGGCGGTAGCGCGACTGGAGCAGCTGCGTCAGGCCGGGCGGCAGTGGGCCAAGTTGCAGCAGGCGCGGAAGGGCCCCGGGTGACGGGTTTTGCGGTGTGCTCATTCGGTACGGATATTGGCTTCCTTGAGCCACGGCAGCCAGCGGTCAAAGTCGGCATCCAGGCGCGCCTTGAAGCCGGTATGGTCACGCGGGTTGCTGAACCCGGCCTCAGCCAGTTTGGCTGCCACATCCGGCTGCTTGACCACCGCAGCAAGTGCCGATTCAATTTTCTGGCGTACGTCGGCCGGCATGCCTGCAGGGACCAGCACCCCATACCAGTTGGTCATTTGCAGCGAGGGGTAGCCTGCCTCTGCAGCGGTTGGAACGTCGGGCAACTGGGGTGATCGTTTGGTGTCGAAAATCACCAGGCCCTTGAGTCGGCCGTCCTTGACATAGGGCCTGAGCACGGGCACGTCGGCGTTGACGAAATCCACGCTGCCGCCCATGAGGTCTACCAATGCGGGTGCTGCGCCGCGATAAGGCACGTGCACCATGGACACGCTAGCCGCCTTGCCGAGCAATTCAGCCCCGATATGCATGGTGCCGCCCACGCCTGTGGTGCCATAGTTGAGTTTGCCTGGCCCTTTGGCTTTGGTGACGAGCTCGGCCAGTGTGTTCACGCCCAGCGACGGACGCACTGCGATCATGGTCTGCACTTCTCCCAACAGGTAGACGGGGTCGAGGTCCTTGCGCGGGTTGTACGGCAGCTTTGGCGTCGTGCCGGCAGTGAACACAATGCTGGACGTGGTCAGCAGCAGGGTCAGTCCATCCGGCGGTGCCTTGGCCGCAGCGGCCACGCCAATCACGCCGCCGGCGCCACCGCGGTTGTCCACCACCACGGGTTTGCCCAGCAGCGTGCCAAGCGGCGTGGACACGATGCGTGCAATCTGGTCGGCGGGGCCACCCGCGGCGAATGGCACGATGATCCTGATGGCGTCATTGCCAGTCTGGGCATTGACCATGCTGGTGGCCAGGCCGGTGATGAGGCAGGCTGCTAGCACTGCACAGAATTTGAAGCGATGCATGGTTTGTCTCCGTTGGTTTTTTAAAATGATCAGCCTGCAAAGCAGGGTTCAGGCAGGCCACGGACGCCCGGGTCCAGCGACAGCAGTGCGCCTGCCAGCGGTTCGCGCACCTGCTGCTCGGGGGTGAAGCGCTGCGAGTGTGTCGTGATGTAGAGCGTGCGGTAGTCCTCGCCGCCGAATGCCGGGCAGGTCGGGTTGGTGACCGGCAACTGGATGGTCCGGTCCACGCGGCCATCGGGTGCCAGCCGGACCAGGTGTCCGGTGGCGACCATGCAGACCCAGACAAAACCCTCCGCGTCCACGGTGGCGCCGTCAGGCCTGCCCGCCTGATGTGTCCAGTCCTTGAAGACCCGCCGCCCCGAAATGCCACCGGTCTCGATGTCATAGTCGAAGGACCACATGACCTGCCTGTGCGTATCGGCGAAATACATGGTGCGGTCATCGGGGCTCCATGCCAGCGAATTGGGCAGCACAAAATCATCCAGCATGGCCGTGCAGCGATAGTCCGTATCAAGGCGGTAAAGCGTGCCTGTCGGTTCCCGCACGGTGTCATGCATGCTGCCGACCCAGAAGCGGCCGCGCCTGTCGCACTTGCCGTCGTTAAGCCGCATGCCCGGCTTGCCCTGTTCGGGGTGGGCGATGCGTTGCGGGGCCTGCGTGCTGCCGGCTTCTTCAAGATAGATGCCGCTACCTGTTGCGAACAGAAACCCGCCGTCTTTGCGCAAGGTCATCGAGCCTGTCACCATATCCGGGTGCAGGCGTCTTGCCGTATAGGTATGGCTTGCGGGTTCCCAGCATTGCAGGGCCGGGCGGCGAACGTCCACCCACCAGAGGCGGTTTGTTTTTTCGCACCACCGCGGTACTTCGCCAAGAATGTCGGCACACTGCACAACGCAGTCGATTTCAATCCCGGTTTCAGGTCGCAGTTCAATAGATTCTGTGGTCATGGGCAAGTCTGTTTATTTGTATTTAGTCGCTGCAAGCGTGGCCAGATCAACGCCTGCTGCTATGTCGGCTTTCTGGCGGCCGTCACCCTGGTCTATCTTTTCGGCCTCCAGAAGAACCGGCTCTGCCTGTTCAAAAGGCACAAAAACGATACCTGCTTCATCAGCCAGCACAAGGTCGCCTGCAGCAACTGCAACGCCTGCGATCCGGACACGGCCGTTGATTTCCACGGTCTCAAGCCGCCATTTGCCGGTAACGGGTGTGACGCCGCGGGACCAGATCGGGAAACCGTTTTCACGCGAGGCTTCGGGGTCGCGGTAAGAACCGTCAATCACGGCGCCCGCGCAGCCTGCGCGGTGCGCGATGGTTGCCGATTGCCCGCCCATGTTGGACACGCCGGTGAGGCCTTCAATAACAACGATGTCCCCCGGCTCTGCAAGGTTGTAGGCCTCATGCTCGCCCATCCTTCCCTTGCCTTCCACTGCATTGGCAGTTGCAGTGCCTGGCCGTTCCACATTGCGTACCGTCACTGCCTGGCCGACCACACGTTTTTGGGGGAGGGTGGGCGCAAGCACGGAGGCCGCAATGGCGCCGCACAGGCCCAGCTTGTCCATGGCATCTGAGACCGTGCCGGTCAGGTCCTCCAGCATTGCGTAACGGGCCAGCACATCCGGTGCCAGCCGCGCCAGTGTCATGCTGCGTATGGCATCAGCAGGAACGCGGCCCGTGAGTTTTTTTGCTGTCACCACTTTTGTCACCACGGCAGTGCGCTCATTTGGCAGGAAAGAGCTGCGTTCGGTCCACCGGCCGCTGGATGGAGCGCGAGTCTTTCGGTCCTGTGGCGCCATCCGGCGTTGCAAAAGCACGCTTGGCCGTATCCTCGTCCGGCCAGTGGAGGTAGGCCCATTCATGGTCTTCTCCGGCATAGACCATGTACCCGTCCAGGCCCTTGGTTTCAAACAGTTGCGTCACAAGGTTCACGTGGCGCTTGAGTCTGGGAACATAGTTGGCAGCGGGCAATGCGTCATCCCGGATTGCCATAACCAGCGCCGTAAATCCGGTGGACCAGTCAGATGCCTTGTCGATGACGGCATACGGCACGTGCAGTTGCATCTGTGCAACGCCGCCGGCTGGCAGGGGCTGAACGGGCTTGCAGCTTGGATGCTGCAGGCTGGAGATGGCGACAACCTTTGAAATCCTGCCCGGCGTCTCGGCAATGGTCCAGCCGGTCAGAACGGTCTTTTTTCCTGTGTTGCCCGCACTGGCGGCTGCCTGCGCCAGTGACGCGGCGTTGTCGGATGTACAAAAAGACAGTGCGGTTGTGCTGCTGCCCGTCGTTTGGGTGCCGATGGTTTTATCGACGTTAGGCACGGATGGCAGGGGGGATTGCGCGCTCGCCGCCGAGCCGATGGCCAGGCATGCGACGGCACTCAGGACATAGCTCGTCTTCATTGTTGTCTCCAGATTGTTGTGGTCGTTGTGGCAAAGGCCGGCATGCAGGGCCTTGAGCCATCCATACCTCTTTTTGTAGACAAAATTATCTGGATGACACACACTTAAAAAATGTATAACTTCTATATCAGATATGTTTTTTGTCTATGGATCTGAAAAAGCTTGAATACTTCGTGTGCGTGGCAGATTCGCACAGCTTTAGCCGCGCAGCAGACACGCTCAAGCTGGCGCAGCCGACCTTGAGCCGGCAGATTGCCCTCCTTGAAACCGACCTGGGTCATCGCCTGCTGATTCGCACAGGGCGTGGCGTGACCCTGAGCGAGGCCGGTACGGCCCTGCTGGTGCATGCGCGCCGCATGCTGGAGGGTGCGGCGCGTGCAAGGGAAGAGTTGAATGACCTCAACCGCAGTCCGCCGGGCAGGGTATCCATCGGTTTGCCGCCCCGCATCGCACTGGGTCATAGCGCCTTTCTTGTCAGGCGTTTCAGGGAGCGACTGCCGCGTGCGGTGATTTCCGTGACAGAAGGTCAAAGCCCGCAGTTACGGCAGGCGCTGATTGCCGGCCAGCTTGATCTCGCATTGTTGTTCGACCCTCCCGTGTCGCCGCAGCTCGCGTTTTATCCACTGCTACAGGAGTCGCTGGTCCTGGTGGCCTCTGCCAATGCTTCAAAGCTGCCGGAGCGTGTCGGTATCACGGCCCTGGCCAGATACCAGATGGTGCTGCCGGGTGCGCCCAATGCGATCAGGAGCCTGATCGACGCCTTGATCAGGCCGCGGCATATGGAGTTGAAAGTGGTGGCAGAGGTCGGGGCGGTGAACACCGTGTTGTCGCTTGTTGCCCAGGGCATAGGCTGCACCATACTGCCTGAAGGCGCGCTTGCCCTTGGGGCACCCGGCCTGGCGCTTCAGTACGCGCGCATAGGGCCGCCTGCAATAAACATCAGCATGGTGCTGGCCGTACCGCGCGCAGGCCCCACCACCAGGCTGCTGCGGGAGACCATGGAACTGCTCAAGAGCATTGATTACGGTGGCGTTGCATCGCGCGCAGCCTGATCTGTCGCGGCAGTCTTGTTGTCGGCCGGACTTGCGGTTTCAGCGTTGCTGGCAGCCAGTTGTTGCGCCCGCTCTTCGGCATTCCGCTTTTTAATGGCCTTGCTGCGTGCCGGGGCACCCATGAGGTAAACCACTAGCGCGACAGGCCCCAAACCGTAAAGAAAAAAGGTGATGATGGCACCCAGGAGTGTGCCGGTGGTGTTGGTGGCTTCCGCCACGCTCATCATCAGGACGACATACAGCCACGCAATGACAACTAAATACATGAACTGCCTTCGTCGACTTTAGAATCAGGGTGCGAATTGGTGTGCATATTGCTAAGGGTCCAGATGATCCAAGATTTCCGGAGACATGATGAATTCTGACGCAAAGTGGGCCCAGGCTGCCCAACAGATGCAAGAGACCTTCACAAAAGGCCTGCAGCAGGCCATGGGCTCGTTCGGCAGTGCCAATCCTTTTGGCGCAGCTGGCGCCCCGGCAGGGTTTCCGCAAATGGACTTGTCGGCATTCAAACAAGCGCAGCCCCAAGTCGCGTTTGACCCTGTACAGCTGCAGGAGATCCAGAAAACCTATCTTGAAGAGGCTTCCCTCCTCTGGAACCAGAGCGTGCAGGCCGGCAGTGTCAGTCCACCGGCGTCGGACCGGCGCTTTTCTGCCGATGCCTGGAACGAAAACCCGGTCTCCAGATTTTCTGCCGCCACCTACCTGCTCAATGCGCGTACGCTGATGGGCCTGGCCGAAGCGGTGCAGGGCGATGAAAAAACCAAAGCCCGTGTGCGTTTTGCGGTCGAGCAATGGATGGCCGCCTCGGCGCCCAGCAACTTTTTGATGCTCAATGCCGAAGCGCAAAAAAAGGCCATTGATACCCAGGGCGAAAGCATTGCCAAGGGCCTGGCCAACCTGCTGCATGACATCAGGCAGGGCCATGTGTCCATGACCGATGAAAGTGTTTTTGAGGTCGGTAAAAACGTGGCCACCACCGAAGGCGCGGTGGTGTTTGAAAACGAATTCTTCCAGTTGCTTGAATACAAACCCCTCACGGCGAAGGTATACGAGAAGCCATTCCTGCTGGTGCCTCCCTGCATCAACAAGTTTTACATCCTTGACCTGCAGCCCGAGAACTCGCTGATCCGTTACGCCGTCAGCCAGGGCCACCGTACCTTTGTGGTGAGCTGGCGCAATCCGGACGAGTCGATGACAGGTAAAACCTGGGACGACTATATCGAGCATGCCGCCATGAAGGCGATTTCGGTGGTGCAGGAGATCTCGGGCGCAAAAACCATCAACACCCTCGGCTTTTGTGTGGGCGGGACGATCCTGGCTACGGCACTCGCCGTGATGGCAGACAAGGGGCAAAAGCCTGCTGCCAGCGCAACCCTTCTCACGTCCTTCCTGGACTTCACCGACACCGGCATTCTTGATATTTTTATTGACGAGAGCACCGTCAGCCAACGCGAGTCTGAAATGGGCAAGGGTGGTCTGCTTAAAGGCCAGGACCTGGCTTCTACCTTCAGCTTTTTGCGGCCCAACGACCTGGTGTGGAATTATGTCGTCGGTAACTACCTCAAGGGCGAAACGCCACCGCCCTTTGACCTTCTTTACTGGAACAGCGACTCCACCAACCTGCCAGGCCCGTTCTATGCCTGGTATCTGCGCAACACCTATTTCGAGAACAACCTCGTCAAGCCTGGCAAGACCCTGGTGTGTGGACAGAAGGTGGACCTGGGCAAGGTGGACATACCCGTTTATGTGTATGGCTCGCGTGAAGACCACATTGTGCCGATTGGCGGGGCCTATGCCTCTACCCAGCACCTGCCGGGCAAAAAGCGATTTGTGATGGGTGCGTCAGGCCACATCGCCGGCGTGATCAATCCGCCCGCCAAGAAAAAACGCAGTTACTGGACGAATGACAAACTGCCGGTCAATAAATTTCCGCCAGCCCAGGCTGAGTGGCTCAAGACTGCAACCGAACACCCCGGCAGCTGGTGGACGGACTGGTCAGACTGGCTCAAGGGCCATGCGGGCAAACAGGTTGCTGCGCCCAAAACCTACGGCAACAAAAAATACCAGGTGATAGAGCCCGCACCCGGGCGCTATGTCAAGGCCAGGGCCTGAGCCCTGACACACTCAAATCTCAGTTTCATTAAAGGGAAGACATCATGCAAGACATCGTTATTGTTTCGGCCGCCCGCACGGCCGTCGGCAAGTTTGGCGGCTCACTGGCCAAAACACCTGCGACTGAACTTGGCGCTGCGGTTGCGCGCGCGGTTCTCGATCGGTCCGGCATTTCCGCCGACCTGATCGGTGAAGTCATCATGGGCCAGGTGCTGGCTGCTGGCGTAGGCCAGAACCCGGCGCGCCAGACGGTGATCAAGGCGGGTTTCCCCAACGGCATTCCGGGTCTCACCATCAATGCAGTTTGCGGTTCCGGTCTCAAGTCAGTCATGCTGGCAGCGCAGGCCGTGGCTACTGGTGACAGCGAGATCGTGATTGCTGGCGGCCAGGAAAACATGAGCCTCGCGCCCCACGTGCTGAACGGCTCGCGCGAAGGCCAGCGCATGGGCGACTGGAAGATGATCGACTCGATGATTGTTGATGGGCTGTGGGATGTCTACAACCAGTACCACATGGGCATCACGGCAGAAAATGTCGCCAAAAAGTACGATATCAACCGTGAAATGCAGGATGCGCTCGCGCTGGCCAGCCAGACCAAGGCGGCGGCTGCGCAGGATGCCGGCAAATTCAAGGACGAGATTGTGCCGTTTTCCATCGCCCAGAAAAAGGGCGATCCCGTCGTGTTTTCAGCTGATGAGTTCATCAACCGCAAGAGCACCGCGGAAGGCCTGGCTGGCCTGCGCCCCGCCTTCGACAAGGCGGGCGGCGTGACGGCAGGCAATGCGTCCGGCATCAATGATGGCGCTGCCGCCGTGATGGTGATGACTGCCAAAAAAGCCGCTGAACTTGGCCTGAAGCCCATGGGCCGCATTGCGAGCTACGCCACTACCGGCCTGGACCCGGCTTACATGGGCATGGGCCCGGTGCCTGCATCCACCAAGGCATTGCAACGTGCGGGCTGGAAGGCGCAAGACCTTGACCTGCTTGAGATCAACGAAGCGTTCGCAGCGCAGGCCTGCGCAGTCAACCAGCAGATGGGCTGGGATACCAGCAAGGTCAACGTCAACGGCGGCGCAATTGCCATCGGTCACCCGATTGGTGCGTCCGGTTGCCGGATCCTGGTGACCCTCTTGCACGAGATGGCAAGGCGCGATGCAAAAAAAGGCATTGCCAGCCTGTGTATCGGCGGCGGCATGGGGGTTGCCCTGACTATCGAACGCTGAATATCGGTTACAACATGATCGTGACGACCGTGCCTCTGGCACGGGTGTTGCAGGCTATTGAGACCATAGCGTTCCAGACACTCAAATTCGCATCGACATAAGCACATCAAGGAGCACACACATGTCAAAAAAAGTAGCTTACGTCACCGGCGGCATGGGCGGCATCGGCACCGCCATTTGCCAGCGACTGGCCAAGGACGGTTTTACCGTTGTGGCAGGTTGCGGCCCCACACGCGACTTCACCAAATGGCTTGACGAGCAAAAAGCGCTCGGCTACACCTTTTATGCCTCCGTCGGCAATGTCGGCGACTGGGACTCTACCGTCGCAGCCTTCGACAAGGTCAAGGCGGAACACGGACCTGTCAGCGTGCTGGTCAACAACGCCGGCATCACGCGTGACGGCCAGTTCCGCAAGATGAGCAAGGCCGACTGGGACGCCGTGATTTCCACCAACCTCAACAGCATGTTCAACGTGACCAAGCAGGTCATCGAGGGCATGATTGAAGGCGGGTACGGGCGCATCATCAATATCTCGTCGGTCAATGGCCAGAAGGGCCAGTTCGGCCAGGTTAACTACTCCACCGCCAAGGCCGGCCTGCATGGCTTTACCATGGCGCTGGCACAGGAAGTTGCGGCCAAGGGCGTGACGGTCAACACCGTGAGCCCGGGTTATATCGGCACCGACATGGTCAAGGCAATCCGTCCGGACGTGCTTGAAAAAATCGTCGCCGGCGTGCCTGCCAAACGTCTCGGCGAGCCAGAAGAAATCGCCTCCATCATCTCGTGGATTGCGTCCAGCGAAGGCGGCTACGCCACCGGCGCTGACTTCTCGCTCAACGGTGGCCTGCATATGGGCTGATGCTTTTGCAGCCATAAAAAAACCCGCTTCGGCGGGTTTTTTATGGGGCAACAGATGGTGATGAGTGGCTGCTCAAGCCCTGAAGGCCTAGTCCGTCAGCGGCTGCATTTCAAACTTCACATAACGGCCCTTGACGGCGAGCTCGCCGGGCGTCTCGACCGGCGTGGTCGTGCCATCTCCTTTTTGCCTGTAACCCAGCAGCAGGAAGATGCCGTGCCGCGCGAGCCAGACGTATTCGGAGCGGCGAACTGCCGGCTGGTCGCTGGACATGTTCAGGCAGGTGATACGCGGGTAGCTGCCTTTGTCCACAGCGCCTATTTCTTCGGCATCCAGGTCGCCTGCCCGTTCGCAATGCAGCGTGCGCTGGTAGTTTTTCGTCTGAAGCGTCAGGCCCTTGCCATCCGTGTCAGAGACACGCGTCATGGTCAGGTCCAGCTTCCAGTCCGGCGCCTCCGGCGTCGCGCCCTGCGACTTGCCATCAATGGTTTTGGCCGAGTCGTTGTACCAGCCTACGCGGCCCATCAGGTCATGCACCAGCGGCGCAACTTCCCGGCTGCGGGTGTGCACCGAGAAGAGGTTGCGGAACAGGATGTAGCGCTCCTGGTACACCACGTTTTTGCCCTTGGTGTCATACCAGTCGTCCTGGCGCATCACCAGCCCGTTTTCAAGCGGTTCCAGGCTGACCCGGATCTCGGCCTCGACAATGCCCGAGGGGGAGGCGTAGCTGCGAAGGGTCGTATATTTGAAAGAACGACCAACCCTTTCACCAAAGCCCTTGTCCAGTACGGCTGCGCTGGCAACCACTTCCGGCGGCAAGTCTGAAGCGTCAAGTGACTGGTATGGGTGCAGGTAGGCCACCACCGCCAGCGCGGCGGCGATCAGCGCGACCGGAGCCCACCAATAGCCGATGAGTCCTTGTCGCGTTTTTGGCTGGGGATCATCGGTCATGCAATGGATTGTAGGTAAGGCGGGTCAATAGTCCAGTCGGGCGTTGCAAGTTGCTGACGATCGTGTTGCAGCTCTGCCCCGCCATCGGTGGGTTACCATTTGAAGCAATAAATGATTGCAGTCATAAATGGAACTGAACAGAACGCCGGGCATGCGCAGTACAAAAAAAGACCTCACGAACCTGTCCAGACCGGGGCTGCGCGAGCGCAACAAGCTCGACAAGATCAACCGCATCCGTAGCGCAGCGCTGGAGCTCTTTCAGGCCAAGGGCTATGAAGCGACCACGACCAGGGAAATTGCAGAGGCGGCTGATGTTGCGATTGGCACCGTTTTCATGTACGCCAATGACAAGCGCGACCTGCTGTTCCTGATTTTTAATGACGCACTCGACGGCGTGGTCGAGCATGCCTTCAGCCGTGTCGACAGCCGCCAGCCTCTGTCGCTGCAGGCATTTGGGGTGTTTTCGCATTTTTATGCGGCCTTTCACCAGCAGGTATTGCTCGCGCGCCTGCTGTTGCGGGAACTGGTCTTTTTCTCCGAGGGCAAACAGGCCGCGCAGTACATGGAAAACCGCCGCCGCATCATTGCGCAGCTGCAGTCCATGGCGCGGGAAGCGATTGCGAGCGGTGCCATTCGTCCCGATGGGGATGTGGAGCGCATCGCCAACACATTCTTCTTCCTTTACTCGGGTGAGGTGCGCTTCTGGCTCAGTGATGAAAAGCCCGACCTCAAAAAAGGGCTGGCCAGTATGAAGGCCACTTTTGCACTGCTGGGTACCGGCCTGGGTGAGAAGACTTCCACGGCAACAGCACCTGCGCCCAAAAAACGCGTCGCCAAAACCTGAAGGTCCGCCGTCCCGGCAGCGCTGTGGCGTATCGTCGCCACAAAGACAGGCGCGGCACGCGCCCTGATCAGACCTGTCTGTGCTGATGAACATCGCAAGTCCCTTGTTTTTAGTAACTTGGTGAAAACCCCATGCTTCAAAATAAATGACTGTAGTCATAATTGACCAGATTCCGGAAACTGCAGCGACCGGAAATGGGCTGACACAGACACTTTTTTGGAGAACAAATTGAAATCAATCGGCGATGTTTGCTACGCGGCGGTTTTGCTGCCCCTGACCCCGGATCTGAAAATTGACGAGCCGGCGTTTCGCTCCTACCTGCAATATTTTTTGAAGGATGAGCGTTTCGTCGCACGCGGCGGCCTGTGCATCAACCCGGAAGCCGGCGAGATTTTTTACCTGACCCGTGAAGAAAAGCGCCGAGTGCTTGAAGTGGCCATGGAAGAAATCAACCACAAGGTGCCGGTCATTGCGGGCACGTGGGCACTGACCACTGCCGAGGTGGTGGACACCGCACGCGATGTGAAGGCACTCGGTGCCGACGGCATTTTTGTGACGCCGCCCGGTGGTGCGCAGGACATCACCTCCTGCTGGGATGCCGACAACTACCCGGAGGTCTGGTCCGACCAGATCAAGGCGCAGGACAGGGCAGTTGACCTGCCCATCATCACGCACCCGGTGTCGGGCTCTGCCGCACCTTTTTCTCCTGGCCTGCCAGTGGCAGCCACCCTGGCGATTTGCAGGGAGATCCCGAACATCGTGGGCTGGAAGATGACCTACGGTTATGACGGTTACCGCATCGTGGCCAAGGGCTTGCGCAGCCTGCCCAAGCGCGTCTCCGTGATGTCGGCCCTGGCTTCGCGCTTTCATGAATACCGTGCGACCGACATGTTTGACGGCACGCTCAGCGGCTTCTGGAACTTCGGCATGGAAAGCATGCTGGACCATCTCGATGCCTGGGATCAGCGCGACATCGACTCCGCCTGCAGGATCTGGAACGGCGGTCTGGTGCAGCTGCATGAATACATCGCGGACATGGGCCGTCTCCATGTGCGCTACAAGGTGGCGACCTGGTTGCGCGGCCTCATTCCCAATCCCTTCATGCGGCCCCCCATGCCCAGCCCCCGCCAGATCGAGATCGACACGATTTACGACCTGCTGGT
Source organism: Pseudomonadota bacterium (assembly GCA_040390295.1). Lineage (GTDB taxonomy): Bacteria > Pseudomonadota > Gammaproteobacteria > Burkholderiales > Burkholderiaceae_C > Polaromonas. Next base: position 102,841 of record JAZJYR010000011.1, read on the forward strand.
CAAGGCCGGTTTGTCCGTGATCGATAAAAAGGATGCGGTGTTGGGCAAGCACATCCAGTACTGAGACCTCCAAAAGGCGCCATAACAGAGACAAGGTTTGCGGGCCGTCGATCCAGGGGGGAGCATCCCCAGCGGTGGCCTGCAAATGCATTTCAATAACAGGAGCATTGCCATGAAAAAGCCAGTCGTTTTCAGAAAAACCGTTGTGGGTGCACTTGCCGGTGCGCTTGTATTTGCCGGCGCACTGCCTGCCGCCTGGGGCCAGGCCTACCCCACCAAACCCCTGACCGCAGTGGTGACCCTGCCACCGGGATCGACCATTGACGTCCTCGCTCGCGCATTTGCCTTGCAACTAGAGTCAAGGCTGAAGCAGCCCATGGTCATCGACAACAAGCCCGGTGCCGGGCTGATGCTCGGCATGCAGGTGGTGCAGGCAGCACCAGCAGATGGCTACATGCTGGCCTTTACGCCTGCTACGCCACTGACCATACAGCCGCACCGCACCAAAAAGCTGCCTTACGCGGCCGATGGTTTCATCCCGGTTTGCCAGACTTTTGAAAACACCTTCATGGTGGCGGTGCCGGCATCGTCGCCGTTCAAGGATTTCAAGTCTTTCCTGGCTGAGGCCAAGGCCAATCCCGGTAAGGTGCGCTATGGTCATTCAGGCACGGGCTCCACACCGCACCTGATGGCTGCAGAACTCTGGCGTGACCTGAATGTCAATCTGTCGGATATTCCCTATCGCGGTGAGACGGCCTATGTGCCGGGCCTGATTGCAGGCGACATTGAGGCCGGCATTGTCACGTCATCACTCGCACAGCAGCAAAAGCTGCGACCGCTGCTGGTGTTTTCGAAAGAGCGCTCGAAGTGGTTTCCGGACGTGCCGACCACCACCGACCTCGGTTACAACATTCCCGCTGCAGGCTACGGCGGCCTATTTGTCCGCACAGGCACGCCGGTTGCCGTGGTTGAAAAGCTCGAAGCCACCTGCCGTGACGTCGTCAACAGCGCTGCCTACCAGACCGCCGCAGAGAACCTGCTGCAAAGCGCGACCTACCTTGACCGCAAGGCCTTCTCGGCCCGTATTGCAGACGAGTCGAAGTCCAAGGCCAAACTGCTCTCCATCCTGAACCTGCCTGAATAAGCGTCAGGCGAAACGACGCCGAGGGGCCGTGCCCATGCCTCTTTACCACTCCGTCATCCGCCCGATTCTTTTCAGGCTGGATGCAGAACGTGCGCACAAGCTGACCATTGCGTTTTGCGATGTGCTGGGCCGTCTGCCTTTTTTCAGCAGGCTCGCGGGTTGGCTCAAGGCGGCCCGCCATCCTGCACTGCGCACCTTGCTGGGGGGCATGGTGCTCGACTCACCGATTGCCCTTGGCGCAGGCTTTGACAAGGACGGCCGCGCGTTGGCCGTGCTGTCCACGTTGGGATTCGGCGCGATTGAAGTTGGTGCTGTGTCCAGCCAGCCCTGCGCGGGCAATACTGGCTGCAGGGCGGTCAGGCTGGTGGCAGAGGAGGCCGTGCTCACGCGCTACGGCGTGCCCAACGATGGGGCGTGCAGGGTCGCGCTGCGTTTTGCCCGCCATGCAAGGCTGGTCAGGAATGTTCCGGTCGGTGTCAATGTAATCTGGAACAGTTCCAGCAAACCTGATTCATCCATTCAAGAGGTGGTGGCTGAAATCGCTGCAGCGCTGGCTGGGTTTGACGGGCTTGCAGATTACGTGACCGTCAATTTTGCTTGCCCCAATATCCGGGGCGAGAGCCATTTTGATGACATTCAGAATGTCAGGCTGCTATTTGAGGCGCTGGATGCGCGCAGGCCTGTAATTCCGGTGTTCCTCAAATTCCGTCACCGTGCCGATGTGCGCTGGATGGATGATCTTGTGGCACTAAGCCTTGAGTTCCCCTGGGTGAGGGGTTTCATCCCGATTGTTCATGTGATGCGCTTGATGAATCCCGACGCAACAGACGGTGCGCCGCCGTTGAAGGGTAGTATCTCCGGCGCCCCACTCAAGGATGCCACCCTGGATGTGATTCGCCTCTGGTATCAGAGGATAGACCGCAGTCGTCATGTATTGATTGCCACCGGCGGGATCTCGTCTGCAGCTGATGTGTTTGAAGCCATGGCCGCCGGTGCGACAGCTGTGCAGGTCTTTACCGCCATGGTTTACCAGGGACCGTATGCGGTACGACGCATGAACGCAGAACTTGCCGTGCTGATGAATGCCGCCGGGATTCGCTCAACAAAAGAATTGACCGGCTCAGCATGTGCCGTGCCCCCACTGCCGGTCAGCACCCGCACAAAGAAAGCCACCGCATGACAGTTTCCGCTCAGTGGAGCGAAACGGCTGATGTCGTTATCGTCGGAGCCGGTGGCGCCGGCCTGATTGCCGCGTGTACCGCAGCCCGCGCTGGCAGCCGCGTCGTACTGATTGAAAAAGCACCACGCATTGGCGGGACGACGGCGCTTGCGGTCGGTTCCATCATGGCCGCGGGCACGCAGCAGCAGCGCGATGACGGTATTGTGGACAGCGCAGCCGACCACGCCGAAGACCTGGCCGGTGTGGCGCGTGGTTTCGGTATTTCAGACAACGCAGACCTGAGCCGGTTGATGGCCACGCATGCCGCAGAAGCTGTGGCGTTTCTTCGCTCGATTGGTGTTGTTTTTGCCAATCCCTTGCCGCAACCGCCGCATCGTCAGCCGCGCCTGCATCAGGTCATGCCCGGTTCGGCTTCTTACATCCACCACCTGGATCGCGCCTGCCGCAAGGCGGGTGTGGTCATTCATGCCAGCACAGCTGCCACGCGGCTCGTGCAGGCTGGCGGACGGGTGGCGGGGGTTGAGGTGAAAGATGACAGCGGCGCCCTGCGGATCATTGGCGCTGCAAAAGGCGTCATCCTGGCGTCGGGTGATATCGCAGGCAACGCAGCCCTGCTGAAAAGCCATATCGGCGAAGGGCTGGACGGCATTGAGGTGCTCAACCCGTGGTGCACCGGTGACGGCCACACCATGGGTGCAGCAGCTGGCGCGCAGATTGTGTCCCGAACCGATTATGGTGCAGGTGAGCTGGCGCAGATGCGTTTTGTAAAACCTGCAAAACCCAACTGGACCCAGCGCATCCCGCCTTTCAGGAGCATGGCCTGGCTGATCAAAACCGCTTTGCAGTACCCGCCGGCGGTAGCCGTGCTGAGGCCCTTTGTGCTGAAGTTCCTGACCACGGCCCTGGGTGTGGACCGTGGCATTTTCGTGGAGGGCGCGCTGCTGATCAACAAGCGCGGCGAGCGGTTTGCAGATGAGCTGGCCGGTACCATCCTGCAGGATGTCGGCAGCCATGAGCGCACGGCCGTCAAGCTGGCTGGTGAGGCGAATACGCCCAACCTGTTGCTGCCCCGCCAGCCGGAGGGCGTGGGCTACATCGTGTTTGATGAGCGCATCGCACGCCAGTTTTCCAGCTGGCCGCATTTCATCTCGACGGCGCCGGGCGTGGCCTACGCCTATCTCGATGACTACCGGCGTGCACGGCCCGATATTTTTCATTCTGCGCCCACGCTGGCGGGGTTGGCCGGGCAACTCGGCATGGATGTGAACACGCTGCAGGCAAGCGTCAAGGCCGCCATGCCAGAGCGGGGTAGCAAGGCGCTGACTGGCGGGCCGTTCTACGCGCTGGGCCCCATCAAGTCATGGTTGCTGGTGACGCCTGTAGGCCTGGCCGTGAACACACGGCTTGAAGTGCTTGATGCTCAGGGCCAGGCGATACAGGGCCTTTATGCAGCTGGCGGCGTGGGGCAGGGCGGGTTTACCAACACCGGGCATGGCCACGGCCTGGCTTGGGCTTTTACCAGCGGCTTGCTGGCCGGGCGGCAGGCTTCAACGGCTGCACAAAACACATGAAGGACAACAACATGCCTGTTGAGACTCAACCAGATGTTGGCTGCGATTGCGGCTGTACGGGTGAAATCACCGCTCTCAAGGCAAGCCAGCTGTCGCGCAGGTCACTGCTGGCCGGGGCAGGTGGTGCGCTGTTCTCGGGACTAGTTGCCTCGCAGGCGCCAGCACCGGAGGCTGCAAGGGACGGGATCATTGATGTTCACCATCACGTGTCGCCGCCATCGTTTATCCGGGAGATCGTGGCGCAAGGTGCCGGCGAACGGCCTGTTGTGGGCTGGACGCTGGAGAAATCGCTGGAGGACATGGACAGGGCAGGCGTCGCTACCGCTATCACGTCCATCACGACGCCTGGTGTCTGGTTCAACGATGAAGCACGCGCCGGTCGCCTGGCCCGTGAGTGCAATGACTTTGGCGCCGGGCTGATGTCCCGCTATCCGAAACGATTCGGCCTGTTTGCCGCGCTGCCGCTGCCTGACGTAGACGCCAGCCTCAAGGAGATCGTGTACGCGTGTGATGTCCTGAAAGCCGACGGTGTGGGTTTGCTCACCAGCTTTGGCGACAAGTGGCTGGGTGACCGCAAGTTCTGGCCCGTGCTGGAGGAACTGAACCGCCGAAAGGCCGTGGTCTACACGCATCCGACCGCCGCCAACTGTTGCAGAAACCTCATCCCCGAGGTGCACTATTCGGTGATCGAACTTGCAACAGACACCTCGCGGGCCATCGCCAGCCTGCTGTTTTCAGGTGCGGCTTCACGCTTTCCGGACATCACCTTCATCTTCTCGCATGCTGGCGGGACGCTGCCGTTCTTGCTCGAGCGCTTTACCCGCTACCCCGGTCTGGACCGGGGGCTGGGCCTGAACCTCGACATTGCAGGCAAGGTTCCCGGCGGCGTCGAGGCCATGCTGCAGAAGTTTTACTACGACATAGCGCAGGCGGCGCATCCTGCTGCAATGGCATCGCTGATCAAGGTGGTGCCGGTATCGCAGGTACTTTTCGGAACCGATTTTCCCTTTCGCACGGCCGCTGACCACGTACGAGGGATGCGTGCATCAGGCTTGACCGAGGCGCAGACCCGCGCCATCAACCGGCTCAATGCCATCCGGCTGTTTCCGAGGTTCGCGGCTTAGTTATCCGCCTGGGCATGCAAGCCCTGCCTGGAACTCAGGCTTTGTCTTCGCAAGTGTTCCAGCCCATCAGTGCATAGGGCGGACACCAGCCCACAGCGGCGGTCAGCAGGGGTATGACGCCGATAAAGCCCCACAAGCCAATAACTTCACTGGCTGCGAGGGCGATCAGGGTAACGCCGATCGCCGCGCGTATTGCGCTGTCAGTAACGCCAACATTTTTGGTCATGAAAAGTCTCCTTGAGACGGTTATGAAGAATTGCGCCTTCATATTTGGCCCCTGAGGAGAAGCTGTTTCCTTGATGTTGGTCAAGCACCTGCCATATTGCCCGCGAGGTCGTCCAGAATCGGGCAGTCGGGACGCGCGTCGCCGTGGCAGTGGGCCACCAGCCCGGAAAGGGTTCGCTGCATGGCCTGCATGGCGGCGATGCGCTGGGTCAGGTCGTCAACGTGCTTCTGGGCGATGTGTTTGACACTGGCACTGGCACGGTGCCGGTCGTGCCACAGGCCGACCAGCTCGGCGATCTCAGCCATCGAAAAGCCGAGGTCGCGGCTGCGTTTGATGAACTGCAGGCTCCGTACATCGGCCTCGCTGTACTGGCGGTAGCCGCTGTCCGTGCGCCCCACACCAGCCAGCAGGCCCAGCGACTCGTAATGGCGCAGCATCTTGGCAGACACGCCGGACAGCTTTGCCGCCGCTCCAATGGCGACGGGCCAAAGGGTACGTGTTTCGGGTGCGGGCTTCATGCGGCGACGGCGTAGCCTTCTTCGGCAATCGCCTTGCCCAGCACGTCGTGCGGCTTGTCTGATTGCACTTCCACCTTGTTGGCGGCGCGGTCTATCGTGACTTCGGCTTGCGGATCGATGAGTTTGATCGCGCGGGTGACTGCTTTTTCGCAGTGGCCGCAGGTCATGCCGGTCACGGTAAATGTCTGGTTCATGTCAAGGCTCCTGTTGATGTTGATACCCGGGTTGGGAAAAAGCATATCCTGAACCTTGCCATGATGGAAAGGTCAAGCGGCTTTCATTTGCCATTGCCTGCTTCAGGGTTGATCTGCATCAATGTTTGACCTTGCCATCATGGGAAGCTTTAACCTTCCAGCGTTGCAAATTGAATTCTGGATTTCCCATATGACCCTCACCACCCTCACTGCGCCCATTCCCCTCGACATCGGCATAGGCGGCATGACCTGCGCATCCTGCGTCACGCGGGTTGAAAAGGCCTTGCGGAAAGTACCGGGCGTTGAGACGGCCACGGTCAACCTGGCCACCGAATCGGCGCGTATCGTCTATGCGCCGGGCGAGCAGATGGAGGCGCGGTTGCGGCGGGCCGTGCGTGATGCCGGTTACGAGCCGCGTGCCGCCGATGCGGCGATTGACGCGCCTGACGCATCGCCCTGGGCTGGCTTCATGCCGGTCGGCATTGGCATGGCGCTGTCGGTGCCGCTGGTGGCGCCCATGATGGCCGACCTCTTCGGCCTGCACTGGATGCTGCCGCCGCTGTGGCAGTTCTTGCTGGCCACGCCGGTGCAGTTTGTGCTGGGCGCACGGTTTTACAAGGCTGGCTGGGGCGCGCTGAAAGCGCTGACCGGCAACATGGATTTGCTGGTCGCGCTGGGCACCACTGCTGGCTGGGCGCTGTCGATGTGGCTCTGGCTGACCGCCGATGCTGAGGCCATGGTGCACCTGTATTTTGAAGGTTCGGCCGTTGTCATCACGCTGGTGCTGCTCGGCAAATGGCTGGAGGCACGCGCCAAACGCCAGACGACTTCGGCCATCCGCGCGCTGCATGCGCTGCGGCCCGACGTGGCGCATCTGATCGGTCTGGATGGTGAAGTCGATGTACCTGTCAACGAGGTTCTTGTGGGCGACCGCATCGTCGTCAGGGCGGGCGAGCGTTTTCCGGTCGACGGCACGCTGCTGGAGGGCCACACACAAGTTGATGAAGCCATGCTGACCGGCGAGCCCTTGCCGGTGACCAAAGAGGTGGGTGGCAAACTGACGGGCGGCTCCATCAACGGCGATGGGCGTGTGGTGATGCAGGTGGCGGCGGTGGGCAGCGAGACGGTGCTGTCCAACATCATCCGGCTGGTCGAAGACGCCCAGGCTGCCAAGGCGCCGATACAGCGCCTGGTGGACCAGGTGAGCGCGGTGTTTGTGCCTGTAGTGCTGGTGATTGCGCTGGGTACGCTGCTGGGCTGGTGGCTGACCGGCCATGCGTTCGAGCTGGCGCTGATACACGCTGTGGCCGTGCTCGTAATTGCCTGCCCCTGCGCGCTCGGCCTGGCGACACCCGCAGCCATCATGGCAGGCACCGGCGTGGCGGCAAAGCACGGCATTCTGATCAAGGACGCGCAGGCGCTGGAGCTCGCCCACAAGGTCGATGTGGTGGCCTTTGACAAGACCGGCACGCTGACGGTCGGCCAGCCCCGGTTGACTGCGCTGGTCGTGCTGCCCGGCATGGACGACACCGAAGCCCTGCAGGCCGCAGCCAGCCTGCAAAGCGGCAGCGAACACCCGCTGGCCCGCGCCGTGGTGGCCAGCGCGCAGGCAAAAAACCTGAAAGTTGAAGCCCCTGACAACGTGCGCGCGGTGCCCGGCCGGGGCACCGAGGGGGAAGTGGGTGTGCGCAGCTTTTTGATCGGCAGCCTGCGCTGGATGGATGAACTGAAAGTGGACATGGGTGCGCTGGCCGGCAAAGCCGTTGAACTGCAGGCGCAGGGCGCCACGGTGTCGGCCATGGCCGAACGCACCACGGCAGGCCTGACCCTGCGTGCGCTCATGGCTTTTGGCGACGAACCCAAGCCCGGCGCCAAAGAGGCGCTGGCGGCGATGCGGGCACGCGGCATCAGGACGGTGATGATTTCCGGCGACAACCGGGGCGCTGCCGAAGCCATGGCGCGACGGCTGGGTTTGAGGCCGGAAGAGGGCGAGGTGATGGCCGAGGTGCTGCCGGGTGACAAGGCTGCGCGGGTCATGGCGCTGAAGGAGGGCGGCCATACAGTTGCCATGGTGGGCGACGGCGTGAACGACGCGCCCGCGCTGGCCGCCGCAGACGTCGGCATGGCCATGGGCAACGGCACCGACGTCGCCATGCACGCGGCCGGCATCACGCTGATGCGCGGCGACCCCTTGCTGGTGGCTGCGGCGCTGGATATTTCTGACCGCACGGTCGCCAAGATCCGCCAGAACCTGTTTTGGGCCTTTGTCTACAACGCCGCCGGTATTCCTCTGGCCGCGCTGGGTTTCCTGAACCCGGTGCTGGCGGGAGCCGCCATGGCCATGAGCTCGGTCAGCGTGATGGCCAATGCGCTGCTGCTCAAGCGCTGGAAGCCGAAGTGAAAGCTTCGCCGGTTCGCCGCTGTGGCATAAAGGCGGCTGTGATTTTTTCCAGGAGACACCCATGCTTCAACTCAGGCCCGGCTGCGAATGCTGCAACAGGGATCTTCCGGCGGATTCGACGGAGGCCCGCACCTGTTCTTTCGAGTGCACGTTCTGCGTCAGCTGCGCAGAAGACAAGCTGGGGGGCCTTTGCCCTAACTGCGGCGGTGAGTTGCTGACCCGGCCGCGCCGGCCTGCGGACAAGCTGGCGAAGTTTCCAGCCTCCTGCGAGCGCGTCTACAAGCCGCAAGGCTGCGCCGCCGGCTAAGCGCCTGCGACAGGGTGCCAGATTGCCATCAAGCCTTGATTTTTTAACGTGTACGTTAAAAAATAGCCGAAAGTTAATATGGAGGTTAACTTTTAGGGTCTTGAGAGGTCTCCGGGTCAGAAAAATCACCCAAAACCTGAAAAAAATGCCATTTTCAGGCATCAAATCGGGCTTCAGGCCAATAGATACGGGCGTGAGCAGCTACTAAATAAATAGCATTCCCGGCTTGAACTCGCCACCCTGTCAGCGTACGCCAGACCGGATCAGCTGCCCCGGTGCTGGAAATGACTCGGCGACTGCCCCATCGCGGCCTTGAACATCGCTGAAAACGCGCTGTCGCTCGCATAACCGCTGGCGGCGGCCACCGTGCTGATCGACTGGCCGCGTGCCAGCAGGGGCAGGGCGTGCGCGAGGATGGCCTGCTGGCGCCACTGCTGGTAGCTCAGGCCCAGCTCGTCCCTGAACAGCCTGGCGGCCGTGCGTTCGCTGGCACCGATGTCGGCCGCCCATTCGGCCAGGGTGGCGCGCTCGGACGGCGCGCGCATCACCGCTTCGCACAGGGCGCGCAGGCGTTTGTCGCCTGTTTGCGGATGCGGCAGCGGCACGCCCAGCGCCTGGATGTCGGCACGTTCGATCTCATCGAGCGTCAACCTGGTCAGGAGTTGCTCACGGGTCGCAGGCAGAGGCGCAGTAGCCGGCGCGTCCAGTGCCTGTATGGTCTCTCGCAGCAGGGGCGAGACGACGATCATGCGGCAGCCGCTCCAGCCTTTGGGGGTCACACTGGCATCCATGTAGAGGGTGCGAAACTCGGCCGCCTCCAGCACGGTGATGTGATGTTTGGCGCCGGGCGCAATCCACACCGCACGCGAGGGCGGCACGATGTAGGTCACGTGGTCTTTGCCGTCCTGGGTCTGCTCGGACGTCACCTGTACGATGCCCACAGCGCAGTAGGCCAGTTGCGCCCAGGCATGCGAATGGGGCTCGAAGTGTGTATCCGTTGGCATGGTGCGCGCCCTGACCCTCACCGGCCGCCTGGCATGCGGCGTGAAGTCGTCTGTATCTCCGACGGGCACAAGTTTGAGGAGGTGGGCACGATGCATGGTGGGCGACCGGTTTGTCTGAAATTCGCTGATTATTGGCTATTTGTCGCATTTCAGCACGCCGGGCAAACACTACGATAGCGCCCATGTCTACTTCAAACACACTGAACTTCCCTTCCAGCCCGGTGCCCTTGCGCAATGACGCCAGTGTGATCGGCCTGGTGGGCGCCGCCCACATGGTCAGCCATTTCAGCCAGCTCCTGCTGGCGCCGCTGTTCCCGTGGCTCAAGACCGAGTTCAATGTCAGCTATGCCGAACTGGGTTTGCTGATGACCATCTTTTTTGCAGTCTCCTGCGGCGTGCAGGCGGCGTCGGGCTTCGTCGTCGACAAATTCGGCCCGCGTCCCATCCTGTTTGCCGGCCTGGCGTTGATAGGTGTCTCTGCACTGGGTTACGCATCCAGCCACAGCTACTGGATGCTGGCGGTGTTCTCGGTGGTGGGCGGTATCGGCAACGGCGTGTTTCACCCGGTTGACTACACGCTGCTCAACCGTAAGGTCAGCGCGCCGCGCCTGGGCCATGCCTACAGCGTTCACGGCATCACCGGCAGCCTCGGCTGGGCGCTGGCGCCCGCCATGCTGGTGCCGCTGACCGTGGCGTTTTCCTGGCGCGTGGCGCTGGTGGCGGCTGCCGTCCTGGCCTTCGGTATTCTTGCCGTGCTGCTGGTGAACCGCGACAAGCTGCACCTGAAGGTTGAAACGCCTGCCAAAGGCGCGGCTGCGCAGGACAGCAGCTTCGGCTTTTTGAAGATCCCCGCCGTTTGGATGTGTTTTGCATTTTTCTTCTGGTACGCCATCGCGCTGGGCGTGGTGCAGGCTTTTGCCCCTGAAGCGGCGCGCCACCTGCACGACATGCCGATCTCGCTGGTCGCCAGCTGCCTCACGATTTACATGCTGTGCAGCGCCGGTGGCATGGTGCTGGGCGGCTTTCTGGCATCGGACCCGACGCGCTGCGAGCGCATCGTGGGCATCGGTTTTGGCCTGGCGGCCGGTGTGGCCCTGCTGCTGGCGCTGGGCAGCTATCCGGCCTGGGTGGTGCCCGTGCTGTTCGGCCTGATGGGTTTTGCATCCGGCATGGCCGGGCCATCGCGCGATTTGCTGGTCAAGCGCTCGACGCCTGACAACGCCTCCGGTCGGGTCTATGGCGTCGTGTATGCGGGGCTGGACATCGGCAGTGCGGTGTCGCCATTGATCTTTGGCCTGATGATGGACCACAGCCAGTACCGCGGCGTGCTGCTCGGCCTGGCGCTGGTGCAGGGCGTGCTGATTGCCAGCGCCTTCAATGTGCGGCGTGTTCGCCGTACGGCACTTGCCCCGGCCTGAGCGCGCTTTTTCAGGCCAGCGGCGTGTCCGCCGCCCCTTGCGCCGACGTGCTGCGCCTGTCACCCCGCAGCATGTAAAGGCCTGAGCCCACCAGCAGGGCAATACCGCACCAGGCAATGGCATTTGGTATGTCGTGCCAGACCAGGTATCCCAGCACCAGCGCCACAATGATGCCGCTGTAGCGGAAGGGCCCGACCACCGACAACTCGCCAAACCGCATGCTGCAGACCGTGAGGTAATAGCCGCCCGCCAGAAATGCCGCTGCCAGCAGCAGCACGCCAAATGCAAACCCGCTGAACGGCTGCCAGGCCTGCGCCAGCGTCAGTCCCCCCGATATGACCGTGACGGCCAGCGCCGTGGTCAGCGTGACGATGATGGACGGCACACCCGCATCGATGCGGCGCGTCATCAGGTCGCGTGACGCATGGCAAAACGCCGCCAGCAGGCACACCAAAGCGTAGTAGTTGAAACCATCGGCCCGTGGCTGTACCACCAACAGCACGCCGGTAAACCCGGCACCCACGGCCAGCCAGCGCGCCAGGTTGACCCGCTCGCCCAGGAAGAGGGCGGCGAACAAGGTCATGAACAGGGGCGCGGCCAGCGTGATGGCGATCGCATTCGCAATTGGCAGGTGAAACAGCGACCCGAGATACAGCATGGTCGCCAGCGCATCGACCAATGCCCGGCCTGTGACCCAGCCTCGCGTACCTGAGGGCACACGCACCGGCGTGCGCAAGGCATAGGCAACGGCCAGGATCAGGAGCACCGACAACGCGCCCCGAATAAAAATGAGCTGCGCGCTGGGCATGCTCTGGCTTGCAAACTTGACGAGGGCATCGTTGGCCACAAAGCTGGCCGTACCGCCCACCATGCACAGGATGCCGCGGCGGTTGGCGGCAGGGGAATGATTCATGCGGTGTTTATACCGCGCCCGCAAAGCCCCTCTGTTGTGAGCTGCCGCGATGCCCGGGGCTTTTGCAGCACAGGTGCCTATACTTGTGCCGGCAACTTCCAGAACGACCAAAACATCATGAGGCTGGCGATGACAAATTCAGTAAACACATTCAAAACCGCTGCCGCCCTGGCATCCGTCACCGCAGCAGCCATGCTGCTGGGCACATCGGCAGTGCATGCGCAGGCAGCGCCGCTGACAGACAGGCTGGTCGGCGATGTCGGCGGCGCTGTTTACAGTGCGCAGGGCATCATCCGCAGCAAGGGCTCCGACAGCAACCTGTTGCCGTACGGATTTTTTGATTACGGACGTTTCTTCGCCAGAGTTGATACTTTTGGCGTCAAGACCCTGCCGATCGGCTACGGTTACCTTGAACTGGTAGGACGCGTCAGCCAGGATGGCTGGCGTGCCAACACTGCCGCGCTGAACGGCCTGACCAACCGTGACACGCCCATTCCGCTGGGTATAGGCACCTTCCAGCAGACGCCGTATGGCGCTTTCATCTTCAATGCATTTTTTGATTCGGGCAAGTCACGTGGGTCGCTGATCGAAGCGACCTATGCAGCCGAGTTCAAGCTGGGTAACGTGTCCTTCTATCCACAGATAGGGCTGGAGCGACGCAGCGCCAAATACACGAATTACCTTTACGGCGTAACGCCGGCTGAAACGCTGGCCAGCGGCTACGCGACCTACAACGCCGGTGCCTCCACCATCCCGGTACTGGCCCTGGCTGCCGACGTGCCGCTCAACGGCCTGTGGGTCCTGAACATGCAATTGCGCGAGAAGTGGCTGGACTCCGCCATCACCAACAGCCCGCTGGCAAGCCGCAAGATGCAGGCCTCGGGTTACGTGGCGCTGTCGTACCGCTTTAAATAGATTTGGGCCCCACGCCGGTTTTTGGGGTCAGAGTCCCAATTCGCTGAGCCTTTGGCTCATCTTCCGGAAGCGGTGCATGCGCCGCTGCGAAAGGGGTGTCTGACCCCAATAACCGACTGCCCCCCGAGGGGGCTGGCCTTGCTTGGGGCGGCCCTGCGCTGCGGCCGTCGCGCAGCTAAAGGTAGCGTATGTGATGGTCAGACGACTGTCTTGTGCCGTGCGATGCAGGTGTCCAGCACCTCGCCGTGATCCTTCAGCCACCAGTTGCCGGTCGAGAAAATCTCGACCTCGCTGTAGCCGGCAAAACCTTCGGCCTCCACCCAGCCGCGTATTTTGGGGATGTCGATCACGCCGTCGCCCATCATGCCGCGGTCATTGAGCAGGTCCGTGGTAGGCGTCATCCAGTCGCAGACGTGAAAGGCCAGCAGGCGGTTTTTGCCCGCACGTTTGATCTGTGCCTGCAGCTTCGGGTCCCACCACACGTGGTACACATCAACTGCCACGCCAAGCGCGCCAGATTTTGACGGGTCCAGCTCGTCACACAGGTCGAGCGCGTGTTCCATGGTGTTGACGCAGGCGCGGTCAGCTGCATACATCGGGTGCAGGGGCTCGATGGCCAGTGGCATGTTTTTGCTGCGGGCGTAGTCCAGCAATTTCGCGATGCCGTCTTTGACCTGCTGGCGCGAGAGCGCGATGTCCTTGTGCGCGGCCTTGCCCGCCAGCGCACCTGGCAGCCCGCCGACCACCAGCACCAGGCAGGCGGCGTTGAGCTCGCAGGCCTCATCAACGGCGCGGCGGTTGTCTTCGTCTGCAGCTTTCAGTCCTGCCGCGTCGGCAGCAGTGAACATGCCGCCACGGCAGTAGCCGGAGAGCTTGATACCGTGTTTTTTGACAAGGGCTGAAACCTTGTCCAGCCCGACCGCCGCGACCTGGTCGCGCCAGGGCGAGATGGCGGTGATGCCGCGCGCCACGCAGGCTTCGATGATCTGGTCCAGCGGCAGGTCTGTGCCTTTGTCTTTGCGAATGGTGGCGGTGTTGACGGACAGCCACTGGTGGTCTTTGGAGAAATCGCGCATGAGTAAAGTGAATTGAGGGAGTTATTCGATCTGGATGTTGGCATCGCGCACCACACGCGAGTAGGTGGCGATCTCTTTGGTGATGTGTTTGGCAAAATCATCAGGCGTACCGCTTGCAGAGATAAAGCTTTGTGAACGCAGGCGCTCGGTCACTTTGGGTGAGCGCATGGCCTTTGATGCTTCGGCATTGAGCTTTTTGGCGATGTCGTCAGGCAGTTTGGCGGGCGCCCACAGGCCGTACCAGGACACCATTTCAAACTCAGGAAAGCCCGACTCGGCCACTGTCGGGACATTGGGCATTTGCGGCAGGCGGGTTTTGGTGGTGACGGCCAGCGCCTTGAGTTTGCCGCTGGCGATGTGCGGGTAGGTTGACGGCATGGCGTCGATGATGGCGCTGATCTGTCCGCCCAGCACATCGTTGATGGCGCCGGCTGTGCCCTTGTAAACAATGATGGGAATGTCGAGTTTGGCATTGCTCTTGATGGAAGCCTGGGCCACATGCATGGGCGAGCCGATGGCTGACGTGCCGAACGCGTATTGTTTGGGGTTGGCTTTGGCCAGTGCGACAAACTCTTTCAGGTTGTTGGCCGGAACCGTCGGGTTGGCCGCCATCACCATGGGCACTGAACCCAGCAGCGAGATGGGCCTGAAGTCGCGAATCACGTCATAAGGCACGGTCTTGAGCATCAGCGGGCTGGCGATCAGCGTAGGCGCCTGCACCAGCAGCGTATAGCCGTCGGCTGGCGCCTTCGCTACGATGTCGCTGCCGATGAGGCCACTGGCGCCAGCGCGGTTTTCAACCACTAAGGGCTGGCCCATTTGCTCCGTCAGTGCCTGTGCAAGCGTACGGGCCACCACGTCCACTGTGCCGCCCGGTGCGAACGGCACGATGATGCGCACGGGTTTGGACGGCCAGGCCTGTGCTTGTACCGTCATCACCGCAGTCATGGCCAGGATGCCCGTGAACAGCTTGAATGTTTTTTTCATGAATGTCTCCGTCTATTTATTTGAAAAGAATCCGATCTCAGCAGTCGCAGGGCATCTTCAGCAGGCGCAGTGCGTTGCGGAAATAAATGCCTTCGCTGTCTTCCTTTGACAGGCCCAGGCCGTCGATGGCTTCCGGGATGGTGCGTATGAACATGGGGCCGCCTTCCGGGTCGAAAGGACAGTCGCTGGCAAACACCACCTGTTTGGGGCTGAAGAACTCCAGGCCGCAACGCAAACCGGCCTGGCCACCGGCGAGCGCGGTGTCGGCGTAAAACATCTTGAAGTAGTCGATGGGCCGCTTGGCCATGCGCTTGAGCAGGCCTTCGTAGTCTTCATCAGACGTGCGGCTGCCAAACTGGTCCAGGCCCGGGCCGACACGCCCGTCGAAGAAGGGAATCATGGCACCCATGTGGTGTGTGATGAGCTTCATGTTGGGCAGCTTGTCGAAGAAGCCCGAGAACACCATGCGGGTCATGGCCGCACTG
Source organism: Pseudomonadota bacterium (assembly GCA_040390295.1). GTDB lineage: Bacteria > Pseudomonadota > Gammaproteobacteria > Burkholderiales > Burkholderiaceae_C > Polaromonas. The sequence goes on from JAZJYR010000011.1 coordinate 118,304, forward strand.
GTCTCATAAGGCCAGCCGAAGGTCCACCAGATTTCGAATTTTGATTTTTTCTCGCTCGCGTAGTCGGGCATGTTGGCGCCACGCGCCGGGTGCATCCAGATCGGCACGTCGTACTTGTTGACTGCTGCCTCGAAGATGGGCCAGAACTCTTCATCGTCCAGCGGCCTGCCGCCCACGTTGGTGAAGATCTGTATGCCCCTGGCGCCCAGTTGCGTGATGGCGCGCTCCATCTCTTCAAGCGCTGCCGGCACGTTGTTCATGGGCAGGGACGCCACGAAGGCCGGGAATTGCTCGGGGTGCTTGTCGCGTATCTCGGCCATGCTGTCATTGGCCAGGCGTGCCATTTCGGGTGAGTCTTCCGGCCCGGCAATCAGTTCAATCGGCGGGCTCGACAGCGTGAGGATCTGCTGGTAGCCGGGAAAGCCTTCCATCATCTTCAGGCGCGCATCCAGGTCGTACAGCACAGGGATGGTCAGCCAGCGCTTGATGGCGCCCTTGTTTTTGGCCAGCTCGGCCATGCGGTCAAAGTAGGGGCGGGGCAGGATGTGGGAGTAGCTGTCAATCTGTCGCATGTGTCTTTCTCGTTCCCTCTCGGGTCAATGTCAGGGTCAATAGTCCAGCGACGAGCCGCCGCAAATCTGTATGTCCTGCCCGGTGATGGCTGCAGCTACGGGTGAGAGCAGGTAAGCCACCATGGCCGCAATTTCTGAAGGTTCAATCAACCGGCCCATGGGCGGCACGCGTGGCGAGGAGGCCTGGCGCGACGGGTCATCGAGCATGGCGGTGCGTGTGGCGGCCGGGGACACCACATTCACCGTGACACCAGAGGCCACGAATTCTGCAGCCCAGCTCCTGGCCAGTGAGGTAAGTGCCGCCTTGGTCGCGGCGTAGTCCCCACGTCCAGCAAAGCCATGAGACACCCGGCTGCCGATGATGACCACACGGCCTGATCCGGCGTCTGCCATTTTCGGCACCACGATATTGGCGATGCGGCCAAGCGCATGGACATGCACCTGCCACATCAGCTGTGCGTCGGCGGCCTTGAGCCCGCCGAGCTTGCCCACCCGCAGCACGCCGGCTGCATGCACCAGGGCGTGGGGATGAATCCTTGATGCCGCAGCTTCAAGCGCAGCCGTGTCGCACAGGTCAACCTTGACCGCCTCGAAGGCCGCATGCGTGATGCGTGCAGGCGCGATGTCCAGCCCGCTCACGGCCCAGCCCTGGCCCAGCAGGTGTTCTGCGATGGCCAGGCCTATGCCGGAGCTGCTGCCGGTAACAAGGGCGCGTTGCATGGTCATTCGAGCTTGATGTTGCCGTCAGTGATGACTTTTTGCGAACGTGCCATGTCGGCGCTCTGGAACTTCGCAAAATCTTCAGGCGTACCGGGGGTCAGCACCAGACCCTGCTGGATGAGCTTGTCCTTCATGTCGCTGTTGAGTGCCTTGTTGGTCTCGGCATTGAGGCGTCGTGTGATGTCTGCAGGCAGTCTGGCCGGCGCCCACAGGCCGTACCAGCTATAGAACTCGTAGCCGGGAAGGGTTTCGGCGACCGTCGGTACATCAGGCAGGTTGGGCGCGCGTTTGTCGCCCGTGACTGCGACCACGCGCAGCATTCCGCTCTTGTGGTACTGCAGTGAGCCGAGGATGGGGTCGATGAAACCGTCAATCTGCCCGCCAATCAGGTCCTGGAAGGCCGGTGCCGTACCCTTGTAAGGCACAACGGTGTACTCAATGCCGGCTGTGCGCTTGAGCAGCTCGGTGGACAGGTGACCGGCAGAGCCGATGGAGCCGACCGCAAAAGTCATCTTGCCTGGGTTGGCCCTGGCATAGGCTACCAGCGACTTGACATCGGTGATGGGCAGGTTCTTGTTGATGGCAACTGACAGCGGTGCCTTGGCCACCAGCGCGATCGGCGTGAAGTCTTTCACCACGCCGTACGACACGGACTTCATGGTCATGGGGGCCGAGGTGAAGGTCGAGGCGTTGAACAGCAGGGTGTAGCCATCAGCCGGAGCTCCGGCGACCGCTGCTCCGCCTATGGTGCCGTTGCCGCCCGCCCGGTTCTCGACCACAAAGGGCTGGCCCATCTGCTCGCTGAGTTTTTGTGCCAGTTGCCTGCCCACGGCATCCAGCGTGCCGCCTGGCGGGAAGGGGATGATGACCTTGACGGGTTTGCTGGGGTAGGCCTGTGCCATGGCGCCAAACGCAGTCAGGGCCAGGCTTGCTGCCAGGCAGGTTTTGATGAAGAAGCGGGTTTTCATGGGTTGTCTCCGAAGGTTTTATTTGATTGACTGAAACTTTTATTCGACACCATGCAGCGCGAGCATGGTTTTCATCCGGTTTGTGGCGAGTTCAGGCTGCTCCAGCAGGTTGGCGGCATCTGCCAGACGGAACAACTCGGCAAAGTGCTGCAGCGAGCGTGTGCTCTGCTGGCCACCCACCATGGTGAAATGTTTCTGGTGGCCGTTGAGCCAGGCCATGAACACCACACCGGTCTTGTAAAAGCGGGTAGGTGCCGCAAAGATGTGCCGCGACAGCGGTACGGTGGGGCCGAGGATGGCGTGGAATTTTTCGGTATTGCCGGATGCCAGCTCACCAAGCGCAGCGCTCGCGGCAGGTGCAATCGCATCAAAAATGCCCAGCAGGGCGTCGCTCTTGCCGTGCATCTCGTTGCTGCCGAAGCCGTCTCCGGCGATCAGTTCGGCATAGTTGAAGTCATCGCCCGTGTACATGCGCACGCCGGCGGGCAGGCGCCTGCGCATCGCGATTTCCTTGTCCTTGTCGAGCAGCGAAATCTTGATGCCGTCAACCTTGTCGGGATGCGCGTTGATGATGCCCAGCGCCGTGTCCATGGCCGCTTCGACGTTGTTGCTGCCCCAGTAGCCCTTGAGCGCAGGGTCGAACATGTCGCCCAGCCAGTGCAGCACCACGGGTTGTCTGGCCTGGCTCAGGATACGGTCGTACACGCGTTCATAGTCGGCCGGGCTTTTGGCCACGCGGGCCAACGCACGGCTGGCCATCACGATCAGCTTGCCGCCCAGCTTTTCAATTGCAGCCATCTGCTCTTCGTAGCCCTTGATGACTTCATCCACCGTCTTGACGTTGTCAAGCACAAGGTGGTCGGTGCCGCAGCCCGATGCGACCAATGCGCTGCCGCCGCTGGAGGCGAAGTCTTTCGATGCGTCGATAGAGCGGCGAATCAGCTCCAGTGAGGTGGGCCAGTCCAGGCCCATGCCGCGCTGTGCCGTGTCCATGGCTTCGGCCACGCCCAGGCCCAGCGACCAGAGATGGCGTCGGTAAGCGATGGTGGTGTCCCAGTCAACGGCGCAATCAATCCAGGGGTCGACAGCCGCCAGCGGGTCTGCAACGACGTGCGCGGCGGAGTAGGCGATGCGGTTGAAAGTGGTGCCTGCTTTTGGCTTGACGGGCGCGATGCCGCGCAGGGTGTAGGCTTCCAGCTTGCCAGAGGCAACTGGCAGTTGCAGTGTGATGCTCATGAAGATTTTCCGTTGTGGGGTTTGGCGGCCGGGGGCAGGATGGCGGCGATGACCGCCACGTTGTCCAGCTCGCCCAGGCCTTGCTCAATGGCGCGGTCCAGCAGTTCCGCATGGGCCGCAGTCAGTGAAAGATTCAGATTGGCGCGCTCCCCCTGTTGCAGGATGAGGGCGAGATCCTTGCGGTGCTGGCGGATGCGGGACGCGGGGGCGAAGTCCCGTGCCACCATGCGCGGACCGGCCACATCGACTGCGCGTGAATACGCTGGCGATTCGCGCAGCAGGCCAAGAAAGTCCGCGCCGTCCAGGCCCAGCGCTGTGGCAAGCGCCAGCCCTTCGGCAAGCGCAGCCCGGTTCAGTCCCAGAACCAGGTTGCATGCCAGTTTGGCTCGCACGCCATAACCGGATTGGCCGACATGCTGGTACCTTGGACAGACATCTGCAAATAATTCGCGCCAGCGCTGAAACACGGGCTCGCTTGCACCCAGGAGTCCCAGCGCCTTGCCTTCGCCAATCTGTCGGCTCGAACCGAGCAGGGGCATATCAGCGAAGTCGATTTGCCTGGCCTGGACGAGTTCACCAGCCTCTTCTGTAGCCTGTACGCTCGCCGTCACGCAACTCACGACCAGTTTGACCACGCCGGGCTTCGCTGCAATGACTTTTGCACACGAGAGCAGCATGGCGTCGTCCAGCACGCAGATGATGAGCACTTCACAACTGTCAGCCAGTTCCTCGGGGGAGGCGAGAAGTGCCATGCCCGCTGTTTGCGCCTGTTCACGTGCCGCAGGTGACGGATCAAAACCCGTCACCTGATGGCCGCTGGTACGAAGCAGCTCGGCCAGCGCGCGGCCGACGAGGCCGAATCCCAGAATGCCAATCGTGGCAGGTGTAGTGCTCATCAGTCTGGACAAGGTGCTGCCGAAAAAAGCGTCAGATCTTCAGTGCAGGCACGTCAATCCAGCGGCGTTCCTTCCAGCTGTCCAGGGCTGCCTCGACCAGCTGTACGCCTTTGGCACCCTCAGGCAGGGTCCACTTGTAGGGCTCGTTCTCGACGACGTGGCGAATGAAGTGCTCCCACTGGATCTTGAAGCCGTTGTCATAAACCTGGGTGTCCGGCACTTCCTGCCACTGGTCGGTGAAATTCATCATCTGCTTCTGGTCGGGGTTCCAGACCGGACGCGGCGTGTTGACGCGGTTCTGTGCGACACAGTCCGTCAGGCCTGCAACGGCCGAACCATGGGTACCGTCGACGTGGAAGGTGACAAGGTCATCGCGGCGCACGCGGGTGGCCCATGACATGTTGAGCTGTGCAATGACCTGTTCGCCGCCGTGGCCCACCAGTTCAGCCGTGGCGTAGGCTGCGTCGTCTGCAGTGCACTCGTAGGGTTTGCCGGCTTCGTCCCAGCGCTTCGGGATGTGGGTGGTGCCGAGGCACGATATCGACTTGACTTCACCGAAGAGGTTGTCGAGTACATAGCGCCAGTGGCACATCATGTCGAGGATCATGCCGCCGCCGTCTTCCTTGCGGTAGTTCCATGACGGACGCTGTATCGGTTGCAGGTCGCCCTCGAATACCCAGTAGCCGAACTCAAGCCGCACGCTGAGCATGCGGCCAAAAAAGCCGGCACGGCGCAGCATGTCGAGCTTGCGCAGTCCAGGCAAAAAGAGTTTGTCCTGCACGGCGCCGTGCTTGAGGCCTGACTTTTCTGCCAGCCGCGCAATCTCTACGGCCTCATTGAGGTTGGTGGCAATCGGCTTCTCGCAATACACATGCTTGCCCGCCCGAATGGCTTTTGCGAGCAGGGTGGGGCGCATCTGCGTGGTGCCTGCGTCAAAGAAGAGGGTGTCTTCCTTGTTGGCCAGCGCTGCGTCCAGGTCGGTGCCCCAGCGTGCAATGTTGTGCGCCTTGGCCAATGCCTCCATCTTCTCGGCATTACGGCCAATGATGATGGGGTCGGGCATGACCTTGTCGCCGTTGGAGAGCGTGACGCCGCCCTGGTTGCGGATCGCGATGATGGAGCGGATCAAATGCTGGTTCATGCCCATGCGTCCGGTGACGCCGTGCATGATGATTCCTAGTCGTTGGGTAGCCATGTGGTTCCTGTGGTCCTTGTCTGTCGTTGTTTGTGGGGGGGTTACTGTTTCTGGATCTCAAGGCCGGCGGCTTTCACCAGCACCGCGTTGCTCCTGATCTCGTCCTTGATGTAGGCGTCGAACTGCTCGGGCTTGAGCGTCCATGCGTCGGCACCAAGGGCGGCAAAGCGTTCCTTGACCTCTGGCGTTGCCAAAGCTTTTTGCACTTCGTCATGCAGCCGGTTCACGATATCGCGCGGCGTTTTGGCGGGCGCCATCATGCCGATCCAGAAGTTGAACTCGGAGCCGGGCACGCCCGCTTCAGCCGTGGTGGGTACATTGGGCAGGGCTGTGGCGCGTTTGGGTGAACCCACGGCAAGCGCGACCAGCTGGCCGTTCCGGATCTGCCCGATTACCGGGGCTATGGGCGAGAAGTAGTAGTCCACGCGGCCGGACATGACCTCGGTCACCGCCTCAGCTGAACCCTTGAACGGAATGTTGGTGGCGTCTATCTTGCCGGCGAGCTTGAACTTTTCGGCGTTCAGGTGCGTGGCACTACCCTGGCCGGCCGAGGCAAAGTTCATGCTGCCGGGTTTGGCTTTGGCTGCCGCCAGCAACTCGGGCAGGGTTTTGATGTTTTTGGAAGGCGAGATCACCAGCACGTTGGGCGTCGATGAAATCGGTGTGACGCCTGCGAAGTCGGCGACGGTGTCAAAAGGCAGTTTCGCAAACGTCGAAGGGCTGACCGTATGCGACGAGGAGTGGATCATGATGGTGTAGCCGTCCGGCGCGGCCGAGGCCACCATCTGCTGGCCTATGGTGCCGCTGGCGCCACCGCGGTTGTCGATTACCAGCGTCTGGCCCATGCTGGCCCCCATCTTGTCTGCAATCGCACGGGCAATGATGTCGGTGGTGCTGCCTGCAGCAAACGGAACAACGACACGAATGGGCTTGTTCGGGTAGGCGCCCTGGGCGGCAGCCGTCAGGGGGGACAGCGCAGCAGCGCAGGCGAGGGTCGAGAGTGTGGACAGGGCGGCGCGGCGTGCGAATTTCATTCTGGTCTCCTGGTCTGGTTGTAGATCCCGGCAGTCAAGTTTTTCGGGTCTTAATTCACTATTGAGTGAATTGCAGATTGTAGGAAGGCCTTTGGTCTCGCGTCAATTGCTGATTTCGGTCAGCTTCTAAGTACATACCCTAGGATGACATCGCACATGTGCGACAGGCGTTCATGGTGCGCCTTGGGGGTCATCAGGTCGCGGCCGAATACGGCGGACAGGGTGTAGTTGTTGGAGAGATAGAAGTAGGCCATGCCGGCAATGGAAACATACAGCTGGATCGGGTCTATGCCGCCTCTGAACAGGCCTTCTGCGCGGCCCCGTTCCAGGATCTCTGCGAGCGTTTCCACCAGCGGGGAATTGGTCTGGCGTACGCGCCCCGACATCGCCAGGTGCCTGCCCTGATGCAGGTTTTCACTGTTGAGAAGCGTCAAAAATTCGGGGTGCCTGATGTAGTAGTCCCAGGTGAATTCCGTCAGCCGGCGGATGGCCTGGGCGGGCGGCATGTCGCGCAGGTGCAGTTTGGTCTCGGCTTCCCGAATATCTGCGTAAGCTTTCTCAAGCACGGCCAGGAACAGTTCGTCCTTGCTGGTGAAGTAGTAGTAGATCAGGCGTTTGTTGACGTCCGCACGCTCTGCGATGCGGTCAACCCGCGCGCCTCCGAGCCCGTGCTGCGCGAACTCGTCCCGGGCTGCCAGAAGGATGGCCTGTTGTGAGCGGTCCGCATCCCTTGAGCGGGGTTCTGCTGGTTTGACTTTCGTGCTGGGCATGGCGTTAATTTAACTGTTTGGTGAATTAAAGCAAGCTGCCGGGAGGCTTGGCCTGCAGTTTTGGCGGCGATGGACTCCCGGGGGTTTTGGTGAAATGATTCAGGTCATTGCCTTACGCCATGCAGGTCCATGTCGCAATGTAATGGTTCTTGAATCACGTTCGATATGAAACCAGAAGGAGTTGCCATGAATAATTCCGACACACCCAAAGACGGTAATTTTGCAGCCTGGGTTGATGAAAAGGCCGAGGGGCTCAAGTTCGCGCTTGGTGAGAACTTTCCGGTACCGCCGACGGAACTGCATTCGCCGTCGGTGCATGTGGAGACCAGCCAGCAAAAACTTGAAGAGGTTTTGCTGGAGCATGAGGAGGCTTCGCCAGAATTTCTTGAGGAACTCGCTGCTCTTGAGCAGGCGCCTCCGCTGACTGATGAGGAGTTGGCCAGGCAGGCACTTGAAGCTGGCGGCGGTGACGGGGACAGTTCCACGCCCGAGTAGCCCAACCCCAGCGGTTTGCCATAGATCCTGTCTTGCAGCGCGGCACAATAAGCCGCATGACTTCAAAACTTGCTGGCCACCTTTTAGTTGACTGCCTTCTGGCCCAGGGCGTGACTCATGCGTTTGGGGTTCCGGGCGAAAGTTATCTGGCTGTGCTCGACGGCCTGCATGCGCGCCGCGACAGGATCCAGTTTGTAATTTGCCGCCAGGAGGGTGGCGCTGCCTACATGGCGGAGGCGCATGGCAAGCTGACCAGCCGGCCTGGCGTTTGCATGGTGACCCGCGGCCCGGGTGCGACCAATGCCTCCATAGGGGTTCACACGGCCTTCCAGGACTCGACACCGATGGTCCTGCTGGTCGGTGATGTGGCCAGCGATTGCCGTGACCGCGAGGCTTTCCAGGAGGTCGACTACTTCAGCTTCTTTGGGCCCAGCACCAAAGGCTTTGCAAAACGGGTTGAACGTATTGATGATGCGGACCGCATTCCCGAGTACATTGCCCGGGCCTTTGCGACTGCCATGAACGGCAGGCCGGGCCCCGTGGTTCTGGTACTGCCCGAAGACATGCTGACCCGCATGACTGAGGCGCAACCCTTGCCGCGCGTAGAAGCCGTGCAGGCCTGGAGTGATCCCGGCTCACTGCGCACGCTACGGGAGATGCTGCTTGCTTCAAAACAGCCGCTGGTGATCGCCGGCGGCGGTGGCTGGACGCCGCAGGCCGCACAGGCGCTTGAGCGCTTTGCAGAGAACTGGAAGCTGCCGGTTGGCAATGCATTTCGTTTTCAGGACACCTTTGACAATCACCATCCCCAATACGCTGGTGACGTCGGCATCGGGCTGAATCCAAAACTGGCTGCGCGCATCAAAGCCAGCGATTTGATCATCGCCATCGGCCCGCGGCTGGGTGAGATGACCACCAACAACTACACGCTGCTGGAGGCGCCCCGTTCAAAACAAAAGCTGGTGCATATCCACAGCAGTGCGGAAGAGCTCAACCGTGTCTATCAGGCCGACCTGGCCATCAACGCGACCATGAATGCGGCAGCCCGGTCACTGGAGGTCCTGACGGCACCCGTCTCCCTGCCATGGGAGGCCTGGACTGCTTCAGCGAATGAAGATTACCTGGCCAATCTCGAGCCGCAGAAGCTGCCTGGAGGTATCGACATGCCCGCCATCATCGGTCTGCTGCAAAAGCATTTGCCTAATGACGCAGTGCTCACCAACGGTGCAGGCAACTTTGCGAGCTGGATGCACCGGTTTTTCAAACATCACGGCCTGGTCAAGGGCTTCAAGACACAGCTGGCGCCGACCGTTGGCGCCATGGGCTATGGTGTGCCGGCAGGTATCGCAGCGGCCATCACAACGGACCGCGTGGTGTTCACGATAGCCGGGGATGGCGATTTCCTCATGAACGGGCAGGAACTTGCCACAGCAGTCCAGCATGGCGCAAAAACCATCATCGTGCTGCTCAACAACGGCATGTATGGCACGATACGAATGCACCAGGAGCGGGAGTATCCGCAGCATGAAAGTGGCTCACATCTCAGGAACCCTGACTTTGCAGCATTGGCGCGTGCTTATGGGTATGCCGGTGTGCGCATCACGCGTACGGATGAGTTTGAAGCCCAGTTGCTTGCAGCGCTCAAGCGTGATGAAGGCACCGTGATTGAGGTCATGCTGGATCCGGAGGTCATCACCACGCGCGGAACACTCTCTTCGATTACACAGCACGCACTCAAGACGTCTGCTTTAAACAAAACATAGAGGCGGGACGCGCCGCAAATAAAAAAAGGCCGGTGTAAACCGGCCTTTTTAATTCAGCAAAAGCTGATTACTTGACGTGCTTGCCGATCAGGCCAGCCATCTCGAACATCGAGACCTGGGCCTTGCCGAATACGGCCTTCAGCTTTTCGTCGGCATTGATCATGCGCTTGTTGACCTTGTCCTGCAGGCCCTTGGACTTGATGTAAGTCCACAGCTTGCTGACGATCTCGGTGCGTGGCAGTGGCTTGTCGCCAACCACTGCGGCCAGTGCCGGGCTCAGGGTCAATGCCTTCATGAACGCTGCGTTGGGGGTACGCTTTTTGGCAGGCGCCTTTTTGGCTGCTGGCTTTTTGGCCGCAACTTTCTTGGCGGGGGCTGCTTTTTTAGCGGCTACCTTTTTTGCAGGAGCTGCTTTTTTAGCGGCTACCTTTTTCGCAGGAGCTGCTTTTTTCGCAGCTACTTTCTTTGCCGGAGCAGCCTTTTTTGCTGGCGCTTTTTTAGCCGGTGCTTTTTTTGCAGTTGCCATGATTGATTTTCCTTCTAGAAGTTGATAAATCACCACTAGAGATAACTACTCCCCAATGGCAATGCGGATGCTACTGGAGAAAAACCTCATTTCATAGGGAAAAAGCTTTTTTTTGAGTCTTTCTGTTGCAGATTTACGCCTGAAAAATGGAAATTCCCCTCTGGGAGCAGCTGCGTCGCTGTATTTTTCGCTCTCAAACGATCTTTTTTCAGAGAGGAAATGCTCGCGCTAGCCGTCGAATTTATCGGATCCTCTTGTGCTTTTGCACGTCGTTTTGTACGTCGTTTTGTACGGTGGCGCGATTGTCTTTTCTATCTGGCGCACTGTCTGAATGCTCAGGCAGAACGAAAGGTAACGACACTAACATCGCGCAGATAAACAGCATTTCAGTCATGTCGTTTGATACGGGGTTGCATGCGCGGCTTGAATCCGGTTGCCAAAGTGGCACATGGACAAGCTTGCTGGCGCAGCTCAAGCCGCGAGATTCGGCGTACTGATGCCCAGGCATGCGCAGTTTTAATTCACACGAAAGACAGTTTCAAAAGTGAACTCCATAACGACACTGAAGTTTGCGGCTTGTGATTTTTGCGATACCCATAAAAACGACAGTTCAGGCGCATTTGGCGTGTTGCCGCCTGTTTTCGGGGACTTCGGTCATATCCGGAAATTTTGTGGGCCACAGTCTGTACCGTCAATTGTTTTGATAACAACGCCCTTGTGACGACCGCAGTCGATTCCGCAGGCCACGGCCGCGTGCTGGTCGTTGGTGGGGTACTTCGCTGCTCAGGGCACAGCAGCACCTGCATCCGCGTGTTGGCATCCATGTCGTTGCCCATGCAAAAACGCAATGAAGGTCAGCATGATGTGCCGATGAAGGCGTATGGATTCGCCCTGAAGACTGGCTGTAGGCAGATGAGGAACGGCATCGTGATGCCAGAGGCCCCGCGCCGGGCAGTCTGATGCGCTAGCTACTCAAGCCCTTGTAGAGCATGTAGACGGCCAGCACATAGAGAATGCTGGCGAAGACGCGCTTGAGTTTGCCGACAGGAAGGTTGTGCGCCGCCTTTGCGCCCAGAGGAGCCACCAGGAAGCTGCAGATGGCAATAACGACCAGTGCAGGTAACCAGATATACCCGAATGAAGCTGGCGGCAGGTTCTGCAGGTGCATGCCGCTGAATATGTAGCCAACGACATTGGCAACGGCAATCGGGAATCCCAGGGCGGCGGATGTAGCCACGGCGCTGTGGATGGCGACGTTGCACCAGGTCATGAAGGGCACACTGATGAAACCTCCGCCGGCACCCACCAGGCCTGACAGGAAACCAATAAAACCGCCCGCCACAAACTGACCCGCAGTACCAGGCATCTGCCTGGTGGGCTTTGGCTTTTTGTCCAGGAACATCTGGGTGGCCGAAAACCCGACGAAAAGGCCAAAGAAGATGGCCAGATACGACCCCTTCAAAATGGCAAATACACCCATGCTGCCGATGATGCTGCCCACAACGATACCGGGCGCCAGCCTCCTGGCGATGTCCCAACGCACTGCGCCACGCCTGTGATGCGCGCGCACGCTTGAAATAGACGTAAAAATGATGGTGGCCATCGAAGTCGCAATCGCCATCTTCACGGAAAGATCGGGCGCGATGTTCCGGTTGGACAGGATGATCGTGAGGAAGGGCACCATGATCATGCCGCCACCAATGCCCAGCAGGCCTGCCAGAAATCCTGTGCCAATGCCGAGCACGGCAAGTTCAACAATCAACAGCGGTTCGAAGGTCATGGGGGTGAAGGGTGAAGGATGTAAGTGGCGCCGGGGCCTGAATAAAGGTGTCTGCGAGTGCCACTGGACCGTCATCCTGAACCAGGGTTCAGGTGGGCGAGGGCAGTCAGGTTTCGGGTTCGTCTAACGCGAGACGATCACACCTGCCAGACAATTTACCAAGCCCGTGCTCTAAGAGCATTGGTTCAAGGAAATATAAAGCCCAATGCGCATCGCAGACACTCCAATTGTAGGCCTTTGCAGCCAACATCGCTGACTGCACATCGTGCAACTATCGCGTGGAAAGAGGCGTAAAAAAGCCCCTTGCGGGGCCTGGTGCGGTTAAAGCAGTTGGCCGTCCTGGCCAAGCGCCATGTCAAGACGCTGTAAAAGTGAGGCCAGTTGTGGACTGCTCTGCCCGTTCTCGCTGTTGTCATTTGATGCATGAAGTGGCATGGGTGCGCTGGCCGCCTCTATGGCTGGTTCGGCAACCGAGCGATCTGGAAGCTCAAAAGCGAGATTCAGGGCTGCAAGAACGGCGATACGGTCGCGTGCCTTGATCTTTCCGGCATCGCGGATCTTGCACATGGCGATATCCACCCGATTGACGGCATCCAGCATCCGTGCATCACCGTTTTCCGGGCAGCCGAGCAAATAGCTCTGGCCCATGATCTGTACTTCAAGCTGCTTCATTATTGGGTTCCCGCAGGGGCGTGAAGGCCATTAGCCGAGTTCTCTGGCAGGCGCTCAAGCAGGGCGTCGACACGCGCGCGCGCTGCGCCCAATCTTGATTTCAGGGAATCACGCTCATGTGTCAATACGGCAAGCTGCTCGTTGAGGAGCGCGTTGGTACGCTGCAGTTCCTCGTAGCGGAGCAACAGGCGTTCGACACGTTCTGTGATCTGGTCGATTTGGGTTTGATTCGACATGGCAGGCCTGATTGTATGGTTTGGCAGTGTAAATGGGTAAGTGCGGGCATAGAATCGGCGGTTGCTGGTGCTCGCCATGTGGCTCACAAGCCGCATTTGAGGGGCAAGATGTGGAGCATGTTGCGGAAAGCGCGCTGGCAGACTTCCGGGGTGTGACGCAATAAAAAACTGTCCGGCTCGTTGGATGACAGACACATCGCCTTGTCAACGCCAGCAAAGTTGGACACGCATGTCAGCCAAAGGTGTGTGCCTTTAATACCTGTAGACCCCGGAGGAAGCTGGCGTACAGGGGCTTTTTGAATGCCTGGGGATGAAAATCTGTCTGAGTGGCGCCCGCTTTCCGGTGCTCGCCCTGTTTGCGCTGAGCGGCTTTCCAATAGCAGCTCAAACTGCGGAGGTGGAAGCCACGGGGACACGTATTGCAGGGCCGCGTGATGCGCAGCCATTTGGCGTCAGTGTGATCACGGCAGATGACATCCGGCGCAGCGGCGCCACTACGGTTAATGACGCCATTATTCGTCTCCTGGGCGCCGGATCGCATCTGGATTTTTTCGGTGCCGGGGATTATTCGCTGGACCTGCGCGGCTTTGGCAAGACTGCTGACAGCAATCAGGTGGTCATGCTCGATGGTGTGCGCATGAAGGAGTCGGATTTTGATGCGATTCGCCTTGCTGGTATTCCCATTGACTCCGTGGAAAGAATAGAAATCATCCACGGAAGTGGCGGTGTTCTTTATGGCTCGGGGTCCACGGGCGGCGTGATTGCCATCACCACCAAAGCCAGGGATGGCCACACGCGTCCAGACGGCGCCTCCCTGTATGGGGCCGTGGGCACCAATCGTCTCAGTGAAGCGCGGGTCAATGCGAATGTGTCCAGCGGTGGTTTTTCACTGGATGTCAACGCAGCGCGGCGAAATGGAAACAATGACCGCGACAATTACTGGGCCGGTAGCGGTGCCCTCAGCGTTGTTGCGCAGTGGACGAATGACTGGCTCAGGCTGGGTGCAAGCCGATCGCAGGATGGACTCAATGCCGGGCTCCCCGGTCTGCTGACGCCTGCCATCTATCAGGTAAATCCGAGGACCGCAACAACACCGACCGATAGTGTCGCCATCAACAATGTGAGGCAGGGACTGTTTGGCGAGATATTGGCGGGCAACTGGACGTTGTTCGCTGATGTAGGCCAGCGTGACAAACAGTTGCGCAATGTGCTGCAGGGCAAATATGGTGGTGGGTATGACGTCAGGGCTGTCAGTTACAGCCTGCGGGCTGTGCATCTTGCGCAGCAGGCTTCTTTTACAAACAGCTTTACTGCCGGGGTGGATTACGCACGCTGGCAGCGGGACACCCCTGCTGCGCCGGCACCACTGGTCGCCAACCAGGTTTCGCGTGCCTTTTATATTCGTGATGAAGTGACTCTGGCTTCAAGCCGAACCACACTTTCTGCAGGTGTTCGCAGCGAGCGTCTCTCCGCTCACAACGACAACGCCGCCTTCGGATCACGTGACATTTCGGACCCACTGACATCCTGGGAATTGGGAGTCAACCAGCCGGTCACGAAAGATGTTTCTGTTTACGGGCGTATGGGGCGCAGCTTCCGGGTTGCGCAGGTCGAGGAATTCAACTACACGCCTTTGGGTGTGACTCTCAGGCCGCAGCGATCACGCGATACTGAAATCGGCTCGCGTTATGCGGTGGGACGGCTGAAGCTGGATGCCCGCATCTACCGCAGCGCGATCACCGACGAGATTGGCTACGATCTGGCGAAGTTCACGTCAATTGCTGCCTTTGGCGCCAATGTCAATTTTGATCCCACACTGCGCACCGGAATTGAAGCGGAGGGCGTTTATGCGTGGTCTGAGCGTTTAGGTTTGCGGGTAAACGCGGCGCTGCGCAAGTCGAGGTTTGGCTCTGGCATCTATGCGGGCAGGGAGCTGGTACGTGCACCGACCCGGATGTTGGGCGTGCGTGCGGACTGGCGACCTGCATCGAAACACCTTTTGAGCGGCGGGGTGACGGCGTTCTCGAAGCAGCGCCTGGATATCTTCAACCTGTGCGCCATGCCGGGTTATGCCGTAGCCGATGTGCGTTACGCCTACCAGTTCCAAAATGCCGAGATTTCATTGGCAGTCGCCAATCTGTTTGACCGCAAGTTCTTCACCAAGGCGGAATGCGACGCTCCTGTTGCGGGGACCTTCTCGGTTGGCGGCGTCACCAGTAGCATTTTCCCCGAGCCTGGAAGGGCATTACGCCTGGCTGTCAGGGTTCAGTTTTAACGTCAATTTGGCCGAGTACGCGTTTTCGGACGCTAGAATACAAGTTGTTGGTGCTCGGGGTGTGGTTCACATACCCCAGTTCAACGGGAAGCAGGAGAGAGTTCTGGTCATGCGCGGCGTCCAGCCGCCGCAAGCGCCCCGACTTTTAACCTGCGCTGCCCCCGCAACGGTAAAACGGACGGATGCTTCTTCGGACTTATTGAAGAAAGTATCCAGTTTTCATCACAGCCACTGAGTGCCTTGAACAAGCATTTGGGAAGGCGATGAGAACAGTTCCGTCAGCCCGGATACCGGCCAACAAGGTGGATGCACGCCCTTATGTGGCTGCATCTTTAAGGCCCATGTACTGGCGGGGAAGCCGGTAAGGGTGTTTAGCTGACGGCCAATCCTATGAAATCTTCCGTGTATCGTGCGCGCCTTGCCGTGCTCCCCTTTGCCGTGGCAGCGGCATTTCCTGTCATCGCGCAAATGGCGCCCTCAACCTCAACCCCGCAGCTCCAGGAAAATGTGGTGACTGTTACCCGCAGCTCACTGCCTATAGGCGATGTTGTGGCGGACGTCACCATCGTCGAGCGCGACGCAATTGAGCGTGCCGGCCCTGTAGGTATTGCTGATGTCCTGGCACGCGTTCCCGGTATTGAAATCACACGCAACGGTGGCACCGGCAGTAACTCTTCCATTTTTATTCGGGGGGGTGAAAACAGACAGACTGCTGTATTGATCAATGGGATACGCATCGACTCGCAGACGACCAGCGGAGGTGCCAGCTGGAGTTCGATTCCGCTGGCGCAGATCGAACGTATAGAAATTGTGCGTGGTCCAACCAGCGCTGTTTATGGCTCTGATGCAGTATCTGGTGTCATCCAGATATTCACCAAAAAGGGCGAAGGTGCTTTTGCCCCTGTTATCGCTGCGGAGTTTGGCGCATACAACACCCACCGCATTGATTTTTCCGCCAGCGGATCCGTCAATGCATTTGACTACTCGTTTGGCATTTCTGAAGGCACCAGCGACGGCTTTAATGCACGCCCTGCACCTGCTGCAACAGTTCTGAATCTTGATGCCGATGGCTACAAGGCCAGAAGTGCAAATACACGCCTGGGTTTTCAGGTCAGTCCTGATCAGCGTGTTGAGGCCACTCTGTTGCAGAGCGTGAATGATGCGCAGTATGACGGTGGGCTTTCAACCACTGCAGCGAACCTTGCTGCAGCGCGTAGAACCGACTATCGCCGGACAAGCACGCTGAACGTGGCAGGCTTGCAGTGGTTGTCCCGGTGGACAGATCGATACAGCACAAAAATCTCTTTCAGCAGCAGCACTGACAAGGGCGAAGAAAATATTGGCGGCGCAGTAGACCAGACACAGATTTCCAGCGTGCTGTTGCAAAACGAATACCGCGTCGGCTCGCACCTCATGACAGCGACGTTCGAGAATCGTCGAGACCAGTTTTTGCTGACCAGCGCACCGCAGGTGGACAGGGGGAAATCCCAATCGGGTGCCGGTGTGGGCTACAGCTGGTCGGGTGCAGGCCACACACTTCAGTTAAATATGCGCAATGACCGTGACAGCGAATTCGGAGGCAAAACCACGGGTTCAGCCGCGTATGCATACGCCGTTACGCCGCAATTGCGCGTCTCCGCAAGCGCTGGTAGCTCGTACCGCGTCCCTACGCTGTATCAGCGTTTCAGCCAGTACGGTGTCGCCAATCTGCGGCCCGAGTCAGGCCGCAATACCGAGTTCGGTATCAAGTATCAGGAAGGCCACACCAGTTTTGGCGTTACCGCTTATCGCAACAGGCTTGCCAATCTGCTGACCTTTCTGTCAGGTGCGCAAGCGACTGCCTGCCCTTCGCCTGCGCTCGGCTGTTACTCCAATACTGCGCAGGCTGAATACGCTGGCGTGACCTTCGCTTCCACTGGCAGGATTGGCAACTTCAACGTTTACGCTTCACTTGATTCGCAGAATCCGCGAGATCTGACGCTGGGCAAACAACTTCCACGCCGAGCCAGACAGCATGCCATTGTGGGTACAGACACCCAGATTGGAGGGTGGCGCTATGCAGCGAACCTGTTGCTTTCGCAGAAACGCTTTGATACGGCCGCCAACACCACTGAGCTCCCGGGCTACGCGCTGTTGAACCTGAGTGTTTCCACCCAGCTTTCAAGAGACTGGAAGTTCATGGCAAAACTGGACAACGCCACCGACAAGGATTACCAGACGGCAATCGGTTATGGTTCGGCCCGGCGAGCCTTGTATGTGGGCCTGACCTGGGCGCCCTTATAACATCGGTCTTTCATGAAATCAACAGCAATCTGTCCTGCCATTCTTGTTGCCGCTCTGGCCTCCGGCCAGGGCAAGACGACTGTGGCCTGTGCACTGGCGCGGTTGCATTCACGGCAGGGCAGGAAGGTGCGCGTCTTCAAGTGCGGGCCTGATTTCCTGGACCCGTACTGGCTCACGCTGGCGAGTGGCGCGCCGGTTCATCAGCTCGACTTGTGGATGACAGGGGAACAGGACTGCGCGCAGCGCCTGCATGAGGCGACAAAAGAGGCTGATCTCATCATTGTTGAAGGCGTCATGGGTCTGTTTGATGGCGAGCCCAGCGCAGCAGACCTGGCGCAGCGCTTTGGTTTGCCTGTGCTTGCGGTGATAGATGCCAGCGCCATGGCCGGTACTTTTGGCGCGCTTGCGTGGGGTCTGCAACACTACCGTGCGGAGCTTCGTTTTGCGGGTGTCCTGGCCAATCGAGCCGCATCTACGAGCCATGCGGAGATGCTGAAGGACGGCTTGCGGGATCCCGCTCAATGGCAGGGTGCTCTCATGCGCAGTGAAACTTTCTCACTGCCAGAGCGCCACCTTGGCCTTGTCATGGCCCACGAGCTGAAAGACGCAGTAGCGCGGCTTGATGCCGTTGCTGATGCATTGGCCATGACGCCATTGGGGCAGATGGGCGCAGAAGAGCTCGATGCATGGTCTGTCGATTTTCCCGCTGTCGATGGCCCCTTAACCTTTCCCGTGCATGCGCTGCGAGGCAAGACAATCGCGGTGGCGCGCGATGCTTCTTTTTGTTTTTTATATGCTGCAAACATGGACTGTCTTCAGGATATGGGGGCAACGCTGGTTTTTTTCTCGCCGCTAGGCGATAGCGTTATACCGGCCTGCGATGCACTCTGGCTGCCCGGCGGCTATCCAGAGCTGCACGCCGAGACGCTGGCGAACAATGTTTCCATGAAAGCCTGCATCGCGGCGCATGTCGCGGCTGGCAAGCCGGTATGGGCAGAGTGCGGCGGCATGATGGCGCTTTTTGATCAGCTTGTAAGACTGGATGGTGCCACTTATCCCATGTGGGGTCAGCTGCGCGGCACGGTGACCTTGCAAAAACGGCTGGCTGCCCTCGGCCCGCAGCAGCTTGAAGTAGCCGGCGGGACGTTGCGTGGTCATACCTTTCATTATTCGACCTGCAGCACCGACCTTCAGCCCATTGCGCGCACGCAGGCTGCGCCAGGCCGCAAATTGCGTGGAGAGGGTGAGGCGCTATACGTGTCCGGTCCTTCCCGCGCTGTGAGGGCCAGCTATTTTCATGCGTGGTTTGCGTCAGATCCTGCAACCGCTGCAAAACTCTTTCTGGAAAACGTCAATGACTGAAGCCTTGATGGACTGGCGTGCGCTTGCAGCCGCAACGGACAGCGCGGGCTATGGTCCGCAGCGCATCGTCTGCCTGACAGAAGAGCCGACTGAATGGCTGTACATGCTGGGTGAGGAGCGGCGCATCGTCGGAATCTCCGGCTATACCGTGCGTCCACCGCGTGCGCGCGAAGAAAAGCCAAAGGTCAGTGCGTTTCTCAGCGCCAAGGTCGACAAAATCGTCGACCTCAAGCCTGATTGCGTGATTGGATTCTCGGATCTGCAAGCGGATATCGCTTCACAACTGGTGAAAAAGGGCGTGCAGGTCACGATCTTCAATCAACGCAGCGTGGCCGGGATTTTCTCGATGATGTTCCAGCTCGCCGCCATGGTCGGGCAGCAGGCAAAAGGCGTGGCGCTGATCCAGGCCATGCAGGGCAGGCTGCTTGCCATAGAGCGGGAAGCTGCCACCCTGAAGCGTCGTCCCCGTGTTTTCTTTGAAGAGTGGTATGACCCACATATCAGCGCCATTGCGTGGGTGTCTGAGCTCATGGGCATCGCTGGGGGTGATGACTGCTTCCCTGAACTTGCAGTCAAGGCCATGGGCAAGGACCGCATCATTGCGGACGGCAACGAGATTGTGCGGCGCAATCCCGACATCATCTTCGGCTCCTGGTGTGGCCGCAAGTTCAGGCCGGATCACGTGCGTGCCCGTGCGGGTTGGGAAAACGTCAACGCTGTCAGAAACAGCCAGCTCTTTGAAATCAAGTCTGCAGAGATCCTGCAGCCTGGCCCTGCATCGTTGACGGATGGGGTCGAGCAGATACACAAAATTATCATGGCGTGGGGACAGATGGCCCCCACGCTCGTCGCTGCGCATACTTCGCAGCGCTCCGAGGGGGCTGCGCCGTCGGCGGGGGGCTCAACATGACTGAAGTCTTGTCTGTTGCCCGCAGCGAGCTGATCCTCGGCGGCCAGAAAAGCGGCAAGTCCCGCCGCGCCGAGATGCTGGCTCGCGGATGGATGGCGCAGTCGCGGTTGCACAAGGCAGTTTTGATTGCTACCGCGCAAGCGTGGGACGACGAAATGCGTGAACGAATTTCCCGGCACCAGGCTGATCGCGCCGAACGTGTGCCCGGTATGCGCACGCTGGAAGAGCCTCTGGCATTGTCCGGTGCCCTCATGCAAAGCTGTGCGCCAGACACCCTGGTCGTTGTTGATTGCCTGACCCTCTGGCTGACCAATATGTTGATGCCTGCTGGTGATGCACAGGGTCGTCCTGAATCTTCTCAAACGGAACTTTTGCTGCTTGCCATTCAAAAGTCGCCGGGTCCCGTCGTGCTGGTTGGAAACGAGATTGGTCTGGGGGTTATTCCAATGGGTCGTGAAACCCGTGCATTTGTGGATGCGCTGGGCAGCCTCAATCAGGCTGTGGCTGCAGCCTGTGAACGGGTCACGCTGATGGCTGCCGGTTTGCCGCTTGTCCTGAAAGGGCAGACATGAAACGTCTTGCGCTGATTGCCTTGTTTCTTGCCTCGGTGGCAGGTGCTGCCCAGGCACTGCAGCTGACAGATGACCGTGGTGTCAGCGTCACTTTCGCCCGCTCACCGCAGCGCATCGTCAGCATGTTGCCGTCATTGACGGAAAGCGTCTGCGGGCTTGAGCAGTGTCAGCGCCTTGTTGGCGTGGATCGCTATTCGAACTACCCTGACAGCGTCAGGCGCCTGCCCGTGCTCGGCGGCGGCATAGACCCCAACATCGAAGGCATCGTCGCGCTCAAACCCGACGTCGTGCTCGTGTCAACCGCGTCGCGGGCTGCCAGCCGGCTGGAGGCACTGGGCATCAAGGTGGTCGCGCTGGAGCCTAAAACCCATGCCGACGTGAGACGTGTTCTCAAGGTTGTTGGCGCATTACTTGAGGTGCCCGACGACGTGGGTGCAGACAGGTTATGGCGAATCATAGACAGCAGTGTGTCGGCTGCAGCCCAGTCCCTGTCACCCAAAGCCAAAAATGTCCGCGTGTACTTCGAAGTCAGCCGTGGCCCCTATGCGGCAGGCGAATCGTCGTTTATCGGTGAAACATTGAAGCGTCTGGGCGTCAGGAACGTCGTGCCGGCGGCGCTTGGCCCATTTCCAAAGCTCAACCCCGAGTTTGTCGTGCGCGCCAACCCGGACATCATCATGATTGGCAACCGCAGCATGCAGGCCATGGTGCCTTATCCGGGTTGGGGAAGCATCAAGGCCGTCAAAGAGCAGCGCATTTGCGTGTTTGGCGTCATTGACTCTGACGTTGTCGTGCGACCCGGCCCCCGCATGGCCGATGCAGCGCGCATCATGGCCAAATGCCTGGAAGACAAAGCGCGATGAGCCTGATCCAGGGCCACTGGACCCCGCAAGGCCGCAAAGTCCTGATGCTGGTCTTTGGGTTGTTGCTTGTATCGGTCGTGCTTATGTTCATCGGCATCACGGTGGGCAGCACCGGTTTTGAAAGCGTCCTCAACATGCAGCGTGACCCACAGGCCCTGCAGATCGTCTGGGAGATCCGCCTGCCACGTACCGTCGGTGCCTGGCTTGCAGGCGGACTGCTCGGATTGGCAGGCGCCGTGGCTCAGGGCCTGTTTCGCAACCCACTGGCTGATCCTTACCTGCTGGGGAGCGCCTCAGGTGCATCGCTGGGCGTGGCCTGCGCGATGGTGCTTTTTGGCTTATCACCCCTTGCGACCCATTGGGTGGCCCGCATTGGCCTGACAGGGGCCGCGTTTCTGGGGGCCATTGGCGCGGTGTTGCTCACGCTGGTCCTTGCCAAAGGTGTGCAGCACACCCTGCGCCTTTTGCTTGCGGGCGTCGTTGTGGGTGTGGTGCTGGGAGCGTTGAGCTCTCTCGTCCTTCTCATCACGCCCGACATCATGCAAGCCATGCAGTCCTTCATGCTGGGCAGTACGGCATTTGTTGGCTGGACTGCATGCGTTGTCATGTCGACCGCATTCATTGTGAGCCTGGTGGCGGCCTGGATGATGAGTCATGTGCTGGACGGTCTGGCACTTGGCGAATCCACCGCGCGAAGCCTGGGTTTGCGCCTGCCCCAGATGCGCGCGGCCCTGATCGCTGTGCTGGCAATGGCTACCGGAACGGCTGTGGCGCAAACCGGCCTCATCGCATTTGTCGGGTTGGCTGCGCCTCACCTGGTGCGTTCTGTCATTAAAACCACGCATGGCCGGTTGATCGTTCTTTCCAGCCTGATGGGCGCAACCTTGCTGACCGGGGCTGACATCCTCGCACGCTGGCTGATCGCACCTCAGGAATTGCCGGTGGGCGTTTTGACGGCGGTGCTGGGGGGCGGCTACCTGCTATGGCTGATGCACAAAAACACGGGGCGAGGGGCGGTGCTGTCATGATCGGCAAACCTTTGAGTCCTGTGGCCATTGCAGTCCTGAACATCAGTGCCAGTCTCGGCAGTGTCGAGGTACTTCACGACATATCAGTCTCCCTGCAAGCCGGACGCTGGAGCAGTATCGTGGGCCCCAATGGTGCCGGCAAGTCAACGCTCCTGAAGGTGATGGCGGGGCTTATTTCACATACCGGTGAGGTGTTTCTTCTTGGTCAGCCCATGGTGTCGATTGAGCCGAAACTCCGTGCGCGCCAGCTGTCATGGCTCGGCCAGAACGAGGCATCGGCTGATGACCTGACGGCTTATGACGTGACGATGCTGGGCCGCCTGCCGCATCGGCCATGGCTTGCGCCACCTTCCGCAGAAGATCATGCAGCCGTTGAAAAGGCGCTGCGCACCACCCACGCGTGGGCCTGGCGTGAACGTTCGCTGGGCCAGCTATCGGGCGGCGAACGTCAGCGTGTATTGCTGGCGCGTGCACTCGCTGTTGATGCCCAGGTACTGCTGATGGATGAGCCGCTCGCCAATCTCGATCCGCCGCACCAGACGGACTGGCTTTTCACGGTGCGTGGACTGGTGGCTGCTGGCAGGACGGTGGTGAGCGTGCTGCACGAAATCTCTTTTGCCCTGCACGCTGACGAGATGGTGGTGATGGCCGGGGGCCGCGTCATGCACCATGGCGCTTGTGGTGATGCCATGACCCATCAGGCGCTTGAGGATGTGTTTGACCACCGTATCGCCATTCATCCGTTTGCGGGGCAATGGGTTGCCTTGCCAAAAACCTGACCCTGATCGGAATATTCATGCAGATCGAAACTCCTCCCGTCGCCAAACCCTATGACAAACCCGAAGGCGATCGCCGCGGCGTCGTCATTGTCAATACGGGCGATGGCAAGGGCAAAAGCACCGCCGCCTTCGGTCTTGCCCTGCGCGCTCATGGCCGTCATCACGTGCATGGCAAGGCGGTCAGGATTTTCCAGTTCATGAAGGTGCCGACTGCCCGCTTTGGGGAGCATCGAATGTTCGAGCAGCTTGGGATTCCGATTGAAGGCCTGGGTGACGGATTCAGCTGGAAAAGCCAGGACCTGGAGCGCTCGGCGCAGCTCGCCAGAAACGGTTGGGAGAAAGCCAAAGCCGCCATCCTGAGTGATGAGAACTTCATGGTCGTGCTGGATGAGCTGACCTATCCGCTCATCTATGGCTGGCTGCCACTTGAAGACGTGCTGGTCACATTGAAAAGCCGGCCCAAGGATGTGCATGTGGTCATCACCGGCCGCCGCTGTCCGCCTGAAATCATTGAGCTGGCCGATACCGTCACGGAAATGACCAAGGTCAAACATGCTTTTAACGCCGGCATTCCTGCGCAGCGCGGCATAGAGGACTGATTCATTTGACACCGGTAATTGATTACTCCTTCAGTGCTGCTGACCGCCAGGCTGTCTATCGGGCGATTTTTGAACGGCGCGACATGCGGCATTTCTCTGGCGGACACGTAGCGCCTGAGCAGATGCTGCGCTTGCTGACGGCGGCACACCATGCCCCCAGTGTTGGCTTCATGCAGCCCTGGCGTTTTGTACGGATAGGGAAAATTGAACTGCGTCGGCAACTTCATGGACTCGTCGAAGCAGAGCGTGTGCAGACTGCGCGTGCCCTGGGTGAGCGCGAAGATGAGTTCATGAAGCTGAAGGTCGAGGGTGTGCTGGACGCTGCCGAGGTCTGGGTGGTCGCACTGGCCGAGGGACGCGAACAACATGTTTTTGGGCGCCGCACTTTGCCGCGAATGGACCTGGCCTCCGCCGCCTGCGCCATCCAGAACATGTGGCTGGCGGCGCGTGCAGAAGGGCTTGGCATGGGCTGGGTGTCCATGTTCGAACCCGAGGCTGTGCGCAGTCTGCTGAGCATGCCCGAGGGTGCCGAGCCGATTGCCGTTTTGTGCCTGGGCCCCGTTCATGAATTCTATGAAGAGCCCATGTTGCAGCAGGAGAGGTGGGCGCGCCGCTCGGCGCTCTCAGACCTGCTTTTCGAAGACAGCTGGGGCATCGGTTTTTCCTCGTCCTCCGCTGGGGAAGTCGACGGTCAATAGCCATTCTTTTGGCCGCTTTATTGAATAATCCATGCCGTTTGAAAATACACCCTTCCAGCTGACCCAGATTTTTCACGATCTCCCAGGCTCTGGCCTTGCATAAGATGGCAGACATGCTGATCATTTGTTCCCCGCAGGCTGCCAGCCTCGATTGCTGACTTCACATGGCCATTGGTGCAGCACTGCTTTTATGGATGGCTCTGTGGATTGACCGTGTCTGGGGTGAGCCGCGTGCGACGTATCACCCCGTGGTGTGGGTGGGTCACTACCTGCAGGCCTGCGGGCGCATCTCGACCCGTTGCCAGCCAGCCATGGCATTTTTACTGGGTGCTTTTTTCTGGTGTCTGGGGGGCGTGGCTGTCCTTGTCCTGACCTGGAGTTTGCAGGCGCTGGCGTTGCGGCCACTGGTGCGTTTACTTTTCGTACAGCCTGTCGTAGGCGGTTCGGGCCTGTTGCCCTTTGTTGGGCTGGCCCTGTTCTTTGTTTTGTTTGCATGGCTGCTGAAGACCACTTTCTCGTGGCGCATGCTGCGCGACGAGATACTGGCGGTCGAGACTGAATTGCAGCAGTCGCTTGAAGCGGGCCGGGCAAGGCTGTCCATGCTGGTCAGCCGCGACACGTCCCAACTGGGGGAAGTCGACGTACGTGAAAGCGCGATTGAATCGCTGGCTGAAAACCTGAACGACTCTGTGGTGGCGCCCATATTCTGGTTTTTATTGTTCGGATTGCCTGGCGCGGCCATGTACCGTTTTGCCAATACTGCTGATGCGATGTGGGGCTACCGCGGCTTTCGGCATGGCGTGCGGTGGGAGTGGGCCGGCAAGTGGGCGGCATGGGCAGATGATGTGTTGTCATGGTTGCCTGCACGTATCACCGCAGTGCTGTTGTTGCTGGCAGCCCGGGACTTGGCATCCTTCAGGAGGCTGCGCTCTGAAGCCCGCAAAACACCTTCGCCCAACAGTGGCTGGCCCATGGCCGCGATGGCGTTGACGCTGGGTACCTGCCTGCGCAAGCCTGGCGTGTATGCGCTCAACCCCGCGGGGCGTTTGGCGGGAGCGGCGGATGTCGGTCTGGGCCTTGAATTGGCGACCAGGGTGATGGCGATGATTGCCTGGTTCGGGCTTTTCCTCGTCCTGATTGCAGCTGCGCTGATATTTTTCAAATGAAAACCGCATCTTTGCTTCATACACGCGTTCATGGTGGCCCTGATCAAGCCGGCGTTCCCCTGCATGATTTTTCAACCAACAGCAATGCATGCGGACCTTCACCACACGCCCTGGCTGCTGTTTCCCAGGCCGACCCGACGCGGTATCCCGATGCTGCCTATACCGAACTGCGTCGGCAACTGGCCGGGTTTCATCAGGTGGATGATGATCGGATTGTTCTTGCCGCCAGCGCCAGCGAGTTTATTTTTCGTATCACATCGCTGGTGGCGCAGCGAGGCGGCAAGTCTCTGTCCCTGCCCGCCCATCGCTATGGTGATTACGCACAGGCGGCCGGAGCCTTCGCTATTGAGCCCGTCGGCGTTTCGGCAAATGCAGATCTGTCCTGGAGCTGTGATCCGTCCAGCCCGCAGGGGCTAGCCGATGAGCGCCTTCAGGGTCTTGTGAATGCGCAAACGGTGGGTGAGGTCGTTGTACTGGACCGCGCTTATGAACCTCTGCGGCTTGAAGGTGCTGTCCAGCTTTCAGACGAACTGCTGAAAAAGACGTGGCAGCTCTGGACACCCAACAAGGCGCTGGGCTTGACGGGTATACGTGCGGCTTATGCCATCGCGCCCGCTGGCGACGATGACGGTATACGGGCCATGGAGCGGCTGTGCCCCTCGTGGCCGGTGGGCAGTCATGGCGTGGCCATGTTGCAGGCCTGGGTGCAGCCAGAAGTGCAAAGCTGGCTGCACGTCAGCAAGACGACTTTGCGACTGTGGAAAATCCGGCAGCTTGACTTGTGCGCGAGGCTGGGATGGCGCTGTGACGCCAGCCATGCCAACTTCTTTTGTGCCCGGCCCGCCTTGCCTGATGGTGTGTTGCTGGCAGATGCCCTGGTTCGCTTGCGTACGCATGGCATCAAGCTGCGCGACACCACATCCTTCGGCCTGCCGGGGATGGTGCGTGTCAGTGTGCAATCGCCCGAATCGCAGGACGCACTGCACAATGCGTGGCAATCCGTGATTGGGAAGACCGAATGAACGCAAAAAGTGTCATGGTGCTGGGTACCACCAGCGGCGCAGGCAAAAGCTGGCTGACCACTGCGCTGTGCCGCTACTACGCCAGGCAAGGCCTGAAAGTCGCCCCTTTCAAGGCACAGAACATGAGCAACAACGCAAGGGTTGTTGCGGGCGGCGAGATTGGCAGCGCGCAGTACTTCCAGGCGCTGGCTGCTGGCGCCGTCCCCGAGGTGCGCATGAATCCGCTTCTGCTCAAACCCGAGAAAGACACGCAAAGCCAGGTCATCCTGATGGGTCAGGTCAACGCTGAACTGTCCCGCATGGAGTGGCGGGGCCGCAGTGCATCGGTGTGGCCGGTTGTTTCAAAGGCACTGGATGAACTGCTTGAAGAAAACGATATCGTGGTCATGGAGGGCGCGGGTTCACCAGCCGAGATCAACCTGAAGTCCAGCGATATCGTCAACATGCGTGTGGCGCAGCATGCCCATGCCGCATGCCTGCTGGTGACCGACATTGACCGTGGTGGCGCTTTCGCCCACTTGTACGGTACATGGGCCATGCTGGATGCGGCTGAGCAAAAACTCATCAAGGGCTTTGTACTCAACAAGTTTCGCGGTGATGCGAAGCTGCTGGCACCCGGCCCACAAATGCTGCAGGACCTCACGGAGGTGCCGACGGTCGCAACCCTGCCCATGTGGTGGCACCACGGGCTGCCTGAAGAAGACGGCGTGTTTGATGACCGGAGCCGATCTGCCGGAGCCGTGACTCGAACCATTGCGGTTATTGCTTATCCACGCCTGAGCAATCTTGATGAGTTCCAGCCGCTGAAAAATATCCAGGGTGTGCGCCTGCTATGGGCCAGGACTCCGGCCGACCTGGCCGGAATGGCGGCGACTGACTGGATCATCCTGCCGGGCTCCAAACACACCAGCAGCGACCTTGCATGGCTTCGCGCACAGGGGCTTGACCAGGCGGTTGCCGCGCATGCGGGTGCAGGCGGTATGGTGCTGGGCGTTTGTGGCGGCTTGCAGATGCTGGGCGAGGCGCTGATAGACCCGCACGGGATTGACGGTAACGGACCGGGTCTGGGCCTGCTGTCGCTGGTCACCGTGTTTCAGGAAAACAAAACCGTACAACACAGGCGTGCCATGTTTGAAATACCTGGTGGTCCTTGGGCGGCGCTTTCCGGTGTGGAAGTTCAGGGTTACGAAATTCATCACGGCCAGACTTCAGCTCGCACAGATATGGCTGCAAGCGGCGATGCCGCAATTGCAGTCATGCCTGGCGGCCTCGCCTGGCAAAACCATGCTGGCAATGTTTTGGGAATTTACCTCCACGGAATGTTTGAAGATCCTGCGGTTTTGAAGGCCCTGTTTGGTACTTCTGCCGCGACGCTGGACAGCGTGTTTGACGGCCTTGCTGACTACATCGGCGAACACTTCGACAGCGCTTTCCTTCGATCGCTTGTTACCTGACCCGGCGATCACCGCCACACCTTGTTTGTCAGGCGACTCCTACGTATCAATGGGTTTGTTTCCTGCGATAGCCTCCGTTATTGCAACGGGTGTTCTGCGTGATGTGTTGCTAATAATTGGAGCCGTTACACGCTTCTTTTGATTGCCTGATATCAGGGTTGCATGTGGCTGCCATCCATACAAGAAACCAGATATTGGTAACACATGCCCAATCACAATATCCAGCAACAGACGTCCGACGAACTTTTATCCACTGGCGTTGAGGGCCTTGATGCCATCCTCGGCGGGGGGCTCACAACGGGTCGCATTTACCTGATTGAGGGCGAGCCAGGTACGGGCAAGACGACCACCGGCATGCAATTTCTTGTACAGGGCGCAAAAGCCGGCGAGTCAGTGGTCTACATCACCCTGGCCGAAACTGCAACAGAGCTCAGGGGTGTGGCCGAGTCACATGGCTGGTCGATGGATGGCATTCATGTCCATGAAGTGTTGCCCTCTGAAAACCTGCTGCACCCCGAGGCCCAGTACACCATGTTTCATCCCTCGGAAGTCGAGATGGGCACCACCACGCAGATGATTCTGGCCGCTATTGAAGAGCGCAAACCGTCACGTGTCGTGCTCGACTCCCTCTCCGAGCTCCAGTTGCTGGCCGATACGCCTTTGCGCTATCGCCGCCAGGTGTTGGCCCTGAAACAGTTTTTTGCCAGCCGCGCCTGTACGGTGATGTTGCTGGATGACCGCACCGCTGCAGGCATAGACCTGCAAGTGAGGAGCATCGCCCACGGCGTGATCACGCTGGAGCAATCCGTGCAGGAGTATGGCGCGGAGCGGCGGCGTGTCCGGGTTGTCAAATACCGCGGACGGGCCTTTCGCGGGGGCATGCACGACTACGACATTCGTTATGGGGGCCTGGTGGTTTATCCCCGTCTGGTCGCGGCCGAATCGCGTGTCATGGCAAAGCGACATCAACTTACCAGCAATCTTCATCAGCTCGACGCCCTGCTGGGCGGAGGTCTGGAGGAGGGCACGAGCACGCTGATTGCCGGCCCGCCCGGCACGGGCAAGTCTTCGCTGGCCAGCCTGTTTGTTTCGGCGGCAGGCAAGCGTGGCCAGCAAAGTGCGATGTTCCTGTTTGAAGAGGCCGCCAACAACCTGCTCAATCGGGCAGACGGTCTGGGTATGGACGTACGCGAGCATTACGACAGCGGCCTGCTGACCATCAGGCAGATTGACCCGGCCGAACTCTCGCCCGGCGAATTTGCGACTGCAGTGTGCAGGGCCGCTGACGATGGCGCCAGGGTGGTGGTGATTGACAGCGTCAACGGCTACCTCAATGCCATGCCGGACCAGCGATTTCTAACCACCCACCTGCACGAGTTGCTGACCTACCTGGGGCAGCGAGGTGTAGTCACCATACTCATAGGCGTGCAGCAGGGCATGCTGGGCGGCAGCATGTCGACCTCGGTGGATGCCAGCTACCTTGCGGACAACGTTCTGATGCTGCGTTATTTTGAGCATGATGGCGAGGTCAAACAGGCTGTCTCGGTTTTCAAGAAGCGTGGAAGCCTGCACGAGCGCACCATACGGCAGTTCTCGATGGACAACAAGGGCATACATGTGGGCGAAATCCTGCGTGGCTTCCGCGGCATTCTGACCGGTGTGCCGGTTTACATCGGCAACAGCAGCGCTTCGGGTGACGACGAGGGGATCCGGTAGATGGAGCGTCGCATCGTCATTTGCGCGCCCACGGGCCAGGATGCCAGCCTGACGGCCAGGGTGTTCGAATCGGTAGGCCTGAACGGCATCATCTCCAGTTCCCCAGGCGATTTGCTGAATCACCTTTCGGAGGGCGCTGGCGCATTGCTGCTTGTGGAGGAAGCCATCAGCGGCCTTGCGCTCAGGCCATTGGCTGAATATATTGCTGCCCAGCCGACCTGGTCGGATATCCCGATCCTGTTGCTCACGCGTAGCGGTGCCGATTCCGTGGACGTACAGCGCGCGGTGGAGCATCTCGGCAACGTCACCCTGC
Organism: Pseudomonadota bacterium; assembly: GCA_040390295.1. GTDB lineage: Bacteria > Pseudomonadota > Gammaproteobacteria > Burkholderiales > Burkholderiaceae_C > Polaromonas. The sequence continues at coordinate 148,207 of JAZJYR010000011.1, forward strand.
TGGAGCGACCTGTGCGCACCATTGCGCTGATAGCTGCGGCGCGGACCGCCATCCGTGCACGTGAAAGGCAATACCAGGTGCGCGATGCCGACCAGCGCAAGGACGAATTCCTGGCAACGCTCGCGCATGAGTTGCGCAACCCCCTTGCGCCCATACGGACGTCCATGGGCATACTGCAGCACCTGCACCCGGATTCGCCCCAGGTCACGCAGTTGCGCAATGTGGTCAATCGCCAGGTCACACATTTGACCCGCCTGGTGGACGACCTGCTCGACGTCGCCCGTATAACAAGTGGCAAGGTCGTTCTCAAGAAGGGCCATATCTCCATGCGTTCGGTCATCAATCACGCAGTCGAGATTTCCGGCTCTGCCATGGACAGCAAGAACCACCGGCTGGAGGTGATTCAGCCGGACAGGGAATATGTACTGGTGGCCGACCACGCACGGCTGGTCCAGAGTGTGGCCAACCTGCTGGTCAACGCCGCCAAGTTCACGCCCGTCGCAGGCCACATCCTGCTGACAGCATCGGTCAGCGGCAACACAGTGACCTTTCGGGTTCGCGATAACGGCATCGGCCTGGAGGCTGCTTCGATAGCACGTATATTCGAACTGTTCGCACAGACGCCTGTGCCCGGTGAGGCCCCGACGGGTCTGGGCATTGGCCTCAGCCTGGCGCGGCAGTTTGCGGAGATGCACGGTGGTACCCTGCACGCCACCAGTCCAGGGATGGGCAAGGGTAGCGAATTTGTACTAACCTTGCCGGTTGTTGTTGAAGAAGCACTGCCGTCTGTGCAACAGGAAAAAATGGATCCGGAGATGATGAAAGAACTGACAGCAAGAAAAATCCTGGTGGTCGACGACAACGTGGATGCGGCTGACACGCTGGAAGCACTGTTGGGCATGGACGGTTTCGACGTCAAGGCGGTCTATGACGGCATCGCCGCAGTAGAAGCAGCCGGACGCATACAGCCCGATGTGATCGTGATGGATATCGGCATGCCGGGCATGGATGGTTACGACGCCGCGCGCATGATCAGGCAGCAGGAGGGCGACCGAAAGGTCACGCTGATTGCGCTGACAGGCTGGGGTCAGTCTGCGGACAAAAAACGTGCTGACCAGGCGGGTTTCGATCACCATCTCGTCAAACCGGTTGATTACGACCTGCTCATGAAATGCCTTCAGGAACACGCATGAACCACCCCCCGGAAGTCTTGAGGGAGCGCCTCGCCGAGGCGGCGCGTTATGCATTGCTCAGGCGATTGGCTCCGGCCTTGCGGCACGACATGGCGGGGGCTTTGCAGCCGGTCAGCATGATGGCTGCCATGCTTGAAAAGCGCTTGCAGAAACCCGCACCTGATCTGGTAGCCCTCGAAAAAAATGGCAGTGCCATCAATGCTCTCGCAAGGCAGGCTGCAGCTTCCTGCATGAGCCTGATGACCTGGCTGGCGCCCCGTGACGACGCACCGGTTGCGGTTGATACCTGCGTTGCAGAGTCACTCTCGCTGGTAGTAACCGAAATGTCTTTCCGGGGTCTGAACCTTGTCAATGAAACGGAAAGCGCCAGCGGTATGGTGTTGCTCAGCGCCATACGTGATGTGTTCATGGCCAGCCTGCTGGCGCTCACGGATGAATGTGACGGACCGGCCAATGTCGTGCTTGCCGCGACCACTTCAGGCCAGTCCACGGTGATCGGCATTCGTATCGCGCTCCGTGAGGACGAGCCCTTCATGGCAGGCGTGACACAGGTTGCCTACCGCAAGCTGGCCTGGGACGATGTCGAAGCCCTGGCTGACGCACAGAACGTCGGCCTGAGCCATTCGGCAGGCAGCGTCGAGCTGCGCTTTCCGGGCTGAGAAGGGGAAGAGAAGTGCCTGATGAGGAACTGATGAGGTCTTGAGAGTTGCCTTGATCAAGGCATGGACGGCCTGAAAGGGTCGCGCTGGCAGGGGCGTTCATAATGCGCGAGGTCCTACACAAACAGCCAGATGCCCACCTTCCCACCTCCCCCGTATGCCGCTTGTAGGGTGGCGCTGAGGGACTTGGGGGAAGTCAGGCGCGTGCGGATGGGTGCGTTTCTTCTGCGCCTGGGCTGGGTTCTGGCCGCCTTGCTCCTTGCCCAGCCTGCCACCGCGCAACCCGCAGTCGCGCAGCCGGGGCATATGGTCATCGGAAACGCAGACCGTTACCTGCTGTCCAGCGCTTTCACCGTCCTTGAAGATTCAGGTGCGCAACTCGTTCTTGATGACATCCTCAAGCCTGCCGCACAGGCGCGCTTCTACTTCGTCAAGCCAGGCGCCACGGCAACCAACTTCGGCCTGACCCATTCTGCCTTCTGGCTGCGCCTGAGCCTGGACGTTCAGGCCAATGCCCCATCGCGGTGGCTGTTTGAGGTGGCTTATCCGCCGCTGGACCACCTTGAACTGTATGTCGCCAGGCCGGACGGCAGTTTTGAGCGTCAGTCAGGCGGCGACCTGCTGCCTTTTGCCGAGCGCAAGATTCCGCACCGGAACCACGTCATGCCGATTACCCTGCAGCCGGGTCAGGCCAACACGGTCTACCTGCGGGTGACATCCGAGGGAACGCTGGCCGTCCCGGTGCGCCTCTGGCAGCCGGCGGCACTGTGGGTGCATGACCAATTTGAATACTCGGTACTCAGCCTTTACTTCGGCATGCTGATTGGCCTGTTTTTGTACAACCTGCTGCTGTTTGTTTCGCTGCGTGACAGGGTTTATCTTTTTTATGTCGCCTTTGTGGCGTGGATCGCCATTGCGCAGGCATCGCTCACAGGCATGGGTGCGCAGTTTCTGTGGCCGCAGTGGCCCTGGTGGGTGATGGTGTCGATCTCGGCCAGCAATGCCGCCAGCGGAGTCTTCGGTATTTTGTTTGCACGCGACTTTCTGTCCAGCAAGACGACCATGCCGCTGCTCGACAGGCTGCTTCAGATCGAAGTCGTGTTGTGGGTGCTGGCGCTTGCCGCAGCGCTGTCGTTGCCCTATGTGATATCGGTATGGATGGTGACTGTACTGGCCATCGTCACGGTCACAACCCTGGTTGTCGTTGGCGTACTGAGCGTGAAGCGCAAGCACCCCGGCGCGCGTTATTTTCTGGTGGCATGGGCGGTGCTGCTTCTGGGTGTGGCCATCCTGGCGCTGCACAACACCGGCTTTTTGCCCTCCAATGCCCTGACGGCCAATGCGCTCATGATTGGCTCGGCGCTGGAGATGGTGTTGCTGTCCTTTGGACTGGGCAACCGCATCAATGTGGCGATTGCCGAGAAGGAGCAGGCGCAGGCGCGTAGCCAGGTAGACCACGCCATGGTCGAGGCCCTGCGTGAATCGCAGGAGCGTTACCGCACGGTGCTTCAGGAGCGCGAAACGATTTTGCAGACATCCATCGTCGGCATTGTTTTTCTCTCCCCTGAAGGGCGCTTTCGCTGGGCCAACCAGGCCATGATGGACATCTTCGCGTCCACCGACAAGGACGTGACGACGATGGAGCCGTTCTACCAGTCGCGTGAGGAATACCTGCGGGTGGGCGGTGAGGTCGCCGCCTGCATCCTGCGCGGCGAGGTCTACCAGACCGAAATCCAGGTGCGCCAGGCCAACGGCACGCTGATCTGGGTGTCGTTGTCGGGCAAGGCTGTGGTCACACGCGACCTCGGCCAGGGCACCGTCTGGGTCATGACCAACATCACCCAGCGCAAGGAGCTGGAAGCCGCGCTGCTCAAGACATCATCAGAGCGTGAAGCCATCCTCAACAGTGCGCTGGTCGGCATTGTGTTGTCGGTGATGCGCCGCCACGAGTGGGTGAATGAAAAGTTCGCCCAGATGATGGGTTACCAGCGTGAGGAAATGATTGGCAAGTCATCAGAGGCTTACCACCTGAGCCGCGAGGACTGGATACAGTTCGGCCGTGAAGCCAGGGCCGCCCTGGCTGACCACAGCACGCACACCGCAGAGCGCCAGCTCAAGCGGCGCAACGGCGAACTCTTCTGGGTACAGATAGGCGGCAGTTGCATCCGGCCCCATGAACCCGAAGCCGGCGTGATCTGGACCTTTCTGGACATCACCCAGCGCAAAAAGTCGGAAGAAAACACACGCGAGGCGCTTCAGCAACAACGCGAGCTCAATGATTTGCGCAGCCGGTTCGTCGCCATGACCAGCCATGAGTTCCGCACGCCGCTGTCCAGCATTTTGTCGGCGCAGGAACTCCTCAAACATTACGGCGACCGTTTGCCTGATTCTGAAAAGGCCGAAATTCTGGAGAGTATTTCGGCCGGCGTGCACCGCATGATGCGCATGCTCGACCGGGTGCTGCTGATCGGCAAGGCCGATGCCCAGATGCTGGAGTTCTTGCCCCGGCCCATGGATATGAAACCGCTCTGCGAAGAACTGGTTGACGAAGCCTGCAGCCAGCAAGCGCCAACCCTGTGCAATGTCAAACTGCAGTTTGCCGGGGAGGTGAGCCAGGGGACCTATGACGAAAAACTGCTCAGGCACATCTTCAGCAACCTGTTGTCCAACGCCATCAAGTACTCACCCGAAGGTGGCGAGGTGCGTTTTGATGTGTCGGTAGGGCAGGGCATCACGGTGTTCGAGGTGTCCGACCAGGGCATAGGCATACCCGCAGACGAGATCAGCCACCTGTTTGAATCCTTTCACCGCGCCAGCAATGTCGGCGCCATCCAAGGCACCGGGCTGGGGCTGGCGATTGTGAAGAATGCGGTGGATGTGCACGGCGGCACGATTGATGTGAGCAGCACGCCGGGGCAGGGCACACGCTTCACGGTCAGGTTGCCTTCGGCTTGAGAGTTTGGTTGTGCATCTGGACGTCCAGACTGCAAGATCAGTGAGCGCTTTTTTTTGCAGCTGATCGAGTCGGCTACGATGGCTGCTTTCGGCCAGAAGCGGACATTGGGAGTTGCTTTGCTAAAAAATATCTGAATTATTTCGTCACCTTATTCGTTTTAGGTATTCCACCTGCAGCGTCCGCACAAGTTCTATCTTCGTTTGGTTACGGAGCTATCAAGTTCGGAGAGCGGCTCAGTTCAATTGAAACCAGGCTGCAGCAAAACGCAGTTGACTCGCCAGGAGTTGAGCGCGATCCAGGGTGTGGGTATGTATCCTTTAAAAAGTATCCGCATATTTCGTTCATGGTCGAAGAAGGCGTTGTTACCCGCGCCGATGCACACGATGATCAGTCTGTGAAAAATTCGGCCAATCTTCGCGTTGGTATGTCTTTGGGGAGCGTAAAACGCCTTCATCCAAAGATTCAAATCAAACCGCATCAATATGATGAAAACGGTCATTACTTAATTCTCGAATCAGACGACAAAAAGAGAGCTATCGTTGCTGAGGAGATAGATGGAAAAGTCGCAGAGGTTCGAGCAGGCTTGAATCCCTCGGTTGGTTACGTTGAGGGTTGCTTGTAGTGCTATATGAGTTGCTGTTGCGCTTTAGACCAAAATCGACTTAGATAGCATGTCCTATTTCGGCCAGAAGCGGACATCGGGCGCGGGAATTAACGCAATGGACAGATGATGAAAACAATTCTGATTTTCGGGCTGATATTCGTAGCTATCGCTCAAGCGGTCATTTCATGGAAGTTATTCAAGCTTATGAGATTTTCGGACAGCGTGGAAGTCGTTACGACGCGTAAAAAGTTGGACCTTTATAGCCGCGTAATTCAAGTTGCAGCGATGTTGATCGTATTTCTGTATCTTTTCCACGGGCGCTTATTTTGAGCGAGTCTGCAGTCAATCTGTGATGTACGCTTTGGGCCCAAAGCGGACATTGGTTAAGAGTCACTGCCCTTGGTTTTTCGCCCCAAGCGGATCGGCCCGCGCACTGGCTCATCGGGCCTCACGGTTTTGCCGCCCTGACGGATGTCCAGGACTCCGCTCCTCGCCATGGCGATAGCCACGGCCCTCACCTGCGGCATCAAGGGTCGCCAGTCGCCAGGTGCCAGCGCCCTGGCTGCTTCTGACGGGCAGATGGTCGCGGGCGGCTGCCGGCGCTTGAGCAGCTCCGCAATGGCTTCGCGAATCTGTTGGTCCGTCACCGGCATGGATGTCATGGTGACAGCTTCCAGCCCGATTTTGTCAGGCGGCCATCTGCTCAAGCCCCACCGGGTCAGCTGAGCCGTTCTGGTCGGCGAGGAAGCCGCCGCTCTGGTGTGACCACAGCCTTGCATACAGGCCGCCATTGGCCAGCAGGGTGTGGTGGTCACCTTCTTCAACGATGCGGCCCTGATCGAGCACGATGAGCCTGTCCATCGCGGCGATGGTCGAGAGCCGGTGTGCTATCGCAATCACGGTCTTGCCCTTCATCAGGGTGTCCAGGCTGCTCTGGATCGCGGCCTCGACTTCAGAGTCCAGCGCGCTGGTGGCTTCATCGAGCAGCAGGATGGGTGCATCCTTGAGCATGACGCGTGCAATCGCGATGCGCTGGCGCTGGCCGCCGGAGAGCTTCACGCCGCGTTCGCCGACGTGCGCATCAAAACCGGTGCGGCCATGCAGATCGCTCAAACCACTGATGAAGTGGTGCGCTTCTGCGCGCTCGGCTGCGGCCAGCAGGTCCTGCTCGCTGGCGTCGGGTCGGCTGTAGGTGATGTTGTCGCGCACCGACCGATGCAGCAGCGAGGTGTCCTGCGTGACCATGCCGATGTGGCTGCGCAGGCTGTCCTGCGTGACGAGGGCAATGTCCTGCCCGTCGATGGTGATACGGCCGCTGTCGATGTCGTGAAAGCGCAGCAGCAGGTTGACGAGTGTTGACTTGCCCGCGCCCGATCTGCCAACCAGGCCTATCTTTTCCCCGGGCTTGACGGTCAGCGACAGGCCGTCGATCACGGGCTTGTTCTTGCCGTAGCTGAAGCTCACATTGTCGAAGCGTACTTCGCCTTTGGGGACTTGCAGCTTGCTGGCCCCGGGCGCATCGACGATGGCACGTGGCCGCGACAGGGTGTTGATGCCGTCCTGCACCGTGCCCACACTTTCAAACAGGCTGGTGGTCTCCCACATGATCCAGTGCGACATACCCTGCAGGCGAAGCGCCATCGCTGTTGCTGCCGCTACAGCCCCGGCGCCGACCTGGCCCAGGTTCCACAGCCAGAGCGAGGTGCCGGCCATGCCCAGAATCAGGCCCATACTCAGCGCATGGTTGACGGTTTCAAACGCGCTCACCAGCCGCATCTGGCTGTAGCCGGTTTTCAAAAACTCCTGCATGGCCGAGCGTGCAAACGCGGCCTCGCGGTGCGTGTGCGAGAACAGCTTGACCGTCATGATGTTGGAGTACGCGTCGGTGATGCGACCCGTCATCATGGAGCGTGCGTCGGCCTGTGACTTGCTGATCTTGCCCAGCCGCGGCACAAACCAGGCCAGCGACGCAATGTACAGCGCCAGCCAGATCAGAAACGGCAGCACCAGCTTGGCATCAAAGGCACCGGCCAGCACCGTCATGGTCGCCACGTATACGCCCATGGCGACCAGCACATCGGCCAGCACAAACAGCGTGTCGCGCACGGCCAGCGCGGTCTGCATGACCTTGGTCGTCAGCCGCCCGGCGAATTCGTCCTGGTAGAAGGCCATGCTCTGGCCCAGCATGAGGCGGTGAAAGTTCCAGCGCAGGCGCATGGGGAAGTTGATGGCCAGCGTCTGGTGCTTGACGATGGTCTGCAGCGCCACGACCGCAATGCTGGCGATGACGATGCCGGCCAGAACTTTGAGCACGCTGCCTTGCTCCGTCCACAGCTTGCCCGGCTGCGTGTGGCCCAGCCAGTCGATAACGCGCCCCAGCATGGCAAACAGCAGGGCGTCAAAAGCCGCCATCACCGCCGACAGCACGCCCAGCGCCAGGATGTAGCCGCGTGCGCCGGCGGTGCAGGCCCATAAAAACGCGACAAAACCCTTGGGGACTGGCGTCGGCTCGGCTTCCGGGTAGGCGTGCAGGAGCTTCTCGAACTGCTTGAAAACGGGCATATGTCTCGGGTCGTTGTTCTTGTTGGGGCTGTCTTTTCCAGCGATGTTGTTTGTTTGTGTTCCCGGCAGGCGTTCAGTTCCGCCTGTTGTTGAGTTACTTCAGCAACTCCAGCAGACGGTCCAGGCCACCTTCATTGATGGCCACCATGGCCTGCTCGCGTACCTTGGGTTTGGCGTGATAGGCGACCGACAGGCCGGCCACGCCCATCATGGGCAGGTCATTGGCGCCGTCGCCCACGGCAATCGCCTGCAGCGGGTTGATACCCAGCATGGCGCAGGTTTCAAGCAGCATTTTTTTCTTTTCCGCACCGTCGCAGATGTCGCCCCAGGGCTGGTCCACGGTATTGCCGGTCAACAGGCCGTTCTCGACCTCCAGCACGTTGGCGCGGGTGTAGTCAATGCCGAGTTCAGCCCGCACGCGGTCGGCAAAAAACGTGAAGCCGCCGCTGACCAGCAGCACCTTCATGCCGGCTTTCTTGCAGGCATGCACCAGCTCGGCCGCGCCGGGGTTGAGCTTGAGGCGCTGCTGGTAAACCTCATGCATGCTGGTGACGCTCACGCCCTTGAGCAGTGCCACACGGCGGCGCAGGCTTTCCTTGAAATCCGCGATCTCGCCGCGCATGGTGGCTTCGGTGATCGCAGCCACTTCGGCCTTGAGGCCGACCGCATCGGCAATCTCGTCGATGCACTCGATGTTGATGAGCGTCGAGTCCATGTCGAAGGCGATCAACCTGAAGTCGCTGAGTTTGAGGTCGGGTGTGGCAACGTGGACGACAAGGCCGGGGGAGATTTCGGTGGGGGTCATGCGGGGAGGGATGCGGTTTTGAGGCTCACAGCGATGGCGCTGCGAGCCAGTTTTCAAATTTCAGGCCGGGGATGCGGGCAAATGCCGCATTGGCGCTGACCAGTGTGGCGCCGAGGGCCAGCGCGTGTGCAGCAATCAGCAGGTCGTTGGCGCCCATGGGCTGGCCGTCGGCTTCAAGGGTTGCGCGCAGGTGGGCATAGTGGCTGGCGACTTCGCTGTCCAGGGGCATGACCTGAATTGCCGGCATCACCGCGCGGTAGGCGACCTCCAGCCTGGGACTGTGCGTCCGCGCCAGACCAAACTCAAGTTCGCACTGAACCACGATGCTTGTGCACAGGGGTTCAGCGCCACGCGTTTCGCCGGCTGCGCGGGCGCGCTCTGCGGCCACGCCCTGCAGGTTTCGCATCATGTCGGAAATGATGTTGGTGTCGAGCAGAAGCAGGCTCATAAGACGATGTCGTCGAGTGGCAGCATTCCGGCGTCGACGTCTGGAAACGGTTCGTCTACCGGGCCAAGGTGCTTGATGGTGTCCAGGGCATAGACCAGCGCAGCAATCGTTCCTTTGGGTGGCTTGACCGCCTCGATGATCAGCCGGTTGCCTTCCCGCCGCATGACGGCGTCCTTGCCGGGCAGCTCGAACTCCTTGGGGATGCGGACAGCCTGGTTGGCGCCGTTTTTGAACAGCCTGACGTGCCGGGCGCCGCTGTCTGCAGCATAGGCGGGAAGGTTTTCAGAGGCGATGGAGGGTGAATTGTTCATGTTTTGCTCCCTTGGTTCCAGAAACCCGATTTTAGCATATGCCGCGGCATATGCTAACTTTGGAGGTCGCCCAAATCAGGTGGTGATTAAAAAACAGGCAAAAACAGGCCATTTTCAAGCAATAAAACGGCTGAAAACCAATAAATATGAGCGCAGGCAGCTATGAAATTAATAGTAAAAATCTGTTGATAAGTTGCTCGTCAGGCTGCCGCAACTTCCACCCCGGGCTGCCCCAGGCTGCGCAACACATCGCGCACCATCTGCGCCCGGTCTTTCGGCTCCGGCAGCTCGCGCTCGATGCGCAGCTTGTCGTTGCCGGCCAGCTTGATGTGCCGGTTTTTCTGAATGAGGTGCATGATGGCCATCGAATCGATGGGCGGGTCCTTCCTGAAGGTGATGTTGATGACGCCGGGCGCCGCATCGACCTTGACGACGCCATAAGGCTTGGCGATCACCCGCAGCCGGTGCACGTCGATCAGCGTCTGGGCCTGTGCCGGCAGCTTGCCGAAGCGGTCGACGATTTCTTCGAGCAGCGCGTCGATCTGGTCGGTGTTTTTGGCGGTCGCCAGCTTCTTGTAGAACGACAGCCGCAAATGCACATCACCGCAGTAGTCGTTGGGCAGCAGCGCGGGGGCGTGCAGGTTGATTTCGGTCGTGACGTTGAGCGGGCTGAGCAAATCGGGCTCGCGACCCGCCTTGAGGGCAGCCACCGCTTCGCTCAGCATCTCGTTGTAGAGCTGGAAGCCGATCTCCATCATGTTGCCGGACTGGTTTTCGCCCAGCACCTCGCCGGTGCCGCGGATTTCCAGGTCATGCATGGCGAGGTAAAAGCCCGAGCCCAGCTCTTCCATCTGCTGGATGGCTTCGAGCCGCTGGCTGGCCTGTTTGGTGAGGCCCTCGATGTCGGGCACCATCAGGTAGGCATAGGCCTGGTGGTGGCTGCGGCCCACGCGGCCGCGCAGCTGGTGCAGCTGCGCCAGGCCGAACTTGTCGGCACGCGCCATCACGATGGTGTTGGCGCTGGGCACGTCGATGCCGGTTTCAATGATCGTCGAGCACAGCAGCAGGTTGTAGCGCTGGGCGATGAAGTCCTTCATGACCTTTTCCAGCTCGCGCTCCGGCATCTGGCCATGGGCGACGGCGATGCGTGCCTCGGGCAGCAGGGCTTCCAGCTTCTCGCGCCGGTTCTGGATCGTTTCAACCTCGTTGTGCAGAAAGTACACCTGCCCGCCGCGCTTCAACTCACGCAACACCGCCTCGCGGATCACGCCATTGCTCTCGCTGCGCACAAAGGTCTTGATGGCCAGGCGGCGTTGCGGCGCGGTCGCGATCACGCTGAGGTCGCGCAGGCCTTCCAGCGCCATGCCCAGCGTGCGGGGGATCGGCGTCGCCGTCAGCGTCAGCACATCGACCTCGGCGCGCATGGCCTTCATGGCCTCCTTGTGGCGCACGCCAAAGCGGTGCTCCTCGTCAATGATCAGCAAGCCCAGGCGCTCGAACTTCACGTCCTGGCTGAGCAGCTTGTGCGTACCGACCACGATGTCGACGCTGCCGTCGCCCAGGCCCTTGATGGCGGCGGTGATTTCCTTGCCTGAGCGGAAGCGGCTCATCTCGGCCACCTTGACTGGCCACTTGGCGAAGCGGTCGACCAGCGTCTGGTAGTGCTGTTCGGCCAGCAGCGTTGTCGGCGCCAGCAGGGCGACCTGCTTGCCGCCGGTGATCGCGATAAAGGCGGCGCGCAGGGCGACTTCGGTCTTGCCAAAGCCCACGTCACCGCAGACCAGCCTGTCCATGGGGCGCGGGCTGATCATGTCCTGGATAACGGCGTGGATGGCGGCGCGCTGGTCAGCGGTTTCGTCGAAGCCGAAATCATTGGCAAAGGCTTCGTAGTCGCCCGGCGAATAGCGGAACGCATGGCCCTCGCGCGCGGCGCGGCGGGCGTATATGTTCAGCAGCTCGGCGGCGGAATCGCGCACCTGCTCGGCGGCCTTGCGTTTGGCCTTTTCCCACTGGCCGCTGCCCAGGCGGTGCAGCGGCGCCTCGTCGGCGCTGACGCCGGTGTAGCGGCTGATCTGGTGCAGCTGGCTGACCGGCACATAGAGCGTGGCGTCGTCGGCATACTGCAGATGTAGAAACTCGCTGGGTCCCTGGCCGTGGTCCATGTTGATCAGACCCTTGTAGCGGCCTATGCCGTGGGCGCTGTGCACGACCGGGTCGCCCACGTTGAGCTCTGAAAGATCCTTGATCAGCGCCTCGACGTCGCTGACCTGCTCCTGCTTCTTGTTGCGGCGGCGCACGGTGGTGCCGGCGGCAAACAGTTCGGTCTCGGTGATGAAGTCGATGTCACCTTCAAGCCAGCTGAAACCGACATCGATGGCGGCAGTGGCGATGCCCAGCTTTTCAGTACTTAGCTGGAAGTCTTCCAGTGAATCAAAGGCAGGCGGGCTGACGCCGCTGGCACGCAAAAAATCGAGCAGGCTTTCACGCCGGCCATCGCTTTCGGCCAGCATGAGCACGCGATGCGGTGTGTTGCGAATGTGGCTTTTCAGCTTGACCAGCGGGTCTTCGGCACCGCGCACCACGGCCATTTCTTCCAGCTTCTGGAACTGTGCGTTGTCTGCCACGTCCTGTACCGTGGAGCGCAGCGCCAGCTGGGCGTAGTGGTTGGCACGGGCGTAGAACTGCTCTGCGTCGAGAAACAGCGCCTCGGGCGGCAGGGCGGGGCGGTCGGGCGCATCGCGCACCAGACGATAGCGGTCCTTGGTGTCCTGCCAGAAGCGCTGGAAGGCCGGCTCCAGGTCGCCGTGCAGCACCACGGTGGCATCCGTGCCCAGATAGTCGAATACGGTGGCGGTTTCCTCGAAAAACAGCGGCAGGTAGTACTCGATGCCGGCGGTCGCCACGCCGTTGCCCATGTCCTTGTAGATACGGCTTTTGGTCGGGTCGCCGTCGAGCAACTCGCGCCAGCGTTTGCGAAAGCGGCTGCGCGCATCGTCGTCCATCGGAAATTCGCGGCCCGGCAGCAGGCGCACTTCAGGCACCGGGTAAAGCGACCGCTGGCTGTCCGGGTCAAAGGTGCGGATGCTGTCGATCTCGTCATCGAACAGGTCCACACGGAAGGGCACCAGCGAGCCCATGGGGAAGAGGTCAATCAGGCCGCCGCGTACCGCGTATTCACCGGGGCTGACCACCTGCGTGACATGGCTGTAGCCGGCCAGCGTCAGCTGCGCCTTGAGCCGCGCTTCGTCCAGCTTTTGTTTGACCCTGAATTCAAAGGTGTAGCCCGCCAGAAAGCTGGGTGGCGCCAGGCGATACAGCGCCGTGGTGGCCGGCACGATGACCACATCGGCACCGGTGTCCTTGTCACGTTGCGAGATCCGCCACAGTGTGGCGAGCCGCTCACTGATCAGGTCCTGGTGCGGCGAGAAGGTGTCGTAAGGCAGCGTTTCCCAGTCGGGGAAGAGCGCGCAGCGCAGCTCGGGCGCAAAAAAGGCGATCTCGTCGAGCAGGCGCTGGGCGGTGGTCGCATCCGACGTGATGATGGCCGTCAGCTTGCCGGCGGCCTTCTCACGCAGGCCCAGGTTTGCCAGTAGCAGTGCATCGGCCGAACCGACAGGCTGGGGCAGGGTGTGGCGTTTTCCAGTGACGAGCTTGGGCAGATCCATGAAGACGGTCAATCAGTTGATGCTTTGTGAGGGGCGCAAAAGTGGATAAACAATGACAAACACCCCAAACGGTGATGAGTGGGGTGTGAAGCGTTTATTCCACGCGGGTTGGTGCGATTTTAGAATCTATGATGAAACCATGACGACAGCGCCCCAGAAACCCCGCACTTTTGCCCTGATTCCCTGTGCAGGAAACGGCAGCCGCGCCGGTACGGATGGCCCCAAGCAATACCGCCCGATTCATGGCAAGGCCATGGTGGGGCACACCATCGAGGCCTTCCGTGCGCTAGGCCCGCAGCTGGATGGGCTCTATGTCGTGATCTCTGCCGACGACAGCAACTTCATGGCGGCCTGCCCTGATTTTGGTGCCGTCAATGAAGTGCTGCTCCGGCAGGGCGGTGCCAGCCGCGCGGCATCTGTACTCAACGGGCTCAAGGCCATGCTGGGCCATGCGGCGCCAGGTGACTGGGTGCTGGTGCATGATGCGGCCCGTTGCCTGATCACGCCGGCGCAAATCAGCGCATTGATCGACGCGTGCCGCGATGACGAGGTTGGCGGCCTGCTGGCCCAGGCGCTGCCCGACACGCTCAAAAGCGGCGCGTCTGGCCGCGTTACCGCCACGGTCGACCGGTCCGGCAAGTTCCTGGCCCAAACGCCGCAGATGTTTCGCGTAGGTGCGCTCATCGCCGCGCTGGAGTCGGCAGGCGATGCGGTGACGGATGAATCCAGCGCCATGGAGCTGGCCGGCCTGTCGCCCAAACTGGTCGCGGGTAGCGCGCAGAATTTCAAGGTCACCTATCCCGAAGACTTCGCGCTGGCAGAGGCCATCCTCGCAGGCCGGCAAGCCCTGAAGAACTGAAAGAACACCCATGAGCACGCCTGAACTCCCCAACATTCGTATTGGCGAAGGCTGGGACACCCACGCACTGGTGCCGGGCCGCAAACTCATCATCGGTGGTGTCGAGATTCCACATGCCACCGGCCTTCTTGGGCATTCGGATGCCGACCTGCTGGCCCACGCCATCATTGATGCCTTGCTGGGTGCAGCGGGCCTCGGCGATATCGGCTCGCACTTTCCAGATACCGATACGCGTTTCAAGGGGGTGGACTCCATCGTGCTGCTCAGGGAAACCGGGCGCCTGCTTGCGGAGCGCGGCCTGCGTATAGGCAACATTGACAGCACCGTGATTGCCCAGGCGCCCAAACTGGCGCCGCACATCACCGCGATGCGCGAGAAGATTGCTGATGCTCTGGGGCTTGAGGCAGGGCGGGTCAACGTCAAGGCCAAAACTGCCGAAAAGCTGGGTCCTGTGGGTCAGGGCTTGAGCATGGAAGCGCGCGCCGTCGTCCTTTTGTTCTGATCCCGCCTTCATTGGGGCGGGATCACTTCGCCCTTGGCGCCCATGCCGCAGATGGCAGGTTTGACACACCTTGACCGGCAGAAATGAGACCTGTCGAATGGGTTGCAGATTCCCGTAATTACGGGTAATTACTTAAAATAATAATCTGCTCACGATGCTAAGCTGAGGGCAGCGAAGCCCGGAAAAATCCACGGAAACATCTACGTAAACACCCAAAAAACCGCGAATTGCCATGCGCCTGGTTCAAAACTCACTGCATCATGAAGTCGCCGCTACATTGCGCGAGCAGATCTTTGCGGGAACGCTGGCGCCGGGCAGCTTTCTGGACGAGGTTGCGCTTTGCGAAAGGCTGGAGATTTCCCGCACACCGCTGCGCGAAGCCCTCAAGGTCCTGACGTCCGAGGGCCTGTTGCGTCACGAGCCGCGGCGTGGCTGCTTTGTCAATGAGGTGACGGAGCAGGACCTTGACGACATCTTTCCCGTTATCGCCTTGCTGGAAGGGCGCTGTGCCTTCGAGGCTGCGCGCAATGCCACGGATGCGGATCTGGTTGAACTCACCGCCTTGCACGAGCGCCTGAATGGTCACGCCACGGCCGGCCGTATCACCGACTACTACGCCACAAACTATGCAATACATGAGGCCATCATCACGCTGGCCAACAACCGCTGGCTGGCACAGGCCATCTCTGACCTGCGCAAGATCCTCAAGCTGGCAAGGCTGCAGCAACTGCATGCACCAGGTCGCCTGGCGCAAAGCCTGTCCGAACACATGACGGTGTTCGCCGCACTCAAGAGTCGTGACAGCGAGGGTGCGGAAGCGGCCATGCGCACCCACCTGACACGCCAGCGTGAAGCCCTGCGTGAACTGGCACGCAGCCAGAAACCTTCAAGGATTGCATCATGACTGCTGCGGACTGGTTGAATCGAAGTGTCTCGCTGCTTGCGGGTGAAAAAAAAGGGTCCAAGGCGGTTGCGGAGTCCGCCACCAGAAAGACCGCGGGCCAGGACGCTGTCCCTGCTGGCCGAAGCACCCGTGAGAGGCTTGAGGCCACCTTGCGGCAAAAGGAAGAAGCCCTGTCGCCCCGCGTGCTCAGGCGCACCCTGCAGGAGTTGCAGGCCATTGTCGACCCGCGTGTGAGCGAGGTCGAGGGCGGCCGGCGTGCCATGGGCGTCGCGGGCTGGTACGCCAAAGCAGCACCGAACGAGCGGCGTGACATGTGGCTGCTGATGAGTGAGCAGTTCGTCGCCGACCCGCAAAAAACAAAACTGGCGCAAGCGCAATTCGCTGCGGCAGTGGGCACACCCGACGAGGCGGTGGCCGAGGTGCGTTATCGCCGTGCCACTGTCTCGCCGCGTCGGCGACTGCTGCAGCGCTTCAGCGCCTTTCCTGAAGGCATACGCTTTCTGGTGGACCTGCGCGCCGACATGCTCCCGCACCTGAAGGCCGACAGGCGGCTGCAGGCGCTGGATGTCGAGATGGAGTACATGTTTTCGACCTGGTTTGACGTGGGCTTTCTCGACTTGCGCCGCATCAGCTGGGACTCGCCGGCATCGCTGATTGAAAAGCTCATCAAGTACGAAGCGGTGCATGACATCAAGAGCTGGGCCGATGTCAAGAACCGGCTCGACTCCGATCGTCGCTGCTACGGCTTTTTCCATCCACGCCTGCCCGATGATCCCCTGATTTTTGTGGAGGTTGCGCTGGTTGACGACATGTCCGACGGCATCACGCCCCTGCTGGATGAGTCCGCCGACGCAGCAGACCTGAACAAGGCCACGACGGCGATTTTTTATTCCATCAGTAACACACAGGCCGGCCTGCGCGGCGTGAGTTTTGGCGACTCGCTGATCAAGCGCGTGGTCGAGACGCTGAAGGAAGAATTTCCCCGGCTCAAGACCTTCGCAACGCTCTCGCCTATTCCTGGCTTTCGCAACTGGCTGAACAAAAACGCAACGGCCATGATTGAAAAGCTTGATGAAAAATCGCGCACGGCCCTGGGCCGGGCGGTGGGTTTTGAGCCGCCGACCGCCGGGCATTTTCTCGGTGCAACAGAAGACGTTCTGGCATTGCCCGAGAAGTCGCCGGTGCGCCTCATGCTGCTGCGTTGCGCCGCGAACTATCTTGGCCAGGCGATGGATGACGGCAAGCCGGTCGATGCGGTTGCAAAATTCCATCTAGGCAACGGCGCGCGGGTCGAACGGCTGAACTGGGCCGGTGATCCTTCCGCCAAAGGCCTCAAGCAATCTTATGGCCTCATGGTCAATTACCTCTACGACCTCAAGCGACTGGACAAGCACAGAATGTTGCTTTCTCAGGGGAAAGTCCCCGTATCCGGGGATATTGAGGATTTGTATATTTGAAATTTGCAGTGCGACAGACAGGTTT
This sequence comes from Pseudomonadota bacterium, assembly GCA_040390295.1. Taxonomy (GTDB): domain Bacteria; phylum Pseudomonadota; class Gammaproteobacteria; order Burkholderiales; family Burkholderiaceae_C; genus Polaromonas. The sequence continues at coordinate 165,157 of JAZJYR010000011.1, forward strand.
TTTTTTAATAACGACAGGAGACAAAGATGAATTTCAAGATGGACATGATGGGCAATCGGCGTGATGTGCTCCGTGCAGGTGCTGCCGGCCTCGCAGCATTTTCAATCGGCAGCCATGCGCAATCTGCCTGGCCAACGAAACCGGTCACGGTCATCGTGCCTTTCCCCGCAGGCGGCGGCACCGATGCTTTTGCAAGGCCGCTGTCTGGCCAGTTTGCCAAGCTGACGGGCAAGCAGCTCATCATCGACAACCGCGGCGGCGCAGGCGGCACACTGGGTGCCAGTATTGCGGCCAAGGCGGTGCCTGATGGTTACACGCTGTTCATGGGCGCTGTGCACCACACAATCGCACCGTCGATGTACCCTAGGCTGGATTACGACATTGAAAAAGACTTTGTGCCGCTCGCGCTGCTGGCCACAGTGCCACAGGTGCTGGTGGTCAATCCCCGCAACATGCCGTTTGCCGACTTCAAGACCTATATTGAAGCGGTGCGCAAGTCCCCCGGCAAATACAACTATGGCTCTGCCGGTGCCGGAACCTCGCACCACCTGGCTGGCGAGCTGTTCAAGCTCCAGACAAAAACGTTTATCACGCACATTCCGTATCGCGGCGCAGGCCCCGCGCTGCAGGATCTGATCTCGGGCAATGTGGACATGATGTTTGATGGCCTGGGTTCATCGGCTGCGCACATCAAGGGCGGTCGCATCAAGGCGCTCATGGTCGCAGGCAACAAACGCAACCCGGCTTTCCCCGATGTACCGTGCGCCGGTGAGCTGGGCCTGCCGGATTACACCGTAGCGACCTGGTACGGCATGTGGGCGCCCAAAGGCACACCGGCCGATATCCAGGGCCGCATCGTCGAAGACCTGCGCAAGGCCGTGAGTACTGACGAACTCAAGGCTGTCTGGGCAAGCAATGGTGCGGAGTTCGGCAACCTCACGCCGGTGCAGTTTGGCGCCTTTGTCAGCGGTGAAGTCAAACGCTGGACGGCCGTCGTCAAGGCGTCGGGCGCCAAACTCGACTGACCGGTTTGACGTTATGCTTTTTCATACCGGACGCCGGCGTTGTGGGTTCTGTGCCCCGGGAATATTGAAAGAAGCATCCTTGCAATGACTGGTACCGTTTCCCTGCAGATCTCAGGCCCGCTCGCGCGGGTGATACTCTCCCATCCTGGCAAGTTCAACGCCATGTCGCGTGTGATGTGGCTTGAACTGCGTTCGGCATTCACTGCCATCCAGCAGGAGCCAGGTATACGCTGCGTGCTTGTGAGTGGCGAGGGTGGTCATTTCTGCTCTGGCGGCGATATTTCCGAATACGCGGATTTCCGTTTCACCGAGCATTCACTGAGCAACTTTCATGAAAACGAAGTCTGGGGTGGCCTGCAGGCCATGCTTGACTGTGATGTGCCCACCGTCGCGCAGATCAGTGGTAACTGCATGGGCGCGGGGCTCGAAATTTCCAGCTGCTGCGACATGCGCGTGGCGGGTGAGTCTGCACGCTTCGGCGCACCGATTGCAAAACTCGGGTTCCCGATGGCACCGCGGGAGGCCGCACTGGTGATGAGCGCCGTTGGGGGGCTGACTGCGCGGGAGATGTTGTTGTCGGCCGCAGTGCTTGACGCACCTGAAATGAAGCGAAGAGGCTTTTTGAATGCGGTGATGGCAGATGCCGATCTGGCCACCACCGTGCAATTGCAGGTCGAACGCATCGTGTCCCTTGCGCCCACTGCTGCGCGCCTGAACAAGAAGACGTTGCGTGCCCTGACCGGGGCAGCTCACGGCCCTGCCCAGCTTGTTGCAAACGCCTATGCTTATGCAGATACGTCCGAGCATCGGGAGGGCATTGCTGCGTTTACCGAAAAGCGACCCGCACATTTCGCGAATTGAATTTTCGTCACCGGATCACCTGAATACTTTTTGACCACCTGAACCATGAAAAACAACAACCTTTTTTCAGCCCTGCGCGCGGCCTTTCCTTCTGATCTGGATGCGGTGGCGATTGAAACCGACAACGGCCTGAACTATTCCTGGCGCGACCTTGAACGTTCGACCGCCATGTTGGCCAACCTGCTGGTTTCGCTGAAGTTGCCCGCCGGCTCGCGCGTTGCCGTTCAGGTCGAAAAGTCGGTAGAAGCCGTGATGCTCTATCTGGCGACCCTGCGCGCCGGGTATGTGTTCCTGCCGCTCAATACAGCTTATCAAAGCGCCGAGATTGAGTACTTCATCGGTAATGCCGAACCGGCGGTTGTGGTGTGCTCGAAGAGGAATTTCGGCTGGGTCAGCAAAATTGCCTTCAAGGCCGGGACGCAGAATGTTTTTACGCTGGATGACGACCGTACGGGTTCATTGCTCGATCGTGCGGCGCATTGCAGCGACACGCACGAGGTGGCGCTTGTCAAAAGTGAAGACGACATGGCTGCCATCCTCTACACCAGTGGTACCACCGGCCGGAGCAAGGGCGCCATGCTTTCGCACGGCAACCTGCTGAGCAATGCATTGGTGCTCAAGGACTACTGGGGCTGGAAACCCGGCGATGTGCTGATTCATGCCCTGCCAATCTTTCATGTGCACGGCCTGTTTGTCGCGCTGCATGGTGCACTGATCAACGGCAGCAAGATGATCTGGCTCTCGAAGTTCGACCCGAAGCTGGTTGTGAAAAAACTGCCTGAAGCCACGGTATTCATGGGTGTGCCGACTCTTTATGTGCGCCTGCTGGCTGAGCCTGGCCTGGACAAACAGGCCTGTCGCAACATGCGCCTTTTTGTTGCCGGATCCGCGCCCCTGCTGATCGAGACCTTCAACGCGTGGCAGGAGCGCACGGGTCACACCATCCTGGAGCGGTACGGCATGTCTGAGACCGCCATGCTCACGTCCAACCCCTACAAAGGCGACGAACGCCGGGGTGGTACTGTGGGTTTTGCCTTGCCGGGCGTGAGCCTGCGAGTGCAGGGTGATGACGGCCAGCCCATGCCTGTGGGCGAGATAGGGGGCATACAGGTCAAGGGCCCCAACGTATTCAAGGGCTACTGGCGCATGCCGGAAAAGACGAGAGAAGAATTCACTGCGGACGGTTACTTCAAGACGGGTGATGTCGGCAAGATTGATGAACGCGGCTACATCACCATCGTTGGGCGCAGCAAGGACCTCATCATCAGCGGCGGCTACAACGTCTATCCAGCGGAGATCGAAGGCTACATCAATGAAATGACTGGTGTTGCAGAAAGCGCGCTGGTAGGCGTGCCACACCCTGATTTTGGCGAGGTTGGCGTGGCTGTGGTGATTGCCAAGCCCGGCGCTTCGCTTGATCCGGCCCGTATCACCGCAGACCTCAAATCCAGACTGGCCAACTTCAAGATCCCGAAGCAGTGTTTTGTGGTCGATGAATTGCCGCGCAACACGATGGGCAAGGTGCAGAAAAACCTGCTCCGTGAGCAGCATAAAAATCTGTTTGCTTAGATTTTTATGCGGTTCGGACCATCTCGGTTGGTGACGGGTTTGCGGCGAGTATTGGCGATCTTCCGGAGTCAGGGCTGCTTTTCATGTCGGGACTGACAGTTCAGGCAGAACCGCGTAGCCGGCACAGCCCTCAGCCTGGCGAGATCCACAGGCTCCCCGCAGTCGCAACAAAGGCCAAAGCTGCCCTGTCTGATCCGCTGGCGCGCATCCTGTACTTCCCTCAGTTCGATCGCAGACCTGCCAGCCTGGGATTCGCTTATCGCAAGCTCAGATTCCTGCGATGCCGCATCCTTGAAGTCCCACACCTCACGTGTGGGTTCGCTTGAAGTCGAGATGATTTGCTCGAGGGGTTGCCGAAGGCTCTCGGTCAGCCTGGTTTCGAGCGCCTCCAGAAGGGCATCGAAATACGCAGTTTCTGTACCCTGCAAGTGAGTCATTTCACTTCACCAGCATGACGGGTACGCTGGCATCGCTGACCACCCGTTGGGAGACGCTGCCAAGCAGGGCGCGGCCAACAATCCCATGGCCGTGTGTACCCATGAGGATCATGTGCACTTTTTCTTTTTCGGCGAAACGCACAATCTGTTTTGCTGCCGATCCAGCGACCCATTTGCATTTGTAGTTGATCCGGTGTCGCAGCAGGAATTTTTCGATAGGTTCCAGGACGGCCATTGCCTCGTCCTTTTGCCACTCATAAACCATGCCCGCACCCGCCATGGCCCTGACCCTCGGAGAGACTTCAGGCTGGACGTTCAGGACGAGCAGCTCCAGATCCGGACCTGCAAGCGAATCATGGGTGACGAGGAATGCAAGGGCCTTTTTTGTAAACCGGCTTCCGTCTGCTGCAAATAGCATTTTCATGGGTGGCCTCTTGTTGTCGAGCTCAGCGCAGAACCAGCACGGGAATGGTGCTGTGCGTCAGGACGTGCTGGGTTTCACTTCCCATCAGAAGGCGCTTGACACCTTTTCTGCCATGCGATGCCATCACGATGAGATCGCATTTGTGTTTTTTTGCCACTGAAATGATCGACTCCGCAACGAAATCCGATACTTTCGTTACCGCTCTGGCCTTGAGTCCTTGTGCTTCTGCATTGGTTTTGACCAGCTGGACTACCGCGCTGGCTGCATCTGCCCATTGTTTTTCCGTGGCGGCAACCTGACTGCTGGAAATTGAGGCACCACCCTCGAAGTAGCTCACCGGATACCGGGGCACCACTTTGAGCACCGTGAGTTCAGCGCCCATCAATGTGGCCAACTCGATTCCCCCGGACACGGCCTTTCTTGAAAGAGCCGAGCCATCCGTCGCAATGAGAATTCGTTTGTACATGGTGATCTCCTGGGTTGTAATGCACCCTACGTTAGCCCCGCCAGCCCGGCGGGAGTTTGATCTATATCAACATCCATTCGTGCCGGCCGCCTTACCGTTGAGGCATGCTGTCCGCGCCCATTTTTCCCCTGACCCCAGACCACGGTGCCAGTGCGGGCGTGGAGAACGAATTTGCCCGTCTGCTTGTTTTCGATGATCCCGAGGAGTGGGAGGTTTTTACCCGCCCTTACGGTCAGGAAGATCCGGACACCCCTGAACTCATGGAGTCACAGGTGGTGGTGCGGGGCATGTATTGCGCAGCCTGCTCGCTGGCACTGGAACAGTCACTGCTGGGCGTCAAGGGCGTGCGTGCCGTCCACGTGAGCGCAGCCAGCGGCCGCGCCAGCATCATCTGGAATGCTGCAGATACGCGACCCTCCCGATGGATGCAGGCCCCGCAGGTGCTGGGCTACAGCCTGTTGCCCGCCGCGGATGCTTTCAGGCAAGACACCGCAAGGCAGGAAGCGCGGTTGATGCTCTGGCGCTGGCTGGTCGCCGGGTTTTGCATGATGCAGGTCATGATGTACGCAGCACCTGGCTACTTTTCTGCGCCGGGAGACATCACGTCGGATATCGAGAAGCTGCTGCGTTGGGCGTCGTGGTTGTTGAGCCTGCCGGTACTGCTTTTTTCCTGTGCCCCTTTCTTTCGCAATGCACTAAGGGATTTGCGCCATCGCCGAATCAGCATGGACCTCCCGGTTTCTCTGGGTATCGCAGTCACATTCGCAGTCAGCACTGCGGCTACATTTGAGCCGCAGGGCTGGTGGGGCACCCAGGTGTACTTTGACTCGCTCACGATGTTTGTGTTTTTCCTCCTGAGCGGACGCTGGCTCGAGCAGCGTCTGAGAGCCCGGACTGCGGGTTCCCTCGACCTGCTGTCCCAGCGCCTGCCCGATAGCGTGGAGCGCATGGATGCGGATGGAAAGTTCGACAGGATAGCTGTGAGGCGCTTACGGGCAGGCGATGTTATTCGCGTCTTGCCGGGGGAGGCTTTCCCGGTGGATGGAACCATTCTGGCCGGGAATACTTTTGCCGATGAGGCGATCCTGACCGGTGAATCCACGGCAGTCGCCCGTCCGGTTGGTGCCGCAGTATTGGCTGGCAGCTACAACCTGTCTTCTGCAGTGCAGGTACGCGTGGATAAACTGGGGCTTGCGACGTTCTACAGCCAGATCGTGGCCCTGATGGCGAAGGCTGCTGTAGAAAAGCCCCGCCTTGCGTTGCTCGCCGACCGGATAGCCAGGCCTTTCCTGTGGCTTGTGCTGGTAGCCGCTGCGGGCGCCGCCGTATTCTGGTGGAACACCAATCCTTCCATGGCAATCATGGCAGCAGTGGCGGTGCTGGTGGTCACCTGTCCTTGTGCGTTGTCGCTTGCCACACCTGCGGCAATGCTGAGTTCTGCGGGCTTTCTGGCACACCATGGCGTGCTGGTTCGGCGGCTTCAGTCGCTGGAAGCACTGGCCGGCATCGATACCGTGATATTTGACAAGACCGGAACCCTGACTGAGGCGGCCATGGGTCTGCGCGAAACCCGGACACGCGCAGGGCTCACGGCATCCGATGCGTTGCATCTCGCAGCAGGGCTGGCAGCCTGTTCGCTTCACCCGGTATCTCGCGCTCTGGTTGAGGCAGCTTCGGTAGTTGAACAGCCTGCCGTCTGTGATGTGAAGGATGTCAGGGAGTACGCGGGGCAGGGCGTCGAGGGCACCGTCGAGCCGACCCACAAGTGGGGTGAGCGGCTTCGCCTCGGTTCGGCATCTTTCTGCGGTGTTGAAGCCCGGGTCAGCAGTGGTCTGCAGGTTTATCTATCCGATGAACGCGGCTGGCTTGCAACATTCGAGTTCAGGGAAATGCCCAGGGCGGATGCTTCGCAATCCGTTGCCGCGCTGCAGGCTCAGGGGATCGATGTTCATCTGCTTTCCGGTGACCGGCCTCAGGCTGTCTTGCGCATGGGAAACCAGTTGAACATACATCACATAGAGGGTGGTTGTACGCCATCCACCAAGCTGGCCCGCCTGCAGCAATTGCAGCACCAGGGCCGCAAGGTGCTCATGATTGGTGACGGGCTTAACGATGGACCTGTTCTCGCTGGTGCAGATGTTTCGGTTGCCGTGGGCATGGCTGTACCGATGGCCCAGGCGCAGTCCGACCTTGTGATCCCGGGGGGGCAATTGCGAATGTTGCCCCTGATGCTGAACCATGCCAGGTTCACCATGCGTGTCGTGCGCCAAAACCTTTGCTGGGCGGCTGCTTATAACGCCGTGTGTGTGCCCATGGCCATCGCCGGCTGGCTGCCTGCGTGGCTCGCCGGATTGGGCATGGCCATGAGTTCACTGCTGGTAGTTGCCAATGCGGCACGCCTTTCGCGTTTCAAGCTGGCGAGGAAGTGAACAACATGGATATTCTTTTTTTACTTGTTCCCGTTTCGGTATTGCTGGCTCTGGCAGTCATGGGATTGCTGGCGTGGGCAGTCTGGTCTGGCCAGTTTGAAGAGCTGGAATGTGAGGGTCAGAGAATCTTCCTAGAAGATGAGCTTTTGCCTGCTCTGACTCCTACCCGTGAGGAAGCTTGATCCATATCAATATCGGAATTGCCTATAAGCGCCACACTACCTAAGTCAACCGGATAACAAAACAAAGGGCTTTTGATGAGTGCAGTACTTTCGACAACTTCAACGAGCTCTTGGTCCCTTGGCTGGGCAGCCTCGGATTCCGGTTTTTATAACGATCGTGTGGTTCGCCAGTTCTCGGTCATGGCGGTGGTTTGGGGCGTTGTCAGCATGCTGGTCGGCGTCTTCATCGCCGCCCAAATGACATGGCCCGAGTTGAATTTCGGGATCGCGTGGCTGTCTTTCGGCCGCCTGCGACCGCTTCATACCAATGCTGCCATTTTTGCTTTCGGTGGATGTGCGCTTTTTGCGACCAGCTACTACGTGGTTCAGCGCACCTGCCAGGTGCGGGTGATCTCGGACAAGCTGGCCGCCTTCCATTTCTGGGGCTGGCAGGCCGTGATCGTCGCTGCTGCCATATCGCTTCCCCTTGGCTTTACCCGGGGCAAGGAATACGCCGAACTTGAATGGCCAATTTCGATTCTCATCACGCTGACGTGGGTTGCCTACGCGGTTGTGTTCTTCGGAACAATTGGCATTCGCAAGGTGCGTCATATCTATGTCGCCAACTGGTTTTATGGTGCGTTCATCATTGCCGTTGCGTTATTGCATGTCGTGAACGCTGCTGTCGTGCCCGCTGGCTGGATGAAGTCCTACCCGGTCTACGCGGGTGTGCAGGATGCCATGGTGCAGTGGTGGTACGGCCATAACGCGGTGGGCTTCTTCCTGACGGCCGGTTTCCTGGGCATCGTTTATTACTTTATTCCCAAGCAGGCTGAAAGACCGGTGTATTCGTATCGGCTTTCCATTGTGCATTTCTGGGCACTGATCTTCACCTACATGTGGGCCGGTCCGCATCATCTCCACTACACGGCACTGCCTGACTGGACACAGTCGCTGGGCATGGTGTTCTCCCTCATCCTCCTGGCGCCCAGTTGGGGCGGCATGATCAATGGTGTGATGACCCTTTCGGGTGCCTGGCACAAGCTTCGTGATGATCCGATCCTGAGGTTCATGATCGTGGCATTGTCTTTTTATGGCATGTCGACATTCGAGGGCCCGATGCTGTCGATCAAGACTGTCAATGCGCTGTCGCATTACACCGACTGGAACATCGCTCACGTGCATGGCGGCACACTGGGCTGGGTGGGCTTCATATCGATGGGCGCGCTGTACTACCTGATTCCGCGCATGTTTGGGCAAACAAAAATGCACAGCATCAAGGCTATTGAGGTTCACTTCTGGGTCGCCACTATCGGTATCGTCCTTTATATCGCCGCAATGTGGATTGCCGGCGTGATGCAGGGATTGATGTGGCGCGCCATCAACCCCGACGGATCATTGACCTACACCTTCGTGGAGAGCGTCAAGGCAACCTTTCCGTTTTACATGGTGCGATTCTTCGGAGGTCTGCTCTACCTCGCGGGCATGCTTGTCATGGCCTGGAATGTGACCATGACGGCCATGGCCGGAAAGGCATCAGAAAGCCGGATTCCGGCTGTCCCCGTCCACGCCTGAATCACGACCAACCACCTGCACAAAGCCAGGCCTGAAAGAGAACCCGCGAATGTCCTTTTCACATGAAAAAGTAGAAACCAGCAACTGGCTGATGATTGTCCTGATACTGTTGGTGCTGGCTGTCGGCGGCCTCGTGGAGATCGTCCCCCTGTTTTTCCAGAAGTCCACTACGCTGCCCATCAAGGGCATGGTGCCGGACTCCCCGCTCAGGATTGCGGGGCGTGATATTTATGTGCGTGAAGGTTGCTACAACTGCCATTCCCAGATGATTCGTCCACTGGTAGCGGAGACGCTCCGTTACGGCCATTATTCTGTGGCGGGCGAATTTGTCTATGACCACCCGTTCCAGTGGGGCAGCAAGCGGACCGGACCGGACCTGCACCGGGTGGGTGGCAAGTACAGCGATGACTGGCAACGCCTGCACCTCACAAGTCCGCGCGATCTGGTGCCGGAATCCATCATGCCCGCTTATCCGTGGCTCGAGAAAACTCCGGCCGATGCGGACTCCATCCAGCAACACATGAAAGCTTTGCGCACCGTGGGTGTGCCGTACTCCGACGAGCAGATTGCCGGCGCGCCTGCGGAGCTCAAGGGAAAAACAGAGATGGATGCATTGGTGGCATACCTTCAGGGCCTTGGCCTGGCGCTGAAATAACAAGGAATCGACATGGATATCAATGTTTTACGTAGCCTGGTGACTGTGGCCGCATTTGTGGTTTTCATCGGGATCATGGTCTGGGCCTATCTGCCTTCCAGGAAAGCGCTGTTTGACGATGCAGCGCAACTGCCCTTCAGGTCCGAATAGGGGGCTGATATATGAGTGACTTTACAAATGGATTCTGGCCCTGGTATGTGGCCGCTATCAGCCTGGTGTCCATCCTGGCCTGCGCCTTGCTTTTGTGGCTCGCGGGTAAGGCAACCATCACCCCGGGCGCAGGCAAGGTTAACGACAATACGACCGGGCATGTGTGGGATGAGGATTTGCGTGAGCTGAACAATCCGCTGCCTCGCTGGTGGATGTGGCTGTTTGTCATCACTGTGGTTTTTGCATTGGTCTACCTTGCAATTTTTCCTGGTCTTGGCAGCTACAAAGGTCTGCTGCAATGGTCAACAGATCGCGAGCACACCGAAGATGTGGGCACCTTGAGTAAACAGGTAGCGCCGCTTTATGCGGAATTTGCCGCCCAACCTGTTGAAGCTTTGGCAAAAGATGCGCGTGCCCTGGCGGTAGGTGAACGTGTGTTCATGAACAACTGTGCGCAATGCCATGGCTCCGATGCGCGAGGCAGCAAGTCGTACCCCAATCTGACCAATGCCAACGCGGGCTGGCTGGGGGAGCGCACAGCGGCCCACATCGTGCAGACGGTGACCAACGGCCGCACCGGAATGATGCCGCCAATGGCTGCCGCAGTCGGTGGCGAGCAGGAGCTCAGTGAACTGGCGAACTATGTCCTGTCGCTCTCAGGCAGTCCCTACAACGAGATCAAGGCGTTCAGTGGCAAGGCGCGATTTACAGCGTGTGCTGCTTGCCACGGTATGGATGGTAAAGGCAACAAGGCGCTCGGCGCGCCCAACCTCACCGATGATTACTGGCTGCACGGCTGGGGCGAAGCGGCGATCATCAGCATGATCAAGACCGGCAAAACCAACGCCATGCCAGCACAGTCGCCAAAGCTGACCCCTGACCAGATTCATGTGGTGGCGGCTTATGTGCTGAGCCTGTCCGGCAACAGCCTTGCTGCGGCTTCATTGCCCGCAGCGGCCAAACCTTAGGCCGTAGCGGTGTGACTTTGCCTCTCAACCCTCCGGAAGCCGCAGTACCCCGGAAAACCATCCCGATTGTTGCAGTGGATGATTCAACAGCGGTAGTCTCCCTGTACCGTTCGGAGGACAGCATATATGCCCGTCACGTCTCAGGATGGTTCAACCAGTGGCGTTGGGCCATGGTCTGGGCGACCCAACTGGTGTTTTACGGGATACCCTGGCTGACCATCAATGACCGTCAGGCGGTGCTGTTCGATCTTGGAGCACGTCGGTTTTACATCTTTAATCTGGTGCTCTACCCCCAGGATCTGATTTACCTCACGGGTCTTCTGGTCATTTGCGCGTTGTCCCTGTTCCTCTTCACCGCAGTTGCAGGTCGACTTTGGTGCGGATATGCCTGCCCGCAGACGGTTTATACCGAAATCTTCATGTGGATTGAACGCAGGATTGAGGGTGACCGTGGAGCCCGTATGCGGCTGGACCGGAGCCCGATGAGCGCCATCAAGCTACTCCGCAAATGTGCCAAACATTCGGCATGGATTGCTGTGGGGCTATGGACTGGTTTTACATTTGTCGGGTATTTCACCCCGGTCCGCGAATTGGCTGCCGAGGTTGCAGGTCTTTCCCTGGGGCCCTGGGAGTTGTTCTGGGTGCTGTTTTACGGCTTTGCCACTTATGGCAATGCGGGCTTCATGCGTGAGCAGGTTTGCAAATACATGTGTCCCTACGCCCGCTTTCAAAGTGCCATGTTTGATCGTGACACGCTGATCGTGACCTACGATGAAGCTCGCGGTGAGCGTCGCGGGGCACGAGCGAGAAGCGAGACACCGGCCGAGTATCACTCAAAGGGTTTGGGTGACTGCATTGATTGCGGTTTGTGCGTACAGGTATGCCCGACCGGCATAGACATCCGCAAAGGACTTCAATACGAATGCATAAGCTGCTCTGCGTGCATAGATGCCTGCAATGGCGTGATGGACAAAATGCACTATCCGCGGGGACTCATCAGAAACAGTACGCAAAACGGAATCACGCAAAACCTGACGAGAAAAGCCATGTTTCGCCGTGTTTTACGACCTCGTGTACTGGTTTATGCAGCCGTGCTTGCAGCCGTGAGTGTTGCATTGTTGTCGAGCCTTGTTCACCGTGCTTCATTTCGGGTGGATGTTGTGCGGGATCGCGGTTCCATCGCACGGATGGTCGGGCAGGGCCAGATTGAAAATGTCTATCGCCTGCAAATCATGAATGCGACAGAGCATGGGCAGCAATATTCGATTCGGGTGTCTGGTATTGATGGAGCCCAGATTGTTTCGGATGCTGTAGTGACTGTAGATGCGGCCGCCGCACGATGGGTGCCTGTGAGGGTTCGTACGCCGCCTGGCTCGCTGCAGCCGGGTTCCCATCCGCTCCTGTTTCTGGTGGCCACGCAGGGCGCACCGATGCAGCAGGTGAGCGAAAAATCCGTATTTCTGGTGCCGCGTTAGGCTTTACAAAATCAACAGAAGGAGACCGTATGAATCATTCCACGCGCCCTGACCGGCGGGTACAAGGCCAGGTTCTCCCAAGACCTTGGTGGAAAGAGGCCTATGTGTGGATGGTTATTGCGGGGCCTGTTTCCGTGATTTTCGCCTGCCTTGTGACCGCCTTTTACATCCTGCAGGGACCGGACGCTGTAGTCCCTGAAAGTCACTATCCCGAAGGTGTGGCGATGAGCCAGCAGCTCAGGGCGGCGCAGCCACCCATGCAGCCCGCGCTCCTGGGGCGAAACCATAGTGCAACTGGAGGTGAGCATGAATACAAGCCATGATTTACCCGAGGTGACCAACCGCATGGGTCGAGTGGCGCTGGTCGCCTGGGTGGGGTTCCTCGCAGCCTGTTTGCTGGAAGTACTTGTGTTCTCGGCCGTTGATCCTGGGGAAGTCCACTGGTCAGGGCACTTGCCCCAACCTACGCGACAGGGCGTTTATACCGCAGCTTTTTTTTGCTTCTGGCTGATCAGTGCTGTTTCGGGAAGCCTTGTGTTGTGGCTTGCCAAGATTCCAGCCCAACTCAATGACACGGCTGCTGGTTGATGATGCGCTTGAGTGCTTCTGCATCCAGGATGTGGATGTTGCGTTGTTTAACTTCTATCATGCCGTCTTCGGCAAACTTTGAAAAGGTGCGGCTGACCGTTTCCAGCTTCATCCCGAGGTAACTGCCGATCTCCTCGCGCGTCATGCGCAGGATAAGTTCTGATTTCGAAAACCCTCGGGCTTGAAGGCGCTGCACCAGGTTGAGCAGGAAGGCTGACAGCCGTTCTTCGGCGCGCATGCTGCCCAGCAGCAGCATCACGCCGTGATCGCGGACGATCTCGCGGCTCATGATTTTGTGCACATGGTGTTGCAGGGAGTTGACCTCTCTGGAGATTTCTTCAATCCGGTCGAACGGCATGACGCAGGCTTCGGCATCCTCCAGGGCGATCGCATCACAGGTATGGACATCATTGACGATGCCGTCCAGGCCCATGATTTCGCCTGCCATGTGGAAGCCGGTGACTTGATCCCGACCATCTTCCGTCGTGACGGAGGTTTTGAAGAAACCACTGCGGATGGCATAAAGCGACGTAAATTTTTCGCCTGTATGAAAGAGTGACGCCCCGCGCTTGATGGTTCGCCTTGTAGCCACCAGTTCGTCGACTTTTCGCAGTTCATCCTGGTCAAGGCCGACGGGAAGGCACAACTCGCGCAGATTGCAGCTGGAACAGGCTACTTTGATTGTGTCTTTTAGCATGTGGTTGATCTGGTTGAGCGCGATGGATTGCAAATACGGTGATATTGCGTCATCGACAGCATTTATCGGTAATAGGCTTTCCCTTGACGCGGGTCGTTTCCTGATATTGTGCGCTTTTGCGTATCGCATGGGCTTGATTTATATCAAGATCCCAAAGGGGCTTTGAGCGCAAAGTATCCTCTAAACCAGAGGATTCCCGTTCATGAGTGTTGTTTCGCTTGATTTACTTCGCCGTTTTGACGTCAACGGCCCGCGTTACACCTCTTATCCGACGGCCGACAGGTTTGTAGAGGCGTTCGTTGGCGAAGATTATGTACAGGCGCTCAAGCAGCGCCGAACCGGGGCTGCCGCGATGACGTTGCCCCTGTCGCTCTATGTTCATGTCCCTTTCTGTGAATCCCTTTGCTACTACTGCGCCTGTAACAAGATCATCACAAAGCATCACGGCAAGGCCGACGAATACCTGCGTTACCTGGAAAGAGAAGTCAGCCTGCACGTTGCGCATATCGGTATCGGCCAGATACTGACGCAACTCCACCTCGGTGGGGGCACGCCCACCTTCTTGAGCGACTTGCAGCTTCGTAGTTTGATGGCCATGCTGCGACGAAGTTTTACATTTGCGCCCGGCGGAGAGTATTCGATTGAGGTTGATCCGCGAACGGTTGATGTCAACCGGCTTGCCGCGCTGGCGGAACTGGGATTCAACCGCTTGAGTTTTGGTGTGCAGGACTTTGATCTTGCAGTACAGAAAGCGGTGCACCGTGTCCAGCCTGCGGAGCAGGTGTTTGCGCTGGTGGAAGCCGCGCGGGCGCAAGGCTTCGAGTCGGTAAACGTTGACCTGATTTATGGCTTGCCGATGCAGACGCCAGAATCTTTTGCCCGCACCCTTGTCCAGGTTGAGGCACTCAGGCCGGACCGGATCGCGCTGTATGCATACGCCCATTTGCCGGAACGTTTCAAACCGCAACGGCGGATTGCGACTGCGGAGCTGCCCCCGGCATCCAGCAAGATGGCCATGCTGGCTCAATCACTCGCAGCGTTCGATGCAGCAGGCTATGTCTATGTGGGCATGGATCATTTTGCGCTGCCTGGCGATGCGCTTGCTGTGGCCAAGAGGCAGGGGCGGCTGCACCGAAATTTTCAGGGTTACAGCACCCAGCCGGATTGCGACCTGATTGCGCTGGGTGTTTCTGCCATAGGCAGGATCGGGGCCATCTACAGCCAGAATGCCAAAACCCTTGAAGAGTATTACGACCACCTGGACCAGGGGCGGCTACCTGTTGTTCGCGGCCTGGCCCTATCGAGAGATGACCTGGTCAGACGTGCTGTCATCATGGCCTTGATGTGCCAGGGCGAGCTCCAGTTCGAGTCGATCGAGCTGGCGTACCTGATCGATTTTCGCCGCTATTTTTCGGCGGAACTGGAGGCGCTTTCAGTCCTTCAGGAACAGGGTCTGGTTGTTCTGGGCGGTTCCAGTATTCGGGTCACCGCCGATGGCTGGTTCTTTGTACGGGCTGTTGCGATGGTGTTTGACCGGTATCTTCAGGCCGACCGCAACCGCGCCAAATTTTCAAAAATCATCTGATGCAAACCACGCTTGCGGTGACCGCTTTGTTCATGGGGCTTGCCGGTGGGCCGCATTGCGTCGCCATGTGTGGGGCCGCCTGCGCGGCGATTGGTCGTTCGGGCGATGGCCGCAACACGCGGTCAATGTGGGCATTTCAGGCGGGTCGGCTCGGGGGGTACTCGCTAATGGGGGGCTTGGCTGCAGCGTCCATGCAGGGGCTTGGCTGGCTAAGCATTCATTCGGCGGCGCTCAGGCCGGTATGGAGTCTTTTTCATGTGGCTGCGGCTTTTTTGGGCTTGATGTTGCTGTGGCGGGCACGCCAGCCCGTGTGGCTTGAGAATTCTGCGCGGACTGTCTGGACCCGGATACGGGCAGCTACAGGCGGATCAGGTGGGCGGCCAGGTGCTGGCGCTCTGGTGCTTGGCGTAGTCTGGTCACTGCTGCCTTGTGGGCTGCTTTATTCAGCCCTTCTGGTCGCAGCACTGACCGGCAGCATGCTCGAGGGCGCTGCTGTAATGGCCTTGTTTGCGGTAGGCAGCAGTGTGTCGCTGATGGCTGGGCCTTGGCTGTGGCTGCGATTGCGTTCGCAAAGCTCGGGTCAGTGGGCCATCAGGCTGGCGGGCCTTGCCCTGCTGGCGACTTCGCTTTTTGCCTTGTGGATGGGGCTGATGCACAACACGGCCCCTTGGTGTTTGACGCCTTAGGTGCACCAATTTCGTGCCTCTGCGGCACGCCTTTAGTCCCCTGAAAAAATAAAAATAGCTCTTACAATCCGTTTTTCCGGACGCAGCCATGCCGTCCCGGCGCGTGTTTTCAGTCATCTCCAACAGATTGCTAACGGATTAAAAGTCATGCAGAAAAAACAGTTGTGGTCGCTTGCAGTCCTGGCCATTGCACTCGCAGCCTGCGGCAAAAAAGAAGATCCTCCAGCTGCCCCGGCCGCGCCAGCCGCAGTGAGCAGCGCACCGGCCGCCGTTGTGAACACCGAGGAAAAAGTCCTCAACATCTACAACTGGCCCGACTACATCGCCAAGGACATGGTGG
This sequence comes from Pseudomonadota bacterium, assembly GCA_040390295.1. Lineage (GTDB taxonomy): Bacteria > Pseudomonadota > Gammaproteobacteria > Burkholderiales > Burkholderiaceae_C > Polaromonas. Next base: position 181,248 of record JAZJYR010000011.1, read on the forward strand.
CGAACTTCGAGAAAGAGTCCGGTATCAAGGTCAACTACCAGACTTTTGAAAACAATGAAGCACTGCAGGCCAAGCTGGTTGCCGGCAACACGGGTTACGACATCGTTGTGCCCGGGGCTGTGTTTGCCAAAGGCCAGATAGACGGCGGACTGCTTCAAAAGCTCGACAAATCCAAAATTGCCAACTACGGCAACCTGGACACGGCCATCATGGCCAAGCTGGACAAGATTGATGCTGGCAACGCTTACCTTGTGCCCTGGGCATGGAGCTTCACCACTGTCGGGATCAACAAGGCCAAGGTGGCCAAAGCGCTGGGCGGCACACCCATGCCGGAGAACGCATGGGAGCTTGTGTTCAACCCGGTGTACACGGCCAAGCTCAAGTCCTGCGGCATCGCGTTCCTGGACTCGCCGACGGAGGTGATTCCGCCTGCCATGCATTTCCTTGGCAAGAATGCTTACTCCAATGATGCGGCTGATCACAAGGCTGCAGGCGAGATGCTGGCCAAGGTCAGGCCGCATGTGCGTTTGTTTTCCAGCACCATGATTGACGACCTGGCCGCAGGCAAGGCCTGCGTGGCACTTGGCTGGGCTGGCGATATCAATATTGCAAGGGGCCGAGCGCTTGAGAACAAGAACGGCAATGAAGTCGAGGCATTGTTGCCTAGCACGGGCGGCCTGATCTTTTTTGACAACCTGGCCATTCCCAAGGATGCCAGGCACCCGAACAATGCGCTGGCGTTCATCAATTTCTTTCTCAAGCCGGAAGTCTCCGCGTCGCTGACCAATGAGCTGGGTTATGCCACGGCCAACAAGGCGAGCCTGGCCAATGTCAAACCCGAGATCGCCAGGGACCAGGCCGTGTTTCCGGATGCGGCCAACCTGCAGAAGATGGTGCCGCCATCAAGCTTCAGCAATGAGGCCCGCCAGTCGATGAGCAACGTCTTCACGCTGTTCAAAAAAGGCTCCTGAGTGGCGGACGAGAATTTGTCGGAAAGCTTTTTGCGGACCGACCAGCTGGTCAAGCGCTTTGACGGCGTCGCTGCGGTAGACGACGTCTCCCTGTCCATCCGCAAGGGCGAGATATTTGCCTTGCTTGGAAGTTCTGGCTGCGGCAAGTCAACGTTGCTGCGTATGCTGGCCGGCTTCGAGACACCGACCTCCGGATCCGTCGTCCTGGGCGGCGTTGATATCGCTGCCATGCCAGCTTATGAGCGGCCCATCAACATGATGTTTCAGTCGTATGCGCTATTTCCGCATCTCAACACCTGGGATAACGTCGCCTTCGGCCTGAAACGAGAGGGCATGCCCAAAGACCAGATTGCGGCGCGCGTTGAAGAGATGCTCAAGCTGGTTCAGCTGGAAACCTTTGCCAAACGCAAACCGCACCAGCTCTCGGGCGGCCAGCAGCAACGTGTGGCCCTGGCTCGAAGCCTTGCCAAGAAGCCGCAACTGCTCTTGCTGGATGAGCCGCTGGGCGCACTCGACAAAAAGCTCAGGGAGCGTACGCAGTTTGAACTCGTCAACATCCTGGAGTCGGTCGGTGTGACCTGCGTGATGGTGACGCATGACCAGGAGGAGGCGATGGCCATGGCATCGCGGATTGCCGTCATGAGCCACGGCCGCGTGCTGCAAGTCGGAACGCCGCGTGAAATCTACGAACACCCGAATTGCCGCTTTGTCGCAGACTTCATAGGCAACGTGAACCTTTTTGAGGGCGAACTGACGGTGGATGAGATTGACCGCTGCGAGGTCACCACCGCGCAAGGCATTGTCAAAGTTGGTCACGGCATCAGTGGCTCGCTGGGCATGGCGGCTGCCGTGGCGGTGAGGCCGGAGAAGATTCACATCTCGAAGTTGCGCCCCGACGGCGTGGCCTCCAACCTGTTCGCAGGGAGGGTGAAGGAGATTGCGTATTTCGGCAGCTACAACACCTTCATCGTCGAGATGGCTGGTGGACGACGCGTCAAGATTACCGAAACCAACACCAGCCGCCGCGAAAGCAGCCTGATCACCTGGGAAGACCAGGTCTTCTTCTGGTGGGATGGCATCGCACCTGTCGTGTTGACGCAATAAGACGGTCCGGCGAGGTTCATGAAATCACCTGGAGCTTTCCGCATCAGCCTTGGCCGGCGCTTTGTCATTGCCGTGCCTTATGTATGGCTGCTGGTATTTTTTGTGCTGCCCTTCCTCATCCTGCTGCGCATCAGCGTCACGGACATGGGCGGCGGGGTTGATCCCTTCACGCCGCTCATTGAGAGCGGACGCATCATGCTCAAGCATGACAACTACCTGTCCATCTTCAGCGACGGTACAGGTGCGGGGGCGACGATCTATGTAGATGCGTACAAGACTTCCCTGAAGTACGCTTTCCTGACGACGATTTGCTGCCTGTTGGTCGGCTACCCGTTTGCCTACTTCATGGCGCGTGCACGGGCCTCCATTCGTCCGGCATTGTTGATGCTGGTGATGTTGCCGTTCTGGACGTCCTTTTTGCTGCGCGTCTATGCGTGGAAAGGCATTCTTGCCGACCAGGGGGTGCTCAACAACCTGCTTCTGGGCCTGGGCATCATCCGTGAACCGCTGGTCATGCTCTACACCGATGTGTCCATGCTGGTCGGCATGACCTATGTGTATTGCCCGTTCATGATTCTGCCGCTGTATGCCAGTCTCGTGAAGATGGACCTGCGCCTGCTGGAGGCCGCGCATGATCTCGGTGCGAGCGCGTGGAAAGCCTTCTGGCTGATTACCGTGCCTCTCAGCAAGTCGGGCATCATCGCCGGCTCCATGCTGGTGTTCATTCCGGCTGTGGGCGAGTTTGTGATTCCTTCGCTGCTGGGTGGTGCGGAAAACATCATGATCGGCCGTGTCGTGTGGGACGAGATGTTCAGCAGCAACAACTGGCCTCGTGCGGCCGCTCTCTCGGTCGTGATGATTGTTGCTATCCTGGTGCCGCTCGCCTGGTACTACCGTTCCAGCGATGGAACAAATGCTTCCCCAGAGGCGGGTCACTGACATGGCAGGCCGTGCAGGAAAAAGCAAACGACTGGGTGAAAAACACCTTGGCCGGCTCTGGCTGGCGCTGGTGTACCTTTTCCTCTACATCCCGCTGATTTTCCTGGTTGTTTTTTCATTCAACAGCACGCGGCAGGACGGTATTTTCACGGGGTTCTCGCTGCGCTGGTACCAGGCCTTGGTGGAGGATCCGCGCTTGGTAGAAGGCTTTTTCCTGTCGTTGAAAGTGGCGCTCCTGACTGGAACGCTGTCAGTGGTACTGGGAAGCTTGGCTGCATTTGTACTGGTACGCTACAAGCGTTTTTCAGGGCGGACGCTGTTTTATGGCCTCGTCAACGCACCGCTCGTGATGCCCGAGGTCATTATTGGGTTGTCGCTGCTGCTCCTGATGGTTGCCATACAGCGTACGTTCGGCTTTCCGGAGCGCGGTTTTATCACGATCGTTCTGGGCCACACATTGCTCGGCATGGCTTATGCAACGGTAGTCATCCAGTCGCGTCTGAGTGAGATGGATCGATCCATTGAAGAGGCCGCCATGGACCTCGGCTGCCGCCCGATTCAGGTGTTTTTCCTGGTCACGCTGCCCAATATTGCGCCAGCGCTTGTGTCGGCCTGGCTGCTGACCTTTACGCTGTCGTTTGACGACGTGGTGATTTCCGAGTTTTTGTCTGGCCCCGGAGTGACGACATTGCCGCAGGTCATCTTCAGTTACGCAAGGCGAGGTGTCAACCCGTCGATCTATGCTGCGGCGACCCTGCTGATAGTGGTGGTGTCGATGGGCATCATTGGCTATAGCGTTTTCATGATGCGGCGGCAAAAGCGCCTGGACCGGGAGATCAATGCTGCAGCACGCTCGGGCCAGTCCGCTGTGGCAGCGTAGCCAGCACAACGCCGATCAGTGCAATGCCAAGCGCCCCGGCTTGCGCGCCGGCTACGTTTTCACCCAGGACCAGCACGCCAACAACTGCAGCGCTGATTGGCAAAAATACTGTAAACACGCCAGCCTGGCTGGCGGGCACTGTTTTAAGTCCCGTCATCCAGAGCCAGACCGTCCACACGCTTGCGGCCAGTGAATAAAACAGCAAGAGCAGCCAGCTGTATTTTGTGACGGAGGCAAAGTCAAAGCGCCATGCCACCCAAATGCCGAAAGGTGTCGCCAGCGCAAAACCCCAGAGGTTGATCAGTGCAGTGATTCGCTTCGGGCTGAGAACCCCGGTCAGTTTTTTACCGATGATGGCATAAGCTGCTTCACACATGACGGCACCCACCAGCAGCAGATTGCCGAGCCATGCATTCTTCGCGGCTGGGCCTTTAGCCAAAGTCGTGACCACGTGCTGCGCGGCGTCCTGCTTCGAAAGCGATACAAGCGCGACGCCTGCGACCGCGCAGGCTACCGCCAGTCCTGTCCGCAGCGTGATGCGCTCGCGTAAAAACAACCAGCTCAACAGCGCGACTGCTGCCGGTATGGACGCCATGATGACGCCTGCCGCAACGACGCTGGTCATGCTGACGCCAAATAGCATGCAGATTGAAAACATGAAATTGCCCAGAAAGGATTCGAGAAACAGCAAGCGTCTCGTCTGCTTGCTCATGGCTTGTTCGCCTGCGGGCTTTTTAAGCCAGCGAAACATGGCTGCACCGCCAATGCCAAATCGCAACCATGCCAACAGAAAGACGGGCAGGGCGGCAACGAGCGGTTTTGAGAGGGCCACATAGCTGCCGACAAGGGACATGCTGAAGCCGAGGCAGGCGTAGGCCAGAATGCGGTTCATGGAGGTACTGTTTCGTGCCGTTCTGGCTTCAATAATGCCTTACTTTGAGGTTTAAAAATATGCCGTTTGAAGACCGCCACGTTTTTGTCTATGGCACTCTTTGCCGAGGGGAGCAGCGCGACATTAACAAGCTGAATCCCCGCCCTGAGTTCATCCGCGAGGCATACGTGCATGGGACGCTTTACGACCTCGGCACCTATCCCGGCATTGTGCTGGGCGGGCAGGGAGCGGTGCGCGGAGAGGTCTATGGGATCAACGCAGAGCTTGAGAGCCTGCTGGACGAGATCGAGGAGGTCTGGCCGCAGCAGACGGGTGAATATGCAAAACGCGAAGTGCAGGTGCAGCTCAAGGACGTTGGTAATCATGACCGCGATATGCGCTCCATGTCTTGTCTTATTTATGAAATCACTGCCTCGCACACCGAGGGGAAGCCGGTGATTGAAGGTGGTGATTGGGTGCAATACAGGAAGCGCCAGATGCGCTGAGTGGTCTGGAAACGGTGGCACGTACGCCTTGTCAAGTGCCAGCACCTTGAATTTCACAATCCAGTATTAACATTTCTCAATGTGAAAAATTAAATTGCTGCACTGCAAAATAATTTCTCAATACAAGAAATTAAATTTCATATTGCGGTTTGATTTTCGTAAGTTATTGATTTGTATTGAAAATAAATTTTGTCTTATATAAGACATAAGAGATAAATAAGTCTTGTACAAGACTTAAACTAGCGCCAGTTCTTTTTAGCCAGTTTTCATTCACATCAACCTCCGGAGTCCACCATGCCACAAGCACTGACCGAACAACTCAGCCGTGAACAGCAAATCTCTGCCCTCGAAAAAGACTGGGCGAGCAACCCCCGCTGGAAGGGCGTCAAGCGTGGTTACAGCGCTGCTGACGTCGTTCGCCTGCGTGGTTCGCTGCCTATCGAGCACACGCTGGCCAAGCGCGGTGCTGAAAAGCTCTGGGACAAGATCAACGGCGGCGCTAAAAAGGGCTATGTGAACGCCTTCGGTGCCATCAGCGCTGGCCAGGCCATGCAGCAGGCCAAAGCTGGCCTTGAGGCGGTGTACCTGTCCGGCTGGCAAGTCGCGGCCGACGGCAACACGTCGGAAACCATGTATCCCGACCAGTCCCTGTACGCCTACGACTCCGTCCCAACCATGGTTCGCCGCATCAACAACACCTTCAAGCGCGCTGATGAAATCCAGTGGGGCCGCGGCATCAATCCGGGCGACAAGGAGTTCATCGACTACTTCCTGCCTATCGTTGCCGATGCTGAAGCAGGTTTCGGCGGCGTGCTGAACGCTTTTGAGCTGATGAAGAACATGATCCAGTCGGGCGCAGCAGGCGTTCACTTTGAAGATCAGCTGGCCGCAGTGAAGAAATGCGGCCACATGGGTGGCAAGGTTCTTGTTCCCACGCAGGAAGCCTGCGAAAAGCTGATCTCTGCACGTTTCGCCGCCGACGTGATGGGCGTGTCCACCATTGTCCTGGCCCGTACCGATGCAGAAGCAGCCAATTTGATCACCTCTGACCATGATGCCAACGACAAGCCTTTCCTGACTGGCGAGCGCACCCAGGAAGGCTTCTACCGTGTCAAGAACGGCCTGGAGCAGGCCATCAGCCGCGGTGTCGCGTACGCTCCCTACGCCGATCTGGTGTGGTGCGAAACAGGCGTGCCTGATATCGGTTTTGCACGCGAATTTGCGCAAGCCGTGCACGCTGCCTGCCCTGGCAAGCTGCTCTCATACAACTGCTCGCCATCGTTCAACTGGAAGAAGAACCTTAACGACAAACAGATTGCGTCCTTCCAGGAAGACCTGTCTGCGCTGGGCTACAAATACCAGTTCATCACGTTGGCAGGCATCCACATCAACTGGTTCAACACCTTCCAGTTTGCCCATGCATACGCCAATGGCGAAGGCATGAAGCATTACGTCAACATGGTGCAGGAGCCTGAATTCGCCGCGCGTGACAAGGGTTACACCTTCGTGTCGCACCAGCAGGAAGTTGGCGCCGGTTACTTCGATGACGTGACCACCGTGATTCAGGGCGGTTCGTCCAGCGTCAAGGCGCTGACCGGCTCCACTGAAGAAGAGCAGTTCCACTGATCTCCGGTTGATGCCTGCCAGACCCTGTAAATCAGGGTTTGGCCAGAAAGCCCGGGCTGTCCTTAAAGGGGTTGCCCGGGCTTTTTTATGGGTCGGTTTTCGCGTAGAGTCAGGCTGCCCCGGTTGAAAACTGACAAATAACTGTGGAGGAAGCCGCGATGTCCGAACTGACGACAGGTTTCAGGCGTGTTCCCTGTCCCGAGTGCAGCGGCACCGGGGAGCTGCGCATTGAAAGCGAAAACATCAACGAGAACTTTGAAGTTGAGAAGCAGACAGTCATCATGGAATGCGCAAACTGCCGCGGCCTGGGTTTTATGCCACCTGCATCTGCCCACTAAGCTCAAAAATCCCTCGCAGGCTCAGTCCGTCATCGTGTCGTAAAATAAAATCATGCATTCAATCAAACTTGAAACAGGAAGGATAGTCCGGGTTATGACACCGCGAACTACGACCTCGCCCTTTTCCTGGAGTCATTCAGGGCGCTAGTCCGCACCCCTGTTGACAAGTCTGTTGACCAGCACCTCTTCCAGATATCGAACAAGCGCGGCACTTACCGCGCTTTTTTGTTGCACATTTTTAAACAGAGATTCTCATGATCCACATCACGCTTCCTGACGGTTCAAAACGCGAATATCCCGGTCCTGTGACCGTGGCGGAAGTTGCCGCCTCCATCGGTCCCGGCCTGGCCAAGGTCACCGTCGCCGGCAAGGTGGATGGCAAGCTCGTCGATGCCAGCGACAGCATAGACCACGATGCCAAGCTGCAGATCATCACGCCCAAGGACGACGATGGCGTTGAGATCATTCGCCACTCCACAGCCCACCTTGTGGGGCATGCCGTCAAGCAGCTGTACCCCACTGCAAAGATGGTGATCGGCCCGGTGATCGACGAAGGCTTTTATTACGACATCGCTTACGAGCGCCCATTCACACCTGAAGACATGGCTGCCATTGAGTCACGCATGCGTGAGCTCATCGCGCAGGACTATGACGTCGTCAAGAAGATGACGCCGCGCGCTGAAGTGATCGAAGTCTTCAAGTCACGCGGCGAAGACTACAAGCTGCGCCTCGTCGAAGACATGCCCGACGAAAAAGCCATGGGCCTGTATTACCACCAGGAGTACGTCGACATGTGCCGTGGCCCACACGTGCCCAACACGCGTTTCCTGAAGGTTTTCAAGCTCACGCGAGTTTCGGGCGCCTACTGGCGCGGCGATGCCAAAAACGAGCAGCTGCAGCGTATTTACGGCACGGCCTGGGCCGACAAGAAGGATCTTGAGGCCTATATCAAGCGTATTGAAGAAGCCGAAAAGCGCGACCACCGCAAGCTGGGCCGCGAACTGGACCTGTTCCACGTCGATGACCATGCACCCGGTCTTGTGTTCTGGCACCCCAAGGGCTGGACCATCTGGCAGGGCGTTGAGCAGTACATGCGCAAGGTCTACCAGGACAACGGCTACCAGGAAGTCAAGGGCCCTCAGATCATCGACAAGACGCTCTGGGAAAAAACGGGTCACTGGGACAAGTACCGCGACAACATGTTCACGACGGAGAGTGAAAAGCGCGAGTACGCCCTCAAGCCCATGAACTGCCCGGGCCACATCCTGATCTTCAAGCAGGGCATCAAGAGTTACCGTGACCTGCCGCTGCGCTACGGCGAGTTTGGACAGTGCCACCGCAACGAGCCGTCAGGCGGCCTGCACGGCATCATGCGCGTGCGCGGCTTCACGCAGGACGACGGTCACATCTTCTGTACCGAAGACCAGATTCTCAAAGAGTGCGTTGACTACACGACGCTGCTGCAGAAGGTTTATGCAGACTTTGGTTTTCAGAATGACAGCATCATCTACAAGGTCGCGACGCGTCCGGACGCCCGGATTGGCTCCGATGAAAGCTGGGACAAGGCAGAGCACGCGCTGATGGAAAGCTTGCGCGCATCGGGCTGCGAGTTTCAGATCGCGCCAGGTGACGGTGCGTTCTACGGCCCCAAGATCGAATACACGCTCAAGGATGCGATTGGCCGGCAGTGGCAGTGCGGCACCATGCAGGTCGATTTTTCGATGCCCGAGCGTCTGGATGCTGAATACGTGGGCGAAGACGGCAACCGCCATCGCCCGGTCATGCTGCACCGCGCCATTGTGGGCAGCCTGGAGCGTTTTATCGGAATTTTGATTGAACAGCACGCCGGCGCCATGCCTGCGTGGCTGGCCCCGGCGCACGTTTCGGTGCTCAATATCACCGATTCCCAGTCAGATTACGCCCGGGAAGTTGTCAAAACACTGCAAAATCAAGGGCTTAGGGTCAATCTGGACCTGCGCAACGAGAAAATTACGTATAAAATACGGGAGCACTCGTTGCAAAAGCTGCCTTACATCCTTGTCGTAGGCGACAAAGAGAAGGACGCCAAAGCCGTCGCAGTGCGCGCCCGGGGTAACAAAGACCTTGGAGTGATGTCCCTCGAAGCCTTCTCTGAATTGATCGCTTCCGACATTGCACAAAAAGCCTGATTCTTGACTCGTTTGTTGATGATTTTGGCCTGTCGTCCTTACAGGGCGGGCGCAAGCAGCTATAGCTTTTATAGCAAAAGTTAAAGGATAGAACCATCGCTACTGAATTTCGTGACCGCCGCCAGCGCGAAGAACGCAAGCATCGCTTGAACCGTGAAATCATGGCCCCCGAAGTCCGCTTGTCGGGGCCTGACAATGAGCCTTTGGGCATTGTCAGCATCATGGAGGCCTTGCGCCTCGCCGGTGAAGCAGATGTGGATCTTGTTGAAATCTCCCCAACGGCGGTTCCGCCGGTTTGCAGGTTGATGGATTACGGCAAGTTCAAGTACGCCGAGCAGAAAAAGGCAGCGGAAGCCAAGTCCAAGCAAAAAGTGATCGAGATCAAGGAAATCAAATTCCGTCCCGGCACTGATGATGGTGACTACAACATCAAATTGCGCAATATCAAGCGCTTTTTGGAAGAGGGCG
>JAZJYR010000012.1:0-68571 GCA_040390295.1 Pseudomonadota bacterium
ACAAGTTTCAGCCCTGATCCGTCTGGCCCTGTGCTTCTCGGCTCCTCTCCAAGGGTTTGAAACAAATACAAAGAAGAAGTCCGAAGACTCGCCTCAAGCGCTTCGCGCTTGAGGCTCCCCGGTTCCGATTCCGAATTCACTCCCCACCCCTTTGAGGCTGGGCCGAGGAGCGGAGATGGAGACGGCATAAAGGGGCCGCAGCTGTTTGAGCGAAGCGAGTTCTGCGGACCGCCGACGTAATCGAGCACCACAGGTTGCCCGAAGCGTAGCGTAGGGACCCAGACGGCGGGTCGCCTTTCTTTCCGTTAGGTTTCTTTGGCGAGACAAAGAAAGGTAACTCGCCTGCCGGGGCGAGTCCCGGCCTGGTTGTGAAGGGCAACCCCTCAACCCCCGAAAATCTGCCCCAACGCATCCTTGAACATCATCAGAACCGCAACCCCCATCACCACAACCCCACCCCAGCCAAACCAGCGCGTCTTGAAGCCAGAAGTGAAACTCCCCATCACTTCCTTCTTGCCGGCCAGCAGCATCATGCCGGCCATGATGGGCACTGCCACCACGCCGTTGATGACGGCACTCCAGTACAGCGCCTTCATCGGGTCTATGGGTGTGAAGTCGAGCCCGGTGCCGACAATGGTCGCGATGGCGATGATCGCGTAAAAGCGTTTGGCCTCAAACCACTGCCGCTCCAGGCCTTCCGTCCAGCCAAAGGCCTCGGCGACCGCATAGGCCGCCGACGAAGCGAGGACAGGCACGGCGAGTAAACCGGTGGCAATGACGCCGCCCGCAAAAAGTGCAAAGGCAAAATCGCCGGCCAACGGACGCAGGGCCTGCGCCGCCTGCGCAGCCGAAGTGACATCGCGAATGCCGGCCGTGTACAGAACCACCGCACCCAGCACCATGATGAAAAACGCAATCGCGTTTGAAAAGAACATGCCCATGTATGTGTCGCGCTTGACCCGTTTCAGGTCCTCGCGCACCTCTTCTTCAGTGCCGCGCTGTCCGCCCTTCTGGCGCAGTTCTTCCACTTCCTGGGATGCCTGCCAGAAAAAGAGGTAGGGCGAGATCGTGGTGCCCAGCAGCGCAACAATCATCATCCAGTAGCCGGACGTCCACTGCAGCTTGGGGATCACCAGGTCATACAGCACCTGCCCCCAGGGGACCTGCACCAGAAAGACCGCGAGCACATAGGCAAACAGAAACAGCGTCAGCCACTTGAGGATGGGCGCCAGCTTGCGGTAGGGCACAAACACCTGCAACAACACCGTCACCACCCCAAACACCACGGCATGAAAGTGCTGGCCGCCACCGATCACAAGTTGCAATGCCTCGCCCATGGCGGCAATGTCGGCCGCGATGTTGATGGTGTTGGCAATCACCAGCAGAAAAACCATGCTCATCAAAAAAGCCCTGGGCGTGTGTTCACGCAGGTTCGCCGCCACACCCTTGCCGGTGACGCGGCCTATGCGCGCACTGACCAGCTGGATGGCGATCATGAAAGGCAGCGATAAAAAAACCGTCCACAGCAGGCCAGTGCCGAACTGCGCACCAGCCTGGGTATAGGTCGCAATGCCCGATGGGTCATCATCAGCCGCGCCGGTGACCACACCGGGACCAACGTGGCGCAGGAAGGAAGGAAATCTTTTGAACATGGAGCCAGCCTAACAGGGCTGACCTGACGCGAAGCCGACCCGTGCCGAAACTACAGCACCAGCATGGCCCTGAAGTCGTTCACATTGGTGTGCGTCGGGCCGGGGATGATGAGCCCGCCCAGTGGCTCGAAGTAGCCATAGGCGTCATTGCGATCCAGGTACTGGTCCAGCTTCATGCCTTTTGCCTGGGCAAGTTGCAGCGTCTGCGGATCTACGTAAGCGCCGGCATTGTCTTCGACGCCGTCGATACCGTCGGTATCTGCAGCCAGCGCATAAACACCAGGCTGGCCCTGCAGCGCCAGTGCCAGGCCCATACAGAACTCTCCGGCACGCCCACCCCGCCCCTTGCTCGCGCCTGGCGGCAGCGGTTTCACCGTCACGGTGGTTTCGCCGCCACTCAGAATCACGCAAGGTTTTGCAAAAGGCTGGCCTCTGAGCGCAACAGCGCGGGCCAGCGCCGCATGCACCTTGCCGACTTCGCGTGACTCGCCTTCGATCTCGTCGCTGAGGATGTGGGCTTCAAGCCCTGCGGCACGGGCGGCTTCAGCAGCCGCTTCGAGGCTTTGCAGGGGTGTGGCGATCATGTGCACTTCATGGCCTGCAAATATCTTGTTGTCGGGCTTGGGCGTCTCAAGGGCTCCGCTTTCAAGCTGTGACATGACGGCGGCTGGCACCTCGATGCTGTAGCGCCTGAGGATGGCCAGCGCCTCTGCACAGGTGGTCGCATCGGGCACGGTCGGGCCGCTGGCAATGATGGACGGATCGTCGCCCGGTACATCGCTGATGGTGAGGGTCACCACGCGCGCGGGCGCGCAGGCCGCAGCCAGCCGGCCACCCTTGATGCGCGAGAGATGCTTGCGCACGCAGTTCATTTCTGAAATGTTGGCGCCGCTATTGAGCAGGGCCTTGTTGATGCGCTGTTTTTCTTCGAGGGTCAGTCCCTCGGCTGGCAGGGTCAGCAAGGCGGACCCACCGCCCGAGATCAGGCACAGCACCAGGTCGTTTTCGCTCAGGCCCTGCACCATCGCGAGGATGCGCTGCGCGGCAGCAAGACCGGCAGCGTCAGGCACGGGATGGGCGGCTTCGACAATTTCCAGTCGCTGCTTCAGGCCGGCCGGCCGGGGCGGAATGTGGTGGTAACGCGTGACAACCAGGCCTTCGAGCGGCGCATCTTCGGGCCACAAGGCCTCGACCGCCTGCGCCATCGATCCGCCGGCCTTGCCCGCGCCTATGACGATGGTACGGCCACCGCTTTCGCGGGTAGGCGGCTTCGGCAAAAAAGCGGCTGTGTTCTGCAAGGGCAAGGCGCGCGTGACCGCGGCCTGGTAGAGATATTCAAGGAAGGCGCGCGGTTCTTTCGCGGCAGAGGGAATCGTCAGGTTCTTCGTCATAAGGTCTCCACCCCGGATTGTGCCGCCGTAACCGGCCAGTAACCCGCCATGCGGAAGGTCTTTTGCAGGCATTTAGCAAAAGCGCTGCCTAGAATCCGCCCACATCATCAAGGAAAGAAATGAACTCATACCTCGCCCTGGGCATTGCCATCGTTGCGGAAGTCATCGCGACCACAGCACTCAAGTCAAGCGACAGCTTCAGCCGGCTCATCCCTTCGATCATCACAGTGATCGGCTACGGCACCGCCCTGTATTTCCTGACGGTCACCATGAAGTCCATCCCGACCGGGGTGACCTACGCCATCTGGTCGGGGCTGGGCATCGTGCTGATCAGCGTCACCAGTTTTTTCTTTCACAACCAGAAGATAGACCTGGCGGGCATGGTGGGCATGGCGCTGATCATTGCCGGCGTGGTGGTGCTCAACCTGTTCTCGAAATCAACCATGCATTGAAACTGACGGGCCAGGTTAAAACGTTTGAGGTATGCCCGTAACAGATGGAAACAATTGATCCGCCCGCAGCATCGCAGGCAAGGTTTTACCCGTAGGTGCCAGAGAAAAAACCGGGCCTCCGCGCCGCTATGATGTCCGTCGCGAACCTGCCAACACAGGTCCTGATAACAATCCGAGGAGACCACTTGAAAGCCCTGAACCAGATTTTTTCCGCTGGCGTGATCGCGCTTGCGGCATTGGCCGCGCCTGCGGCGCATGCCGTCCAGATACTCGTCGGCGAAGTTTGCCCGCTGTCCGGTCTTGAGGCCAACCAGGGCCGGGCCTATGGTGCCGGCATGCAACTGTATTTCGACACTGTCAACAAGGCCGGTGGAGCCAACGGCCATACCTTCTCACTTGTTCGCAAGGACGATCGCGGCCTGCCCGAAGAGACCGTCGCAGCGACCAAAAAAATGCTGGCTGAAGAAAAACCCATGGTGCTTGCCGGCTACTTTGGCAACAGCAACATCGAAGACCTGGTCACATCAGGCCTGCTGGAAAAAGACAAGATTCCGCTGATTGGTTACCGGGTCACGCAGATTCGCCCCGAAACGCCTTATCTGTATACGGTCAGGGCGGGCCTGCAGGATGAGCTGGATAAATTCACCGAGCACATTGCCACCGTCGGCATCAAGCGCATCGGCCTGTTTTATGAAGATGGCCCGGGCGCAGCGGCACTGGTCGCAGCAGCCGAAGCGGCTGCCAAAAAGGCGAACCTGACACTGGTGGCGAAGGCGAGTTACCCGGCCCGTACGGTGCAGGTGGCCAAGGCCGTTGCAGCCATGACCACGGCGGCGCCGCAGGCCATCTTCATGGTGGCAACGGGTGCGGCAGCTGCCGGTTTTATTGAGAACTACGGCCGTGGCGGCGCGCAGCTGTTCGCGCATTCAGGTGTCGATATCGAGCAGCTGACCAAGCGCCTGGCAGAAGAGCAAATGCAGGGCGTGTCGATTGCGCAGGTCACCCCGAATCCCTACAAGATCTCGAGCCGCCTGAGCAAGGAATTTCAGGACGCCGTCACGGCAAAGAAGGACCTGGAGGTTCCGGTGAGCTACGCCATGATGGAAGGTTTCATCACCGCCAAGGTGATTGTTGAAGCCGTACGCCGTCAGGGCGCCAGGCCGAGCCGCGAAGGCACAGTGAGCGCGCTCGCTGCCATGGACCGATTTGACATGGGTGGCTATGCAGTAGGCTACAAACCAAACAGCCGCACAGGCTCGAAGTTTGTGGAGCTCAGCATCATCAGCGGTACCGGCAAGATACGCCAATAAACGGCAGCAGGTTCCACAATAAAAAAGGCCCTCCTCGGGGCCTTTTTTTATTGCATGACACCTCTGCGGGTGATGATCTACTCCGTAACGGCACCAGCCTCAAACCATTGTTTGACCAGCAGCCTCTCGGCATCCGTGATACCCGTGGTGTTGTTCATGGGCATGATCCTGGTCAGAACAACCTGCTGGTTGATCGCCTGAGCATGCTGCCTGACCATCGCTGGCGAATCCAGCCTGATGTTTTTCATTTGCACCTGCGCGCCGTGACACAGGTAGCAGCGCTGCTCAAATACTTTCTGGACGGCAGCGTAGTTCACCTGGGCGGCGGCTACAGGGTTGCTCGCGGTGGCAGCGCCTGAACCCGCCGCGGCAGGCGCCGGCTTGAGCCAGACAATCACGCCGATGATCACGGCGACACCCACCAGCGCATAAGCGATCGGGTGCCGGTTGCGCCCCAGCTTGTAACCATGGCGCAGCACAAAGAACTGGCGGATGGCCGCCCCGGCCAGCATCATCAGTATCAATACCAGCCAGTTCTGCGGGTGGCTCCAGGTAAAGCTGTAGTGGTTGCTGAGCATGGCAAACAGCACAGGCAACGTGAAGTAGGTGTTGTGCACGCTGCGCTGCTTGCCGCGCACGCCATGAATGGCATCCACCGGCTCACCGGCATGGATGCTGGCCACGACCTTGTGCTGCCCGGGAATGATCCAGAAAAACACATTGGCGCTCATGGCCGTGGCCATCATGGCACCGACCAGAAGAAAGGCGGCGCGCCCGGCAAACCAGTGGCAGGCCAGCCACGAGGCCACGCATACCAGTACCGCCACCAGCGCACCGACGATCGCATCGCCGTTTTTCTTTTGCCCGAAGATCTGGCAAATGGCGTCATAGAGTATCCAGAACACCACAAAAAACGACAGCGCGACGGCAGCAGCCGCACCCGGCGACCAGTTCATCAGGGACTTGTCGACGAGGTAGGTGCCTGCATTCCAGAGGTATGAAACCGTGAACAGTGCAAAACCGGAAAGCCAGGTGCTGTAGCTCTCCCAGTAAAACCAGTGAACGTGCGCCGGCATGCTGGGCGGCTTGATGGCGAACTTGACGGGGTGATAGAAACCGCCCCCATGCAGGGCCCATAACTCACCGCTCACGCCCTGCTTTTTCAGGTCTTCGTCGACCGGCGGCGTCAGGCTCGAATCGAGAAATACAAAATAAAAAGAGGAGCCCACCCAGGCGATGGCGGTGATGACATGGACCCAGCGCAGCAGCAGGTTGGCCCAGTCGAGAAGATAGCTTTCCATAACTCTCAACCTATGCAGTTTTCGTGAAACTGCGTGATGCAAACCTGCTCACCACTGCGGGCGCTGTGAACAGTAACGAGGCCGCGAACAAAAGAAGTGACGTCGGATGACGCCATTTCCCGGCTCCGCTGCGGCCTGACCGTGGAGTTTACCGAACTGCGGACAACCCCGGTCACCCTCAAGCAAAAGGCTTGCCAGCGCAGCCCTCGACCTCAGGCCTCGCCCAGGGTCTGCAACAGCTGCGCCGCCACGGCAACTGCAATCACCTCCGGCTCCTTGCCAGCGATGCCCGGTATGCCTATGGGGCTGGTCACCTGTGACAACTCCGCGGCTGAGAACCCCCTGGCTTCGAGCCGATGGCGAAAGGTCGCCCATTTGGTTCGGCTGCCGATCAGTCCGATATACGGCAGGTCCGCCTGCGCGCGTTGCCGCTTCAGGCAGGCGGCAAGAATGTCGAGGTCTTCGGCATGGCTGAAGCTCATGATGAGCACACGTGAGCCTGGCGCAAGCTCACCAACAGCAGCATGCACGGGATCCGAATGCTCACAGGCCACCTGCGGCGGTGCAGGTTCCGGAAAGACGCCGTCGCGGCTGTCTATCCAGCTCAGGGCGAAAGGCAGGCCTGCGAGCACCTGAACCAGCGCATGCCCGACATGACCGCCGCCAAAAAGCGCGAGCGGCGCCAGCGCGGGACGCAAGCGCTGCGCCAGTACATCTGCCGTGGCGGCATCAACCCGCTCAAACTTCAAATACACCATGCCGCCACAACACTGGCCAAGTGCCGGGCCGAGGGGGACGCGGGTCAATGCCTGGCCTTCGCCGGTCGGATCACGCAACATGGATCGCGCCAGCGCAATCGCCTCGTGCTCAAGATGGCCGCCACCAATCGTTCCCGCAAGCCCTTCAGCAAAAACGGCCATCCAGGTACCGGCCTCACGCGGAACAGAACCTTGCGTTGATTCAACGCGAACAATTACCGCATTTTCAGAAGCAAGCCTGGACAACAAGGTGTCCAGGTGCCGGGTGGCGCCAAGGTAAGACATAAGCTGGGCTCAACAGGGATCTGCGGGGCAGAAAAACGGGGCAAAATGGCCGACATCCGGAGAAAGCAGGAAATGTGCAGATCGGGCTACATCAGGACGGGCTCCATCCCTACTTTCCCACAATTCATACAAGGCGTGAAATAAGGCTTCAACTGGCCGCTGGATTTATCGGGCGCGAACCCGGGAAGTCCGCACCGGACACAGTTGAAGAACAGGCTGACAATGAAACAACATACGACTGTTACCAAACCACGGCGTTTCTGGCTGCTGGCCCTCTTTTCGAGCGCCACGGCGGCCATCATCAGCGCATGCAAAACCGCGCCAGATGCCGGCCCGGCACAGACGGCCTCGCCAGCGCCTGCGGTCACAGGCCCGATACCCGCGCAGCAGGGCTCGGCACGCAGCTCTGGCGCGACAACGCCGCGCGCCTATCGCCAGGATGGTGCCAGCCATATCTACGGACTCAACTCAGACCGCATTTTCAAGGGCCGGATGCCGCCGCTGCTTTACGCAGTAGGCGTCATGAATGTCGAAATAGACCGGACAGGCCGGGTTAACAAACTGGACTGGATGCGGGCGCCACGGCATGCGCCCGAAGTGGTTGCGGAAATCGAGCGCACCATCCTGGCGGCGTCGCCCTTCCCCGCGCCTTCCCGGCTGGGCAGGGTGGTCTATACCGACACATGGCTGTGGCACAAGAGCGGCAAGTTCCAGCTCGATACGCTGACCGAAGGCCAGAACTAGGCCAGAACTAGGCCAGAACAGCCTGGCCGCCCGACCGCGAGGCAGGCGGATAGCTATTCATTTGATAGCTGCTCGCGCACGTATTTATTGGCTTGAAGGCTAATTTCACCTCCGAAATCGGCCCCAAAACCCTCAAAAAGCACCACTGAAGGTCTTTTTACTCGCGACCTCAGCCCATCCAGGCTCAAAATGTAAATTTGACTTTACATTTTCCCTCAGCAGCCCAACGGCGTCTTTCAGCCCACAGCAGGCATGGGGTATTCGTCAGCATTGCGCACCACGCCCGGTTGCAGCGAGAAATCCATGCGCGGCGGGCCAAAAATATCAATCAGCCAGGCGACACCCTCGCCGACGTCGCGCGTCGTGTGTATGAGGTTGGCGGGAATCACCAGCGTGGAGGGACTGTCGACATGCACATGCTCATCGTCACGCCAGGTAGTCGAGTCGGCCGTCCATGGCGTGCGCAGGTAATGAATGAAGCTGCCTTCAAGCGTGAGCGATATCTGCTCGAAGTCAGGGTGCGAGTGCGGCGACATCTTGCGCGGATCGCGCCTGTCGGTCTTGCGTTCAAACACATTGATCATCAGGTTGCTGCTGCGGAACAGCCGGCCGAAGATTTTGGGGTCGGTGTACTCGGGCAGCTTGTAGTTGCGCAGCTTGTAGCCGTCAAGCGGTGCAGGCCAGTCCTTGAGCGGCGCAACGCCCGGTGCACCGTTCGCATAGATGGCGGCATTTTCAGCCCTGACAGCGAGATCGGCGGCACGGACCGTGAAAACGCGTGTGACCACCCCGCTGTCCAGAACCCTGATGGCGCTTTTGCCCGGCGGCAGTATGGTCAGTGATTCAGGGCCTGCTTCAATCGACTCCACGCCTGCCGTCACGCTCGCGCGAACGCCTGGCGGCAGCAACAGCAAATACTCATCGGGGTTGTCATCCCGCTCCAGTTCGGTGCCGGCCGATACCTGGCTCACGACAACCACCACATTGGCGCTGCGTGTGATCCAGGTTTTTTGACCGCCATCTTTCAATTGCGGTTCAGACGCGTAATACAAGCCGCGGCTTGCTTCTGTGGTGACGGCAGACATGATGACTCCTTGAAATATCGTGCTTAAGCGGACAAGCGGTTTAGAGGGCCTTGAACTTCGTCAGCTCGGTGCTTGCCGCCAGACGCAGCAAACCCTGCTCTGAAGAAATGATGAAGGTGTTGATGCCCAGCGCACGAAGCGCGGGGATCTCGGCAGAGCTGTTCACAAACGCACACAGCGGCTTCTGCGCGGCAGTGACAGCACTCACAAAACGGGCAATCGCCGCCTTGACGGGCGCCGCATCGGTTACCGATTCGCCGAGTGCCACGGTCAGGTCGCCGCGTCCCAAAAAGAACGCGTCAATGCCTTCGACCGCCACGATGTCCTCGATGTGGTCAAGGGCCTCCGGGTCTTCCAGCATGGCGATGATGGTGGTGCGCGGGTCATTGGCCTCAATGTGCGCTGTCAGGCCCAGGCGGCCGTATTTGCCGGCACGCGAAGAGTTGGTGAATCCGCGCCGGCCTGGCCGGTAGCGACAGGCGTCCACCACCTCCTGCGCGATTTTTGCGGTGGAAACATGCGGCACCATCACCCCCGTTGCACCACAGTCCAGCGCAGTCAGGATAGTTGCGGTGCTTTCGACCCGCACCAGCGCATCAATGCCGCTGGCCTTTGCAGCGAGCAGGGCAAGGTCAATGGCATTGCGGTCCCAGGGCGCGTGCTCTGCGTCAATCACGACAAAGTCCAGACCCACATCGCCAAGGACTTCGATGGCCTGCACACCGGGTGTCTTGATGAAGGTGCCCAGCATGTTCTCGCGCGAAGCGAGCCGTTCGCGAAAACCTGTCTTTTTTTCCGTCATGGATACGTCTCCTGTGGTTCTAACAGCGGGGACTGGCCCCGCCGGGGATCAATCCAGCTTGGCGCCGGAGTCGCGGATTTTCTTTTCAGCAGCAGCACGGTCCTTCACCAGGAACGCCGCAAACTGCTCGGGCGTTTCGCCAAGCGGATCAAAGCCGAAGGGGTCGAGTGTCTTTTCAACAAAGGACGGGTCGGCCAGCACCTTGCGCGTTGCACTGGCAATCTCGTCAATGATGGGCTTGGGCACACCCTTGGGCACGGTCAGCCCGAGAAAGAAATACATCTCAAGACCAGGGTAGCCCGCTTCTGCAAACGTTGGTACGTTGGGCATGGACTTGGCTCTTTTCGGACCGCTGATGGCCAGCACCTTGAGCTTGCCGGATGCCAGGTAAGGTGTCGCGGCCGAACTGCCGGCCACCATGATCTGGACTTGCCCACCGAGCAAATCCTGCACGGCAGGCGCTATGCCCTTGTAGGCCACGTGTGTCACCTCGAAGCCCTGCTGCCGCGCGAAAGCATCAACCGGCAGGTGGGTCGGGCCGCCCGCGCCAGCGGAACCGTAGTTGTATTTGCCCGGGTTGGCCTTCATCAACGCCACAAACTCCTTCATGTTGTTGACAGGCAGGCTGCCGTTGACAACAAACGCCATGTTGACCAGGGTGACACGGGTGACGGGCACCAGATCGGTCAGCGGGTTGTAGGGCAGCTTGCTGAACAGGAAGCGGTTGCCTGAAAAGGTAGGGTCTCCGCCAAGGAGAATGGTGTAACCGTCGGGTGCTGACTTGGCTGTCACGTCAGCGGCAATGATTTCGTTTGCACCGCCACGGTTGTCGACCAGCACGGGCTGGCCCCATACCTTGGACAGCCGGTCAGCAAGACCGCGCGCCACACCGTCAATCGGGCCGCCTGCCGGGTAAGGCACGATCAGTTTGACCGGCTTTGAAGGCCATGGATCTGCAGCCATAACGGGCATGGCAAGCGCGAGGCAGGCTGCGGCAAGCAGTGTCCTGCGGTTGCCTGAAAAAAATGTGTTGGTCATCGGTGTCTCCTGGTTCAGTTTTAAAAATTGCCCTCAACAGGCTTGTTGGGCTTGTTGCCACGAACTCTGCTCAATAAAACTTCAGGACGACGACCCCACCCGGCGCTATCTGCCGCGGGCGCCCCTGAAGCCTATGCTTTCGGAAATAGCCGCGCCGGCATTGACCAGCGTTTCAATCTGCAGCTTTGTGGCCTTGCCGGGCATGAACTGGACAGCATCGACGATGGCAATCGTGGCCACGACTTTTCCGGCAGCATCAAAAATCGGTACAGCCAGCGCGTTAAGGCCGGTGACGGCTTCGTCGGGCGCCATGGCCCAGCCCTGTTTGCGGATCTGCTCCAGCTCTTTCTCTAGCTCTTTCACGCTGGTGATGGTGCTTGGCGTCAGCGCGGGCAACCCGGCAGCCACGATTTTTTTCACCAGTGCAGCACCACCGTAAGCCAGCGCGATCTTTCCCTGCGCCGAGTAGTGGTACCCGAGCAGCGAGCCCGGCTTGACGGAGATTTCGATGGCCGATGTGCCCGATTGAACCGACACGACACGTACGCCGCCGCGGTCCATCATTCCCAGAATGACGGAATGGCTGAGCGTGTTGCGCACCTTGCGCATCACCGGTTCGGACTCACGCACAATGTCCACGCTGTCATTGACCGCATGCCCCAGTGCCACCATGCGCGCGCCGACGCGGTAGCGCTCCGATGCCTCGTCCTGCACCACATAGCCCTGCTGTGCCAGCGTGCGCAAATGCCTGAACACCTTGCTCTTGTTGGTGCCAAAGTGTTCTGCAATGGCGGTCACGCCCACAGCCTCGCGCTGGACGGCGACGTGCTCCAGGATTTCCAGTGCAAACAGGACGGCTTGAACGCCGGTGGTTTCTTTGGGCTCTGTCATGGTGCTTGCTTCGCTTTGAAGCCGGGAAATTCCGGCTCCGCGATGTTAGCTTTGCGGGGGCGTGCCCTCGCTGGTGCTGGCCCAGTTGGCGCCACCTTCAAGCGCCGAATCTGGCAGGCGTTTGTCGGCTGCCGGTGCGCCCGCCATTTTTTCTGCCAACGCCGTGAGCTGGGCAGACCAGTCGGCGAGGTATTTCTCGCGCTCGGCCTGGCTCACACGCGGCGAGGCATAAGCGACAAAACTGGGCGAGACCTCAAGCCCGAGGTACTCAAGCATGGTGCGGCGGTGCGGGTACAAAAGGTTGTCAATCGGGCCATACACCCCGCCTTCAGAGAACCGCTCGGGCGTGCCACCGGTGGTCAGCGCTACAACGCCGTGGCGGCCCTTGAAGAAGCCGCTGTCAAAGCGTTTGCCATCGGCATACGCAAAACCGTAGGCCAGCACCCGGTCAAACCAGCCCTTCAGGATGGCAGGCATACCGCCCCACCAGAGCGGATAGACGAAGATGAACAGGTCGGCATCGGCAACCCTTTTTTGCTCCCTCACCAGATCGCTTGAGAAGCCCTGCTCCTGGCTGGCCTTGAGCTGCTCCTGCTGGTAGTGAAAACGCCCGGCATCGGCTACCGTGGTGAAGTCATGCCTGCCTGCAACGGGGTTGAAGTTTTCTGCGTACAGATCCGACACAACAACGTCATGACCCAGTCCGACGAGCGTTTGCTGCGCGATGTCTTTCAGGGCTGCCGAAAACGAAGTCGGCTCCGGGTTCGCATAAACAATCAGCGTTTTCATGCGGTGTCTCAAAGGCCTACAAGGTCTGCTGCGTTGGTCGACACCATCTTGCGCACATCCGCCTCGCTGTAGCCAAGGTCCAGGCAAATTTCAATCACGCTGAGAAAGCCATCCACCAGGCGGGGGTTGCCCACCTGGCCAAGGTCCGAGCCCAGGATGGTGCGGTCCACACCCGCGGCCTGGATCAGGGCGTTGAGGTTTTGCGGATCGAACATGCGGAACTTCGAGTCTTCGGCAAACATGCACATCGAATGCTCGATGTACACACCCATGCCGGCAAGGCGCGTGATGTCTTCAAGCGAAGCACCCACCACAAAAGTCGGGTGGTTGCAGATCATGCGTTTGATGCCGCGCTTTTTCGCCTCTTCAAACAGTGGCCAGATCTCGCTGATGTTGAGATGGCCGGACGACAGGACCACGTCGCGGTCGGCAATGACATCCAGGATGTTCAGCACGTCGGGCAGCAACTGGCCCTTGTCGTCCACCACATGCACCGGCGTGGCCGGCATCATGGGGCGGCTGGAGTTGGGGAAGTTGGTGGTCTGCCCCTTTTTGTGCTGTTCGATGTGGTTCTTCGACGAGAAGGTCGGCATCCATACAAGCTTGGCACCGAGGGCTATGCCGTGTTCCACCGCGTAAATGTTCAGGCCGCCGCTCTGGTTGTTCAGCGGCACACCGGACAGCAGCGTGACGCCCAGGTGGCTGAAATGCTTGTTCAGCATGACCGTAACGGGCGTCACCGAATAGTAGTGGTCCTTGATCAGCAAGGCGCGCACGCCGGCTTCGGACGCCTCCTGCATGGCCTCGTAATGATCAAAGTAGCGCGGCATGACCGAGGGGCCGCTGTGGCAGTGCAGGTCTATGGCGCCCTTCAGCAGGCTCTTGCCGAGACCCGGATTGCCCTTGCGCCATGCACCCGGCGCGAGATCGTAATTTTGTTCAGTCTGTTGCTGCATGGCGTGGCTCTTTCGTCGTGTTCACATCAACTCTGCAGAACTTTTTTGTTTTGTTCTGCAAAACATGGTATCTTCTGATGTAACGATGATAGTCTAGCCCGTTTCTGCGCCAACTAGGGATAAACACTTAGGAGATATGGGCTGCAGCCTGATTTCTGGCGCGCAAAAGCCTTGCCGCAAGTCAATTCGGGCACGGCGAGGCAGTTGGAAGAGGCCGCCATTGCCGGACAGCACGCAGGACGGCGCCGGCTGCCATGCAGCCGTTCATCAGTCAGCAAAAGTCGGCGTCAAACGACGCCTGGAGGCAGAAGGGGTCAGCTACCCCGGTAGGTGGAATAGCTCCACGGGCTGACCAGAAGCGGCACGTGATAGTGCTGGGTGGTATCGGCCACGCCGAAGTCAAGACTGACAAGGTTCAGGAAAGCAGGCTCAGGCAGCGCCACACCACATGCACGGAAATAAGCAGCGACATCAAACACCAGACGGTAGGTACCGGCCTTCAGGGTTGCATTGTCATAAAGCAGGCCATCAGGATTGCGGCCGTCGGCATTCAGCGTGAACTGCTTGACCAGGGTGGCGTCGCTTCCCCTTGTCGTGTACAGCGAAACAGCCATCCCCGCCGCTGGCTTGCCGTGCATGGTGTCCAGTACATGTGTGCTCAAGCCCATGGGAGTCCTTTTAAAAGCGCCGCTGTCATGCACCCGAAACTGGCGCGTAACTGCTTTTCGGTTCACTGAAAGTGTATACAGTTTTGGGCTTTGAAGCTATGATGAAAATTATGGAATCTTCTGCCGCAGCCATTGCCGCCTCCGCAAATCCCACCCATGCGATTGTTGAGGCCCTGACCAAAGCCATTGTCGAGCACCGTCTGCACCCCGGCACCAAGCTGGCGGAGCAAAAACTGGCAGACCATTTTGGCGTGTCCCGCACGCTGGTCCGCCAGGCGCTTTTCCAGCTTTCACAGAACCGACTGATACGCCTTGAGCCGGCCCGCGGCGCCTTCGTTGCAGCACCGTCAGTGCTTGAAGCCCGCCAGGTATTTGCCGTCCGGCGCATGCTTGAAGCCGAGATGACACGCGCCTTTGTACGCGAAGTCACACCCGCCAAGATCAAGGCACTGAAAGAGCACGTGGCGAAGGAAAAAAATGCCGTTGCCCGCGATGACGCGGCCAGCCGTACGGAATTGCTGGGTGACTTTCATGTCCGCATGGCTGAGCTCATGGGCAATGAGGTGCTGGCGCAATTGCTGGGCGAGCTGATCTCGCGGTGTGCACTGATCACGCTGATGTACCAGACAGCCACAGCTGCGGAACACTCCAACGATGAGCACTCGGGCATCATCCGGGCCCTGGCGGCAAAAGACGAAGAGCGCGCCGTGCACCTGATGACCGAGCACCTGCTCAGCGTTGAAAAAAACCTGGCCTTTGACCGCAAGGTTCCCAGCAACGATTTGTCGATGGCGCTGTCATGAAGACATTTTTCGCAGGGCCATCCCAAGAAAAAACGGCCCCCTCGGGGGGCGGCGAAGTTCGCGCAGCGACAAGCGTGGGGGCAACGATTTATCCGCGAGATCTTGTCGGCTACGGCCGCACCCCGCCGCACGCACAGTGGCCGGGCAAGGCCCGCATCGCGGTCCAGTTCGTCCTCAACTACGAGGAAGGCGGCGAAAACTCCATCCTGCATGGTGATGCCGGGTCGGAGCAATTTCTCTCCGAGATGTTCAACCCGCCCAGCTTCGCCGACCGGCACCTGAGCATGGAAAGCATTTATGAATATGGCTCGCGTGCCGGCGTCTGGCGAATCCTGCGCGAGTTTGAAAAACGAAAACTGCCGCTGACAGTGTTTGGTGTCGGCATGGCCCTGCAGCGCGCGCCGGATGTCACAGCTGCATTTGTCGAACTTGGCCATGAAATCGCCTGTCACGGCTGGCGCTGGATCAACTACCAGCAGGTCGACGAAGCCACGGAGCGCGAGCACATGCGCCTGGGGCTTGATGCCATTCAAAAACTCACAGGCAGTCGTCCGCTCGGCTGGTACACCGGTCGTGACAGTCCCAATACAAGGCGGCTTGTTGCCGACGATGGCGGCCTTGTCTATGACAGCGACTACTACGGTGATGACCTTCCTTTCTGGACAGAGGTCAAACGCACCGACGGCGTGATCGTGCCACGGCTGGTGGTGCCCTACGCCATGGACACCAACGACATGCGCTTCTCGCTGCCGCAGGGTTTCTCGCAGGGTGAGGACTTTTTCACCTACCTGAAGGGCAGCTTTGATGCACTCTATGCCGAAGGCTCACCCGATGGAGATGACAGCCCGAAAATGTTGAGCATAGGCATGCATTGCCGACTGCTGGGCAGGCCAGGCCGCATCGTCGCCCTGCAGCGCTTCCTCGATCACATCCAGAAGCATGACCACGTGTGGGTGTGCCGGCGTATCGACATTGCAAGACATTGGGAAAAAACCCACCCCCATGGGGCGGACTGAAAAGACCTGACATGAATATCACCCTGGAACAGGTCAACAACGCAGCGTACGCGGAAGCCGCACAATTGCTCGACGGCTTGTATGAACACTCCCCCTGGATTGCCGAAAAGGCGCTGCTCAAGCGACCCTTCAGGTCACTGGCGCATCTCAAACATGAAATGGTCCGCGTGCTTGAAGACGCTGGACGCGATGCACAGGTCACCCTCATCAGGGCTCACCCCGAACTCGCGGGCAAGGCCATGGTTGACAACAGCCTCACGGCTGAATCAAGCAGCGAGCAGAAGACCGCAGGCCTGACGCAATGTACGCCTGAAGAATTCGCCACCATCCAGCAACTCAACAACGACTACAACACGAAGTTCGGTTTTCCGTTTGTGCTGGCCGTGCGGGGTCCGCGCGCCACAGGGCTGAACAAGCGGCAGATCATCGACACGTTTGCGCGCCGCCTGAGGAACCATCCTGACTTTGAGCTGAAAGAGTGCCTTCGCAATATCCACCGTGTGGTGGAGTTGCGCCTGAATGACAAGTTCGGCTTTCAACCCACTACCGGCAACGATGTCTGGGACTGGCATGAAGAGCTCGCGCAGTACAGCGACCCGGGCTACCTTGAAAAGGGACAGCTCACCGTCACCTACCTGACCGACGCGCATCGCGCCTGTGCGGCCTTCATCTCCCGCACCATGCAGGCCTGCGGGTTCGATGAAGTCAACATCGATGCAGTTGGCAATGTGGTGGGCATTTACAAGGCCGGAAAGACTGGCGCCAAAACCCTGCTCACGGGCAGCCACTACGACACCGTCCGCAATGGTGGCAAGTATGACGGAAGGCTGGGTATTTTTACGCCCATGGCCTGCGTGCGCGAGCTCCATCAACAGGGCAAACGTCTCCCCTTCAACATTGAAGTGGTGGGTTTTGCCGAAGAAGAAGGCCAGCGTTACAAGGCGACTTTTCTGGGCTCTGGTGCACTGGTTGGTGACTTCAAGCCGGAATGGCTGGACCAGAAAGACGCAGATGGCATCACCATGCGCGATGCCATGGCCCATGCAGGCTTGCTGCCGGCAGACATTCCCGGCATCCAGCGCAAGCCTGAGAATTACCTCGGCTTTGTCGAAGTGCACATTGAACAGGGCCCGGTACTCAACGAGCTGGATTTGCCCCTGGGCATCGTGACGTCCATCAACGGCAGTGTGCGCTACCTCTGCGAGATTACCGGGGTCGCCAGCCACGCGGGCACCACGCCCATGAACCGCCGCCGAGACGCGGCGAGTGCCACGTCAGAGCTGGCGCTATATATCGAAAATCGTGCTCTGAAAGACGGCGACTCCGTCGGTACCATGGGCATGCTCCAGGTACCCAACGGCTCCATCAATGTGGTGCCGGGTCGTTGCCTTTTTTCGCTCGACATGCGCGCACCGGTGGATGCGCAGCGCGACGCGCTGGCAAGCGATGTGCTTGGTGAGTTGAAGGCCATATGCGAACGGCGTGGCGTGCAGCACTCGCTGGAGTTGACAGAAAAAGCCGCAGCGGCGCCCAGCAACCCTGCCTGGCAAGCCAGATGGGAAGGTGCAGTGCGTTCACTGGGGCTTCCCATTTTTGCCATGCCCAGCGGCGCCGGACACGATGCCATGAAGATCCACAAAATCATGCCGCAGGCGATGCTCTTTGTACGCGGGCAAAACTCCGGCATAAGCCACAATCCGCTTGAAAGCACAACCAGCGACGACATGCAGCTCGCGGTTGAAGCTTTCCAGTTTTTAATCGGCAGCCTTGCCAAAGAAGTTCAATGAGCACCCCTTCCGACTACGACAAACTCGACAGCTGGGTAGACGCGCACTTCGACGAAGAAGTGCGCTTTTTGCAGCAACTCGTCCAGGTGCCGACCGATACACCGCCTGGCAACAATGCACCACATGCAGAACGCACAGCCGAACTGCTCGCAGGTTTTGGTTTCAATGCCGAAAAGCATGCCGTACCCGAGGCCGAGGTACAGGCTTACGGCATGGCGTCCATCACCAACCTGATCGTCAGGCGGCCCTATGCAGCCGGCGGCAAAACCATAGCCCTCAATGCGCACGGTGACGTGGTGCCCCCCGGCGAAGGCTGGAGCAAGAACCCCTACGGCGGCGAGATCGTCGATGGCAAGCTTTACGGCCGCGCTTCAGCAGTCAGCAAGTCTGATTTCGCCAGCTTCACGTTTGCAGTGCGTGCGATCGAGGCGCTGGCCTTGCCTCTCAAGGGCGCAGTTGAGCTTCACTTCACCTATGACGAAGAATTCGGCGGCGAAATGGGTCCCGGCTGGCTTCTCAAAAAAGGCCTGACAAAACCTGACCTCATGATTGCGGCCGGCTTTTCGTATGAGGTGGTGACTGCACACAACGGCTGTCTGCAGATGGAGGTCACGGTGCACGGAAAGATGGCGCATGCGGCCATACCCGAAAGCGGCGTCGATGCACTGCAGGGCGCCGTGCATATCCTCAACGCGCTGTACGCACAAAACGCACTTTATAAAAATGTGACGTCTGCTGTGGCGGGCATCAGCCACCCCTACCTCAATGTCGGGCGCATTGAAGGTGGAACCAACACCAACGTCGTCCCCGGAAAGGTCAGTTTCAAACTCGACCGCCGCATGATTCCCGAAGAAAATCCCGTCGCCGTTGAAGCAGCCATTCGCGAGGTCATCTCGGCTGCAGCCGATGCCTGCCCCGGCATCAGCGTGGATATCAAACGCCTGCTGCTGGCAAACTCCATGCAGCCACTCCCCGGCAACAAGCCGCTGGTGGATGCCATCCAGAAGCATGGCGAAGCCATTTTTGGCAGTAGGATTCCAGCCATGGGAACGCCGCTCTACACCGATGTCCGCCTGTATGCGGAAGCCGGTATCCCCGGCGTGATCTATGGCGCAGGGCCCCGGACGGTGCTGGCATCGCATGCAAAACGCGCTGACGAAAGGCTTGAACTGGAAGACCTCAGGCGTGCGACAAAAGTCATTGCGCGCTCATTGCTGGACCTTCTTGCGTGACAGATTCATCCGATCTTCGTCAAAGCCCCTTGTTTCGGGGGTATTCACGGGGTCAAAAAAAATTTTCAGAAAGCTGACTTGGCTCAAAATAAGCAGGCGCAAACGCCAATTGCCGCCTCATTGCTCCCGCCAAATCAGGCGCTTTGGCACTGTTTTTGCTTCGTATCACCAGTCCCTCCGGGTTTATCAATCCTCCGTCTTTACCTCCAGAGAGTTCCTATGACCAAGAACATCCTTTCCCCTTTCTCGCTGTTGCCGATGGCCGCAAAGGTTGCCGGCGCCTTTCTCGCTGCAGCAGCCCTCACCACAGCCCATGCGCAAACCACGCCCATCAAGTTCCAGCTCGACTGGCGCTTTGAAGGCCCGGCAGCGCTGTTCCTGACCCCGGTGGCCAAAGGCTATTTCAAGGACAACAAGCTCGATGTGACGGTTGATGCCGGCAATGGCTCAGGCGGTGCCGTCACCCGCGTTGCCTCAGGCACCTACGACATGGGCTTTGCCGATCTGGCCGCCC
This sequence comes from Pseudomonadota bacterium, assembly GCA_040390295.1. Classification (GTDB taxonomy): domain Bacteria; phylum Pseudomonadota; class Gammaproteobacteria; order Burkholderiales; family Burkholderiaceae_C; genus Polaromonas. The sequence goes on from JAZJYR010000012.1 coordinate 19,475, forward strand.
TGATGGAATTTCACGCCAACAACCCCGACGCTCCCAACAAGCCCGTCGCCGTCATGATGGTCTACAACAACACCCCGGCGTCGGTCATGGCCCTGAAGAAGTCAGGCATCAAGACCCCCGCAGACTTGAATGGCAAGAAGATGGGCGCCCCCGTCTTTGATGCCGGCCGCCGCGCCTTCCCGATTTTTGCCAAGGCCAACAAGATCACCGGCTTCACCTGGACCGCCATGGACCCCCCACTGCGCGAGACCATGCTCGCCCGGGGCGACATCGACGCCATCACCGGTTTTACCTTCACCTCGCTGCTCAACCTCGAAGCCCGCGGTGTCAAGGCTGAAGACGTCGTCGTGCTGCCTTATGCCGACTTCGGTGTGAAGCACTACGGCAACGCCGTCATCGTCTCGCCCAAGCTCATCAAGGAGAACCCTGCCGCCATCAAGGCCTTCCTGCTCGCCTTTACCAAAGGCATGAAGGACGTCATCACCGACCCGGCTGCAGCCATTGCCTATGTGAAAGAGCGTGACGGCATCATCAACGTGCCGCTCGAGACCCGCCGCCTGAAGCTGGCCATCGACACCGTCATCAACAGTCCCGATGCACGCGCCGAAGGCTTTGGCCAGGTCAAAGGCCCACGCCTGTCCCTGATGGCGTCTGAAGTGTCCGACGCCTTCAACACCAAGACCCGCGTCAACCCTGACGCCGTGTGGAATGGCAGCTTCCTGCCCACCGCCGCCCAGCTCAACGTACTGCCCAAGAAATAAGCAGACTTTCTTTCAGGCACCTCCAGTCCTCAGGCCCCACCTTCATGACACTCCAAACTGACGCCGCCCCGCTGTTCGTCGACTTCTCAGACGTCTGGCTCGCCTACAACGAAGAGCTGCTCGCGCAGCAGAAATTTGCGGTCGAAGCGATTGACATGAAGGTGCGCCAGGGCGAGTTCATTGCCATCGTCGGGCCATCGGGTTGCGGCAAGTCCACCTTCATGAAGCTCGCCACCGGGCTGAAGATGCCCTCCAAAGGCCACATCATCATCGACGGCAGACACGTCACCGGCCCGCTCAAGGTCTCCGGCATGGCCTTTCAGGCGCCATCGCTGCTGCCCTGGCGCACAACGCTGGAAAACGTGCTGCTGCCGCTGGAGATCGTCGAGCCCTTTCGCAGCAGCTTTCGCGACAAGAAGAAAGAATACGAAGAGCGCGCCAAAAAACTCCTGCAAAGCGTCGGCCTGGCAGGTTATGAAGACAAGTTCCCCTGGCAGCTCTCGGGCGGCATGCAGCAACGCGCCAGCATCTGCCGGGCATTGATCCATGAACCCAAGATGCTGCTGCTCGACGAGCCCTTTGGCGCGCTGGACGCTTTCACCCGTGAAGAGCTCTGGTGCATCCTGCGCGACCTCTGGACTGTCCAGAAATTCAACGTCATCCTGGTGACGCACGATCTGCGCGAATCCGTCTTCCTGGCCGATACGGTCTATGTGATGAGCAAGAGCCCGGGGCGTTTCGTGATCAAGCGCGAGATCGAGCTGCCGCGTCCGCGTGAACTGGAGGTGACCTACACCAGGGAGTTCAGCGACATCGTGCATGAGCTGCGCGGCCACATCGGCGCCATCCGTCAGACCACGGCTGTTCCGGCCTGATTCAAACCTACCAATATGTCCAAAAAACAACTCGAAAGCTGGGCGCCCTGGGTGCTGCTGGTGGCCGTGATCGGCCTCTGGCAGTTCATCTGTGCAGCCTTTGACGTCTCTGAATTCATCTTTCCCAGCCCGTGGCGCATTGCGACCCAGACCTGGGAGTTCAAGGGCGTCATCCTGGGCCATGCCTGGCGTACCTACTGGGTGACCATGGCGGGCTTTGGCATTGCCATTGTCGTAGGCGTATTGCTGGGCTTTGTGGTGGGTTCGTCCCGCCTGGCTTATGCGGCGGTCTACCCGCTGATGACGGCCTTCAACGCGTTGCCCAAGGCGGCCTTTGTGCCGATTCTGGTGGTCTGGTTCGGCATTGGCATTGGCCCGGCCATCCTGACCGCTTTCCTGATCTCGTTCTTCCCGATCATGGTGAACATTGCCACGGGCCTGGCGACGCTGGAGCCTGAACTGGAGGATGTGCTGCGGGTGCTGGGGGCCAAGCGCTGGGATGTGCTGATCAAGGTGGGCCTGCCGCGTTCGATGCCTTACTTCTATGGCTCGCTGAAGGTGGCCATTACCCTCGCGTTTGTGGGCACAACGGTGTCCGAGATGACGGCGGCCAATGAGGGCATTGGCTACCTGCTGATCTCTGCGGGTTCTGCGATGCAGATGGGCCTGGCGTTCAGCGGGCTCGTCGTGGTGGGCGCCATGGCCATGGTGATGTATGAGCTGTTCAGCTATATCGAGAAGCACACCACTCAGTGGGCTCACCGCAGCACGAACAACGAATAATCTGCAAATGCGCAGAGCAAAAAAGCGGCCTTGGTGGCCGCTTTTTTTGTGCAAATTTGTCCGTGAAATTATCTGTGAACCTCTGCTTCGCCGTGCTTCGCCAGCAACTCCATGAGCTTGCGTCGTATCAAAATACCAGGCCGGTCTGAATCCATGGAGAACTCCACCCCACGCCTGCGCAAATCGACCACGGCATCGGGGTCGGTCGACTCCAGGATGTCCTTGTCTTCAAGCGTGATCTCGGCGTCGAAGTCGATCAGCATTTGCGCCGGGCAATCAGCTTCGGTGTCATTGCGAAACAGCCACTGGCACAACTGCATGTTGCCGTCATCAATCGGCGTGAAGCAGTTGATGATGATGTGCCGTATGCCTGACGGGTATTCAATATCGAGCCGCCGCGAGAACGGCAAAAAGTAGGCATTGCGCATGTGGCGTGTCGTGATGTGGTCGCTCACGCCGCTGATGCGCTGGTAGCGCTCGGGGTTGGCCGCATCAATCACCGTCTCGGCATAAAAACCAAGCTCGTTTTCAACAAGTTCGTACTTGCTCGGTTTGGGACTCGCCGCCACCCCAAAGGTGGCGCGGTGCACAAAGCTGAAATGAGAATTGTCAAAAGAGTTTTCAAGCGCCCGCATCGGGCTGGTCTGCCAGCGCTCGTAAAACTGGAAGATGGTGCGGTAAGCCGGGTCTGAAAACTCGGGGATCTCGGGAATGTCGGCTACAGGCTCTTCCAGCGCCACCCAGGCATAGCCGTAGCGCGACACGCAGTGATACGCGGTTGTTTTGTAGTCCGGCATGATGGCCCTGCCGGCTTCGTATTGTGGAATCGCCACGACCTGACCGGTACGGTCATACGTCCAACCGTGGTAACCGCACTGTATGCGGCCCTGGCCACAGGCCTTGCCTTCACCATCCACACACCAGCCCTTTGAGAGCTTTGCCGTGCGGTGACAGCAGCGGTCACGCAATGCGGCGGGGTTTCCCTGTTCATCCAGAAACAGCACGATGTTTTCACCCAGCAGGGTGAAAGGTTTTGGCCCATCAGACAGGGCTGCCAGCGGCATGACGGCATGCCAGTATTTACGAAGTACGGGTTGTTGGGTTACCAGCATTGAAGCGCTCCTTGAGTGGAAAAAACAGGAGCAATTTCCGAACAACACCATTGCGGCGCTGGTTGAACGCTTCTACTCCCGGGAGACATTTTAATGACAATCGAAATGGACATGATGAACAGCCTGCAGTCACGCATGCGTTTTGAGGTGCATGGCCCGCAGGTGCTCGCCCACGGTGCAAGGCTCAAAAGCCGACTGGCCCGCCGCCGGCAGGCATGTGGGAACGGGCTGTACCAGCGCCTCATGGTCAGGGTTGTAAAAGAACGGGATGGAGTGCCGCGGCTTCACACCGCTGAAGGTGTTGCGCACCCGGTGCGGGTTGGAGTGATAGCGGCCATTGGTCCAGCGCGGAATCATGTCACCCAGGTTAACGACCAGCGTACCAGGAATCGGCGGCGCGGCGACCCAGTTGCCATCCGGCATGCTGACCTCAAGCCCACCATGCGCGTCCTGCGCAAGGATGGTGATGGCACCCCAGTCGGTGTGCGCGCCGGCACCAAAAGTCCTATCGTAGGCATCGGCCGGTTGTGGCGGGTAACGCAGAAAACGCAGGGTCACCATGGGCGAGCCATGCATGTGGTCAAAATAATCTTCGGGCAGTTCCAGCGACAGGGCCATCAGTTGCATCAGGCGAACGGCAAGCCTGCACATGCTGCCGATGTAAGCCGTTGAATCTGCAGCAAGTTCAGGCAGCCCCGCCGGCCACTGGTTCATGCCGTAGGTGTGGTACTTCCTGACCACATACGGGTGCTCCGGCGGATAGTCGATGCCGCAGTAAAAGCCTTCCTTGAGATCGGGTCTTGCACCAGCGTCCAGCGTCTGTGCACCCAGTGCTTCATAACCCCTGGAGCAGCTGGAATGACGGGTGGACACCGCATCTTTCTGTTCACCCGGCAAGTTAAAAAGCTGCTCCACCAGCGCGAACTGGCGTTCGATCACATGTGGCTCCATGCCGTGATTGGCGATGTAGAAAAAGCCGGCTGACTCTGCCGCTGCGCGAAGCTGCGACGCCACGTCCTCACTGCGTCGGCCGCCAGCCAGCAGCGCGCCGGACAAATCAATCAGGGGAATTGTCATATCAGCGCCTCTGCAAAAACAGGGCGATGAATAACGTACACAACGTGTGGGGTAGTCAGCATGAAGCGCTCCTTGAGTGGAAATCAAGAGCAATTTCCTACTTGCACCGTTGCAGTGCAGGTTGAACGCTTCTACTCTCTTCAATGACTCACCAGCAAATTTCAGGCCAATACAGTCATTCGGCGTGATACGCACCCTTCGGCACACAACTGACTGCTATATGTATTCAGGTGACTCCCCAGAAATGCCAATGCAGGACCATGGGCATGAACGATTGGCACGCGAAATGCATGTTCATCTGCGAGAGCAGAAGCGTTCAGCCCCCGCGCACCAGCGTGGGACGCCCGGAAATTGCTCTTGAACCGTCCGGCCATGCACGCCAGTGCGCCGGTGTCTTCAAGTGCCTTACCGGAGTTGACATGAACCGTCCCGTACAACGGCGAGTATTCCTCGCATCCCTCGCTTCCGCATCTTCCCTAGCTGTTCCCGCTGTGTGGAGTCAGCCCGCACGCCTGACCCCCGTCAAGTTCACGCTGGACTTTCGGGTCAACGGGCAAACCTCACCGTTCTTTCTTGCGCAAAGCAAGGGCTATTACAGGGACGAAGGCCTCGACGTCAGCATTGACGTCGGCGCAGGCTCCGTCACTTCCATCACACGTATCGCCAGCGGCGTATACCAGATGGGTCTTGGCGACATCAGCTCACTGGTCGAGTTCAACGCACAAAACCCTGGCACGCCACTCGTGCAGGCCGTGTACCAGTATTACAACCGCGCGCCCTTCGTCATCATTGGCCGCAAGGACAGGGGAATCACCAACGACTTCCGCAGCCTTGAGGGCAAGAAGATTGCCGCTGCAGCTGTTGAGTCGACACGCAGGAGTTGGCCCATGGTGGCGCGCAAGCTGCGCCTCAAGCCGGACCTGTTCAACTGGTCCACCACCGACTTCAGCGCACGCGATAACGTAGTCGTCCGCGGCGATGTTGACGGTGCAACCTACTTTCATGACTCAGCCGTTTCGCTATTCGCACGCCTGAAGCCGGAGGACCTGTCAGTGCTGCAATATTCTGACGCAGGCGTCAACCTTTACGGCAATGCCATCCTTGCCAGCAGCAACCTGATTGCCCAAAATCCGAAAGTGGTTGCCGCCTTCCTGCGTGCGACCAATCGCGCGATTGTCGAAACCTTTGCCAACCCCGCTGCTGCCATCGCAGCCACACGCCAGCGCGAACCCATTCTTGACGAGAAGGTTGAGCTTGAGCGCTGGCGCGTCACGTCACAGTACGTGGGCGCCACAGACACGCGCGGGCACGGCCTCGGCGATATCCGCAAGCTGCTGCTGGAGCAGCAGGTCGATGAAGTGGTGGATGTCTATGGACTGAAATCCCGACCCAGCGCGGACGGACTTTTCAACCTGTCGATGTTGCCTCCAAAGGCTGATCGCATGGTGAAGATCTGATCATGAACGAGGCGACAGCCCTGCTCGACGAGCGCGAGGCCGGATATATGGGTCAGGCCATCGCATGGGCCCATACAGCACGCGAGCGCGGCAACCGGCCTTTCGGCGCCGTCATCGTCTCTGCAGGCGGCAAGCTGCTGACGGAGGCGTATTGCAACACCAGCGAAACCGGCGACTGCACCGGTCACGCAGAGACCAATGCCGTACGTCTTGCATCAAGCACGATCAGCCGCGAAACCCTGCAGGCGGCAACGCTGTACTCATCTGCCGAACCCTGTGTGATGTGCGCAGGCGCCATCTTCTGGTCCGGCATCAGCCGCGTGGTATTCGGCATTGACGCCGTCAGCCTGCGGATCTTTCGCGGTGAGCGTGCCGAGCAGCGTGATGCAGAGTTGTCCTGCCGCGATGTATTTGCAGCTTCACCCCACTCGATTGAATGCATAGGCCCCGTCATGATGGAAGAAGCGAGTGAGCCCCACAAGGGATTCTGGAAAATCTGAACGGCCAGCCCAGCGGGCGCGCCGCTTAAACTCGACGCATGCCCTGGCACGCCCAACTCGACCTCGATTACAGCCTTGAAAACGGCCGGTGTGTGGCTCGCCACAAGCACACCGGCCCGCTTCGCATTTTGCAAAGCCTCTACCCTGAAGGCGACGGCATCTGCCACAACGTGCTGGTCCACCCACCCGGTGGGCTGGTAGGTGGGGACACGCTGGAGATCGGCGTGACGGGCAAAGCCGGTACACACGGGCTGATCACGACGCCCGGCGCCACGCGCTTTTACAGGTCAGATGGCGAGCCTGCCGTACAGCGCACATCCATCACCCTCGATGCCGGTGCGCGCATGGAGTGGCTTCCCCTGGAAGCGCTTTGCTACAGCGACTGCCTGGCAGAAAATCACCTGCGCATGACGCTGGCACCGGGCGCAGAGCTGCTGGGCTGGGACGTGACGGCGCTTGGTTTGCCGGCTGCAGGGAAATTTTTCGACAAAGGCAGTTTTCGCCAACGCATTGAAGTACCTGGTGTCTGGCTGGAGAGCGCCCACATCAGGGCGGCAGACACACTTTTGATGAACGGACCACTGGGCATGGCCGGGCATTGCTGCATCGCCACCCTTTTCTTTGCGGCGGGCAGCAAGCTGGACCGCCACCGCCGCCAGTCGGCGCTGGACATCGCAAGGGAAGTCATTGAGGCACACCCGCTGCGTGCAACTGCAGGCGCAACCAGCCCGGATGGCCAGATCGTCCTTGTTCGCGTGCTTTCTCCGGTGGTAGAGCCCGCCATGAGCCTTCTCAGGCAGCTCTGGCTGGCCTGGCGCGCGCACCTCTGGGCGCTGCACGCTTCCAGCCCACGCATCTGGTCAACCTGACCACCTCACGTCCAACCTCATGCCACCACTAAGCCAATTCCTACAGACATACGGGCGCACAGGCAGGCCCGGCTGTCGCATTGGCTGTCACGTCAGGGAAGAGCCGCAACCTACATTGCATTCACAGGTCCACAAACGGACTAACCAAGGAGTCAATGATGAATGCACCTACCCAATTCAAGTTCAATACCCTCGCCAAAGGCGTCGCAGGTTTTGTTTTTACCGCCGCGCTGGCCATGACAGCGGCTACCGCCCAGGTCGCCTCGGGCACCACCGGCATTGACGCTACAGGTAATGCCCAGAGCGAGGCCGCAGCCTGTAACTCGGGCCGTACCCAACAGGACCGTGAAACCTGCCTGCGCGAAGTTCGCAATGCCAACGCCGACAAGCGCGCGGGCAAGCTGGACAACGCCGGCGCACAGTTCAACGCCAATGCCATGCAGCGCTGCAATGCCCTCATGGGCGAAGACAAGGTCGCCTGCGAAGCACGCATCGTGGGCTACGGCAGCACCCAGGGTAGCGTTGCCGGTGGCGGTGTGATCCGTGAAGTCGAAACCGTCGTGCTGCCTGCAGATTCCACCAACGTGGTTATCAAGCCGCAAACCCGTACCGATGCCATTGTTGTGATTCCTGCACCGCAGTAATCACCCACCTCTGCTTAAAACTTCGCTTGCGGGTGTGATGAACGCCCCAGATGGAGCTATGCAGTAGGGCCGCCTGGACCATCCGGGCGGCTTTTTTATTGCACACCCCCGTCTGGTCTCACTTCGTGTAGCCCATTCCCCCCTTGCAGGGGGCGGCGTCTGTGCCCCGGCCAAGCCGGTTGCACGACGCCCTCGCAGTTCGGGGAATTTGGTTAGATGGCGACTAGCTGACGGACGCCGTTGGCTTCCATGTCCTTGCCCTGGCCGCGTGCGATGAATTCACCACGCTCCATGACGAGGTAATCGTCGGCCAGCTCCTGCGCGAAGTCGTAATACTGCTCGACGAGCAGGATGGCCATGTCGCCACGATCTGCCAGCATGCGGATCACGCGCCCTATGTCCTTGATGATGCTGGGCTGTATGCCCTCGGTCGGCTCATCAAGAATCAGCATCTTCGGTTTTGCTGCCAGCGCACGTGCAATCGCGAGTTGCTGTTGCTGCCCACCCGACAAATCGCCACCGCGGCGGTTCAGCATTTGCTTGAGCACAGGGAACAACTCATACAACTCCGCAGGTATCGGTGTGCTGGCACTTTTATAGGCCAGGCCCATTCGCAGGTTTTCTTCTACCGTGAGCCGGGCAAATATTTCGCGGCCCTGTGGCACAAAGCCTATGCCAGCGCGGGCGCGCTCATAGGGGGTTGAGGCCTGAATCTGTTTGCCATCGAATTCGATAGTGCCCGTCTTGATAGGCACCAGCCCCATCAGGGACTTGAGCAAGGTGGTCTTGCCGACGCCGTTGCGGCCGAGTAGAACAGTGACCTTGCCCAGATTCGACTCCATGCTCACATCGCGAAGGATGTGGGAGCCACCGTAGTATTGATTGACGTTCTTGACAGTTAGCATCCGCAGGTTTCTCCTAGGCCAGTGACCGCGTGGAACCGGCTCCGCCGGGCCACAGGGGTCGCCCCCCAGCGGGGGGAGGCGGCAAAGCCGCATCGGGGGGCGTCTTCATCTGCCCAAATAGACTTCAATGACACGTTCATCAGCCTGAACCTGATCCAGCGTGCCCTGCGCCAGAACAGATCCATCGCACAGCACGGTGACAATTTCTGAAATCGTACGGATAAAACTCATGTCGTGCTCCACAACCATGAGTGAATGTTTGCCCTTGAGGGTCAGGAACAGTTCAGCCGTACGCGCAGTTTCTTCATCGGTCATGCCGGCAACGGGCTCATCCAGCAGCAACAGTTTGGGGTCCTGCATCAGCAGCATGCCGATCTCCAGCCACTGTTTTTGTCCGTGGCTGAGGTTACCCGCCATGCGGTTCACGCTATCAGCCAGATGAATGGTCACCAGAATCTCCGCGAGCCTGTCACTCTGCGCCGAATCAAGCCTGAAGAACATGGATGACTTCACACCCTTGTTGGTCTTCAGTGCCAGCTCCAGGTTTTCAAATACCGTCAGGTGCTCAAAGACCGTCGGCTTCTGGAACTTGCGGCCTATGCCCAGTTGCGCAATCTCGGCCTCCTTGTGGCGCAGCAGGTCAATCGTGCTGCCGAAATAGACGGTGCCTTCATCAGGCCGGGTCTTGCCGGTGATGATGTCCATCATGGTGGTTTTGCCCGCACCATTGGGACCGATGATGCAGCGCAACTCTCCCGGTGCAATGTCAAGTGACAGCTTGTTGATGGCCTTGAAGCCATCGAAGCTGACGCTCACATCTTCAAGATACAGGATGCGGCCATGGGTAACGTCCACCTCACCTGGCGTTGCAACACGGCTGTTGCTGGCGCTTCGGCCACCAGATTCGGTGTTGCTCTTCGCAGCTTCAATTGCGGCAAATCGCTCCTGGATTCTTTGAGCGCCCTGCTCAAGCAGATCGGGAGTCATTGCTCACCTCCCTTGCGTAGCTTCTTCACCAGGCCAACCACCCCGTTGGGCAGAAAGAGCGTCACGCAGATAAACAAGGCCCCGAGAAAGTAAAGCCAGAACTCGGGGTAAGCCACGGTCAGCCAGCTCTTGGCGCCGTTGACGATGAAAGCACCCACGATGGGGCCGATCAGGCTGGCACGGCCACCGACGGCTGCCCAGATGGCGATTTCAATCGAGTTGGCCGGGCTCATTTCACCGGGGTTGATGATGCCGACCTGCGGCACATACAGGGCACCTGCCACACCGCACATCACGGCAGAAATCACCCAGATCGTCAGCTTGTAGCCCAGCGGGTTGTAGCCAGAGAACATGACCCGCGTTTCTGCATCACGAATGGCCTGCAGCACGCGGCCAAACTTGCTGCCAACCAGCCATTTGGCAAAGAGAAAGAAACCCAGCAGCGTCAGCCCGGTCATGACAAACAGCGTCATGCGCATGGAGGGTGTGGCGATGGGGATATTCAGGATGCGCTTGAAATCGGTAAAGCCGTTATTGCCGCCAAAGCCGGTTTCATTGCGGAAGAACAGCAGCATGGCCGCAAAAGTCATGGCCTGCGTGATGATCGAGAAGTAGACACCCTTGATGCGCGAGCGAAACGCAAAGTAGCCAAACACGAAGGCCACAAGACCCGGTACCAGCACGATGAGCAGCAGCGTGGCAATAAAGCTGTCGCTGAAGGTCCAGTGCCATGGCAGCGTCTTCCAGTCGAGAAAGACCATGAAATCAGGCAGGTCGCTTTTGTAATTGCCGTCGCGGCCAATCTGGCGCATGAGGTACATGCCCATCACATAACCGCCAATTGCAAAAAACACACCGTGACCGAGCGACAGGATGCCTGTGTAGCCCCAGATCAGGTCCATGGCCAGCGCACAGATGGCGTAGCACATGATCTTGCCCAGCAGCGCCACCGCATAGGTACTCATGTGGAACATGCTGCCCTCTGGTACCCAGAGGTTGAGCACTGGCGCGACAGCGCACACCACGATGAGCGCAATCATGAAAGCGGTCCAACCGGTGCGGGTCAGCAAAGGTCCTTTACCTGGCAACACTACAGGCACGTTTGTGGAGACAGGCAATGTCGTCATAGTTTCGGGCTCGTGCCAGGGCAGGCGTGGAACCGGCTTTGCCGGGCCACAGGCTGCGCCCCCTTGAGGGGGAGGTGCCGGAGGCGCTTCAGGGGGGAGCTTATTTTTTTCATGATCATGCCTCTGCCGATCGGCCCTTCATCGCGAAGATGCCTTGCGGCCGCTTCTGGATGAAGATGATGATGAACACCAGCACTGCAATCTTGGCCAGCACAGCGCCCGTCCAGCCTTCGAGGAATTTATTCAAAATGCCCAGTCCCATCGCGGCATACACGGTGCCGGCCAGTTGCCCAACGCCGCCCAGTACCACCACCATGAAGGCATCGACGATGTAACTCTGGCCCAGGTCAGGGCCCACGTTGCCCACCTGGCTCAGCGCACAACCTGCAAGGCCGGCAATACCCGAGCCGAGTGCAAACGCATAGGTATCAATCCGCGCCGTATTCACGCCCATGCAGGACGCGATCGGCCGGTTCTGCGTGACGCCGCGCACAAACAAACCGAGTCGCGTCTTGCTGATCAGCCAGGCCATGCCCAGCAGCACTGCAATCGCAAAGCCGATGATGACCAGACGGTTGTAGGGCAAGGACAGATTGCCCAGCACCTGCACGCCGCCGCTCATCCACACAGGGTTTTCCACACCGACGTTCTGCGCGCCGAAGATGGAGCGCACCAGTTGCTGCAGCATCAGGCTGATACCCCAGGTGGCCAGCAGGGTTTCCAGCGGCCGGCCATACAGAAAGCGGATCACGCTGCGCTCAAGCGCTGCGCCCATCAGGGCCGATGCCATGAACGCGACGGGGACAGCGGCCAGCAAGTACCAGTCAAACGCACCGGGCAGGTATTTCTGAAACAGCCCCTGCACAACATAAGTGGCGTAGGCGCCAATCATCATCAGCTCGCCATGCGCCATATTGATGACGCCCATCAGGCCGTAGGTGATGGCCAAGCCCAGAGCAACGAGCAACAAAATGCTGCCCAGGCTGATGCCGCTGAAAATCGCGCCCAGCCGGTTGCCCCATTCAAGTGATGCATCCACCTTGGCCAAAGCCGCTTGTAGCGCCACCTTGACGTCGGCATCGGTTTCCTTCGTCAGGCGCTCAAGCAAAACGGTTTTTGTTGCCGGATTCTTGCTGCCCGCGAGCTGGCCCGCAGCCTCCAGGCGTTTGGCCTTGTCGGCACTGCCCAGAAAAATGGCGGCACGCACCAGTTCAAGCTGGCTTTTCAGGGCGGGCACGACTTCGGCCGCGTAGGCTTTTTCAATCAGCGGCAGGCGTGCCTCGTCGTTCTCGTCAGACAGCGTCTTGATGGCATCACGGCGGACTTTTTCGTCCTTGCTGAAGAGCTTGAGTGAGGCCAGGGCCGTATCAAGCTCACCACGCATCAGGTTGGGGTTGATGACGTCTTCGGCGTCGGGTGGCAGCGGGGTTTCCGCGCCCGAGACGGGATCGAAAGCCTTGTCATCCCTGACGACAAAAACCTTGTCGCCTTTTGTCTTGACCGCATCGTCAGACATGGCCTGGATGAAGGCGACGGTCTTTTCATCCGCATTCGCTGCAGCCTTGTTCAGCGCTTCAATGCGCGTGTCGGTCTCGCCCAGCGTCATGCCCCTGACCTCTGCGGGCGTCAGGGCGTGTGCGTGGCCGACGATCAAAAGCGCGGCAATGAGGAAAGTTTGTCGAAGCAGCATGTGAAAGAACCTGTAGGGTGAGCACCGCGTGCAATGCGCACTCTGCAAGTCCCGGGCCAGATCAACTTTGGATACAGAGTTGAATAAGGCCCGGAGCTGTGAAACAGTCATCCCGGACTTGATCCGGGATCCATGCCTGCGCCCCTCGAGGACTCCGAAGGCATGGATTGTGGGTCAAGCCCGCAATGACAGATTTACTTCTTGACGGGCTCGTCCGGCTTCTTGTCATTACCTTCAATGAACGGGCTCCATGGCTTGGCCTTCACGGGGCCAGGCGTCTTCCACACCACATTGAACTGGCCGTCGGCCTTGATTTCGCCGATGAAGACCGACTTGTGCAGGTGATGGTTTTTCTCATCCATCTTCGAGACGATGCCCGACGGTGCATTGAAGGTCTGGCCAGCCATCGCTGCGATGACCTTGTCGGTATCGGTGGACTTGGCTTTTTCGACAGCCTGCTTCCACATGTTGATGCCGATGTAGGTGGCTTCCATCGGGTCATTGGTCAAAGGCTTGTCAGAGCCAGGGAGCTTCTTGGCTTTGGCGTAGGCAGACCACTTCTTGATGAACTCGGTGTTGGCCGGGCTCTTGATCGACATGAAGTAGTTCCAGGCTGCCAGGTGGCCGACCAGGGGTTTGGTGTCCACGCCGCGCAGTTCTTCTTCGCCGACGGAGAAAGCAACAACCGGCACGTCCTTGGCCTTCAGGCCGGCGTTGCCAAGTTCCTTGTAGAACGGAACGTTGGAGTCACCGTTGATGGTTGACACCACAGCGGTCTTGCCGCCTTGCGAGAACTTCTTGACGTCGGCGACGATGGTTTGATAGTCGCTGTGGCCGAACGGGGTGTATTTCTCGTCGATGTCCTTGTCGGCAACACCCTTGCTCTTGAGGTAAGCGCGCAGGATCTTGTTGGTGGTGCGTGGGTACACATAGTCGGTGCCCAGCAGGACCCAGCGCTTGGCGCCGCCGCCGGCCTTGCTCATCAGGTAATCGACAGCGGGAATGGCCTGCTGGTTGGGTGCTGCACCCGTGTAGAACACGTTCTTTGACAGCTCTTCACCTTCGTACTGCACGGGGTAGAACAGCAGGCCGTTCATTTCTTCAACCACCGGCAAGACCGACTTGCGGGACACCGAGGTCCAGCAGCCGAAAATCACGGAGACCTTGTCCTGGCCGAGCAGCTGCTTGGTCTTTTCAGCAAACAGGGGCCAGTTGGAAGCCGGGTCGACGACCACAGGCTCAAGCTTCTTGCCCAGCACGCCGCCCTTGGCATTGATCTCTTCGATCGCCATCAGCACGGTGTCTTTCAGCGTGGTTTCAGAAATGGCCATGGTGCCCGACAGGCTGTGCAAAATGCCAACCTTGATCGTGCCGCCAGCCTGTGCAAATGCGGCGGGTGCGGCGCCCAGGCCTGCCACTGCGGCGGCGGCGGTGATCGCCTTGAGTGTTTGTCGACGTTGCATGTGTGCTTCTCCGGTAGGTAGTTAGGGTCGTTGCCCAAAAGCCTTTGGCAATTACCAGGGCTTTGTGGCAACGATGATCCGATTCTGGGGAGCGGGGAAGGATTGGGGAATACGCCGGGTGGCGTATGCAGGAGGGGGATGACCAGGTCCCGGCTCCGGCTGAAGGGCTCAGGCGCTTGCCGCCTTCATGGCATCACGCACCATCTTGCGCAGCACCGTCGCGCCATTGCGGCCCTTGTAAGAGCGCCGCCAAAGGGCTGACACCATGTTGGTGTAGAGCGAAATGGCTTCAGGTGCCGAGGTCACTGAGGCGATACCGGTCGTGATATTCGGAAACTCCGCAAACTTGAAGGGGCTGATCGCCAGGTAAGAGCCTGCAGGCTTTTCAAACACCTGGAATGTGGAGCTCGGCATGGTTTCGTCCACCACACCGACCTGGATGTCGCTGGACTCTTTTTCCATGATGCTGGCGATGCGCTCAACCTCGCCACATGCTGCCTTGATTCGTTCACGCCTGACGTCATCCGGCAGATCCATCCGGCCTACGAAACCGAAATGCACCATGCGTTCAAGTTCCCTGAGTCCTATCAGGCTGACGATGGGTGCGGGCCTTGATGAGTAGGTCTTTCTGCGGTCGCGCAACAAGTCCACCAGCAGCTTGATGTCGCCATCCGTCGGCCCGTTGCTGCTCTCACGCAGCATTTTTTCAAGGTAGCCCACAAAGTCGTCCGACACCAGCAGGATGGAGATCGGGTCAAAGTGCGCCAGGATTCTTTTGGTGCCGTGCTCCAGCTGGCGCATGCGCTCTATGTAGGCGACCGCAGAGCTGTAGTACTCGGTGCCCACGCCCATCAGCGAAGGCAACGACGACTCAAGAATGCCAGCCAGCTTTTCCAGCGTTTCAATTTTTGATATCTCGCCCTTTTCCATGCGGTACACCGCTGCGCGCGAGATACCCAGCATGTCTGCGATCTCGTCAGCCTTGTGGTTGGAGCCCAGCCTGAAAGCGCGCAGCCGCGCACCAAGCTCTTCGAAATCTATCGCCGGATTGGCTGGAAAAGATGTCATGGCTTGGGTGCCTCAAGGTTGCCGGCGGGTCAGCGCACTGAAATGGTTCTTTGCAGCTGGCATGTTTGCTGCCTTCCGTATTGTCTAATTTTTGAGACCATTATGTATCAAAAGTTGGACTTATTCAAAATCGCCAAACTGAAGGGAAACCAGATGATCACGTTCACCAGATTTTTTAAATTCCTGCCGCTGGGCCTTGCGCTGGCTGCGGGCCTGCAGCCAGCACTTGCCCAGGAGACAAAAATAAGGTTCATGCTCGACTGGCGTTATGAGGCGCCCGCCGCGCCGTTTCTGCTCGCGCTTGGCAAGGGTTACTTTGATGCAGAAAAGCTCAAGGTCACGGTTGATGCCGGCAGCGGCTCCGGCATTTCTGCGTCACGCGTGGCAGCCGGCACCTATGACATGGGTTTTTCGGACCTGACCTCCGTCATGGAATTTGTGGGCAACAACCCCGACTCCCCGCAAAAACCCGTCGGCGTGATGATGGTCTACAACAACACACCTGCCGCCATCTTTGCGCTGAAAAAATCGGGCATCCGCAAGCCTTCGGATCTCGCCGGAAAAAAACTCGGCGCGCCGGTGTTTGACGCAGCCAGGCGCGCTTTCCCCATCTTCGCCAAAGCCAATGGCATTGATCTCACCTCGGTCACCTGGACCGCCATGGACCCCACTTTGCGCGAAGCCATGCTGGTGCGCGGTGACATCGACGCGATCTCAGGCTTTACCTTTTACAGCCCGCTCAGCCTTTTTGCACGCGGCGTCAAACCCGAAGAACTCGTCACCCTGACGTATGCAGACTTCGGCGTCAAACTCTACGGCAACGCCATCATCGCCAATGAAGAGTTCGCCAAAAAGAACCCCGCCGCCGTCAAGGCCTTCCTGCGGGCCATGGCCAGGGCCTACCGCGACACCATCGCCAACCCGGCTGAAGCTGCACGGTATTTAAAGGCGCGCGAGCCCCTCGTCAACGAAGCGCTTGAGCTCGCCAAACTCAGGGACCTCGTCAACCAGACCCTGATGAGCAAGGACGCCCGCACCGAAGGCTTTGGCCAGGTTTCGCCGCCGCGCCTTGCCCTGATGGCCACACAGGTCAGCGACTCCTTCAACACCAAAACCCGCATCGATCCCGGCAAAATTTTTGATGCCAGCTTTCTGCCCTCGAAGGCCGAGCTGAAAGTCTTTCCGTAATTGATACGTCAATCCCAGAACAAACACCAGCAAGTCATGAGCGAGACAAATACAAGCATTCAGACACGGGATCTGCCCATCATCAATGCGGCAAAACTTTCGTCAAACAACGCCTGGGAGCGTGAAGAAGCGGTGGCCGCACTGCGACGGGCGTGCGAAGACAAGGGGTTCTTTTATGTGTCTGACCACGGTATTGCGCAGCAGGTCATAGCCGACGCCACACGCGTGGCACGCGAGTTTTTTGCACTCGACCTTGAGGTCAAGATGCAGACCAGCAAGGACGCGTCGAAGTGCAACCGGGGTTATGACGAACTCAAGGGCCAGACGCTCGAACCCGGCGCCCCGCCGGACGTGAAGGAAGGCTTCTTTTTTGGGGTCGACATTCCCGAGTCTGACCCACGCGTGCAGGCTGGCGTCTTCAGCCTCGGGCCCAACCGCATCCCCGCGCAGCCTGCCGGGTTTGAGCAGATCCTGCAGCGCTATCACGATGCCATGCGTGAGCTGTGTGTGGTGTTGATGCGCGGCCTCGCGCTGTCGCTGCTGCTGCCCGAGACGCACTTTGACAAATTCTGCGAAGGGCCCATGGCCATCGTTCGCCTGCTGCATTACCCGCCGCAACCCGGCAACCCGCTGCCCGGCGAAAAGGGCTGCGGTGAGCACACCGATTTCGGCGGCATCACCGTGCTCTACCAGGACGATGTGGGCGGCCTGCAGGTCTGGAACGAGCCGACAAAATCATGGGTGGATGCACCACCCGTGCCCGGCACCTTTGTCGTGAACCTCGGCGACATGATGGGCTGCTGGACCAACGACCGCTATCGCTCCACCCTGCACCGCGTCATCAACTCGTCAGGCCGCGAGCGCTATTCGATTCCGTTCTTCCTGTCAGGCGACCCGGACATGGCGCTGGAGTGCCTGCCTTCGTGCCACGACGAGACCAACCCGCCGCGCCATGCACCCACCACGGTTGCCAGGCATTTTGAAATGAAGTTTCAGCAGAGCTACGGCAAATGACAACAGCTTTGAGAAACATATCGCTGGGCTGCAGCGGCCGTGGTGTGAGCCATGACGTCGTGCCCGACATCGACACCATGTTCAGCATGGTGCGTGACGCCGGGGTGTACGACCACTTTGACCGCCTGCCGCAGCCAGGTGAAGAAAGCCAGTACATCAACGCGGCCAACAAGTACGGCATACCGATTCGTACCGGCCTGGGCATGTACCGGCTTGGCGGCAATTTTGATGCACTCGAAGCCAACCTGCGAATCGCCAAAAATGCGGGTGGCGAGTTTCACAACGTGCTGCTCTTTGCGCGCGATGCCAACGGCCGCGCAATCACGGATGACGAGGTTGTCAGCGCTTATCTCCAGGCCTTCGAAGCGTCCGGGCGCACCGGCGTCGGCATCGGCTTTGAAGTACACATCAACATGTGGTCTGAAGACTTCAGGCGCGTCGGGCGCGTGGCCCATGCCGTCAGGGCGAAAGGCGTGCCTTTCAATTTTGTGCTCGACCACAGCCATGTTCTTTTGAAGATAGATAACACGGAAGAGATGGACGCCAGCGGCATCACGGCCGATGTCGAGGCAGGCGTCTTCGCCATTGACCCGTATGAGCCTGGCAACGTCATCGACCAGTGGCTGGCCATGAACATGACCAGGTGGCTGCAGGTCCGCCCTGCTTCTCCGAACGGCCCAAGAAACAAATGGGCGCTGAACCCTGAGACAGGCTCTTGGGGCCGCGCCTGCCAGTACCCTTTCGTCAAGCCCCGCCCCGGCGAGTGGCATTCAGACTGGCACGCCTACCGCGTCGAGCCCTGCAAGGAAGTGGTGCGCCGCGCGCTGCGCCTGCACGCGGCCAAGCCCGACAGCGTGCTGAACTACATCACCACCGACATGATCGACATGCCCGACTATGGCGAGAACGCGAGGTATTCGCTGTTTGAGCAGAATGTGGCGATTGCCGAGTGGGTGCGTGCCGAGGCCGAGGCCATCGATGGGAGCACCTGAAGACGTGCAGAAGGCACTGGCCGCGGGCCTGGCGGCGCAGGTCGGGTGGCGTCAGCGCGCAGGCGACGACCAGCGCCCCGGCCAGCCGGACCTGCGCAGCAGCAGGTGGCAATTTCGCTATGAAATTAATAGCTACTCACGCACATATCCATTGGCTTTGAAGCCAATTTAATACCTGAAAATCGATTTTTGGGGTTGTTTTTAGCCGTTTACAGGCATCAAAGCGGCATTTGAGACGTCCAATTCAGGCATATGTCTCAGCATATGCCTGAATTTGCCAGACAGACAAACTGGAGCACTGCTTGCGAACCAGCGGGCTCTGCGGTCTGGTGGGAGGGTTAGATTCCCTGTGAAGGCCGCGAGCGCCGATGTTGCGGGCGCCCACAAAAAAGCCCGCACAAAAGGCGGGCTTTTTAATGGCGAAGCAAGAATTACTTGGCAGCGGAAGCAGCAACTGCTGGCTTTGCAGCGGCGGAAGCAGCAGCCATTGGCTTGGCTTCAGCGGCTGGCTTTGCAGCAGCTTTCTTTGCGGCAGCTTCAGCTTTCTTGGTGGCTGCGGCTTCTGCCTTGGCCTTCTTGTCAGCAGCAGCTTTTTCAGCCTTGGCTGCCTTGCGAGCCTTGCGCTCTGCAATGTGCTTGGTCCACATGGCATCGAGTTCAGCCTGGGTGTACTTGGCCTTGCTCACGACAGCTTTTTTAGCGGCTTTTGCGTCGGCCTTGACTTCGGTGGAGACGGCTTTTGCGTCGGCCTTGACTTCAGCCTTGACGGCAGCAGCCTTGGAAGGAGCCGAAGCTGCTGGTGCAGCAGCAGGAGCCTGGGCGATGGCTGCGGAAGCCACAAACAGGGTAGAGATCAGGGAAGCGAGGATTTTGTTCATTTGACGCCTGGGGAGGAAGTGTTTTAACTTTTTTTGAAAAGGCCCTCCCGGAATGGAAGGTGACTGTGTAACGAGTCGTTACCCATGGCGGTTGACAGGTTTTTGCCAAATATTTGACAAATATTTTTTGGCTAGAAAACGCACCAAAACAGGGCAAAACGGACAAACAACCACCCATCCCCGCACGGCAAGCTGCTACGCAGGATCACTTCGGAAACAGGCGTTTCACGCGAACCGGCTAACTCGTACGCGGGCGTACCGCTGCGGGCATCATGGTGCGCCAGCGAAATCAGCACATTCGCCTCGGGGTAGTAGGCGCCCGCGAAGCGATCACCCAGCACGGCTTTGGCCAGACCGGCAACGATGGCGGGCTCCGAACGCACATGTTCTGACGGCGGCGGCAGGCCGCCTTTGGACGCATGCACCATGGACATCGAATCTTCAACCGTTACCGGCTGCGCGCCGCCGGCCTGCATGTCAAGCTCGGTGCGGCCCAGGCAGGGCAGCAGGATGTTGTGTTTTACGAGCAGCAGGTGCGAGCGGTTGGGTTTTGTGGCGATGTGCACGGCCAGGTCCAGCTTGCGCACCGCTTCAAAGCAGCGCTGCGGGTCTGGCATGGCAACGGCGAGGTTGCCACCAAGGGCCACCATGACGGTGGACTTGCCCCCCGCCATGGCCTGCAGGGACTCAATCACACCGTGGCCGTGCGCGGGGGTGAGTCAAACCCAAACACGCGCTTGATGCCTTCGAGCAATGCTGCGGGCGCCTTCTCATCAATGCCCACGGTGCGGTCACCCTGCACATTCGAATGGCCGCGCAAGGGGCAGATGCCGGCGCCCGGCCGGCCTTAGTTGCCGCGCAGCAAAAGCAGACTACTGATGAGCTGCACATTGCCCGTACCCTGTGTGTGCCGGGTGATGCCCATGCCGTAGCAGACGATGACCGACTTGGCCTTGCAATAAATATCGGCGGCCTGCTCAAGCGCAGCACAGGGCAGCCCCGGGACACGCTCAATGTCGTCCCAAGACGTCGCGTCGAGATCGGCCACGAGCGCCTCAATGCCGTTGGTGTGCACGGCGATAAAGACGCGATCCAGCGTACACTGGCCGCCTTTTGCGATGTCGGCAGCGTCGAGTGTCAGCACGCCCTTCATCACACCCTTCAGCGCCGCAGCATCACCGCCCACCTTCAGCTGCAAATAGTCGCTGGCAATCGGCGTTGAACTGAAGGTCGCCACCTCGACCGCATGCTGCGGCGAGGCGAAGCGCTCCAGGGCACGCTCTTTCAAGGGGTTGAACACGACGATGGATGCACCGCGTTTGGAGACCTCACGCAGCGTGGTCATCATGCGCGGATGGTGGGTGCCCGCGTTGTGGCCTATCGAGAAAATCGCATCGGCGTGGTCAAGTCCTCCAGCGACACCGTGCCCTTGCCAATGGATTTGGGCAGGCCGACGCTGGTGCCTTCGTGGCACATTTTTGCATCCTCGCACGGCACAGTAACCCTGCACAGCACGATGCGGCTGCCTGTCTGACAGACGCAGGACACACAAACCGCCTAGGATGGGTTTTTCTGCTATTTTCAGCCCTTCCCCACCCAAAGACGCCTACATGCCACAAGCTCATGGTTACGCGGCCCAATCCGCAACTTCTCCCCTCGCTCCCTACACCTTCGAGCGCCGCGACACCGGCCCGCTGGATGTGGCGATGGACATCCTTCACTGCGGCGTCTGCCATTCCGACCTGCACACCGCGCGCGGCGAATGGGGCGGCATCAATTTCCCCGCCGTGCCGGGCCACGAAATCGTCGGCCGCGTCACGGCCGTCGGTAATCTGGTGACCAAATTCAAGCCTGGCGACATCGTCGGCGTGGGCTGCATGGTCGACAGCTGCCAGCACTGCAAACCCTGCGCTGACGGGCTTGAGCAATATTGCGACAACGGTTTTACCGGCACCTACAACGGCCCCGAGCAGGGCACGGGCGCCAACACCTACGGCGGCTATTCAGACAAGCTGGTGGTGCGCGAATCGTTTGTGCTGCGCGTGTCGCATGACGAAAAAGACCTTGCCGCCGTGGCGCCGCTGCTGTGCGCCGGCATCACCACCTATTCGCCGCTGATGCAGTGGAAGGTCGGCCCCGGCCACAAGGTCGGCATTGTCGGCCTGGGCGGGCTGGGCCACATGGGCGTGAAGATCGCCGCTGCCATGGGCGCGCATGTCGTGCTGTTCACCACCTCGGGCGACAAGCGTGAAGACGCCTTGCGCATGGGCGCAAAGGAAGTCGTCATCTCGAAAAATGAAGACGAGATGGCCGCGCATGCCGGCAGTTTTGACTTCATCCTCAACACCGTGGCTGCGCCGCACAACCTCGATGCCTTCCTGGTGCTGCTCAAGCTCGACGGCACCATGACGCTGGTGGGTGCGCCTGCCAGCCCGCATCCCTCGCCGGGCGTGTTCAACCTCATCATGAAGCGCCGCCGCCTGGCAGGATCACTGATAGGCGGCATACGCGAAACACAGGAGATGCTGGATTTCTGCGCGAAGCACGGCATCGTCTCGGACATTGAAGCCATCAACATTGACGGGATCGATGCTGCCTATGAGCGCATGCTCAAAAGCGATGTGAAATACCGCTTTGTCATCGACATGGCGAGCCTGAAGGCGGGCTGATCACAGGAACTCCATCAAGGGAAACCTGTCGTACTTCCTATCTGACTTCCTCGTACTTTCACGCAATGCTGGGGACTGACAAATTAATTTTGTCAGTTCATCAAAAATATGCGCTTCTGCCGGGTCCGCCAAACGACCACAATGAGCCAGCTGCGGCAGAGGCATATCAACGCCAGCAGAAAAAATAGAAAGTACGAGACATGACACATTTGTACAAACGCCGGGCGGTGGTCGCCCTGCTATCCCTCACGGCTATGGGCATTGCCGCAGCGCAGTCAGGTGGCGCCTACCCCAACAAGCCGATTCGCCTGGTCGTGCCTTTTGCGCCTGCAGGTCCCACAGACATTGCCGCACGGCTGATCGCGCGCAAGCTGTCCGAAACGCTGGGCCAGCCGGTGGTGATCGACAACAAACCCGGTGCGGGCGGCGCGGTGGGTTCGGCCGAAGTGGCGCGTGCACCTGCCGACGGCTACACGCTGCTTTATGGCAGCAGCAGCACGCTGTCTGTGAACCCTGCGTTGTATCCCAAACTCGGCTATGACGCTGCAAAGGCTTTTGAACCCGTGGGCCTGGTGGCACGCGGCCCGCAAATTGTGGTGATTCACGGCGCGCTGCCCATCAACAACCTCAAGGAATTTGTGGAGTACGCGAAGAAGGTACCCAACGGCCTGTCGTATTCGTCCGCCGGCAATGGGTCCGTGGGGCATCTTTCTGCCGAGCTGCTGATCAACTCGCTGGGCATCAAGGCCACACACATCCCTTACAAGGGTGGTGCACCCGCCATCAATGCGGTGGTCAGCGGCGAGACCCAGTTCACCATTGACGCGATAGGCACCACGTCGGCCTTTGTCAAGGCGGGCAGGCTCAAGGCGATTGCGGTGATCAGCGACAAGCGGACGGGCTTCATGCCCGAACTGCCGACCACAAAAGAGGCCGGGTTCACGCCCATCACCGCTGACTTCTGGAGTGGCATTGTGGCGCCGGCCGGCACACCACAAGCCGTCATCGACCGGCTGAACCGGGAAATCGTGAAAGCGCTCAAAGAGGCCGATGTGGAGGCGCAGCTCAAAAGCCTGGGGGCCGAAGCGCAAGGCAGCTCGCCTGCGGAGTTCACGCGGCTGATCCAGGAAGAAAGCAAAAAATGGGCAGAAGTGGTGGCGAAATCCGGCGCCAAAGCGGACTGACGGCAAGGGATGCAGCCGCCCATCATTGATGAAACACACGACCCCGCAAGCAACAGCTGGGTCGCATCAGCCAACACCGTAGAAACCGACTTTCCGCTGCAAAACCTGCCACTGGGTGCAGTTGAAGCCGAGGGGCACCACGTATGCGGTGTCGCCATTGGCGACAGCATCCTCAATTTGCAGGCGGCGGCAGAGTCCGGCCTGCTGAAAGAGCTGCCATCCGGTCTTCATGCGGCCTGCCTGCAGCCCCGGCTCAATGCGCTGATGGCCCTGCCGGCGGACGAGTCGCGGCTTCTGAGGCGAAAGGTATTTGCGCTCTTGAGAGACGACCCCGCCAACAGCCACCTGCGTGAGGCAATTCAGAAACACGCCCTGCTGCCACGCGAAGGCGCAGCCATGGTCGTACCAGCGCACATCAACGGCTACACGGACTTTCTCACCTCGCGCCATCACACCGAGCGGCACGGAAAATTCAAGGGCCTGAAGGACCCGCTCCCGCCCGCCTTCCTGAGTCTGCCGGTGGCTTACCACGGCCGTACCTCGTCGATACGCATCAGTGGTCAGCATGTCATCCGGCCAAACGGCCAATATAAAAACACGGAGGGTCAGGTGGTTTTCGGGCCCGTGAAGGCGATGGACTTTGAACTGGAGCTGGGCGCTTATCTTCGCGGCGGAAACCCGCTGGGCATGCCACTCGCCATGGACGAGGCGCAGGCGCAGATCTTCGGCTATTCCCTGCTCAACGACTGGTCGGCCAAGGACATCCAGTGGTGGGAGCAGGTGCTGGGGCCGTTTCTCGGCAAAAACTTCCATACATCTGTCTCGCCCTGGGTGGTGACTTCGGAGGCGCTGGCGCCCTTTCAGATTGCTGCACCACTGCCCTCTGCTGATGCCCCACCGCTGTTGCCGCATCTGGACTCCAGCCACAACCGGCGCTTTGGTGGCCTGCAGGTCGATGTGGAGGCATGGATTCATTTGCACCCCGAAGGCGTGAAGGACGCCGTGCGCCTGAGCCGCAGCAGTGTGCAGAACCTCAGCTGGACGTTTGCACAAATGGTGGCACATCACACCAGCAACGGCTGCAACATCCTGGCCGGCGACTTCATCGGCAGCGGGACCATCTCGGGCGAGTCTGACGAGTCACGCGCGTGCATGACCGAGATCACCGAAGCGGGAAAAAAGCCGGTGGAATTGCAGGATGGCATCAGCCGGTGCTGGCTTGAAGACGGCGACGAAATCATCCTGCGTGCCTACGCGAGGCGCGAAGGTTTCAAAAGCCTGGGGTTTGGTGAGTGCCGGGGCACGATTGCGCCAGCCGCGCGACATCCGACGACTAACTAGGCTACCTGGGTCCGGCAGCCAGGGTCAGCTCTTTCGAGAAGACCTCCAGGGCAGGGCCAATGTCACGCCCGATCTTGCTGATGCGGTAAAAATCAAATTGCACCAGTGGTGTGATGTCTGCCGTATGCGCGGCATATCGTTTGCAGGCCGCTGCAGCGAAAGACGGTATGACCGCCACGCCGAAGCCCTTGCCAGCCATGGCAATGGCGGTTTCCAGATTGTTGACGGCCATGCGCACGCGGAGGTCCAGGCCTTCCTTTTTGGTCGTCGCGTTGACGAGTTGCTGCACCGGACTTGCCTCCGTCAATGCCACCACCGGATACGCCGGCAAGTCGGACCAGCCCAGTGTGGCCCGCGACTTCATGAGTTTGGGTGACCAGGCCGCGATGAGCTTGGACGGAAACATCGCCGTTTGCCGTATGCCCGATGCGCGCTGGAAGAAGGCGCCGAAGGCAGCATCGATTTCGCCGCTGTCGACCAGCCCCAACAAGGTTTGCGGGGCGTCGTCGATCACGTCAAGCCGTACGTCCGGGCAGGCCAGCTGGAATTTCTCCAGGACTTCTGGCACGACGTGCGCGGCCACCATGGGTGTGAACCCCAGCCTGAGCTGCGCCACACCCGTCCGCTCCAGCGCGCCCAGCCTTGCGCTGGCTGCCTCCAGGTCGCGCACCACCGCCATGGCTGTTGGTAAAAAATCGCGGCCCGCATCGGTCAGCACGACGTTGCGTGTGGTTCGCTCGAACAGCCTGCTGCGAAGCTGGCCTTCAAGCTCGCGAATGGTCGCACTGAGTGCCGCCTGCGTCAGGTGAACCTTTTGCGCGGTCTTGGTGAAGTTGCCGGTTTCCGCGACGCCGATAAAGGCCTTGAGCTGACGCAGATTCAGGTTCATGAAGAACGCCCGTGCAATAGAAAGAAAGGCCGATCATAGGGGGCGGGGTTCTAGCCGTCCATGCAGGAAAACACGCGGGTTCAAGCCGATTCATAGATCTTGCTTGTCAAGTCACAGCATCAATTTGTTTTACCCGGCGCGGCTTGCACTGTGTAATGACAACTTTGATGCCAGAGAGACAACAGAGACAAGAGGATGGGATCCATGGATATCGTGATTGTTGGCGCCGGTATTGGCGGTCTGACGGCGGCCTTGTCGCTGCTACGCACAGGGCACAAGGTGCAGGTGCTGGAGCAGGCATCGGCGCTGCTTGAAGTCGGTGCAGGCGTGCAGCTCAGCCCGAATTGCACACGCGCGCTTTTTGAGTTGGGTCTGGGTGGTGAGATGGTGGCCAGGGCGTCAGAGCCGGTCAGCAAGGAAGTTCGCCTCTGGAACACCGGGCAGAAGTGGAAGCTCTTTGACCTTGGCCCCATGTGCCGTGAAAAATACGGTTACCCCTACCTCACCATTCATCGCGCGCACCTGCACGCCACCTTGCTGGATGCAGTGAATCGCCATTCACCGGGTGCCATCACGCTGAATGCAAAAGTCGCCTCCTGCGTGGCGGACGGCGAAGGGGCGACCGTCACGACGACCGACGGCCGCAGCTTCACCGGTGATGTAGTCGTGGGTGCGGACGGTGTTCACTCGGCTATCCGCGCGCAGCTCTTTGGCAACGACAAACCGGGGTTTTCAGGCCTTGTGGCCTGGCGCGGCCTCATCCCCATGGCGCAGCTGCCCGCCCACCTGCGCGATGCGAGGGGCGTCAACTGGATAGGCCCCGGCTCACATGTGATTCATTACCCGCTGTCGAGCGACGGACTGGTGAACTTTGTCGGCGCAGTTGAACGTAGCGACTGGAAGGTGGAGTCATGGCACGAGAAGGGCTCGGTTGATGAATGCCTGCGCGACTTTGCCAACTGGCATGCCGATGTGCAAACACTGATCAAGTCGATAGCGACACCCTACAAGTGGGCGATGATGACACGCGAGCCGATGGCGAGCTGGACTGTTGGCCGCATCACCCTGCTCGGCGACGCCTGCCACCCGACCCTGCCCTTCCTGGCGCAGGGTGCGGCCATGGCCATTGAAGACGGTTTCATGCTGGCGCGTGCACTGAATGCATACCCCGGCCAGCCAGAAGAAGCCCTGCAGAAGTACGAAGCAGCCCGCAAGGACCGCACCTCGCGCGTGGTCAGGGGTTCGAACGACAACGCCAAACGTTTTCACGACCATTCACTGGCCAATGAAGCAGGCGCCACGCAGTATGTGGACAGGGAGTGGACGCCGGATCGCGTCGTCGAACGCTACGACTGGCTGTTCCGCTACAACGTCAGCGAAGCCGTTATCTAGGCGGTCTGGCTTCACTGTTGATTGAGGACGTTCAGGATGTTTCCATCCGGGTTCTTGAACCTGGCAGCCTTGAAGTCCCCTTGACGTGGGCGCCGCACCTGACCCGGGATTCCTACACCCACGGCGGCCCGCGTCTGACCGTCCTGCTTCTGGCCGGACGCATACTCGAGCCATGAAACAAAAGTCATCAACCCTCATGACCTGGCTTTTTGCAGTGGCTGCCGCCCTGCTGCTGGGTGCCTGTGCAGGGCCAAGGGCAGCCGATATTGACGTCACTGCATTTGCGACCTGGGGCAACGCCGGTTTGCCGATCGCGGGTAGCACCTACCGTTTTGACCTGCTCCCCTCACAACAGCTTGCGACCGGGCAAACCAGCCAGCTCGAAACCATTGTCCGCGATGCGCTGGCACGCAAGGGTTTGCAGCTGGCGACTTTCCCCGCTGCTGCCAAATACAGCGTACAGGTCTCGAGTAGCGTCCAGCGCATCGCCGGCCTGGGCAACTACCCTGACGGGCCAACCATCAGCGTAGGCGCCGGGGGTGGTAGCGGCGGCTTCAGCGCTGCAGGCATCGGTTTTGGGTTTCCCATAGGCAGCTCGGGCAACAGCGAGTACCGTACAGAACTGGTGCTGGTCGTGCGCAACCTTCAAAGTAGCAGTATTGCATACGAAGCACGGGCCTATTCGCAGCATGGGTTTCCGGGTGATTCGACGGTCCTTGCGGCCATGGCAGAAAGTGCGCTCAGGGACTTCCCGGTGCCGCCTGCGGGTATCAGGCGATACCGCGTAGAACTCCAGCGCTAGGCAGATTCGCCAGCCCGCGTGCAAAGAAGTGTGAAACAAGGTCAGGTGAATTTACAACCTGAGCCCTGTGAAAAGATGCTGGCTTGCCGGCCTGTACATCTGCACAATGGAGATCCTGGGATCATGGCATGCACTTTTTGAAGGCAGCCACACGGTGCAGCAGCAGATCAAGCCAAAGGAAAAAATGAAAACATCCTTCCCCTCATTCACAAGCCTGCGAACCCTCGCACTTCCACTTGCATTGGCAGCCCTGTCGCTCTGCATGTCAATGCGCGCCACTGCACAGGCTCCCGACGCCGCGTCACCACCGCCGGAAACGCCAGCCTCAGGTTCTCCTCCAGCGCCCACAACTGCTCCGCCTACACAGGGCTACGCTGCCAGCGGCGTCAAGCGCGCCTTCGGCTTTATGGACAGTCACCACGAAGCGCAACTGGGCCGCGCAGAAGCCGTCGGCTTCAAGAAGGGTGTCGAATAGTTCGATGCAGCCGATTCCAATCGGGATGGAATGCTTTCGCGAAGTGGATTTGGCAACGCGCTGAATGGCCGTAGAGTCCAGTAAGAACAGCGCAAAGCCTTGAGTACACCTTGACTGCTACCCTTTGTCACCGCCCATGTGCAGCGAGGATTTAAACTAGATGCATGCCCACCCGCCAACGCTTCAACGAATTCATTTCCCTTGTTGAAAGCAGCGCGCATGTTGTGGCAACAGAGCAGTTCTACACCGAAGACACCCGCATTCAGGAAAACGGCCATTCGCCCGGAAAGGGGCTGGCTGTCCCTGTAAAACACGGACTGACTGCGCTTGCACACCGGCGCAGGCGCGGCGAGAGGATTGCAGAAGAGCGATTCCTTGACGACCCGGACCAGCAGAAGACGCCCATCGCGGGCTGACCCTCCAGGGCACACATTGCAATACGTTGTCGCGGTCCGGGCACTCTGCGAATTCGCCGCCAGGCATGGCGACCTGGACCTTCGCTTCACACCGGCGCACTCCGCCCAGGACGGCATTGCAGGCCACACCCTGGTGGCCTCACGCCGTAGCGGCAATTACCAGGCAGAAGTTGGCCTTGAAGGCGATTACAAAACGCTGAAGGTGCGCGGTCGCGCAGATGGCTACGACCCGGACAAAAACCTCCTTGAGGAGGTCAAGACGTATCGTGGCGACCTGCACTCGATACCCGACAACCGCCGCAACCTGCACTGGGCGCAGGCAAAAATCTATGGCTGGCTCATTTGCAAGGAAAGAAACCTGCAGGACATCAACCTGTCGCTGGTCTATTTTGATGTTGCCAGCCTGCAGGAAACACCGCTGACGGAACACTACACAGCCGCGTCACTCGGGGAATATTTTGAACTGCTATGCGAGGCTTTTTTGCTCTGGGCCGGGCAGGAAATGGCGCATCGGCTGGCGCGTGACGGGGAGCTGACTTCCCTGGGTTTTCCCCACGAAACTTTCCGGCCGGGCCAGCGCGAACTGGCAGAAGCCGTTTACAAAACCGTCACTGCCGGCAAATGCCTGATGGCGCAAGCGACCACGGGCATCGGCAAAACAATGGCCACCGTCTTCCCCATGCTCAAGGCCACGCCCAAACAGCGACTGGACAAAGTATTCTTCCTGGCCGCCAAGACGCCGGGGCGCAAGCTGGCGCTGGATGCGTTTCAGCGCATCAGGGAAAGCGCGCCCGGCAAGGGCAAGGAGATGCCGCTTCGCGTGCTGGAACTCGTCGCCCGCGACAAATCATGCGAGCACCCGGACAAGGCCTGCCACGGTGACTCCTGCCCGCTGGCCAAGGGCTTTTACGACCGCCTGCCCGGCGCACGCAGTGCAGCCGTTGCGTTTGCCAAAGAACAAACGCTCGACAGGGCTGCATTGCGTGAGGTGGCACTGACGCACCGTGTCTGCCCCTACTATCTGAGCCAGGACCTGGTGAACTGGTCTGATGTGGTCATCGGCGACTACAACTATTACTTCGACACAAGCGCACTGCTGCATGCCATGACTACGGCAAACCAGTGGCGCGTGGCGGTGCTGGTGGACGAAGCGCACAACATGATCGAGCGTGCTCGCAAGATGTACTCAGCCACCCTGAGCCAGGCGCAGCTGCAGGAAGTACATGCTTCTGCGCCCCGTGCGGTCAAGGCAACGCTGGAGCGCCTGAATCGCAACTTCAATGAACTGCACAGGACGCAGACAGAACAGTGGCTGGTGCACGAAGAACTGCCGGCGGATTTTCTGAAATCCCTGCAGCAGACCATCACCACGGTCACAGACTTTCTGGTCGCCAATCCAACGCGCGTGGATGGTGATCTCCAGGCTTTTTACTTTGAGGCGCTGCATTTTTCGCGTATGGCAGATACCTTCGCTGCGCACTCGATGTTCGACATCACACTGGATGATGAGTCGCAGGCGGAAAGCGGCATCTTCAGCGGACGGCATGGTTGCGCGACACTCAACATCCGCAACGTGGTGCCAGCGCCCTTTCTTGCACCGCGGTTTGCAGCAGCCCGGTCGATCACGCTTTTTTCTGCGACATTGAGCCCGCAAAATTTCTACAGGGACACACTCGGCCTGCCGGACAGCACGGCGTGGATGGATGTGCAATCGCCGTTCTCGCATGAACAACTACTGGTTTCTGCCGTCAGCAATATTTCGACCCGTTACCAGCACCGCGACTACTCGCTGACGCGAATCGCAGACCTGATGGCAAGACAGTACAGCAGCGCGCCCGGGAATTACCTCGCCTTTCTGAGCAGCTACGACTACCTGCAAAAACTCAGAGGTGTTTTTACGCAGCGCCATCCGGACATCACCGTCTGGGAGCAAACCCGGCAGATGGACGAGGCGGGGCGCGAGAAGTTTTTACAGCGTTTCACCCCTGCATCCGAAGGCATAGGTTTTGCGGTGCTGGGTGGTGCGTTTGCCGAAGGCGTCGACTTGCCGGGCAGACGATTGATAGGCGCATTTATCGCCACACTGGGCCTGCCACAGGTCAATGCAGTGAACGAGGAAATCAGGAAGCGCATGGGCGCGTGGTTTGACAAGGACGGCAAGAGCAATGAGGATGGGGCCACTGTCAACCAGGGCTACAACTACACCTACCTCTACCCCGGCATACAGAAGGTGGTGCAGGCCGCCGGCCGCGTCATACGCACACAGCTGGATAAAGGCGTGATCTACCTGATGGATGACCGCTTTACCCAGGCCGAGGTGCAGGCGCTGTTACCAGCGTGGTGGCAGGTCAGACGCCTGCACGCACCGGCGCCTGCCACCGGCACTTCAGCCAAATAAGGGGGCATGGGCATGCGGCTGGTGCAGCGGTGCTGCACAAATGGTTCCAATTGACGGTTCGGCCAGGGCGGCTTTCAGACCCCATGCACGATGGACATATGGGGGTTCTAGAATCACCCCCCATATGAGAGTCCTCAAGGTTTCATTGCTGTCGATGCTGGTGCCCTTATTTTTTGGGGTCGGCGTTTCCCACGCCATAGACGCGCCCAAAAATACCCCTGGCATTCATCCGCTATCAGGCACCTGGAGCTGGACAGCTTTCGGTGGCAAGTGTGTTGAGACGTTCCAGTACCGCTCCATCAATACCATGTTGAGTACCAGCGGCGACGCTGTCTCGGAATGGAACTACACCGTCACACCCAATGCCAACGAAAAGGGCTTTTACGAAGTCGTTGAAACGTCAATGCGGCATAACGGCAGGAAAGATTGCTCTGGCGATACCGTGAGCGACACGGGGATTGTCAACATACGTTTTGTGCAGTTCAGTCCGGCACGCGACCTGATGCTGATCTGTCGGGAACCGTCGCTGGCGGCCTGCTTTGGCCCCTTGAGGCGGCAGCCCTGAAGCGAGGGCGTGTAAATCTAGTGAATTGAATTATTGGCTGCAGTGACACTGTTGCAATATTCAAGCAACTGGTCCAGTTCATTGGACTTGTCGAACACGGCATCCGAACCCAATTCTGAACAGCGCCTGCGGATGTCGTCGGTTGCGTAGTTGGTCAGCACCACCACCTTCTGGTATGCATTGCGGCTCTGGCAACCCTTGAGCACGCCCAGCCCGCTTCCTTCCTTGAGGAACAGATCAACGATGGCCAGTTGCCAGTTACCGTTGTTGATGGACAACCACAAACTCGCTTCCTTCTCGGTTTCAGCGAAACCAACAACTTTGACCGGCGCAATCTCCTCAAGCGTGGAAATCAGGTTCTCCCGTATCGTGGCACTATCTTCAACGATATAGGTAATGAGGGCAGCAATATTGCCGCCTTTGCCGGGATTGTTGGTATCGATGTGCATGCCTTTAAATTAACACGGCCAAAGAGAAAAGACGTAGCTTGGGGTCGGTGGCGCCTGTAGGAGAATCCCCTCTGCAGTAATAACCATTTCACCCAGAGTTCCAAAGGAAGACCATGCGCCCAACATTCATCTCCACCACATTTGCGCTGGCCTTGCTGGCCACATTGCCTGTCTGCCATGCCCAGGCCGATACAGCGCTTGCTGCGGCAGCAAAGGAAACTGGCGCCGAGGTCACCAAAAGCGGTCTCGTCTACCGATCGCTGACTGAAGGCAAGGGCGCAAGACCGGCTGCCAGCGATACCGTGAAAGTGCATTACAAAGGCACGTTTCCAGATGGCCGCGAATTTGACAGTTCGTACAAACGCAATTCGCCTGCAGAGTTTCCACTGGGTCGCGTGATCCCGTGCTGGACCGAAGGCGTGCAAATGATGAAGGTGGGCGGCAAGGCAAAACTCACCTGCCCTTCAGCCATTGCCTATGGAGAACGCGGCGCCGGAGGCGTCATTCCGCCCAACGCCACACTCCAGTTCGAGGTTGAACTGCTGGCCATTGGCGGGAAGTGAAAGGGGACAAGGCCGACCCGCCCACCCAGGCTGGTAACGGCGCGGGGCGGCCTATTTGGTGAGGGCGTCGGCTTCACGCTCGCGTTGTGCGCGGGTCATGCGTGGCGAGCTGCGGCCGGTTGCTGCCTTGGATACGGCAGCAACATTGGTCAATTGCGGGATGGTCTTGCGTACGTCTATCGAGGGGCAATCCATGCCAACGCCGAACACCAGATGGCCGGTAGGAAAGACTGCAGGCAGCTTTTCATGGATCTGGTAACTCATGTCCATGGGCGCCGTTTCACCGGAATAAATGACCTGGTTTGCCGGGTTGTAGACGGTGTAGCAGGCCATGGCCGGCGCGACCAGACCTGAAAGGGACAGCGCCATCGCGCATTTCAAAAATTTCATGCTGGTTCTCCTGCACATTTTGGGACCGAGTCAGCTTCAGTATCGAACTGTGAGCATAGGCCATGGGCGGCAACAGTCAAGTCGGACGTCACCGCACAGTCATCAAAACGGATTCGACCTACTGTGCCTGGAAACCACTTGCCTTGACGATGCGCGCCCAGGTCTGTGAATACGCACGCTCGCGACCGGCCAGCTGGCCTGGCGGCATGTAAGCCACCGTCAGACCCATGGCTGTCAGGCGGTCATGCACTTCGGGCATGGCCACCACCCTGGAGACGGCTTCGGCAAAACGGTCAATCGTGGCTCTAGGTGTGCCGGCCGGCGCAAAGATGCCGTAATAGGGCACATCCTCAAAGCCTGCCAGGCCAAGCTCTGCAAAAGTCGGAACGTCGGGCAGAGCGGCCTGGCGCCTGTCGCCCAGCACCGCTACCACTCGAATCTTGCCGGCCTTGTGATTTTCAATAAAGTCCGGGACTGACCCAACGCCCGCACCAATCTGGTTGCCCAGCATGTCGGCAATCATGGGCGCGCTGCCACGATACGGTGCGGCGGCCAGGTCAAGCTTGTACTTCTCGCCAATCAGCCTGACAAGAAATTCAGGCACCGAAGCCGGTGCAGGCACACCCACATTGCCTTTGCCATTTTGCGAACTCCGCACCCAGGCGACGTACTCATTCATGCTCTTTGCGGGCGTGCCGCCCGAAACTGCAAGCGCGTTCACAAAGGTCGCAAAACCGGCGGCCGCGACAAAGTCTTTTGAAGGGTCGAAGCCAGGATTCTTGACGACCAGCGGCAAGATGGAAATGGTGTGGTCGTGCGTGAGGAAGTAGGTGCTGCCATCGGCTGGCGCCGCCTTCAGGGCCTGCGCCGCGATCTGCCCGCCAGCGCCCGCGCGGTTTTCAACAATCACGTTGGTGCCGAGCTGGTCCTTGAGCTTTTCAGCCAGGGTGCGGGCAATGACATCCGTGCCGCCGCCGGCCGGAAAGCCGACCAAAATGCGAATCGTGCCGGTCTGCGCCCGCGCGGGTGCTGCGATGACGGCAAACAAGACTGCGGCAATGGCAAAAGCGCAACGTAGGGCACCTGAAAGGCGCATGAGGTGATGACTGGGCATGAAAACTCCGACGTAATGGCAAGATGGGAAAGAGAACAGCGGCGGGATGATTTTCATGCAATATGAATGCCAGAGCACCGGCAAACCGGTTTTTGTCTGCAGCCACGCCGGGTAACCCAGGAACGTGTCATTGAACACCTGCAATAAATCCGGCAACCCTGTTTTTGAAAGCCGAGCCCGTCCATGCATGATGGATGCAAAGGCCGGTCTACCCATGAAAACAGCTCTTTCGAGGCGTTTTTGATCGTTCAGCGCGCTGTGGTCCGTTCAATGAATGGCTCGACTCAGTGCAGGTGCCAAATGTCAAATCAGCATTTAACGTTTGAAATCCACCTTTCCTTTTGCAAGGCTCACATACATCCACAGGCCTTCAGGACATTTGCGCAAAATCAGTGCTTGCGTCGTTGAAAGCTGAACTTTTACTTTTATTGTCCTAACGCAGCGCCGGCTCAATCAGGGGCTGCGGATTTCCGGGACAAACCTATCATTCAAAAAATCCAGATGTCTGGATGCACTTACAAAACCCAAAGGCACCGAAATGACCAAATCAAGCATCTCCATTCTTCTCGCAGCCATGATGGCTTTCTCCGGCTTTGCGGCTGCGCAAGGCAGTACGACCAAGTCCGGCACCGACGGCGGCGCAGGCCCGACCGGTGCCAGCGGTTTGGGCGACAACGGCAAGTCTGTGAAGAGCCGGGCAGAGGTCAAGGCTGAGCGCGACATCAAGGACATCAAGTCCGGCACACAGGGCGGCGAAGGCACCGCAGCAAGTAAAGACGCTGGCCCCGCCCCAAAACTGACAGCCGCTGAACGCAAGGCGCAGCGTGAGGAGAGTCGTGCAGCACGCAAGGCCCGCATGACCAGCAAGACCTCCAATGCAAATATCAAATCGGGTGCAACCGTCAACTGATTGCATGGTACGGGCGGCGCGCGGCGGTAGCCGCACCTGTCGCCCTTTCGGAAGATCGCCTCGACCGGTGTCTCCCTGTCCCGCTCCGCGGTGTCATGGGCGGGGATCCGTTGCGGTAATAGCGCCCCGAAACCAGGGCAACCACCGGGAAACGCCCGTGCAAGTGAAGACCAGCGCAAGGCATCCAGATGACGACAGAACTACGCCTGAAACCTGCCGAAAGATCTCCCCGTCCGTTTTTGCCTCCTGTATCGGGTTGCCAAAGCTGCCAGGAACAGGTTCGGATTGAGGAGCGCGAACACCTGGCTCGAGAGCTGCATGATTCGCTGGGCAGTCTTCTGATGATTGCCAAACTTGACGTTGCAGGCATCAGGTCCGAACTCGCCCCTGTTTCACCTTCCGCCTCGCGGCGACTTCATCACCTGGTGGAGATTCTCAATCAGGCCATGGCACTCAAAAGCCGGATCATGGATGGCCTGGAGCCTCCATTGCTTTCAAGCCAGGGACTGGTTAAAACCATCGCAAAACTGGCACAGGATTTTTCTTCTGCATCAGGAGTCGTTGTGGCGACCAGGCTGGAAGATGTCGTCCTGCCCGCTTCGGCCCAGCTCGCTGTTTACAGAATGATCGAAGAGGCGCTGACAAACATCGGCAAGTATGCAGGCGCCTCCCGTTCGTCCATTTCATTGACTGGCACCGATGATGGTGTTCAGGTCGCCGTAGAGGACAACGGCGTCGGCTTCAGGGCCGATACGGACAACACCTTCGGGCGTGGCCTTATCGGCATGCGTTACCGCATCGAAGCTTGCGGCGGGGTACTGGTCGTGGAGTCCGCTCCAGGCTGCGGAACACGCCTTTTAGCCCGCCTTCCACGTTGAATATTGCCGGAACCCTGCGCTTCCAGCAGGATGCATGAGCACCTTGATGCAGCTGCCCGCTTTCATCACTCAAAGCTGGAAGGCAATTGCCCTTACCAGTCCCTCGCCCATCTCGCCAAAAATGCCTGGCTTGGTCGCGATGTACGGTGTTGCATTCGAAATGTGGCCGTCTATCCAGCGTGTGAATCGAAGGACGTCATCCGCGGTGAAAAATGCAATCATCATTTCGAAGTTGAGAAAAAGACTCCGCTCGTCCAGATTGGCAGAACCCACCAGGGCCAACTGGTCATCGACAACCACAGCCTTGGCATGCATCATCTGCGGAAACATCCAGATGTGCCCCCCCGCTGCAGCCAGGTCCCGTAGCGCGGCATGCCGGGCGATATCGGCCAGCAGATGATTTGATTTCTGCGGCAGCAGGAGATCGACCACGACGCCGCGACGCGCAGCCACTGTCATGGCCATCAGCAGCGTTGTGTCCGGCACAAAGTAAGGTGTTGTCACCAGGATGCGGCTTCGGGCATTAAAGCAGCTGGTCACCAACAACGCATAAACCGTGTCGTCTCTCTGGTCAGGACCGCCCGGCACAAATTGGGCGATACCTTCGTTCGCGAAAGCAGGCGTATCAACGTTACCGTGAGCCGTCACTGAAAGATTCTGGGGCAGGGTCTGGCTCGCAAAGGCCCAGTCCCGGTCAAACTGTTGCTGCACCTGCCTGGCGAGCGGACCTTCAAAGTCGAAGGTCAGATCAACCCATGCCGGATTCCCTGTCGCGCGTGCCGGATCAGCGACGAAATACTCGGCTGCCAGATTGCGTCCTCCGCACCAGACGCGCCCGCCATCGGCAATGACCATCTTTCGGTGATTGCGCAGGTTGGTCCGGCCTGCCAATGCTGACCGCACGGGAGAAACAAAAAAAGCGACCTCAACGCCAGCAGCAGACAAGCGACTGAAATCCGGTCGTCCCCCCATATATACCCCCACACCATCCACGAGCAGGCGCACTTTGGCACCGGCTTTCGCGCGCTTCATCAGCGCCTCCTGCACTTCATCCCCCAACACGTCCCTGCCGAGCAGGAAGGTGGAAACATCCAGCGAACTTTGTGCGCTGCCCATGAGGGTCCGGAGTGCAACAAGCGCATCCCGGCCGTCCTGGTGAATCTGCAGGGAACGATAGCGATCTGCGGGCGACAAGGCCATCGCAGCAGCCAGGTTCTGGAATCTTGCCGCAAGGGAGTCATCCTGCACACCTGGCGTTAAACGGGCCCGCAATCCGGTTTGGGCGCGGGGCGTCTTCCGGTTGCCAAGAAGAATGTACAGGGGAAGCGCGAGGTAGGGCATCAGCGCTAGGGAAACAACCCAGGCAATGGCCGCAGACGGATGGCGGCGCTGCTCCCTGACGTGTGAAGCCAGCACATAGATACCCAGCCCCAGAACGACGATCAGGCTATGCAGTGTCAGCAAGTGACTCAGTCTAAGGCTTTGCATCAGGGAGCCCTGTGTGCACAGTTCAGCGCATCGAGCCGCTCCATCGATGCGCAGCCAAAAGGGTCGATCATCATTGTGAAATTCCTGCAGTTACAGACGAGCTAGACACATGCGGCAAATGCCGGCCCCGGCTATCCGTCCAGTTGATCCCTGAACCCCACTTGCGCGCCATGCTGCCCCCTGACGTGGTCTGCAGCATCCGCCACACTCCAGAACATTCGCTTTTCGTTGCCCAGTCCCTCGGGATCCAGATACCTCAGCAATCCCCGCACCGAGTCCTTGACGCGTGCCAGTATGAGCGTCTTTCCGTCACCAGCCAGACGTTTGTCGAGCTCCAGCAAGCACTCGGCGGCCGTGCTGTCCAGATCCGAGCTTTCTTCCAGGCTGAGGACCACATACCTGACGGCCGTGCGGCTTTCTGCAGTGTGAATGACAGCAGAGACAACGCGCTCGGCACTCGCAAAAAACAAGGTCTCCTCAGGCCTGAGGATTAACGCGCCGGGGACGGACGCTGCGCCTGTATGTCCATCAAGCACAACAAAGTCACGCGTCGCTCCCAGCTCGCCCAGCTCATGCAACACGGGCTGACTGAAACGCTTCAGTGCCGCGA
Organism: Pseudomonadota bacterium; assembly: GCA_040390295.1. GTDB lineage: Bacteria > Pseudomonadota > Gammaproteobacteria > Burkholderiales > Burkholderiaceae_C > Polaromonas. The sequence continues at coordinate 57,398 of JAZJYR010000012.1, forward strand.
GCAGTGACAGGGCTATCGCAGCCAGCATGCCATGCAGAACCCCAAAACACAGGACTGCGGCGACAGAGCCCACCACCAGCAGGCGATCCCTGTTCATTCGCCATACAGCGATAAGCGGCCCCGGGGACAGGGCGTGCCAAAGCGCGCTGATGACCGCAACGGCCAGCACAGGCCTGGGCAAAAGATGCAAGGCCGGCAGGGCAAAAGCCAGTGAAGCCACGATGACAGCCAGGGCCATGGCACCGGCCCAGCGGCTGCTGGCCCCTGCCGCAGCGTTGGCCGAACTTGCTGAAAAACCCGCGCCCACCGGCATTCCCTGCAACAGGGCCGACACCATATTTGCCCCACCCAGAACCACAAGCTCGCGATCGGCATTGAGATGGCCCCCATGGCTCAGGGCGAGCGATCTCATGCTGCCCCACGACTCTGCAAACACAAGCACCACCAGGCCAAAAGCCAGTTCCCCCAGGCGGAGCCAGGCATCCAGAGGCAAATTGGGGAAACCCGGATTCCAGGCGGGCCGCGGGACAGTCCCCACTTCCGCCACGCCGTAGGCGTTCAGGTCCAATGCACCTGCGGCCAGTATCGCCAGGACAATGACGATCATGGACGCTGGTACCTGGGGCCATCGCCTTAGCGCCACGATGAGCGCACCTGCCAAACATGCAATGAGCACCGTCGGAAGGTGCCAGTCACGCACATGTGTCGCTGCAAACAAAAAGACACGGAAAGGATCGACTCCGGCTTCATGGGGCAAGGTCAGGCCCAGCGCATCCGGCAATTGCCTGATGATGATGGTGATCGCCAGTGCGAACGCGAAGCCTCTCAACACGGGTCGGGATACAAAGGCTGACAGCTGGCCCTGTTTCGCCCAGCCCAGAAGTGCGAGCGCCAGACCCGCCAGCAACACGAGGGCGAGAAGCGCCTGCAAATAAACGGATGTATTGGCCTGCCCTGCCGTACCGGGAATGGACAGCACAGCTGCAGCCGACAAGGTTGCCGCAGAGGAGGTGGGGGCCACGATGGCAAACCTGCTGCCTCCAAAAATGGCGTAGACAGCCAGGCCAACCAGGGTGGCAGTGAGTGCATGCACCACCGGCAATCCGGCCAAACCTGAATATGCCACCGCCTCCGGGATGAGCAGCCCGGCCACGCACAATCCGGCCCCCAGGTCTCTCCAGCGCGAGGGCCTCATCGAACTATCTGTATCTGAAGGGAAATTCAATCAGTCCATCCTGAGCGCTCACAGATCAAACTCTCCCGCATCGCAGGCCACATTGAAGGCTGCCGTCTCTTTCGTGACCCGGGAAGCGCAACTGCGTTCATCTCCACGAGGGTTCCTCCAGACTGGGTCTTTAACTGCCACAGGGTAAAGCGCAGCGGCGGCATCTGGCAAGCCTTTAACGGGAAAGATTTGATGTAGCGCAAACCCATGGCCTGAGGCAGGGCGTAAGGTATCTGTTTACACGCAGAAGGGCCCGCCATGCAGACTCCCAAATCCATCCTGTTACATCTCGACAGCTCTGCACATACATCAGAACGCATCAGGCTGGCCCGCCAGATCGCCGAGAACTTCGGTGCCCAGGTCACCGGCATGCCATGCACCATGCCAGCGCTGATGCGCTATCCCTTCGCCCTGGAAGGTGCGGCCGAGGCGGTGGCCATCATGGAAGATCTTGACAAGGATTTCCGCGACAAGATCCACACAACATTCATGAAGGCAAGCGCGGGATCACCGCATCTCAAGTGGGTTGAACCCCTGGCTGATGCGCCCTGGGGATTCGCCAGCCGGGCGCTATATGCCGATCTGATGATTCTTGGCCAGCGCGATCCGGGAGACCCTGCTGCCAGCGAACTGCCCACCGATTTCCTGCCCAGTTTGCTGGTCGACAGCGGACGGCCTGCCCTGATATTGCCCTTTATCGGTGCAGCTGGTCCCATCGGTAAAACCGTTCTCGTCGCATGGAAAGAAACACGGGAGGCTGCCCACGCTGTTTCCGCCGCGCTCCCCTGGCTGGCAGTCGCGGATCAGGTGCATGTGGTTTGTTATGGTGAATCTGCGGAGGTCCCGCTTCAGGCATTGCAGATTTATTTGAAAACCCAGGGCATATCCGCAAAACTGCATCCCGGTGGGCCAGAGCAGGGAGATGCCGGCAGCAACCTGCTGTCAATGGCTGCAGATCTGGGAGCAGACTTGCTGGTGATGGGGTGCTATGGCCACAGCCGAACCAGGGAATGGGTGCTGGGCGGTGCCACACGCACCATACTGCAATCGATGACGATACCGGTGTTGATGGCGCACTGAACCCGCTGTCAGGGGGCTTTACCGTTGAATCAAACAGATGTTCAAGCTTTTTCTGCCTGAAGCGTCTTGCCGCGCAAGATCTTTTCAACGCTTCGGCAGGGCCGGCTGATTTCGTTCTCTGACGTGTGGCAAGCGATGCAATGCGTCGTGCAGGGCAACTCCCCGCGGGTTTGCGCGGGTGCCAACTGGGCATATGCCACAACGCTGCCAAACGTTGTCGTCATGGCCGCAGTCAGTGCAATGACAAGGGGGCAAAGGACCAGACGTAAAAAAACGTGGTTGAGGACGGTCGATTCATCAGTTCACTTTTGCGTGCAACAAAAGGTTCTGCCTGTTCGCTCACAGACAGTCACGTGACGTCAAACAACCGCGCCGAACAGCGACCCCACGCCTGCGGTGATGCCCATGGCCAGCGCGCCCCAGAAGGTGACGCGCCATGCCCCCGTCACAATCCCCGCGCCGCCCGCATGCGCAGCCAGGGCGCCCAGACCAGCCAGAAATACCAGTGAAGTCCCTGACACCCACCAGATCAGCGTGTTGCCCGGTGCCAATGCGGTCACGACCAGCGGCAACAAGGCGCCCGCCGCAAAGCTCGCCGCCGAAGCCAGCGCGGCCTGCACCGGACGGGCTGTCATGGTGTCGGAAATACCCAGCTCATCCCGGGCATGCGCACCCAGGGCGTCATGGGACATCAGCTGCTGCGCGACCTGCGTTGCCAGCTCATGGTCAAGGCCCCTGCCCTCGTAGATAGCCGTCAGTTCCTTGTGCTCGGCCGTCGGGTCCTTCTGCAACTCGGCACGCTCGCGGTCGAGGTCGGCCTTTTCAGTGTCTGCCTGTGAGTAAACAGAAACATACTCCCCCGCAGCCATGGACATGGCGCCTGCCACCAGGGCGGCGACCCCCGTGATGAGAATGCTCGCATGGCTTGAACTTGCTGCCGCAACACCCACGATGAGGCTCGCCGTTGAGACGATGCCGTCGTTCGCACCCAGTACGGCGGCGCGCAGCCAGCCAATGCGTTCAGTACGATGTCTTTCAAAATGCCTCATCTGTGATGCCCAGGTTCAATATCAACGACGGCCGGAAAGCATGCGTGTCAAGGTGTTGTCACGCCGAACATAGTGGTGGTAGAGGGCTGCACCTGCATGCAGGCCCACCAGGAAATAGCCCAATGTTGCACCGGCTTCGTGCAGGTCCTTGATCCAGCCCGCCGAATCCTTGCTGGCCGCCATCAATGCGGGCAGTTGCAAGCCGAAAAAGGGAATGGGCTGGCCCCGGGCACTGAGTATCAGCCAACCCGCAAGAGGCATGAAGATCATCAAAAAATAAAGCCCTGCCTTCATCAACCAGGCCAGCCGGGTTTGCCACACGGGCAGCGCCGGGCTGACAGGCGGAGCCTGCATGAAGAAATTGACAGCCAGACGAAGCCAGACGAGTACAAAAACCGAAAGACCCAGCATGTAATGCCAGGTTTTAAGCGAGGCCCGCATATCACTGCCCTTGGGATAGCTGTCGCTGAGTTCCATGGAAAGGTAAACCGCAACCAGCAAAAAAAGCATGCCCCAGTGCAGGCCGATGGAATAGATGTTGTAACGCTTTTCGTTGGCGGGTTTGGTGATCACTGCATGTCCTGGTTTGTTGATGGTTAAACGCCGGCTACAGCGCCAGCCCGGTCTTGTTTCGCACGTCTGTATGCCTCTGCCATAGCCTGACAACAAGTTTGCGTGATTCGGTGTACCACAAGACAAAACTTGCCATGGCAATACACAGCAGCCATTGCTGCAAATCAAGCGGCACTGTGCCAAAAGCATAATTCAGGAAACCGACGTGGACCACCGCAATCTGCAAGCCAGACGACAGCGCCAACGCGGCCCATAACCATGGATTCGAGAAGAGACGGCTGAACGCGCTGGTCGTTTCAGAGCGCGCGTTGAAAGCATTGAAAAGGTGCGCCAGCACCAGCACCGTGAAGCCGGCGGTGCGGGCGACGGCCAGGTCGCCGGTTCCTTCTATCAGGCCCCCCGGCATCAGCATGTCCATGGTCAGGAGCGTGGTCACGGCGATCACCACACCCGTCTGCAATATGCCGGACCACATGTGGGCGTCCATCACACGTCCGGCACGGACCCTGGGTTGGCGGGTCATGACATCACCCACCGGCGGATCCATGCCCATGGCAAGCGCTGGCCAGGAATCGGTGATGAGATTGAGCCACAGGATTTGCGTTGCCAGCAGGGGAAGAACGACTGCCACACCGGGTGCCTGCAGCCCGATAACGCCTGCCCCCACAACACCCAGGAAGACCGTCAGGACCTCGCCCATGTTCGAAGACAGCAGGTAGCGCAGGAATTTGCGTATGTTGTCAAAAATGCTGCGCCCTTCACGTACCGCCTCGACAATCGTCGCGAAGTTGTCGTCAGCCAGAATCATGCGGGCCGCCTGGCGCGTGACCTCGGTTCCTGTCACGCCCATGGCGATACCGATATCTGCAGCCTTCAGGGCCGGAGCGTCGTTGACGCCGTCACCCGTCATCGCCACAACGTGGCCATCGTCCTGCAAGGCCTGCACGATGCGCAGCTTGTGCGCCGGCGCAACGCGCGCGTAGACCGATGTCTTGCGAACTGCGGCAGCAAACGCTGCGCCCTTGAGAAGGTCCATGTCAATGCCGGCCAGGACGGGTGATTGCGCATCACAAATGCCGAGGTCTGCGGCAATCCGCACGGCGGTGCGCGGGTGGTCGCCCGTGATCATGATGATGCGGATGCCCGCAAGTTGCGCCTTGCGTATGGCGACAGCAGCCTCTTCACGCGGTGGGTCCATCATGCCCACGGTGCCAGCGTAAATCAGGTTTTTTTCCAGGCCGTTGCCGTTGCGGTCTTCTTCATCCCCAAGCGGGCGCCAGGCAACTGCCAGCGTTCTCAGGGCAGCGCCCGAGAGCCTGTCGACATCGGCCAGTATGGCGGCTTTCAGGGCTGCATCAAGCGGCACGGTTTGCACGCCTCTCTTCACATGGGTGCAGCGCTCAATCAGCACATCCGGTGCGCCCTTGCTGACGAGCATGGCCACGTCCCCCTGGTCATGATCCAGCTCAATCGTCGACATCATTTTGCGATCCGAGGTAAAGGGGATTTCAAGGCACCGTTCATAACGGCCGGCACGCAATCGAAGCGACGGGTCCAGTTTGCGCATCGCGACGAGGAAGGCAGCGTCCGTCGGATCGCCCTGGATCAGCCAGTTTCCGCCCGCGTCCTGCCGCAGGCCTGCATTGCCTGCAAGACAGCCACCCAGCAGCGTCAACATCACCTCATCGAGCAGCGGCCCACTCACCAGCTGGCGACCGGCCTGCTCGACGCGACCCACTGGCGCATAGCCCACGCCGGTCAGGCTGGTCATGCCCGATGCCGTCGCCACACGTTCAATCGTCATTTCCGCACGCGTCAGGGTCCCGGTCTTGTCGGAGCAGATGACGGAGGCGCAGCCCAGTGTTTCCACGGAGGACAGGTTTTTGACAATCGCCTTGTGCCTGGCCATGCGCTGTACACCCAGCGCCAGCACCACCGACAGGATGGCGGGCAGACCTTCCGGCACCGCAGCGACGGCCAGCGCCACACCAAGAAGCATCACCGTGATGACATCGGCCGCCATACGCAACTCGGAGAGCAGCAGGATGGTGGTGACGACAACAGCAGCAATGACGACGACCGCAACACCCAGAACCCGCCCCAGCCTGCTGACCTCCATCCCCAAAGGTGTCGGCGCTTCGGGTATTGCCTCCAGCATGGCGGCAATCGCACCCATTTCCGTCTTCATGCCTGTAGCGGTGACAACGCCCCGACCTGTACCCTGCGCAACGGCCGTACCCCTGAAAACCATGTTCAGGCGATCACCCAGCGCGACGGGTAGCGGCAGTGTCTGGATGTTTTTCAGCACAGCCTCGCTTTCACCAGTAAGAGATGCCTCCTGAACACGCAGTGTGCTGGCAGCCAGCAGCCGCGCGTCTGCCCCCACGACATCACCTTCGTTCAGGATCAGCAGGTCACCGCATACCAGCGAGACAACGGGCAGCCGTTGCAGGCTGCCGTCCCGCATCACGGAACAGGTCGCCTGCGTCATTTTTGCCAGGGCCTCCACCGCACTTCTGGCTTTTTCCTGCTGCACGTACCCAAGTGCCGCATTCAACAGCACAACGATTGCAATCACCGCAGCGTCAATTGGCCATCCAGGCCGGCCATCCATCAGCCACGCGAACAGCGAGACGGCAATCGCCGCCAGCAACAAATAGATCAGCGGATCCTGAAATTGCGAAAGCGCCCGCCGCCACGCAGGTAGTGATGGCGCAGAGTCCAGCGTATTCGGGCCATGCAATCGAAGTCGCCGCAACGCCTCGGCAGAAGACAGGCCGCGTGCAGGATGTGCACCCAACCTCGCAACAATGTCATCAAGCTCCCGGACCGACGGGTCATCGGGCTCTTCTGACCTTTCGGGCTCTTTTGATTTCTCCGGCTGCGTCACGACAACTCGCGTGGTGGGCGATCTGCCAGCAGTTTCTATGGCGCGTGCTATTTGACCAGCAACACAGGTATGGGACTGTCAACCACCACCCGCTGGGCAACGCTGCCCATCAGGGCCCGGCCAATCAGTCCGTGCCCATGCGTACCCATCACGATCATTTGGGCCTGCTCTTTTTCTGCGGCAAAAACGATTTCTGTAACGATGGCACCGATCACCGAATAGCAGTTGTATCGCATCGCTTGCCCGTCCAGAAATTTGCGCACGGGTTCAAGAACCTTGTTGGCTTCCTCTGCGTGATAGGACGCCACTGCAGCAGAGCCGAGCATGGTGGTCACACGGCCCGGCATGGGCGCCTGGACATTGATGACGACCAGTTCATCGTCACCCAGAAGACTCTTGTTGACCGCGATGAAGTCCAGCGCTTTTTGGGTGTACTGGCTTCCGTCAGCGGCGAGTAGGATTTTCATTTTTTGTCCCTTGAGTGTGGTTTGTTGAGGCAATGGCTGCGGCAAAAGCACGGAAGAAATCGGTTGGCATCAGGCAACGGAAGGCCGTGCCTAACATTTTGAGTTTGGAGCACTTTGAAGCAGGCCTGTTTGACCTAGATCAAGAGGCTGAGTGCCAGGCGAGCGGCGACGGATGCCGCGGCCAGGGGAAAGATGAAGCGAGCAGCGGCAGAACGCTATTTATTTAATAGCTTCTCACGCCCGTATTTATTGGTCTGCAGCCTTTTTTGCACCTAAAAAAGGGCATTTCTGGCCATTTTTACTCACCTTTTGAGGTGTACAGGCCTGACGGACAGCTGAAATGGCCTAAAAGTTAACTTCCATATTAACTTTCAGGGGTTTGAGCCTGCAACAGCTCACGGCGGCGCTGGCACCTGCCAGCCGCCACCCAGTGACTGGATCAACGCCACAGCCGTGGTCTGACGGTCTGCCAGCGCCTGCACCAGCGCGCGGCGCGCACTGAGCGCAGTGGCCTGCGCAGTGATCACTTCTGTGTAACCCACCTGCCCGCTCTTGTAGCGGTTCAACACCTGTTGCTCGACAAGATCTGCCGACCCGGACGCCTGGCGGCGCAGTTCCTGCTGCACCTGCAGGACGCGCGTGGCCGAAAGCTGGTCTTCAACGTCCTGAAACGCCACCAGCACCGTCTGGCGGTAACGCGCCACAGCCTGGGCATTGCTGGCTTCTGCGCCTTCGACACGGGCACTGGTCGCACCCGCGTTAAAAATCAGCTGTGCAGCAGACAGGCCCAGCGACCAGACGCTGCTGGCGGCCTTGAACAGATCGGCCACGCGGCTCGCGCCCGAACCCGCCGAGGCATTGAGGCTGATATTGGGGTAATAGGCGCTTTTGGCGATGCCAATCTGCTCGTTGGCCGACGCCACACGGCGCTCAGCTGCGGCAATGTCAGGCCGGCGCTGCAACAGCGTGGACGGCACCCCCAGCGGAACGGCCGGAATGACGGGATTCCAGTTCGCCACCACGGGCAGGCTGAAGTTGGCGGGCACCTCCCCCACCAGCACGGCAATCGCGTGCTCGAACTGCGCCCGTGAACGCTCAAGCCCGGCCTGGTCGGCCTTGCCGTTGGCCAGTTGCGTCTGCGCCTGCAGCACATCGGTTTTGGCGGCGATGCCGGCGGTGTAGCGGTTTTGCGTGATCTCCAGCGCACGCACATACCCTTCAATGGTTTGGTCGAGCAACGCCTTCTGTGCATCGGTCTGGCGCAGTGAAAAGTAATTCACGGCCAGCTCACCCTGGGCCGACAGTCTGGCGGAGGCAAGGTCCGCGGCGCTGGCCTGCGCGCCAGCACTGGCGCCGTCGACCGCACGGCCCAGACGGCCCCAGACATCGGGCTCCCAGCTGCCACCCAGGCTGACCTGGTAGTTGCTGCCGGTTCGGCCCGTGGCGCCTGTCGTCACATTGCCGCTGCTGCGCGAACGTGTGGCACCGCCATCAAGCGTGACCGACGGGAACAGCGACGCGCGCTGCTCGCGCACCAGCGCCCTTGCCTGCGCATAGGCACCGACGGCAATCGCCACGTTCTGGTTGGACACCTCCACGCGTGAAGCCAGCTGGTCCAGCACAGGGTCGTTGAACAGCGACCACCAGGGTCCGCGCTCGAGCGCATCGGCCGGGGCAGCAGGTATCCAGTCACCGGCTTCCTTGAAAGCCGCAACCTCTGGCGTTGCTGGCAACTTGTAAGTCGGGCCGACAGCGCAGCCGCTGACGAGCAGCGCGAGCGCAGCCATGGCGAGCAAGGCGCAAGGGGGCTTTCGCGCAGCGGGGGAATGCATGGACTGAGTCATGGTTTTATCCGGGTTGCAATGCTTGGGGTTGTTCGGAGTGGCGACCCAGCAGATGTTCGTTTTTGCCGGGGCGGCGCAGTTTGTCCATCAGCACATACACAACGGGTGTGGTCAGCAAGGTGAGCAACTGGCTGGCGATCAGGCCGCCGATGATGGCGATGCCCAGCGGCCGGCGCAGCTCGGCGCCTTCACCAAAACCAATGGCCAGCGGCAACGCGCCCAGAATGGCAGCCAGCGTCGTCATCAGGATGGGCCGGAAGCGCAGCATGCAGGCCTCACGCACCGCCTCAACGGCAGACAGGCCGCGAGAGCGCTCGGCATCAATCGCAAAGTCGATGATCAGAATGGCATTCTTCTTGACGATGCCGATCAACAGGAACACACCGATCAGTGCGATGAGTGAAAAATCAAGTTTGAAGATCAGCAGCGCCAGCACCGCACCCACGCCGGCAGACGGCAACGTGGACAGCACGGTGATGGGGTGTACCAGGCTCTCGTAAAGAATGCCGAGCACGATGTAGATGACGACCAGCGCCGCCAGAATCAGCAGCGGCTGCTCCTGCTGCGACTGCTGCGCATTGCGCGCCGTGCCCTGAAAACTGCCGCGCACATTGTTGGGCATGCCGATTGCTGCTTCAGCCCTGGCGACTGCCGCCTGGCCGTCACTGATGGTCTTGCCTTCGACAAGGTTGTACGACACCGTGGTGGCCAGCTCGCCATCCTGGTGATTGACTGACGATGCCTTGGGGCTTTCATAAAAAGTGGCGATGGCCGACAGGGGCACCATGTTGGTCGCCGCGGAACTCAGCGCGGACCCGGTGGACTGGTCACGCAATGCCGGGTTGACGATGTTGGTCAGTGATGAAGTTGCTGCTGTCGTCGACGTCGTGATGGTCGCGCCCTTGGCCGGCACATAGATGTCCTTCAACGATTCAGGGCTGCGGATATAGCGCTGCGCCACGCCCATGATGACGTGGTACTGGTTGAGGTCGCTGTAGATGGTGGCAACCTGCCGCTGGCCATAGCCGTTGTAGAGCGCGTTGTCGATATCGCGCGAGCTGATACCCAGGCGTGCCGCGCTTTCCTTGTCGACCTTGACCATGAGCTCGACGCCGTTGTCCTGCTGGTCGGTATCCACGTCGGTCATGACATCGTCCTGCAGCTTCATCTGCTCCGCCAGGCGCAGCGCCCATTTTTTGAGGTCAGCGACGTTGTCGCTCTTGAGGGTGTACTGGTAAGTTGAGTTTGCAGCCCGGCCACCGCCGCGCAGGTCCTGCACCGGGTTGAGGAAGAGACTCACACCCGTCACCGTGGCCAGCTTGGGCCGCAGCCGCGCAATCACGGCCAGGCCCTTGTCGGTGCGCTGGCCGACGGGCTTGAGGTTGATGAACATGAAGCCGCCGCCGGCACGCCCGCCACCGGTGAAGCCCACAACGGTATCAACGGCGGGGTCGGCGCGGATGATGTCCACCAGCTCCTTCAATTTGCCCTGCATGGCCTGGAAGGAAATACTCTGGTCGGCGCGCAGGCCGCCGTTGATCTGGCCTGTGTCCTGCTGCGGGAAAAACCCCTTGGGCGCCTTCACAAACAAAAAGACATTCAGCCCGATGACGGCCAGCAACATCAGCATGACCAGCAGCTTGCTGCCCAGCGCCCAGTCAAGGCTGACCTCGTAGCTGCGCAGCACGCGGTTAAAGCCGCTCTCAAAAAAGCGCGGGATAAAGCCCAGAAAAGCAAAGCGGCCCGGCTTTTTGGCGGCCTGATCAGCGTCAACGTCATCCCTGTTCTTGAGCAGCCACGCGCACATCATGGGCGTGGTGGTGAGCGAGATGACGAGGGAAATCATCACCGCAGCAGACAGCGTGACGGCAAACTCGCGGAACAGCCGGCCGGTCTGCCCGCCCATGAACAGCAACGGAATAAACACCGCAACCAATGACAGGCTGATGGACAACACGGTAAAGCCGACCTCACGCGCACCCAGCAGCGCCGCCTTGAAGCGGTCCATGCCGGCCTCGATGTGGCGGCTGGTGTTTTCAAGCACCA
>JAZJYR010000013.1:0-109235 GCA_040390295.1 Pseudomonadota bacterium
TCATGAAAATTCACGAGTACCAAGGCAAGGAAATCTTGCGTAATTTTGGTGTGCCAGTGCCGCGCGGCATTCCGGCATTTACTGTGCAGGAGGCGGTCGAAGCCGCACAGAAACTCGGCGGCCCGGTGTGGGTGGTCAAGGCGCAGATTCACGCGGGTGGCCGCGGCAAGGGCGGCGGCGTCAAGGTTGCAAAAACCATTGAAGACGTCAAGCGCATCGCCGGCGAAATCCTCGGCATGCAGCTCAAGACGCACCAGACGGGCCCTGAAGGCCAGAAGGTCCGCCGCCTCTATATTGAAGACGGCGCCGACATCCAGAAGGAATACTACGTCTCCTGCGTCACCGACCGTGCCACGCAGAAGGTCGCCTTCATTGCGTCGTCCGAAGGCGGCATGGACATCGAGGAAGTGGCGCACAGCCACCCCGAAAAAATCGTCAAGCTGTTTGTGGACCCACTCGTCGGCCTGACCGACGCACAGGGCAAGGAACTGGCTGCGGGCATCGGCATGCCAGCCGATTCTGTCGCGCAGACCGTGGACATCCTGCAAAAGCTCTACAAGTGCTACATGGACACCGATGCGTCGCTGGTTGAAATCAACCCGCTGAACCGCAACAGCAAGGGCGAGATCATGGCGCTGGACGCCAAGTTCAACTTCGACGCCAACGCGCTGTTCCGCCATCCTGAAATCGTCACCTACCGCGATCTGGACGAAGAAGATCCGGCTGAAGTCGAAGCCAGCAAGTTTGACCTGGCCTACATCAGCCTGGACGGCAACATCGGCTGCCTGGTCAACGGCGCAGGCCTGGCCATGGCCACCATGGACACCATCAAGCTGTTCGGCGGCGAGCCGGCCAACTTCCTGGACGTGGGCGGCGGCGCGACGGCCGAGAAGGTCACCGAAGCCTTCAAGATCATGCTGAAGAACCCGGACGTCAAGGGCATCCTGGTCAACATCTTCGGCGGCATCATGAAGTGCGACACCATCGCCGACGGCGTCATCACCGCCTGCAAGGCCGTGAACCTGTCCGTGCCGCTGGTGGTGCGCATGAAGGGCACCAACGAAGACCTGGGCAAGAAGATGCTGGCCGATTCCGGCCTGCCCATCATCGCCGCCGACACCATGGCAGAAGCCGCGACCAAAATCGTCGCAGCGGTCAAATAAGCCCGGAGCAAAGTACACATGTCTATCTACATCAACAAAAACACCAAAGTCATCACGCAGGGCATCACCGGCAAGACCGGCCAGTTCCACACCCGCATGTGCCGCGACTACGCCAATGGCAAAAATGCCTTTGTGGCAGGCGTGAACCCCAAGAAGGCCGGCGAAGACTTTGAAGGCATCCCGATTTACGCCAACGTGACCGAGGCCGCCCAGGCCACCGGCGCGACGGTCTCGGTGATTTATGTGCCGCCAGCAGGCGCTGCGGCTGCCATCTGGGAGGCTGTTGAAGCCAACCTTGATCTGGCCATCTGCATCACCGAAGGCATTCCCGTTCGAGACATGCTGATGGTGCGCAACCGCATGAAGGCCAAGGAAGCTGCAGGCGGCAAGAAAACCCTGCTGCTCGGCCCCAACTGCCCCGGCCTGATCACGCCAGACGAAATCAAGATCGGCATCATGCCCGGTCACATCCACCGCAAGGGCCGCATCGGCGTGGTCAGCCGCTCCGGCACGCTGACGTACGAAGCCGTGGCACAGCTGACCGAAATCGGCCTGGGCCAGTCTAGCGCGGTCGGCATCGGCGGCGACCCGATCAACGGCCTCAAGCACATCGACGTGATGAAGGCTTTCAACGACGATCCAGACACCGACGCCGTCATCATGATCGGTGAAATCGGCGGTCCCGACGAAGCCGAAGCCGCCATGTGGTGCAAGGAAAACATGAAAAAGCCCATCGTCGGCTTTATCGCTGGCGTGACGGCACCTGCCGGCAAGCGCATGGGCCACGCCGGTGCGCTGATCTCCGGTGGCGCCGACACGGCCGATGCCAAGCTCGAAATCATGGAAGCCTGCGGTTTTACCGTGACGCGCAACCCGTCCGAGATGGCCAAGCTGCTCAAGGCCCTGCTGTAATCAGCGCAAGACAGATTAGTAAGCGTTATTACGAACGGGGCGACTGCCCCATTCGGGCTAAACTCGCAAAAACAAAAAAAGCGCTCCCCGGCGCTTTTTTTCATTCATAACAGGAGATGCCATGTTTTTCGGTCTGGACCTCGGTTCCCCCCTCTTCTGGAGCGCTTTCGGCTCCATCGTGCTTGCCAACATCGTGCTGTCGGGCGACAACGCAGTCGTGATCGCCATGGCTGCCCGCACGCTCAAGCCCGAGCAGCGCGGCAAGGCCATTTTCTGGGGCAGCGCCGCTGCCATCGTCATGCGGATCGTGCTGACCATCGTCGCCATCCAGCTGCTGACCCTGCCTTACCTCAAGATTGTTGGTGCCATTTTGCTGGTCTACATCGGCGTCGACCTGCTCAAGGCCGAGGAAGAGGAAGAAGAGGGCACGGCCGAAATCAACAGCATGATGGTTGCCATCCGCACCATCCTGATCGCCGATCTGGTGATGAGCCTGGACAACGTGCTGGCCGTCGCTGCAGCCGCCAAGGGCAACCTGCCGTTGCTGATCCTGGGCCTGCTGGTGAGTATTCCGCTGATTATTTTTGGCGCGACGCTGTTGACCAAGGTCATGGAGCGATTCCCCATCATCATCACCATCGGTGCGGCCCTGCTGGGCTTCCTGGCTGGCGAAATGCTGCTGACCGACCCGGCCGTCGTCACGCGCTTTGGCGCTCTGGGCGAGCACACGGTCACCGCTGGCGGCATCATTGGTGCCGTCATCGTGGTGGCACTGGGCACCTTCCTGGCCAAACGCAAGCCCAAAACGGCGGCCTGAGCCCGATTCCATGCGGGTCTGGCGCCGGTCTACGGTGCAGGGCCCGCCGCGCCACTTATTTGCAACACAAAGCCGGTTTCGCGCCCAAAAGTCACTTGTCCAGCCTCTGGCTGTCTGTTAACGTCATCATTCCGGAGCCCTGTACCCCGCAGCCATAGCTGTGAAGGTGTTTGCGGGCTATAAAAATGATAGCAAAAACCAGGGCTGCGATGCGCAGTCAATCAGGACAAGGGGCGGGAAGTGGCCAAATCATCTAACAAACGGAGTCAGTTCTGGCGCGCCGACTGGTTTGTGGGTGTGCTGGTGGTTGTGGCCGTCTTTTTTCTGCATGGCCTGACGGATTTCTTCGGGACGCTGGAGCGCCGCTACTACGATTATGCGAGCACCAGCACCTCGCGCCAGCCTTCCGACCGTATTGCCATCATCGCGATTGACGACCAGAGCATTGCCAATATTGGCCGCTGGCCCTGGCCGCGCGACGTTCACGCCCAGCTGATCGACCAGTTGTCAGCCGCCAAGGCAAAAACGATCGCACACACTGCTTTTTTCTTTGAGCCGCAAACCGACCGTGGCCTGCTTTTCATCCGCAAGATGAAAGAGGTGCTTGGTGACCCTGCAGTTGCGCAAGGCGGCGTCAATGAGCAGTTGGGAAAGGTCATTGCAGAGGCGGAAGTTGCGCTGGACACCGATGCCAAGCTGGCCGCCAGCATGAGCAAAGCCGGCAATGTACTGGTGCCTTCGGTATTCGCGCTGGGTGTGCCGCAAGGCCGCCCCGACAACCCTTTACCGCCTTATGCCCTGAAAAGTGCGGTGGATGACCCCGGCGGCTTCTCGCTTCCGGCTCTTCGCGGACAGCAGCCCATAGAAATGATTGGTACGGCGGCCGCCGGCATTGCGCACCTGAACCAGCTGCCGGATGTGGATGGCGCGGTCAGGCAGGAGCCCCTGCTGGTCAACTATTTCGGCAAAGCAGTCCCGTCCATGAGCTTGCTGGTTGCAGCCAGGAGCCTGAATCTGGGCGCTGCAGACATCAAGCTCAACAACGGCGAGTCGGTGCAAATCGGCAAACGGGTGATCAGGACCGATGAGTCAGCGCTCATGCTGCCGCAGTTCTACAAAGGCAGGGATGGCCGTCCCGCGTTTGCGGTTGATTCGTTTTATGACGTCATCTCAGGCAAGATCCCGGCGGCGAAATATGCCGACAAAATCGTCATCATTGGCGCTACCGCCGCAGGCGTCGGCACGCAGTTTCCGACGCCTGCGGGGCCGGGACTTTCTCCTGCAGAGACGATTGCCCACATCACATCCAGCATCCTGAGCGAGCATTTCATTGTGCAGCCGGCATGGGGGGTGTGGGCTACGCTGGGTGCGCTTCTGGTCGTGGCCGCCTACCTGATTGCCGGGCTGCCCCGGCTCTCGGCAGGCAAGGCCGCCATCATCACGCTGGTCCTTTTTGTCGTGCTGCTGGTGGTCGAATTCAGCCTGTTGTCGGCTGCAGCAACCTGGCTCAAATTTGTTTTCCCGGCTGCGCTGCTTGTCATTGGCCATCTGGCGCTGACAACAAAACGCTTCCTCATGACGGAAGCCGGCAAGCTCAAATCTGACGAAGAGTCGGCCGAAACCAATCGCATGATGGGCCTGGCGTATCAGGGGCAAGGCCAGCTGGATATGGCATTTGACCGCTTTCGCCGCGTGTCTTACAGCGATGCACTGATGGACAACCTGGGCAACCTGGCGCTTGATTTTGAACGCAAGCGCCAGTTCAACAAAGCCGAGGCCGTGTACCAATACATGGCCACGCAAAACAAGGACTTCAAGGGTTTGCAGGCAAAACTCAGCCGCGCCAAAAACCTGTCCGAAACCGTTATTCTCGGCGGCGGTGGCGCACATCCGGGCGGCACCATGCTGCTGGACGGGGGGGGTATCGAAAAACCCATGCTGGGGCGTTACCAGGTCGAAAAAGAACTTGGCAAGGGCGCGATGGGTGTGGTGTATCTCGGCAAGGACCCGAAGATCGGCCGTGTTGTGGCCATCAAGACCATGGCGCTCAGCCAGGAGTTCGAGGGCGAGGAGCTTGAGGACGCGCGCGAACGTTTCTTCCGCGAAGCCGAAACAGCCGGACGGCTCCAGCACCAGAACATCGTGACCATTTTTGATGCGGGCGAGGAGCACGACCTGGCCTACATCGCCATGGAATTCCTCAAGGGCAAGGACCTGGCGGACGTCACCAGGCAGGGGCAATTGCTGCCCATCCCCAAGGTGTTGTCCATCATCGCGCGGGTGGCAGAGGCTCTGGCCTATGCGCACAAGCAGAACGTGGTGCACCGGGACATCAAGCCCGCCAACATCATGTACGACTTTGACACTGACAGCGTGAAGGTCACAGACTTCGGCATCGCCCGCATCACCGATTCCAGCAAGACCAAGACCGGCCTCGTGCTCGGCACGCCGAGCTTCATGTCGCCCGAGCAGATTGCCGGCAAGCGGGTCGACGGCCGTTCGGATCTTTATTCGCTCGGCGTGATGCTGTTCCAGATGCTGGCCGGCGTGTTGCCTTTCCGGGGCGATTCGATGGCCGAGCTGATGTACAAAATCGCCAACGAGCCCGCGCCCGACATCCGTATCATCCGAAAGGAGCTGTCTGAAAGGCTGGCAGATATCGTTGCACTGTCCCTGAGTAAAAAGTCAGAAATGCGCTATCAGGACGGTGACCAGTTTGCCGCCGATTTGCGCGTTGTCATGGCCGAATTGTCCGGTGCTGCAAGTGGCGGCACGGCTGTCGCCGCGTCAGTGACGGGTGGCGCTGTAGCGTTTGCGGGGGGGGTATCTGCCGCCGCAGAGCAGAACACACAGGCGTTTTCTGCTGCCGGCATTCCCCAATTCGACGCCACTGTGGTCCAATCCGCAGCGGCCTGGACTTCGGGCGTGCCAGATGGCGACGCATATGAGGCCACGCAGGCCGTGACGGCTGGGGCTTCTTCCCGTTTTGAAAAGACAATAATCTCAAGTCCAGCAGATCATGGCGCCCAGGCCGGTGATGCTGATATCGATATCAAACCTTAAGCGCCAAGCTACAAGTCAAAAAAAAGATGATTTACGAGATCTGCACCCAAACAGACACTGGATTGGCGCGTGATAACAACGAAGACGCTGTGGCGTTCGATCTGGCAACCCGGCTTTGCATACTCGCGGACGGCATGGGCGGCTACAACGCTGGCGAAATCGCCAGTGGCATGGCGGTGGCGTTTATCAAGTCGGAAATGGGTCGATGGCTGTCCCAGGCGGGCCTGCATGCCAACGTAAAAGAGGTGCGCCGTGCCATGGAAATCTGTGTGGAGAACGCAAACCACTCCATCTTCAATGCTGCCAACTCCAACCCGCAGTACACCGGGATGGGGACAACGCTGGTCGTCGGCGTTTTCCAGGATGACCGCCTGATGCTGGGGCATATTGGCGATTCGCGTTGCTATCGTTTGCGCGGGACGGAGTTCCAGCAGATTACCAAAGACCATTCCTTGCTTCAGGAGCAGATTGACGCGGGGCTCATCACACCCGAGCAGGCGTTGACATCCCTGAACAAAAATCTGGTTACACGGGCGCTGGGTGTTGAAGATACAGTGATGGTGGAAGTCAATGAACACCGTGTCGAAGACGGCGATGTTTACCTGATGTGTTCTGATGGGCTGTCCGACATGGTGAACAATGCAGTCATATCAGGCATCATGCAGGGCGACGGTAGCCTGGAGCAGAAGGCAAAACAGTTGATTGCTGCGGCCAATGAGGCTGGTGGCCGCGATAATATTTCAGTATTGCTGGCTCAGGCCAGGCAAGCTTCGGTCAAGCGGGGGCTTTTATCCAGAATGCTGGGAAAATAAGACGATGATCGAAATATCAAAAACAGACAGGAGTCGGCCATGCCGAAAATGATCGTCTCTATTGACGGTGTTGTGATCAAGGAAGTGCAGTTAACCAAAGACCGTACGTCCTTGGGGCGACGTCCTTACAACGACATTGTCATTGACAATCTGGCTGTCAGCGGCGAGCACGCCGTACTGCAGATGTCCGGCAATGAGGTTTACCTCGAAGACCTCAACAGCACCAACGGTACCTATGTCAACGGGAAGGCTGTCAAGAAGCAGCTCCTGCAGAACAACGATACGGTTGAAATCGGCAAGTACAAGATCAAGTATGTGAATGAGGCCGCAAGTGCCGGCTTTGAGAAGACGATGGTTATCAAGGCTGGCTCTGCGGGTCTTGCGCCTGCTGGCGCCGGGGTGGTTGCCCCCGCAGCAGCTCCCGGTACCGCCCTCAATGGCGCCATCAAGGTCATGTCCGGTGCTGCAGCCGGACGGGAAGTAGCCCTTGTGAAAGTTGTCACCACCATAGGTAAACCCGGGGTGGCCGTTGCTGCAATTACCAAACGTCCTCACGGCTTTGTGGTTGCCCATGTCGAGGGCACAGACAGGCCTTCGCTGAATGGTGCACCTATTGGTTCCGAACCGGTAACACTCAAGAATGGTGACGTGCTGGAGCTGGCCGGTACACAAATGCAGTTTGTGCAACATTGACAACCTGACGCTCTGCCCCTGACAGGGCACGCCCGGGTGACTTCAGAGGTCTCATGCAACTCCTCTCCAGGCACTGGCCTCGCATCGCCGTCACACTGATTCCTCTCGTGTTTGCGTTGATGCACGCGAGCGGTGTCCTCAGGTTGGGGGTGCTCCAGCGTCTGGACGACATCATCTACGATGCGCGCCTGCGCGCGACCATGCCCAACACGCTCGACGAGCGGATCGTGATTGTCGATATTGACGAAAAAAGCCTGGCCGAGGTTGGCCGCTGGCCGTGGGGGCGCAACAAGCTGGCTGACCTTGTTGGTGAGCTGCTGGACAACCAGAAGGTTGCACTGCTGGGCTTTGACGTTGTGTTTGCGGAGGCGGATGAAAGCTCTGGCCTGAAGCGTCTCCGGCAGCTCGCGCAGCAGGAAATGCGCGACCAGCCCGGTTTTGCCGAAAAACTGGCGCAGGTGCAGGGCAGCCTTGACTATGACGCGGCCTTTGCAAAATCCATAGAGAAGCGCCCGGTGGTGATGGGGTATTACTTCACCAGTGATCGTGATGGGCGTGTCAGTGGTGTTTTGCCGCCTGCGGTGATGGGCCCGGATTCCCTCCAGGGGCGCCCCATCAAATTTACGAGCTGGAACGGCTATGGCTCGAATATAGAAACAATTGCACAAGCGGCTCCCATGGGGGGCTTTTTCAATTCCATCACGGAAGGTGATGGCGTGGTGCGATCAATTCCGCTGCTGGCGGAATACAAGGGTCAGTATTACGAGTCCTTGTCTCTGGCAATGTTTCGCGCCCTCGTTGGCCTGCCGAGAGTGGAACCCGGGTTTCCCCAGGAAAAATTTCTCAGCCGCAACTACCAGGGGCTTGAAAGCATACTGCTCAGGCAGGGCAGCAAGACCCTCGCCATACCTGTGGATGACCGGGTTGCAACGCTGGTTCCATTTCGTGGGAGCGGCGGCGTGCGGGGCGGCTCGTTCCGCTATATCTCGGCGGCGGACATTCTGGCCAAACGGGTTGCGCCCGGCCTGCTGAAAGACAAGATCATTCTGCTGGGCACCACGGCTCCCGGCCTGCTGGACTTGCGTGTAACGCCGGTCGGCGAAACCTATCCGGGTGTTGAAACCCATGCCAATGTCATCTCGGGCTTTCTGGATGGGAAGGTTTTCGTCAAGCCTGACTACGCCATGGGCTTTGAGGTTGTTGTCCTGGTGCTGGCGGGGTTGATGCTGGCATTTGCCTTGCCGCTTCTTTCAGCACCAAAGGCTGTTGCTGCAAGTGCGGCAGTTGTTGCCGCTCTGGTCGGCCTCAACTTCTGGCTGTATCTGGGTTACGGGCTTGTGTTGCCCCTTGCCAGTGCGCTGGTGATGGCCCTGACCGCGTTTGCACTGAACATGAGCTACGGTTATTTTGTCGAGAGCAAGTCCAAGCGCGAGCTTGCCAACCTCTTCGGCACTTATGTGCCGCCAGAGCTGGTCGATGAAATGGTCAAGGACCCTGACAGTTACAGCATGAAAGCGACGACCAAAGAGTTGACGGTCATGTTTTGTGACATGCGGGGCTTTACCAGGATGTCGGAGAGCATGGAGCCAACCCAGTTGCAGGCGCTGTTGAACAGTGTTTTCAGCCGTCTGACAGACCTGATTCGAAGTAACCGCGGCACCATTGACAAATATATGGGCGATTGCGTGATGGCCTTTTGGGGGGCGCCTGTAGATACGCCTGATCACGCCAGTCTGGCGGTAAAAACAGCCCTTGAGATGACCAATGCCATTCGCCGTCTCAATGAAGAGCACAAGGCCACGGGCTTACCCGAGATCGGCATCGGTATCGGCTTGAACACAGGTACCATGTGCGTGGGGGACATGGGCTCCGACATCCGGCGCAGTTACACGGTGATCGGGGATTCGGTTAACCTCGGGTCGCGGCTGGAGGGCCTGTCCAAAACCTACGGTGTTGATATTGTCGTCAGCGAATCCACGCGGCGGCTGGCCAATGACTTTGCGTGGCAGGAGCTTGACAAGGTCAGGGTCAAGGGCAAGGACATCGCAGTCGCCATTTTCTGGCCGCTGGCTCCCTTGAATGCCATGGATGACAGCAAGTCTGCAGAGTTGAAAACCTGGTCTATGGCCCTGAAGGCATATCGGATGCAGGATTGGGACCAATGCGATGTCCAATTACTGAATTTACAGCGACTGAATGCCAAAAAGTACCTTTACCAGCTGTATTCAGAACGTGTAGCCTCTATGCGCAAGTTGCCTTTTGACCCTGAGTGGGACGGCGCGACCAATTTCGAAACCAAGTAAATTTCACAAAAGCATGGAAAGTTCATGAAAGTACGGGTGTTAGGCTGTTCAGGCGCAATTGCGAAAGACTGCCGAACCACGTCCTTTTTGCTTGATCACGATCTCCTTGTGGACGCAGGTACCGGTGTGGGAGACCTTTCGCTTGAGGAAATGTGCGGCATTGATCATGTATTGCTGACGCATTCCCACCTTGACCATGTTGCAGCACTTCCACTGATGGTCGATGCAATTGCGTCCCAGCGGTCCACCCCTATCGAGATTCATGCCTTGCCTGGCACCATTGAGGCTTTGAAAGCCCATATATTCAACAACGTCATATGGCCTGATTTTTCGAAGATCCCGACGCCAGACGCACCTTTCATCAGTTTTCACCCGATAGAAATCGGGCAGACACTTTTTCTCGCCGGCAAATATATCGAGGTGCTGCCTGCGGTGCATACCGTGCCTGCGGTCGGCTATGCCGTGGCCACGACCAAGGGTTGCTGGGTGTTTACGGGTGATACGGAGCGCAACCCGGCGCTGTGGGCGCGAATCAATCAACTCAACGTTGCCATGCTGGTCATCGAGACGGCCTTTAGCAACCGTGAACGTAATCTTGCAGAGCGCAGCCTGCATTTGTCTCCCCACGCTCTGGCCAGTGAGCTGGACTGCATCGACAAGGGGAAGAACTATCCGATCTACATCACGCACACCAAGCCTGCAGAAACTGAATTGATCATGGCGGAGATACAGCGGTTCGACCAGACCCAGCCGTTTGGCCCCAATGTGTCACATGACATCCGGTGGTTGAGGGCTGGACAGGAGTTTGAACTATGAACGCCGTATTGCAGCGCGACCCCGAAGACGAATTCTTTGACTCACAGATGCTGCCCCCGCAAGAGCGGGGCGTTACTTTTGAGGCGCTGTATTTCAGGCAGCTCCAGCTCGTCACCAACCGGATTCACGAGACCGAAAATATTGACCAGATCATGCTGGAGGCCAGCCAGGATATCTGCAGACTCTTCAACGCAGACCGTCTGACCCTCTATGCGACCAACGAAGACCGCAGTGCCATTGTTTCCAAGGTAAAAACCGGACTCAACACGAGCCGCGACCTCAAGCTGCCCATCACGGCACAAAGTATTGCCGGTTATGTGGCGATGGCCAGGCAGATGGTCAATATCGTCGATGTCTACGACGATGCTGCGCTCAAAACAATCCATCCGAACCTGAGTTTTCTGCAGGAAGTTGACAAGCGATCCGGCTATCGCACCAAACAAATGCTGGTGGCACCCGTCATGGATGGCAACACGCTGTATGGCGTATTGCAGGTCATCAATAATCGCAGCGACCAGCCTTTCGGCAAACTTGAAGAGGACGGTGCCCAACAACTCTGTAAAACGCTTGGTATCGCCATTCGCCAGCGCATGCAAAAAAGCGAAGAAGGCCTGCGGCGCAAGGCAACGAAGTACGATGGTCTTGTCAATGAGGGTGTTCTCTCGCAGGACGAGCTCGCACATTGCATACAGAAGGCGCGTGACGAAGCCCGTTCCGTGGAGCATCTGTTGATGGCGGATTACCATATTCGTCCCGCTCAAATTGGTCCTTCACTGGCCAGATTCTTCGGCGTCCCCTACGAGGCTTTTAATGCCGGCCGTATCCGCTCGGAGATGCTGCACGGTCCCCTGAAAAGGGAGTTTATTGGGCAGCAGGGCTGGATCCCTCTGGAAGAGTCGCCTGAAGGCTTGCTGATCATGTGTGTGGATCCTGAGGCCGTCAGGGGTGCGCGGGTCGTACCGCAGGTCTTTCCGCGGATCAGCAAGTTTGCATATCGTGTCACAACGCAAACCGAGTTTGACGAAACCCTCAGCCAGCTGTTCGGCGCTGGCAATGAAGGCGGCTCGATTGACCAGCTGCTGGCGGACATGGACTCGCCGCTGGAAAATGATGCAATCGATGACTCGTCACTCGAGTCTGCGGCCGCCGACAACGAACTCGTCAAGTTCGTGAATAAGGTCATCATCGACGCCTACAACCAGAAGGTCTCGGACATTCACATCGAGCCCATGCCAGGCAAGGCCAAAACGGGCATACGCTTCAGGATTGACGGCACGCTGCAGCCCTATATCGAAGTGCCTGCGCAGTTCCGCCAGGCGATGGTCACACGGCTCAAGATCATGTGCGACCTGGACATATCCGAGAAACGCAAGCCGCAGGACGGCAAGATCAAGTTCAAGAAATACGGCCCCCTGGACATCGAGCTTCGTGTGGCTACCATCCCATCTGCCGGTGGTGTGGAAGACGTGGTCATGCGTATTCTTGCGGCAGGTGAACCGATTCCGCTGGAGAAACTGGGTCTGACGGTTCATAACAGGGAGCGGCTTGAAAAGACCGTCTCCAAACCCTATGGCCTTTTTTACGTCTGTGGCCCCACCGGCTCCGGAAAAACCACCACACTGCACTCCATCCTCAAGTTCCTGAACACGCCGGACACCAAAATCTGGACGGCCGAAGACCCGGTCGAAATTACGCAAAAGGGTCTGCGCCAGGTGCAGATCAACAAAAAGGCGGGTATTGATTTTGCACTTGTCATGCGCGCGTTCCTGCGGGCTGAC
Organism: Pseudomonadota bacterium; assembly: GCA_040390295.1. Classification (GTDB taxonomy): domain Bacteria; phylum Pseudomonadota; class Gammaproteobacteria; order Burkholderiales; family Burkholderiaceae_C; genus Polaromonas. The sequence continues at coordinate 12,358 of JAZJYR010000013.1, forward strand.
CCGGACATCATCATGGTGGGCGAGTCACGTGACAAGGAAACGGTATCCATGGGCGTCGAGGCGTCCCTTACCGGGCACATGGTGTTTTCGACGTTGCATACAAACTCGGCGCCGGAGTCCATTACCCGTCTGCTGGATATGGGCATGGACCCTTTCAATTTTGCTGATGCACTTCTGGGCATCCTGGCGCAGCGCCTTGCCAAAAAACTGTGTGATTGCAAGGAAAGCTACTTCCCTGAAGCAGAGGAGATCAAGACCTTTGTGGCTGAATATGCCGAGGAGTTACGCCACACGCCGGTCTGGAAAGCAGACCATGCTGGCGAGGCCAAAAAGCTTTATGAATCTTGGGTCAGGCTTTATGGCGAAGGTGGAAAGCTGAAAATGTACCGGGCGGTCGGTTGCGATAAATGCGGCAAGACCGGTTACAAAGGGCGGGTCGGACTGCATGAGTTGATGATCGCCGACGATGCCGCCAAAAAGCTTATTCAGGAGCGGGCGCGTGTGGCAGAACTTTTTTCAGCCGCCGTCGCCAGTGGCATGCGCACATTGAAAATGGACGGCATGGAAAAGGTCTTGATGGGAATGACCGATCTGAAAATGGTCAGGTCTGTTTGTATTAAATAAGTTGGGCGAGACAAAAATGTCACACCCGTTAAAGGAATATGGCAAAAAGGTGAGGATTTGAGGTGTTTTGGGGGGATTTTTTGCCGTATTGAAGGGGCGCAAAGCTGGCCTGAAAAATGCTCTATTTGTTTTACAGATTTTTAACCAAGGAGTTTTTATGAAGCGTGCTATTCAAAAGGGTTTTACCCTGATCGAGTTGATGATCGTTGTGGCGATCATCGGTATTCTGGCGGCGGTGGCTCTGCCCGCTTACCAGGATTACACGACCCGTGCGAAGGTCTCTGAAGTTGTTTTGGCTGCCTCGGGTGCGCGTACAGCGCTGGCTGAATACGTGGCTGCCAGCGGTGTATTTCCTCTGGATTCGACCAGTGCCGCCATCGCAACTCAAACTTCCAAGTTTGTTTCCTCCATTGCTTATTCCTATACCAGTCCTTCCACTGCAGGAGTTATCGTGACTGCCACGGGTGACACCAACATTACCGGCCTGACGGTTCGACTGATCGGTAATATTGCTAGCGGTTCTAACGGTGTGGTGACATGGGTCTGTGGACCTGGAACAACCAGCCCAATGCTGCCTAAATATCTGCCAGCAAGCTGCCGCGGTTAATTTTTACTGCCTGATAATCAAAGCCCCTTCACAGGGGCTTTTTTTTTGATGAAGAAAACTTTTTATTCAGATGTATCCCTGGGACCGATTTGGTCTCTGGGGGGCGCGTTTCTTTTGTCTCTGGGCTGGCTGCTTCCCAACAGTGCAAGGCCGTGGACAACCTTTCATTCTGACGCCTGGATAGCCTGTGTGCTCATTGTCATAAGTCTGGTTGTACTTTGCCGTAACGGGGCAATGGTCGGGGTGCCAGTCGTTGCGCTTGTTGTCATCGCTACAAGTCTGCTACCGCTAATTCAGTACTACACAGGCACGCTGCCATTTTCCGGACAGGCATGGATATCCACGGGTTACCTTTTGGCGCTGGGGCTTGCCATCATCACGGGCCAACAATGGCAACGTCTGAGCTCTCTCTGGATGGAGCGCATACTTTTCGCGGCTTTTCTTCTGGCTGGAATGGTGTCCGCCTTTCTTGCGATGTACCAATGGCTGCGATTTGGCGAATCGGCCGGCATGACAGACATATGGGTGTTGCCTTATCCTGCCGAACGAGGTCGACCTTACGCGAATCTGGGGCAACCCAATCAGCTTGCGACTCTTCTTTTATGGGCACTTTTAGCCAGTGCATGGGCCGCATACCGCGGCTACTTGCGCGTTGCCGGTGCCGTTAGTGTTGCTGGTTTTCTGTTTATAGGTCTTGCCCTTACCCAGTCGCGCAGCGCCATGCTGGGCATTTTGTTTGCGCTGTTTGCTTGCTGGTCGTGGCGCCAACGTTTAATCACTCGCGTGTTCACGCGTTGCGTCGTAGGTTTGACGGCCTGGTATGTCTTCTTGCTGGCAACGCTCCCCGGGCTGGGGAAAATACTATTGCTTGAAACCGAGATCAGTTTTGTTGAGCGCAGCACCAAAGAAAGTCGCCCTTATATGTGGCGTATGCTCCTCGATGCTGCAACACAGCGGCCCTGGACGGGATACGGATGGAATCAGGTCATGCCGGCGCAGCTCGCCGTATCAGAGGCTTACACCGGCATGAGCGGCCGATACCTCGGGCAATCGCACAACCTCTTCCTGGACTTTATCGTATGGGCGGGGTTCCCTTTGGGGCTGCTTTTCAGTGGCGTTGTCCTGGTCTGGCTGTGGCTTTCTTGGAAGAGAGTCAGCAACCCCATACAGGCTTTGTATTTCACACTTGTCGCTGTGACCTGCATTCACGCCATGGTTGAATTCCCCCTGCACTATGCCTATTTCCTGCTCCCGGTCGGGCTGGTCGTCGGCGCTTTGAGTGGCAATATGTCGGCATCGAAGTGGGTTACTGTCAGTCGCGGCTACGTGCTTGGCCTCTGGCTGGTGCTGGCCACGCTACTGGGATTGCTCATCAATGATTACTTCGGTCTGGAAAGCGCATATAACGACATACGCTTTGAGAAAGCTAATTTTGTGGATGCGCCCAAGCAGCACATTCCCGAGACACTGGTGCTGAACCACCTGCAATATGTCGTAGAGCTTTATGGGGTGGATCCGGCTCCTGATTTTTCTGCGGAAAGAGTGCAGCGCTTTGTTGACACTACAACCTTTTTACCCAGCGCCTATAACATTAGCAAGCTGATAGTGATCCTCGCCCTCAACAAACAACCTGAGGCTGCGCGCTTCTGGATGCACAAGGCCAAAAGTATGATGAGTCCCGAGAACTATGCAAATGCGCAAAAGGACTGGGTGCGCGCTTCGACGCAGTTTCCTCAAATAGCCGCTACTCTCCAGGTTCAGCCGTAGGCTGGTTTGTTGCACTTCGCTGAAGTAACGTCATTCCACATCCAGCCTCCAACATTGTGAACGTAACTCGTGATATATCCGTGCCCGGGCGGGGGCCTGGCGCCGGCGCTCTGGCAGGCGGACAACTCAATGCTGCGAACCATCTTCCGGCTGCGCTGATCGCCTGCATCCTGATCATTACGCCATGGATTAATCCGCTGGCGCCGGGCCCATCCCCAGCGGTATTTCCCCTGATCGTATCCATCATGTGTGCTGGTTTGCTGCTGGGTGTTGCATCCTGCCAGCCTGCCTTGCTCAACGCTGAACGCCTGGCCCGCATTGTTGCCTCGGCCTGGTTGTGCGCTGGTCTGGCAAGTTCGGTGATAGGACTTCTCCAGTACTTTGGCGCTGCGCAGGGTTTTGCACCGTGGTTCAACCAGGCCAGGTATGGAGAGGCTTTTGCGAATCTTCGCCAGCGTAACCAGTTTGCCTCGCTGACCAATATCTCCCTCGCTGCGCTGGTCTGGTTTGGCATGATGTTTTCCCATCGCAAGCATCTCTTTGAGGCTCGCCAAGCCAGAAATAGTCAGATCCTGATAGTGATGGCGGCCATTCTGCTTGCATGTGGCAACGCCACTTCAGTTTCCCGTACCGGCATGCTTCAGTTGCTACTGCTTTGTGTGTTGTGCGGCTTGTGGGGGCAATGGCGGTCCGGGCTTGTTCGCTGGATTCTGGTCGTCGCTGTGTTGACTTATGCCGTTTCCGTTGTCGCCTTGCCGCGGCTGGCGGGGTTTGATCTGTCCCTCTACAGCATGGGCGGTCGTCTGGAGTCCGGGGATCCCCTGTGTGTCAATCGACTGACTATCTGGTCAAACGTCCTTGACCTGATAGCACTCAAACCATGGTCAGGCTGGGGATGGGGGGAGCTTGACTATGCACACTATGTGACGCTTTTTGACGGTCCCCGGTTTTGCCTGATTCTGGACAATGCACACAATTTGCCCCTGCAGCTGGCAGTTGAACTGGGCGTGCCTTTTGCATTGCTTGTTTGTGCCGGATTTGCATTCTGGATGGTACGCAAAAAGCCCTGGCGGGAGACCGACGCGGGCCGGCAGATGGCATGGAGCGTCATGGCCGTCATTCTGCTGCACAGCATGGTGGAGTACCCCCTGTGGTACGGCCCGTTTCAGATCGCTTTCCTCTTGTGCGTTGCCTTGTTGTATGGCCGAAGCGCAACGCCATCCGCCACTGGCTCAGGCATCCGGTGTGGCTTATACACCCGGGCTGTACTAGCCATACTGTCGCTTGCCTTGCTGGCTGCAGCAGGATATGCAGCCTGGGACTACCGCCGGATCAGCCAGATCTACCTCGCGCCGGAAGCGCGGGAAGCCGCCTATCGGACCGACACCCTGGCCAAAATCAGCGACTCATGGCTGTTTGCAGATCAGGTCATGTTTGCGCGTTTGCTCATCACCCCACTGAGCAGGGAGAACGCAGCATGGACCTTCGAGACCGCCAGGACTTTGCTGCACTACTCGCCTGAACCGCGCATTGCAGAAAAAATCATTGAAAGTGCCGTCATGCTCGGCAGGGATGACGAGGCACAGATTCAGATTGCGCGCTACCGGGCGGCGTTTCCAAAGGAATATGCCCTCTGGAGGGCAGGCATTAAAGCCAATTAACCCGCCGCGTGGCCTGGCAGGGCTGGCGATGCAACAAAGCTGCCCGACTTGCCGCCGTGTTTTTCAAGAACACGCACATCCGAGATGACCATGCCCCTGTCAACCGCCTTGCACATGTCGTAAATGGTCAGCAGTGCAATTTGTACGGCGGTCAGCGCTTCCATTTCCACACCCGTCGGACCGGTGGTTTCAACAGTGGCTCTGCAAATGATCGAGGAGTTCTGCGGCTCAGCTGTGAAACCGATGCTCACGTGGGTGAGCGCCAGAGGGTGGCACAAGGGAATGAGTTCGCTGGTTTTTTTTGCAGCCATGATGCCGGCAATGCGCGCAACACCCAGCACATCGCCTTTTTTTGCGCTGCCCGACAGCACAATGGACAGGGTCTCGGGATTCATGACGATACGGCCCTGGGCGACGGCCACCCGCCGGGTGTCGGCCTTGTCGCCAACATCCACCATGTGGGCCTGGCCCTGGGCATCAAAATGGGTGAGCATCAAATCGGACATCTTTCAGTTACAGAACCTTTACAACCAGGCCTCATCATAAGACCATGCTTGCAAGCACAAATCCGTGGAAAACACGCCTCAAGGCAGCCGCCATTCATCTGTCTATCAGTCTTGCCCTGGCGGTGCTTGCTGCGCTCCTTGTGTTCCTGGTATGGTATCCATACCCTTACCGCGAAATCTCCGGTGGACGAGCGCTTTTCTTCCTTATCGTGACGGTGGATGTGATCCTGGGTCCCCTGCTGACCCTGGCGGTCTTCAACCCGAAGAAGGACCGCAAGGAGCTTGTACGTGACCTCTCTGTGATCGGTCTGCTGCAACTGGCAGCCCTGGTTTACGGGTTGTGGACTGTGGCTGCAGCCCGACCTGTGCATCTCGTGTTTGAACTGGATCGTTTCAAGGTTGTCCATGCCATCGATGTTCCCCCTGAGTTGCTTGACAGGGCGTTGCCTGCATTCCGTCGACTGCCCCTGACGGGACCCACCTTGTTGTCTGTCCGCGCTTTCCGGGATGAGAAGGAAAAGGCCGATGCCACCATGGCCGAGCTGCAGGGCGCGCCTGTGGTTGCCCGGCCTGAGTTTTGGCAGGACTATGACAAGGCCCGTCCGCAAATCCTCGCTACGGCGAAACCTTTGTCAGAACTGAAGACACGTTTTCCTGCGCGTCGTGCGGAAATCGATGAAGTCATCAAATCTTCCGCATCTGGTCGCCCTGCCGGGTCGCTTGCCTATCTTCCACTGATGGGTCGCGACACATTCTGGACCGCTCTGCTGGATACCAACACCCTGGAGGTGATTGCTTTTGTTCCTGTCGATCCCCTTTAGCCCGATTCGCCGCCGGGCAGTTGCAGCCATGCTGGCAGCAGTCATGGCGGCGACTTCAAGTCCTGCCGTGTTTTCGCAGAGCCTTGCCGGGGCATCGCGCAGTGGTTCGCTGCCTACTCTCGGCGACAACCTGGACATGACTGCGGGTGCCGAGCGCCGCATTGGCGAGCGGATTGCCGCCAGCATTTACAGGGACCGTGACTACATTGATGACCCGGTGCTGGAAGCTTATGTTCAGACCATCTGGCAACCGCTTCTGGCCGCTGCCAGGAGCCGCGGTGAACTCAGTACCGAACTGGATGAGCGGTTTGCCTGGGAATTATTTCTTCTGAGGGATCGGACCATCAATGCATTTGCACTGCCAGGTGGGTATTTCGGGCTTCACCTCGGCCTGATAGGTGCGGTCAACAGCCGTGATGAGCTTGCCGCCGTGTTGGGCCATGAGCTGAGCCATGTCACGCAGAGGCACATTTCGCGGTTGATGACGCAGCAGTCACGAACAACGCCGTGGATGATTGCCGCCATGATTCTTGGTGCACTGGCTGCCAGTAAGAGCCCGCAGGTTGGCGAAGCGGCCATGATGGGCGGGCAGGCACTGGCAGTACAGTCACAACTCAATTTTTCACGCGACATGGAGCGGGAGGCTGACCGTGTCGGTTTTGGCGTCATGGCCGATGCGGGCTTTGACAGCCGCGGTGTCAGCAGCATGTTTGAAAAATTGCAGCAAGCCTCGCGCATCAATGACAACGGGTCATTTCCCTATCTGCGTTCCCATCCGCTGACCACCGAACGTATTGCAGAAGCGCAGGCTCGGCTTCAACTGGCGCCACCAGGCAAGCCGGATGAGGCCATGGCTGCTTCCGCAGCCCAAGACAGGTTTTTGCATGCCATGATGGCGGCCAGGGCCCGGGTGCTGGCCGATCCTGGCGTGGACATCCTTCGTGTCATGGTGGTGGAGGCCCAGCGGCAGGGACAGGCAGCGCAGGCTGGTGCGCAGCCAACTGCTGGCGACATACGCAATGCAGGGGCGCTGTATGCCGGCGCACTGGCCGCTGCTAGGCTTCGCGACTTCCCGCTTGCGCGCACGCTTGCAGACAAACTCGGCACACTGGCTGCCGGCTCCCCGGCGTCGCAGAGTGTTGGGCTGCTTGCGCTTGAAGTGGATCAAATGGCCGGCGTCGTTTCACCCAGGGCGTCGAAAATCGACATTTCAAAGGCAGTTTCACGGCCTGAGTTGCTGGTTCAGTCCCGCTCGCTATTGGCTGCAGGCCGGCCCAAGGAGGTCAGCGACAGGTTGATCACCTGGGTGACGGCACACCCCAAAGACGGGCTGGCGTGGCAGACTCTGGCGATTGCCTACGGTAACCAGAACCAGAATGTGCGCGCGATTCGCGCTGATGCGGAGTCGCGGGCCTCGCAGCTTGACTACACCGCCGCGCTTGATCGCCTGAAGGCTGCCCAGATCATGATGCGCAACAATCCGGCAAGCGCTGACTTCATGGAGGGCTCCATCATCGATACCCGGGCCCGCCAGCTGGAATCACTGGTTAAAGAGCAGGCGCTCCAGGACAAACTCGATCGCTAATTGCAGCACGGAATAAATCAGCGAGCCGATCAGGGCCGCACCGAATCCGGTGACGTTCAGGCCGCTGACCAGGCTCGCAGCCGCCCAGAACATCAGCGCGTTGATCACGAACAGGAACAGGCCCACGGTGACCAGTGTGACCGGCAAGGTTAGCAGCACCAGTATCGGCCGTACGATGGTATTGAGCGCGCCCAGCACCAGCGCCGCTATCAGGGCGCTGGTGAAGCTGGTCACCACCACGCCTGAATAAAGATAAGCCACAAGCAGCAGGGCGACCGCGCTGAGAAGCCATTTGAGTATCAGTTTCATGGCTTGAAGAATATCACTCCCGACAAGATATTCAACGCTGGGCAGAAGGCAGGCCCCGCGAACTGTTTCCGGTAGCTAACCAGCTAGCTGACAACGTCTTCAAACGAAGCGAGGCCTTCGCAAGCAAGAGCCGCGGAACTGGCTTCGCCAGGCCGCAGGCGAAGCGCCCCCTCGGGGGGCAGTGAGCGAACGTGGGGTTAAAGCCGCAGCGTAGGGCCGCCCCAAGCAAAGGCCAGCCCCCCCGGGGGGCAGCGCAGTACACGAAGTGACAAGCGTGGGGGCGCTATTTCTAATCCATCGCCACCAGCAAGCCAGCACCCGCAAGTGCCGTCACGTAGCCCAGCCCGCCCCTGCTTTCCTGCACCTGCGCAGGTGTGACTGGCTGCATGTCATGGCCGAATTTTGGCCGGCGCGCATCCAGCACGCGTGCCACGCCATATTCCTTCATCAGTGCTTCGGTCTGCGCACAGAGTGTGGTCTGGGCAATCCGGGTGATGACGGTGTCGCCGTTTTGCTCGAGCAGGGGCAACAGGCGTGAAAACACCTTGTCGGCCCACTTGCCGCGCCAGCTTTCGCGGGCGCTGTTGGTCACCCATTTGCTGGCGCGGTGGGTTACGCGTGGCGCGCATCCAACCACGATCCAGCGGGCCGGGTTGCGGGCAACGCCGTCCATGCGCATGGGTTCCAGCATTTGCAGTGCATACGAAGCGTCGTCGACGTAAACGATGATGTTGTCCATAAAGTTCTCCTTGGTTGTCATGGTTGTGAAGGCTTACGGTGGCTCGAAAAAATCAGTCGGTGACCATGTCCGTCCGGCTGGACTGCGACTTTCTGGTGGCCAGCCAGCCGCCGCCCAGCACGCCGGCGATGGCCAGGGCGTAGGTTGCCCACTCCGCGATGGTGTGCATGGTGGCGGCGGAGGGCAGGGAGTTGGGTCCGCCGTAAACGGGGTCCAGCAGCTGTTCGCTGACAATCATTTTTGCTGCGGTAAACGCCAGTACTGCCGCGCCGATGTTGATGATCATCGGGAAGCGTTCGACCAGCTTGAGCACCATGGTGCTGCCGAAGACGACGATGGGCACGCTGACCAGCAGGCCGATGATGACGAGATCAAAGGATCCGTGCGCAGCACCTGCAACGCCCAGAACGTTGTCGATGCCCATGAGCGCATCTGCGACGACGATGGTTTTCATCGCGCCCCAGAAGGTGCTGGCGATGGGCCCCTGATGTTCATCGTGATTCTGGTCGGCCAGCAGTTTGTAGGCGATCCAGAGCAGGCCCAGTCCGCCGACCAGCATCAGGCCTGGGATTTTGAGCAGCCAGACGACGCCGACCGTCATGGCGGAGCGCACCACGATGGCACCGACCGTACCCCACGCGATAGCTTTTTTCTGCAGGTGCGGTGGCAGGTTGCGGGCGGCCAGCGCGATGACGATGGCATTGTCGCCAGCCAGCACGAGGTCAATGAGGATGATCGCCAGCAGGGCAGACCACCATGGGGTTGAAAACAATTCCATCACGACTCCATATCAAGTTTCGACATGGAAGCCCGCAAAAACAGGCTCCCGATTCGTTAGAAACCGGAGCGGATCAGAAAGATGAAAAGTGTGCGGAAGTGTGTGTTGCCGCGAACGCCTCGATCAAACCTGCCCAGGTTTCAATCGAAGGTCTGGCTCGACATGCAGTGTCGCTGCATGCCCAACAAGCCGGAAGTAAAAAACTTCGTATTGACGACTTGTTGTAGCTATCTTGCTGCTGTATCTGTTATTAAAAGTAGTGCAGCAAGACGAGGGAGTTACTCCCCTTCGTAGCGCCTATTTGAACGTATCCTGCGATTTTTTGCAAATGAGGCTTTTCCCTGAGGCTTCGCAGGAGGAGTGCCAGCCCTGAAGTTGCCGGCCCGCAGGTGACTGATAATGGGCTCTCGCCGCCATTCGGTGCGCGCACACATTCCCGATTTCCATGGCCGGCATCCACATCACAGACATAGAAGCTGCCATCAACTACTGGCGCGAGAAAAAACCGTCGCCTGACGGCATCACCCTGGCGCCCGAGTTGCGTGCGCTGGCCGAGGTCTATGCGCTCATGGTTTTTTACCATGAGGATGTCGCTTCTGAAAAAGGCTTTCCGCCCAAGGCCATGGCCGCCTGGCAGGCCTGGTACGACACCACGGCCGATACGCCCTGCATTGCCATCTGCTCGACCAGCCAGGGTGACGAGATGTGCAAGGGTTGCGGCCGCACGTTTGAAGAAGTGCAGCACTGGCCGGAGATGTCGCCTGCTGAAAAGCGCGAGACATGGCGGCGCATCACACTCGACGGCACGTCCTGGCGCTTCGGCCGCTACTCCGACCGGGCGCTGGAGAAAACCGGCACCCCCGAAGCGACCGGGACCTGACCGTGCTGCGGCTGGCGCGCGCACCCAATATCGCGATTGCAACGCTGTGGGCCGATGCACTCCAGCAGGCAGGCTTTTCAGCCAGCGTGCAGCGTTACTTTCTGGGTGGCCTGGCAGGTGAACTGCCGCCAGACCAGTGCCTCCCCGAGGTCTGGCTCACCAATGATGATGAACTGCCCGCTGCTGAAAAGATGCTGGACCAGCTGCAAAACCTGCCTCAGCGGCGCTGGGTTTGCGTCTGTGGGGAAACCGTTGAAGGTGGTTTTGAGCAGTGCTGGAAGTGCGGCACCGATATGCCCGATTGAAACCCCTGCGGGCTTGAAGCGGTCGAATTGGTAAAACCAGTGGCGCCGCGGGACTGGCTCCGCCAGACCGCAGGCGCCGCCCCCTAGAGGGGGGAACGGGCTACACGAAGTGAAGCCCGGACAGGGGTGGTTTTAGCTTAAACCCGCTTCGCCAGTTCCGCCGCCATCCCGACATAGCTCGCAGGCGTCATCGCCAGCAGGCGGGTTTTCTCGCCTTCGGGGATTTCCAGGGACCGGATCAGCGCATGCAGATCTTCGGCCTTGACGGTCTTGCCGCGTGTGACTTCCTTGAGCTTTTCATAAGCGCCCTGCACGCCATAGCGGCGCATCACGGTCTGTATCGGCTCGGCCAGCACTTCCCATGACGCGTTGAGATCATCCTGCAGTGCCTCGCGGTTCAGTTCAAGTTTGCCCAAGCCTACGCTCAATGAGTTGTAGGCCAGCACGGCATAACCAAAGGCCACGCCCATGTTGCGCAGCACCGTGCTGTCGGTCAGGTCACGCTGCCAGCGGGAAACGGGGAGTTTTTCGCTCAGGTGCCTGAGCAGCGCATTGGCCAGGCCCAGGTTGCCCTCGGCGTTTTCAAAATCAATCGGGTTGACCTTGTGCGGCATGGTCGACGAACCAATCTCGCCGGCCTTCAGGCGCTGCTTGAAGTAGCCCACGCTGACATAGCCCCACACATCGCGTGACCAGTCGATCAGGATGGTGTTGGTGCGCGCAATGGCATCAAAAATCTCGGCCATGTAGTCGTGTGGCTCAATCTGGATGCTGTATGGCTGGAAAGTAAGCCCTAACCCAAGCGGTTCGGGCGTCTCAATGACCTTGCGGCTGAAGGCCTCCCAGTCAAAGTCCGGCCAGGCCGACAAATGGGCGTTGTAGTTGCCCACGGCACCATTCATCTTGGCCATCAGCCTGATGGCGGCAATCTTCTCGCGGGCCGCCTGCAGACGCACCACGACGTTGGCGATCTCCTTGCCGACCGTGGTGGGGCTGGCAGTCTGGCCGTGGGTGCGGCTCAGCATGGGCTCGGCCGCGTAGGTGTGGGCCATCTCGCGCATCTGGGCGATGACCTTGTCGAGCGCGGGCAGCAAAACGAGTTCGCGGCTGCTTTTGAGCTGCAGGGCGTGGCTGGTGTTGTTGATGTCTTCGCTGGTGCAGGCAAAGTGCACAAACTCGCCGGCATGCTGCAGTTCTGGCCGGGCTTCAAACTTCGACTTGATCCAGTACTCGACCGCCTTCACGTCGTGGTTGGTGGTCTTTTCGATGTCCTTGATGGCCAGCGCATCGGTCTCAGAAAAGTTTTTCACCAGGCCCAGCAAGTAAGTACGCGCTCCGGGGCTGAGCGGCTTGAATTCCTTGAAGCCTGCATCAGACAGTGCGATGAACCAGGCGATTTCAACCTGAACGCGGCGGTGCATATAGCCCTGCTCGGACATCAGGGGGCGCAGGGTGGCCAGGCGGCCGGCGTAACGGCCGTCCAGCGGCGACAGGGCGTTGATGGGGGATAGCGTGGGGGAGGAGCTCATGCCTCAATTGTAGGCGGGCGGCCTGTCATTGCCGCATGTCAGCCGTCCCGCGTATTGACTCGATAGAATGCTTGCAGACGCACGTCTTACCCACGTTCCACCCGTTTGTTCCCCGCACATTCCTGCTCGTACAAGATTCCACGATTCCAAGACAAAAATGAAACTCATCGGTTCCAACACCAGCCCCTACGTTAGAAAAGTACGCGTTGTGATGGCCGAAAAAAAGCTCGATTACCACTTTGTCGAGGAAGACGTCTGGGCGGCAGGCACTCATATCAGTGAATCCAACCCGCTGGGCAAGGTGCCCTGCCTGGTCATGGAAGGCGGCGAAGCGGTTTTTGACTCGCGCGTGATCGTCGAATACCTGGACACCCTTTCCCCCGTGGGAAAGCTCATTCCGGCCCAGGGCCGGGAGCGTGCGGAAGTCAAGACCTGGGAGGCGCTGGCCGACGGCCTGATGGACGCCGCCATCCTCGCGCGGCTGGAAGCCAGCTGGTCCGGACGCACTGACGCGCAACGCAGCCAGGCCTGGATAGACCGCCAGATGGCCAAAATCCACGGCGTACTCAAGGCCATGAGCGTCGGCCTGGCCGACAAGCCTTTTTGCAGCGGCATCCATTTCAGCCTGTCGGATGTGGCGGTGGGCTGCGCGCTCGGTTACCTTGACCTGCGTTTTGCCGAGATCGACTGGCGCGGCAGCTATGCCAACCTGACGAAGCTGCAGGAAAAGCTGATGCAGCGCGCCAGTTTCATCGATACGCTGCCGGGCTGACGCAAACCTCCTGACGGGGCAGATGGGGTTTGCGGACCCGTTTTTAACGTGTACGTTAAAAAAACCATGAAAAGTTAATATGGAACTTAACTTTTTGGGTTTTCAGTCTGTTGTGGGTTGAAAAGAAGCTTCAAAACAGCCCAAAAAGATCTGTTTCAGGCATCAAATCGGCCTTCAGCCCAATGAATACGGGCGTGAGTAGCTATCAAAATAGTAGTAAAAAAGCCCGATTCAGAGCCCGGTGAACTTGCGAATGACCGGAAAGTAGAGCCGTGCGGGCAGCAACGCCAGCGCCTTCATCCACAGCGTGAAGCGTTTGGGGAAGTGGATCTCGAACGACCCGGCCGCCCAGCCCTTGAGGATCTCCTGCGCAGCCACCTCGGGTGTGATGAGGGCCGGCATGGTGAACTCGTTGCTGGCGGTCAACGGCGTTTCGACAAAACCCGGGCAGATCAGGCTGACGCCGATATGGCTGTCCTGCAAATCGACATAGAGCGTCTCAGCCAGGTTGATGAGCGCCGCCTTGGTCGGCCCGTACGCCAGGCTTTTGGGCAGGCCGCGGTAGCCGGCCACGCTGCTGATCAGGCTGATGTGCCCTGACTGGCGCTTCGCAAAATACGGCAGCACGGCATCCAGCACATAAAGCGCGCCGACGTAGTTGACCTGCTGGTGCATCAGCATCTCTTTCAGGTCGAATTCGGTGGCGCGCATTTCCTTGTAATAACCGGCGCAGTAAAGCACCAGGTCCAGCGGGCCGGCGTTCAGCACGGTTTGCGCCGCCGCCCGGACGGCTGCGGCATCGCCGGCGTCAAAAGCCAGTGCCACCGCGCCTGCATGTTCTGCCGCAAACCCGTCCAGTGCCTGCTGGTTGCGTGCCGAGACGATGACTTTCGCGCCTGCTGCATGCAGCGCGTGCGCGGTGGCACGGCCGATGCCGCTGGACGCGCCGACCAGCCAGACGGTTTTGCCGCGCCAGTCGTCGATGGGTGGGTTCAATGACATGTGTGGTCCGGCTTCAGCGTTTGACGAAAGACAGCGTGACCTCGCCCAGCTTGATGCCGAACTTGCTCATCTCGGCGCGGTTGAGCATCACCTTGTCGCTCATCAAATACATCCAGTCGTCGAATTGCACCTCTATGGTCTTGCCGTCCAGCGGCAGCATGAGCGTGTAGCTCCAGCGGAAGGTGTTGCCGGCTTCCTCACCCAGGGCCTGGCCGATCACGTCAGAGGCCGTGCCCACGTATTTGCCGTCGGGCATGCGTTTGAGCGTCCAGACGCGGCGCTCTTTGGTGCCGTCGGAGTTGGTGAAGTCTTCATCCAGCGTACCCGTGTCACCCACCCATGTGCACTTCATGACCACGGTGAAGCGCTTGAGCACCTTGCCCGAGCGGTTGGTGAAGACGCCATAGGCATCGATGGTGCCGTTGAAGTACTGGCGCATGTCCAGTACCGGCTTTTCCGCGGCGTAGTCGGCCAGTTGCGGCGCAGCGCAGCCGCTCAAAAAGAGGCCGGCGGCCAGCAGCAGGCCGAAAGCCGCGCGTTTAATGGTAGTCAGGGGTTTCATGCGGCAACGCTTTCAGGTTTTCTGAGGATGAAGAAATAAAGGCCTGCTGCGGCGCAAAGCTTGAGCACGCAGGGCAGCACGCAGTAGGCGATGACCAGCGCACTCAGGGCCTGAGGTGCGCGAATGCCTGGCGCGTAGCCGAACACCGCCAGCAGCGGCAGCGCCAGCCCGGCAGCCAGCGCCAGGTTGAGCTTGGTCGCGAAGTTCCACCAGCCGAAGTAGGCACCCTCGGCCTGGCCCGAATCGCCGTTGGCCTGGATCACCCCGGCCAGCAGCGCGCCCGGCAGCGCAAGGTCGGTGCCCAGGGCCATGCCCGACAGTGCGCAAATCACCAAAAAGGCGCCGGTTTGCCCCGCGCCGATTTGTGTTGCCCAGCTGAAGACGGCAATCGCCAGGAACATGCCGCACAGCCAGCTTTTGGCCAGGCCCAGGCGTTTGACAAGTGCCAGCCACATCGGGATGGAGAGCGCCGCCGCAAGGAAGTAACTGCCGAGGAAGAGCGGCTCCATGCTGGCCGGGGCCTGCAGGAGGTCCTGAATGAAAAACAGCACCAGTGTGGCCGGCACGGCGCTGGCAATGCCATTGAACATGAAGACCGCGAGCAAGCGGCGAAAGTTTGAATGCCTGAACGGCCGCAACAGCGCGCCCGCCTGTACGCTGTGTTGACCTGCCCTGGCCACAGGGCGAACCGCACGCGACCACGCCAGCCAGCCAGCGATCAGCGCCACCATAAACAGAACTGTCGTTGCCGGCAAACCGAGCGCAACTGGCGTGACGGAGGCCAGCACCACGCCGATCAGGCCCAGCCCCTCCCGCCAGGCGACGATACGGCTGCGCTGCGCCTCATTGCCGCCCAGCATCGCGCCCCAGGACTGGTGCGACACGCTGAGCGCGCTGTAGGCGGCGTAGGTGACCATCAGCATCGCGGTGGCCCAGACGATGAGGGCGCCGGGTGCGCGCACCGGCGGAAAGAACAACAACGCAAAACCAATGGCCAGCACCAGCGCAGCAATCGCGCCCAGCGTCAGCACCGATTTGGCCGAACGCGCAAACAGCCTGTCGCTCAGCCGGCCCAACAATGGATCGATGAATGCATCGAACAGGCGCGCACCCAGAAGAATCGCACCCAGGGTGGCCAGCGGAACGCCGAACTCGCGTGCATAGTGGTTGGGCAGGATGACGTAAAGCGGCAGCGCGACAAAAGCCAGCGGCAGGCCGAGCAGGCCGTACGCCAGGCCATTGCGGGCCCTGAACGCGCTGGCGTCGGCTGTCTCTGCGACGCTCTCAGGGCTCACGCCGCACCGGCCAGCAGTGCGCTGCGAAGTTTGGGCTCGGACGTTTTGGGCGACAGCCAGATACCGAAGAAGAGACGGGCAAATTCAACATCGCGTATCTCGCCCGTCGATTTGCCGTTGACCAGATAGGCTGCGCCTGTACCCGGCTTGTTGATGCCGGTGACGCGGTCGCCCTTTTTGAAGTCGGGATAGACACGCACCATCTCGGCAATCCAGCTTTTGGCCTGCACTTCGCTGATGGCAGCGGAACGGCGCATCTCGATGATGGAGCGTTCGGCCACATCAATCGCATCGAAGTCGCGCAGGTAAGCCAGCTCCAGCGCAAAGGGCTGGCTGGCGATGTTGTCTTTTCTGAAACCCGGCAGGGCCCACAGGCGCGCGTCATAGACCTGGAAGCCCCAGTAAGTCAGGCGCTGTTTGCCGATCAGGCGGTAGTCGGGCAACACGTCCTTCAGTTCGGCGCGCATGTCTTCCGGCGCCATGGCAGGTGCCGTTGCAGTGCCTGGGGCTTCTGCGGTCTGCGCAAACAGTGACGGCGCAGCACAGGCGAGTGTGCCCAGCGCGAGTGCCTGTGAAAACGTGCGGCGCTTCATTTCAATGCCCGTGGCTGTTCAAGTTAAAGCTTGCGCAAGGTGTATTGCACGACATCGGTATTGGCCTCCTTGAAAGCCGCCTCGCAATAGCCGAGGTAGAACTCCCAGATGCGCATGAAGCGCCTGTCGAAGCCGAGCTGCAGAATGCGCGATTCCTGTGCCATGAAGTCTTCGCGCCAGAGCTGCAAAGTACGGGCATAGTCCTGGCCGAAGGCGAACTCGTCCACCACTTCAAAACCGGCCGCTTTGGCCTGTGCACGAAACTCGCGCGGGCAGGGCAGGCAGCCGCCGGGAAAGATGTACTGCTGGATGAAGTCGGTCGAGGCGATATAGCGGTCAAACAGCTCGTCGGCAATCACGATGCTCTGGATGCAGGCATGGCCGCCGGGTTTGAGCAGGCGCGCCACGGTGGCGAAGTACTCCGGCCAGTATTCACGGCCCACGGCCTCGACCATCTCGATGGAGCAGACGGCGTCGAAGGGCGCATCAGGCGTGGTCTTGCCGATGTCGCGGTAGTCCTGCAATCGAAGGTCAGCGCGCTCCGCAACACCTTCACGCGCCATACGCTTTTGGGCCCACGCGAGCTGTTCGGTGCTCAGCGTGACACCGACGATGGAGGCCTCGAATTCTGTCGTTGCCTTCTCGGCCAGCGCACCCCAGCCGCAACCGATCTCCAGCACACGGTCACCCGGCTTGACTTGCGCCATGCGCAGTGCGCGACGCACCTTGGCATGCTGGGCTTCCTTCATTGAGGTCTCAGGCGTTTCAAAAATGGCCGATGAGTAATTCATCGTGCCGTCCAGCCAGAGCTCATAAAACGCATTGCCGAGGTCGTAGTGCGCGTGGATGTTTTTCTGGCTGTTGGCCCGGGTGTTGCGGTTCAGCAGGTGCCTGATGCGGTAAGCCAGGCGGCCCAGCCAGGTGCCGTAGAAGACATCCTCGACTTCCTTGCGGTTGACGATGAAGACGCGCAGCAGCTCCGTCAGGTGCGGCGTGGTCCAGTCGCCGGCGATGAAGCTTTCGGCAAAGCCGATGTCGCCCGATCGCAGCGCTGCGCCGCAGACATTCCAGTTGATGAGGTGCAGGCTGGCCATGGGCGCTTCACCGTTGCCGAAACGCTGCACCGAGCCATCGGGCAGCTTGACCGTGAGTGTGCCGTGCTTGAGGCGCAGCAGCATCTTCAGCGCGGCGCGTGCAGCAGAAGGCGCGTCAACCGGCATTGAAAAAGCAGGGGAGTTGGATGTAGAGGTGTTCATCGCGTCACAAATATTTCAGGTGGCTGGGGTTTGCTGATAAAGGGCACACGCTTGCGCCATAACTTGAAGGCTTGCCAGTGGATGCGGGCAATCAGGCCGAAGGTCATGGCCGGGTAGCGCCATAGCGCCTTGCGCATGCTGGCCGGTGTGAGGGGCTCAAGCGTGCCACTGACGCTGGTTTCCAGGAGCGGACCCGTGGCGTCGTCATAGTCGATGCGGGCGACGGTTTTTTCGACACCGTCGTATTCGCTGCGCATGAAGCGGAAGCGGTAGCCGCCTTCGAGTGTGCAGAACGGCGAGACGTGAAACACCTTGTTGGCCGTCAGTTCCTGGCCGTAGCGCGGCGCGTCAAGCAGGTAGCAGTGGCGTTCGCCAAAGGTGTTGTTGACCTCGACCACGATGGCGCGCAGCTGGCCGTCTGCCGTGTGGCAGTACCAGAAGCTCACGGGCTTGAAGGTGTAGCCGAAGACACGCGGGTAGGTGTGCAGCCAGATTTCGCCCGTGGCGTCTTCAACGCCTTCCCGCAGCAGCAGCTCGTCTATCCAGCTCACGGCGTTCTCGCGGCCGTCGCCGTGGTCACGGTCAAAAAAACTGAGCAGGCCGCGCCGGTTGTGCGGGAGCGCGCCGCCGCCTTGCTGTTGCAAGGCGCGCATGGGCAGCATCAAAAAGTAGGTGGGGTAGGCGAAGGCGTTTCGCGCAGGTTTGAGCCTCGTGTGCCGAACCTGGCCGAATCCGATCATGGCTGTCAGGCTCACGCCTGCGCTCCAGTGTCGAGCAGCAATTGACGTGCAACCTGAAGACCGGATTTAAGCCCGTCTTCATGGAAGCCGTAACCCGTCCAGGCGCCGCAGAAGTAGGTGTTGTGTTTGCCCTGCAGTTGCGGCAAATCGGCCTGCGCACGGATGGCCGCAAGGTCAAAAACCGGATGTGCGTAGTCAAATTCACCCATGATGTGATTACGCTCAATCTCGCGGACCGGATTCAGGGACACCACCACCGGCTGGGTAAACGGCAGCGGCTGGAGCATGTTCAGAAGATAGTGAAGGCAAACTTGAGCCGATTCGCGACCGGTTTGTTGTGCGCGCTCATAGTTCCAGGCCGCCCAGGCCAGTTTCTTTTTCGGCAGTACCGAGGTGTCGGTGTGCAAGACCGCGCGGTTGGGCTGGTACCGTATGGCGCCCAGCACCTGTTGCTCGGCCTGTGTGGCATCGCGCAAGAGCGCCAGCGACTGGTCAGAGTGCGCGGCCAGCACCACCTTGTCAAAACGTTCGGCGCGGCCGTCAGTGATGATGCGCACGCCCTGGTCGTCGCGTTCGATCAGTTCGACGGGTGTGCTCAGTCGCTTGTCGGGTATGCCCGCAATGATTTTGTCGACGTAGTTGCGTGCGCCGCCTGTTACCGTCCACCACTGCGGCCGGTTGGCGACCTGTATCAGGCCATGGTTGTAGCAAAAACGGATCATCGTGGCGACCGGGAACGCCAGCATCTGGTCGGTCGGGCAGGACCAGATGCAACCCATCATGGGCAGGAAATACCAGTCACGGAATTCATCCGAGAATTTCCTGGCCTTCAAAAAGTCGCCCAGCGGCTGCATCATCTCGGCCTCTGCGTTGGCGGCAGCAATGGCGGTCGTGACGCGGTTGAAACGCATGATGTCGCGCAGCATGCGCAGGAACTTCCAGCTCACGAGATTGCCGCGCTGGGCGAAAACGCTGTTCAGGCTGGAGCCGCTCCACTCGAGTGCCTGGCCTTCTGGCCCCGCGCCCGGCACATTGACCGAGAACGACATGTCCGATTTCGCGGTCTCGACGCCGAGTTCCGCAAACAGATTGATCAGGTTGGGGTAGGTGCGCTCGTTGAAAACGAGAAAACCGGTGTCCACGCCATGTTTGACCAGCCCCTGCACAGTGGGCAGGGTGATATCGACGGTGTGCGTGTGGCCGCCGAAATAATCGCCCGCTTCAAACAGCGTGATTTCGGCCATCCCCTTGAGCGTATGGGCCACGGCCAGTCCGGAAATGCCGGAGCCGACGATGGCAATACGGGGGAGAACACCTGGAGAGGGGGGCAGGCTGCTCATGCTCAGCCTGCCGAATATAAAAATGCTGCGAAGCGCCCCGGCGCGAACGAGGGAGGGAGGGAGGAGGAGGAGAAGCGCCCCGGGATTGCAGTTGGACCAGAGTCCAAAAGTCTTCGCAACAATGAAACTGTTTTCTTGCCTCTACGCAAAGAACTCAATGTAAGTTCATTCCGTATTGGCCTTTGTAGGAGTAGGCCGCAGCTTGCGGAGTTCCCGTCGCTGTGCGAAATGTCAAGGTAAAGTTTTGTTAATTGCGACACGGCGTTGACGTTGAGTAGGGCGCGCACTGATGCGCAAAAAACAATGCTGACTTGGCGTTCAGACAAAATCATAAACCCAAAATTACCAATCAGTCAAATAGTGACCAATTGGTAATTTTGGGTATCGCGATCAGCGCACCGCGAGCTGTTTTTCAACCTCACGCACGAAACTTCCGCTTTTCGGGTCAGCCATGGAGTTGAAGCTGACCACACTTTGCCCATCGCGGCCAATCACATATTTGTAGAAATTCCACTTGGGCGATGTACCGGTTTTGGCGGCCAGCTGTTTGAAGAGCGGATTGGCGTCTTTGCCGGCCACGCTGGTTTTGGCAAACATGGGGAATTTCACGCCAAAGGTGTTTTCGCAGAAGTCGGCGATTTCCTTGTTGCTGCCGGTTTCCTGGGCAAAGTCGTTGGATGGAAAACCCAGCACCACCAGTCCCTTGTCCTTGTATTTGGCATACAGCGCTTCCAGACCCTCGTATTGCGAGGTGAAGCCGCAGAAGCTGGCCGTATTCACCACGACCACCACCTTGCCGCTGTACTGGCAAAGCGATTGCGGCTTTTCATCCTGCAGGCGAGGGAAGTTCTGTTGCAGCAGTCCCGTGCATGAAACGCTGGTTGCCGTGGCATCTTTTGCCGCTGCGACGGGTTTGAGGTCTGCCGCGCTGGTCGTCGCGGACGCCAGGAAAGCAAGCAGCAGGGCGGGATGGGCAAGGCGTGTGAGAAACATGTTTTGCTCGCTTCTGATTTCGTGGAAGGGACGGGCCAATATCAGCGCCGCTACCTCTGACAGCTTACCGGCTGAAGGATATACGTGCCATCCAATTCGCCGGATTCATTGGACCCCGCATGCCTGTCAGGTAAACCCCCGAAAACCGTATCAAATGTGGCCTAAATGACGAATTGTCATATTAACGGCCTAAAATCGAGAGGTACCCAGATGCGAAAAGATCGCATCCGAGGCAGATCATGCTGCGTATTACCGTATCACCATGACGCGTCACGGAAACGCCAAGGAGTTCAAATGCTTTACCCGGAATTGTTCAAACAGCTCGAGTCTGTCCGTTGGGACATGGACAAAGATATCCCGTGGGCGAAATTCGATGCATCCCAGCTGTCGGACGAGCAGGCCCAGACCATCAAGATGAACGCCATCACCGAGTGGTCGGCACTGCCGGCTACCGAGATGTTTCTGCGTGACAACAAGGACGACAGCGACTTCTCCGCTTTTATGTCCATCTGGTTTTTTGAAGAGCAGAAACATTCTCTGGTGCTCATGGAGTACCTCAAACGCTTCAGGCCCGATCTGGCACCTACCGAAAAAGAGTTGCATGAGGTCCGCTTTGAATTCGAGCCAGCACCCGCGCTGGAAACCCTGATGCTGCATTTCTGCGGCGAGATCAGGTTGAACCACTGGTACCGTCGCGCCAGCGAATGGCACACCGAGCCTGTCATCAAGCAGATCTACACACAGCTGAGCCAGGATGAAGCCCGCCACGGTGGCGCCTACCTGCGTTATATGAAGCGCGCGATCAACAACTTCGGCAACGACGCACGCGCTGCATTTACCAAGGTTGGCGTGTTGATGGCCAGCGCGCGGCGTACGGCGCAGGCGCTTCACCCGACCAACCTGCACGTGAACAAAAGCCTGTTTCCGAGAGACACCATTCAGTCGCGCCTGCCCAATCCGGAGTGGCTGGAGCACTGGCTGGACACCCAGATCAAGTTTGATGCGGTGTGGGAAGGCAAGGTTGTCGAGCGCATCCTGCACAACATGAGCCTGCTCATGAACCAGAGCTTCAAGACCGTGCAGGAGCTCAACCGCTACCGCAAGGAGCTTGGCCGCGAGATCGCAGCTGCCATCGCCATCGACGGCAAGCCCCATACTGCGTGACCGGACCTGCTTTCCTGGGCAAGATTGCGGTACGCGAAGACGCTGCCGCACGTCTTGCCGACCTGCCCAGGCCTGTAGTCTTTACCAACGGTGTATTTGACGTCCTGCACAAGGGGCACGTCACTTATCTGGCGCAGGCGCGTGCGCTGGGGGCAAGCCTTGTCGTGGCACTGAATACCGATGCCTCATCCAGGCGCCTTGGCAAGGGCGCGGACAGGCCATTGAACAACGAATTCGACCGCGCTGCCTTGATGGCTGCGCTGGAGTCGGTAAGCCTTGTGACCTGGTTTGATGACGACACACCTGCCGAAATCATTGCCGAGCTGAAGCCGGATGTGCTGGTCAAGGGCGGCGACTACGACATGAGCAAGCTGGCTGAGGCCAGGATTGTCGAGTCTTACGGCGGCAGGGCCTTGGCCATACCGTTTGTCGATGGTTATTCGACAACCGCGCTGGTGAAGAAAATCCGCAGCGCTGTCTGAACGGTGATCGGCTTTTGCGCCTGCCTGTCAGGCTGCTTTGGCAATCAGAACCGAGTTTGAGCCGCCAAACGCAAAGGAGTTCGACATCACAGCGTCAAGGCCCTCGACAGTACGTGACTTGAGCGCGATGTAATCCAGATCGCAGCGCGGGTCAGGTGTTTCAAGGAAGGCCGTCGGTGGCAACTGGCCGGAGCGCAGCGTCATGACGCTTGCAAGGAATTCCATCGCGCCTGCCGCACCCATGGCGTGTCCATGCAAGGCTTTGGTAGAGCTGATGGGTAGTCTGGCCGCGCTGTCCCCAAAAGCCAGCTTGATCGCATTGGTTTCCACCACATCGCCCACCTCGGTTGCGGTGCCGTGCGCATTGAGATAGCCTATAGCCGGGGGGGGCAGTTCGGCGTCCTTCAGCGCAAGTGTCATCGCGCTGGCCTGACCTTGTGCTTCCGGCTGGGTCAGGTGGTGTGCGTCTGTGGTCGATGCATAACCAGCCAGCTCTGCGAGAATATGGGCGCCGCGGCGAACCGCTGTATCCCAGTCTTCCAGCACCAGCATGGCTGCGCCTTCCGAGAGCACCAGCCCCGAACGGTCGGCAGAGAAGGGCCTGCATGAAGCCTGTGCGCCGTCCGCATGAGGTTTGGCCAGCGTGTGCATGGCTTGCCAGGCCTTGATGGTGCCGCGGTTGAGAAGGGCTTCTGCACCGCCTACCAGCATGGCATCGGAATAGCCGTGACGTATCTGTCTAAAAGCGTCGCCGATGGCTGTGGCTGACGATGCGCAGGCGTTTGAAACGGTGCTGCTGGGGCCTTTGAGTCCAAATTCCATGGCCAGATGTGCGGCCGTGGCATTGCTCATGGCCAGCACCACAGTCATGGGCCGCAGGCGCGCTACTTTTTGTTCAAGCAGGGATGTATAGGCTGCATCCAGTGACCCCGCACCGCCGCTACCCGTCCCAACGGAAACGCCGAAGCGTTCAGGTGCAAAACCGCCAAGAGCCGAAGGCCCCAGCCCGGCCTGCTGCATGGCTTCGCGAGCGGCCACCAGTGCAAACTGGCTGACCCTGTCCATGGTCAAAAGTCTGGCTTTGGGGAAATGTGTTTCAGGGGTAAAGTCAATGCTGCCCGCCAGCACACTTTCCGATCCGGTGGGGAAGGCTACATTCATCGCCCGTATGCCGGAGTTCGCATTGAGCAATGCGCCGAAGAATTCGATCTGGTTGTTTCCGGTCGGGGAAACAATGCCCATACCTGTGATGGCAACGCGGCGCATGACTGTCATGTGGTCCCGCAAACGCGGTGTTCAGGCAGCAGATGTGCCCATATCGCCCTGACCGCCCTGGGGCATCAGCGGCTCTATCATCTGGACCATTTCGTCCAGCGTGCGGGGAGGGTTGGCCTGATCAGGTATCTGGATGCCAAATTTGTCTTCGATCTGGAACAGGAACTCGATCACGGCCAGGGAGTCGAGACCCAGGCTTTCAAGCGTAGCTTCTGGCACAAGCCTGTCCTCAGCGATGCCGAAAGTTTCCGCAAACAGATTAATCAAGTCAGAATTCATCAAACAAAACCCAAGTGGTGCGCTGGCACCGTAGCGTCACGAAAATAACCCCATAGCTTAACATTTCTTTACATCAACCCTGACGGGGAAGCCGGAGGTCATAGATGAAGGCACCGCCACAAAAGTCAAGCCTCTCCGGGCTTTTTCAGGGCGTATACATCTGTTTGACAGCGTCCGACAAACTGAATGTGCCCAGCAAATCACCCAAATAACTGATTGGAGCCGGCGCGTCTGCCAACGTTCCAATTTCTTCATGTAATCGGAGGTTGCTGAAGACCGCATCCGCTGTCAAAAACGGCAGATAGGGCTGGAGTGATGAAAACATCCATCGTTGACGTGCGAATTTCGGAGTTGGCACGAAGTCACGGCCACGCATCACCAGCTTTTTGATGCCTGGCATCGTCAGGACCAGTTCATCAGCCAGATCCTGAAACGTCATGGATGCCTCCCCGGTTGACACGTGGTAGCAGTCGTATTTCAGGTTGTCCTTGAGCAGCATCTCTGCGAAGGCACCCGCAATGAAGTCAACCGGCGCAAAATCGAGCCGCGCAAGGGGGTCCAGTGGCACCTCACCAAGTTCAGCCATCACAGGGATGGACCACAACATGTTGCGCGACAGCTTGGCGTCATCAATGCCTCTGGACAGAACGATGCCTGGGCGCAATGTTACAAACGGTGCGCCACTTGCGTGCAGCAGCTTTTCAGCATCGCGTTTGGATCGGATGTAGTCGTTGGCATAACCCCCAAACGGCATGTCTTCGGTGATGACGCCGCGCGGCTCGGTTGTTACTGCGGCGGTTCCCACAAAGAAGCCGCGTTGGGAATCCCTCAGCTTTTTCAGGATCCCTGAAAAGTTTTCCGCAGCCCTGATGTTGATGGGGTAAACGCCGGCTTCAGGCTTGAAGGACGTGCTGGCAGCAGAGTGCAGAACAACATCAGCTGAATCGAGTACGGCCTGGTTGAGGCCAAAGTACGGAGCTTCAATGTCACCAGCCTCGGCGGAGACCAGGTCCGCCAGTTCCGGCTTCCACAAAACACTCTTCTGCAGGCGTTCCATCAGGCGCGTATTGGCAGCTGCCCGGTCAGGCGCGCGCACAACTGCCGTACTGGCCACGCCGCGTGCCGCAAGAATAAGCATCAACTCGCCGCCAATCAGGCCTGTTGCGCCTGAAAGCAGTACGCGTTTTTGCATGGAATCACTCTTGGATATAGGGCCTTAATTATAAGGCTGGCAAGGTTCTGCCTCAGACCCTGGCGCCTTCCCTTTCCTTCGGGTCCTCATCGGTCGCGGTGTGTTTTCCCCGTCTCAGCACGCGTGCAAGCCAGTGCTCAAGGTCATCGATATAAGTGAAGACAGCAGGTACCACCAGCAAGCTGAGAAGCGTTGACGTGATCAGTCCGCCAATCACCGCAATCGCCATGGGTGACCGGAAGCTGGGGTCAGCGCCCCAACCCAGGGCCAGTGGCATCATGCCGGCGCCCATGGCAATGGTGGTCATGATGATGGGCCGCGACCGCTTGTGGCATGCATCAACCAGCGCGTCAAAGCGGCTCATGCCGTCCTGCCGTGCAAGGATGGCGTAGTCCACCAGGAGGATGGAATTTTTGGTCACGATCCCCATCAGCATGATGAGGCCGATCATCGACGGCATGGACAGCGCCTTGCCCGTCAGCAGTAGTGCAACAAATGCCCCGCCTATGGACAGCGGCAGTGCGGCAAGAATGGTGACCGGTTGCATGAAATCCTTGAACAGCAGTACCAGCACGCCGTAGATGCAGAGCACGCCGATCAGCATGGCAATGCCGAAGCTTGCAAACAGCGCCTGCATTTCCTGCGCGTCGCCCAGCTCGGCGATTCTGACAGCCGGTGGCAGGTTCTTCATGGACGGCAGGGCGCGCGCTTCGGCATTGACTTCGCCAAGCGTCCTGCCACCCAGTTCGACGCTTAGCGTGACGTTGCGACTGCGGTTCAGGCGGTCGATTTGTGCAGGGCCGGATTCCATGGTCACGCTGGCTACATTGCCGAGCATCACAGGGCCGTTTTTGCCGGGTACGGTCAGGCGCTCGATGGCAGACAGGTCGGCGCGCACTGCATCAGGCAGCTTGACGCGTATGGGCACCTGGCGCTCTGACAGGTTGAGCTTGGTCAGGCTGGTGTCGTAATCACCTGCAGTCGCCACGCGCACTGTCTCGCCAATGCTTGATGCCGTCACGCCGAGGTCAGCTGCTCGCGCAAAGTCGGGCCGCACAATGATTTCCGGACGAACCAGTGCCGCGCTTGAGCTGACATTGCCTATGCCCTGAAGGCTGCGCAACTCGCGCTCGACTTTCTGCGCAGATTCCGACAATGCCACCGGGTCTGAACTGCGCAGCACCAGCTGCATTTTCACGCCGGTGTCAGGCGGACCCACTGTAAAGCGTGCACCCGCTATCGCGTCGAGCTTCTGGCGGATCCGGTTTTCGATAGCTGGCAGTGATTCGGACCTGTCATTGCGATGAACAGTGGTCAGCGTCAGTACCGCGCGGCGTGCTTCTGCAGCCGCCCCGGGCGCAAACTCGTCGCCGCTTGAGCCGCCGCCGATGGAACTGAAGACGCCGGTGATGCCCTTGACCTGCATCACGGCCTGGCGCGCCTGTTCTGCGACGCGGCTGGTTTCGCCCAACGTGCTGCCGGGTGGCAACTCCATGTTGATCTGGGTTTGCGCGCGGTCTGCCGCTGGTACAAATCCGGTGGGTAGCAGGCCTACCAGCGCAACGGAGGAGAAGAAAAATACGGTTGCCGCAATCATGGTGACGAGGCGGTGGTTGACGCACCACTTCATGGCGCGCATGTAGCGCTGCATCAGCCATCCATCCACTTCTTCACGATGTGTTGTCGGCTTGAGGATGTAGGCGGCCATCATGGGCGTCAATAGCCGTGCGACTACCAGCGACGCAAGGATGGCCAGAACAGCCGTCCACCCAAACTGCTTGAAGAACAGGCCCGGAATGCCACCCATGAATGCGGTTGGCAAAAACACCGCCACCAGCGCAAACGTGGTGGCAATGACGGCCATGCCTATCTCATCAGCGGCTTCCATGGCGGCCTGCATCGGCGTCTTGCCCATGCGCAGATGACGAGAAATATTTTCGATCTCCACAATGGCATCGTCAACCAATACACCGACCACCAAAGCAAGTGACAGCAATGTCACGGTATTGAGGGTGTAGCCGAAATACTTGAGACCAAGAAAGGTGGGGATGACAGACAGCGGCAGGGCCGCCGCCGCGACCAGCGTGGCGCGCCAGTCGCGCAAAAACCACCAGACCACCAGCACGGCCAGCAATGCGCCTTCGTACAGCAACTCCATGGAGCCATCGAAGTTTTCCTGTACCGGCTGGGCGTTGTCTATCACCTGCCTGAGCACGATATTGGGATTGGCGGCCTGCAGTTCGGCCATCGCAGCGCGCGCGCCTTTCGCTACATCGATTTCACTCGCGCCTTTGGTCCGGAAGATTTCAAAACCGACGACTTTCTGGCCATCCTGGGTGGCGATCGACCTCGGCTCGGCGACAGTGTCCTGCACGGTGCCCACCTGGTCCAGCCGTATATGCCGGCCATCGGGCAGTGGCAGATCCAGCAATGCAAGGTCTGCCGCCGTTTTGGCGGTGGCGATGGTGCGCACCGACTGTTCGGCGCCGCTGACGTCACCGCGGCCGCCGGGGGCTTCCTGCTGGACCAGCCTCAATTGCCGGGAGACATCCAGCGCACTGACATTCAGCGCGGCCATTCTGACGGCATCCAGTTCTATGCGCACTTCTCGCGTGACGCCGCCCATGCGCTTGACTGCACCCACGCCCGGCACCGCCAGCAGACGCTTGGTGACGGCGTTGTCGACAAACCAGCTCAGGTCCTGGTCGTCCATGGGACTTTTGCTGCCATCCTTTACGGGTAGAGGTGCTGCGACAAACGTCATAACCACCCGGCCCGCAGTAGATGCTTTTGTCACTGAAGGATCGCGCAGTGAGCCCGGCAGGTCAGCCCTGACACGCGCCACCGCATCACGGACATCGTTTACCGCGTCGGACAGTGATTTTTCAAGAATGAATTCGACAGTGATGCTGACATGTCCGTCCAGAACACTGGTGTAGATGTTCTTGATGCCCTGCAGCGTGGCAATCGAGTCTTCCAGCTTTCGGGCGACCTCGGTTTCAAGTTGTGCGGGCGCTGCGCCCTCCAGTGTGGCGCTGACCGTGACGATCGGCAGCTCGATGTCCGGAAAATCCTGGACCGCGCTTGACTTGTAGGCAAGCAGGCCCGCCAGGGTCATCAGCACAAACAGCATGATGGCCGGGACGGGGTTCTTGATCGATAGCGAAGAAAAGTTCATGACGGCTTCTTTTATTGGGTGGCCGCCTGTGCCGCCACCTTGCTCACCAGATCGCCGTCGTTGAGAAATCCGGCTCCGCTGGCGACCAGCTCCGCATCAGCCTTGATACCGGAACTCACCTCAATCCTGTCGCCCAGCCTGCGGCCGGTTTGTACCTTCACCTGGCTGACATGGCTGTCGCGTCCAAGCACAAACACATAGCTGAAACCATCGCGAATAACCACTGACTGCTGGGGTACGGTCAACGCACTGGACGTGCCGAGATCAAACTCGCCTTTGGCAAACATGCCAGCGGTGACGGGTGCGGTGATTTGCGTGACTGCAGCAGTATCCCCGGCCTTGCCGACCGGTACGTTCAGTTTGCCGGTGTTACTCGGCAGGTCGACATAGACCAACGCTGCCCGCGTTTGCGGATCAACGGTCGGCGCAATCATCCGCACCTTGCCCTTGAGTTCCACGCCATTGGCAGCAACCACAGTGGCGGCAGTGCCCACAGGCAGGCGGCCCAGTTCACTGGAAGTTACTTCGGCGCGCCATTCAAGCCGGCCACCGCGGATCATCCGGAACAGCTCGGTGCCCGCGCCAACCACAGCGCCTACCGTTGCAGTACGTGCAGAAATGACACCGTTGTCGGGCGCCAGCAACTGCGTTTGTTTGAGTTTCACCTGCTGCACCGTCAATACTGCCCTGGCCGCTTCAAGGCGGGCTTTGGCGGTTTTTTCTGCCGTCATGTACTGGTTGATCTGTTGTTCACTCAGGGCGCCGCTCGCCTGTAGCGTGCGTGCCTTTTCTGCATTGCCCGCCGCGTCCATGGCGCTGGCCTCGGCTTCTGCCATGCTGGCGCGGCTCTGTGCCACTTCAGCCTGAACGGATTCAAGCGCAAATACGGCAAGCACCTGTCCTGCGCGCACCTTGTCGCCCACATTGGCCCGTACTTCTGTCAGTCGCAAGCCATTGACTTCGCTGCCAAGAATGGCTTCCTGCCACGCTGTGATGCTGCCATTTGCCGATAGCCGGATCGGCAGGCTGGCCTGACTGGGCTGTGCTGTTGTCACAGTCAATGCGGGCTTGGGCGCAATTTTCTTTTTGTCTTCGGCAGACCCGGATCTGGTGGAGAAAAATATGATTCCGGCAAGCACGAGTATTGCAACGACCACACCTCCAAGGACCACCGGTTTGTTTTTGAGATTCAGATCAGGTTTTTTCATAAGTGGCAGCATCGCGGGTTTTCTTGATTTCCCGGCCTTTGGTCTTTGTTGCGCTTGTTCATGGCCATGACGGCAACGACGATTCGGGAATGTCAAACACCATGGGGCTGGCTTGTGGTGCATTGGCGGTCCAGCCACCTCCCAGCGCGCGATAAAGCGCTATCCATGCGGCGCGGCGCTCCTTGTCCAGGTTGATCACCGCGCTTTGCGCTGACAGCAGGGTGCGGCGCGATTCTTCGAGCTCGACCAGGCTGGACAGCCCCGCCTTGTAACGCGCCTCGGTGCCGGCAAAAGATGCGCGGTAACCTTCGGCGGCCATGACCGTGTCAGCGCTCCTGTCTGCGGTGCTTTGCAGGTTCACAAGAGCTTCCTCGACGTCGCGGACAGCTTGCCTGACTGTGCTGCGGTATTTGCCTGCAGCCTCTTCATACCTGGCTTTGGCCGCTTCGAGATTGGCTTCACTGGCCCCACCGTCGAACAGGGGCACGGTCAAGGCGAGCGGACCTATGGACCAGGTGTCATAGGTCTGGCTGAAATTGCGTGTTTTGGCGTGGTTGGTGGCGATGGAGCCGGACAGGCTGAGTCGTGGATACCGCTGTGCGCGTGCACTCCCAACCTCGAAACTGGCCGCGGTGAGCTCGCGCGCTGCATTGAAGACGTCCGGTCGTTGCCCCAGTACTTCTGCTGGAATGCTGGAGATCTCCGCTATTGCCTGCTGGGGCCGATCAGGCGGGGATTGCGCAAGCTTTTGCCTCAACACTGGTTCCGAGACAGCCGTCAGTGCAACCAGCGCCTTCACGTCAATATCGCAAAGCGCCTGCTGCTGGGTCAGGCGGCCGTTGCTTTCTGCTGCACTGGCACGTGCGAGCGCGGAGGTTGCGGGCGCCTCAAATCCCGCCTTTGTGACAAGCGCTGTCAGTCTTGCCGTTTCCCTGCGGGACTGCATGTCTGCCGCCGCAACCAGTAGCAGTTTTTCACATGCGCGCCGGCTGTAGTACTGGTTGGCCACTTCTGCTGCTACCGAAACGCGGGCATCGTGCCAGCGGGCCTCGGCACCCAGCAGTCGTTCCTTGTCGGCCGCAAAGCTGGCGCGGTTTTGGCCAAACAAATCCAGCTCCCAGCTGGTTTGCATTCCGATCTGTGCCACGTTGGCTATAGGCGGAAGTGCGCGGTTGATCGGTCCCTGCTGGCTTCTGCTGATATTGCCGGTGGCGTCCAGCGCAGGCAGCAGAGCCGCTTCTGAGGATACGCGTGCGGCCTGCGCCTGCTCGATGTTGGAGCGTGCCGTGATCACCGACGGACTGACCACCTGCGCGGCTTCAATGAGCTCAACCAGCAGGGGATCGTCCTGTTGCTGCCACCATTGCGAAAGACTGGTCAGGCTTCCTCCGTGGGGCAGGCTGGGCGATCCACTTATAACTGTGGAACCTGCAGGCAAGGGTGCGTACCATTGTGGCGGTGCCGCAACCGAAACGGTCGCGGGAGGCGCGGTGGCCGTACATCCGCCAAGGATGAGCAGCACGCCGGCCAGCAAGACGCTGTGTTGCAGGAGCGCTGTATGGCACCCGGGGGAGTCAATCTGGAGTCTTCTCATTCGCGGTTTTCCTGCTCTCTCCCAAGGGCTTCAAAGGCTTTTCTGGCAGTGGTTTCGTTGGACTTTACGGTGGCGACAACGCCAATGGCGCCGGCGACGTATTTGCACCGCGACCCCGGTTGGGGTGAGATCTTCTTGCCATGATGCGCACGATTAAATCAGATGACCGCCGGTCATCCGCCTTAACCATGTCATTTGTCAGTCTTTAAATACAGCGACCCACAGGCGCAGGATGGCTGCGCGCTCGGCTTCAAGCACGCCCGGTGCAACCTGGGTGGGTTCTTCGTTCAGGCGGGCGCGGTGCTGGATACGTCTCAGTTCGCGATAGGCATCGGCTGCTTGCAGCCCCACGCCTGCTGGCAGCAGGCCGGCATGCTCGGCACGTTGCAGCAGGGCGATGTTTCCCACGTTGGGGACAAGCTCGGGATGACGCCCGGATTGTGAAAGAACCAGAAACTGGACTGCAAATTCGGCGTCCACCATGCCGCCTGAACTGTGTTTGACATCGAACCTCTCCCCCCTGACCGGGTGGGCGGCGCGTACCTTGTCTCGCATTGTCACGATCTCATCGCGCAACAGCGATGCGTTACGGGATGCAGTGATGACACCTTGCCTCACCTGCTCAAACCGGTCGCGCAGCGATTCAGAACCCAGTACAAAGCGGGCCCGCGTCATGGCCTGATGTTCCCAGGTCCACGCTGTATTGCTGCCACGTTGTTGCTGGTAGCGGGTGTAGGCCTCAAAACTGGTCACCAGCAAGCCGGAATTTCCATTGGGGCGAAGTGCCGTATCAATCTCGAACAGGTCGCCTTCAGCGGTCTTGATGGTCAGCCAGTTGATCAGCTTGCGTACAAAAGTCGCATAGACCTCCGGTGCCTGTTCGTGCTCGTCTTCGTAAACAAAAACGATGTCCAGGTCGCTGCCATAGCCGAGCTCTTTTCCGCCCAGCTTGCCATACGCAATGATGGCAAATTGAGGTTTTTCACGGTGCCGGTTCTTCAGCCGATGCCAGCACCAGTCGGCGGTGATGGCCAGGGTGACCTCGGCCAGCGCACTGAGGTCGTCTGCCACCTGTTCGACCGTTATTGCACCTTCAACGTCCCTGGCCAACGTGCGAAACACCTCTGCATGGTGGGCGCGCCGCAGCAGGTTCAGGCAGGTTTCCTCGTCATCCTCGCCGGTACGCTTGAGTGATGCCACGCGCAACTGCAACTCTTTGGCAAAAGCCACCGGGTCGAAACGCTCGTGCAGCAGTTCATCGCTGGCCAGCTCGTCAATGACGCCCGGATGGCGCAGCAGGTAGCGTGCGGGCCATTTGGCGGCGCCCAGCAGGCGCAGCAGGCGCACGTGAACGGCGGGGCGCTCAAGCAGCAGCGCCAGGTAACTCTCGCGCCTGAGCAGTGGCTCTATCCAGTCCATGATGCGCAGTGCGGCCTCTTCGGTCACCGTGCCTTCGGTCATCCACTGCGCGGTACGTTGCACGAGTTGTGTGAGGCGTGCGCGTGAATCGTCACGCAGTGCCAGCACCTTGGGGTGCTGGCGCCACTGCGCCAGCCGCGCGCGGAACTGCGTCGGCCACTGGGCGGAAAGGTTGTCCAGCAGTTCGTCGAGCTGTGGCGCGGCGGCAGCGGGAGAACCTTTCACACAGCCCTTGCATTCCTGTTTGCTGCCCAGAAGTTTGTCGAACTCCTCCGCAACCAGTTCGCGATGTGCGTCCAGCTCGCTCAGGAACGGGCAGCAGTTTTCATAGCCCATGGTCTGCGCAATCCATGCCAAGTCGTCGTCGCGGGTTGGCAATACGTGGGTCTGCTGGTCGTCAAGGTATTGAATGCGGTGTTCGACGTGGCGAAGGAAAACATAGGCACGCTCAAGGGCCTCCGCAGTTTCCGCCGGCATCAACCCGGCCGGCACAAGCCGCTTCAAGGCGTCAACGGTGGGGCGGGTACGCAATTCGGGGAACTGTCCGCCACGCACAACCTGCAGCAGCTGCACGGTGAATTCGACCTCGCGAATACCCCCGCGGGAGATCTTGACGTCATTGGCACGCTCAGGATGGCCGGCACAGCGTTTGGTGGCGTGCTCACGGATCTGGCGATGCAGGATGCGCAGGGCGTCAAAAACGTTGTAGTCGAGATAACGCCTGAATACAAAAGGCAATATCAGGCTGCGCAAGGCTTGTGCGGAACCGTTTTTGATACATGCCAGCGGCGCGACCACACGGCTTTTGAGCCAGGCAAAGCGCTCCCATTCACGGCCCTGTGCCTGGAAATAGTCTTCCAGCGCATTGAATGAAATGGCGGCAGGTCCGGAGCTTCCGTTGGGGCGAAGCGCCAGGTCTACCCTGAAAACAAATCCGTGCTCGGTGGTTTCGCCTATAAGGCCGTAGATCGCCTTGACCTGCAGCGAAAAATACTCATGATTGGAAATTCGTCCCCGTCCATCCGGCCGGCCGGACGTCTCACCGTCCTGGTCGTACACATAAATCAGGTCGATATCGCTTGAGACATTGAGCTCACGTGCACCCAGTTTGCCCATCCCGACCACCCAGAGCTGGGCGCGAGTCTCCGATCCGGCTCCGTCCTCACGCGCGATGCCTGCGGGTGCTCCGTGAAGCGCATCCAGAACACGGCAGGACTCAATGACTGCAACATCCAGCGCCAGTTCGGCGAGCTCCGTCATGGCCCGCGTGACCGTGGTAAGCGTGGCCTGGGTCGTGGTGCCCGGATCGCAATCGATCACCACCAGCCGCTCCATCACAAGCTGGCGCAAAACCCTCAGCGCTGCGCCTGTCTCAAGACCGGTTGCCAGCAATGCCTGCAGGCACTGCTCCATGGTGGCACGCACTGGCGGACCTTCCGGCAAGAGGCCCATCTGGTCCGCGTAGCGACGCCTGATGCGCTGCACGAAGCGCGAATAGCCTGACATGTCCGGGGCTGGCTGCATGCCGGAGGGCATGGCTGTGGGTGAAATGGCGCTTTGGCTGGGGGACATCACACTACTTCACAAAACTTCACGGTAGTTCATGGGTCGGTTTTGCCCTGACGGTCATAATTCTCATGCCAATGACTGAGACGACTTCCCTCACGCAACCATCCACGGATATCCCGGCATCGCGGCGAATGCGCTGGCTGGCTTCGTCCGCTCGCGTGCTGGTGTGGTTCATCCTGGCAGTCTGGTTGCTTTTCACGGCAAGCTGGAGCTTGCTACACGGCTGGATTGTGCCGCGAATCGGGGAATTTCGCCCAAGGCTTGAAATGGAAGCCACCAAAGCCATGGGGGTGCCTGTACGCATAGGCCAGATCACCGCGCGCTCCGAGGGGTTGATTCCCTCATTCGAGTTGCGTGACGTGGTGTTGCTCGACCCGCAGGGGCGGGAGGCCCTGCGCCTGCCGCGGTTGCTGGCAGCCCTTTCTCCATCTTCCCTTTGGGGCAAGGGCTTCGAGCAATTGCACATTGACCAGCCTGAACTCGACATCCGCCGCACGGCTGACGGGAAAATCTATGTGGGTGGGCTCGATTTCTCACAGAACAGGTCTGACAGCCACGAGGCTGTGGACTGGATCTTTTCCCAGACCGAACTGTCCATCAAGGGCGGCACCATCCGGTGGACCGATGAGCTGCGCCGCGCGCCTACGCTGGCGCTGGACCAGGTTGACGGCGTGCTCCGTAACGGCCGACGCAACCACGCCATGCGGCTGGATGCGACACCTCCTGCGCAGTGGGGTGAGCGCTTCAGCGTGCGGGGGATTTTCAGGCAGCCGCTGCTTTCAAACAATCCGGGTGACTGGAATGACTGGTCCGGGCAGCTATACGCTGAGTTCAACCGTGTTGACGTTTCCAGGGTCAAGGAATACGCAGGCCTGGAAGCTGTGGGGGTGGATGTCAGGACGGGCAATGGCAGCCTGCGTGCCTGGGCTGATGTGAACAAGGGGCATGTCACGGGTGGCACTTTTGATGTCGCGCTGACCGAGGTGGATGTCCGGCTGGGCAAGGAGCTTCAGCCGCTGGCGCTGGCGTCTGTGACGGGCCGGGTGGGTGGAAGGCAAATTGCAGACGGGTTTGACTTCAGTACCGAAGGTCTTCGCTTCAATACCAAAGACGGCCTGCGCTGGCCGGGCGGCAACCTGGCGATGACCCACACGGGGACGCAGGGGCAAACCGACCAGCGTGGCGAATTGAAGGCAGACCGGCTTGATATGGCTGCGCTGGCCCAGATCGCCAACCGGTTGCCGCTGGGTACCGCCACACACAACCTGATTGCCTCCTATGCTCCCAAAGGGCTGGTGGAAAACATAGATGCGCGCTGGCAGGTACCTGTGCAGGGGCCTTTGACCTATGCGGCCAAAGGGCGTGTCACCGGGTTTGAACTTTCATCGTTGCCCGCTGCCGTGACGTCCACCGGGCAGGAACTTCGCCCGCATCCGGGCAGGCCCGGCGTCAGCGGAGCGGCGGTTGACTTCGACCTGACGCAGGACGGTGGCAAGGCCGCCGTCAGCATCACACGCGGCAGCATTGACCTGCCCGGCATTTTTGAAGATCCACGAATTGTTCTGGACCAGCTGTCCGCTGAGGCGCAGTGGAAGGTGGCTAATGGAAAGATCGACACGCAGTTGCGCAATGTCAGGTTCTCCGGGGCTGATGCAGAGGGCGTTGCGCAGGTCAGCTGGCAGTCCGGCAATTCAGCGGCAACATCCCTCGGCACGCTGGACCTTCAGGGCAGCCTGAGCCGGGGTAACGGTGCGCGCGTGCACCGTTACCTGCCTCTGGTGTTGCCGGATCGTGTACGGCACTATGTGCGGGATGCTGTTGTGCAGGGCGATGTCAGCGATGTGAAGTTCAGGGTCAAGGGCCCGGTTGACGAAATCCCGTTTTCAAACCCTGCGCATGGCGATTTCAAGGTGACTGCCAAAGTCAGGAATGGCAGTTTCGCCTATGTGCCGCCCTCAGTGCAGGGCAAAGACGCCCTACCCTGGCCAGCCCTCACCGATGTTCACGGAGAGCTTGTGTTTGACCGTGCCTCGCTGGAAGTCAATGGGGCAGCGGCCAGGGTGTCTGGCCTGGCTGGTTTGCAGGTGGTGAAGGCAGACGCGCGGATTCCGGATTTGCTTCACGCGGCCGCAGTTGAAATCAAGGCCAGCGTCAAGGGGCCGCTGGTCGATGCGCTTGGATTCGTCAACAGGTCGCCCGTGGCAGCCATGACCGCGCAGGTGCTTGCCCGGGCGGTGGTCAGTGGCGCGGCTGACTACGGCGTACAACTCAACATTCCCCTGAACGCTGTGGAAAAAACGAAAGTTCAAGGGACGGTTTCACTGCCGGGCAATGACGTGCAATTCACGCCTGCTTCGCCAATGCTTTCAAGATTGAAGGGTGTGGTGAACTTCAGCGAAGCTGGCTTCAACGTTCCAGGCGCGCAGGCGCGTTTGCTGGGTGGGGACGTCCGTTTCGAGGGCGGTATGCGCCCGTCACCCCGCGGTACGGGTGCTCCGGAGGCCATTGTTACCTTCCGGGCGCAAGGTAACCTGACGGCTGAAGGCATGCGCCAGGCAAGGGATATTGGTTTCATTTCACGCATGGCACAGAACGCCGCCGGCGCGACGGCGTATTCCGCAACGCTGGGATTCCGGCGTGGCACGGCAGAGGTCATGGTGACCAGCAACCTGCAGGGGCTTGCCCTGAGCTTGCCGGCGCCTTTTTCCAAGGCCGCAGAAACATCCATGCCGCTGCGCTTTGAAAACGTCCTTTTGCGGGATTCCCTGCTGCCCGGGCAGAAACTGCAGGACCAGTTGAGCCTGACCGTGGGTCGGACCGCTGCGATTTCCTATGTGCGTGATATCAGCGGCCCGGAGGCGCGCGTGATGCGGGGCAACATCAGCATAGGCCTGGATCCCGGTGAAACAGTCTTGTCGCCCGAAAACGGTGTGGCGGCCAATATCAATCTGGCAAAGGTCGATATCGATGCCTGGGAAAAAATCCTGGCGGACCCTGCACCCGCTGCGAATTCGGCTTCCGTGTCCCCCGCGCCGGCTGGCCGCAGTTTCTTTTCAGGCACCGCCCTGGCCTACCTGCCCAACCAGATGGCCATTCGTGCAAAAGAGCTGGTGGTGGAGGGCCGCAAGCTCAATGATGTGGTGGTCGGCGGAACGCGTGAGGGCCTGAACTGGCGCGCCAACATCTCGGCTGCCGAGCTCAACGGTTACGCTGAATTCCGCCAGCCCGGTGGCCAGGGCGCCGGCCGTGTTTACGCGCGGCTTTCCCGGCTCAGCCTGGGCCAGGGCAATGCCGCTGATGTCGAGAACCTGCTGGACGACCAGCCCGCGAACATTCCCGCGCTGGATATTGTGGTGGAGGACCTGGAGTTACGCGGTAAAAAGCTTGGCCGCATCGAGGTTGATGCGGTCAACCGGGGCGCATCGGTCATCGCCCGTGATGGCGGTGTGCGCGAGTGGCGGCTCAACAAGTTC
The DNA here is from genome assembly GCA_040390295.1 of Pseudomonadota bacterium. GTDB lineage: Bacteria > Pseudomonadota > Gammaproteobacteria > Burkholderiales > Burkholderiaceae_C > Polaromonas. The sequence continues at coordinate 49,855 of JAZJYR010000013.1, forward strand.
AATGTGATCCTGCCGGAGGCGGTATTGACGGCGACCGGCAACTGGGTGGCTGTCAATGCACAGGCCGGTTCTGCAGCCGGTGTTGCGAGAGGCGCGCGTGCCGGTGCAGAGAGGCGACGCACGGTCATGAACTTCAAGCTCGATATCCTGGATTCTGGCGAGTTGCTCAAGCGCTTCGGCATGGCCGATGTCGTGCGGCGCGGCAAGGGCAGGATGGAAGGCCAGGTCGCCTGGATGGGTTCGCCCCTGAGTCTGGACTACCCCAGCATGAGCGGCCAGTTCAATGTCAACATTGAATCAGGACAATTCCTCAAGGCCGAGCCGGGCATTGCCAAACTGCTCGGCGTGCTCAGCCTGCAATCCCTGCCCCGGCGACTGACGCTCGACTTTCGGGATGTGTTCTCCGAAGGTTTTGCCTTTGACTTTGTTCGTGGCGATGTCAACATCAACCAGGGCGTTGCCGCTACCAACAACCTGCAGATGAAGGGCGTCAATGCAGCCGTCCTCATGGAGGGCAGCGCCGATATCGCCAGGGAAACCCAGGACATCAAGGTGGTGGTGGTCCCGGAAATCAACGCCGGCACGGCATCGCTGATCGCAACGGTGATCAACCCTGCGATTGGTATCGGCAGTTTTCTCGCGCAATATTTTTTGCGCCGCCCCCTGATCCAGGCCACGACGCAGGAATTCCATATTGACGGGGGCTGGGCCAACCCGCGAATTACCAGGGTGGAGCGCAAGCCATGAAAGTTGCTGCGATACAGATGGTGTCTGCCGCCGATGTGAACACCAACAAGGCCGTGGCACGACAGCTTCTCGAAGAGGCGGCCCGGCAAGGGGCAGAACTCGCCGTACTGCCAGAGTATTTCTGGCTTCTGGGTTTCAGGGACACAGACAAACTGCCTTTTGCGGAGCAGCCGGGCGCCGGCCCCCTGCAGGATTTCATCGCCCGATGCGCAAAAGATTTCGGGATATGGATTGCGGGCGGCACCATTCCTCTTGCCACGGGCAATCCTTCGCGCGTCACCAACACCACGCTGGTTTACAGGCCATCAGGTGAATGCATGGCACGTTACGACAAAATTCACCTCTTTCGTTTTGACAATGGCCGGGAAAGTTACGACGAGTCGCGCGTGCTGGATGCGGGGGCGCAACCCGTGGCATTTGAGTTGCCTTCTCTCGATGGCCGTACCTACAAGGTGGGCCTGAGCATTTGCTACGACCTGCGTTTCCCCGAGCTTTACCGTGCACTCAATGCCGATCTGCTGCTTGTGCCCAGCGCTTTTACCTTCACGACGGGGCAGGCGCACTGGGAAGTGCTGCTCAGGGCCCGGGCGATTGAAAACCTGGCCTACGTGCTGGCGGCGGCGCAGGGCGGCGTCCATGAAAACGGTCGCCGAACCTGGGGCCACAGCATGGTGGTCAACCCTTGGGGTGAGATCATGGCGCAGCGTGACGAGGGTGCGGGCGTGGTGATCGCCGAGATCGGCAAGACGGGCCTTGAGGCTGACCGCATGCGCCTGCCGGCGCTCGGTCACAGGGTGTTGTGAAGTCCTCGCCACTGCTCTTTCGGCGGCTGATTGCCCTCAAATGGCTCAGCCGGCAGGCCGGTTTTCGGCGCCTCGTGTTGTGGATTCTTTTGCTCGCACTGCTCGTGTCGCTGCTGGGGACGCTGGTCTGGCTGGCTGGCCGCTACGAAGCCAGCCAGATACAGGAGCGCCTTGAGCGCGATGCCGCCGAGGCGGTGACCGATATACGCGCAGGTTTCACACGCAACATCCAGAGCCTGCAGGCGCTTCAATCCTCCGAGCCCGGCACCGCCACATGGCGCGCGATGGCGACCGACCTGCTGCGCGAGAACCGCGAAATCATGCGTGTCGAGTGGCGCGCAGAGTCGCTTGAACTCAAAGCCTGGGCAGATACGCCCTACCGCAGCCCGGTGTTTGAGCGCCTGGGGCGCAGCAGCACGCAGTCCGACCTGAATCTTGCCTGCACGACCTCGCGGCGCCTGAGCGGGGCGGCCTATTCCCTCAGTTATTTCATGCCGCAGTCAGACGGTCTCGGCTTTGAAATGCTGGACATGTGCATGCCCATCATGGTGGCCGGCAAACTTGAGGGCTACGCGGTTGCCACCTATTCGCTGCAGGACGTGCTGGCAGAGCTGGTCAACAAGCAACTGGCCCGCAGCGAGAGCCTTGCCTTTACCGAGGCCGATGGCACCCGGCTTGCATTGCATGGTGTGACTTCCCGCGGGAGCCGCGTTTTCATCGCGCAGCAGTTGCTTGACCTGCCCGGCAACACGCTGGTCCTGCGCCTGGAGAGCCGGCGCGTGACACCGGCCTTGTTCCCGAACGTGCTGACAGCGCTGGTGACGGCGATGTCGCTGGCATTGATGGCCGTGCTGTTCCTGCTGGCGCGCGACATGCGGCGCCGCCTCAGGGTAGAGCATGACCTTGGCGAGGCACTGGCCTTTCGCAAGGCGATGGAAGACTCCGTGCTGACAGGCCTGCGGGCGCGCGACCTGTCGGGCCGCATCACCTATGTGAATCCGGCTTTCTGCCAGATGGTGGGCATTGATGCCAAAGACCTGTTGCACCAGAGCTTTCCTTCGCCTTACTGGCCGCCCGAGCTGGCCGACACCTACCTGAGGCGCCAGGCCATACGGCTGGCCGGCAACAACCTGCCGCGCGAAGGCCACGAATCGGTGTTCATGCGGCCCGACGGCACGCGCTTTCCGGTGCTCATCATGGAGGCGCCGCTCATCAACGCCGTCGGCAAGCACACGGGATGGATGAGCGCCATCCTGGATGTCAGCGAGCAGCGCCGTGTTGAAGAAGTCTCGCGCGCCAGCCAGGACCGCCTGCAGGCCACGGCCAGGCTGGCCATGATTGGCGAGATGGCCTCGCTGCTCAGCCACGAGCTGAACCAGCCGCTGGCGGCAATCTCCAGTTATGCAACCGGCTCGCTCAATTTGCTGAAGGACCAGTCCGCAAGTGACGCCGCATCTGCAGATCGAAGCCATGCCGCTGCTGAAAACCAGTCGGTGGTTGAGCCGGCGAGCGAGCTGTCCAATGACCTGCAGCAGGCCATGAGCCGCATTGCGGAGCAGGCCGAGCGCGCGGGCAAGGTCATCAAGAGCGTGCATGATTTTGTTCGCCGTCGTGACCAGGCACGTGAGGCCGTGCCGCCGCGCGCCCTGCTGGATGCCGTCATGCCGCTGGTCAGCCTGCAGGCGCGCAAGCTGTCGGTCAATGTGGTGCTTGATGTGGACGCGTCCTGCGGACCGGTGCTGTGTGACCGGACCATGGTCGAGCAGGTGCTTCTCAATCTCTCGAGAAACGGCATGCAGGCCATGGCCGACTCGCCCTCTGCGGGCAAGCACGCCGCTGAAAGGGTGCTGACGCTCAGGGTCAGGCCGGCAGCCTCGAACAAGCGCAGCCGCTGGGTGGAGTTTGCCGTGATTGACCAGGGCGAAGGTATTGCCCCTGAAGTGGCCGAGCAGCTCTTCACGCCGTTTTTCACGACCAAGGTGGAAGGCATGGGCCTGGGCCTGAGCCTTTGCCGTACAGTCATTGAGCAGCATGGGGGCTTCCTGGGTTTTGAGCCAGGCCAGCCGCGCGGTACGATTTTCAGTTTCACCTTGCCGGAAGCGGTGCCTGTGCTCCAGGCTTGAGCTCTCGGCGCTGAACCCTTCACGAAAGAACCATGGAACCTGTCCTCAATGCCACGGTGTACATCGTTGACGATGACGCAGGCGTGCGCGATGCGCTGGCCTGGCTGTTGCGCTCGCGGCGCCTCAATAGCGAGTCTTTTGAAAGCGCTGAAGCCTTCGATGCACATATTTCCAGCAGCTTTTCAGTGAAGTCTCCGGCCTGCGTGCTGCTCGATGTGCGCATGGCGGGCCTGAGCGGGCTGGCCATGTTTGAAAAGCTGATCGCCTACGGCCTGCAGCCCACGCTGCCGGTGATCTTCCTCACTGGCCATGCCGATGTGCCGACCGCTGTAGCAGCCGTCAAGCGCGGCGCCTTTGATTTTTGCGAGAAGCCGTTTTCAGACAATGCGCTGGTGGACCGCATCGAGCAGGCGCTGCGGCATTCGGCAGCAGCGCTGGCCGAACACAGCGAATCCAGCAGCCTTCAGGCGCGGCTTGACGGCCTCACTGACCGCGAGCGTGACGTGATGAAACTGGTCGTCGGCGGCCTGCCCAACAAGCTGGTGGCCGACCAGCTCGACATCAGCGTGCGGACGGTGGAAGTGCACCGGGCCCGGGTGTTCGACAAGATGGGTGTCAAGTCAGCCGTTGAGCTGGCCAACCTGATGCGTACCATCCAGCCTTAAGATTTTTTGTTTTCATCCGGCCCGTGCTCGGCACCGGTTTTCAACTCACCATTCTTGCGGCCCGAGAACATCGTCCACCACACAATGAACACCAGCAGAACCAGTGCTCCAAGGGCTTCCAGCAACAGCAGGGTCATCACGCGCTTTCAGGGAGTTGTCAAAACAGCCGCCATTATCGCGACCAGCCTGCTGCTCTGGTCATGCGCGAGTGGGCCGGGCCCGGTGTTTTCGCCTGCGTCCCAGTCCCCGGTTTATTCAGTGCCCCGGGGCGGAGACGAGGGCTTGCTGCCACCCGTGATCACCCAGGCCAAAAGCCGATGGGTGCCGGTGCGCTGGTCAGAACTGCCCGGCGTTGATGACGACAAGCTGTTTGAAGCCTGGAACGCCTGGGTCAAAAGCTGCGAGCGGCCCGGCGCGACCTTTGCACCGCTGTGCGGTGAAGTCAGGCGGCTCAGCATCGCATCGCCCGAAGAGCAGCGGGCCTGGATGACCAGCCGCCTGCAGCCTTACCGTGTCGAGTCGCTGCAGGGCCCTGTCAATGGCCAGCTCACCAGTTATTACGAGCCCCTGCTCAAGGCCAGCCGCCAGCAGGCGGTGGGTTATGACGTGCCCCTGTACAGGACGCCTGCCGGTTTTGGCAGCCGCAGGCCCTGGTATTCGAGGCAGGAGATCGACACCCTGACCGAAGCCCGCGCGGCATTGCGCGGTCGTGAGATCGCCTGGCTGGCCGACCCGGTCGATGCCATGTCGCTGCACATCCAGGGCTCGGGCCGCCTGAGCGTGTTCGAGCCCGACGGCTCGCAGCGTGTGGTGCGCGTGGCGTTTGCCGGCACCAACGACCAGCCCTTTCGCAGTGTGACGCAGTGGCTGACCGAGCGCGGGGTGCGTATCACTGCGCCATGGACGGAATCGACCAAGGCCTGGGCCGCGCAAAATCCGCAAAGCGTGCAGCAAATGCTGTGGAGCAACCCGCGCTACATTTTTTTCCGCGAAGAGCCCCTGAGCGAGCTTGACGCCGCTTTCGGCCCCCGCGGCGCACAGGGCGTGGCGCTCACGCCTGGCCGGTCCATCGCCGTCGACCCGGGCAGCATTCCCTACGGCACGCCGGTCTGGCTGGCCTCGCGCGGCGGTGTTGCGAATTTGCAGAGACTGGTGTTTGCGCAGGACACCGGCAGCGCCATCATCGGCGCGGTGCGGGCCGACTATTTTGCGGGCACCGGGCCTGAAGCGGGGGAGTTTGCATCCCGCATGAACCAGCCGCTGCAGCTGTGGGTGCTCTGGCCAAAGTAAGCCCGCTGATTCTCAAACCTTCACCGGGCAGCTTTCATGAAAACAACCATCGCCAAAATAGCCATGCTTTCTTTGCTGGGTTGGCTCACCGCCTGTGCAGACAAGGGGTGGAAGGCTGAAGCGCCGCTTTACCGCTGCGAGGCTGGCGTCGAGTTCCGCGCCCGGTTTGTCGACAACACCGTGGTGGTTGACGGCATTGGCACCTATGACGTGCTTTACCGCGATGCAGGCGGTGCCGGCAACCAGGCTTTTTACAGCAACCCGCGCATGAAAGCCGAGTTCGGCCTGGGACCCACAGGCCGTGAAGCCATCCTGCGCTACCCGTTGCTACCGCTGGTCGTGCGTTGTGTGCGGGAGTGATGGCTTGCGAGGTCTGTTGAACAGGATTTAACGTACACATTAAAAATTTAACGTGTACATTAAAAAATGGGCAAAAGTTAACTTGTATATTAACTTTTCAGTTTTTGACCCGTTTTTAGCTTCCGAAAACTGCCAAAACAGGTAAAAGAAATCTGTTTTTAGGTATTAAATTGGCATTTAAACCAATAGATACGGGCGTCAATAGCTACTAAATTCATAGCAAAATAAAGGCTGCAGCCTGTGGGTACGCTCACTTCAAACGCGCAGACAGGTGCCCCAGCGGCAGCGCGCTGCTGGCCTTGACTTCGCCCAGCGAGAAGCTGGTGTGGATGTCTTTCACATTCGGCATGTTGATCAGCTTTTGCAGCGCAAACTTGCTGAAGGCTTCCAGGTCTTCGGCCATCACCTGCAGCTCAAAGGTGCCAGTGCCGCTGATGTAGTGGCAAGAGACGATCTCGGGCAGTTTCTTGATTGACTCCTCCAGCTGGCGGGTGGCGTCGCCGGTCGTGCGCTCGGTGTCCAGCCGCACAAAGGCCAGCACACCAAGGCCTATCTTGTGGCGGTTGATTTCTGCCCGGTAGCCGGTGATGTAGCCCGCTTCTTCAAGCGCGCGTACACGGCGCCAGCAAGGCGCGGCCGACAGGCCCACACGGGAGGCCAGCTCGGCATTGGTGAGCCGCGCGTCCGTTTGCAGGTTTTGCAGGATGGCAATGTCGAACTTGTCGAGTGTTTCCATAAGTGGCTATAAAACGAAAGAATCTTGCGCATGATAGCCAAATCAGGGCAAAGAACGCAATGACTTATCGGCGTGTTCTGCATACACTTTGCGTTAGAGATTCACGTTTTCCAACCTCTGGAAGTCAGTAAATCCACCCCAACCCCGCACGTCCGACCCGGAGACAACGATGAACGCGCCGCTACCTGAACACATCCGCAAAGCCCTCGAAACTGTCACATTGGATGACAAGTACAGCCTCGATTACGGCCACGCCTTCATGAGCGGCGTGCAGGCCCTGGTCAAGCTGCCCATGCTGCAGCAGTTGCGTGACAAACAGCAGGGCAAGAACACCGCCGGGTTTATTTCCGGCTACCGCGGCTCACCGCTTGGCAATTACGACCAGGCGCTCTGGAAAGCTGCGAAATACCTGAAGGCGCAAAACATCGTCTTCCAGCCGGGTGTGAATGAAGAGCTGGCCGCCACGGCGGTCTGGGGCACGCAGCAGCTGGGCTTTGCCCCGCCCGGCACCAACAAGTTCGATGGCGTCTTCGGCATCTGGTACGGCAAGGGCCCGGGCGTTGACCGCACATCCGACGTTTTCAAGCACGCCAACATGGCGGGTACCACGCCCTGGGGCGGCGCAATTGCGATTGCCGGTGACGACCACATCTCCAAAAGCTCGACCGCCGCGCACCAGAGTGACCATATCTTCAAGGCCTGCGGCTTGCCGGTGTTCTTCCCCGCCACAGTGCAGGAGATTCTCGATCTGGGCCTGCATGCGATTGCCCTGAGCCGCTATGCCGGTGTCTGGGCCGGTGTCAAAACCATCCAGGAAATCGTCGAGTCATCGGCCAGCGCCATGATCGACCCCGAGCGCGTGCAGATCAAAATCCCGACCGACTTTGAAATGCCGCCAGGCGGCGTGCACATCCGCTGGCCAGATGCGCCGCTGGACCAGGAAAAACGCCTTTTCGACTACAAGTGGTACGCCGCCCTCGCGTACATACGTGCCAACCGCCTCAATTACAACGCGATTGAAGGGCCGAACGACCGCTTCGGCATCATCGCCAGCGGCAAGGCCTACAACGACACCCGCCAGGCCCTGATGGATTTGGGGCTTGATGACGCGACCTGCCGCCAACTCGGCATACGCCTGCACAAGGTGGGTGTGGTCTGGCCGCTCGAAGCGCAACTCACGCGCGAGTTCGCCACCGGCCTGCAGGAAATCCTGGTGGTTGAAGAAAAACGCCAGGTCATCGAATATCAGCTGAAGGAAGAGCTCTACAACTGGCGCGCCGATGTGCGGCCCAACATTGTTGGCAAGTTCGACGACTCCGGCGACCACCAGGGCGGCGAGTGGAGCATGCCCAATCCGTCTGCCAACACACTGTTGCGCGCCAACGCCGATTTGTCACCCGCGTTGATTGCCAAGGCGCTGGCCGCGCGTGTGAAAAAACTCAAGCTTGACGGCGACATGCTGGCGCGTATCGATGCACGCCTGGCCGTGATCGAAGCCAAGGAAAGGTCGCTGACCACCGTGGTGGTCGACAGCGAGCGCACGCCGTGGTTCTGTTCGGGCTGCCCGCACAACACCTCGACAAAAGTGCCGGAAGGCTCACGCGCCATGGCCGGCATCGGTTGCCACTACATGGCGCTGTGGATGGACCGCAGCACGCTGGGTTTCACGCAGATGGGCGGCGAGGGCGTGCCCTGGGTCGGCCAGCAGCCTTTCACGACCGACAAGCACATGTTTGCCAATCTGGGTGACGGCACCTACTTTCACAGCGGCCTGCTGGCGATTCGCCAGAGCATTGCCGCCGGCGTCAACATCACCTACAAAATCCTCTACAACGACGCCGTCGCCATGACGGGTGGCCAGCAGGTGGGCGAGCGGCCCGAGGGACATTCCGTTGTGCAGATTTCCCACTCGGTGAAGGCCGAAGGCGCGACGAAAATTGTTGTCGTCACCGATGAGCCCGAGAAGTACGACGGCGTCAAACTTGCCGACGGCGTGACTGTGCACCACCGCGACGAGCTGGACAGCATCCAGCGCGAGTTCCGCGAGATCACGGGCACCACCATCATCATTTACGACCAGACCTGCGCGACAGAAAAGCGCCGCCGCCGCAAGCGTGGCACCATGATCGACCCGGCTGCGCGTGTCGTCATCAACGAACTGGTGTGCGAAGGTTGCGGCGACTGCAGCGTGCAATCCAACTGCATGAGTGTCGAGCCGCTCGAAACAGAATTCGGCCGCAAGCGGCAGATCAACCAGAGCACCTGCAACAAGGATTTCTCGTGCGTGAAGGGCTTTTGCCCCAGCTTTGTCACCGTTGAAGGCGGGCAGCTCAAGAAGAAATCAAAGGCCGACAAAAAATTCAACCCGTTTGAGGGCGGCGTGTTGCCTGAACCGGTGTTGCCTGTGCTGGGCACTGATCATCCGCTGTGGGGCATCGTCGTGGCGGGCGTGGGTGGCACCGGTGTGATCACCATTGGCCAGTTGCTGGGCATGGCCGCGCACATCGAAGGCAAGGGCATCATCACGCAGGACGCAGCGGGCCTGGCGCAAAAGGGCGGCAGTACCTGGAGCCATGTGCTCATCAGCGACCGGCCTGACGGCATCTGCACCACGCGTGTCGGCACGGCGAGTGCCGACCTCATCATCGGCTGCGACCCCATCGTCACCGCCAACAAGGAAACCATGGCGCGCATGCGCGAGGGCCGCACGCATGTGGCGCTCAACGCGCACAGCGCACCGACGGCGTCATTCGTGCACAACGGCAGCTGGGTCAACCCTGGCAGCGCTTGCCAAGCGGAGATCAGCAAGGCCGTGAGCGCTGGTGGCGTGGGCGCATTTGATGCCGACACGGCGGCCACCAAACTGATGGGCGACAGCATTTATGCCAACCCCATGCTGCTGGGTTACGCCTGGCAAAAGGGCTGGATACCGCTGGGGCTGGAGGCCCTGAGCCGCGCGATCGAACTCAATGCTGTGGCCATCGAGCAGAACAAGATGGCTTTTGCCTGGGGCCGGCGCGCTGCGCACGACCTGCTATCGGTTGAGCGCCTCTATGCCTCTGCACAGGTCATTGCCATGCCGGCTGCGCGCCAGGGGCTCGACGAACTGGTCGCGAAGCGTGTGGAATTTCTGACGGCGTATCAGGATGCCGCGTATGCGAAGTCGTACGAACAATTCGTGCGCCGTGTCGAGCAGGCCGAAGCGCCGCTGGGCAAAAAACTGCTGGCGCAAAACGTCGCCAGATACCTGTTCAAGCTGATGGCGTACAAGGATGAGTACGAGGTTGCGCGCCTGCACACCGATGCCGCATTCCTGAACAAGGTCAACGCCATGTTTGAAGGCGACTTCAAGCTCAACTATCACCTTGCCCCGCCGATGATTGCCAGGAAGAACGACAGGGGCGAACTGCAAAAGCAGAAGTTCGGCCCGTGGATGCTGACCGGTTTCAGGATGCTGGCAAAACTCAAGGGCCTGCGCGGCACCGCGTTTGACATCTTCGGCAAAACCGGGGAACGCAAGACCGAACGTGCATTGATTGACGAGTACAAGTCCAGCATTGAAAGCCTGTTACCTACGCTCAATGAGGCCAACCACGGCACCGCGCAGGAGATCGCGCGCATCCCCGAACTCATCAAGGGCTACGGGCATGTGAAGGAGCGCAACCTGAAAACCGCGCGCCTGCAGTGGGCCGGGCTGATGCATGACTTCCGCAATGGCGGGGTTGCTTCAGTGAAGCTGGCCGCCTAGGAGGCGGTCGGGCGCCTAGGTCCGCGCCATCCGCTGGAACAGGCCGCCTGGCAATCGCGTCAACACACCGTCCAGCTCCAGCTCCAGCAGCTTTGTCTGCAGTTCCGGCGTGGGCAAACCGGTGCGCGCCTGCAGCGCATCCAGGCTGACGACGTCGAATCCCAGCGCGGCCATGAAACCCTTGTCGGCGGGCGCAGCTTCGCTGGCTTCGTCTTCTTCGTCTGCGTCGCTTTCTGCCGCGCGGCTTGAAGGCAGCTTCAACTCCTCAAGAACATCCTCAGCGTTTTCCACCAGCTTGGCCCCCTGCTTGATCAGCCAGTGGCAGCCGCGCGATTGTGGCGAATGGATCGAGCCGGGAATCGCAAACACCTCCTTGCCCTGCTCGGTCGCCATGCGTGCCGTGATAAGCGAGCCGGATTTGAGTGCGGCTTCAATCACCAGCACACCCTGTGACAGGCCGGAGATGATGCGGTTGCGCTTCGGGAAGTTGCTGCTGATGGGCGGCGTGCCCAGCGGGAACTCGCTGATGATCATGCCCTGTGCTGCGATGCGGTGGGCCAGTTCCAGGTGCTTTTTCGGATAGACACGATCAAGGCCCGTACCGACCACGGCAATGGTGGTTCCGCCGCCCAACAGCGCGCCGTCATGCGCGGCGCCATCCACGCCCATGGCCAGGCCCGACACCACACACATGCCCGAGGCGCCGAATGATTTTGCAAACTGCCTGGCGTTGACCTCACCCTGCGGTGTGGGGTTGCGGCTGCCGACGATGGCCAGGCAGGGGCCGGCTCCTGCCATCGAAGAAGGCGCAGCCAGCGAGCCCATCATGTAGAGCATGAGCGGCGGGTCTGCGATGTTGAGCAGGCTGGCCGGATAGGCGGCATCGCCCAAGGTGACGACCTGCCTGTCACCGGCTGCAGCCAGCCAGTCCCGTGTGGTTTGCAGCAGGTCTGCCAGTGCGGGTGGTTCTTCAAGAAGTGCGCGCTCGAGCCGGTCGCTGCCGAGTTGCCTCAAGGCGGCCGGGCTTTGTTCAAAAATCGCCTGGGCCGAGCCGAAGGTGGCCAGCAGCTTGCGTGAGGTCTCGTTGCCGACGCCAGGGGCCAGCGTCAGGCGCAGCCAGGCCTGGAGATCATCGCGGTCCACGTGGGACCGGCTCAGTTCGGGTTGGCGAAGCGGTCGCCTACCTTCACGCCGTCGTTGATCTGGAGCACCAGCGCGTAGGACAGGTTTTCAAAGGTGCGGAACACCATCAGCAGGCCGTTGCGTTCGTTGGGCAGCTTGATCCGCTGGCGGGATGCATCGGTCTTGTCCTGAAGCACTTCACCGTCCTTGAGGATGGCCATGACATGCCCGTTTTCAAGGCCGTCCCTGGTGCCACGGTTGACCACCACGACCTGGTTGGACGATGCATAGGTGACGCCGCTGCCATAAACGGAAACAATCTGGCCGGAGAGGGGTGTGACTGGTGCGTGGGGTGCGTAGTTTTGCGATACGCGCGGCGGCTCTGCGACCAGGCGATCGCCCACGCGCATTTCTTCCTTCGCGACGACGATGTCTATGGTGGCGGGCACGACTTCCGTGGTCAAGGTGCCGTCCCGGGTGGCGATCTGCTGCGTACCTTCACCGCGCACCAGTTCTGCCTTGCCTACAAACTGTGCCTCGTAGCCCAGGATGGCGCGGGTGGTGGGATCCCTGAGCGGCGTGGCGTTGCGGAAGACGCGGTATTCAAACGGCTCGCCTCGCGCATCGCTCAAGACCTTGCCGGCAGTTCCGTTGCCGGACTGGCCGCGTGCATAGGCACGGTCGCCGCGGCTCAGCAATACACGGCCTTCCTGCGTGGCCACAATGCGGGGTGCGCCGAGGAAAGCGGCCTCATCCACAATCATGGGCTCCGCAAGAAAGGGTTCAATGGCATTGAAGGAGAGTGTGGGGATGGACGAATCGCTCAAGGACTCAAATCGTGTGCGCGGTGACACGCGTACGGTGTCGGTTGGAGGTCCATCAACGGCTGTGCCGGTGGCCTGGCGTGTCCGCAAAATGGCGCGGCCATTGGATTTGTCGAGGTAAAGTTGCTGGCCTGGATAAATGCGGTGCGGGTTGCGGATGTCCTGCAGGTTCATGCCCCACAGCTCAGGCCAGCGCCATGGCGTTTTGAGGAAAAGTCCGGAGATGGCCCACAGCGTGTCGCCGCTCTTGACGATGTAGGTATCAGGCGCATTCGGCGCCAGGTCTTCCAGGGGAATACCGGTTTGCGCGACCTGGCTGGCGGTGGCCTTCTGGTTGTTGGTCACAGGGAAATTCTGCGCGTTGACCGCAAATGTGGTGCCCAGCAGGCTGAATGCTATTGAAACAGCGCTCAAATGACCTGAAATTCGACCAGGAATAATGTGCATCTTTAAGGCCCCTCCGGGCTTGCCTGGCCCGGTTCCCTGGGGGCCGGGGCCATGTTTTATCTTGATAAGTTACTGGCGATTTTGTACCTAAGCCCTTGATTAGGCAACGAAAACGCGTATTGGCAAGCCCCTGAATCCGTAAAAGCCAAAAAAATTTGCGAAAATAGAGACACTGATAGCAGCCCATGACCATACTTCCCATTCTTCGCTACCCTGACCCCCGGCTTCACACCGTGGCCAAGCCCATTGCCGCGGTGGATGCGCGCATCCAGCAACTGGTCGATGACATGCTGCAGACCATGTATGAGGCCGAGGGCATAGGCCTGGCCGCCACCCAGGTCAACGTTCATGAGCGTCTGGTGGTGATCGACGTGAGCGAAGGGCGCGACAAGCCGCTGGTGCTGATCAACCCCGAAATTACCTGGGCCAGCCCTGAAAAAAAGGTCAATGACGAGGGCTGCCTGTCTGTGCCCGGCATTTACGATGGCGTGGAGCGCTCCATCTCGGTCAAGGTGCAGGCGCTGGACCTGGACGGCCAGCTGCAGACGCATGAGGCCGATGGCCTGCTGGCCGTCTGCATTCAGCACGAGATGGACCACCTGCTGGGCAAGGTATTTGTCGAGTACCTATCGCCCCTCAAGCGCAACCGCATCAAGACCAAGATGATCAAGCAGCAAAAAGCTGACTAGGCAAGGCAGTTCCTGATGCGCCTCATTTTTGCGGGCACGCCCGAGTTTGCCCGCGTAGCGCTGGAGCGCCTGTGTGCCGCAGGCTTTGAAATCCCCCTCGTATTGACCCAGCCGGACCGGCCTGCCGGCCGCGGCATGAAGCTGCAGGCTTCGCCCGTCAAGCAGTTCGCGCTGGACAAGGGCATCGCCGTCGCCCAGCCGCGCAGCCTGCGTCTGGACGGCAAATACCCGGACGAGGCCCGGGCAGCGCAACTGGCCATCGAGGCAGCCGGAGCTGACGTGATGGTGGTGGCGGCATACGGCTTGATCCTGCCGCAATGGGTGCTGGGTGTGCCCAGGCTGGGTTGCCTCAACATTCATGCATCCCTTCTTCCGCGCTGGCGCGGTGCGGCGCCCATACACCGTGCTATCGAGGCTGGCGACGCGCAAACCGGCGTCACCATCATGCAGATGGATGCGGGCCTGGACACGGGCGACATGCTGCTGGTCGAAAAGTTGCCCATCGCGCCTGAGGACTCTACGGGATCGCTGCATGACAGGCTGGCAGCGCTGGGTGGGCGCTTGGTGGTTGAAGCGCTTGAGCTGGCTGCCTGCGGCGGCCTGCAACCTGTGAAGCAGCCTGAAGATGCCGTCACTTACGCCAGCAAGATTGAAAAGCAAGAGGCGGCCATTGACTGGTCGCAGGACGCCAGGGTCATTCAGCGGCGCATACGGGCATTCAATCCCTTTCCGGTCGCATTTGGCTGGCTAGGCACGGAAGCCATCAAGCTACACAGTGCTCTCGTTCCTGAGGAAAGCGTCCCTGCCGATGCTGTTCCCGGGCAGGTGATTGCGGCTGGCGATGCAGGTGTGGACATTGCAACAGGTAGCGGGGTGCTGCGCGCCCTTCGCCTTCAGAAAGCAGGTGGCAAGGTCTTGCCTGCTGCAGATTTCCTGAGAGGTTTCGATATCCATCCCGGAATGATTTTTGCGAAAAATGCCTGAGGCCTGCAGGTGAGTTCATTGTTCAGGCATCCGGAATTCCGTCGCGGCTTTATGGCCAGCGCCGCTGTAGCACCCGGTATTGCAGCCTGGGGCCTGATGACAGGCGTTGCCATGGTGAAGTCCGGCATGAGCACGATAGAGGCCTGTTTTATGGGCGTGCTGGTGTACGCCGGCAGTTCCCAGCTTGCGGCGATACCCTTGATTGCTGCCGGTGCGCCCATGTGGGTGATTCTTGCGACTGCTTTTTGTGTGAACCTGCGGTTCATGGTGTTCAGCGCACACCTGAGGCCTTATGTCATGCATCTTTCCAGGAGGCGCAGGCTTTTCTATGGGTACCTCACGGCCGACATGAGCTATGTGCTGTTGACCAAACGCTTCCCGCATGCCTCTGAAGATCCCGAAACGCGACGGGCGCAGGAGGCCTACTGGGCCGGCAACGTCACTCTCAACTGGACGTCCTGGGCGGGCATGAGCCTGTTGGGAATCTCTCTGGCGAATGCGATCCCGCCGTCGTGGGGCCTGTCTTTTGCAGGCATTCTTGCCCTGGTCGGTGTGCTGTCGTCGCTTGCAACCACCCGTTTGCGTGCCGTGGCGGCACTGGTGTCGGGCGGCGTTGCCGTCGCAGCCTTTGCGCTGCCGCTCAAGTTGAACATGCTGGTCGCCATTGCCGCATCCGTCGCGGTCTGCCTGCTGCTCGAAAAACCTTATCCCCGTCTGTCGCGAGCCACCGATACGAAGGAGTCCCCATGAACAACACGGACTGGTGGACCTTGCTGACCATTGCCGGAATGGTTTGCGTCACGGTGATCACCCGCTCTTTCTTTTTCATATCTGACAAATCCTGGAAACTTCCTGCCTGGGCCCAGCGAGGCCTGCATTACGCGCCGATTGCAGCGCTGGCTGCAGTCGTCATTCCGGAAGTGGTCATGACCCAGGGACATGTCATTTCCAGCCTGAAGGATGCACGTCTCTTTGCCGTGATCGCGGGGGTGGCCTGGTTTTACTGGCGTCGGGGTATTCTTGGCACCATCATTGTGGGCATGGCGGCTTACCTGCCGTTGCATGTGGGGCTGGGCTGGTAACGACATGATTTCACGTTCGTTCACTGCGTGTAGCTCTGCTCGACTGGTGGGCTGTCCCGCCCAAGAGCGGTCTGTTGGCGGCATGGCCCCATGACTGGTTACTGCCTGCGGTCTCGCTGCCCCCGCTGCACCGAAACGCCAGGGCACCCGATCTGCGATTCCACGCACTCTACAATTTAAGGCTTTGGGCCTGGCGGCCCCGAGCCTTTTTTATTCTGTGAGTCGTCCATGAATTTCATCCGCTTTTCCGATTTGTGCGCTTCTGGCCAGGTGGCCGGCAAGCGGGTTTTCATTCGTGCAGACCTGAACGTGCCGCAGGACGATGCCGGCAACATCACCGAAGACACACGTATTCGCGCCTCCATTCCCTGCATACAGATGGCGCTGGATGCAGGCGCAGCCGTGATGGTGACGTCGCACCTGGGACGTCCGGTGGAAGGCGAGTTCAAGCCTGCAGATTCATTGGCGCCTGTCGCCACGCGCTTGTCTGAACTCATGGGACGCGGCGTTCCCTTGCGATCCGGCTGGGTCGATGGCGTGGACATCAAACCGGGTGAAGTGGTTCTGCTCGAGAACTGCCGGCTCAACAAGGGTGAGAAGAAGAACGATGAAGCGCTGGCCCGCAAGCTGGCCGCACTGTGCGATATCTTTGTGCACGACGCATTCGGCACCTCGCATCGCGCGGAAGCCTCCACCTACGGCATCGCTCAGTACGCCAGGGTCGCCAGCGCCGGCCCGCTGCTCGCAGCAGAGATGGATGCCATTTCAAAAGCCCTGACCCAACCGCGCCGTCCGCTGGTCGCCATTGTGGCGGGCAGCAAGGTCTCGACCAAGCTCACCATCCTCAAATCGCTGGCCAGCAATGTTGACCAGCTGATCGTGGGCGGCGGCATTGCCAACACCTTCATGCTGGCCGCGGGCCTCAAGATTGGCCGGAGCCTGGCGGAGTCTGATCTGGTAGATCAGGCCAAAGCCGTGATTGAAGCCATGAAAGCGCGCGGCGCTGCCGTTCCCATTCCAACAGATGTGGTGACCGCCAAGACCTTTGCGGCCGATGCGCCTGCCACTGTCAAGGCAGCGGCCGATGTGGCGGATGACGACCTCATCCTCGACATCGGACCTCAAACCACAGCTCTGCTGGCTGCCCAGCTCAAGGCTGCAGGCACAATCGTCTGGAATGGGCCTGTCGGCGTGTTCGAGTTTGAGGCTTTCTCGCACGGCACCGAAGGCATTGCCCGCGCCATCGCGGACAGCAGTGCTTTTTCCATTGCAGGTGGCGGCGATACGCTGGCTGCGATTGCCAAGTACGGCATTGAAAAACAGGTCGACTACATCTCGACCGGTGGCGGTGCCTTTCTTGAAGTGCTCGAGGGAAAAACCCTGCCTGCCTTTGAGATTTTGCAGAAGCGCGCTGCGGGCTGACCTGTATCAAGGTGCGGCGTGCCGCCTGCGCCTACCCTCCAGTTTTACTTCTGGAGAATCCTTATGGCATTCCTTGAATGGTCCGACGCACTGTCGCTGGACCTGCCCATCATCGACGACACGCACCGCGAGTTTGTCGAACTGCTTGCGATAGCGCAGCGCAGCACTGACGAAGACCTGCCTGAGTCGTGGCAGCAACTGGTGGATCACACGGCCGGGCATTTCGGACAGGAAGATCGCTGGATGCTGGCGACGCGATTCTCGTCCGTCAACTGCCACACCATGCAGCACAAGGTGGTGCTGGAGGTGATGCGGGAAGGCATTGCGCTGGCCGCTTCAGGTGACACGGTCGCCTTGCGCGAGATGGCGAGCGAACTGGCCCTGTGGTTTCCGCAGCATGCACAAACGATGGATGCGGCCCTCGCGCTTCACTTGCGTCGCGAGGGATATGACCCTGCCACCGGGATCGTCATCAGTCCTGCCAACCGTGCCGCGCCATCAGAAATGCTGATTACCGGATGTGGGAGCGACACTTGCGCGTGATGACCGCCTCGCCCACAGGAGATTGAAAAAGCCGCCCGGTCAGGGCGGCTTGACAGAATTGGCCGTGTCAGAAGCGCCAGCCCAGACCCACCCCGAAGAGGACGGGATCAATCCGGAACGTACCGATGCGGGCACCAGCTGAGGACACTTCGGTGCTGATGTATTCCTTCTTGATGTCGAAATTCAGGTAGGTGTTTTTGGCCACCGGAATGTCCACGCCCGCCTGCAACACAGCGCCAAAGCTGTTGCGTTTCATGTCCACGCCAGCCGGCAGACTGACTGAACTGATTCTCGTGTAGTTAAACCCGGCACCCACGTAAGGCGTGAACGACGCCTGCGGAAAGTGATACTGCAACGTCAGGCTTGGCGGCAAGTGCCTGAAGCTGCCAATGGCGGCGCCATTGGATCTCAGTGTCTGGCCCTGTGGAACAGTCAGCACCAGTTCGGCGGCGACGTTGGGGGAGAAGAAGTAGCTGATGTCCGCTTCGGGCAGCCACTTGTTGTTGATGGAAAGGGACAGGGGTGTGCTGTCACCGTTGGTACTGGACAGGTGCACCGCGCGAGCACGCACCATCCATGGTCCCTGAGCGTTGCCCTGAGCCATTGCGGCGCCTGAAAGCAGCGCCAGGAAGCTGACTGCAATCACTTGTTTTTTCATCTTTTTCTTTCCATCTTTTTTTACGGGACATCCGTGAAACGATTAAAAAAGATCTGCGTGGCGATCGCCTTGCGCTGGGTCAAAAGCGATGAGTCATACCGCGGCATTTCTTGCGGTACGTCAAAAGTGATTCAGTCCGGTAGCGCCGCAAGCCTGGGCATACTGGTTGCGTGTCCCGCAAAATCGGTCCAGCAGTGGCGTGAAAAGTCATACAGCTTGCAGGCCCGCGCCGTCCCGAAATACCAGCGCATTGAAAACGGCTGCACGACGATGCGGCCCGGCAAGAGTTGTTCGAGCTTTGCCTGCGCGCCCTTCAGCCGGTAAAGCGGAATGCTCATGTCAACATGGTGGGCCGTGTGTTCCATGATGTGGTGCAGGATGGCGCCGGCCCGACACGGAAACGTCAGGTGTACCGTCGTTGAGACAAAAGGCTGCGCGCGCTGCCATGCCACGCGGTCGTTGTGCCATGAAACCCTGGTGTGGGTGTGGTGCCCATAGATGACGAAGCCCATCAGGTTGAACCAGACCACCAGTGGCAGCACAAAGCCGTAGAGCAGCGCAGATACGGCACCCTGGCCAGTGGTCACTCCGGTGGCTGCCAGCGTTGCAATCCATGCGATCGCGAATGAAGTGACCAGCACGCAGTCCAGCGTAAAAACCGCCGGCCTTTGACTCCCGGGCTCCGAAGAGGGCGGAAACATCATTTTTTTCCACCACATCTCGATGAAGTAATACGCGCCAGGACCCCAGCCGCTCCGGTAAAGCCGCTGAAGCAGGCGACCCATGGGCGTGAGTGCATTGAATTCATCCAGCGTCAGAGGCGCCCAGACAAAGTCCACGCCCTTGAGGTTGGTGAATCCGTGGTGCACCTTGTTGTGGCCGAGGTCCCACAGGCTGTAGGGTGTGAGTGAGGGCAGAAAGGCAATCCGGCCCAGCCACCGGTTCAGCCGGCGATGGCGCGTCAGGCTTTGGTGGCAGGCGTCATGCCCGACGATGAACAGGCGGCCAATCACAACCCCGGCAGCCAGCCCGCAGATTGATTTGGCCCACCAGGGCGTCAGCCAGACTGTGCCGCCCAGCAAAAGCAGCAGCAGCGAGTAGTCGAGCGCAAGCAGCGCCAGTGCCCAAACGGATGAACGGCCTGAAAGAGGCAACAGCCACTCCCGCATGGTTTTTCTGCCGGGCAAAGGGTGGCCGGGTTCTATGGGCAGGGGAGGCGCCAGATATTTTGACGGGTGCATGGATAACAAAGTTTGAGCCGATTCGCCCGGTGTGGCGCGATGGCAGAGGTGAAAGGCGTCATGTTAGGCAGTCCTCGCCGTCCTGATGCTGACCAGGATCAAATGACGGCCACATAGGGCTGCTGTCTTTCGCTTCAAATGCCCGACGCACGAATGGCAGATCAATATCGTCGCTATCTTTTCTGCCGCTTCGGTCGCGGTACCGGTTACGTAACCAATTTCACGCGTTCGTGTGAGAATCGGAAACTAAATTACAACGGAGACAAGGTTCATGCAACGTCGCGCCACCAAAATAGTCGCCACCCTGGGGCCCGCCTCCAGCGATCCGGCACTGCTTGAAAAAATGATTCGCGCTGGCGTCAATGTCGTGCGGCTGAACTTCAGCCATGGCAAGGCAGAGGACCACATCAAGCTGGCAGGTGTTGTGCGCGAGGCTTCCCAGCGCGCTGGCCGCGAAGTTGCCATCATGGCTGACCTGCAGGGTCCCAAGATCCGCGTCGGCAAATTTGCCGAGGGCAAGGTTCAACTTGTACCCGGCGAAAAATTTGTGCTCGATGCATCACGCACCGAACCCGGCGACATCAAAGGCGTTGGCCTCGATTACAAGGAGCTGCCGCGCGATGTCAAACCCGGCGATGTGCTGCTGCTCAACGACGGGCTGATCGTGTTGACCGTCGACGCCGTGCTGGGCGAGGAAGTCATCACAACCGTCAAGCTGGGCGGCGAGCTCTCCAACAACAAGGGTATCAACAAGCAGGGCGGCGGCCTGACCGCTCCCGCCCTCACTGCCAAGGACATGGACGATATCCGCACGGCGATGAGCTTTCAGGCTGACTATGTGGCCGTGAGTTTCCCGAAAAACGCGACCGATATGGAGATGGCGCGCCAGCTTTGCAATGTGGCAGCAGCGCAGTTCAAGCACAAGCCGGGGTTGATTGCGAAGATCGAGCGCGCCGAGGCTGTGCCGAACCTTGAAGAGATCCTGCGCGTCAGTGACGGCATCATGGTGGCGCGTGGCGACCTGGCTGTTGAAGTTGGCAATGCGGCTGTGCCCGCGCTGCAAAAACGCATGATCAAGATGGCGCGTGCCCAGGACAAGGTGGTCATCACCGCGACCCAGATGATGGAAAGCATGATCCTGAATCCGGTACCGACGCGCGCTGAAGTCAGCGATGTGGCCAACGCCGTGCTGGATGGCACGGACGCTGTCATGCTGAGTGCCGAAACCGCAGCGGGCAAATACCCGCTGGAGACCATCCTGGAGATGGCCAATATCTGCGTCGAGGCTGAAAAAGCGGAGTACAAGGAAATCGACTCGGACTTCACAGGCAAGACCTTTGCCCGCATCGATCAGTCCATTGCCATGGGGGCGCTGTTCACGGCCAGCCACCTGGGCGCCAAAGCCATCGTGGCATTGACCGACAGTGGCTCGACGGCCTTGTGGATGAGCCGCCATGACATTCGTGTGCCGATCTATGCACTGACACCGCGCCTCAGCACCCAGCGCAAGATGGCGCTTTATCGAAACGTACGCCCCCTGCTCATGGACACCAGCGTGGACAGGGACACTGCCCTGGAGCAGGCGGAAGGCCATCTTTTAAGCCGCGCCATCGTGCAAAGCGGGGACGTTTATGCGATCACCTGCGGCGAGCCCATGGGCGCACCTGGCGGTACAAACATGCTGAAAATCTGCCGGGTCGCCTGACCTGGCCCCCGTTTTTTGAGGCCATTGGCGCGCCCTCAGGGCCGGTTATCCGACAGTTACTCCGGGCATTAGTTGAATCCAGCCGCACTTCAACAGCGTATCCAATAAACGTGATGAACCTGCTGAACTCAAAATTGCCCAGACGCTCACTTTTTGCCATGCTGCCCGGGCTGCTCACGGCCTGCTCAGCCGTGGACCTGCTCAATGCCACCGTGGCCATTGACACGTATGAGCGTGACGAGGGGCTTGCCTATGGGCCTGACCCGCGCCAGAAGCTGGATGTTTATCGCCCGCGCACGCCTGTGGCCAATGCGCCCATGATTGTGTTTTTCTACGGCGGTAGCTGGTCATCCGGCGAACGCGGTGACTACCGTTTTGTCGGGGAGGCGCTGGCCTCGCGGGGCATCACCACGGTCATTGCAGACTACCGCCTCAGCCCGGAGTTTCGCTATCCGGTGTTTGTGCTCGACAGTGCGCTGGCCACGAGCTGGGCCTTCAGGCACGCACAGGATTACGGGGTTAACCGCTCCCGCATATTTGTCATGGGTCACAGCGCTGGCGCCTACAACGCCGCCATGCTGGCGCTG
The DNA here is from genome assembly GCA_040390295.1 of Pseudomonadota bacterium. GTDB lineage: Bacteria > Pseudomonadota > Gammaproteobacteria > Burkholderiales > Burkholderiaceae_C > Polaromonas. Next base: position 71,631 of record JAZJYR010000013.1, read on the forward strand.
GATCCACGCTGGCTGGAGGCTTTTGGCTTGATGCCCTCCCGGCTGGCTGGCTGGATAGGGCTGGCCGGCCCCTATGATTTCCTGCCCATTGGCGATAAAAAGACCCAGGTGGCCTTTCGCTGGCCCGATACCCCACAAGACAGCCAGCCGCTGTTTCATGCGTCAAAAGACTCTCCACCGGCATTGTTGATCGCGCCTGTCAATGACGAGGTGGTGGACCCGGTCCGCGGCACGGTCAGCATGGCCCGAAAACTGAAAGCTGCCGGTGTTACCGTCGAGTCGGAGCTTTACGACGGGGTGGGGCATGTCACCCTGGTGGCTTCCATGGCTTCCGTGTTCAGGGGGCGTGCGCCCGTGCTTGAGCGTGTGACCGCCTTTGTCAATTCCCCACGGCCAAACCGCTGATCGCGGGCTTTTCCTTCCTCACAGTTAGAATTGAGGCACCGGTTACCTTGCGGTTACGGGCTCCTGTGTGCCATCCCATGGCCTGAGCATGCCGCCGGAAACCTGACCTCATTGTTCTAACTTTCTGGGAATCTGATCATGGCACTCGTATCGATGCGCGAGCTGCTGGACCATGCTGCAGTCAATGGCTACGGCATTCCGGCTTTTAACGTCAACAACCTCGAGCAGGTGCAGGCCGTCATGGAAGCGGCGAAGGAAACCGGCGCGCCGGTCATCCTGCAGGCCAGCGCAGGCGCCCGCAAATATGCTGGCGAGCCCTTCATCAAGCACTTGATTGAAGCGGCCATCGAGATGTACCCCAACATCCCGCTGGTCATGCACCAGGACCATGGCCAGAACCCTGATGTCTGCCAGGGCGCCATCAACCTCGGTTTTTCGTCCGTCATGATGGACGGCTCGCTGGAAGCCGACGGCAAGACCATCGCCAGTTACGAATACAACGTCGAAGTCACCAAAAAGGTCTCGCAACTGGCGCACCGCTACGGTGTGACGGTGGAAGGTGAGCTCGGCTGCCTCGGATCGCTTGAAACCATGAAGGGTGACAAGGAAGACGGCCACGGCACCGACGCCACCATGACGCGCGAGCAACTGCTGACCGACCCCGAGCAGGCGGCTGACTTCGTCAAGCAGACACAGATCGACGCACTGGCCATTGCCATCGGCACCAGCCACGGCGCCTACAAGTTCAGCCGCAAGCCCACGGGCGACATCCTGGCGATCGACCGCATCAAGGAAATCCACAAGCGCATCCCGAGCACCCACCTGGTGATGCACGGTTCGTCGTCCGTCCCGCAGGAAATGCTCGCCATCATTCGCCAGTACGGCGGCCAGATGAAGGAAACCTACGGCGTGCCGGTCGAGGAAATCCAGGAAGCCATCAAGCACGGCGTGCGCAAGATCAACATCGACACCGATATCCGCCTGGCCATGACCGGCGCAGTGCGCAAGTTTCTGGCAGAGAACCCCGAGAAGTTCGATGCCCGCGAATGGCTCAAGCCCGCACGCGAAGCGGCCAAGGCCCTGTGCAAACAGCGTTATATCGAGTTCGGCTGCGAAGGCCAGGGCGCCAAGATCAAGGGCGACAGCCTGCAGGTTGTGGCTGCGAAATACTCCAAGGGTGAACTGGCGCAAGTCGTTCATTGACGAAACCCCGTCGCCGTCCTTTCAGGATTGGCGATAATTCAAGGCCCGTGAACTCGCTGAGTTGCGCGGGCTTTTTACTTTGACACCCACCATGACCCAAGCGCTTCACACCTCCGCCCTGACTTCCTTACCCCTGCTCGCCCGCGGCAAGGTGCGCGACAACTACGCCGTGGGCAAGGACAGGTTGCTGATGGTCGCCAGCGACAGGCTGAGCGCCTTCGACGTCATCCTGGGTGAGCCCATCCCGGGCAAGGGTGTGTTGCTCACGCAGATGGCCTTGTTCTGGTTTGACCGGCTGGGGCACATCTGCCCCAACCACCTCACGGGCGAAAAGCCCGAAAGTGCCGTGACGGCAGCAGAAATTCCGCAGGTTGCCAACCGGTCCATGCTGGTCAAGCGCCTCAAGCCGATTCCCGTCGAGGCCGTGGTGCGCGGCTACCTGGCCGGTAGCGGCTGGAAGGAATACCAGGAAAGCCAGGCCGTGTGCGGTGTGGCGCTGCCGCCAGGCCTGAAAAACGCCAGCAAGCTGCCCGAGCCGATTTTTACGCCGGCTGCCAAGGCAGAGGTCGGCGAGCATGACGAGAACATCAGCTACGAGCAGGTTGTGAAAGTTGTCGGTGCCGGGATGGCCGCGCAGATCAAAAAAATCAGCATCCAGATTTATCAGGAAGCCGCAGCATTTGCCTTGACCAAGGGCATCATCATCGCCGACACCAAGTTCGAGTTCGGCCTCGATGAAAACGGCACCCTGACCCTGATGGATGAGGTGCTGACGCCCGATTCGTCACGTTACTGGCCGATTGAAGGTTACGAAGCCGCATTCGCGGCCGGACTGAACCCGCCCAGCTACGACAAACAGTTTGTGCGCGACTGGCTGGAGGCCGTGCGCATCAACGGCAAGCCCTGGGACAAGACCCCGCCGTCCCCGCATTTGCCGGCCGACGTCATTGAGAAAACGGCGGCCAAGTACCAGGAAGCCCTGGCCCGCCTGACCGCCTAGCTCAGGATGACGCTGCTCAGGCGGCGCCTGTAGGTGGCGACGGCCGGGTCTTCGGGGGGAATCTGGCCATCAGCCACCTTGGGTTTGGGCGGCTCCATGATGTCGAGAATGGCGATGTAGGTCTTGCGCGCCAGGTCTTCCTTCCAGGTCTTGTCGCGCATCAGGATGTCCAGCAACTCGTCGAGCGCATCGGTCCAGCGGTTTTGCGCCATCAGCCAGCGGGCCTTGTCAAAACGGGCGTCGAAGTCGCGCTTGTTGGCCTCAATTTTTGCGTTGAACCCGGCTTCTACGCCGGCTTCGTTGGCGTGCAGCGCCACAAAATCAATCGCGTCCATCCAGCGTTTGAGCGAGTCAAAGCGGCGTACCAAGGCGGTCTGGGCAATCACCGGGGCAAAGGCCACCTTGGCGTCGTCATCGCTGCCTTCCAGCAGCAGCTGCTTGACCAGCTCAAACCGTGCGTTCTCATCGCCAGGGTTGGCGTCGACGGCCTGTTTCAGCTTTTCCAGCGCATCTTCCGGTGAAAGCTCTGCCTCTTCTGCAGGTTCGTCCGAAGGCAGCTCCTCGCCCGGCGGCAGGTGTTTGTCCAGAAACTCCTTGACCTTGCCCTCGGGCAGCGCGCCGTTAAAGCCGTCCACAGGCTGGCCGTTCATCATCAGGATGCAGGTGGGGATGCTTTTGATGCCGAAGGCTGCAGCCAGTTGCTGCTCCTGGTCGGAGTCGATCTTGACCAGCTTGAAACGGCCGCCATAGGCCACTTCCACCTTTTCAAGGATGGGGCCCAGGGATTTGCAGGGGCCGCACCACGGCGCCCAGAAATCAATCAGCACCGGGGTGGTCATGGAAGCGGCGATGACTTCCTGTTCGAAATTGGCAATGGTGACGTCGATCATGATGTTCTGGAGTTGGTGGCCTGGATGTAAATTTTCAATCGCAGCGAGGGTAGCACGGTGCCCCTGGCCTATCGCCTGTCGATCCAAAATTTTGCGGTATACGGCAAATTTTTAATGTGTACGTTAAATTTGGTGCAAAAGTTAATATGAAGGTTAACTTTTGGCCCTCAAGACCGCGCCGGGCGTTAAAACCGTCCTCAAAAACACGAAAAAAGAGTCATTTTCGGGGTCTAAAACGGCTGTAGACCAATAAATACGGGCGTGAGCAGCTATAAAAACAATAGTATAAAAACTGCTGGCTGCCAGTTCGGGCCAGCTCAAACCAGCGCCACCGGCCCGACGACCGGCAGGCGGCTGCCTGCCGCGGCCGCGGCACCACGCCCCGCACCTTAAAATCCATGGTTTACGCGCTTCGCCCTCAATACCCCCGACAGTCCAGACCGCAAAGGTTAGCCATGACAACAACAAGCAAATCCGCGCAACCCGCGACATCGGCGGCCAAACCCGTGATCGGTGTGGTGATGGGCTCCAGCAGCGACTGGGAGACCATGCAGCACGCGGTGCAGATCCTGACCCGGTTCGGCATTGCGCACGAGGCGCAGGTCGTCTCCGCACACCGCATGCCCGACGAGCTGTTTGCCTATGCCGAAGAAGCCTCGGGCCGTGGCCTGCAGGCCATCATTGCCGGTGCCGGGGGCGCTGCCCACCTGCCCGGCATGCTGGCCGCCAAGACCACCGTTCCCGTGCTCGGCGTGCCGGTGGCCAGCAAACACCTGCAGGGCGTTGACTCCCTGTACAGCATCGTGCAGATGCCCAAGGGCGTGCCGGTTGCCACCTTTGCCATCGGCACTGCGGGCGCTGCCAATGCCGCGCTGTTCGCCGTGGCCATGCTGGCCCTGCAGGATAAAAAGCTCTTGAGAAAACTGCAGGCCTTCCGCAAGGAGCAGACGGCCGCTGCGCGCGCCATGACGCTGCCGCCGGCATGAGCCAGGCACCGATCTTTCCCGGTACGGCGTCCGCCTCTGGCCGGCCCGCAACATTGGGTGTCATGGGTGGCGGCCAGTTGGGCCGCATGTTTGTACACGCCGCACAGCGTCTGGGTTTTTTCACGGCTGTGCTCGACCCCGATCCGCAAAGCCCGGCGGGGCTGGTGAGCCATCACCACATCCAGACGGGCTACAGCGACGCAGCCGGCCTGACGCAACTCGCCGGGGTCAGCGATGCCGTCACCACCGAATTTGAAAACGTGCCTGCAGATGCCTTGCAAACCCTGGCAGCGACACGGCCGGTGGCGCCAGGTGCGGCAGTCGTCGCCATCGCGCAAAACCGCATTGAAGAAAAATCCCATTTCACGGCCTGCGCCGATGTGTCCGGTGTGACCTGCGCACCCTATGCGGTGATTCAGACACAGGCAGACCTGAACGCCGTGCCTGCGGCTTTGCTGCCCGGCATTGTGAAAACCGCCCGCATGGGCTATGACGGCAAGGGCCAGGTCAGGGTCAAAAACGCAGATGAACTGGCTGCTGCCTGGGCCGACCTCAAGCAGGTGCCCTGCGTGCTTGAAAAGCTCATGCCGCTCAAGGATGAGTTGTCGGTCATCGTGGCACGCGGCTGGGATGGCGCCATGGTCGGCTTTGCGCCCCAGCGCAATGTGCATGTCGACGGCATTCTTGCGGTGACGCACGCTTACGAATCCTGTCTTCCGCCTGAGCTTGCGGCGCGCGCCCTCGCGGCCACCCGCTCCATCGCCAGCCACATCGGTTACGTGGGCGTGCTCTGCGTCGAGTTCTTTGTGATTGACGACGGCAGCGAACATGGCGGCCTGGTCGTCAATGAAATGGCGCCACGCCCACACAACAGCGGCCACTACACCATGGACGCCTGCGATGTCTCGCAGTTTGACCTGCAGGTGCATGCCATGGCTGCGTTGCCGCTGCCTGCACCGCGCCAGCACTCGCCGTCCATCATGCTCAACCTGCTGGGCGACATCTGGTTTGATGCGCAAGGCCAGTCGCGCACACCCGACTGGCAAGCCGTGCTGGCCTTGCCGGGTGCGCATCTCCATCTCTACGGCAAGCTGGATGCCCGACGCGGCCGCAAGATGGGCCACCTCAACATCACGGGCGCTACGCTGGCGGATGTCAAGGCGGTCGCACGCCGGGCCGCTGACTTGCTGGGTCTGCCCGGCCTCGCCTGAATGATCCTGTCAGGCAACGATCCGCAGGCCATTCATGAGGCTGCTCGCGTCATACAGGCTGGCGGCCTTGTGGGCTTCCCCACAGAGACGGTGTATGGCCTGGGTGCAGACGCGTCCAGCGACAAAGCCGTCGCCGGCATCTTCGCTGCCAAAGGCCGGCCGTCCTACCATCCGCTGATCGTTCATGTGGCCAATGCAGGGCAGGTCCATGATTACGCGAGTGGCATCCCCGTATTTGCGGAGCGATTGATCGCTGCCTTCTGGCCCGGTCCCCTGACGGTCATACTCCCGCGCAAGCCTGGTGTTGCTGCTGCTGCCGCTGGTGGCCAGGACTCGATTGGCCTGCGTTGCCCCTCGCATCCGGTTGCGCTGGCATTTTTGAAGGCCTGCAAAACCGGCATCGCGGGCCCCAGCGCCAACCGCTTCGGCCGTGTCAGCCCCACCACCGCGCAGCATGTGATGGACGAGCTTGGCCAGGACCTGCTGGTCCTTGACGGCGGTCCATGTGATGTCGGCATCGAGTCGAGCATTGTGGACTGCACACGGGCCCGGCCCGTGCTGCTGCGCCCGGGCGTGCTGACACGCGCACAGCTGGAAGCGGCCTGCGGTGAAAGCGTGCTCAACCCTGACGAGGTCATTTCGATGGAAGGCGCAGCCCCCCGCGCGTCCGGCACGCTGGAGTCACACTACGCGCCGGCTGCAAGGGTACGCCTGATGGATGCCAAAGCCATCCAGACCGCGCTTGACCTGCTGGGTGCCGACGCGGCCAACATTGCGATCTATGCGCGCACCATCGTCCGGATCAAATCCGACAAGGTGCTGTACCGCCGCATGCCCGACGATGCGCTGGCGACTGCGCAGCAACTGTTCGCCGTGATGCGGGATTTCGATGCCAGGGGCGTCAAGCTGATCTGGATTGAAACGCCGCCGCCTGATGAGGCCTGGGACGGCGTGCGTGATCGCCTCGGGCGGGCTGCAGCGAGCTAGGGCGCTCAGTCTTCCTTCATGCTGGCGTTTTTGGCGATCGGGCCAAGCCGCGATTTCTCCCCGGCCAGAAACGTCGCAAACTGTGCACGCGTGCCGCCCATGGGGTCTATGCCCTGCGGTATGAGCCGTGCCCTCAGCTCCGGGGTTTTAAGTGCCGCGTTGATCGCTGCATTCATCTTGTCCATGATGTCGTCAGGTGTGCCTTTGGGCGCGAACACGCCTGACCAGTGACCGATGAACACGCCCGGGTAGCCCTGCTCTTCGGCGGTGGGGATCTCCGGCATGGCGGCAATGCGCCGGTTCCATGTCGAGGCAAGCGGGCGGAGCTTTCCACCCTTGATCTGCGGCAGCACCACCACGCTGGCCTCTGACGTCGCGTCGACCTGTTTGCCTATGACCGCGACCACGCCCTCAGAGCCGCTCTTGTAGGGGATCACCTGGAGTTTGGCGCCTGTTTTCAGCTTGAGCATTTCGGCCACAAAGTGCGGCGTGCTGCCGGTGCCGGCGGTAGAGAAGTTCAGTCCCTTGCCCGCCTTGGATGCGGCAACCAGGCCTTTGAGATCCTTGATGGGCGAGTCGGCCGGCACGACGATGACCGAGGGGCTGACCGCCATCAGCGCCACGGGCACAAGGTCTTCTTCCCTGTAGGGCATTTTGGTCTTGATCATGGCGTTGGTCAGCACACCGGCTGCCGGTGCCAGGAAGGTGTAGCCATCGGGTGCAGATTTGGCGACGATGTCAGCGCCAAGAACGGAGCCCGCCCCGGGCTTGTTGTCGATGATGATGGGCTGGCCCAACTGCTTCGACGCGCCGTCAGCCACCGCACGTGCCACCAGGTCGTTGGCGCCGCCGGGGCCAAAAGGCACCACAAATTTGATGGGCTTCGAAGGCCAGGTATCGGCCATGGCGGTCGTTGCAACTGTGGCGAGCAGGAGTGCGGATGCCAGTATGGAGAGCTTGATTTTTTTCATGGTGTTATATGTTTTTAACAAGCTGACAAGCCTACCAAGCGCCGCCAATTTGTAAATTGTGGCTTCTACGGCCTGCCTTGATGGCTGCCTGGATGCTGATCACACAGGCATAAAATTCGCAGCTTCGACGTCGAACATGCCGACCCTCACGGATGAGCAAGCTTTCCCACACCCGCGACAAGATCTACAAAACCATTGCACGCCAGTTGCACGGCCAGGTGCCTTGCTGGGTGTGTGGTGAACATGTGCTGCCAGAAGCTTCAACGCTGGAGCACATCTTGCCGCTCAGCGAAGGTGGCAACAGCCATGCTGAAAACCTGGCGATCAGCCATGAGGCCTGCAACAACCAGCGCCATGCGACGGGGCGGGTGACTGTCTCGAAGGCGGTGCAAGGGCGGGTCGAGCGGCGCATCAGGCCCGCGGTTTGATCGCGCGGAGAATGCCTCCGCAGTTCTGCAGTCCTGTCCTGCTAGCGCGGCGGATCTTCACCCAGCGGCGCCAGGTCTGACGAATAGGTGCGGTCGCCAATCTGGATGTCGCTGTCGCGTTGCCATGCGGCTTCAAAAGCGGCGAGCTCCTCTGCGGTTGCGCGCTCGTACTTCTCGATGTTGGTGAGCTCGGGGCCCGGCTGCGAACTCGCAAAAGAAGGCATCGCAGCGGGCTTGGCCCTTTCGGCGGAAGCTGCTGCCAGGCTCTCGTCAACACGCCAGTAAACCCCGCCAACGATCAGGCCATAGCGGGTTTGCGCGTTTTTTGTGAGTGCGGCGGCGATCTCCGCCAGCCGTGCATGTTGACCCTGCTCGCCCAGCATGAATGCCGGCGGCATGTCCAGCATCACAACGTAACAATGCCCGCGTTTGTCGGTCCGCATGACCTTGAAATGGTAGCTCCTGGCATCTATGAAATAGCTGCTCAGGGTTGTCCGCACGTTCTCGAAAAGCAGCTCGCGGCGAAATGCCATGCGCTCTTCAAGGTTCATTTTCACGGGCGCTGTTTCAGGGCCGCCGCGCGCATGCTCTTCCTGCTCCTGCAAGTTGCTTCGCGGGCTTTTGGGTGAAGGGAACAAACCTTTGAAAAGGGACATGCTCGGAGCGTTGTTGTCCAGCTGGAGCCGGCGGTGTTGTTTTATGGAACGACTTTTGAGAGGCCATGATAGTCCGCAGCAGGCCGCGCGTTCAAGGTTTGACGCGTCTTTTACATCGCACGGCCGCCCACTGTCGTATACACGCCTCACAAAAGGCGTGATGTTTGTCACGGAGTCCCGGACTTGCCCTGAGCGCCATAGCGCAGCTTCATCACCAGGATGGCGATTGCGAGGGCCAGTGTGATGGCATTGGCCAGCACGATGGGCCAGGCGTCAAGCATCACGCCATAGCCCAGCCACAAGGCAACGCCGACGGTAAACACGCTGTACATGCCGAGCGAAATGCCGCTCACATCGCGCGTTTTGAAACTGAGCCAGGCCTGTGGCAAAAAGCTTGCCGTCGTCAGGGTCGCTGCGCCAAAGCCGACCCAGTCGGCCAGCGTGAGGCCGGTGCTCATCGTGCGCCTTCCTTCACGGCCCAGTCCACCAGTGCGTCCAGCGCAGGCCGGGCCGCTGATGCGTTCGGGTGGTTGATCAGCCCGACAACGATGTAGCGCGTGCCGCTCAGTCCGTTGGCATAACCGGCGATCGCCGTCACGTCGCGCAGCGATCCGGTTTTGACAAAAGCCTGGCCTGCCACGCCCTTCGCGCGTTCGCGCATGGTGGCGTCCACACCGGCGACCGGCAGCGAGTCTGCAAGCGCCGTTGCCAGCGGGCTTCTGGCCGCATGCTGAAGCAGCGCCTGCAGGCTGGCAGCTGTGATTCGTTCATTTCGGCTGAGCCCCGAGCCGTTGTCCATCAGGGGCGGTACGGCGCCGGGCAGGTTCTTTTGCCACCATGCAGACAGTGCCGCGCGCCCGGCTTCCAGCGTGCCGCTTTTGGGCTGGCCCAGGTTGGCCTTCAGTCCCATGGTCAGGAAGAGGTGTTGCGCCATGATGTTGTTCGAATACTTGTTCACGTCGCGGACCACCTCCAGCAAGGGGATGGAGACACTCTCGAATTGCACGGCGGGCTTGTCGCCCGACAGCGTGCCACCGAGTCGCAGCCTGCCCAGTTCCTGCGGCGTGGCATCGCGCACAGAGCCCGTCATCAGGCCACCCAGGTAGCGCCAGGAACCCTCCACGGCGCGTGCGGCAAAGCTGGCCGGTTCTGCATAGGCCATGGGCCAGATTTTTTCACCGCAGGCCGATGAATAGCTGCCCAGAAAATCAATGCGGTTCGGGTTGTCAACGCTGGCCCGCAGCTCGCTGCGCCAGTCGCCGCAGCGGCTCACCCGCACCAGCGGCACGGTGTCTGCAATCTGCAGGCCGGCCATGGGTGGTTCGTAGCGCACGGTGGCCCGTGCATTGGGAATATCCGCCGTGAAGGTCATGACGACCGACTTGAAGTTGATCAGGAGCGCATCCGGCCGGGCGTTGTAGGGCCGAAGCGGCTCGCCGTCAAATTCGCCCGGGTCGGTGGCGGGCACGGAAAACGCGCTGCGGTCCAGAACGATGTCGCCGCGTATGGCCCTGGCACCGCTGGCTTGCACCTGCATCAGCAGTGCCTGCAGGCGCTCGACCACCAGCTTGGGGTCGCCGCCGCCCTGGACAACCATGTTGCCGTTGAGCAGGCCGCTGGTCAGGCTGCCGTCCAGCGTGACCTTCGTTTTCCAGGTGAAGTCGGGGCCCAGCGTATCCAGCGCTGAATACGTCGTGACCAGCTTCATGACCGAAGCCGGGTTCATCGGCACATCGCTGCGATGCACAAGGCGCGGCGGCTGTTTGCCCGATGCATCCACCACCAGCATGGCAACGGCATCGCGTGGCACCTGTGCGCGCACCAGTGCTTTTTCAATCGCAGGCGGCAGGCGAGCGGTGGTCTGGGCGAGGGCATCGCCGGCCGGTATGGCCAGCATCACGGCAGCCAGCGCAACCGCACCCACATGCATCGGGTTGCGCGTCAAAAAGCGCATGGGAGGCCGCCAGTCATCAATCATGGGCCGATTATCGGGGCTTGCCTGCGCCGCTTCGCCCTTGACGCCGTTGGCGCGGATAATCTCCCGCAGGCGTCGGTCAATTCCCCGGTGCTGCATTTTTTTGACTACCCTGACCATGAAGCTTCTGGCCTTTGACACCAGCACAGACGTGATGTCCATCGCGGTGACGGATGGCGTGCGCACGTGGGCGCACACGGGGCCGGGCGGTGCCAAGGCCTCGATGGCCCTGATCCCGGCCATCCTGGCGCTGGTCGCCGAGGCCGGCCTTCGCATGGATCAGCTTGATGCCATCGCCTTTGGCCGAGGTCCTGGCTCGTTTACCGGCCTGCGCACGGCCTGCTCGGTGGCGCAGGGCCTGGCGTTTGGTGCCCGGCATGGTGCAGGCATTCCCGTGCTGCCGGTTGACACCCTGATGGCACTGGCAGAGGAAGCGCGCTTTCGGCATTCCGACAACGCCCGCGATGGCGTGTTGCACATGACTGCGCTGCTGGATGCGCGCATGGACGAGATGTATGTGCAGGATTTTGAATTTGCCGGCGGGGTCTGCAAACCGCTGGTCGAATGCCATCTCGTCAGGCCGGAAAATCTGGCGCCCACAGCTGGTACCGCGCTGCTGGCCGGTAATGTTTTTGGGGTCTATGCCGACCGCTTCCCGGCCGGCATCGCGGCATTCACCAGACTTGAAGCGCTGCCCACCGCCACGGCCATTCTTCGACTCGCACCCGCACTGGTCGCCGCAGGGCAGCTTGTCGATGCTGCTTTGGCGCTGCCGCTGTATGTTCGCGATAAAGTAGCCCTCACCACCGAAGAGCGCGCCGTGGTCAAGCAGCAAAAAGAGCACGCCGCGCTGGCGCAAACCGATTGATTCCCCTGATGAACGCCATCCTCAAGCCATCCCATCCGCTCGAAGCGCAATTCGAGCCGATGACGGCCGCGTGGCTCGACAAGGTGGTGGCCATTGAAAAAACCGCTTACGACCACCCTTGGACGCCGGGCAACTTCACAGACTCACTCAACGCCGGCTACCAGGCGCAACTGCTCACCGGCGGCACGCCCCGGCAGGCAGAACTGCTGGGTTATTTTGTGGCGATGAAGGGGGTCGATGAAGTGCATTTGCTCAACATCACGGTGGCGCCTGCACACCAGCGGCGCGGCTGGGCGCGCGTGATGCTGGATGCGCTGGCCATCTGGGCGCGCGGGCAGGGCGCGCAATGGTTGTGGCTTGAAGTGCGGGTCAGCAACAAGCGCGCAAAATCGATTTATGAAAGTTACGGGTTTCGTGAAGTCGGCCTGCGCAAAAACTATTACCCCTCGGGCAGCGTCCTCAGCCCCCGGCGTGAAGATGCGGTCGTCATGAGTTTTGCACTGTGAAGGCTTTCAAACGATGAGCCTCAACCTCGACAAGCGCCACCGCGCCATGCTGCGCGAAATGGGTGTGCGTGTCTGGTCGCCGATGGAGGCCCTGGCCGCTGCTCCGGTGGTCCAAGCTGCGCCGCCTGCCGCTGCCGCAGCGCCTGAAGCTGCAGTCCACGCGCCTGTCGCGATTGACGCCGTCGCCGTACGCGCACGTTCCGCCCCGGCAACGCCCGCGCCAGTTGCCCGCTCCCTGCCTGCCACTGCGCCCGCCGTAGCTGCCGGCGAAGGCCCCGCATGGCAATTGGGCGAAACACTCGCCCTCTATGCAGACACGGCCAATGCAGCCGGCCCGCGATGGCTGGTACTTGCAGAAACCCCCGCGTCTGCACTGCAGGGTGGCTTCAATCCTTTTGATGGCGATGCCGGCCAGTTGCTCAACAACATGTTGCGTGCGACAAAGCTGGACAAGGCGGGTGCAGTCACACTCGCGCCGCTTGCGCGGCATGTCTCTGCAGGCGCAGACCTCCCGTCGTCGCTGTCTGATCTGGTTGGCGCTTCCAGGCCTGACCTGGTGCTGGTGATGGGTCGGCTCGCGTCGCAGGCACTGCTGCAGACCACCGAGCCCTTTGGCAAGATGCGCGGAAAGGTCCACCAGCTGCATGGCGTGAGAGTTATCGTGACCCACGATGCGCACTACCTGCTGCGCAACCCGCTCGACAAGGGCAAGGCCTGGGAAGACCTTTGCCTGGCGATGCGTGTGATTTCTGGCTGAATCCGGGTGAGTCCGCGCTTCTTACAATGAGCGCATGAGCCAATCCATGACTTTTATCGAGATGCTGGAAGCCGCCGAGCGCCAGAACCAGTCCATGCTGTGCGTCGGCCTTGACCCGGAGCCCGGCAGGTTTCCAGAAAAATACCGGGGCGACGCGAGCCGCATTTTTGATTTCTGCGCTGCCATCGTGGATGCAACTGCAGACCTCGCGATTGCCTTCAAGCCGCAGATCGCCTACTTCGCCGCCAACCGCGCAGAAGAGCAGCTTGAGCGCCTCGTCAGACACATCAAGCAGGTCGCACCCGCTGTGCCCGTCATTCTTGACTCCAAGCGCGGCGACATCGGCGCCACGGCCCAGCAGTACGCCATCGAGGCGTTTGAACGCTATGGTGCCGATGCTGTCACGCTGTCGCCCTTCATGGGTTTTGATTCGGTCACGCCCTACCTGAAATACCATGGCAAGGGCGCCTTCCTGCTGTGCCGCACCTCCAACCCCGGCGGTGACGATTTGCAGAACCAGCGCCTGGCGTCGGTCGATGGCCAGCCGCTTTTGTATGAACATGTGGCCAGTCTGGCCAACGGCCCGTGGAACCTCAATGGCCAGTTGGGCCTCGTTGTCGGCGCCACTTACCCCGCTGAAATTGAACGCGTGCGTGTGGTTGCGCCAAGGCTGCCCTTGCTGATTCCCGGTGTTGGCGCGCAGGGCGGCGACGCAGTGGCCACCGTCAGGGCGGGCTGGAAACCCGGCGCGCACATTGCGGTGAATTCCTCACGCGCGATTCTTTACGCATCTGCGGGCGATGATTTCATCGAAGCGGCACGCCGCGAAGCCATCAGGACCCGCGACGTGCTTGAATCAGCGCGCCGCGATTCCCAAAAATAACCGGCTTAAAACGGCAGCAGTTTCTGCCGGCGGCCAATCAGGCCGGTGCCGCTCGGCAGCAATGCCACCAGTTTTGCAATGCCATCGCGCCCGCTGGCCGCACGTGCCACCAGCGCACCGCCGGTTGCTGCGCCCAGCGCACGAACGATGGGTGACGTGCTGCGGCGTGAGGCCAGCATCACGGCGACGCCTGCGCCCAGAACAATCCAGTGCTCTGCGGGAAAGCCCGGGCGTTTCTTGTCCCAGTCGCGGGCGGCCTGAATGTGCTGCTGTGTTTTTGAAATAAGGTGGCTCATGATGATGTATGCCCTTTCATGAGCTACCTTAGCCGCCACACCGTGCGCGCACTGTCAGACAGCGCCCAACAAAGCCTTAGTTTGCCGCCGTGAACCGCTTCCTGATGTGTTTCGGGGTTTCAATCTCATCAACGATGGCCACGGCCAGGTCAGCCACTGAAATACCCGCAGGCACATCGCCTTGGCCGGGCAAGAGGTCATTCGCGCCAACGCGGTATTTTCCGGTGCGCTCGCCAGGCGCCAGGCCAATGGGTGGCGAGATGAAGGTCCAGTCCAGGCTGGTTTCTTTTTCAATCCGGTTGAGCAACTCGCGTGCCGCCAGCGCGCCCTGCTTGTATTCAGCGGGGAACTGCGGCACATCGACCAGTTGCACGCCCGGCGCCACATACAGGCTGCCTGCGCCGCCAATCACCAGCACACGTTTGACGCCCGCCTGTTTGGTGCCCTGCAGAATCGCCTCGCTGCCCTGCAAAAACAGGTCGTGAATTTCCGGTTCGGTCCAGCCCGGGTTGTAGGCGCTGATGACCGCGTCATGCCCCGCCACGGCTGCTGCCACCTGACTGTCGTCCAGCACATCGGCCTTGACGACAGTCAGGCCTGTTTGCGCGGCCAGTTTGGACGGGTTGCGCGCCAGGGCGGTGACCTGGTGGCCGCGTGACAGCAGTTCTGCCAGAACAGGTGCGCCGGTAAAACCTGTAGCGCCTATGAGTGCGATTTTCATGAAAGCTCCTTTGAAGATGGTGAAGTGAGAACAGGGCTTGAGTCTGATTGCTACACGTTCGCTTGAATAGACGGCAAAATCGGCTAATACTGTGAAGTAAAACTAATGAATTGAGCAGATATGGATCAACTCAGGCGCATGGCGGTTTTTGCGGAGGTGGTGGCCGCAGGCTCTTTGACTGCGGCTTCAAGGCAGCTGGGCATGACACCTTCTGCCGTCAGCCAGCACCTGCGCCAGCTTGAGCAATCACTGGGCCTTGCGCTGATGCACCGCTCCACAAGGCGTCTGACGCTGACCGAAGCAGGCGAGCGTTACCACGCAGGCTGCGCCGCCATGGTCGCCGCCGCCCGCTCGGCCGACCAGGCGCTGTCGCGCCTGCGTGACGAGCCCGAGGGTGAGCTTCGCATCGCTGCACCCATAGGTTTTGGCAGCCTGCTCGCCAGCGCGCTCGCGCCACTGCGCAGCCACCCGAAGCTCACGCTCAACCTGCTGCTCGACGACACCGTCATCGACCTGATCGAAGAGCGCGTCGACCTGGCGCTGCGCGCTGGCGACCAGGCTGATTCAGGCCTGGTGGCGCGCAAGCTCGGCAGCATGAAACCCCAGCTCTGCGCCGCGCCGGCCTATCTGGCTGAACGCGGCTGGCCCGCCGAACCCAATGACCTGCTGCACCATGACCTGCTGGCAAGCCGACCCCGCAACGCCAGCTTTGACATGATCGAACTGCTGGGGCCGAACGGTGAGCAGCAGCAGTTGCGTTTTGAAGCGCGTGTACATGCCTCGCAGGTGACTGGCCTGAATGCCTTGTGCGTGGCGGGCTGGGGCATAGGCGTGGCGGTCAGCCAGGAAGACCAGCAGGCGCTGGACCGGGGGCTGCTGCTGCCCGTATTGCCGGGTTGGCGGCTGGCCGAAATTCCTCTCTATGCCGTCACGGTGCGGCGCGGCGAGCAGCCCGCCAAGGTCAGGCATGCGCTGGATCTGCTGACCGTCTATTTCAAGGACACATTGCCAGCGGCTGCAGAAACGGTTTTCAGGAGCGCTTGAAACCGGGCCGGAACAACTCGCCCACGCGCCCGCCCACCACCACGCAGCCCAGCGCGCAGGCCGTCAGCGCAATGCCCGCCCATTGCCACGGTGTGATGACTTCGCCCAGCACAATCATGCCGGTCGCCAGCCCCACCACCGGCACGCCCAGGCCGAACGGCGACACGCGGTTCGCGGGGTGGCGCTGCAGCAGCCAGGTCCACAGGCTGTAGCCGACCAGCGTGGCCACCAGGCCGAGGTAGGCGGCTTCGACCCAGCTGATCCAGTGCGCATCCAGCCAGCGCCAGCGCACGGCCGCAGGGTCCAGCAGCCCCGCCAGCAACACAAAGGGCAAGACGGCCACCGCGCTGCTCCACACCACAAAAGAAATCGGCGAATAACCGGCGTAGCCCTGCTGCACACGCTTGGCCACGATGTTGGACACCGCCCACATGGCCGCTGCGCAAAGAATCAATACAAAGCCCAGCACGGTCGTCACGCCTGGCCCTGATGCGCCCGGGTTCACGTAATTCATCACAAAGCAGCAGATGCCCAGCGCCGCCAGCACCATACCCGCCTGCTGCGGTTTGCTGGTGCGCTCATGCAAAAGAAAAAAGCCGAACAGCGCCGTGAAGAACACTTGCGTCTGCAGCAGCACAGACGCCAGCGCCGCTGTCATGCCGACCTTGAGCGACAAAAACATCAACCCGAACTGGCCCACACCCTGAAACAGGCCGTACATCACCACCCACTTCCAGGGCACGGCGGGTGGTTTGAAAAAGAAGGCCAGCGGCACAAAGGCAATCGTGAAGCGGATGGCACCCAGCTGGAAGGGCGTGAAGTCCTGCAGCGCCAGCTTGGTGATCACAAAGTTGATGCCCCAGATGAACACCACACCCAGTGCAGCCAGCAGGTCACGGCCCGTCAGGGCATTGTTTTTCATTGGAATGATTCCAGGGTGTTCAGGACTTCGGGCTCATTGCACGCGCAGCATCCAGGTGCGCCTTCACCCGTTCGGCCAGCGCCAGCTCACCCGGCGTCTCGGGCTGCCACGTCTCGACCGGCAGGCTCTTGCCTTCTTCATCCACCGCCACAAACACCACCAGGCATTCGGTAATCATCTGCATCTCACCCGTCTTCATGTCGCCAGCCCGCACTTCGACCGAGATGTTCATGCTGGTCCGGCCCGTGTAGGCCAGCCGCGCTTCGACTTCCACCAGGTCACCAATCCTGATCGGCCGCCCGAAGCGGATGCTGCCCACCGACACCGTCACGCAATAACGCTTGGCCCAGCGCGTCGCACAGGCATAACCGGCTTCGTCAATCCACTTCATGACCGTACCGCCATGCACCTTGCCGCCAAAGTTGACAGTGCTGGGTTCAGCAAGAAAGCGCAGGGTGATGGATGACATGGGGTCCTTGTGGGGTGGCGCGCAGCAGGTCTGGCTGCCCGACGGATTATCCCGCTGAATAAACCATGTTCCTCATGGTCAACGCGAGGCTCGCAACCTTGCCAGCACAATAGCCATTGTGTCGGACCGTTGAAAGTACCCATGTCCATGCCTTTCGCTTTCTCGCTGGGGCTGCTGATTGTTTTTATCGCTATCGGGTTGGGCGGCAGCTATCTGCTTCGCGCCATCCTCCCGGAGACGCATCCGCTGCAGCAAAGGCTGACCCATGAGGCCAATTTGAAGCGGGTCCACCACATCCTGAAAAACTTCAAGGCCATGCTGGGTCTGCTGCTGGTGGTTTACCTCGTTGTGGTCACGCTCTAGTATTCGTGAGCTTCAGGTGTTTTACTGGCTGGCCGAGCCATTTTTAACGTACACGTTAAAAAACGCCTAAAAGTTAACTTCCATATTAACTTTTAGGCGTTTGGTCAGGGTTTTGACCGCCCGAAGCCAGAAAATCATCCAGAAATAGCCTTTTTTAGGCATCAAATAAGCCTCCAGGCCAATGGATACGTGCATGAGCCGCTATCAAAAATATAGTATCAAGGCGCCGGGACGGCTGCTTTTTCTTCTTTTGTCACCAGCCAGATCCCCACACAGACCAGCACCAGCGCGGCGGCGTTCTTCCATTCGAGGAAGCTTTCGCCCAGAAACAGCGCTGACAGCAGGGTGCCGAAGACCGGGATCATGAAGTTGAAGACGGTGACGGTGCTGACGCGGTTGTGTTTGAGCAGAATCGTCCAGAGCGCGAAGGCGGCTGAGGAGAGCGCGATGAGGTAGAGCATGAGCGCTGTCGATTTGATGGTGAAGTGGGTCACGGCGCCGCCGAGTGCGAACCCGGCCAGCGTCAGCACTGCGCCGCCAATCGCGAGCTGCCAGCCGGTGAGCACGACCGAATCGACCTTCTGCGAAATCTTCTTGCCGTAGATGCTGCCGGCCGACAGCACGAAGGCGGCGATCACGACAAAACCTTCGCCGAGCAGCGTGAAGTCAAAGGCCAGGAGCCCGGCGCTGAAGTTGACGACCATCACGCCGGCAAAACCGACCAGGCAGCCGAGCACCTTGTTAAAACTCAGGCGATCGTTTTTGTAGATGAAGTGGGCGAGCAGCACGCTGAAGAAAGTGCCGGTCGCATTCATGATGGAGCTCTTCACCCCGGTGGCGTGCGCCAGGCCGATGTAGAAGAACACGTACTGCAGCGTGGTCTGCACAAAACCCAGCACGGTGATCTGGCCCCAGGTGCGGCTGTCAAAACTGAAAAGCGGTTTTTTGCCAATGGCGGCAATGGCCAGCAGCACCAGCCCGGCAAAAACGAAGCGGTAGCCCGCAAACACCAGCTTGGACGGGATGTCGCCGGTGGCGATCTGAAACAGCTCATAGCCGTTCTTGATCGCCGGGTAGGCGCTGCCCCAGAGCAGGCAGCACAGCGTGGCCAGCATGAACACCACGCTGCGGCGCGTGAACAGATCCGGGCTGTGTGGCGCGGCCATGCCGTGGTTCAGGCCTGTTCAAGCAGCCGCTGCAGATAGCGCCCGGTGTGGCTCTCGGGGTTCGCCGCGATGTCTTCTGGCGTGCCCACGCCCACCACCGTACCGCCGCCAGCGCCGCCTTCAGGGCCCATGTCGATGAGCCAGTCGGCCGTCTTGATGACGTCGAGGTTGTGCTCGATCACCACAATCGTGTTGCCCGCATCGCGCAACTGGTGCAGCACCTTGAGCAGCAGGTCGATGTCGGCAAAGTGCAGGCCGGTGGTCGGCTCGTCAAGGATGTAGAGCGTGCGGCCGGTATCGCGCTTGCTCAGCTCCAAGGCCAGCTTGACGCGCTGCGCCTCGCCGCCTGACAGGGTCGTTGCTGCCTGGCCGAGCTTGATGTAGGAAAGGCCCACGTCGAGCAGCGTGTGCAGCTTGCGCGCGATGGTGGGCACAGCCTTGAAGAACTCGGCCGCTGCTTCGACGGTGAGGTCGAGAATCTGCGCAATGTTCTTGCCCTTGTACTGCACCTCCAGCGTTTCGCGGTTGTAGCGCATGCCCTTGCAGACATCGCAGGGCACATACACGTCGGGCAGAAAGTGCATTTCAACCTTGACCACGCCGTCGCCCTGGCAGGCCTCGCATCGGCCACCAGCCACGTTGAAGCTGAACCTTCCCGCGCCATACCCCCGTTCTCTTGCGGTGTTCATCTCGGCCAGCAGCTCGCGTATCGGCGTGAACAGGCCCGTGTAGGTGGCCGGGTTGCTGCGCGGTGTGCGGCCAATCGGTGACTGGTCGACGTTGATGACCTTGTCGAAGTGCTCTATGCCTTCGATGCTTTCATGCGGCGCGGGCTCTTCATGCGCGCGGTAGAGCGTGCGGGCGACGGCTGTATAAAGCGTGTCGTTGACCAGGGTGGATTTGCCCGAGCCCGACACCCCTGTCACGCAGGTCAGCAGGCCGACCGGGAACTCGGCACTGACGTTTTTGAGGTTGTGGCCGGTGGCGTTGATGACGCGCAGCGCCTGCATGTCACCCAGCGTGGCCAGGTGCACGGCTTCGCGCGCGGCGCGGCGTTCGGCGGCCGGGCTGGGTGGAAAGCGCGACTTCTTCTTTTCAACCGGCACTTCGCTTTTCACCACCGGTATCCACGGCGTACGGCGTGTGGGCACGGCAATCTTCAGCGTCTGCGCCAGGTATTTGCCGGTGAGCGAGTCGGGGTTGTTTTTGACTTCTTCAAACGTGCCCTGCGCCATCACGCGGCCGCCGTGAATGCCGGCGCCCGGCCCCATGTCGATCACGTGGTCGGCCGCGCGAATCATGTCTTCATCATGTTCAACGACGAGTACGCTGTTGCCGATGTCGCGCAGGTGTTTGAGCGTGCCGATCAGCCGGTCGTTGTCGCGCTGGTGCAGGCCGATGCTGGGCTCGTCGAGCACATACATCACGCCGGTCAGGCCCGAGCCGATCTGCGAGGCAAGCCGGATGCGCTGTGATTCCCCGCCCGAGAGGGTCTCGGCGCTGCGGTCCAGGCTGAGGTAATTCAGGCCCACGTCGTTGAGGAATTTCAGGCGCAGGCCGATCTCGCGCACCACCTTGCCGGCGATCTCGGCCTTGGCGCCCTGCATTTTGAGCTGGTCGAAGTAGGTGAAACTTTCGCGCAGCGTGCTGTGGCTGATTTCGAAAATGGCCTTGCGGTGTACTGCACCCTGATCATCCGGCGCACTGGCCAGATAAACATGGCGAGCCTCTTCGCGCAGGCGCGTGCCGTGGCAGTCGGGGCAGGACTGGATGCTGCGGTAGCGGGCCAGCTCCTCTCGTACGGCGGCGGAATCTGTCTCGCGGTAGCGCCGCTCGAAGTTGGTGATCACGCCTTCAAAGGCATGCTTTTTCGCGTGCTTGCGTCCGGCGTTGGCACCCGAGTCGAGGACGTAGCTGAACTTGATCTCTTCGTCACCCGAGCCGTGCAGCACGACCTGCTGCACCTCGGCGGGCAGGTTCTCAAAGGCGGTGTCGATGTCGAACCTGTAGTGCTTGGCCAGGCTTTCGAGCATCGAGAAGTAGTAGCCGTTGCGCCTGTCCCAGCCCTTGACGGCGCCGCTGGCAAGACTCAGGGAAGGGAAGGCGACCACGCGCGCCGGGTCAAAGAATTCCATGTGCCCGAGGCCGTCGCAGGTGGGGCAGGCGCCTACGGGCGAGTTGAACGAAAAGAGCCGTGGCTCCATCTCGCTCAATGAGTAGCTGCAGACCGGGCACGAGAATTTGGCGCTGAAGAGATGTTCCTTGTCGGTATCCATCTCGAGCGCAATCGCCTTGCTGTCGGCCAGGCGCAGCGCCGCTTCAAAACTTTCAGCCAGGCGCTGTTGCATGTCGGGCCGCACCTTGATGCGGTCAATCACCACATCGATGTTGTGCTTTTCGGTCTTCTTGAGCTTGGGCAGGTCGTCGAACTCATACGACACGCCATCGACGCGAAAGCGCACATAGCCCTGGGCCTGCATCTCTGCAAACACATCGACAAACTCGCCCTTGCGGTCACGCGCCACAGGCGCGAGGATCATCAGTCTGGTGTCTTCAGGCAGCGCCAGCACGTGGTCCACCATTTCGCTGACGCTTTGCGACTGCAGCGGCAGGTCGTGTACGGGGCAGTAAGGGGTGCCGGCGCGGGCGAACAGCAGGCGCAGGTAATCGTGAATCTCGGTCACCGTGCCGACGGTGGAGCGCGGGTTGTGGCTGGTGGCTTTCTGCTCAATGGAGATCGCGGGCGACAGGCCTTCGATCATGTCGACATCAGGCTTGTCCATCAACTGCAGAAACTGCCGTGCGTAGGTGCTCAGGCTTTCAACATAACGGCGCTGGCCTTCGGCATACAGGGTGTCAAACGCGAGCGACGACTTGCCCGAACCACTCAGCCCGGTGATGACCACCAGCTGGTTGCGCGGAATATCGAGGTCGATATTTTTGAGGTTGTGCGTACGCGCCCCGCGAATGCTGATTCGCTGGGCCGCAAGCGGGTTGGCCCCCACGCTCTTCACTGCGTGTAAGTCGCTGCCCCCCGGGGGGGCTGAACCGTCTCGGGGCGGCCCGTCGCCGGTTCCCTTTGCCAGGTATTTGCTGTCGTCAGGAGAGTTCAATTGAATGCAGGCGCCGCAAAACTCTCCATCATAGACCGACAGGCGCTTTCAAGCACAATATCGGATTACGCCCCTTCCGGGCTGCGCCTTTTGACTTTTTCCGGTACCTGCCTTGACCGCGCCTTCCACCCCTCACCATTCGCACCCGATGACCGCCACAGAGCGGCGCGCCAGCGCCTCGCTGGCGTCCATCTTTGCCCTGCGCATGCTGGGGCTGTTTCTGGTGCTGCCCGTGTTTGCGCTGGAGGCCGCGCGTTACCCCGGCGGGGACGATCCGGCCCGTGTCGGTCTGGCCATGGGTATTTATGGCCTGACGCAGGCCCTGCTGCAAATGCCTTTTGGTTTGGCATCCGACAGGCTTGGCCGCAAGCGCGTCATCGTCGCTGGCATGCTGGTGTTTGCGGCGGGGAGTTTCCTCGCAGCTGCTGCGACGGATCTCAACATGCTGCTGGCTGGCCGTGCACTTCAGGGGGCGGGCGCAGTATCTGCGGCGGTGACGGCACTGCTTGCCGACCTGACCCGCGACGAAGTGCGCACCAAGGCGATGGCGCTCGTGGGCGGAAGTATCGGGCTGATGTTTGCGTTGTCACTGGTGGTGGCGCCGGCGCTCAATGCCCATATTGGCCTTGCCGGACTGTTTGCACTGACCGGCGTCCTCGCACTGGCCGGCATCGGCATGGTGATCTGGGTGGTGCCCGCAGAGCCTGAGAAGCATGCGGACATGAAGCGCGGTCGTCTCCGCGATGTGGTCAGGCATGCTGATTTGCTGGGGCTGAACTTCGGTGTGTTTGTGCTGCACGCCGTTCAGCTCTCAATGTGGGTGGCCGTGCCTGCTTTGCTGGTGCAGGCTGGCCTCCTCAAGTCCCTGCACTGGCAGGTTTACCTGCCTGCCGTGCTGGCTTCATTTGTGGTGATGGGCGGCACGCTGTTTCCGCTGGAGCGCCGTGGACATCTGCGCGACGTTTTGCTGGCTGCGATTGCCTTGCTGGGGTTGGTGCAGCTGGGGTTTTTGGTGTTGGCAAAGGGCTTTTTGGGCATGTCGCCCTCGGTGAGGTTGCTCTGTTTTTTGTTGCTGCTGTTTTTCTGCAGCTTCAATGTGCTGGAGGCCAGCCAGCCCAGCCTGGTGTCGCGACTTGCCCCTGCATCCCTGCGCGGTGCGGCACTCGGGTTTTACAACACATCCCAATCGCTGGGCCTGTTTGCAGGGGGGGCGCTGGGCGGAGCGATGCTCAAGTGGGGCGGTGTGCAGAGCCTGTTCATCTCCACCACGCTGCTCTCATTTGTCTGGCTGCTGGTGGCCTGGCGTTTGATGCCGGTGCTTGCCGGGCGCGGTGCAGCACACTGATCCGCAGGCGGATCAAGAGGTAACTGGCTTGTTTTCTTCGCTCGCTTGTGCCGTCTCTGGTGCTGAAGCGGGTGTTACGGCTTCTGTCGCAGTTTGTGAGGGCAAGGTTGCAATCATGGATTCCGACAGTCTTTCGTAGAGCGGCCGGCTCAGCATGCGCGAGACCAGGCTGGCCAGCATGGCGGCCATCATCAGGCTGAGCACCATGGCGCGTCCGTCGATCATCTCCATCACGATGATGAAGGCGGTCAGTGGGGCCTGCGTCACTGCGGCCAGAAAGGCTGCCATGCCCATGGCGATCAGCGCGGCGCCGATTTCAGGGCTGACCAGGACTGCCACGTTGTGGCCCACGCCGGCTCCGATCGAGAGGGATGGTGCAAAAATGCCGCCCGGCACGCCGCACCACGCTGCCAGCCAGGTCGCCACAAACTTCAGCAACACGTAAAGCGATGGCACGTCAGATTCACCGGCCAGCATCTGCTTGACGGCATGGGAGCCAGCGCCAAAGGTGGAGCCCTGGCTGACCAGGCCAATCACGGCAATCACCAGTCCTCCTGCGGCCGCAAACCGGACGGGGTACTTCCTTCGCCATTCGCTGAAGCGGTCGGGCGAGCCGGTGAGCGAGGCCGCCAGCAGCCTGGAAAAAAGCCCTCCCAGCACACCGCAAAGCAGCGTCACCAACAGGCCGGGCAGTACGGCATTCCATCCCAGTGGCGGTACCTTGATCACGCCGAAATAGGTGATGTTGCCAAACACCGAAACACCCATCAGGCCAGCTAGCACGATGGCCGTGATGATCAGGCCGCTGTTGCGCGATTCCAGCTTGCGCGAGAGTTCTTCAATCGCAAAAACGACGCCCGCCAGAGGTGCATTGAAGGCAGCGGCGATACCGGCGGCCCCGCCAGCCACCAGCAGCGCGTGGGTGCTCATGCCCGATTCGGGTCGTAGCCATCGCCTTGCGTGTTGCATGACACCGGCGGCAACCTGCACGGACGGCCCCTCGCGTCCGATGGACAGTCCCCCCAGAAGCCCGGCGGAAGCCAGCCCGATTTTGGCGAGCGTCAGGCGAAGGGAAACAAACCGGCCCCGCATTTCGGGCGGCGTGACGGGATCCAGCGCAGCCATGACCTGGGGTATGCCCGAGCCGGCGGCACCTGAAAAGTGGCGTCGTGTGGCCCAGACGATGGCCGCGGTCAATGCGGGTGTCCAGACCAGTATCAGCCATCGGTTAGTGCCGTAAAGCTGCTCAAACAGGGCGAATGTCCAGTCGCTCAGAAGGGTAAAGGCCACGACCAGCAGGCCTGCGGCGATGGCATAAACCAGCACAACGGCACGGTCGAACCAGAGTCGACCATTGGACAGCTCGCTGCGCAGGTTTTGCAGGAAGTCCGGTTCTTGGTTCATGCTGATGTAATTGTGACACGCACGCTGGTCGAGTCGTTGGGGAATGCGGCACAATCGTGTGCTTCGGGTGGTCAGTGCCACCGCCTTTTTTCAGCGTTATCCCCAGCAGGAGGGTGCAAGCCATGGCATCAGTCAACAAAGTCATCATCGTCGGCAACCTGGGCCGTGACCCGGAAACCCGCTCTTTCCCCAATGGCGACCAGGTTGCCAATGTCACCATCGCCACGACCGACCGCTACAAGGACAAGACCACCGGCGAGATGAAGGAGATCACCGAATGGCACCGCGTGAGCTTCTTCGGCCGCCTGGCTGAGATCGCCGGCCAGTACCTTCGCAAGGGCTCTCAGGTGTACGTCGAAGGCAGCCTGCGCACGCGCAAGTGGACCGACAAGGACGGCATCGAAAAATACAGCACCGAGATCCGCGCAGACAGCATGCAGATGCTGGGCAGCCGCCAGGGCATGGGCGGTGGTGGCGGCGGAGACGATGGTGGCTACGACGCGCCCCAGCAGCGCAGCGCACCTGCGGCCCGCGCGCCGGCCGCAGCACCCCGTCAGGCCCCGGCATCTTCGCCGGCGAAGTCAGCCAGCGGCTTTGACGACATGGACGACGACATCCCGTTTTGAGCGTTCAGCATTCCGACATGAAAAAGCCCGCATCTGCGGGCTTTTTTCTTTGGCGTGAAGCAATCAGAAAAAACTCAGGCGGTAGCGGCTTCTTCCATGTCAAAGCGGTCGCCAAAGTCAAAATAGTCGTCGTGCGTGAAGCCCCCTTCGTAGTACTGGATTTCCCACCAGTTGTGGTCGAGGTCTTCAAAGTAGAACGAGTACACGCCATGCATGTCCTGCACATCCAGCACCTGGCGAATCTTGTATTTGTCCTTGTACTGCAGGCAGCGTGCATGGGCCTGGTCGACTTCTTCTTTCGACTGTACGTCCAGGCCCCAGTGGTTGAGCACATTGCAGGGGTGGATCTGGTCGCCGACTTCAACGCACACGATGTGAAAGCGCATGCCCAGGCGTACGGCCATGGCGGGCTTGGCATGCCGTACGCATTCAAGCCCGAGAAACTCTTCATAAAACCTGCGCGACTCGGCGAGGCTGAAGCATTCCAGCGTGCCATGGCCCAGCACGTAGGGCTTGAGGATGGACTCTCGCGGCTCAGGGTCCACGCGGCAATTTTCGGGAAGCGGGCTGTCAGACATGGCTGGTCTCCATGGGGGTTATGTTGTTGCTGGTCGTGACTGCGTTTGCGCGCGCTTTGTCGGCTTCGCTGACAAAAGAGTCCGCAAAAAACTGGTCATCTGGCAGGCCGCACAGCTTGACGAAATCGCGCCTCGCGGCATCCACCATCAGCGGCGCACCGCAGGCGTAAACCTGGTGCCCGGCAAGGTCGGCGATGTCCTCGATCACGGCTTCATGCACAAAGCCCTGCCGGCCCTGCCAGGCGCAGGCTTCGGTGGCGTTGCTCAGCACTGGTGTGTAATGGATGTGCGTATACTCCCTGGCCCACTGCGTGGCGAGCTCATGCATGTAAATGTCTTCGCGCTTGCGGCCACCCCAGTAAAGGTGAATGGGGCGCGTCATTTTTTTCTGCAGACTGTATTCAACGATGGACTTGATGGGTGCAAAGCCGGTACCCGAGGCCAGCATCACCATGGGCTTGTCGCTTGTTTCATCAAGATGGAAAAAGCCGTGTGGTGCTTCAACCCGCAACAGGTCACGCAGCTTCATCGTGCTGAAGACCCTGTCCGTAAAAACACCGCCTGGCATATGGCGCACGTGCAGTTCGATCTGCCGCAGGCCTTCGGTCGTTGGCGCAGAGGCGATGGAATACGAGCGGCGGGCGCCATCTGGCAATGGCAGGTCGATGTACTGGCCAGCCAGGTATTTGAGGGGCTCGTTGGGCGGCAGGCCGAGGGTGACCTGCATGACATCGGGCGCGAGTTTGTCGAGCTTCATCACGCGCGCGGGGAACTTCGTCGCAGGCGCCTGGCCGAGTGCGATTTCGTCAGCCTCAATCACACAGTCACTGCGTGGTGTGGCACAGCACAGGTGCGCATAACCCAGCGCCTTGTCTGCGTCAGACAGGTAATTGGCGTTGACATTGCCGATGTCGACCTGACCCTGGACCACACGGCCGCGACAGGTACGGCAAACACCCGAGCGGCAGCTGTAGCGCAGGGAAATCCCGTTTGCCAGCCCGGCCTTGAGGACATCCACGTTGCTGGCGCAGGTAAAGGTTTTGCCGCTGGGACTCAGCGTGATGGTGTAGGCGGCGGGTACGGAAGACGCGGGAGAAGACATGCAAATATATTAAAAGTGCGGCCAAAAAACGTCCAACAACTAAACGTGATTGGCCTCATGCGTGCCGTAAATGTCGAGCCGCTCCAGAGGTGGTTGCATCACTGGAACACATCTGGACTATTCGGATTTGTGACTGGATCAGAAGCAGGCGGACCCCTAGAATTTGTTGCCGAATCCCGTCTCACGTACTTGTAAATCCAGGAGTCAGAATGCCCGCCACACTGATCAATGTGTTCATCGTTCCAGCAGACAAGGAAGAAGAGTTCCTCAGCAACTGGAAGAAGACGGCGAACTTCTTTCAGTCGACACCCAATACCGGCTTCATTGAAACCCATCTGCACAGGAATACCGGCGCGGGTAATGGAACCTTCACCTTCATCAACATCGCGAGCTGGGATAGCGCCGAACACTGGAAGAACTCGCACGATGCCTATTCGCCGACCGAATACCTGATCCCGGGTGTGAAGGGGCATCCTTCAATT
This sequence comes from Pseudomonadota bacterium, assembly GCA_040390295.1. Taxonomy (GTDB): domain Bacteria; phylum Pseudomonadota; class Gammaproteobacteria; order Burkholderiales; family Burkholderiaceae_C; genus Polaromonas. The sequence continues at coordinate 98,988 of JAZJYR010000013.1, forward strand.
TATGAATGCATCGTGGATCTTGTGGGTGTGGGCCGCACGGGCAGTGGTGGCGCGTTTCTCAGCATGCAGGCCCATAAGAGCTGATGCCGGTTCACGAGGCAGTCGAGGTGCCTGCCTGTGAGTGTTGATCAGGCTGCGGCCTTGAGCATGTTCTTGAGCGTACCAATGCCGCTGACCTCGATCTCGATCACGTCGCCGGCCTTCATGAAGACTGGCGGCTTGCGGCCCACACCCACGCCTGCGGGCGTGCCGGTCAGCAGGATGTCACCCGGCTGGAAGGTGTACCACTTGGAGAAGTAGGCAATGGTCTCGGCCAGCGTGAAGATCAGGTCGCTGACGGGCGCCTTCTGCATCTCCTTGCCGTTCAGGCGCGTGATGATCTCGAGTGCAGTCACATCGCCAATGTCATCGGCCGTCGCGAGCACCGGGCCCATCGGCGTGAAGGTGTCGAACTGCTTGCCCATGATGTTGGTTTCCCAGGTCAGGCGTGCCGGCCATGCTTCCTTGGCCTCCCACACGTCCTTGACCCAGTCGCGTGCAGAGACGTCGTTGGCGGCCATGTAACCGGCGACGCAGCTCATCGCGTCTGCTGCGCTGACGCGATGGCAGGTTTTGCCGAAGACCACGGCCAGTTCTCCTTCATAGTCGACATGGCCCGATGCATCGGGCGGGACAGTGATGGAAACACCTGAGCCCACAATGGAGTTCACGCTTTTCAGAAAGCCCGTCGGTTTGGCGGGTGTCGGGGTGCCGGCCATTTCAGCCAGATGCGACTTGAAGGCCAGGCCGGCCGCGACGATGAGACGCGGGTTGGGCACCGGTGTCAGCAGTCGTGTATCTGCGCCTGTCAGCGCGCCGGTTTCACGCAGCTGGACGAGCTCGCCTGCTGATGCCGACTCAATACGCTTGACCAGTTGCTGGACGACGGCCATGCCGTCGGGGCCGGACTCAAGAATGCCGCGTACGCTGGCTGGAATCCAGGTTTCAAGGGTTCCGGCTTTTGCCGCTTTGGCGAGGTGCAGCACCTCGCCTGACTTCAGCATGGCGCCCGGCGTACCCGAAGTCGTGTTGTTGATGGTGACCAGTTTCATGTTTATTCCGGGAGATGTGTGAGTTGTAGGGGGTGCGACGCTTCCGGTCACTCTTCTGCGGTAAAACCGGAGGCCTTGATGACCGGGCCCCAGGCTGCAAGGTCTGACTTGATGAGGTCGGCTAAACCCTGGGGCGTGCCCTGCACGGCATCCATGCCGAACTTCGCATAGGTGTCTTTGAGTTCCTGTGTCTTCAGGGCCTCGTTGATGGCGGCTGCGGCTTTGCCGACGACGGCCGGCGGTGTATTGGCAGGCATCAGCACGCCCAGCCAGACTTCAGCCACAACATCCTTGAAACCGGACTCGACCATTGTCGGCACGTCGGGCATGAATTTGTTGCGTTGCGCCCCGGTCGTGGCCAGCACGCGCAGCCTGCCGGATTTGAGTTGTGGCAATACTTCACCAACGGGGTTGAAGCTTGAGGCGATCTGGCCACCCATCAAATCCTGCAGCGCCGGCGCACCACCTTTGTAGGGCACGTGAAGTATGGGAATGCCCGCAGCTTTTGAGAACATCAGGCCGGCGAAGTGCGGTGTCGCGCCCGCCGAGGTTGATGCATAGGCGGCCTGTTTTGGATTGGCTTTGCACCAGGTCACGAAGTCGGCAGGTGTTTTGACCGATTCGGGGACTGTCGGGCCGACGATGAAGGCCAGCGAGGTTTTGGCGCAGACGGCGACAGGGATGAAGTCCTTGACCGGGTCATAGTTGAGCTTGCGAAAGCTGTGCGGGTAAATCGTCATCGCAAAGTCTGGCGTGAAGAGCATGGTTGTGCCGTCTGGCGGACTGCTCTTGACGTACTCAACGGCAAGCCGTGCTGCGGCGCCCGGCCTGTTCTCGACAATGATCCCGCCGGTATAACTGCCGCGCAGTTTGTCTGCAAGGCTTCGCGCAGCGACATCGGTACCACCGCCAGGCGGGAAGCCCACGATCAGGCGGGTGAGTTTTTCCTGTTGCGAGAAGGCCGTGACCGGCAAGCCCAGTGCGGGAAGGGCCACACCGGCGGATACGGCGATCAGGTGCCTGCGGTTGATCATGAATTTGTCTCCTTTTACCGAGCCCTTAATTTAAAGGGCATGGGCGGTTTGCAAAAGATGGCGGGATTGCCGCTGCGATACCAGAAACACATCGGATTTTTGAGGGTTAACCATGAGTGTGCTGTGCTGTTTCAGGCGTGCCCGTCTGGCTTGATGTGCTCAAACGCCCACGTATTTTTCCCAGATGTCAGAAGCGCTTCTCAGGGCATGGGAGTCGCCGCTCCAGACCACCGTGCCGCGGTCAATCACGTTGTGGCGATCACCGATCTGCAGCAGGGGCTCAAGGTATTTGTCTATCAGCAGGATGGCCATGCCCTGTGCTTTCAGAAGCTTCAGGCAGGCCCATATCTCCTGCCGTATCAAGGGGGCAAGGCCTTCGGTTGCTTCATCGATGATCAGCAACTGGCCATTGCGGAGCAGTGCGCGCCCGATGGCCAGCATCTGTTGTTCGCCACCTGACAGCTGGTTGCCCAGGTTGGCCTTGCGGCGTGCAAGTGACGGGAACTGCTCAAACACTTTCTTGAGCGTCCAGGCGCCGGGGCGTGCAAAGGCCTGCAGGTTTTCCGTGACCGACAGGTTGGGGAAGATGCGTCGTCCTTCCGGCACCAGCGAGATACCGGCTGCAGCCACTTTCTCCGGCCTCATTCCACGAATCGGTTTGCCTGCAAAAGTGATCTCGCCGGATTGCGCGGGCGTCAGCCCCATGATGGAGCGTACGGTGGTTGTTTTTCCCATGCCGTTGCGGCCGACCAGCGTCACCACCTCACCGGCGTTGATCGACAGGCTCATGCCGAACAGTACCTTGCAGTCGCCATACGCTGACTGCACATTCACGAGTTCAAGACACTTGTTCACTGCGTTTCCTCATCGCCCAGGTAAGCCTTGCGAACGGCGGGGGACACCCTGATGGCGGCCGGCGTGTCGGTGGCTATGACTTTTCCGTAGACCAGCACGCTGATCTGGTCCGCAAGCCGGAAGACGGCGTGCATGTCGTGTTCGATCAGCACGATGGTGGTTTGCGCCTTGAGCCGCTCTATCAGGTGCACGATCTGCCCGGCATCGGATGTGCCCATGCCGGCCAGCGGCTCATCCAGAAGCAGGAGTTTGGGCTGCGTGGCCAGCGCCAGGGCGATCTCGATGCGTCGCTGTTCGCCGTAGGAAAGTGATTTGGCCAACTGGTTTTCACTGCCCTGCAGGCCGACCAGGGCAAGAATGTCCATGGCTTCGGCAATGAGTTCCCGCTCGTTGAAGGGCGATCCATAAAACCGGAAGCTTGACCCGCTGCGTGCCTGCACGGCGAGCAGCACGTTGTGGAGCACCGTGTAGTTTGCAAAGATGTTGGTGAGCTGGTAGGAGCGGGCAATACCTTGCGCCACGCGCTTGTGTATCGGCATGCGTGCAATGTCGCGGCCCATAAATTCAATGCTGCCTGCATCGGCTATCAGCGTGCCGGCGAGCTGGTGAACCAGGGTGGTCTTGCCAGCACCGTTGGGGCCAATCAGCGCATGAATGGTGTTGGGCGCAATCTCCAGGCTGACATGGTCCGTGGCCAGAATGCCGCCGAAGCGCTTGATCAGCTTGTTGATGCGAAGGACGGGTGCGGTCATGATGAATGCTTCCCCGCTGTGCCTGCCTTTTTGCGGCCAAGGCGTGAGAAAAACTTTTCCAGCAGGCTGGCAATCCCGTTGTTGCCGAGCAGTACGACCGATATCAATCCGATACCGACAAAGAACTGCCAGTACTCGGTATGGCTGGAGATGACCTCCTCAAGCACAAGCAGCAGCACGGCGCCATAAATGCCCCCGCAGCGGTAACCCACACCACCGACGATGAGCATCATCAGCAGGATGCCCGACTGGGTCCAGTCCAGCACCCGGGGGCTGACATAGGCGTTCTGGTTGGCCAGCAGCGCGCCAGCCAGCCCTGCGAAGGCGCCTGCGATGATGAAACACACCAGCTTGTAGCGGTAGACAGGAATGCCAATGGCGGACATGCGGGACTCGTTCTCGCTGATACCGCGCATGACGACGCCAAACCTTGAGCGCACGACAAAGGTCAGGAGGAACATGGTGATCGTCGTCAGGGCGAAAACGACGTAATAAAACGTTGTGTCGTTGGCTAGGTCCAGGCCCAACCCGAAGCCTGAGCGGCTGGCCAGGCTCATGCCGTTGTCACTGCCAAAGCTTTTCATGCCGATGAACAGGTAATACACCATCTGGCTGAATGCCAGCGTGATCATGATGAAGTAAACCTGCCGCGTACGTAGCGCCAGTGCGCCTACAGCTGCAGCCAGGACAGCGCCCACCAGCATGGCGAAGGGCCACGCAACCCAGGCGCTGGCCACCCACTTCGGAAGGACGTCACCGCCCAGCAGGGTCGCTGCGCCTACGGCATAAGCGCCGACGCCAAAGTAGGCAGCGTGTCCAAAACTCACCAGCCCGGCATAGCCAACCAGCAGGTTCAGGCTGCTGACCACGATCACATAAATCATGATGCGCGTGGCAAAGCCGATGTAGAACGACTGGTCCAGTGCCGTGGCTGCAACAGGAAACAGGATGGCTGCTGCAATGGCGATCAGTGCCGCGGTCCACTGGGCGCCTGTGAGCAGGCCTGTTGTCTGGAACTCTGTAAGCTGTGTTGCCACCGAAGGCGCTTTGTCGGAGAGGGAGTCGGGGGTCTGCATCATGCGGTTTTAAAGAGGCCTTGGGGACGCCATATGAGGACCGCAATCATCAGTGCGTAAGTCAGCATGGCTGCAATGGCCGGGGCCATGGTGTCGGCAGAAAGACTGGGGAAATGGGTGCGCATGACGGATGGCAGCACGGAGCGCCCGAATGTATCCAGAAAGCCTATCGCTATGGCGCCGAGAAATGCGCCCTTGATGGAGCCCATGCCGCCTATCACCACGACCACAAAAGCCAGGATGATGATGCTTTCACCCATGCCCATCTGCACCGAGAAAAGCGGGCCAAGCAGGCCGCCTGCCAGTGCGCACAGCATGGCGCCCAGTGCAAACACCAGCGTGAACACCAGCTTGATATTGACGCCCATGGCCTGTGCGGTTTCCCGATCCGAGGCGCCGGCCCTGATCCACATGCCGAATCGCGTGCGGTTGATCAGCAGGCTCAGCAGGATGGCCGTGATGATGCCCACGGCAATGACCACCAGGCGATAGGACGAATAGGAAAAGCCGTTCGCCAGTGTCAGGGGCTGGCTCAGCGCTGCAGGCATCTCCAGCATCACGGCACTCGGACCAAAGAAAAACCGGATGACATCATTGGAAACCAGGATCAGCCCGAAGGTGGCCAGAACCTGGCTGAGGTGGCTGCGTCCGTAAAGCCTTCTCAACAGGCTCATTTCAAGCAGGGCGCCAATGACGCCGGTGCCGATGATCCCGAGCGGCAGGGCCAGTGCGAAATTACCGGTCAGCTTCATGAAGACAACCGTGAGGAAGCCGCCCAGCATGTAGAGGGAACCATGGGCCAGATTGATCAGGTCCATGATGCCGAAAACAAGCGTCAGCCCGGCAGCCAGCAGGAAAAGCATCAGCCCCAGTTGCAAACCGTTGAGGGTCTGCTCAATAACAAACGTAGACAACTCGACTCCCCCGTTGAGGTTACATGCGGCAGGCAGAGGCGTTGCTGGCCGCCTGTTGTGTGGCAATGGTCTTTTGGGTCTGGTTGAACAGCTCACCGCTGTTGGACTTCGTGACCTTGCGAAGGTAGACGTTTTCGATTGGGCTGTGGTCCACATTGAAGCGGAAGGGGCCCCGTGGTGCGTCGAGCCTGACGCCTTCAAGCGCCTTTCGGAAGGCCGCCTTGTCTTCGATCCTGCCCTTGACGGCCTTGACCGCTGCATCAATCACCAGGGCGGTGGTGTAGCCCTGCTCGTTGTACAGCGTGGCGGGGCGGCGGTATTCCTTGAGGAAGGCATTGCTGAACTGCTTGTTGGCAGCGTTGGGCAGGTCCAGGCTCCAGTGGCCGCCGGTGATGACGCCGTTGGTGCCTTCACCGACAGATGCAATGGTCTCTTCATCGGCCAGCGGCGCGGAGCCATATAACGGGATGGATTTCAGGCCCGCCTGGGCGTACTGCTTGATGAAGTTGACAGCCAGCGGGCCGAATGCAAAGGCGTAGACGGCATCGGGTTGTGCCGCGCGGATCTGCGCGAGTTCTGCACTGAAGTCCAGTGTTTGCGGCTTGAAATAGGTTTCACCGGCGATGGCGCCCTTGAAGGTTCTCTTGAAGGCTTCCAGGTGTTCCTTGCCCACAGGGACACCGGCACCGATGACGTACACCTTTTTGGCGCCGGCTTCGGTCAGGTACTTGCCCATGGCTTCATTGACGGCCTCAATGTGCCAGCCGGTGTTGTAGTAGTAGGGGCTGCATTTGGCGCCGACCAGATCGAACGGCCCGACATTGGTGTTGAGGAACAGCACCTGCTGCTGCGCTGCCTGGGGTGCAATGGCATAGACCACGCCTGATGCGACGGTGCCTGTGACGAGGTCAATTTTGTCGCGCTTGACCATGCGGTCGAACACTTGCTTGCCGACTTCCGGGTTGCCCTGGTCATCGCCAAAGATGACTTCGGCGGGCAGCCCGCCCAGCTTGCCCCCGAGCTCCTTGATGGCGAGATCGAAGCCGGCGCGAATTTCCTTCGACACGCCAATCGTTGGCGCGAGCGATGCCGTCGCCAGGAAGCCGACCCTGATCTTGTCTGCGGCCCAGACAGGCGACAGCGCGGATGCAATAAGTGACAGGGCAATGGTTTTTTTAATCGCGTTCATGGTTTGTTTCCCAGGTTTGGTTGGATGGACAGGAAGGTTTGCTATTTCAGCGCCATGCTTTGTTGTTGCCAACCGGGATTACGAGTGGGTGAACGCATGAGGCCAGCGATGGATCGGTCGGCGAAATGCCTGCGGTGCAGTCCTGTCACTGGAGAAAAGTGCCGCCGTATTTTTAATTCAATCGGGCATTCAGCAAATGAATTACCGGCATTGATGAAACGGAGTGCGCCTGCGCGATCGCGTGCGTAGCGCTACCTGCAGCAGCTTTTACCGTGCAGACGGTGATCGTTGATGACGTGGTGATCACTGGTTTTTTCATTTTGGATGTCTCCTCTCTGTGTGTATGCCTGGGGGAAGCGAGCCCCACCTGTTGACCGCCGTGAAAGCGTCTTGCAGGCCGGGTCAAAGCACTGCGTTGGGCATCAATTAAACTTGGGTATTAAATGCATGAGCAATTAAATTTGACGGGATTTTGAGGGTGTGTTTTTCTTTTGTCAATCGCGATGATTTGAAGATGTTTGCATATTTCACTGGTAAATCTGGCTGAAAATGCAAAAACTTCCATAAAAACCTAGGGTAAGCCCTTATAAAATTAGATGCAAATGCAAATAACATTGCCGTCGATAAATATGTATTCACCATCAGTCATTTCCTGAAGGAGACTTCCATGAACTCACTTGCTGACATGCCCGCAGCTATTCGCGCCAATGAAGATTTCGCATGGGCGCCCGGACGTTTTTCTCCCGTGCCCGGTGCGCCTCCACTCTCGCAAATCATGGCGGCTGCGACCGAACTGCGGCCTTACCTTCGCGAGCGTGCGCGCCAGACCGAAGAAGACCGACGGGTGTCCGATGAGTCCACAGACCTCTTTCGCAAAGCGGGGTTTTTCAAGCTCATGCAGCCTGCGCGTTACGGTGGTTATGAATATGGCTTTACCGCATTCACCGATGTGATCAGTGAGTTGGGGCGCGCATGTACATCGTCTGCGTGGGCATGTTCACTCGGCGCCATTCACCAATGGCTGGTGGGCACATTTCCGGTTGAGGCGCAGGATGATGTCTGGAAAGACAACCCGGATGCCATCGTTTGTGTTTCCTATGCGCCAGTCGTCAAGGCCGAACGCGTGCCGGGTGGTTACATGGTTGAAGGCAAGTGGATGTGGGCATCCAACGTCGACAACTCGCAGTGGGCGATGCTGGGTGTGCAGTTGCCGAACGACGATGGCAAGACCATGCAGGCCGGATTTCTGCTCGCACCTCGCCAGGACTGGGAGATTGAGGACAACTGGTATATGGCGGGCCAGTCGGGGACGGGTTCGAAAACGGTGGTGATCAGCAAGAAGACCTTTATCCCCGAGCACCGCAAGCTGACCTTTGCCGAGGCGTCGTCCAACATGCCACCGGGCTGCAAGGTCAACGAGAACCCGATCTACCGCATACCGTTTTTGTCTGCCGTACCGGTTTGCCTTGTATCTCCACTGCTGGGCACCGCACAAGGCGCGATTGACGAGTTTGTCGACATGGCAGGTGCGCGCGTCACGCGGGGTGCGGTGGCGGGCGGTGGCAATCGCCTGAGTGAATTTTTTCCGGTGCAGTCGCGTCTCGCAGAAGCGAGTGCCAGTCTGGATGCCGCGCGCTTGCTGATCTACCGTGATACTGCAGGCGTCGAGCAGATGGCCACCGACGGCCGCATCATCACCATGGATGAGCGCATCAGAAACCGTCGTGACCACGCCTTTGCCGCAAAACTTTCGCGTGATGCCGTCGAGGCCGTTTTTGCAAGCGTGGGCGGCGGTGGCCTGGCACTTGACCAGCCGCTGCAGCGCATGTGGCGTGATGCGAATGCGATCTCGCGCCACATCAGCCTGAACTGGGATGCGGTGTCATCCATGGTGGGGCAATACCTGCTGGGCATGGAGCCCAAGGGCCAGTACTGACTTTGCACCTCTCAAAAGACCCCCGTCCATCAACGGGGATTCACCGAATATCAAGACATCAACAGGAGACATCAATGAACGGAAAAATCGGCCTTGAAGAGCACTTCGCCATTCCTGAAACGCTTCAGGACTCGGCGGGCTTTGTTCCTGGCGAGTACTGGAAAGAACTCAGCAAGCGCTTGCTGGACATGCAGGAGTACAGGCTTCGCGAGATGGATGCCAATGGCATGGAGATGATGATCCTGTCGCTCAATGCGCCCGCCGTCCAGGCTATTCCATCCCCGCACAAGGCTAACGAGATTGCCATGCGCGCCAATGACTTCCTGGCCGAGCAGGTCGCCAAACGGCCAACGCGCTTTCAGGCCTTTGCCGCGCTGCCTTTGCAGGACCCCGACATGGCCACACGCGAGATGGAGCGTTGTATCAGGCAGCTCGGTTTCAAGGGCGCGCTGGTCAATGGTTTTTCACAAGTCAACACAACCGAGAACTGTGTTTATTACGACGCGCCGCAGTTTGCCGGCTTCTGGGATGTGGTTGAAAAACTGGATGTGCCTTTTTACCTGCATCCTCGCAACCCGATTGGTGCCTGGGCACAAATCTATGACGGTCACCCGTGGCTGCTGGGTCCCACCTGGGCGTTCGGCCAGGAGACAGCAGTACATGCCCTTCGCCTGATGGCATCTGGCCTGTTTGACAAGCACCCCAAGCTGCAGATCATTCTGGGTCATATGGGCGAGGGCCTGCCCTACAGCATGTGGCGCATCGACAACCGCAACGCATGGGTTGAGCTGCCTAAAACCTACCCGGCCAAAAAAACTTTTGGTGAATATTTCCAGAACAATTTTTACATCACCACCTCGGGCAACTTTCGTACGCAGACACTGATTGACGCGATGCTGGAAATCGGCGCGGACCGCATCCTCTTCTCGACGGACTGGCCGTTTGAGAATGTTGATCATGCGGCGAAGTGGTTTGACTCCGCATCCATCAGCGAGGCCGACCGCATCAAGATCGGCCGCACCAACGCGGCGCAGCTTTTCAAGCTGGACATCTGAGTCGAGCTTGCGGGCTGCCGCCTTTGTGAGCAGCCCGTAACTGCGCATCAGTAAACACCAACAAAAGACAAGGAGACACACATGACAACTTCCCAAGCCCGCCAAGCTTCAAGCACCCGCCGCAAGCTAGGCCTGACCACCGTCCTTGCCGCCGCCTTCGCCGCAACCCTGGGCCTCGGTCTGAGCACCCCCGCGCTCGCCCAAGCCTGGCCCAACAAGCCCGTGCGCATGATCGTGCCCTTCCCGGCAGGCGCCACCCCCGACGTCATCGCCCGCCTCGTTGCCGACAAGCTCGGCACCGCCTGGGGCCAGAGCGTCATCGTTGACAACCGCCCCGGCGCAGGCG
>JAZJYR010000014.1:0-45656 GCA_040390295.1 Pseudomonadota bacterium
CCAGGCCGGTGACCAGGCCCAGCGTGACCTTGTTGTCTTCCAGGTGGTACATGAATCCGCCGCCATAAGTAGCTGTGTCCATGGGCCAGCCAGCGGTGTGGATGACGAGACCGGCCTTGTGTTTGGCGGGGTCGATCTCCCAGAGCTCCTTCACGCCCAGCGCATAGGCCTGCGGGTCCTTGCCTGCATCGAGCTTGAACTTTGAGATCAGCTGGCGGCCCAGGTGACCGCGTGCGCCTTCTGCAAACACGGTGTACTTGCCGTGCAGTTCCATGCCGAGCTGGAAGTTGTCTGTCGGTTCGCCATCCTTCCCGACGCCCAGGTTGCCGGTAGCCACGCCCTTGACGGAACCGTCTTCGTTGTAGAGCACTTCTGCAGCGGGAAAGCCCGGGAAGATTTCAACGCCGATGTTCTCGGCCTGCTGCGCCAGCCAGCGCACCACATTGCCCAGGCTGATGACATAGTTGCCCTCGTTGTGAAAGCAGTCGGGCACAAAAAAATCAGGCGTCTTGACGGCGCCGGTTTCTGTGAGAAACAGCACCTCGTCCGATGTCACCGGCTGGTTGAGCGGCGCGCCCTGCGCCTTCCAGTCGGGGATCAGTTCCGTCAGTGCGATCGGGTCCATCACCGCACCCGACAGAATGTGCGCGCCGGGTTCAGAGCCTTTCTCCAGTACGACCACTGAAAGCTCCGTACCTTTTTCTGCGGCCAGCTGTTTGAGGCGAATGGCTGTTGCCAGGCCACCGGGGCCGCCGCCCACCACGACCACGTCGTATTCCATTGCTTCACGGGGGCCGAACTGGGCCAGGATTTCTTGGTTGTTCATCGGGGGCTCGCTGATAATGATTCGGAACAGGCTGCCTGCATTGCCCAGGCTCGCCTGTGATTTTATGCCGTGAAACAGGTCTGCATCTGTCTCATCGGCCATGAGGGAAATGTCTTGTCAAATGTCCTGTTAGATGTCCGTTTAAGGAGTCCTGATGGCCTACAGCCTTGATCTTTCCGGCCGTGTCGCAATGGTGACCGGCGCGTCCGGCGGCCTGGGTGCCCAGTTTGCAAAAACATTGAGCCGCGCAGGCGCTGCCGTTGTGCTGGCCAGCCGGCGTATGGACAGGCTCAAGGACCTGCGCGCGCATATCGAAGCTGAAGGCGGCGCAGCGCATGTGGTAGCGCTTGACGTGACCGACCATGCCAGCATCAAGGCCGCAGTGGCGCACGCCGAAACCGAGGTCGGCCCCATAGACATCCTCATCAACAACTCGGGTGTCAGTACGACCCAGCGCCTGCAGGACGTTGGCGAAGAAGACTACGACTTCATCTTCAATACCAACGTCAGGGGTGCTTTTTTTGTGGCGCAGGAAGTCGGCAAGCGCATGCTGGCACGCTCGCGCGGCGCGGCGCCCGGCACGTTTGCCGGTGCCCGCATCATCAACATCGCATCCATGGCCGGCTTGCGCGTGCTGCCTCAAATCGGTGTTTACTGCATGAGCAAGGCCGCGGTGGTGCAGATGACAAAGGCCATGGCGCTGGAGTGGGGCAGGTTCGGCATCAATGTGAATGCCATCTGCCCGGGTTATATCGATACCGAAATCAACCACCACCACTGGGAAACCGAGCAGGGCCAGAAGCTGGTGCAGATGCTGCCGCGCAAGCGCGTGGGCAAACCGGAAGACCTGGATGCCTTGCTGGTGATGCTGGCCAGCGGTGAAAGTCATTTTGTCAACGGTGCGGTGATCGCTGCAGACGACGGATTTGGAACCTAGACCGACATGCTGACGGGCATTCTTGCGGGGCTGGCTGCAGGTGCCTTGTGGGGACTCGTCTTTGTCGCCCCTTTGATGGCCCCCGGTTTTTCAGCGGTGGACTTCACTGCCGGCCGATTCCTTTCCTATGGCGCCCTGTCTTTTGTCGTGATGCTGCTGTTTCGCAAGGTACCGTGGCCAACCGCGCGGCAGGCCATCGCCGCCTGCGGACTCAGCCTGCTGGGCTTCACCGCCTATTACCTGCTGCTGGTCTTTGCGATTCGTGATGCGGGTACCGAGGTGCCCAGCCTCATCATCGGCACCATTCCCGTCTGGATGATGTTGCTGGGACGGCCCGCCGGCTTGCGCATGGCGACGCTGCTGCCCGGCTTGCTGCTGACGCTCTTCGGGCTGGCGCTGATGATGCGCGCATCGTCCGGCCTCACTGGTGAAGGGTTGGCGCCGTGGGCGTTCTGGCGCGGTGTCGCCTTCGCCGTGGCTTCCATGGTGTGCTGGACGGCCTTCGGCATTCTCAATGCCGCGTGGCTGAAAAAACACCCGGAAGTCAATGCAACAACGTGGGCGAACTGGCTGGGCATTGCGACCGGTATGGGGGCTTTGGTGCTGTGGCTTCTTGCAGGCTCGAACATCGAGGTGCTTCGCTCGCGAGACGGGCTGCTGCAGGCCGCGATGCTCGCGGTTGCGACCGGCATAGGCTCGGCATGGCTCGCCACCATTTTGTGGAACATCGCCAGCCGGCGCCTGAGCGCCAGCCTGTGCGGTCAACTGATCGTCAGCGAAACGATTTTTGCACTGGTTTACGCTTTCATCTGGAAAGGCCAGTTGCCCGGGCAGCTGCAAGGCATGGCCTGTGTATTTTTTGTCGCGGGTATTCTTGCTTCCATTCGCGCGCACCGCTAACCGCCATTACACACATCATGAAAATTGAAATTCCCGAAAAGAAAAAACTGGTCCATGAGATGGTCATCCCGATTCGCTGGGGTGACATGGACGCCATGGGCCACCTGAACAATGGCAGCTACTTCCGTTACATGGAAACCATCCGTATCGAATGGTTTGTGGCTGCGGGTATCAAGCCCGATCCGCATGGCGAAGGCCCTGTCATCGTCAATGCCTTCTGCAACTTCTACAAGCAGCTGGAGCACCCCGGCGATGTGCTCACAAGGATGTATGTCAGCGAACCTGCGCGCTCAACGTTTGAGAGCTGGTGCACCATGGAGCGGGTCGATGCGCCGGGCGTGATCTGCGCGGCAGGCGGTGCCACCACCATCTGGGTGGATTTCCCGGCGCAGAAGTCCAAAACCATGCCGGACTGGCTGCGCAGCCTGGTCGAGTCTTAAGTCAATCCCTCCAGCCAGCATGCTCAGGCCGGTTTGGCCCTGGGCATGCGGCCCATCAGGTAAAACTCGGGGTTGGGCTGCATGCCGCTGAAGCTGGCCATGCGGTTGGACAGCCCGAAGAAGGCCGTGATGGCCGCGATGTCCCAGGCATCTTCGTCGTCAAAACCGTGGGCCTTGAGTGCGTCAATGTCGGCATCTTCAATTTCATCCGACTGCAGGCAAACCTTCATCGCAAAGTCCAGCATGGCACGCTGGCGCGGTGTGATGTCAGCCTTGCGGTAGTTGACGGCGACCTGGTCGGCCACCAGCGGCTTCTTTTCGTAAATGCGCAAGATCGCGCCGTGGGCCACTACGCAGTACAGGCACTTGTTGGCCGCGCTGGTGGCGGTGACGATCATCTCGCGTTCGCCCTTGGTCAGCGAGCCCGTCGGGTTGGAACCCTCTTCCCTGAGCATGATGGCGTCGTGGTATGCAAAAAAAGCGCGCCACTCGGCAGGGCGGCGGGCCAGTGCGAGAAAGACGTTGGGCACAAAGCCGGCTTTCTCCTGCACCTCCAGCACCTTGGCCCTGATGTCGTCGGGCAGGTCTTTCAGTTCGGGGGCCGGATAACGCGATGTTGCACTGGGGGTCTTGATACTCGTCATGAGGTTTTCCTTCAAAAGCTTTATAAATGTCTCCGGCCCCAAGCGTAAGGCATGGCCGGCACAGTCTGTCTGGGCGCGTGATGGACAGCCCTGCGAGGTGTCAATTGATAAAAACTATCAAATAAATATTTTTAATTGCCTTTGATTATTTTGCGGTGAAAACTAGACTGGCAGCCGAGGCCCATTTACCGGCGACTTATCCGTCAACCCAAGCAAGGAGACCCCATGTCTGAAAAGCAAATGCAAAGCGAAGCCAAATGTCCGTTTTCCGGAGGCGCGTCCAGGCCAACGCCCCGTGGCACCACCAATTCGACCTGGTGGCCCGAACAACTGAACCTCAATGTGCTTCACCAGAAGTCAGCGCTCTCCAATCCCATGAGCGATGAATTCAACTACGCCGAAGAATTCAAGACGCTGGATCTTGACGCGGTGATCAAGGACCTGCATGCGCTGATGACCGATTCGCAGTCCTGGTGGCCCGCCGATTACGGGCATTACGGCCCCCTCTTCATCCGCATGGCCTGGCATTCGGCAGGCACCTACCGCACCTTCGATGGCCGTGGCGGCAGCGGCAGCGGTGAACAGCGTTTTGCGCCGCTCAACAGCTGGCCCGACAACGGTAACCTCGACAAGGCGCGGCGTCTGCTCTGGCCCATCAAGGCCAAATATGGGCGCAAGCTTTCCTGGGCCGACCTCTTTATCCTCACGGGCAATGTCGCGATGGAGTCCATGGGCTTCAAGACCTTCGGCTTCGGTGGGGGCCGTCCCGATGTGTGGGAGCCTGAGGACATCAATTGGGGCTCCGAAACCACCTGGCTGGGTGACGAGCGTTACAGCGGCGACCGCGAGCTTGCGAACCCGTTGGCTGCAGTGCAGATGGGCCTGATTTATGTGAACCCCGAAGGCCCGAACGGCAAGCCGGACCCGCTCGGCTCGGCCCGTGACATCCGCGAGACCTTTGCCCGCATGGCCATGAATGACGAAGAAACCGTGGCGCTGACTGCCGGCGGCCACACCTTCGGCAAGGCGCACGGTGCGGTTGACCCCAAATATCTTGGCGCGGAGCCTGAGCGTGCGGGTATCGAGAACATGGGCTTCGGCTGGGTCAACAGCTTCGAGACCGGCAACGGGGTGCACACCACCACCAGCGGCATTGAGGGCGCCTGGACCAAGAACCCCATCAAGTGGGACAACGGCTACTTTGAGAACCTTTTCGGCTACGAATGGGAGCTGACCAAGAGCCCGGCCGGTGCGCACCAGTGGAAGCCCGTAGGCGCCACCGGCGATGGCACGGTGCCAGACGCGCACGACCCCTCAAAGCGCCATGCGCCCATGATGACCACGGCCGACATGGCCATGCGCATGGACCCGGCTTACGAAAAAATCTCGCGCCGCTTCATGCAGAACCCGCAGGAATTTGCTGACGCTTTTGCGCGCGCATGGTTCAAGCTGACGCACCGCGATATGGGACCGATTGCCCGCTACCTCGGCCCGCTGGTGCCGAAGGAAGAGCTGATCTGGCAAGACCCCGTGCCCGCGGTTGATCATCCGCTGGTTGACGAGACGGATGTCGCTGCGCTCAAGGCGAAGATCCTTGCATCCGGCCTGAGCACTTCGCAACTGGTGACGACGGCCTGGGCTTCGGCCTCAACCTTCCGCGGCAGCGACAAGCGTGGTGGTGCCAACGGCGCGCGCATTCGCCTGGCGCCGCAGAAGGACTGGGAAGTCAACCAGCCGGCCGAACTGGCCAGGGTGCTGGGCAAGCTTGAAGCCGTGCAGAAAGAGTTCAATGCCGCGCAGTCCGGCGGCAAGAAGGTTTCTCTGGCCGATGTGATCGTGCTGGGCGGCACGGCTGCTGTCGAAGCTGCCGCAAAGAAGGCCGGCTACAACGTGAGTGTTCCCTTTGCACCGGGCCGCACCGACGCGTCGCAGGCACAGACTGATGTGGAATCGTTTGCCGTGCTGGAGCCTGTGGCCGATGGCTTTCGCAACTACGTACGCAAGGGTCATGAAGCACTGGTGGCCGAGCTGCTGGTTGACAAGGCCAACCTGCTCACGCTGACGGCGCCAGAAATGACGGTACTGGTCGGGGGCCTGCGCTCTTTGGGTGCGAATGTGGGCGCCGCCAAACATGGCGTGTTCACCAAACGAGAAGATGAGTTGACCAACGACTTCTTCGTCAACCTGCTCGACATGGGCACGAAATGGCAAAAGTCTGCCGACACCGAGTTTGTGCTGGAGGGCCGCGACCGCAAGACGAATGAACTCAAGCTCACCGGCACGGTGGCTGACCTGGTTTTCGGCTCCAACTCGCAACTCCGCGCGCTAGCCGAGGTGTATGCCAGCAGCGATTCGGGCGAAGTGTTTGTGCGCGACTTTGTGAAGGCGTGGACCAAGGTCATGAACCTTGACCGCTACGACATCAAATGAGCAGCGCCAAAATGACAAGCGCAAATCGGTACGTCAAAACCGCAGTAGGTGCGGCCATTTGTGGCACCGGCCTGCTGGCCATGCTGTCCAGCCTGGCGCACTCCTACGCAGGCTGAGCCGGCTGCCGGGGGCTTCATGCGCCTGGCGGGCCTTCAAAACGTCCACCCGGCTTGACTGGGGCGGGCGTTTTGTTTTTTGATTTCAACTATCCTCGGGATTTTTCCGGAGTACACCGTGACCGACGCAAGCCGTAAAACCGACAAGGACAACAAGGATTTCGACGCAGGCCTGGCCACCCGCAAGCAGGTGATGGGCGAGGACTTTGTCACCAGCGCCTTTGCCAACGCCACGCCGTTCACGCTGCCCATGCAGCACTACATCACCCGCAACGCCTGGGGCGATGTCTGGCAACGGCCGGGGCTGGACCTGAAAACCCGCAGCCTGATCACCGTGGCCCTGCTGACATCCATGGGCAGGCAGCACGAACTCAAGGGCCATGTGCGCGGCGCGCTGAACAACGGCGCCACGACTGAAGAAATTCAGGAGGTGCTGCTGCATGCGAGCGTTTACTGCGGTGTACCGACGGCGGTGGAGGCTTTTCGCTCGGCTGCGGAAGTCGTGGATGGGCCGAAGAAGGCCTGACGGCGGCTTTCGGGGCTTGTTCGGCAGACTTCCCCGCACAGTGGTTCACTATGCTTTTCATAGCTTCTCACGCCCGTATCCATTGGTCTGAAGGCTGATTTGATGCCTGAAAATGGCCGTTTTTTAGCATTTTCAGACTGCAGAATGGCTTTTGATGCCAGTCCTTTCAGCATATGCCGAGGCATATGCTGAAATCGAAACATTGGTTTAAACCCAGCCTTCCAGCACCACCTTGCCGCGCGCCTTGCCGGATTCGATCAGCGCATGGGCCTTGCGCAGGTTGGCGGCGTTGATGCTGCCGAACTTTTCGGTCACCGTTGTGCGCACCCGCCCGGCGTCCACCAGTTTGGCCACTTCGTCCAGCAGCCGGTGCTGCTCGATCATGTCCGGCGTGCCAAATACCGGGCGGGTGAACATCAGTTCCCAGTGGATGGACAGCGACTTGCGCTTGAACAGGCTGATGTTGATGTTTTTCGGGTCGTCGATCAGGCCAAACTTGCCCAGGGGCGCCAGCGCCTCAATGATCTGCTCGATGTGCGACTCGGTCTGCGTCAGGCTCACCACGTAGTCCACCGCCGGGATATCGATGGCCTTGAGCTCTTGGGCAATCGGCTTGCTGTGGTCAATGACGTGGTGGGCGCCCAGCTCCTTCACCCAGGCCTGGGTTTCAGGGCGTGAGGCGGTGCCGATGACGGTGAGCGACGTCAGCTGCGTCGCCAGCTGCGTCATGATGGAGCCGACCCCGCCGGACGCGCCGATGATCAGCAGCGTCTTTCCGGCAGCGGCCTTGCCCTGCGGGATGGCCAGGCGATCAAACAGCATCTCCCACGCGGTGATGCTGGTCAGCGGCAGGGCAGCAGCTTCTGCAAACCCCAGTGATGCCGGCATATGCCCGACGATGCGTTCATCGACGAGGTGCAGTTCGCTGTTGGTGCCTGGCCGGGCGATGGAACCCGCGTAAAAAACCGTGTCGCCTGCCTTGAACAGCGTGACGTCCGGCCCCACCGCTTTCACGATGCCGCTGGCGTCATAGCCCAGCACCTTGTAGTCCTGGCCGGGCGCCGCGCCGTCCCTGGCGCGGACCTTGGTATCGACCGGGTTGACCGAAATGGCTTTTACTTCCACCAGCAGGTCATGGCCCGCGGGCGTCGGGTCGGGCAGGGTGATGTCGCTCAGGCCTTCGCCGGTGTCGAGTGCGTGCGGTTGTTTGTATCCAATGGCTTTCATGAGGTGTCTTTTTGAATTGGAGGGTTTGAAGAACGGAATGAACTGTATGACGTTTGTCAAAAACCTGTTTGTTGAAGCTGCCTTGCCTGCGCTTGCTGTGCGAGTTCATCGGCGCACGCTGTGCCGTTTGACTTACGTTTTGTATCACTCGCGGCGGACAGAACTTCTGAAGGCCGCGGGGCTCAATGTATAAACAAAAGCTGTTTTGCTTTTGCTGTTAACGGAGAGTCCATGCTTCCTATCAACGATCTGGGGTACCAGCCTGACGACCTGATGGTCAGGGTGTCGGAACTGATGGTCGCGACATCCGACGGGTCCGATGTCGGCATTGAAGATTCAGTACCCGAGGTGCTGCGCCTGCTGCGCGAAAAAATGCACATGGACGTTGTGTTTGTGTCCGAGTTTGTAGACGGCGAGCGTGTCTTTCGCCACGTGGACAGTGAGGCAGGAAACGCCATCGTCTCGGCTGGTGACAGCAACCCGCTGGAGGAAAGCTGGTGCCAGCGCGTGGTCGATGGCCGCATGCCGCCTTACATCGTGGATGCGTCGAAAGACCCGGCATCCGCCCCGCTTGAGAAGGAACTCCCGTTTCGTGTCGGCACCCACATCAGCGCACCGATCGTGCTCAAGGATGGCGAGGTCTACGGCACGCTGTGCTGTTTCAGCTTCAGCCCGGCCGAGAACCCGGATCCCAACGACCTCAAGCGCCTGCAATACACGGCGCAGTTGACGGCCGGCAAGATAGACAAGAGCCGCGCGAGTAAAAAACGCAATGAGCCGCCGCCGGATGCCTGGCACCTGGCGCCCTGAAAATTCCTTGCGCCACGGGCTGCGTCAACCCGCCAGCAGCTTGTGCACCAGATCGGCGGTGGTCGATGCCTTGTACTTGCGCATCAGGCGCGCGCGGTATATCTCGACAGTGCGGTGGCTGATGATGAGGGCCCGGCCTATTTCCTTGGATGTCATGCCATCCATCAGGTGGGCCGCCACTTCGCGCTCGCGCGCCGTGAGTTCGGCCGTTACCGGCCGGCGTGAGCTCAAATCTTCAAACGTCCAGATGCCCGATTCATGTGGTGCGTTGCGGTTGAGCGCGCGGCCGGTGACATGGCACCAGAAGGTCTCGCCCTTGTTGCGGCCATCGACGCGCTTCATGATGCGGTCGTCGGCATAAATCCCCTTGGCGTTAAGGAACGGCAGCATGCGTGCACCGATGCGTTCGTACTCATCGGCGCTCGGGTAAAGCACCAGGAATGACTGGCCGATCAGCTCTTCGCGGGTGGTGCCGAACATTTCGCACAGATGCTGGTTGCAGTCCACAATCGAGCGGTTGCGCGACAAAACCAGCCCGACCGGCGCCAGGTCAAACGCAAGCTGGTAATCGACTTTTGTATCCACCTTCACAGGACTTACCCTTTACGAAAAACTACGTATTTAAATAGGTAGTATCGTACGGGATCGCCACGACCTGACAGGCGCTGGTGTTCAGATTTGTACAAGGAGACTTTTGTGAAGAAACTTTATCCCTCCGCCGCAGAGGCGCTCAAGGGCGTCGTCAAGGACGGCCAGCTTGTGGGCGTTGGCGGCTTCGGCCTGTGCGGCATTCCCGAGGCGCTGATTGAGGCGCTGAAAGACAGCGGCGTGAAAGACCTCACCTGCATTTCAAACAATGCCGGTGTTGACGGTTTTGGCCTGGGCAAGCTGCTGGAAACCCGCCAGATCAAAAAGATGATTGCCAGTTATGTTGGCGAGAACAAGGAGTTCGAGCGCCAGTACCTCGCGAAGGAACTCGAACTTGAGTTCACGCCGCAGGGCACGCTGGCAGAACGCCTGCGTGCCGGCGGTGCCGGCATTCCCGCCTTCTTCACCAAAACGGGTGTGGGCACCCTGATTGCCGAGGGCAAGGAAGTGCGCGAATTCGACGGTGAGACCTACATCATGGAGCGCGCGCTGGTGCCTGACGTCTCACTCGTCAAGGCCTGGCGTGCCGACACCTCGGGCAACCTGCAGTTCCGCTTCACGGCGCGCAACTTCAACCCCGCCGTGGCCATGGCGGGCAAGGTTTGTATTGTGGAAGTTGAAGAAGTGGTTGAACTGGGCGCGATGGAGCCGGACCAGGTGCACCTGCCGGGCATTTATGTGCACCGCATCGTCTGCAACCCCAACCCCGAAAAACGCATTGAAAAACGCACCATCACAGAGAAAGCAGGTACCTGATATGCCGTGGACCCATGACCAGATGGCCGCACGTGCGGCACAGGAACTCGAAGACGGTTTTTACGTCAACCTCGGCATCGGCATCCCTACGCTGGTGGCCAACTTCACCGGCGACAAGGAAGTCTGGCTGCAGAGCGAAAACGGCATGCTGGGCATTGGCCCTTTCCCGACAGAAGACAAGGTCGATGCCGACCTGATCAACGCCGGCAAGCAGACCGTCACCACCATCAAGGGCTCGTCCATCTTCGGCAGCCATGACAGCTTTGCGATGATTCGCGGCGGCAAGATCAACCTGTCCATCCTGGGCGCGATGCAGGTCAGCGAAAAAGGCGACCTGGCGAACTGGATGATTCCCGGCAAGATGGTCAAGGGCATGGGCGGCGCGATGGACCTTGTCGCGGGCGTCAAGCGCGTCATCATCCTGATGGAACATGTGGCCAGGAAAAAAGACGGTACCGAAGACCTGAAAATCCTGCCGGAATGCACCCTGCCGCTGACCGGCGTGGGCGTGGTCGACCGCATCATCACCGACCTGGCCGTGATGGACGTGACGCCTGAGGGCCTGAAGGTTGTCGAACTCGCGCCTGGCGTGACCATGGAAGCGCTGCAGGCCAAGACCGGCGTGAAGCTGCACTAGGTCTTCGTCTTCCGGTCAAAAGGGCACTGGCGGCGACGCCGGTGCCCTTTTTTATTTGCGCAGCAGCAGCATGTCTGCGGTTTCGCGTTTGATGATGTTGCGCAGCCATTTGTTGGCCGGGTCGGCGTGATGTCGCTCATGCCAGTACTGGCGGATTTCGAAGTTCGGCAGCTTGAGTGGTGGCTTGAAAAGCTTGATGTTGACCATGCGGCTGAAACCGACACCCAGGTCCTCCGGGATGGTCATGATCAGGTCGGACTGCGATATGAAAAAGGGCAGGGCTGAAAAACGCGGCAGGCGCAGCATGACGTCACGCGTCAGGTCAAGTTTTACAAGTGCTTCTTCCACAGCACTGTGCGGAGAACCGCTGGTCCAGTACATGCCATGTTTTGCATTGACGAACTGCTCCAGCGACAGGCTGTTTTTGATGACTGGATGGTCGCCGCGAACGGCGCAGACATACGATGTATTGCGCACGACCTGTTGGTGCGCCCAGTTGGGCATGCCGAGAAAGTAGCCGACAGCCAGGTCAATGGCGCCGCTGTCCAGCGCAGGGATGACCTCATCCGGGCGCAAATCAAAAATTGACAG
This sequence comes from Pseudomonadota bacterium, assembly GCA_040390295.1. Lineage (GTDB taxonomy): Bacteria > Pseudomonadota > Gammaproteobacteria > Burkholderiales > Burkholderiaceae_C > Polaromonas. The sequence continues at coordinate 11,489 of JAZJYR010000014.1, forward strand.
ACGTGCACCGGGTGCGTGTTTGCTCAGGTAAGTCATCACCTGCGGCATCATCAGCAGCATGCCGATGTCGTTGATATAGACACGAAAATTGACCGTCGTGGTTTGCGGTGAGAAGTCGTCAGGCTGGTCGACCTCGCGCACGATATCGAGCGCCCGCGTGATCTTGACCGACATGCTGTCCGCATAGGGCGTGGGCCGCATGCCGTGTGAGGTGCGCACAAACAGCGGGTTGTCAAAACGGTCACGCAATCGCTTGAGCGCAGCACTCACGGCAGGCTGGGTCAGGCCCAGTTCAATCGCAGCTGCCGACAGGTTTTGATGCCGGTAAATCGCATCAAACGTCAGCAACAGGTTCATGTCGAAGTCGACCAAATCCATTTCTGTGCCCCTTGTAAAGGTAAGCCCTTAAGGGTTAACCTGTGATTTTCATGATATCAGTGGGGCTGATTTTATTGATAAACAGTTTGATTAGGAATTTATATGACATCGCACTAGACTGGCCGCATTCAAAGGCACGGCACAGTGCCCCAAACACGCATACCCACGTGGAGACAAATGGACAACGCAGTTTCGCCGGCACCTTACGCCGACTTCATCGCAACGCTGGACACGGTTCAATCCCAGCCGCTCTGGGACCGGTATCACCGCATCACCACGCGCCAGCCGCAAACACGCACGGGCGCACACCTGTGGTCATGGGAGACCATGGAGCCGTTGGTGCAGCGCGCGGTGGATGAAGTGGCCATGGCAGATGCCGAGCGACGGGTTCTTCTTTTTACGCACCCTGAAGCCAGCGAGTCAGTTGACACCATGCGCAACATCTCCGGCGGCTTGCAAACCCTGTTGCCGGGCGAGGTCGCGCATGCGCATCGCCACACGCTGGCGGCGCTGCGTTTTGTGATGCAGGGCCATGGCGCCGTGACGACCGTCAATGCCGAGCAGTGCACCATGAGCGAAGGTGACCTCGTATTGACGCCATCGTGGACTTGGCATGAACACACCCATCCCGGTGAAGGCCGCATGGTCTGGTTTGACGGCCTGGACCTGCCGCTGTCACATCACCTCGACACCATGTTTTTTGAAATGAATGCGCCTGGCCTGGTGACTTACACACCGCCAGCGACAAGACCGCCCGCAGTGCCCAACGAAGGCGCAACGCTTGGCCCGGACTCATGTGACGAGGCAAGTCCACCAACCGGGCAGTTCAGGCCAAGCCGTTTCCGCTACAGCGCAGGACGTGCTGCTGCGGCGCTTGCTGCAAGCGCCCCGCGCGCTGACGGCAGCCGCATGCTGCGTTACATCGACGCAACGAGCGGCGGCCCGGTGCTGCCGACTCTGGACTGCTACCTGATGGGAATCGAAAAAGGCAAAACGACGCAAAAAAGCCGCACCACGGCTAGCGCCATCTGTGTGGTGGCCGAGGGCGAAGGCACGTCGGTGATTGGCGACAGCACCATCGCATGGCGGCGCAATGATGTTTTTACGGTGCCCCTGTGGCAATGGGTTGAACACACGGCGTCAAGCGATAGCGCCAGACTTTTTTTCATGAGTGACCGCGAACTGGTGGCCAGCATGGGCTACCTGCGCGAAGAAAACAATACAGGAATTCAAAAATGAGAATTTGCAGATTCAACGGTGGCAGGCTGGGCCTGGTGCAGGGCGACAAGGTGATTGACGTCACGCCCGTGCTGGGGCTGATCCCCGCACAAAACTATCCGCTGCCGCAAAAGGACTTGCTGATTGAAGCGCTGCCGCAACTGCGCAGTGCGATTGAAGCCGAGGCAAGGAAGGGCGAGAGCCACGCGATCACCAGTGTGAAATTTGATTCACCGGTCGCCAACCCCGGCAAGATCATTGGCGCACCCATCAACTACAAGGCGCACGTCGAGGAAAGCAAGGCCGACGCCAACATCGGCCATGGCCGCAACATCACATCCATTGGGGACTGGGGCATGTTCCTCAAGGCCGGCACGTCGCTGATCGGCTGCAGCGACGACATCGTGCTGCGTTTTCCAGACCGCCGCAACGACCATGAAGTCGAACTCGGCATTGTCATCGGCAAGCAGGGCAACCAGATCAAGGCTGCAGATGCGATGGATTACATCGCCGGCTATTGCGTCACGCTGGACATGACCTTGCGCGGCCCGGAGTTCCAGTGCTTTCGCAAGTCCATCGACTCCTATTCGGTGGCCGGCCCCTGGCTGGTGACGGCCGATGAGGTGAAGGACCCCAACAATCTCGACCTGTGGCTGACCGTCAATGGCGAGTCGCGCCAGAAATCCAGCACCAGCTTTCTTGTCTACGACATTGCACGCCTGATCGAGTTTGCATCTTCGTTTTACACGCTCATGCCGGGCGACATCATCATGACCGGCACGCCGGAGGGCGTGGGCCCTGTCAAGCCCGGTGACCTGATTGAGGCCTGCGTTGAATCCATAGGGCAATTCTCTATTCGCGTGGCGCCAGCCTATGCATGAAATAGCGACTTGCAAAGTTTCTGTTCGATAACTTTTGATTAACTACAAGGAGACAAACCAGTGAAAAGCAAACTCTTCAACTTCACCCGTTCCGTCATGGCAGTTGCTGCTGTCGCTGTAGCCGGTGTGGCCATGACGGCCATGCCTGCTTTTGCGCAGAACACCATCAAGATCGGCATGATCACCGACAAGGTCGGCGTTGCCAAGGCTTACGCGGAACCGGTTGCCGCAGGTGTGACCTTTGCCGTCAAGGAACTCAATGCCAAGGGCGGCATCCTGGGCAAGCAGATCGAGCTGCTGGTAGAAGACGATCAGGCCAAGCCTGACGTCTCCGCCACCGTGGCGCGCAAGCTGGTCGATGCAGGTGCCGTTTTTATCCTGTCCGTGTCCCTGACGCCTGCAACACAGCAGGCCCAGTCTGTCACCAAGGAAAGCAAGACACCGCACATGACGCCTTCCAACAGCGGTGACACGCTGACGACCCAGATCGACAACCCCAACTTCTGGCAAACCGGGCCACTGGCTTCCACCCAGATCCAGACGCTGCTGTCTTACGCAAAGAACAAGAACTACAAGCGGGTTGCGCTGATTGGTGAAAACTCCGATCTGGGCCAGCTGACCAATAAATTCTTCAAAAGCGGACTGGAAGCTGCCGGAATCCAGATCGTGGCTGAGGAGATTGTTCCAGGCGGTGCCACCACGGCAGATCCGCAGATGCAGAAGGTACGCGCAGCCAATCCTGAAGCCCTGTTCATGACCGGCATCACCACCGGCCCCAACCTGCTGATCCTCAAGTCCTACCGCCAGCTTGGCATCAAGACGCCGGTGCTGGCCAACTACAACCTGTCGGTGCCTGTCTACATGACGGTGGCCAAGGGCCTGATCGATGGCATCACCTTTGTCGATGCCTTTGACCCTGCCAAGCCCGCCACCAAAACGTTCATTGATGCGTATAAAAAGGACACCGGGACCGAGCCTTACAACCTGATCGGTTACGGCTATGACGGCGTCATGATGGTGGCCGATGCCATCAAGCGTGCTGGCAGCACCGACAAGGAAAAAGTCCGCGCCGCCATGCAGGCCACCAAAGGCTTCAAGGGCGTGATGGGCAGCACCGATGCAGCTTATGGCTTTGCGGACGGCAAGCGCACCGGTTTTGACACCAATGGCATGGTGGTCCGTGTCTACGAAGGCGACAAACAGGGCAAGGTCGTCCACGTCGGTATCAAGTAAGGCACATGGGCGGGCTGTCCTGCGGCCCGCCAGACTTGACTGCTGCTGCAGGGCTGGCGGGAATGAAGCCTATGGCCAGTTACCTGCAGGCAGGATGGTTGCGTGCTTGCCGCGGAGGGCGCTGCAACCGGTTTGGTTTTTGAACAATCAATGACAAGGGCATCAGGTGAATGACTTTCTCGAACTGGTCGTCGGTGCGCTGGCCAGTGGATGCATCTACGGGCTGGCAGCACTTTCGTACCTGCTGATCACGCGGCCCACGGGCATCATTAATTTTGCGGTGGGTGAGTGGTCCATGCTCGGAGCCTTTGGTGGCTTCCTGCTGCTGACGCAGGCCGGCTTGCCCTATCCCGTCGGCATGGCGCTGACGCTCCTGGCAATGTTTGCCATCGGCTGGCTCACGGAGCGGCTGACGGTACGCCCGCTGGTCGAGCGCGGTGCGCCGCCGCTCGCGCCCATCCTGGCGTTGCTGGGCATGCTGGTGGTTTTTCGGGAAATCGTCTCTCTCGGCATCGGTCCCGACCCTCAGCCGGTGCCGCCTGCTTTCGGCTTCGGACGGCTGGAGCTGGGCCCTGTGGCGGGCTCCTACCAGAGCTTTTTCATCATTGTGGTGACGCTGGCGGTTTTTGTGGCGGTCTGGTATTTCTTTGAACGTACGCTGGCGGGCAAGTCATTTGAGGCTGTCGCCATCGACAGGCGTGCGGCATCGTTGATGGGCATCAACCTGAGGCGCGTCACGGCATTCGCATTTGCCGCGAGCGGCGTCGTTGCAGGCCTGGCCGGCTTGCTGGTGGCCCCCAACGTTTCTGCGCATTACCTCATGGGCCTGCCGCTGGCGATACAGGGCTTTACGGCATTGGTCATAGGCGGCGTCGGCCGGGTGGAAGGTGCGCTGCTGGGCGGGATCATTCTGGCCTTTGTCGAACAGCTGACGGTGCGTTACGCACCCATCCCGCCCGGTCTTGCCATGGGCGTGCCGCTGGTGTTGCTGATTCTTTTCCTGCTGCTGCGGCCCACCGGCCTGCTGCGCGCGCGGGAGGCAAGGGCATGAAACAGCTTGCTGGTTTTATCGTCACGGCGCTTGTACTCTGTGCCATTGGCTTTGCACTGGGGTCTTATCAGACGGATGTCTACCGCAAGATGCTGCTGTGGATCACTCTGGCACTGAGCTACAACTTCCTGTTCGGCATTGCCGGACAGGTGGCGTTTTCGCATTTCACCTTCTACGGTATTGGCGCCTATGCCATCGTGATCCTGATTTTCCAGGTCGGCATGCCGCTACCTTTGGCTATCCTGGCCGGTATCGCGATCTGCGTCGTCTTGGCGCTGATCGTGGCCATACCCGCAACACGGCTGGAGGGGTTTTACCTTGCACTGGCGACGCTGGCCTTTGCGCAGCTGTTCATCGTGGTGCTGGACGAAGGCGGCTCGGTCACCGGCTCTGCGGGGGGGCTGGCCAATTACCGTTTGCCGAATGTGTTTGGCAAGCAGGTGAGCGGTCCCTGGTATACGGCGGTGATTGTGGTGCTGATGCTCGCGACACTGGCCATACTCTGGCGTCTTGATCGCTCCTGGTTTGGCCGGGCCTGCCGTGCGGTGCGCGATGACTCCGAGGCCGCGAAGGCCATGGGCATCAATGTGGCGCGCACCAAGATCATGGCCTACACCATCACGAGTGCGCTGGCAGGTATCGCGGGCATGGTTTACGCATTTGTCGACAACACCGTCAATCCGCCCATCTTCGGCCTGCAGAACTCCTTTTTGCTCCTGTTCATGGTGATTGTGGGCGGCAGCGGCCGCCATGCGGGCGCCATTATTGGTGCAGTACTGCTGTACATGCTGCCGCTGGTGTTGTCGCCCATCATCGGGCATCACCACGCCCTGGTGTTTGGCGTGTTTATGGTTGCTGTCGTCCTGTTCCAGCCCAAGGGCGTGATCGGCATCTGGGACTGGATTAACAGCAGGCGTCCTGCCGGTGCATCAAGGAGCAAATCATGAGTGCCGTGCGTCGCGTAGGGCCGCCCCAAGCAAGCGCAGCCACCTCGGGGGGCAGCGACGTACACGCAGTGACAAGCGTGGGGGCTAACAATCCTGCCTTGTTGACAGTGCAGGGGCTGGGCAAACGTTTCGGTGGACTGCAGGCTGTGGCCGATGTTGATCTCGAAGTGCGCGCCGGTGAAATCCTCGGCGTCATTGGCCCCAATGGCGCGGGCAAAAGTACCACCTTCAGCATGATTGCAGGCGCTCTGCCTGCGACCACTGGCAGCCTTCATTTCAATGGCGAGTCCCTCGCAGGATTGCCGACACATGCAATGGCGGCACGTGGAATCGTGCGTACTTTCCAGCACAACAAACCCTTTGCCAGCATGTCCGTGCGTGAAAACGTCATGGTAGGAATGCACACCCGTTTTCATGGATCCCTCTGGAAGGTGCTCGCAGGATTGCGCAGTGCAGCGCAAGCCGAAGCCGATTCGGTCAAGCGGGCTGATGAACTGGTGGATTTTGTTGGGCTCGGCGAATGGCGGGATGCCGACGTGGCGACGCTGTCGTTCGGACAGGGGCGCCTGCTTGAAATTGCGCGCGGCCTTGCAGCCGAGCCCAGGCTGATGCTGTTTGACGAGCCGGCGGCCGGTCTGACACCGCATGAATGCGAGCGCCTGTCGGAAATCATCCGCCAGATATCGCAGCGCGGCATCGCCGTGCTGTTGATCGAACACGACATGCGGTTCCTGATGGCGCTGGCCGACCGCGTGGTGGTTTTGAATTTCGGACGCAAGATTGCGCAGGGCACACCCGCCGAAGTTCAGGCCGATGCAGCGGTGGTCGCCGCCTATCTTGGTGATGTGGGGGCGTTGGCCGATGCTTGAGATTTCCGGACTTTTTGCAGGTTATGGCCACGGACCCGTCGTACAGGGCGTGGACATGCAGATCGCGCGTGGTGAAACCATCGCCTTGCTTGGCCCCAACGGCGCCGGCAAGTCAACACTGCTTGCGGCTTTGTCGGGCACCCTGCGTGAGCGCAGCGGCCGAGCCCTGATGGATGGCGACGACCTGGTGAAAATGCCGACGCACGATATCGTCGGCCATGGCCTGGTGCAGGTGCCGGAGGGGCGTCGCATGTTCGCGCCCATGTCGGTTGAGGACAACCTTCGCCTAGGCACTGTCCGGCTGGCCGGCCGCAATGCCGCAGCGGTCCAGGAGCGCTTTGACTACGTCTACAAGCTGTTCCCGCGCCTTGCAGAGCGGCGCCACCAGCTGACGGGTACCTTGTCAGGTGGCGAGCAGCAGATGGTGGCCATCGGCCGCGCACTGATGTCGTCGCCACGTGTCTTGCTGCTTGATGAGCCTTTTCTCGGCCTGGCGCCCAAGGTGGTCGAGGAGATTCGCCGCACGCTCAACACCCTGCGTGATGCGGGGCTGACCATGGTGCTGGTAGAGCAGAAGCTGGACATCGCCCTGCCATTTACCAGCCGCGCCTACGTGATGATCAAGGGCCGCATTGCCCTGACCGAGGCCAGTGCGAGCCTTGCGACACGGCCGGATCTGGGCCAGCTTTATTTCAATCTTGCGCAAACTCATTCCTGAAAGAAAGGGACTGACATGACACAGGCATCCACACGGCTTCGGCATTCCGAAAACCCCATGACGCGCGGCGTCCATCACCTGGCACTGAATACCGATGACATGAAAATGACCATCGATTTCTATACCCGTGTGCTGGGCATGCCGCTGGTGCACGCTCTCAAGGTGCCGCCAGGACTGGGTACAGGCACCGGTAATCGCGGTAATCCGCCGTTTGAGAATCTTCGCCATTACTTCTTCGACGCGGGCGGCGACACCATGGTTGCCTTCTTTGAAATGCCCAAGGGTGCAAAAGACAAGGGTGACCGTGATGCCATCGCTGCCATGCAGCACTGCTCTTTTACAACGACGGAAGAACGCTTCAACCAGCTGCTTGAGCGGCTCAAATCAGCCGCTGTTCCCATCATCGGCCCGATACCCGTAGGTGCCGGCACCTGGTCGGTTTATTTCATGGACCCCAACGGCATACGTCTGGAGTTTTCGTGGCAAGAGCACGATGGCGACGATGTCAGGGTGGTGGAGCGCTGGACGCAGACCCGGGACGAAGCACTCGCCGAATTGAGCTCGCTTTCAGGCGACAAGGCCTGGCTTGACCAGGTGACGCAACACCTACCAACGCAGCGCGCAGCTGCATAAACAATCAAGGAGAAAACCATGGCAAGTTTTGTAGCCGTCAACAAGCTCAATCACGTGGCCTATCGCTGCCGCGATGCCGAGGAAACACGTCATTTTTACGAAGACATCATGGGTCTGCCTTTGACCCATGTGGTTCGCGGTGATGTTGTAAGCACTGGCGAGCAAGGCATCTTTGCACACCTGTTTTTCGAGATGACAGACGGTAGCTGTGTGGCATTTTTTGATCTCGGTGACAACACCGCGGCTGAGCCCTCGCCCAATACCCCGGGCTGGGTGAACCACCTGGCGCTCCAGGTCGAATCCGAAGCCAAGGTGGATGAAGCCAAGAAACGCCTTGAAGCAGCCGGCGTTGAAGTGTTGGGCCCCAAGTTGCATGAAGGCCAGTTTCGCTCGATCTACTTTTTCGACCCCAATGGCATACGCCTGGAATTGACGGTCAACACCACAAGTGCAGAGGAGCAAAAAGCCTTTCGCAAGAATGCCCGCGCTGCCTGTGATGAATGGATGCGTGACAAAAAAGCACGTCTTGGCGAGACGGCAGCGGCCTGATTTTTTATCCAGAACAAGGAATATTGTTGATGTCTTCAGCGCAGAAGTTTGAGGTTCAGGCCGAGTGGGTGCACGTCAAATTCGCCGAGAAAACGACCTTCAAGGAGGTTTATGGCTTCGCCGGCAACCAGGGCGTGATCAACCTGGAGGGTATTCGTTACCTTCCCAGGGGCAGGCCGTCCAAAACGCTGGTGATCTACATGCATCCGGCGTCGACGCTGCAACTGCTGCCCATGCCGCGCGCCATGGCCGAGCGTGGCGTGCATGTGCTTTGCGCAGCAAGCCGCTATGCCCGCAACGACAGTGCCCTCATCATGGAAAACGTGGTGGTCGACCTCGGCGCCTATGTGCGCCATGCCAAGGAAGTCTGGGGCTACGAAAAAATCGTCATGGCCGGCTGGTCCGGTGGCGGCTCGCTGTCCCTGTTCTATCAGTCGCAGGCAGAAAACCCCAGCGTCACGCACACGCCTGCGGGCGATCCGTGCAACATCATGGCGGCTGACCTGATTCCGGCTGATGGCTTTATTTTCCAGGCGGCGCACATCTCGCGCGCTGTTGTGCTGGCTGACTGGATCGATCCATCCGTCATCGATGAAAACGATCCGGACCGGGTGGACCCGGAGCTCAATCTCTACAACCCCGAAATCAAGCCGCCTTACACCGCTGAATTTCTGAAAAAATTCCGCGCCGGGCAACAGGCGCGTATTCGCAGGCGCACCGACTGGGTCAGGCAGGTACTCGAAGATCTGCGCAAAAAGGGTGGCCTTGAAATGGAACGTGGTTTTGTCACGCACCGAACCATGGCCGAGCCGCGTTTCCTGGATGCGTCGATTGATCCCAATGACAGGCCGATAGGTACCTGCTTCATGGGCAACCCTGAAACCGTGAACAATGGGCCTGTGGGTTCGGCGCGGTTTTCAACACTGCGTTCATGGATGTCGCAGTGGTCACCCGAGACCAATGCGCATGGCGAGAAAAGCGCCGCGGGTATATCGGTGCCCATGCTGGCCATCGAGCACAGCGCGGACGATGCCGTACCGCAACCGCATACGCAGCGCATCTATGATGCGGCGGGCAGCGCTGACAAGACCATGCAGTGCATCAAGGGCGCCACGCATTATTTTGTCGGCCAGCCCGACCTTCTGGCGTTGGCCGCGACAAGCTACATCGACTGGATGGAGCAGCGACGCCTGCTCGACTGAGGATGAGAAGTCGGCTTGGCCGGAACGGCCTGCCATTTGCAGAAATCAGCCAGCCTTGCCGCTGGCTTTTTTACTGGCCTTGACGGCCTGTTCAAGTTCGATGCGTTCGAGTTCATCTTTTGCAAGGTTGTCAATCATGGACAAAAGAACCTTGCGTGTGGTGGCCAGATCTTGCATGCTGACATCCCGTGTGCTGATGCGGTTGGTGTCTTCCGCCATCGGGACAAGGCGTTTTTTGAGTCCGCGCCCGGCTTCGGTCAGGTGCACATAAATGTTTTTCTTGTTGGTCGGCAGCTGCTTGCGAACGATGTAACCCTGTGCTTCCATGGCCTTCATGGCGGCGAAGGTTGTGGGTTCCATCACGCCGGCGCGCACACTGAGTTCCTTTTGTGTGAGGCCATCGGCCTCCCACAGGATGCGCAGGAAACTCCAGTGCCCGAAAGGCACGCCATACTCGGCCAGCCTGATCTGAAGTGCACGTCTGAAAGCCCGCTCGGTATCACGTATGAGGTGGGCCATGCGGTCATTGGGGACCGCCTCCCGCCAGTGCCGGAGGATGTTATGGGTTTCTGTTTTCATTGCGAGGCAATGCTACCTGATGATGCAGGACCTGCAGGGTATGGCTGCGCGAAGCGTCCAGGATAGCCAGGCACACCTCTGTTGTGGCCCTTGCCCATTCACCGCTGTGCAACGGTGCACGGCCTTCAATGACGGCGCCATACAGCTCATCAATGACTTCGCTGCGGGGTATGGAAGGCGCTGGCAATGCCTCAAAGCTACGCTGGTTATCCGCAAAAATTTCTATGCCTGAAGGTGTTGGGCGCAGATCCGCCTTTTCGCAACCCACGATGAGGTGGCCGAAATGCTGGTGGGCCAGGGGTTTGCCTGGCGCAGCTGGCTGGCCTGCATAGAGGCTTCCGCCATAGTTGCGCGCTGCTTTCAGTCGCGTTTCTTCCTCGGCATCTGGTGCGCTCTGCAGTCGCTTGCGGGCAGCGCCGTAGTCCTGCGGTGATTTGGGCTGGCCCATTTCCCCGATGTTGCCCAGCAATTCGTCGGAGTCGTAGTGTCCGTAACCGCTATAGATCGCAGTCGCGAACGCACCGTTTTCAAATCCCAGCAGCGCGCTGTAGGCTCCTTCGGTGGGGCGCTTTGCATCCCATGCGCCGGTATGGGCCTGCACCGATGTGGTCTGGCCACCCGCCAACAGGCGAATGATGTCAATCTGATGGGTTGCCTGGCTGTGGATAACGCCGCCGCCGGCTTTGGTGTCCAGCTCTTCAGGCCTGCGTGGGCGAAAGAGGAAGTCGGTGAAATTCATCGCTGTGATCATCTTGACGGCGCCATAAAGACCGCTGTCGATCAGCTCACGCGTACGTTTGATGGGCGTGTTGAAACTGTGGCTGTGCCCAACGATCAGGTACACGCCTGCCTGCTTCGCGGCATCAATCATGCGGGTGCATTCATCCATCGACAGTGCCATCGGTTTTTCAACCAGGATGTGTTTGCCGTGTGAGGCGGCGATGCACGCATGGTCGGCGTGGAACTGGTGCGGCGACGCGATATAGACAACATCCACGTCCGGGCTTGTGCACAGCGCTTCGATGGCGTCAAACGTGGGTGCGCTGAAGTCTTTCTCGAATTGCGCACGGGCTGCAGCAATCGGATCGGTTGCGCCGACCAGTGTGACGCGGTCGTCAGCTGTAAAGGTCGGCAGCATTAGCGTGAAGGCGCGGCCCAGGCCGGCCACGCCAATCTTCAGTTTGCCTGTTTTGTTGCTCATAGGTCCAGTACAAGTTCAGCTGATTTGGCGCGCGACACGCAGACCATGATGTGGTTTTCTTTTTCCTCATCGCTGAGGACCATGTCGCGGTGTTCCGCTTCACCTGCCAGCAAAGTCGTCTTGCAGGAGCCACATGTACCGCTTTCGCATGAACTGGGCACACGCACGCCCGCGCCGCGGAGCGCCTCCAGGATGGACTGCCCTGTACCGACCTGAACCGTTTCGCCTCTCTTCTGCAGGCGCACCGTGAAAGCCGTGTTGGCCGCATAGGCGCTGGCATCGACGCCAAAGCTTTCAAAATGCACGGCGCCCGATGGCCAGTGCCCCGACATGTCTGCGACGGAATCCATCAGGCCGCGCGGACCGCAGCAATAAACGTGGGCACCAGTGGGTGATTCAAAAACCGGCCAGAAGTCGAGGGCGTTGTTGATGTCGCCGTGGTCATGGTGGACCTCTGCCTTGCCTGCAAATTCAGGCCCCTGCAGCTCTTCGAGGAAGGCAGTGCTTTCAGGGTCGCGTGTACAGTAAATCAGCTTGAACTGATCGTTACCCTGGGCTTTCAGGTGGCGCATCATCGACAGAATCGGTGTGATGCCTATGCCGCCGGCCACAAACAGGAATTTGTTTGCCCGTGGGTGCAGCTCAAAGTTGTTGCGTGGTGCGCTGATAGACAGCATGTCGCCTTCGTTGACGTCATCAGCCATGCTGATGGAACCGCCGCGGCCGCTGGCATCACGCTTGACGGCTATCTGGTAAAAATCCCGGTCGGCGGGGTTGCTGCAGAGTGAATAGTTGCGCCGTGCACCCATGGGTACCTCGACCGTCAGGTGCGAGCCCGCGGTGAAAACCGGCAATCCTGCACCTTGGGGATCGCGCAATTCAAACAGGTAAATACCCTCTGCCAATTTCTTTTTCTGTGCTACCTTGACCTTGAAAAAGGCAGGTTCTGCGGCCCCGGCTGCAGCCCCGGGTTCAGGGTTAACGCTCATCTTGGTCTCCGTGAATATTCTTGACAAACCCGATGTTGCGGGATAATCTTAGGATTCTAAGAATAATGCCATCGCCCCTGGTTGGCAAGCAATTTCTGGAAGACTCCCGTTTCATCCGCTTGAAGGATATGCCATGTTGACCCACGAAGAAAATGAGTTGTTGTGCCGTGTAGAGGGCCAGGCCCCCATGGGCCAGCTGATGCGCCGCCACTGGACGCCCGTCTGCCTGATTGAAGAAGTCAGCGAGCCAGATGGCACGCCTGTCAAGGCCCGCATTTTTGGCGAGGACCTGGTGGTGTTTCGCGACACCAATGGCCGTGTCGGTGTGATGGATGAGTATTGCCCGCACCGCCGTGTCTCCCTGGTCTTCGGTCGCAACGAAGACTGCGGCCTGCGCTGCCTGTACCACGGCTGGAAAATGGACGTCGAGGGCAATGTGCTCGAGATGGTTTCCGAGCCTGTGGCCAGCGGCTTTGCGCAGAAGGTCAAACACCTGGCCTACCCGGTTCAGGAGTGGGGCGGTTTCGTCTGGGCCTATATGGGCCCGAAAGAAACCATGCCCGAGTTTGTGCCGCCGGCCTGGGCGCCCACGGCAGATGCCAAAGTCACGATTGCCAAGGCGCTGATTCCCTGCAACTGGGCGCAGATTCTTGAGGGTGCGATTGACTCCGCCCACAGCTCCAGCCTGCACTCCTCCGACATGGTGCCTGCACGCGTTGAAGGCGCCGAGGCCACCGACACCAACTGGCTGCGACCATCGACTGACAAGGCGCCGCGCATGCAGGTGGAAAGGGGCGATTACGGTTTCCGCTATGCAGCGATACGCCGTCCCATCAAGAATGCAGCGGTCAATGACTACATCCGCTCTACCGTTTTTGTCGCGCCTTCGGCCGTGCTGATACCGCCCAATAACCTGTACAACGTGGCCAACATCAACGTGCCCATGGACGACACGAACACGGCGTTTTATTTCATCGCCTGGGGCCATCCCGACACCACGCCGGACACCAACACCTGGCGCAAGTTCCTGGGTCAGCAGATCGGCCCTGACCTTGACGATAAATATGTACCGCTCAGGAATCGCGCCAACAATTTCTGGCAGGACCGCGATGCGATGAAGGCCGGCAACTTTACCGGTATCACGGGTTTTCCCAATCAGGACATCGCCATGTGGGTCACCATGGGGCCGATTGCTGATCGCACCCATGAGCGGCTGGGTGCCAGCGACATGGCCGTGGTGGAGTTCCGCAAACAGATGCTCGAGGCTGTGCGCGCCTTCCAGGCGGGTGCACCCGCCATCGGCACGGGAGGCTTGCGCATTCCGTCCAGCGTGGTGGCGTATCAGGCCATCATCCCCAAGACCAGCGACTGGCGTGCCTTCCCGGGCAGCTACGTCTGGGACAAGAAAGAGCCGGCACTGGAGCCGTCTTATTCAACCTGAGCCAGCTTGACCGCCGGTGACTGCTCTTGCCGCCTTGCTGCCCGCATCACGCCTCACAATAAAACAACCAGGAGACAAACCATGAAAACATCACGCCGCCTTCTCACCCTGGCCAGCCTCATGCTGGCGGCGGGCTCATTGCTGCCTCTGGCCGCCACCGCTCAGGGCGCCTATCCCAACAGGCCGATCAAGTTTGTGGTGCCGTATGCAGCAGGTGGCCTGCCCGACACGGTGGCGCGCATTTTTGCGCAGCGCCTAGGTGAGCGGCTGGGCCAGTCTGTGGTGGTGGATAACCGCCCTGGGGCCAACGGCGTAGTCGCTGCGCAGGTGCTGGCGACGGCACCGAAAGATGGCTACACCTTCCTCGTGACCGACGGCTCGATGTTCTCCATCAACCCGGCCATTTATAAAAACCTGGGTTACGACTACAAACGCGACTTCGTGCCCGTGTCGCTCGCAGCACGTGCGCCCCTGTACCTTGCCGTGCATCCCAAGGTCCCTGTCAATACGTTTCAGGAATTTATCGCACTGGCGAGGGCTAAACCCGGTACGCTCAACTATGGCTCATCCGGCATAGGCAGCACACACCATCTCACGATGGAAGCATTGAAGGCATCGCTGGGCCTGCAGATCACACATGTGCCTTTCAAGGGTACTGGCCAGTCTGTTCCCGCGCTCATCGGTGGCCAGGTGGAAGTGCTGTTTTCAGCCCTGCCTTCACTGTCGGGTTTTGTGAAGGCTGGACAGGTCAAGCTGCTCGCCAACAACGCGGCCCAGCGTTCCAGCCAGGAGCCGAACGTGCCAGCCATTGCCGAGACCATCCCCGGTTTTGACTTTGCGCCCATCGTTGGCGTGCTGGCAGCCACAGGCACACCTGCCAGCGCCATCGAACGCATCAGCTCCGAAATGGCGCAGATCGCAAAAATGCCCGAGGTCATCCAGACGCTGAACAACGCGGGCATCGAGCCCATTGGCAGTGGCCCTGCTGACTATGGCCGGGCCATCGTGGGCGAAAACGAGCGTCTGGCCAAAGCGATTGTCGCGTCCGGCATCAAGCCTGAGTAAGCGGCAAGGCAGCGGCAGGGCGTTTTCCTTTGTACGATTTTTCTTTCTCTCTCTCCCTTTTTCTTTTTTTCGCGCATACATGTCAAAACTCAAACTTACCTTCGGCTGCTGGAATTACGATCGCACCCGTGCCCTGATGGACGGTAGCGTGCAGCCTGATGGCATTGATCTCAATTACCTCAACATGCCTGTTGAAGAAACCTTCTTTCGCATGCTGCGGCACAAGGAGTTTGACATTGCCGAGATGTCGTTGTCTTCCTACAGCGTGTCCATGTCCCGGGATCCCCGGCCGTTTGTGGCGATTCCTGTTTTTCCTTCGCGTTTCTTTCGCCATTCCTGCATTTACGTCAATGCGAACTCCGGCATCCGCGAAGCAAAAGACCTGATCGGGAAAAAAATCGGCAACCCTGAGTACCAGATGACGGCACCCGTCTGGATTCGCGGCATCCTGTCCGACCACTACGGCGTACCTGTCGACAGCGTGACCTACTACACCGGCGGTGAAGAAGAGCCGGGCCGTTCTGAAAAGATCAAGCTGGACCTGCCACCCAATATCAGGGTGCACAGCATTGGCCCCGAGCAGACGCTGGCCCAGATGCTGCTTGATGGAGAGATTGATGCGTTGTACACAGCCCGTATGCCTTCGAGCTTTCTCAAGGGTGGTGGCAAGGTCAAGCGCCTGTTTGAAGATTACGAGCAGGTTGAGCGCAATTACTTCAGGGAGACCAGAATATTCCCCATCATGCACACCGTCGCCATTCGCCGCGATGTGTATGAGGCCAACCGCTGGGTGGCGCGCTCCATGATGAAAGCGCTTGAAGAATCGCAAAAGCGTACCTATGAAGACCTGTACGAGACCGCGGCGCTCAAGGCGATGCTGCCATGGCTGACTTCTCACGTCGAACAGGTCAAAAAAGAAATGGGTGAGGATTTCTGGCCCTACGGTTTTGAGAAGAATGAGGAAACCCTGCGCACTTTCCTGCGCTACCACTTTGAGCAGGGTCTTTCAAAACGCCTGCTCAAGCCTGAAGAACTCTTTGCGCCCGAGGCGCTTGAAGCTTTCAAGATCTGACGTCGCCGACCACCAACAAGGCGCGCACTGATGTCTGATGCCATCCTGGGTTATGGCCTCGCGCTGGGTGCCTTGCTGTTTTTTACCAGTGGCATTCTGGTCACCAAAGTTGCATCAAGGCGCATTGATCTTGGCCTTGGCTTTCTGGTCGCGACCACAGTCAACGTGGTGTTTTCGGGTCTTGCATTTCTTGTGCAGTTGTCACTGCGACAGGGCAGCGTGGGCTGGAATGCATATGCCTTCTGGATGTTTTTGGGCGCAGGCGTATTTGCAACCTACTTTGGGCGCTGGTTTTTCTACGAAGCCGTCATTCGTTTTGGTCCCGCCAAAGCCAGCATATTCCAGGTCAGCAGTCCGCTGTTTACGGCATTGATGGCCTGGGTGCTTCTGGGAGAACGCCTGAGTGCGCTGGTTGTGTTTGGCATCGTGCTCGCCATAAGCGGCCTGATGCTGGTGAGCTACACGCCAGGCTTTTTCTGGAAAAAGCCATCTGCAAATGCTGCAGTTGAGAAGGCACCGGCAGGTTTCCTGCCGACATCCATTCTTGTACTGGGTTTGGGCAGTTCACTGGCTTATGCCGTAGGCAACCTCTTGCGGGGGGCGGGTGTCCGTGAGTGGAATGAACCCGTGCTGGGCGGATTTCTTGGAGCAACCTGCGGCCTGTTGCTGCACCTTGCATTCACGCCGGCCAAGATGCAGCTGCTGCAGCGCTTCAAAACAGCCAGCCGCAGCGGTGTATGGCTTTATGCAGCACTCGGTGTGTGCACAATTTCCGGACAGATCCTCGGCATCGCCGCCATGCGGTACATACCGCTGTCAATTGCAACCCTTCTGACGCTGTGCACACCCCTGCTGGTTTTCCCCCTGAGCTATCTTTTCTTCAAAAACCAGGGTGACATGACGCCTGTTGTCATCGGCGGCAGCGCCCTGACCTTGCTGGGTATTTTCATCATCGTGTTGCGCTAAAGTAGCGGGCCGCATTTGCGGACTGGAGTCAACTGCATGGACGATAGCGACAAACAGCTGAGCCGCGACTATGCATCGGCCGCCGAGGCCATGAAGATACTGAACGTCCGTGCGCAGACGCTCTATGCCTATGTCAGTCGCGGCTGGATACGCAGCATCTCCCAAAAAGGACTCAAGGAAAAGCTCTACCTTCGCGAAGATGTCGCTCGCGTCGAAATGCGCTCGCTGGCGCGTTCAGGTCATGGTGCCGTTGCTGCTTCGGCGATGAATTGGGGCGAGCCGATCTTCCCGACATCGATTACGGAAATTACCCCTGAAGGGCCGCGTTATCGCGGATGGCTCGCTGCCGACCTTGTTCGTTCGAGCGCATCGTTCGAGGCCGTTGCTGAACTGCTCTGGACGGGAGAGCTGGACACGCGCACTGCGGCGTGGCCGGTGCGCAAGCCTTCCGCGGGGCTGGTCAGGCTGGCGCAAACACTTGCGACGTTGCGTGCGGGGGACAACGTCCTCGAGTCCTTTTCACTGGTGGTCCTGTTGCTGGGCATGCGGCGTGGCTCCGTGGTGGATCGTCTCTCGCAGGGGCAGACCTTGCCGGCAGCGCGTGAAATCATGCAAACCGTGGTCGCCTGCTGCGGTTTCGCCGGGCTGACGAAAAAATACATTCCCATGCAAAAGGGCCAGTCAGTTGTGGCTGGCCTGACGCATGCGCTGGGCATACCTGCCAGCGCGGAAAACAGTGAAGCCCTGCGTGCCATCCTGATCCTGATGGCCGATCATGAACTGCCGCCAGGCACCCTGAGTGCGCGTGTGGTGGCATCTGCAGGCGGAACACTGCACAGCTGCCTGTCTGCTGCGTTATGCGCGACATCGGGCGTGGATGTGGGCCGCATGTACGACCGTGTCGAGAATTTCCTTGGCCGTCCCGGCAGCAAGTCGGTACTGCTCAAACGTGCGGGGCAGCTCCATGCAAAGGGGCAGAGTGTGCCCGGCTTTGGCCACCCGCTTTATCCCAAGGGGGATCCGCGTGCAGCCCAATTGCTGGACATCGCGCGCAGGCGTGAACGACAAACTCGCCAGACACGTGCCATCTTTCAGTTCGTCGATGAGATGCAGGCCAGCACCGGGTTGTTTCCGCGCCAGGAGTTCGCGCTGGTGGTGCTGACCCGCGCCATGGGCCTGCCGCCTCAGGCTCCTGCCGCATTGTTTGCGCTGGGTCGCCTTGCGGGCTGGGTGGCCCATGTGCAGGAGCAGCGCGCAGCCGGCACCTTGCTGCGTCCGCGCGCCAAGTTTGTTGAGCCTGTGCCAGTCAAGCTCGTCTAGAAGACCACTCCGGGCAACAGGCCTGCCGGGTTAACCCGGATGAAGTGATATTTACGGTCACATTGATTCAAAGTTCAAGATTGAATGATTGTTCGGCATTCACTAGGATGCCCGCGTGCACCCATAAATACAGGAGACAAACATGATCATCAATCGCCGTCTTTCGCTGCTTGCCAGCTGCGCCCTCGCAGCTGGTGCCACCCTCGCCAGCCCGTTGGCACTGGCGCAAGCCGACTACCCAAACAAACCTATCCGCATCATTGTTCCTTTGCCGCCTGGTGGGTCCAATGATGTGTTGGCACGTGTGCTCGGACAGAAAATGTCCGAGTCCTTCAACCAGCCGGTGATCGTTGAAAACAAGCCCGGCGCCGCCGGCAATATCTCTACGGAGTTCATGGCCAAGACGGAGGGTGACGGTTATTACATTGCTGTCGCGCCCAACCAGACGGTGGCTGTCAACCCGGTGCTTTACCCCAAGCTGCCGTTCAATGTGCTGAAAGACCTGCAGGGCATCAGCATGATGGGCCGTGTGCCCATGGTGTTGGTGGTGTCACAGAACGTGACGGCCAAAAATGTGGATCAGCTCATCACGCAGGCCAAGGCCAGGCCAGACCGCATCACCTACGCATCGGCCGGCTCCGGCAGCCCCCAGCACATGGCGGCAGAAGTTTTCAAATCGATGACCGGCACGCGCATGACCCAGATCCCGTACAAGGGTTCTGCACCGGCGATGGTCGACATGCTGGGCGGTGTGGTTGACATCATGTTCTGCCCGCTCAATACGGCTTTGCCGCATATTCGCAGTGGCAAGCTGCGTGCATTGGGCACCACGGGGACCAAACGCCTGGCGCTGCTGCCCGATGTGCCGACGATTGCCGAGACCGTACCCAAATATGAAAGCGATATCTGGATCGGCATGGTGGCTTCGTCCAAAACGCCCCCGGCCATCATCAACAAGCTTAATGCCGAGTTGCGCCGCTCCCTGGCGCTGCCTGACGTGCAGAGCAAGCTGGCAGAGCAGGGCATCTACGCTGAGAGCAGCAGTGCGGCCGACTTCAACAAGCTGATCGCCAGCGACCAGAAACGCTGGGCTGCCGTCATCAAGGCCGCAAACATCGTTCCTGAATAGCTATGTGGCCCCCACATTTGCTCACTGCGTGTAGCGCCCTGCGCTCCGAAGGGGCCGTCGCCTGCGGTCTGGCAAAGCCAGTCCCGCGGCTGGCGGTTTGACCCTTACGACTTTTCATCCTGCTGACTCTCGCTCCCATCATCCTCACAGACTTTTATTCCTGGACTTTCATGACCGACCTTTCCAAGCCGCCCATGCACGCAATACCGCTGGTTCGCCGCGATATTCCCCAGCCATCCCAACCTGACGAAACCGTCTGGGGCAGTGACGCCATAGCCGACATGATGCGGGCGATGGACATTCCTTATGTCCTGCTGAACCCGGGTGCGAGCTTTCGCGGTCTGCACGACAGCCTCGTGAATCATCTCGGCAATGAAAAGCCGCAGATGATTGTGGTGCTGCATGAGGAGCACGCCGTCGCCATTGCACAGGGTTATGCCAAGGTCACCGGCAAGCCGCTGTGCGCCATCCTGCACAGCAACGTCGGCCTGATGCATGGCTCCATGGGCATCTTTGATGCATGGACCGACCGCATGCCGGTCATCGTGCTGGGCGCCACCGGCCCTGTCGATGCTGCCAAGCGCCGGCCGTGGATTGACTGGATTCACACCGCACAAGACCAGGCGGCGCTGATTCGCCACTTCATCAAGTGGGATGCACAACCCGCTTCGATACCCGCCGCACAGGAAGCCCTGCTGCGTGCCCTGCAAATCGCCACCACCGCGCCGCAAGGTCCGGTCTATGTTTGTTTTGATGCAGCGCTACAGGAGTCAAAACTGGAGTCGCGGCCCAAGCTGCCTGACTACGCGCGCTACAAGCCCGCGCCCCCGGCGCGCCCTTCGGATGAATCGGTTGAAGAGGCCGCGCAACTGCTGTCCAATGCACGCCGTCCTGTTCTTCTGATGGGTCGTGTCTCGCGCAGCGAAGAAGGCTGGGCGGACCGCATCAAGCTGGCTGAAAAGCTCAATGCTGAAGTGCTGACCGACCTGAAGGTCGGAGCAGCCTTCCCGACGACGCACCCGCTGTATGCGGCACCTGCAGGCACTTTTTTGTCGGCCGGCGCGATGGCGGTGCTGAAAGATGCGGACGTGGTGCTCAGCCTGGACTGGACTGATCTGGCCGGCACGCTGAAGCAGGCCTGGGGTAACGAAACCATCGGCAGCAAGGTCATCCAGGTGTCGGTTGACCAGTACATCCACAACGGCTGGAGCATGGACCACCAGGGCCTGCCGCCCATGGATGTCTACATGATGTGCGAGCCCGAGCCGGTGGTAAAGCTGCTGACAGAGCGCGTCAAACCCCGCAAGCTCGTGGCGCATCCGCGGCCGCCCATCCCTGCGGTGCCTGATTTGATCCAGGGTGCGCCTCTCACGGTGCCCATGGTTTCAAAGGCGCTGAAAGCAGCGGTCAAGGGCCTGACGGTCAGCCTGATTCGCGCGCCGCTCAGCTGGAGCGGCGAGATGTGGGACATTGAACACCCGCTGGATTACCTGGGTTACGAAGGCGGCGGCGGCGTCGGCGCCGGCCCGGGCGTTTCCATAGGCGCGGCACTCGCGCTCAAGGGCACTGACCGATTGCCGGTTGCCGTGATGGGTGACGGCGACTACATGATGGGCGTCAATGCACTGTGGACAGCATCGAACGCACACATCCCCGTGCTCATCATCGTCGTCAACAATCGCTCCTTCTTCAATGACGAAGTGCACCAGGAGCGCGTGGCGCGCCAGCGCGGCCGACCGGTTGAAAACAAATGGATTGGCCAGCGCATCAGCAACCCGGCGCCCGACCTCGCCATGATGGCCCGGGGCCAGGGCATGGAGGGCATCGGCCCGATAGAGACGGGTGCCGGGCTTGAGAAGGCGCTGGCCGAGGCGGTGAAAGTTGTACGTGGCGGCAAGGCCATCGTGCTTGATGTGATCGTCAGCACGGGCTATAGCGCAGCCATGACTGCGGGCCTGACGCGATCCGAATAAGCTGATATTTATTTCTTTTGGGGCCCGCCAGTTTTAATGGCCGGCCAGCCGATTTCTTCAGGACCATAAAACATGCGTGCAAAAGACATTCCCGCCGGCATCCTGCCGACGCAACGCGGCCTTTATTACGGAGGCGCCTGGCACGCCCCGAAGGCCGGCGTTTATGCCGACACCATCAACCCCACCTATAACGAAGCCATCACCAACGCGCCCATCGCTGATGCACAGGACGTTGATGCCGCGGTGCAGGCCGCCCAGGCCGCCTTCCCGGCGTGGGCCGCAACACCGCCTGTCGAGCGTGGTCGCTACCTGCGCAAGGCCGCTGCGGTGCTGCGTGAGCATGCGATGCCGCTGGCGCAACTTGATTCGCTGAACAACGGCAACCCGGTGTCAGCCCTTGCGCATGACGCCGGTTTCGCAGCCGATTGCCTGGAATACTTTGCAGGCCTCGCGACCGAAATCAAGGGCGAGACCATTCCCATGGGTGATGGCAACTTCAACTACACCGTGCAGGAGCCACTCGGCGTAGTGGTCCGCATCGTCGCGTACAACCACCCCTTCATGTTTGCAGCTGCGCGTCTGGCTGCGCCGCTGGCAGCCGGCAACACCGTGGTTATCAAGGCGCCTGATCAGGCACCGCTTTCAACCTTGCGGCTGGCAGAACTGGTGGGTCATGTCTTTCCGCCCGGGGTTGCCAATTTTCTGTGCGGTGGCCGTGAATGCGGCGAGGCTCTGGGCAGGCACCCGCTGGTCCGCAAGATCACGCTGATTGGCGGTGTGCCCACCGGCAAGGCCGTGATGAAGACGGCATCGGACAACCTCAAGCCCGTGCTGCTTGAGCTGGGCGGCAAGAACGCGCTCGTGGCTTACCCCGACGCTGACCTCGACAAGCTGGTGAACGGCATCATCGCCGGCATGAACTTCACCTGGTCAGGCCAGAGCTGCGGCTCCACCAGCCGTGTGTTCCTGCATGAGTCCATCCACGATCAGGTGCTGGAGAAAGTCATCAAGCTCCTGCCCGAGCGCCACAAGCCCGGCGTCCCGACCGACCCGAAAACTACCATGGGCTCGCTCGTCAGCCGCGCGCAACTTGAGAAGGTGAAGGGTTATGTCGCCAAGGGCATTGAGGACGGCGGGCGACTGGTCTGCGGCGGCAAACAGCCGGACGATGCAGCACTGAAGGATGGCTTCTTTTACGAGGCAACGGTATTTGCAGACATGAAACCGCACATGCGCCTGGCACAGGAAGAAGTCTTCGGCCCCGTCATGTCCGTCTTCAAGTGGAGCGATGAAGACACCTTGTGGAAGGACGTCAACGGCGTCGATTTCGGCCTGACCGGCTCCATCTGGACACAAAACCTCAACACCGCCCACCGCGCTGCCAAACGCATCCACACCGGCTACGTCTGGATCAACAACGCCAGTCAGCACTTCATGGGTGCGCCTTTCGGTGGTGTCAAACAGTCGGGCATAGGACGTGAGGAGTGTTTTGCCGAGCTGATCGAGTTCACCTACACCAAGAACGTGAATCTGAAGTTCGGCTGACGGCGCTGGCTTCTCAAGTCCCACTTGAAGTTCTTCAGGCGGTTATTGGGAAACGTGTAACGTCAACTGCATTGACGGTACTGTGGAATGCGTGGAGCGGGTGAAGGGAATTGAACCCTCGTATGAAGCTTGGGAAGCTGCCGTTCTGCCATTGAACTACACCCGCGTGCCGCAATTGTAAGGCGCTGGCTTTGTGCCTCGCAGCTTGGCGTTCAGCGTGCCAGCGGACGGCATGCAGCGCGTACGATGCGCTCCACCGGGTTGGGCACCACGCCCCGAAACTGCATCACCCTGGGGTCGGCCTTGCTGTAGTTGGTGGTGACGTGGGGCTCGCCGGCCCAGAGCGGCTGGCGGTAGTAGCTGATCTGCTGGAAGTTGCCGACCTTGTTCTCGCAGTCGAAATCAACGGTGGCCTGGTAAGAGCGAAAGGGGATGCCGTCCCAGTTGGTCCTCTGCATGGACCGGCTGACGCGGATCTTCATGACGCGGTGGTCTTCTGTCATGCTGACAGGACTCGGATTGACCTCAATGGTGTCAACGGCCGGGTCGGTTTTGTTGCCCATGATGGTCAGCCAGTCGTCTGCTTGCGCCATACACGCACCGGAGACCACCAGACCCAAGACCACGACAAACCGCTTCATGTTTTCCTTTGTTTCGTATGCACTCGGGGCTTGTGCCTTGTCAGGGCTGCGATGCCGCGGTGCGACAAAGTTTGCCATTCTCTGAATTTACAACGATACGGACCTGTTGTTACAGATCTTCGTCAGGCGGTGAGGGCCGCGCACCGAACGGCTTCAAGGTGACAGTTTGAAAAATAGCTATAAAAACAATAGCTAAAAAGCCATGTAAATATTGAGCGCAGATGAATTTTAACCGCCAAAAATAACAGCCATATTAGCTATAACAGCTGTTTTTAATGCCTGTGCCTGCAGTTCCGCAAGGCCCTCAAGCCGTTTTTCAAGCCGGAAATGCCTTGTTTTATGTATAAAAAGTGACTCAGAGCTAATAAATACAGGCGTGAATAGCTATGAAATACGTAGCAGTATTAATCTGAGGCGCACCTCTGAGGTTGCGCTGCGTTGGGCGGTGTGCCGCGATGAATGCGCTGCTTTCAGGGAAAACCCGCTGATTTACATCATTATTAATGATTAAACTTTAACCAGAAATTGAGGATCTGTACTGCAATGGCATGCACCACCATCCATGGCGGCGGGCAGGCTTCAGGTCCCACGATGGGCTGATTTGCACTTTTAACTTTCTTTCTGGAACTGGAAAAACCATGACCCAAGCTCAAAACTGGCCCAACGGCAAACGCATCGCCGTCGCCGTGACCGTGATGTACGAAACATGGTCTGAAGGCAAGGCGCCTTCGTACACCGTGCAGGCCACCGGCCTCAAGCCCGGCACCGTTGACCATGCCGGCAAGGCCTGGTCCACCTACGGCACGCGCAACGGCATCTGGCGCATCATCCGCAACCTGGATGACAACCAGGTGCCGGCCACCTTCTTCACCAACGCACGCTGCGCTGAAATCTCGCCCGAATCGGTCAAGCAAATCGTCGCATCAGGCCACGACCTGGGCGGCCACAACTACACGCAGGACGGCCTGCTGACCTATATGTCTGACGAAGAGCAGCAGTCGACGATCAACAAGTCGCTCGACATCCTGACCTCGGTCGGCGGCAAACGCCCGACCGGCTGGCTCAGCTCGGTGCTGGCATTCACGCCGGAGACCGCGGGTTTCCTCGCCAGGGCCGGCCTGAAGTGGCATGCCGATGTGACCTACACCGATGTGCCGCACAAGGTACAGACCGCCAGCGGCATCATTGCCGGCGTGCCCAACAGCGACTTCACCGACAGCCGCGTGCTGCGCTCCAGCCCGAACGACTTGATGGACGTTTACAAAAACACCTTTGACTACCTTTACAACAACGAGCCCGGCAGCCTGCTGGTCGTCACGCTGCATGCGCATTTCGGTGGCCGGCCGATGATTGTGTCGGTGTTTGACCAGATCCTGAAGTACTTCAAAAAACACCCCGACGTCTGGTTTGCCCGCCATGAAGAACTCGGTGACTGGGCGCTGAAGCAACCCGTGGATGAACTTACCTACCAGGACCGATACTTCAAATAAATCAATCACAGGATGCCAGACGAGCCATGACGAACTTCAACACCAGCGCGGGCAGCAGCAGCGAACGCGATGACCTGTCCGTTGACACCATGCCCAGCGCGACGCGCGCCGACTGGCTGGCCGATGTGCTGCGCAAGCGCGTGATGGAGGGTGTCTACAAACCGGGTGAGCGCATTCGCGAATCGGCGCTGCAGCAGGAGTTCGGCATCTCCAACGGGCCGACGCGTGAGGCCTTGCAGCAGATCGTGGCCGACGGCATTGCCGAGCGTGCGCCCTGGCGCGGGGTCAGCATTGTCGAGCTCGACAAGGGCAAGCTCATCGAGCTGTTCCAGGTGCGGCTGGCCCTGCTCGAATACGCCGCCGAGCTCGCGGCGCGCAACATCACGCCCCAAGGCAAGGCGCAGGCCGAAGCGCTCAAGCTGGAGCTGAACCAGACCTTCGACGAGATCAGCAGCCATGCGTCATCGCACCCATCCTTCAGCGGCCAGCTGTCGAAGTGGCTGTTGTCGGTGGCCGGCAATGCTCTGATGCAGCAGCTGTGGAACACCGCCATGCTGCGCACACTGGTCTACGTCAATTTATCGCTGCGTGCCAATGCCGGTGAGGAAAGCCGCAAACACATCAACCTGCTGATTGACGCCATCGTTGCCGGCAATGCCGATGCTGCGCGGGCCTCGGCCCGGGCACTGACACGCCAGACCCTGCATGACCTCGACATTGATGGTGAGGTCTGACGTGCAGGCCCAGATCATTCGTTCAGCTGCAGCGCCTGATTTGCTGATGGCCATTGGCGCCTTGCTGGCCGACTACTGGCACGAGGTCGATCACTACTGGGGCCGCAATGCGCACCAGCTCTATACCGAAGACGGTGTTTTTGCCATCGGCAGCGACCACATGAACGGCCCGGCCGCAATACAGGCGTTTTACAAGTGGCGTGAAGGCCGCGGTGCACGTGAAGCGCGGCATGTGATTTCAAACCTGCGCGTGGTGCAGCTTGATGACGGCCATGTCGAGGTTGCCTGCATTCTCTGCCTCTACGCCGCCGACGGCGTGCCTGTGCTGCCATCGAGCCCGCCGATATTGATTGCCGATGAAGTGGGTGAATGCGTACGCGGCAGCGATGGCCTGTGGCGGTTCAGGTCGCACTTTCTCAAACCGGTGTTCCAGGGCGGCGCGCCCATCACCACACCCCCGGGAGCCAAAGCATGAAACCACAAGCTGCACGCGCGGCATTTCGCAAGCTGCTGGGCGGCAAGGCCTGCGTTTATTCGGCGTCCGTGTTTGACCCGATCTCGGCACGCCTGGCGCAGGACACTGGTTTTGAGGTTGGCATGTTTGCCGGCTCAACGGCTGCCATGTCCGTGCTGGCGGCGCCGGACCTCATCGTGCTGACCCTGACCGAACTGGCGGAGCAGGCCCGGCGCGTCTGCCGCGCCAGCAGCCTGCCCATACTCGTTGATGCCGACCATGGCTACGGCGGCGTGCTGAACGTGAGGCGCACGGTTGAAGAGCTTGAGAACGCGGGCATCGCCGCCCTCACGATTGAAGACACGCTCCTGCCCACGCCGTTTGGCGCCAGCGGCAAGGCGGCGCTCATCCCGGTGGAAGAGGGCGTTGCCAAGATGCGCGCGGCGCTGGCTGCGCGCACCGATCCTTCGCTGGCTGTCATGGGCCGTACCAGCGCGCCGCAGATCACCGACATGAAAGACGCTGTGCTGCGTGCCAAAGCCTATGAAGCTGCCGGCGTGGACGCCGTGTTTCTCGTGGGCCTCAAAACCTGGGAGCAGCTCGCCGAAATACGCGCCGCCGTCAAGCTGCCGGTGCTGCTCGGCGGCGCGGGTGCGGCGCTGATGGACAGGGAACGCCTGGCTTCTTTCGGTGTGCCCATCTGCCTGCAGGGCCACCAGAGCATGGCGGCCGTGGTGCAGGCGCTGCAGTCAACTTACCGCGCATTGCGCGACGGTGTGGAACTGCCCCCAGGCAGCCTCGCACCAGCGTCATTGATGCAGCAGGTGAGCCGGTCCGCTCTTTATGAAGAGTGGCTGGCGCCTCCCGGCGGATAGGCAAACAGCGCACTTCGCTGCGTTTTTCAAACGAAAAAAATCAGCTGCTCCTTTAAAAAAGGGGGCAGGGGAAAGTCACGTCAATGTGGATTCAAACAACGATTCAGGAGCAACCATGTACCGACATTTTTTGAAAACTTCGTGCCGGCTTCTTGCCGCGCTTTCACTCGGAATGACGCTGGCGCACGCCCAGGCGCCTTACCCCAGCAAGGTGGTCCGCATCGTCGTGCCCTACGCTGCCGGAGGCGTGACGGACATCATGGCGCGCGTACTGGCACAGCAGCTGTCGACGCAGATGGGCCAGCAGTTCATTGTTGAAAACAAGCCCAGCGCCGGCGGCAGCATTGGCATGGGCGAGGTCGCGCGTCTGCCGAAGGACGGCTATAACCTGGTCATGATGCCAGCCAACCTGTCGGTGATGAGCGCGCTCTATGAGAAGCTGCCGTTTGATCCACTGAAGGACTTTGTGCCTGTGGCCAACGTCGGTTCATCGCCTGTCGGCATCTCGGTGGCGGCCAAACTGCCGGTGAAAAACATCAGGGAATTTTTTGCCTACGCCAGGAAAAACAGCGTGAGCTACGCATCCTGCGGTATCGCATCACCGCAGCACATCGCGGCCGAATACCTCAAGACGGTGGCGCAGATCGACATCGTGCACATTCCCTACAAGGGGTGTGGGGCGGCACTGCCCGATGTGCTGTCGAATGAAGTGCCGCTCTTTTTTGCCAGCATTCCGCACCTGATCACCAACGCGAGGTCGGGCCGCATCGTGCCGATTGCCGTGACCGGCAAAAAGCGTTCACCCCTGCTGCCTGACGTGCCGACGATTGCTGAGTCGGGTTACCCGCAGTTTGATGTCGAAGCCTGGTTTGGCATCATCGTTGCCAAAGGTACGCCCGCTGATGTGGTCGCCAAACTCAATCTTGAGATCAACAAGGCGCTACAGGCACCCGAGATGAAAAAGACCATGGCGGCGCAGTATTTTGAACCTGTCGGCGGTACGGCCGAATCCTTTGGTGCGACTATTAATCGGGATGCGCAGTTGCTTGGCGCGATTGTGAAGCAGGCGGGGATTCGGGCTGAGTAGGGCATAGCAATAAAAAAACCGGGTCAGCCATAAAGCCGCCCGGTTTTCAGTCTTTTGCTGAAAAAGACTCAAGGCCGCAAATAAGCCCAGCCCTCAGTCTGCTTCGTCATGATTTCGGTAACTCCAGCCGGCACATAGCTGATCGCCGGCAACATGTCATCTTTCGTGAGCTTCTGGCCGCGCATGGTGTTCTCGCAGGCAATCACCTTCACGTTGGCTTTCATCGCGTCGGCAATGCGCGAGCCGGTGGGTGATTCGAGTTTGAGCATGCCGATGCCCGGGCCGTAGGCGACGATTTCAATGTCGACATTGGCAGCGCCCACGTCTTCCTGCAGGTTTTTGGCGTTGTTGAGTGCCAGGTTCCATTTGGCCGGGTCGTTGTCGCTGACCTGGATGACGATGCGGTTGCGTTTGGCGGCTGCGGTTTGCGCCCACAGCATGGGTGCGGCGGCTGCCACAGAGGCGAGGGCGCCGGCCTGGATAAAGAGTCTGCGGTTCATGGTGTGCCTTAAAGCCAATACGGAGCCCTGTATTTCAACACAAGCGGCAGGATCTGGTGCCTTGCGCGGCTTGCCGGGCTGACGGGTGAATCCGGCAGGCTGTATCAACGTCCTGAAGCCGTTTCAGCCAGATCGTTCCAGACCTCCTGGCGGGTGATTTTTCCGTCGGCGACTTCAAACCGGTCGATGAAACGTATGCCTGAAAAATCGCGCCCGTCGGGCCAGCTGCCGTGGAGCGTGCCGCTGCAAAAGACAACCGTGTCCTGCTCGCGCCAGACTTCCTCGAAGCGCTCGTAATTTTTGGCGATGCTGCGATAACGCGGCCTGGCCCAATCGATCATTTCCGTGAGCGTGCGCAGGGTGGCGCCGCCAGGAAAACACATGGAAAACCCATCGGAAAGAAACAACTGCGCTTCGGCCAGGTCGCGCACCTGCATGGCCTGCAGGAATGCCCGTACCACGTCGCTGGCGACAGGCCGGACCGGCGCGCCCTGGCTGACAAGCCTGCCATCACGCTGGTAGGCGCTGGCATGGTTCACAAATACAGTGGTGCCGGCCGGGACGGCGTCTATGACGGAGCGCGCCGCCGTGGCCACACGGCCAACCAGGCGCGCTTCGACATCGGCCGCATAACCGGGCAGCAGGGTGATGGAAATAACGGGCATGGGGGCGGATTTTTAGCGCTGGATGTCGCCAATGCAAAGATATTTCATCTCGATGTATTCCTCCATGCCATGGCTCGAACCTTCACGGCCCAGGCCCGACTGCTTTACGCCGCCGAAGGGCACGTGCTCGGTGGCAATCACACCGGCGTTGATGCCGACCATGCCGTATTCCAGCGCTTCCGCCACGCGGTAAATGCGGCCAATGTCGCGGCTGTAGAAATAACTGGCCAGGCCAAACTCGGTGTTGTTGGCCGCGTCAATGGCTTCCTGCTCGGCCTTGAAGCGGAACACCGGGGCGAACGGGCCAAAGGTTTCTTCGCGTGCACACAGCATGTCGGCAGTGGCTTCAGAGATCACGGTCGGCTCAAAAAACTGGCCGCCTATCTTGTGGCCGCCGACCAGCAGCTTGCCGCCTTTGGCAAGCGCGTCATCGACGTGGCGTTGCACCTTGTCAACGGCAGCGTCCTCGATCAGCGGGCCCTGCACCACGCCGTCTTCAAAGCCATTGCCGACCTTCAGGCTTTTAACCCTGGCGGCGAACTTCTCGACAAACTGGTCGTACACACCGTCCTGCACATAGATGCGGTTGGCGCACACGCAGGTCTGGCCGGCGTTGCGGTACTTGCTGGCAATCGCGCCTTCAACGGCAGAGTCAACATCGGCATCGTCAAACACGATGAAGGGTGCGTTGCCGCCCAGTTCCAGGGCGAGCTTTTTGATCGACGGCGCGCTTTGCGCCATCAATATGCGGCCCACTTCGGTCGAACCCGTAAAGCTGATGTGGCGCACGATGTCGCTGGCGCAGAACACCTTGCCGATGGCAATCGAGTTGTCCGAATCTGCCGTCAGGATGTTGAGCACACCGGCGGGTATGCCGGCGCGTATCGCCAGCTCGGCAGCAGCCAGCGCCGTCAGCGGCGTCAGCTCCGCGGGCTTGATGACGACCGTGCAACCGGCGGCCAGCGCAGGCGCGACCTTGCGGGTGATCATGGCCAGCGGGAAGTTCCACGGCGTGATGGCGGCGCACACGCCAATCGGCTGCTTGATGACCATGAGGCGGCGGTTGTTGTCGAACTGGGGCAGGGTCTCGCCGTTGACGCGTTTGGCCTCTTCGGCAAACCATTCGACAAAACTTGCGCCGTAGGCGATTTCACCTTTCGCCTCGGCAAAAGGCTTGCCTTGCTCGGAGGTCATGATGCGGGCCAGGTCTTCCTGGTTGGCCATCAAAAGCTGGAACCACTTCAGCAAAATCGCGTGGCGCTCCTTGCCTGTCTTGTTGCGCCAGGCGGGCCAGGCCTTGTTGGCGGCGACAATCGCGGCCTCGGCGTCTTTGGGCCCCAGATTGGCGACATCGGCAATCTTCAGGCCGGTGGCCGGGTCGTTGACGTCAAAACGGGCGCTGCCCTTGAGCCACTCGCCGTTGACCAGGGCGTCGGTCTTGAGCAGGCTGGGGTCTTTCAGCAGGGCGATGGGGGAGGTCTTCATGTCCATGGCGGTGTCTCTTTCAGGTGATCGGTGGAAAGCGGTTGAACAGCGGCTGAAAAGCGCGCTTTGGGGCTGGCTCCAAGCATAGCGTTTTGGCATTTACCCTGCCTTGGGCGCAACCAAGGCCAAAACTATAATCAAACCTTTAGACAAACCAGGCTTGCAGGCCGTATCCGGTCCCTGAGCCTCGCCCGGCACCATGCTTTTATGGGTTGCGGGCGGCCCCAACTGGCAGAACATGAGCACATCCACCCTAAAGCCCACCGCCCCGCAGGCCCCCGTCATGTCCGTCGCAGACATTCGCAAGACCTTCCTGGACTTTTTCGCGTCCAAGGGCCACACGGTCGTGCCTTCCAGCTCGCTGGTGCCGGGCAACGACCCGACGCTGATGTTCACCAACTCTGGCATGGTGCAGTTCAAGGACGTGTTCCTCGGCACCGACAAACGCCCCTATGTGCGTGCCGCATCCGTGCAGGCCTGCCTGCGCGCCGGCGGCAAGCACAACGACCTTGAAAACGTCGGCTACACCGCCCGCCACCACACCTTCTTCGAGATGCTGGGCAACTGGAGCTTTGGCGACTACTTCAAGCGTGAGTCGCTCAAGTGGGCCTGGGAACTGCTGACCGAGGTCTACAAGCTGCCGGCCGACCGCCTGCTGGCGACCGTCTATGAAGAAGACGATGAGGCCTACGACATCTGGACCAAGGAAATCGGCTTGAGCCCCGATCGCGTGATCCGCATCGGCGACAACAAGGGTGGCCGCTACAAGTCCGACAACTTCTGGATGATGGCCGATACCGGACCCTGCGGCCCCTGCTCGGAAATCTTTTATGACCACGGCGCGCACATCCCCGGCGGCCCGCCTGGCAGCCCGGATGAAGACGGTGACCGCTTCATTGAAATCTGGAACAACGTGTTCATGCAGTTCGACATGGCCGCCGATGGGAGTGTCTCGAAACTGCCTGCGCCGTGCGTCGATACGGGCATGGGCCTGGAGCGCCTGGCCGCCATCCTGCAGCATGTGCACAGCAACTATGAGATCGACATTTTTGACGCGCTCATCAAGGCCGCGGCCCGCGAGACCGGCGAGGCAGACCTGAACAACAAATCCCTGCGCGTGATTGCCGACCACATCCGTGCGACGGCCTTCCTGGTGGCCGACGGCGTGAACCCGTCCAACGAAGGCCGTGGTTATGTGCAGCGCCGCATCATCCGCCGTGCCATTCGCCATGGCTACAAGCTGGGCAAAAAGACGCCGTTCTTCCACAAGCTGGTGGCTGACCTGGCCCGCCTGATGGGCGAGGCCTATCCCAAGCTGCGGACTGACGAGGCGCGCATCATGTCGGTGCTCAAGGCTGAAGAAGAGCGCTTTTTTGAAACGCTTGAAATCGGCATGACGATTCTGGACACAGCCCTGGCTGGTGGCGCCAAAGTGCTGCCTGGCGAAGTGGCCTTCAAGCTGCACGACACCTACGGCTTCCCGCTGGATCTGTCGGCTGACGTCTGCCGTGAGCGCGGTGTTGAAGTTGACGAAGCCGGCTTCAAGGCCGCGATGGACAAACAGAAGAACCAGGCGCGCGCTGCGGGCAAGTTCAAGATGGACAAGGCGCTCGAGTATTCTGGCGAAGGCCATGCGTTTACCGGCTATGAGTTGCTCGAAGAGCCTGCAAAGGTCGTCGCGCTTTATGCTGATGGCGTGGCAGTGCAGTCACTGAATGCCGGTCAGGCCGGCGTGGTGGTTTTGAGCACGACCCCTTTCTACGCCGAGAGCGGTGGCCAGATTGGTGACAAGGGCCGCCTCACGACGGGCGACACCACCAAGGACGGCCAGTTCGAGGTGGACGATACCCTCAAGATCAAGTCTGACGTGTTCGGCCACCATGGCGCGATGAGTTACGGCACGCTGAAAGTCGGCGATACGGTCATGGCCCAGGTCAACACCGCCTTGCGCGCTGCGACGGTGCGCAACCACAGCGCCACGCACCTGATGCACAAGGCCTTGCGCGAAGTGCTGGGTGCGCATGTGCAGCAAAAGGGCTCGCTGGTGAATGCCGAGCGCACCCGCTTCGACTTTGCGCACAACGCCCCGGTGACGGACGCGCAGATCCGCGCGATCGAGGCGCGTGTGAACGCCGAGATTTTGTCCAACGTGGCGACCGACGCCAGTGTGATGGCGATGGAAGACGCGCAGAAATCCGGCGCGATGATGCTCTTCGGCGAAAAGTACGGCGAGACGGTTCGCGTGCTGACGATTGGCTCCAGCAAGGAACTCTGCGGCGGCGTGCACGTGAAACGCACGGGGGATATCGGCCTGTTCAAGATCGTTGCCGAAAGCGGCGTGGCTGCCGGCGTGCGCCGGATTGAAGCGGTGACCGGCGAAAACGCGCTGGCCTACCTGCAGGGCCTCGAAGCCACGGTAGAAGCCGCCGCAGGCTCGCTCAAGGCCAGCCCGTCCGAGCTGCAGGGCCGCATCGGTCAGGTGCTGGACCAGGTCAGGTCGCTTGAAAAGGAAATCGCCGCGCTCAAGGGCAAGCTGGCGTCTTCGCAAGGGGACGAGCTGATGGCGCAGGCCGTCGACATCAATGGCCTGAAGGTGCTGGCGGCAAAGCTCGAAGGCGCAGACGCCAAAACGCTGCGCGACACAATGGACAAGCTGAAAGACAAGCTCAAGACGGCAGTCATCGTGCTGGCGGCTGTCGATGGCGACAAGGTGCAGATCGCAGCCGGTGTGAGCGCTGACAGCACCGGCAAGGTCAAGGCTGGCGAGCTGGTCAACTTTGTAGCCCAGCAGGTGGGCGGCAAGGGCGGCGGCAAGGCCGATATGGCCATGGCAGGTGGCACGGATGCCAGCAAGCTTGGGGAGGCGCTCAAGTCCGTTCAGGCCTGGGTGGCTGAACGCGCCTGATCGCGCTGATTCGGTGTTGGGCGCGCCGCTAAAACTTGATCTTTAAGCTGTTATGCCGGACTTGATCCGGGATCCATCTCCGGTTTGCGTTGGGTTGTATGCCCTTCACGAGCAGGCCGGGACTCGCCCCGGCGGGCGAGGCACTTTTCTTTGCTTCGCCAAAGAACAAGTACCCAAAAGAAAGGTGACCCGACGTCTGGGTCCCTTCGGGCAACCTGCGCTGCTCGGCCCAGCCTCCACGGGGTTGGGGAATGAAGTCGGGTGCGGATTCGGGGAGCCTCAAGCGCGAAGCGCTTCAGGCGACTCTTCGGACTGCGCCCCCCAAACCCTTGGAGAGGAGCCGAGAAGCGCAGGGCCAGACGGATCAGGGCTG
>JAZJYR010000015.1:0-31575 GCA_040390295.1 Pseudomonadota bacterium
GCCAAAAGCAAAGTAACCAAAAGAAAAGGCGACCCTGTTCGTCGTCCCCTACGCTGCGCTGCGGGGCACCCTGCGATGCTCGGTCCAGCCGGGGTCTGAAACAACTCGCTTCGCTCAAACAAGTTTCAGCCCTGATCCGTCTGGCCCTGCGCTTCTCGGCTCCTCTCCAAGGGTTGGGGAAATGAATACAAATACAAGAATTCCGAATACTCGCCTCAAGCGCTTCGCGCTTGAGGCTCTCCGAATCCGAATCCATCTCCCACCCCGTTGAGGCTGGACCGAGGAGCGGAGATGGAGACGGCATAAAGGAGAAAAACTTGTTTGAGCCGAAGGCGAGTTGTTTTTCTCGCCGGCGGAATCGAGCACCGCAGGGTGCCCCGCAGCGCAGCGAAGGGACCCAGACGGCGGGTCGCCTTTTCTTTGGTTACTTTTCTTTTGGCGAAGCAAAAGAAAGTGACTAGCTGCCGGGCTACCCCCGGCTTCTGCGTGAAGGGCACGCAATCAAAACAAAGCGGGTGCGCACTCCGCATCAAGCCCGGGCATGACCCCAACAACGTGGCCAGTCTCCAGCCAAGTTAAGCTACACCCATGCAATTTATCTTCATTGTTTTTCTCGTCTTCGCCATCAACTTTTTCATCAAGAAAAAAGAGCAACGCCAACGCATCATTCTTCTCGGCCGCCAGCTCGGCCAGTTCCAGATTGAAAAGCTCATGGAGACCCTGGCCGATGGCTACCTGCGTGCGCTCGGTGAGGCGGATGAAGACCGGCGCAACCAGGTCTGGCGTTACCTTGACACGGCCGAGGTGCAGTTTTGCGAGCAGTTCAACAAGTTCAGTGCGCAGATGATGACGCTGGATGCCGCGGACACGCGGGTCAGCAAGTTCGCGGTTGGTTTTGCGCTGGCGACAAAGATATTTCCCAAGGCCACGTTTGATGTGCGCGAGGCGCTGGCCATTCATGCCCGCGGTATTGAAAAGGCTGCAAGAAACGAAATGGCCCGTTCTCCGCGCGACAAGGCCTTTACGCTGTCGGCAGAACTGTTTTTGATGCAGCACACCTGCCACTGGTTCTGCAACTCCAAAGACATTGCGTCTGCGCGTTTGCTGATGCGGCACAAGACGACCTATGCGCAGGTGCTTCAGGCGGTCGACGCCGACACACGCAGCGCGTACTGCGCCCTGACGGGCAGTAAGGAAACTCAATGACCAATCCTGCTGGCAACGACGAATCAGCCTCGGCGCTGATTGACGCGAAGATCAAGGCGCTGGATGACTGGCGCGGCAAGACGCTCGCCCATGTTCGTGCCCTCATCAAAAAGGCTGACCCCGATGTGCTTGAAGAGGTCAAGTGGCGCGGCGTGCCGGTCTGGTCGCATGACGGCATCATCTGCACCGGCGAAACCTACAAGACAGCTGTGAAGCTGACATTCGCCAAAGGCGCTTCGCTGGATGAACCGTCAGGTCTTTTTAATGCCAGCCTTGAAGGCAACACACGGCGCGCCATTGATTTGCATGAGGGCGATGTGCTCAATGAAGTCGCCTTCAAAAAGCTCATCAAGGCCGCCATCACCCTGAACGGGTCAAAGAAGAAACGCCAGTCGGGCTAGCCAGGCTAGCTGCAGCTGTCGCCCGCAGCGCGCGTGAAGCTCTGGCCTTGCGCCAGTGCCAGGTTGCCCTGGGCCGAGGCAATACGCAGCACATCGCCCGTGGCCATCAGCACCAGCTCGCCGTTGTCGCCAGCCGGCGTGCGCAGCTCGTTGCCGTTGATCGTGCCCTTGAGCGCACGCGTGCGGTCCCTGAAGGCCAGCGTGCCGTCAAAGGTCTGGTACTTCTGCGTCAGGCGAATGCTTGCACCCCTGAACAGCCCGGCGCCGCACCACAGGCCAGCCACTTTGGCAGGCACCGTCCACAAATGAATCTTGCTTGACTTCTCTCGGCCCACGGACTTGTTGGGTACGTCCACCACCGTTGTGCGGTCGGGCGACCAGTCGCCCATGTCCCAGTCATGCGAGACGATGCGCGTGCCGGGCTTGAGCGACAGGATGGCCGGGCGAAGGGCCAGGTTCACATCGGGCAGCAAATACATGGTGACGACGCTGGCCGGCGCCAGGTCAGTCTTGAATAAATCCTGCTCGCGAAACTCGGCCTTGTCAGCCACACCTGCATCACGCGCATTGGCCTTGCTCTTTGCAACCAGCGCCGGGTCAATCTCGACACCCAGACCTGTGGCTTCAAAACGTTTGGCCGCCAGAATCACGATGCGGCCATCGCCCGAGCCCAGGTCAATCACGTGGTCGCCTTTTTTGACGCCTGCCGAGTTCAGCATTTCAAGCGTGACGTTGTCGGGTGAGGTGACGAAGGGGACTTCTTCAGTGGGTTGCGCGTGGCTGTGGCTGGCGGCAAGCGCCAATGCGAGGGCCAGAAGTGATGGGAGCGCGGCAAGGTGAAGAAGGTGGGCTGGCATGTTTTGTTGTGTGTGTTTGTTGCGTATGTTTATTGCGTATGTGGCTGATTTTCAGAGGTTACACCGGCTGTACCTAAAGCGGGTTTTACCTGTGCCAAGCCGGGGTCATGCAGAGGGCTGCTCTCTCGCCCACACCAGCAGCAAATTGTTGGCAGGCATGGCGTGCCTTGAGATCAGTTGCAGCCCCGCTTTGGCCGCCTGCGCCTTCACATCTTCAATGCGGCGTATGCCCCAGGCCGGGTTGCGTTCACGCAGGCTCTGGTCAAACGCCAGGTTGCCCGGGGATGTGGGGACGCCGTCTTCAAGATAGGGCCCATAGGTGACGAGCTTGCCGCCAGGCGCAAGGTGCTGCGCACTGCCGCCCATCAGTGCAGCGCAGGTAGCCCAGGGCGAGATGTGCAGCATGTTGGCGCAATAAATCAGGTCAAAATTCTGCTGGTCTGGCAACCAGTTGGGCGCCATCACATCAATCACCACAGGCGCACGCACATTGCTCAAGCCTTGCTGTGCTACCCAGGCATTGATGGATTCAAACCCGTCGGGCTGTGCATCGCTGGGCTGCCACGTCCACCCCGGCAGGCCAGATGCAAACCACGCCACATGCTGGCCGGTGCCTGACGCAATTTCAAGTGCGTTGCCGCGCTCTGGCAACACGCTCACCAGCACATCCAGAATGGCCTGCTTGTTACGGTCAGCGGCGGGGCTGTACTCGGGTTGAATCTGCATCAGGTGATGTTACCGATCTGGTCGCTGGCATCGCGCCATGTGCCCGGTGCGATGCCGTCGATGGTGAAAGGCCCCACGGCAGCGCGAATCAGCCGCAGCGTCGGAAAGCCCACGGCAGCCGTCATGCGCCGCACCTGCCGGTTGCGCCCTTCACGAATCACGAGTTGAAGCCAGGACGTCGGTTGCGCCTGCCGCACACGTATGGGCGGGTCGCGAAGCCACAGCGCAGGTGGCTCATTCATACGCTCTGCACGCGCAGGTAGCGTCAGCCCGTCATTGAGCTGCACGCCCGCACGCAAAGCGGCGAGCGCAGCTTCATCAGGCACGCCATCAACTTGCACCCAATAGGTCTTCTCCATCTTGAAGCGCGGGTCCGCAATGCGCGCCTGCAAATGGCCATCACTGGTCAGCAGCAGCAAGCCTTCACTGTCGGCATCCAGGCGACCGGCCACATACACATCGGGAATGTTGATGAAGTCCTTCAGCCCACGCCATCGCCCTTCAGCAGTGAACTGGCTGAGGACGCCGTAGGGTTTGTTGAAGCAGATCAGGTGGGGAATAGGTTGTTTGAATGGCAAGGATTGGTCGCCAGGATGACGATGGGCCTATCGCAAAAGCCACGAGTTGATCGCGTGCCCGACCCTCACGACCAAAATGCTAAACGGTACCAGCTTGCAGTTACCGTGGAATGTGACGAAGGGAACTCATCGGTAGCGTACCTCAGGTTAACCAAAATTGAACGATTAGATTGGTGCGGCAAGTAAATCAGATCTTGATGTGACTTTCAAAAGCCAAGCGTGTACTTTTTTGTAGCCCACCGAAGATCTGAAAATATCTCGGTAGCTCAAACGTAGCATTGATTCCAAGGTGTCAATTTCTAACGAACCATTGAAATTTTTTGCTTTCCACCAAACCTTAAATGCCGAAGACATTAGCAACGCTATATCGTGACCTGAGCAAAGTAATAGGGGATTCTCGAAATAGTTTTCTTTTTTGCATAACTCGACATCTTGAGCGATGGTATTAACGGTTACGGTGCAATGCTTATTCTTTCCTGCTAAATGCGCAGAAAGTTTTTCCCCGCTCAATGCAAGATTCTTGCCGTCAAAGAACTTAGAAGCGTTTAGCTCTTTGAAGTCAATCGCACGATCATGTTTTGCAGAAGCAAATCTAATTGCTCCAATAGTTTCGGCGCAGGCAAGTAGCTTCAGTCTCAACTCTTTTGCTCCCATGTTTGCTGCTGACATTTTTTTTGGGCAAGCTATTTCTGTAACAACTGCATTGAACGCGTCCGAGGCAACCATCTGGCACTCCATGTCGCGAAGATCAGTGGTGGTTAATGTTTCGGATATCACTACTTTGCCCAATACAAGTTGATAGTCACGGTCCATAAAAAAGTGTATTTTGCGGGTTGCATACTGCGGAGATTTAACTTTCATGGCCTCTACGCTTGCTTTGCATGAAATAAGGTTGGCACCTCCGTGCGCCGGCAAAATATTTATCCCGTTAGCTGCGATAACGTGCTGTTTGAAAACGACGTAATCGGAAGAGCCTTCGACCACCAAGTGGGCTGCATAACTCGACGACATAAAAATTTCATTTGCCAGTTCATGTGCCAGCTGATTCATACCGTTATTCCCCCGTCTAGAGGGACCGCCAAATCCATTCTGTTATTAATTATTTGGGGCGAGTGCGTAGCAATTAGAAAAACATGACCTCGTAGCGCTGCGATCTTTAAAAGATCTTCCAAAAACATCCTCTGCCATTCAACGTGAATCGAGATTTCAGGTTCATCAATAAGGAAAAATTGATTTTCTTCAGTAGAAAAAACTAGTTGATACAACATCACCAGAAGATGCTGTTCCCCACTTGAAAGAAGTGTGGGGTTAATTGACTTTCCGCTGGTCGTGTCCGTCAATAAAAAACCATCGTTTCTCGTAATCTGAAAATTTTTACGACGAAGCTTTGTTCCGAATAGATCCTTAATAAGTTGGATTCGCTTTTGCAGATCTAAAAACACATCTAACTTATCATTTAAATCAGAAAGATAAAGACCCAGAACGCGCTTCATGGTTGGATTTAAGCGCTGAGATGAAAGCGCAATCTCGTCTGTAGCCTCTTGCAAACCGACATCAGAGAGGTTTTTTAAACGTTCTTGAAGCTGCGCGTAAAGGGCCCTTAGCTCTTGTTCGTTTGACGAAGGAAAATCACCAGCAAGAATCCGCTGTGGGAAAGACCTTTCCCTACTCTGGGAGTCGAGGGCGGACCTTTCAATGGTCGCAGCCATTTCTCTTTTTAGCTCTTCCGCAAAAAGCCCAACAACCTGTTCCAAAGTCGTCTCGTCAAACATTTCGTCGGACGAGGAACGTGACAGTTTTAGCAAACGCTGAGTTTCGATATATCCCCGGGGAACCTTGGCTACTTTCTCTCGATACCAAGCCGGGATATTGAATGGAAATGCATCACCGTACTTTTTGGCAATCGCACCTGGACTGAGAATTAGCTTTGAGTCACGATCTCTCCAGGCTCGCGTTCCTGATTGAATAAGGTGAGGGAGATATTTAGATACGATCGCTGGCTTACGCCGAATTAGTGCCGCAATTTCCTCGGGATCCGATGTATCCGAAAGTACTTCTTGTCCTCGGATACGCCTCCCGTTTAGAAATTCCGTGAAGTTGAGAACGGTTTTAACTGATTCTTCTGTCAGCTCGGGCAGGATGTCCGAGCTAGGACTCTCAGTTTGTTCTTCTTGAGTTTTACTAATTACAACCGTGCTTAGATCACCGAAAGTAATTTCAATACTTTTAAATTCAACTTCCCAGAGTCGGCTCAACTGACAGGACAGCGCACCATCGAGTAGTTTGAGGACAGTTGTCTTCCCGCAGCCATTTGGCCCATGAATGAAGGTGATCCCCTCTTCGTTCAAAGGTATTTCGTGATCCAAGCAGCCAAAAAGACCCTCCACGCGAACCCGAGTAAGTTTTAGCATTTATTAACCTAATTTATGTTTGCCCTCGCGCACCGATTGGTTCGCCAGCATTTTTACTTCCCCCAACTATCCTTCATCCCCGTCACCCGATTAAACACAGGCTTACCCTCGGTGTGATCAATCAGGTCCGTCACAAAGTACCCATGCCGCTCAAACTGAAAGCGCTGGCCTGCGGGCACATTGGCCAGTGATGGTTCGACATACGCAGTCACCACTTTCAGGCTGTTGGGGTTCAGGTTCTCAAGAAAATCCTTGCCGTTCGCTTCGGGGTGCGCCTCGGTGAACAGGCGGTCGTACAAACGTACTTCGGCTTCAACCGCATCGTTCACACCCACCCAGGTGATGACGCCCTTGACCTTGATGGCGTCTGAGCCGGGGGTGCCGCTCTTGGTATCGGGGATGAGTCTGGCGTGTACTTCGGTGACCTTGCCATCGGCATCCTTGCTTGCGCCTATGCATTCGATGACGTGGCCGTACTTCAGGCGCACCTTGCTGCCGGCGATCTGCTGGTTGCTGGCGTTGGTGTGGGGCGGGAAGAGGCGGAAGAAGCCCTTGGGTGGCGTTTCTTCATAGTCGGTGCGTTCAATCCACACCTCTTTGCCGATCTTGAACTGGCGTTTGCCCATGTCTTCATGGTGCGGGTGAACCGGGGCTGAGCAGTCATCGAGCTTGTCTGCGCCCATGACTTCGTCCCAGTTGGTGAGCACCAGCTTGACCGGGTCGAGCACGGCCATGGCGCGGGGGGCGATGGGGTCGAGCGTGTCGCGCAGCGCGCCTTCGAGGGTGCTGTAGTCGATCCAGCTGTCGCTCTTGGTCACGCCTATGCGTTCGGCAAACAGCTGCAGTGACTCGGGCGTGTAGCCGCGGCGGCGCAGGCCGACGATGGTGGGCATGCGGGGGTCGTCCCAGCCGTTGACGCGCTTTTCATTGACAAGCTGGGCCAGCTTGCGTTTGCTGGTGAGCACGTAGGTGAGGTTGAGGCGCGCAAACTCGTACTGACGCGGCTGGGGTGTGGCGATCAGGCCGCCTGCTGCGAGGTGGTCGAGCAGCCAGTCGTAAAACGGGCGCTGGTCTTCGAACTCGAGTGTGCAGATGCTGTGGGTGATCTGCTCAAGCGCGTCTTCAACCGGGTGGGCAAAGGTGTACATCGGGTAGATGCACCAGGTGTCGCCGGTGTTGTGGTGGTGTGCGCGGCGAATGCGGTAGATGGCCGGGTCGCGCATGTTGATGTTGGGCGAGGCCATGTCGATTTTGGCGCGCAGCACGGCGGCGCCGTCGGGCAGCTTGCCGTCACGCATTTCGCGAAAGCGCGCCAGGTTCTCAAGAGGCGTGCGGGTGCGGAAGGGGCTGTCGGTGCCGGGGTGGCCGAAGTCGCCGCGGTTGTGGCGCATTTCTTCGGCGGTCTGTTCGTCGACATAGGCGTTGCCTGATTCGATCAGATATTCAGCCGCGCGGTACATGAAGCCAAAGTAGTCGCTGGCCTGGAAGGGTGCATCGCTGCCGGGTGCGTGGCCGATCTGGGCCCAGTCAAAGCCCAGCCACTTCACCGCGTCAATGATGGAGTTGACGTATTCGGTGTCTTCTTTTTCGGGGTTGGTGTCGTCAAAACGCAGGTGGCAGACGCCGCCGTATTCACGCGCCAGCCCAAAGTTGAGGCAAATGCTTTTGGCGTGGCCCACATGCAGGTAGCCGTTGGGCTCGGGCGGAAAGCGCATGCGCACCCTGGCCGGGTCGGGCTGGCCTGCAGCGTGGTGGGCTGCGTCGCCGGGGCTGCCGCCCCATTTGCGGGTGGCGTAGGTGCCTTCGGCCAGGTCTTTTTCGATGATCTGGCGCAAAAAGTTGCTGGGCTTGTGGGTTTCTTTGTCTGCGGGAGCGGGGGAGGTCATTGGATGATTTTAGAGGCAGGGCCTGTTCAG
The DNA here is from genome assembly GCA_040390295.1 of Pseudomonadota bacterium. Classification (GTDB taxonomy): domain Bacteria; phylum Pseudomonadota; class Gammaproteobacteria; order Burkholderiales; family Burkholderiaceae_C; genus Polaromonas. The sequence continues at coordinate 8,096 of JAZJYR010000015.1, forward strand.
GCGGTGGGCCGGGCGTTTGCAGTGAAAAAGCGTGGGCTGATGGGCGCCATGGGGGTCACTACGTGTTTGCCCTCATGCCTGTGTAAAGCTGCCGTTTCGTTTACGTTTCGCTACGCTCTTCACGGTAAAGACGGTAGGCGATTGGCAGTGATCTGCGTTTAATACAGACATGGGCAGTTTGTGCCCACCAACCTCTTCGGAAGGAGAAATGAATGAAGACAAACCTCAACTCAAAACGCGCCGGCCTGATGGCTGCAACCCTTGCGGTGGCCGCTTTCGGTTTTGCCGGTGCAGCGCAGGCACGTGATAACGTGGCCTTCTCGGTCGGCATTGGCGTGCCGGGTGTGCAGGTCGGTGTGACGAATGCCTACCCTGTGTACCAGCAGCCCGTGTATCAACAGCCTGTGTATGTGCAACCCGCCCCGGTGTATGTGCAGCCGCGCCCTGTGTACTACGGCCCGCAGCCCGTGTATTACGCGCCGCCGGTGTATGTGCGACCCGGCCGTCACCATGGCCACCGCGGTTATTACGGCCCCGGGTATGCACCAGCTTACGCACCCGGTTATGCGCCGGTGTATTACCGTCGCTAAGCTGCCCCGGCAGTCAAACAGCCCGCTTGATGCGGGCTTTTTTATGGACGTTTTGTAATGCGCAATGGATGGTTTGTGCTGCACCAACAGAAAAGTCCGCAGACTTGCGCCTGCGGACTTTGTTCCATGGCCCCTGGAGGGCCGATGGAGACACGCCTTTTGAGCGGCGTGCCGAAACTGTTGCTTAAACCTTGAGGCTAAACCTTAAGCGGCTTTCCAGAAGATGTAGTCAGCCGAGTAAGGGCGGACCACGGTCTTGCCGAGTTCGGACTGGGTGCAGTTGGTCACGAAGTCAGCACCGTTCTTGGTGTTGACGCGCTGCACGTAGGTGATGTTGGACAGCATGCCTGGCGTTGGGCCGGACTGGGCTTTGGACAGCTGCAGAGGGATGTGAATGCCGCCGACCACGGGCTCAATGGCGACTTGCGTACCGACCACGCTGGAGCCGTCGTTCAGCCTCCAGGTTGCTGGTGGGCCAGAGTACGTGCCGATTTCCTGGCCTTCGCGGCTGTAGAGCTTGGCTGATGGGGTGACCAGTGCCCAGCCCATGCTGCCGGCGGTAGGGATGTCGTTACGGCACACATACGTCAGGTTGCCGACGGCGGTGGTTTCAAGCGCAACCACGTTGCCAGCAGGAACCTGAACCTTGGGCGAGACCGTGGTCTGGTCCCAGGTGCGGACTTTGGGGGTCACGTTACAGGCGACCATCAGCAGGGCGGTACCCGTGACGATACCGAGGGTGGCGAGTGTGCTTTTACCGTAGGCGATCATGGTGTTGTGTGTACTTTTCATTTGATGGTTTTCCTCTTTGAAGTTTTATCGGGCTATGTCCTGGGACATATTTGGGAGACAGGTGTAGTACACCCGGGCTGCACAAAAAACCGTGTAGGACGCCAGACGGTTGATCTGACAGCGTTTGGCTTTACAGAAACTTCACGTGCATGACGGTGCGGCCTGCGTGGCGCAAACCTGCGCTGCAGGCAAAAAAAAACCACAGGGCTGGCTCAAGCCAGACCTGTGGTCTGTAAAAACCAGCCCCGCCTAACATCAGGACTGGCCGCTCACCCTAGAGGAGAACCAAAAAGGCGAACTACCCGGAGAACACTCAAAAAGGTCTTCGGCAGGTCGCGCGACTTCTTGATGGAAGAAGTACGTTCAATGGAGTCTGACTGGATTCAAAAAATCCGCGAATCGGCGGGATCGCGGTTTTGTCTTACAGGGCGCTCTGTTGGCGAGCTGGATCAGGACCGCTGCGCGTGGGCTAATCGCCGCTTCGCCTGTGATGGATTGCGGATCGGGTCCGCAATGACATGCGGGACCATAACGCCGCGGTTGCCCGGCCCCCGTCTGTCATCCCGGACTTGATCCGGGATGCATCCCCGCGTCGAACGGTGCTTCTATTGCCCGAAACGCGGCCCGGTCTTGAGGAAATCTTCTTCTTCGGCCGTGCTCGCCCGGCCCAGCGCCGCATTGCGATAGGGAAAGCGCGCAAAGCGCGCAATGATGTCCCTGTGCTGCGCGGCAAAATCGCCGTTGCCCGCCAGTCTGGGCTTGAGCTCGTCCGGGGCGTCGAGCGCCAGCTGCCTGAAGCGCTGGACGCAGTCGTCCTGCAACGCCAGGTTTTCAGCGTGCATGAGCGGCATCAGCAAAAACACACGGCACACCCAGGGCAGTTGTTGGTCCCAACCCTGCGCCAGTGCATCGGTGACCAGTTGCTGCGCGCGCGCATCGCCTGAAAAAGCCTTGCCGGTGCCGCGGTAGACGTTGCGGGTGAACTGGTCGAGCAGCAGCACCAGCGCCAGCCGGCTTAGTGGTTGATCTTCCCAGTCCTTCAGGCCGCCTGCCAGTGCCTCGGCGACGCGGCTGCCAAATCTGGCCTTGACGGTTTCGTCCAGGCCCTTGCTGCCGCCCCACCAGAGTTCTTTCATCTCCCTGGTGGGCCAGCCTTTTTCAAGGCCGTCGGCAAACCAGAATTCAAGGATGTCGTGGGGGTTGGCTGCGTGTGGGTGGGTGTCGGGCATGCCGGGATATTGCCAGCGTTTTGGAAACACCTCAAGACGCAGGGCTGACGCAGCCCCGCGATCAGGCGCTGGTCAGAGAGGGGCGGTGATAATCCGGGCTTCTAAAAGAGGAGCCAGCGTGGACATTGCACTGCTAATCAAAGCCGCCATCATGGGCATCGTCGAGGGTTTGACGGAGTTTTTGCCCATTTCATCCACCGGCCACCTGATTCTTGCGGGCTCGCTGCTGGGCTTTGATGATGACAAGGCCAAGGTCTTCGACATCGCCATCCAGACCGGCGCCATCTTTGCCGTCATCCTGGTTTACTGGCAAAAAATCCACTCGACCATCGTTGCACTGCCGCGCCAGCCCAAAGCGCAGCGCCTGGCAATAAACATCTTCATTGGCTTTTTGCCGGCCGTGGTGCTGGGCCTGCTGTTTGGCAAGTTCATCAAGGCGCACCTGTTCATTCCGACCGTGGTGGCCAGCACTTTCATCATTGGCGGCTTCATCATTCTCTGGGCTGAAAAGCGGCCGGCGGGTTCGGTACGCGTCATGCATGTCGACGACATGACGCCGCTGGATGCGCTCAAGGTGGGCCTGGCCCAGTGCCTGGCCATGGTGCCGGGCACCAGCCGCAGCGGCGCCACCATCATCGGCGGCATGCTGTTCGGCCTGTCGCGCCAGGCGGCGACTGATTTTTCTTTCTTTCTCGCCATCCCGACGCTGATTGGCGCGGGCGTGTACAGCCTCTACAAGGAGCGCGCGCTGCTGAGCCTGCACGACGTGCCTTTGTTCGCCGTCGGCCTGGTGTTCTCGTTCATCAGCGCCTGGCTGTGCGTGCGCTGGTTGCTGCGCTACATCAGCACGCATGACTTCGTGCCCTTTGCCTGGTACCGCATCGCCTTCGGCATCGTGGTGCTGGCGACCGCGTGGAGCGGGCTGGTGAACTGGGCCGCCTGAAGATTTTCTGCCGGCTGCGTGTCATGAACGCCCTCGCGCTGCTGCGCCGCATGGTCATGCGATTGGCCCTGGCGCTGATCGCCTGCGGCGCCGCGCATGCGGGTGGGCCGGTCGATATTCCATCGCAGGACGGCAAGCTGCACATCCCTGGCTACTGGTTTGAAACCGGTGACAAGACTCCGCAGCCCGTCATCATCGGCCTGCACGGCTGCGGGGGCGCTCTGGACAGCAAGGGGAATTTTGCGGAGCGCTTTTTCCGGTATGCGGGTTACTTCAATGCGGAGCGCATGCACTTTCTGGCCCTCGACAGCTTCACGCCGCGTGGGCAGAAGTCGATTTGCGAGACGCCAAACAACCGCCGCACCATCCATGAGGCTGACCGCCGCGAAGATGTCTTTGCCGCCATCAACTGGCTGGCCCGGCAGCCCAATGTGGACGCATCGCGCATCGTCGTCATGGGCTGGTCGCATGGTGCGCAGACGCTGCTCAGCACCATAGACGCCACCGACAAATACGTTCAGGCGCAAAAGTTCCAGCCGCGTGCCGCTGTGGCCTTTTACCCGGGCTGCCTGCGCAACAACAGGATGTGGGACTATGAAGTCCACATGCCGCTGCTCATCATGATCGGGGCGCTGGACGACTGGACGCTGGCCGACGAGTGCGTCACCCTGAAGAACCGCCTGGCCAGGAACAGGGCGAACGCGCCTGTCGACCTGGTGGTGTACCCCGGCAATTACCACGGCTTTGACGGTGTGGGCCCGGTCAGGATCATGGAAGGCCTGGGCAATACCAAAAGCGGCAAGGCCATGGTGGGTGGCAACCCGGCTGCGCGGGAGGCCTCCCATGCCCGCATGTTTGATTTTCTTTCCGCGCAGCTGGGGCAGCCGCTGCTGCTGACCCACGCGCAGCGCTTCAAGGGCCACCACTACGTGTTGCCGACCGAATCGGGTTTTGCGGCGGCTGATGATGTGAACGCAGTGCCGCTATCGGATGCGGGCAAGGCGCGTTATGCACACTACCGCAGCCTGCCGTCGCCCAAGGCGTTTGCCGTGACCGAAAAAGGCGGCTGGTACTTCAGTGCGGGTGAGCCCGAGGCGATGGCTGCCACCTTTCGGTCGTGTGAAAAGGCCAGATCAGGATGCTGGCTGTACGCGGTCGATGACCGTGTGGTCTGGAATACGGATGTGGCAACGCGCTATGGCGTCGAAACCTTGCGCCGGCTGGGTTCGCAACCGAGATAGGTTTTCCGGCGGGGCCGACACCAGATGTCACGTTGTGGCGCTTGTCACCGCGTTCGCAGTCCTGAAAGCGGTGTTATCGCGCCCCCATGTGGCAAGGGTGTTGCTGCGCGTGCATTCCTTCATGCAGGCAGGCAGTTCGCCGACCTGCTTCTCACGAATGCTGCACAAGAATGAATATTTTCAACTCTTCAAGACAGGGAATATTTCATGGGCATTCTCAGCAACATCTTCGCCAAAATTTTCCCCAACGCTGCAGCAGAAGCAGCAGGCCGGGCCGCGACCGAGCCGTCATATATCCCCGCAAGCACTCAGGCTGCTGCAGCCGCTGCCGCGCCCGCGCCCATGGAGGAGGTTGATGTGGAAGCCCTGCTCGACGGCATGGCCAGCAAGAACCCGCAAAAGCTCAACTGGAAGACCTCCATCGTTGACCTGATGAAACTGCTGGACCTGGACAGCAGCATCGGCGAACGCAAGGCGCTGGCCAAAGAGCTGGGCTACACCGGCGACACGGCAGACAGCGCTTCCATGAACATCTGGCTGCACCGGCAGGTCATGAACAAGCTGGCTGCCAACGGCGGCAAGGTGCCTGCCGACCTGAAAGACTGATGCCGCAGCATGTTTATGGCAGTTTTGCCGTAGATGTTAAAAAATTAACGTACACATTAAAAATTTAACGTGTACGTTAAGTTTTGACGTTGTCGCGGGGTTGCGGCCTTCAAAATCTGCTGAAAACTCACAAAAAGGCCTAAAAAAGGTCTTTTTCAGGCATCAAAAATGGCTCCGGACCAATGGATACGGGCGTGAGCAGCTACCAATATCGTAGCAATATCTCGGCAATGTGGCATCCCGGCGCAGCGCCCTGCAGTGCCTGGCGCGAGCCGGCCAGGCAACGGCCCTGAATTTAGCGAAGGCTGGCGAGATTGAGCAGCGCAGCTTCAATCGCCGCTGCAGTCGCCACCGGTTTTTCCATCGGGAAAAGATGGCCGCCATCGACCATGGTGATGCGGCCCTGGGTGACTTTTTGCGTCAGCGCCATGCCGACCTGCTTGATCTCTGCCGATTGCAGCCCGCCGATAAAAGCCGCCGGGCATTTGAGCGGATGGCGTTTGAGCATCTGCTCCAGGTTGTCGGGCAGGGTGTTGTAAATGCTGGTTTCAACGTTGCGGTCAAAACTCAAATGGCGCAGGCTGTCGCTGCCGACGCGCGCATCACCCTGTGCGGTTGCGGGCGCATCGTGCGTGCCGTATTCGATGTAGTCGCGCAGGACCTCTTCGTTCCAGCGCGCAAATGTTTTTTTGCTGCGGAAGTAGGCCAGCACTTCATCCTTGTCCAGCCATTCGTTCTTGCGCCGGCGGCTGACCGCACCCGGTGAGACCGAACCCACCAGCCGCGCACGTTTGGCCACACTGAGCGCCGTCGCGCGCCAGCCGCCTATGACGGGGGAGTCGAGCAACAGCACGCCCCGCAGGGGCTGGCCGCCAGGTTCAGGGTGATGCGCCGCACACATCAGGCTGAGGAAGCCGCCCAGGGAATGACCGGCCAGAAAGACCGGGCGGCTGGCTGGGCCGATCTGCTTTTCAGCAAAGTTGGCCAGTTGCTCAACCAGGTGCGGCCAGTTGCTGGTGACCGGGTAGGCCGGGTCGTGGCCGAACTTGTCGATGGCCCTGACGTCGAACCCGCGCGCCTCCAGGCTGCGAAACAGCACGCCATAGGTGCTGGCCGGAAAGCTGTTGGCGTGCGAGAAGATGATCAGCGGCCTGGCGCTGCTGGAGGTCTCGGCAGGCCGGGCTGTTTTGGCAGTCACGATAAACGCCCTGAACCGCTCAAATCAGCTTTTCGTTCGGGTTGGTGATTTTTTTCAACGCTTCGTTGCGCGTGGCCGGCATTTTCAAGGGCACGTCGGTATGCGCGTCGTCCCACACCGGGTCTTCAATGCTGTCGAACACTTCGCGCAGCTTGCGGCCCCAGTTCTTGTGCATCATCATGTAGTAGGGGTTGTCGTTGTCGATGCAGACGATCTTGTCGCTCTTGAGGCTGTCGGCTTCATACACCACCAGGTCCAGCGGCATGCCCACTGACAGGTTGGACTTCATGGTCGAGTCCATCGACACCAGCGCGCATTTGGCAGCTTCTGCCAGCGGGGTGGTGGGCTCCAGCACGCGGTCCAGCACCGGCTTGCCGTATTTGGATTCACCGACCTGGAAGTAAGGCGTCTCGCTGGTGGCTTCAATGAAGTTGCCAGCCGAATACATCTGGAACAGGCGCATGCCTTCACCCTTGATCTGGCCGCCAAACACCAGCGACACGTTGAAGTCGACGTCGGCTCTCTTCAGGGCTTCGGCATCGCGCTCATACACACGGCGAATCGCCGAGCCGAGTACGCGGGCCGCGTCGAACATGCTTTTTGCATTCCAGATGGTGATGGGTTCGCCGCCGTCGTGGTCCTTGAGCTGCTCGATCTGCAGGATCTCGCGCACCGACTGCGAGATGGACAAATTGCCTGCAGACAACAGGACCATGAAGCGGTCGCCCGGCTTTTCATACACGATCATCTTGCGGAAGGTGCTGATGTGGTCGAGGCCCGCGTTGGTTCGGGAGTCGGACAGGAACACCAGGCCGGCATTCAGTTTGATGGCTACGCAATAGGTCATGGGTGGCTTACAGGTGTTGGAATAGGAGTGTTCAGTTCAGCCCGGCAAGCTTTTTCAGCCGGTAGAGGGCGTCCAGCGCTTCGCGCGGACTCAGTGCATCAGGGTCAATGGTACCCAATGCCTTGTCAACCGCGCTTTGCTCTGCGGCGGCCGCCTCTGGCGGTGCTGCAAACAGGTCGACCTGGGCGCGGGCGTCAAGTTGCTGGGTTTCCAGCGCGTTCAGGGCGTGGCGCGCGTGGTTGACGACGGCGGCGGGCACGCCTGCCAGTTTGGCCACCGCCACGCCATAGCTCTTGCTGGCCGGTCCAGGCTCGATGTGGTGCATGAAGACGATGTCCGAGCCCGACTCCACCGCACTCACGTGCACGTTGATGGCGCCATGGTGCTGCGCGGGGAATTCGGTCAGTTCAAAATAATGCGTGGCAAACAGCGTGAAGGCCTGGGTCTTGTTGTGCAGGTAGGCTGCGATGCCGCCGGCCAGCGCCAGGCCGTCAAACGTTGATGTGCCGCGGCCGATCTCGTCCATCAGCACCAGAGAGACTGGTGTAGCGGCGTGAAGGATCTGCGCGGCTTCGGTCATCTCGAGCATGAAGGTCGATTGCGCATTGGCCACATCATCGGCTGCGCCTATGCGGGTATGGATGGCGTCAATCGGCCCGAGGCGGCAGGCAGTTGCGGGTACATAGGAGCCGACGCTCGCCAGCAAGACGATGAGCGCCACCTGCCGCATGTAGGTTGATTTGCCACCCATGTTGGGGCCGGTGATGACCTGCATGCGGTGTTTGCCGCTCATCACGCAGTCATTGGCAATGAAAGAGCCGCCGCCGGTTTCAGCCAGCCGCGCCTCGACCACAGGGTGCCGGCCCTGGCTGATGTCAATGCAGGGCTCTTTCACAAAAACCGGCGCCGCCCAGTTCAGCGTGAGCGAGCGTTCGGCCAGCGCGCAAAGCGCATCGAGTGAGGCGAGGGCGCGTGCCAGCCGGCTGAGTGCGGGGATGAAATCCTGCAGCTGGTCGAGCAGCTGTTCGTAAAGCCATTTCTCTCTGGCCAGCGCCCGCTCCTGTGCCGAAAGCGCCTTGTCTTCAAAGGCCTTGAGCTCGGGCGTGATGTAGCGCTCGGCGTTCTTCAGGGTCTGGCGGCGGCGGTAGTCGTCCGGCACCTTGTCAAGCTGCCCCTGCGTGACCTCGATGTAAAAGCCATGGACCTTGTTGAACTGCACACGCAGGTTGGCGATGCCGGTGCGGGCTTTTTCGCGCCCTTCGAGGTCCAGCAGAAACGCATCGCAGTTGGTTTGTATGGCGCGCAGTTCGTCGAGGTCGGCATCGCAGCCGTGGTTGATGACGCCGCCATCACGGATCAACGCGGCCGGCTCGTCAAGCACGTAGCGCTGCAGCAGGGCCGCGCAACCTTCGGGCGGTTGCAGGGCTTCAAAGATGGCGGCCAGCAGGGGCGGCAGGCCTGCAGGCGCGCGGGCCAGCAGTTCGGTTTTTTGCAGCGTCAGTTGCAGCGCGACAAGTTCGCGTGGGCGCACCTGGCGCAGGGCAATGCGTGCGGTGATGCGTTCCACATCGCTGCTGCCCTTGAGCTGGCCGCGCAGGGTTTGCTGCATGCCGCCGCGCAGGTGCGTAATCGCCTCAAGCCTTGCTGCGGCCTGGGCGCGGTCGCGGCGCGGTGACAGCAGCCAGCTTTTCAGCGCGCGGCTGCCCATGCCCGTGGTACAGGTGTCGAGCAATGAAAACAGGGTGGGCGAATCTTCACCGCGCAGGGTTTGTGTCAGTTCAAGGTTGCGGCGCGTGGTGGGCGGCAGCTCGATCAGCTCACCCGAACGCACGACCTGCAGGCCGCGCACATGCGAGAGGGCGCGGCCCTGGGTATGTTCTGCATAACCCAGCAGGGCCGATGCGGCGGCGTGCGCTTCAGTCAGCGCTTCGGCGTTCCATGAAGCGAGGGACGCGACCTTGAGCTGGTCCAGCAGCCGGCGTGCGCCCAGTGCCGCATCAAACTGCCAGGCTGGCCGCGCGCTGACCGCGCAGCGCTGCGCCTTCATGCGCTCTTCAAACGTCGGTGTGACATCGACGTTGTACAAAAGCTCGCTGGGCGCAATGCGCGCCATCCAGGCCTCCAGCTCGTCATTGGCGCAATGGGCCAGGTGAATCTCGCCCTGCGTCACGCTGAGCCAGGCCAGGCCGCAGGTGTTGCGCGCGCCCTGGTGCACGGCCAGCAGAATCGATTCGGTCTTGTCGTTGAGCAGTTCGGTATCGGTCAGCGTGCCGGGGGTAACGACACGCACCACCTTGCGCTCGACCGGCCCCTTGCTGGTGGCCACATCGCCAACCTGCTCGCAGATGGCGACCGACTCGCCCAGCTTGATGAGCTTGGCGAGGTAGCCTTCCAGCGAATGAAAAGGCACGCCCGCCATGACGACAGGCTCACCACCCGACTGGCCACGGCGCGTCAGCGTGATGTCGAGCAGGCGCGCAGCCTTTTCGGCATCGCCATAGAAGACTTCATAAAAGTCGCCCATGCGGTAGAAGACCAGCGTGTCGGGGTACTCCGCCTTGATGGCGAAGTACTGGGTCATCATCGGGGTATGGGCTGCCAACGATGGGTTCTCGCTCGATGTCTGGTTTTTGTCTTTTGAAATCAAGGAGTTGGCCACTACGAAAAAATCGTCCGTTAGGTAATCAGCCATTTTAAGTTCTACCCGGAATCGAGGCGGTTGGCCCGCACAGGGCAAACCTCGCCAACCTTTAAAAGGCGTGCTGATCGGCCAATTTCAATCGACCGCTTCTGCGCCTGGACTGTCGCGACGCTTGAGCATCAATGCGCCCAATGCCAATGCGCAAAAGATGGCGCCCGCGTAAAAGGTCGAAGAGGGGCCGTGGCGATCCCAGAGCCATCCTGCGAGCCCGCTGGCAAGCAGCATGGCCAATCCGCTCACCAGGTTGAAGACGCCATAGGCGGTGCCGCGCAGATCGGCTGGAGCCGTGTCGGCCACCATCGTGGCAAGAAGGCCCTGCGTCATGCCCATGTGGATTCCCCACAGCGCAACGCCTGCCAGCATCGTCATCCAGTCATTGCCGCTGGCCAGCACGAGATCGGCCATGGCCAACACCACCAGGCCGAACGCCAGGAGCCGGGCATGGCTCATCCGGTCGGAGAGCCATCCAAAGGGGTAGGCGGACGCTGCATAGACCAGATTCATTGCGACCATCACCAGCGGCACAAGCGCCGTGGCGACGCCGGTTTGCTGGGCGCGCAGCACCAGGAAGGCTTCGCTGAACCGGGCCAGGGTAAACACAGCGCCGACCCCGACCACCCACCAATAGTCGCGTCCGAGCCGGACCAGGTTCTCGCGCTTGATGGGGTTGGTCTTCCTGTCGCCCACATGGCGCCCGGGCTCCTTCACGCCAAAGAACAAAAGCGCAACCGCGAGCAGGCCCGGAATGACGGCCACCCAGAACACCGTACGGTAGTCGTTGGCCCAAACCAGCATCAGGCCGACGGCCAGAAGCGGGCCGAGAAACGCCCCCACCGTGTCCAGTGACTGGCGCAGGCCGAACGCAGCGCCCCGGGCTTCGGGCGGGGCGATGTCGGCGACCAAAGCGTCTCGCGGAGCCCCGCGGATGCCCTTGCCCACACGGTCAATCAAGCGGGCCGCAATCACCAGCCCAGCCCCTCCGGCAATGGCAAACAAGGGCTTGGTGAATGCGCCCAGGGCGTATCCAAACAGCGCCAGCCCCTTGCGTTTTCCAAGGTAGTCGCTCAGCGCGCCGGAGAAGACCTTGACGATGAGGGCGGTGGACTCGGCCAGGCCTTCGATGATCCCGACGGTGAAGGCGCTCACGCCCAATGCGCCCACCATGAACATCGGCAGAAGGCTGTGGACCATCTCCGATGAGATGTCCATCAGCATGCTGACGAAGCCCAGAACCCAGATGCCTGATGGAATCTGCTTCAGCGAAGAGACGTTCTTGTTCAAGAATCAGCCCCTTTTCGGGCCTGGATGTCGCCACACGCGCAAACGCCGATTGCGGCAGGAGGGCCTGCGACGGGGCTTGCCGCAGTCGATTCGGGCGGCAGCAGACGGGTGTTGTTCATGTCCGGGTTCAGGGTGTGCGCGTGGCTCTCGGCAAACCGGCATGGCCGTCTCCGCCTGCAGAGGCGCTCTGGGTGCGCAGCATGGCCTGGCGCAACTCTGCGGCCATGGCGCAGGTCAGCGTGAGCCGGCGCAGCAGCCAGGGCGTGAGGTCGTTGGCCAGCAGCGGGTCGGGTTTGGGCTGGAAGGGCTGACCTGCGGTAGTGGGCAACTCTGGTTCTGCATCGGGGGGCGTGGCTGGCATTGCCTTGCCGGACAGTTCGGCTTCAATGCGTTTGCTGGCCTGCTCAAGGGCGGGTCTGGCAATGTCCAGATTCAACTGCGCACGGCGCAGCAGCAACATCGACTTGACGGCTGTGAGCTGCGCGATCAATTGGTAGCTGCGCGCCTGCAGGGCTTCGAGCGGCTCGAGTGGTGGCCTGACCTGTCGGGGTTCAGCCAGGCTGCGCTGTGTGGCGAGCGTGAGGTCTGACAGGCTGTTGTAGGCCTCTCGCCGCGCCAGCCGCCAGGGCAGGTCTGAGGTTTGTGAGCTGTCGAGCAGGGCCAGTGCCAGGCGGGCGTGGTCAAGCTGCGCGGCGACGCTGCGTTTGACGAGGGCGGGGATCTGGTTGCGCTCCCAGGCGGGCAGCACATAGCTGAAGACCCAGGCGAGCAGCGCGCCCAGCAGGGTGTCGCCCAGGCGCTCGGCCATGGCAAAGCTGGGCTGCACGCCGACCAGCAGCAGGTGTGCCTGAAGCAGCCCTGCGACAGTGGCGGCAATCGAGGTGAACAGGTAGCGGCGCAGCGCGAACGCATGCGCCAGGCCCATGGCCAGCGACACCGCGAGAAAGATGCTGCGCGCGCCGGGATGCGCGGCGAGAATGGCCATGACCAGCACACAACCCATCAGCGTGCCGATGATGCGCGAATTGCGCCGCTCGACGGTCTGCGCCAGGTTGCCGCGCATCACGGCGGTGATGGTCAGCAGGATCCAGTATTCGTGCGCCACCCAGGGCAAATGCAGCGACACCCCATAGCCGACACCCACCGCCAGCGTGGCGCGCAGCGCATAACGCAGGGTGGGCGCACGCCAGGCGAGCTGGCCCAGCAGCGGCTTCCAAGACCACACCGTGGTGCTGACGAACAGCTGCCACTGCGTGCGCACGGCGGCAAGCTCGGGCGCCACATCACCGCGGGCGATGGCCGCCATCTTGACGACCTCGTCATTGATGTGGCCGATGCGGTCGGCCATGTTGTGCAGCAGGGCGGCGGCGTCGGGCGCGCCGGTCTGCAGGTCGGGTGGCAGTTCGCTGGCTTCGCGCCTGGGCGGCAGGACGCCGGCAAGACGCGGCCTCAGGTCCTGGAGCTCGCGTATGGGCCGGATCAGGCGGCCCAGCAGCAGCGCCATGCCCATGGCCTCAAGCCGGCTTGCGGTGGTCTCCAGGGCCTGCTGCAGGGCAGGCAAGGCGCCTGTGCTGTCCTGATGGGTGAGCAAGACATCCAGGTCAAGGTCGCAGGCCATCTGGTGGTCGCGCGCCTCCAGCAGGCTGAGCAGGATGGCGGCCATGCGCTGGCGGCGCGGGTTGGTGGGCGATTCGAGCACCACGTCACGCGTGTTTTGCAGCTGGTCGGCAAGGGCGGCCTGCTGCTTGAGCATGGTGGCCAACAGGGCCTGGCTGTCATGTTCGCGTTGGGGTTGGGGCTCAAACCGGCGTGCCTGCGTGCGCAGGATCTGCGCAAAGCTGTGCAGGCATTCGGCCAGCAGCTGCGCGCGGTAACGCCGGTTCAGCAGGCTGGTGGTGAACACCGCCCACAGCAGATACAGCGCCGCGCCGGTCAGGAACCAGAGGCCATGCACGGCGATGGCTTCGAGCGAATCGACAGGCTGCGCGGCCATCGAGAACAGCATCGAGAAAATCAGCGAGAAGCAGATGGGCCCGCCGCGTTTGCCCCAGGCCATCATCATGGTCGCGAGAAAGGTGCCGGCGACGATGACGATGCCCAGCAGCCAGGTGTCTTCACGCACCAGCTGGACCAGCAAAAAAAGCGGCGCGCCGAGGATGGGCGCCGGCAGCATCTGCATGACCTTGCGGCGGCGCGGCGCGGGCACGTCGGGCAGGCTGGTGATCGTGATGCCGACGGCGGCGGTTGAAGCGCCTGCGAGGCCGGCGGTTTCAAAAATCGCCAGCATGACGAGCACCAGGCCCAGCGAGACCGTCAGGCCGTTGGTGACGTAGGGGCTGAGCGCGATGCGCAGAAAGTTGTTCAGCCTGCTGTTGGCCTGGCCGATGCCGCGCATGATGAGGCCCTCCAGCATCATGGGCTTGCTGTCTGGGGTGGGCGGGGACGTTGCAGGGGGGGCGCGGTGCTTTCGGCTCATGCTTGGCACACTTTACCGAATGCGGGGCAGGGCGTGAACATGCCCTGCATGATTCGTCTTAAAGCGGTGCGTCCGGCAGCGTCGTATCGCCAGCCTTGATGCGCCGTTTGGCCTTGAGTGTCGGTTTGGCGGTGGTCGCTGAATCAACCGGGGCGCTGTCGCCTTCTGCGGCCATGGCGGATGTCGCGTCCTGAAGCGCCTGGCGCACGGTCGCCTTGTCGCCGGCGCCGGCAAATTTGCTGTATTTGGTCAGCGTGGTGACCAGCTGGCCGTAGATGCGCGGGTTGCCGGCGACGCACTCGCCCTGGTCCAGGAATTCAGACTCACCCGTGAAGTTGCCGATCAGGCCGCCGGCCTCGGTCACCAGCAGCGAACCTGCTGCCACGTCCCAGGGCTGGAGGCCGGTTTCAAAAAAGCCGTCGCTGTAACCAGCGGCGACATAGGCAAGATCGAGTGCCGCAGCGCCGGGGCGGCGAACGCCGGCGCACTGGCTCATGACTTCGCCCAGCATGTTGAGGTAGCTCTTGAGCTTGTCGCCGGGGCGGTAGGGAAAGCCGGTGGCGATCAGGCATTCCTGCAGGCGCGTGCGCTTGGCCACGCGGATGCGGCGGTCATTCATGTAGGCGCCGCGGCCCCTGGTGGCGCAGAAGATGTCGTTGCGGGTGGGGTCATACACCACGGCCTGCTCGACCTTGCCCTTGACGGCCAGGGCAATGCTGACGCAATAAACGGGAAAGCCGTGGATGAAGTTGGTGGTGCCGTCCAGCGGGTCGATGATCCACACGAATTCGGAGTCTTTGGCGCCATGCTCATTGCCCGATTCTTCGGCCAGGATGCCGTGGCCGGGGTAGGCCGTCAGCAGCGTCTCGATGATGGCGTTTTCAGCGGCATGGTCGATTTCGGTGACGAAGTCGTTGGTCTGCTTGGCTGAAATGCGTACCGATTCAACATCAAGCGCGGCGCGGTTGATGATGGCGCCGGCGGCGCGCGCAGCCTTGATGGCCACGTTGAGCATGGGGTGTAGATTGCTGGACATAAATGATGAGAAAGAGCAGCCGCATGAAGCGGGGAGGGCTGTGGCCCGGTAACCGGGACAGCGACAATATGCAGTTCTTGCACGATCCGCCGATTTTAACGGCTATGCCCCGCGCCGTCCCCCTTTTGTCCAGATTCGCTGAAATCCGCCCATGAAAACCCGTTTTGTCCTGATCCACACCAGCCACGCCGGCAACGTGGGTGCCGCTGCCCGCGCCATGAAAGTCATGGGTTTTGGCGACCTGGTGCTGGTCAGGCCGCGCTGGGCCAATGTGCTGCGGCGCGAAGAAACCATCCAGCGCGCCAGTGGGGCGCTGGACGTGCTGAACAACGCCCGCATCGTCGAAACGCTGGACGAGGCGCTGGACGGCATGACGCATCTCTGCGCCACGGCCATGACGCCGCGTGACTTCGGCCCGCCGACGGTGGCGCCGCGCGCGCATTTTTCAGCCCTGCTGGCGCCTGAAGCTGCTGCCGCCCGACCTGAAGGCATTGCGTTTTTATTCGGCTCCGAGCGCTTCGGCATGCAAAACGAGGACGTTTACCGCTGCCATGTGGCCCTCAGCATTCCGACCGACCCCCACTTTGGCTCGCTCAACCTGGGGGCTGCGGTGCAGCTGATTGCCTACGACTGGCGCGAGGCGCTGGGCGGTTTTGCGGTGGAATCCGCCACCGGCGAACGCCAGCTGGCCGACGCCGCAGAAGTGGCCGGCATGCTGGCGCACTGGGAAAAGTCGCTCGCAGAGATTGGGTTTCTGGACCCGGCGTCGCCGAAAAAGCTGATGCCGCGGCTGAACCAGCTGTTTAACCGCGCCCGGCTCAGTACGGAGGAAATCCACATCCTGCGCGGTGTGGCGAAGGCCATGTCGCAGGGCGCAGCTCCTGCGGGAAAGCCGGAACCCTGAGCCCGCTCGTGGTTGAGCCGCTTCAGAACATCAGGGGATTTGCGGCGTAAGTGACCGGTTGGGCCAGCGGGCGCTGGACACGGTCCAGCGAACTGATTTCCTCTTCCAGTGCGCGGTTGATGTGCGTCAGCACCCGCAGCTTGCAATTGGTTGTGCGCAGGCGGCTGGACGCGCGCTGCAACAGGGTAGCCAGCAATTTGCAGCTGGTGATGGGCTCTGTCTCTATCAGTTCCGAGAGTGCCTTGCTGTCCAGTACGGCCACGTCCACGTCACTGGACGCCGTGCAGGTCGCAGAGCGCGCCTCGCCGTCAACCAGGCCCATCTCGCCGATGATGTGGCCGGTGCCAACCACGCCCAGGATCAGCGAGTCCTTCTTTTTGAGCCCTTCCGCCTCAACCACCGCCTCGCCATTCAGGATGAGCAGCATGTAATTGTTGTTTGAGCTGGAGCCTTGCTGGACAAGAACGGTGCCTTCCTTGACGGCGACGGTGTGCATGCGCTGGACGACTTTTTTGGCGTCGTCAAGGCTCAGCTCCGTCATGGCGGTGCGCGATATCAGCAGTTTCGCGACCTCAAGATGGCTCCATTTACGTTGAGTGAGGTAAGAGTCGCTCATAACGTCCTCGTTTGTTTGAGTTTTTGGAAAGACACCTCAAAGGTAAATGCGACGCCCGCCCGCCGCACTGACATTTGTCAAGCCCCGGCAGAACTGCGCGGCAATATGGCTGCCGGTTGCCGGCCCTCAGCATTCCGGCCGACCCCCACTTTGGCTCGCTCAACCTGGGGGCTGCGGTGCAGCTGATTGCCCGTGACTGGCGCGAGGCGCTGGGCGGTTTTTGCGGTGGAATCCGCCACCGGCGAACGCCAGCTGGCCGACGCCGCAGAAGTGGCCGGCATGCTGGCGCACCGGGAAAAGTCGCTCGTCGACATCGGCTTTCTGGACCCGGCGGCGCCGAAAAAGCGGATGCCGCGGCTGAACCAGCTGTTTAACCGCACCCCGCTCAGTACGGAGCAAATCCACGTCCTGCGCGGTGTGGCGAAGGCCATGTCGCAGGGCGCGGGGCTAACGGAAAAGAAGGAAGCCTGAGTCCCGGTTCTTAAGCGGGCAAGCTTAGAACATTAACGGATTGTCGGAGTGGGCGACCGGTTTGGCCTGCGGGTGCTGGCCACGGCCCAGCGAGCTGATTTCCTCTTCCAGTGTGCGGTTGATCTGCGTCAGCACCCGCAGCTTTCCGTTGGTGGCACGCAGGCGGTTGGATGTGCGCTGCAGCAGGGCCGCGAGCAATTTGCAGCTGGTGGTGGGCTCTGTCTCTATGAGTTGCGCCAGTGCGTTGCTGTCCAGCACGGCCACATCCATGTCGCTGGACGCCGTGCAGGTCGCAGAGCGCGCCTCGCCGTCCAGCAGGCCCATCTCGCCGATGATGTGGCCGGTGCCGACCACGCCGAGGATCAGCGAATCCTTCTTTTTGAGCCCTTCGTTCTCAACCACCGCCTCACCGTTGAGGATCAGCAGCATGTAGTTGCTGTTTGAGCTGGAACCTTCCTGGACCAGGACGGTGCCTTCCTTGATGGCGACGGTGTGCATGCGCTGGACGACTTTTTTGGCGTCGTCAAGGCTCAGCTCCGTCATGGCGGTACGGGATATCAACAGTTGCGCGACCTCAAGATGGCTCCATTTGCGTTGCGTGGTGGAAAAGTCGCTCATGACGTCCTCGGTTATTTAATTTTTGGGAAAAACCCGTCGACGATAAATGAGATGCCCGCCCACCGTACTGATGTTTGTAAAACCTTGGTCTGGTGGTGCGACATTGTTCCTGTCGATGGCCGGATTTGCGACATCAGTGATACGGCGGACCACGGGAGGCTGTCAGGTTGTGCATGGGGCGGATAAACGTTGCCCGGCAGATGAATGCGGTCGCCATTAGACTCGGGGCCATGTTTTCCCGACTCCGCTCCGACATCCAGTGCATTCTTGACCGCGACCCTGCTGCGCGCACGACCTGGGAAGTGCTCACCTGCTACCCGGGCCTGCATGTGCTGATTTCACATCGGCTGGCGCACTGGTGCTGGAACAGCGGCTTGCGGTGGCTGGGCCGCTTTATCTCGCACATCGGGCGGTTCTTGACCGGCATTGAAATCCACCCCGGTGCGAAGATCGGCGAGCGGGTGTTCTTTGACCATGCGATGGGCGTCGTCGTTGGCGAGACCGCCGAGATTGGCGACGGCTGCACGATTTACCAGGGCGTGACGCTGGGCGGCACATCCCTCTACAAGGGCGAAAAGCGCCATCCGACGCTGGGCCGTGACGTGGTGGTGAGCGCAGGCGCCAAGGTGCTGGGCGGCTTTCTGGTCGGTGATGGCGCCAAGATTGGCAGCAATGCGGTCGTTATCAAGCCAGTGCCTGCCGGCGCGACGGCTGTCGGCATTCCGGCGCGCATCATCCCGTCAAAAGTGGGCGAGAGCGCTGACGTGACGACGGCGACCAAGTTCTCGGCCTATGGCATCACCCTGGAAGACGACCCGGTCAGCCAGGCCATGCGGGGGCTGATTGACAACGCTTCGTCGCAGGAGCACCAGATTGCACTGCTCTGGGAGGCGATTGAAAAGCTCTCCAGCACCCAGAACCCGCAGGCCCCGCGCAAGGACTGCGTGCCGGCCGATGCGGCGCTGAAAGAGACCTTTGAGGCAGACAAGCTGAACCAGCTGATGGGGAAATAGGCGCAGGGTCGTCACAGTCACCTTGGCCGTCATCCCGGACTTGAGCCGGGATCCATCCCCGATTGGGTGCTTGCAAGATAAAAGTCACGCAGAACCGCTATTTATTTCATAGCTGCTCACGCCCGTATCCATTGGTCTGAAGGCCAATTTGATGCCTGAAAAGAGGCCGAAATCTGCTCAAAAAGCTGTTTTTGGGCTTTCAGGCGCCCCTAAAGCCCTGAAGTTTCAGCATATGCCGAGGCATATGCTGGTTTGAATTGAACCTAGCGAATGGCCTGCAGGGACGAGGTCAGGTCGAACACGCTTTTGCCCCAGTTGGCCGGAATCTCAAAGCGGTAAATCTCGCTGTCAGTCACCCCCTGGGCCGCCTTGCTGCTCAGGCGGATGAAGTAGACGCCGGGCTGCAGGTTGCCCAGATCCAGGCGCGGGCCGCGGCCAGCCAGGGCGGTGGCTGAGTTGGTGACCACTTGGCTCAAGGCTTCGTCGCGTGCGACAAGTGCTGAATAAGTGCCTTCAGCCATCGGCTGGCCGTTGGACTGCTGGCCTATCCAGCCCAGCAGGGTCCGGCCGCCGACCAGGCTCATGCTGGAGTAGCTGACCTTCCACTGGCCGTCTTTCACGGCGATCAGCTTGACCGTGTCAAACCCCTCGAGCCCGGCCGGGTCAATGCCGCGTACGCGGGCAAACCAGTTGCCGTTGGCCAGGCTGGCCAGGTCGGCGCTGGTGCCGGCCACCTTCAGGTCGCGGACGATCTTGTCGAATTTCTCATCGCTGGAGACCTGCACGCGGTAAGCCACGGCACCGGCCAGCACCGGCATGGTCCAGCCGCCCAGCGGTTTGAGGACTTCCGCCGGAATGTTGGTCAGGTCAGGCGCGGGCAGCAGGTTGACGACCTTGATCTCGCGCTCTGCGGGCTTGACGACAGCGCCTGTGCCTGTCGGCAGGTCTGCACCGGCGCCCTGGGCCGGGTTGTCTGCACGGACCTTGCCTTCGACCACTTCCGTGCGTGCGCTGGCGCTCGCAGGGTCATCAAAGGCGACGCGGAACTCGGTGCCGCGCACGCCGACGAGCGAGGTCGGGGTTTCAACCTGCAGCGGTGTGGCGCGTTTGGCATTTTTGGTGGCGACGGCTTCCATGGTGCCGGCGGCCAGCCGCAGCAGGCCCGAGAACCAGTTGGTCGAGCCGCTGCTGGACGCATCGCGCATCGCGTAGTCGCGGTTGGTGACGACCTGCGCCAGCGTATTGGGCAGCAGCTTGATGCGGCTGCCGTCGCCGAGTTCGATCACGGCCGAGCTGTTGGCGCCGGTCTTGAGCTGGCTGCCGTCGGCAATCGCCGCGCCAGGCACCATGGCGCTGCCGCCCAGCGTCACATCGCCTTCAGCGCTGATGACCTTGCCGCTGGCCGGTTTGGACTTGAGGTAACGCAGGGGAATGTCCAGCTTCTGCCCCGGAAAGATCATGTCCGGGTCCTTGAGCTGGTTGTATTTGGCAACCTCGTTCCAGGCCTGGGTGCTGGTGAGCATCTCCTTGCTCAGCCGGATCAGCTTGTCGGACGGTTTGACGACGTAGGGCAGGCTGGGCTCCAGCACGCGGGTCTGTGCGCCGGCGGTGCCCGCCAGAAGGAGTGAAAGAGCCAGGGTCGAAAGGCTATAGCGTGCGCTGTATCGCGTATTCAGGCAGATCATGTCTTCTTCTTTCGGCAGGTGGCGCAGGTACGCCACAAAAAATCAGGCGGCTGGCGGGCGAAGAGCGGATTTGGGCCTGAACGCCTTGCAGACTTCCGCACGCGTTTCAAGGTAGGGGCCGCCAATCAGGTCCACGCAATAAGGCACAGCAGCAAATATGCCAGGCACGATCTGCTCGCCGCTGTCGCTTTTTAACCCTTCGAGTGTTTCAGCGATAGCCCTGGGCTGGCCGGGCAGGTTGATGATGAGGCTTTTGTCACGAATGACGGCGCATTGGCGCGACAGGATGGCGGTGGGCACAAACTTCAGGCTGATCTGCCGCATCTGCTCACCAAAGCCCGGCATCTCCTTGTGGGCGATGGCCAGTGTGGCTTCTGGCGTGACGTCGCGCAGCGCAGGGCCGGTGCCGCCGGTGGTGAGGACCAGCGAGCAGCCTGCGTTGACCAGCGAGATCAAAGCGGCGCTGATGCCGTCCTGCTCGTCGGGAATCAGGCGTTCGTCAAAGGTGATGGGGTTGAGCAGGGCACGCGTCAGCCAGTCTTTCAGTGCCGGCAGGCCCTTGTCTTCATAGACGCCGCTCGAAGCCCTGTCGCTGACCGACACGATGCCGATACGGACTGCAGCGTGTGCTGCGCTCATGCATCCGGCCCTTCCGCCTTGGCTTTCATCATTTCCTTGACCATCTGGAAAATCTCGCGGTAAGCCTTGCCGTGGCGCGGGGCTTCGCCGGGCTTTTCGGGTTTGTAGTCCTTGCGGGCCTGGCGGATCAGCGCACGCATCTGCTGCGAGTCGGTGTCCGGGTATTCGGCCAGCCAGGGCTGCAGCGCCTCGTCGTCTGCCACCAGCTTGTCGCGCCACTGCTCTGCCAGGTGCAGGGCCAGCGTGAGCTGCGCCGAGCCGTTGAGCTGCTCGTTGATGGCTTCGCGTATCGGGTCCGGGTCGAGCGGGCGCATCAGCTTGCCGATGAACTGCATCTGGCGGCGTTTGCCCTCGAAGTTGGTGATTTTTTTGGCGTCCTTGATCGCGTCCAGCAGCTTGTCGGGCAAATCAAGCCGCGCCATCAGGTCGGCGCGCAGCGTGAGCAGGGCTTCGCCCAGGGCCTGCTTTTCGTCAGCCTCGGCCTTGAGTTGGGTCTTGCTGGGCGGGCCTTTTTCTTCGGCGGCAATTTCTTCGGGTTTGACGAAGCGGCCGTTGGACCAGTAGCCCTTCATGCCCTTGGGGACAGGCTTGTTTGTTTTGGTGTTCATGGCAGTCAGTATCATAGCTACCCATATGACACCAAAGACTTCCTCTCGCAAGACTGCAGCTTCCGGCGCACGACCCACCACCCAACCCGAGCAGGGCTTCAGCTACCACCGCGATTTTTTCGAACACCTGGTGGACAGCGCACTGGCCCACGCCAAAAAACTGGGCGCCACCGATGCAGCGGCAGAAGCATCAGAGGGCTGCGGTCTGTCGGTCAGCGTGCGCAAGGGCGAGCTTGAGAATGTGGAGCGCAACCGTGACAAGTCCCTGGGCATCACGGTGTATGTCGGCCAGAAGCGCGGCAACGCCGCCACCAGCGATTTTTCAGACGCCGCCATCCAGCAGACCGTGAAGGCGGCATTTGACATTGCACGCTTTACCGCAGAAGACAAGGCATCGGGCCTGCCTGCTGACCGTGACATTGCACGCGTTCACCCCGAGCTGGACCTGTTCCACCCGTGGGCCATCACCTCTGAAGACGCGGCCAAAATCGCCCTTGAGTGCGAAGCCGCTGCGCTGCAAACCAGCAAGCGCATCACCAACAGCGAAGGTGCGGGTGTGTCGGCCCAGCAAAGCCACTTCTTCAGCGCCCATACCCGTGGTTTTCGGGGCGGTTATGCCAGTTCGCGCCACAGCATTTCCGTCGCGCCGATTGCGTCATCGCCCGGCAAGAACGGCGACATGCAGCGTGACGCCTGGTACAGCTCCATGCGTGATGCGAGCGAGCTGGCCAGCCCGCAGGCTGTTGGCCGTTATGCCGCGGAACGTGCGCTGTCGCGCCTGAAAAGCCGCAAGGTCAAAACCTGCGAATGCCCGGTGCTGTTTGAGTCGCCCCTGGCCGCCGGGCTGCTGGGCGGTTTTGTGCAGGCCGTCAGTGGTGGTGCGCTGTACCGCAAGAGCACGTTCCTGCTCGACAGCATGGGCAAGCCGGCTTTTCCCAGCCATATCGACATCACCGAAGACCCCTTCCTCAAGAAAGGCAAGGGCAGCTCGCCGTTTGATGAAGAGGGCGTCAAGACACGCGCCCGCACGGTGGTGGACGCCGGCATTGTGCGCGGCTACTTTTTGAGCACTTACTCTGCCCGCAAGCTCGGCATGCGCACCACCGGCAACGCAGGCGGTTCGCATAACCTGATCATGAGCAGCCGCCAGACCCGGCCCGGCGACGACCTGGACGCCATGCTGAAAAAGCTGGGCACGGGCCTTTTCGTGACCGAATTGATGGGGCAGGGCGTGAACTACGTGACGGGTGACTATTCACGCGGCGCGGCAGGCTTCTGGGTCGAAAAAGGCCAGATCGCCTTCCCGGTCGAGGAAATCACGATTGCCGGCAACCTGAAAGACATGCTGATGGGCATTCAGGCTGTGGGCGCGGATGCGTACAACTACGGTGCGAAGACGGTGGGGTCCATCCTCGTCAATCGCATGAAGATTGCTGGGTCATAGGGCCCCCACGGTCGCTCACTTCGTGTAGCTTCCTGCCCCCCGAGGGGGGCGCCCGCCTGCGGCCTGGCAGAGCCAGTTCCGCGGCTCGAGCTTGCACTGCACCGCTTGCGTTTGGAGTTAGCCCGCCAGCGCGGCTTTTACTGCTGCTGAAACCTGGCCCATGTCGGCCTTGCCAGCGAGTTTGGCCTTGACCGCGCCCATCACCTTGCCCATGTCGCCGGGGCCGCTGGCCCCCAGCTCGACCACGATGGCCTTGACGGCGGCGGTGACTTCTTCAGCGCTCAGGCGCGCCGGCAGGTAGGCCTGCAGCACCACCAGCTCGGCGGCTTCCTTGTCAGCCAGGTCCTTGCGTTCGGCTTTCTGGAAAGCCTCGATGGAATCCTTGCGCTGCTTGATCAGCTTGTCGACGATGGCGATGACGGCTGCGTCGTCCAGCACCACACGCTCGTCGACTTCCTTTTGCTTCATGGCCGAGAGCAGCAGGCGAATGGTGCCCAGGCGCTCGCTGTCCTTGGCGCGCATGGCGTTTTTCATGTCTTCGG
>JAZJYR010000016.1:0-185600 GCA_040390295.1 Pseudomonadota bacterium
TCCGGCACGAAGTCGAGAGGATCACATCGTAACATTTATGACACAGTAAGATTAAGCACTCCATAGAAAAGTTGGTCAAAGATTACGGTTTGAAAGACTCAGACGGAAATCCGATGCGCATCAATGTAAGTCGACTTCGAAAGACATTTATCAATCGGATCCATGAAATTTTGGACGGCGACCTCGTGGCAACCTCGGCTGCAGCAGGCAATAGTCCAAAAGTAACTGCGCTGCACTATCTACGCCCGAGCGAAAAATCTAAAGAGAACTGGCGATTTATGGGCCAGGCGCTGGTTGAAGAATTGCTTACCAATAGTATTGGCTCCACTGAAAAAACCCCGACGGGTCGTTGTACCGACACGAAAACCGGGCAATTCGCTCCCAAAAAAGATGGGCAAATATGTATGAGCTTTGTAGACTGCTTGCGCTGCCGAAATTATGTGGTTACCGGCGACGATTTATATAGACTTTTTAGCTTTTACTGGCGCATCCTGCGCGAGCGATCGCGTATGGATAAGACACGCTGGCAACGCCAGCTGGCTCACATCATTCGGCTTATAGATCGCGACGTCATTGAACAAGGATTGGCTAAAGGAATATTTAAGAAAACCCAAGTAGCACAAGTCAAAGATCATGCCCGACGAAATCCGCATCCTTACTGGCGAAGTGATGTAACGCTCGAAACTTTGGGAATCTTGACATGAGCGAACATGCAGTTGGATTAAATGCATATGCAGAGCCGGCCAGGAATTTTCTGCAGCTACATAAAAAAGACCGAGACAATTTGATGATATCCACCATTGAGGTGGACGGGCATTGGCTTTTGGTTAGCAAATATCAAGATCAGATCTGGAAACTCACGGTCCATACAACTAATACGAGGACTTCTAGAGGCGTCATAGACTTTTCGACAGTGCCCGCGCCCTTCCAGACGACAGTGAAGGCCATTCTCTATCGCTACCTGCGACGAGGTCTCGCGGGCAGCCCAGGCCCTGCCAAACCTATAACAGTCGCGCGAAGGTTTGGAGACATTCGGCTTTTTCTCCGATATGTCAGCAGATGGAATATCGAATGCCTAGCGGACATCTCGCCGCTGATATGTGCAAACTATGTTTTGGACTGCAAGCAGGAGAAATCCGGAAAAACCAAAAAATTACTGGCAGCATCGTCGCTCGTGCAGCGATTCCTGGCCGTAGAGGCAATCTACGAGTTGAGCCAATTCACCAGTGACCCTATGCTTACACACCCCTGGATCGAAAGCTCTGCCACGATACTTGCGGGATTTTCAGGCGTCGGACCTGATAAAGATCGTCCCAAAACGGCACTTATTGGAGACGAGGACTTCTCCACCATCTTCCAGTGTGCTTGGTCCATGGTGGAGAGAGGAGAAGAAATACTCAAACTGAATTCGCAGTTAAAGAGCTTAAGCAAGGACTATGCACAATTGGTTGCCTCGTCGCGCATTCGGGCGAAGCAAAGACATCTGATAACAGATGGCTATGTAAAAGGCGTGAATGAGTTCAACAAGGAAGTGGTGCACCTTCGCACCGCCTGCTACATCGTAGTGGCAAGCCTTTCAGGATGCAGGAATCACGAGCTCGCTTTTATTCAGAAGGATGCTTGCTACAGCACCACGGCGGACGACGGCACAATATATTGGTGGATGCGCTCTCAATCAAAGAAAACCGATGCCGGCCACACTGAGTGGATGATTCCGGAGGCCGCAGTTAGAGCACTCCAGGTAATGGAGCTTTGGGCCGAGCCGATGCAGCTGTTGGTCGGGGAAGAAATCAGCACTCGGCGTAAAGCCAATCCCGAAGACCCTGAAATAGCGGAAGCTCAACGACATGTGAACGCCCTTTTTCTCGGCGCAGATCTTCAAAAAGGCAACCGTATTCGAACACTTTCCGTGCTTGGCTGGAACAGGGCTTTAAAAGCTTTTTCCGAATTTTGCGGTGTTAAATGGAAGCTGAAAAGTCACCAGTTTCGACGCAAGTTTGCAAACTATGCCGCGCGAAGCAAGTTTGGTGATCTGCGTTATTTGCGAGAACACTTCAAACACTGGTCTTTTGACATGTCGCTAGGCTACGCCTTAAACGAAAACCAGGAAATTCTCCTGTACATGGAAATCGAGGACGAGTTGGACGCCGTCAAACGAAAGGTCGCGGATAGTTGGCTCAGCGATAAGGAGCCGTTGGCAGGAGGCTATGGAAAAAGCTTGATTAACTGGCGCCAAAGCGATTCCGTAAATATCTTCAAAGACCACAAACACATGGTGAAATCCATAGCGGCAAGTACGGCAATTCGAAGCAACGGTCACGCGTGGTGTACCGCAGATGATTCTCTTTGCATCGGAAACAATATTGAGCCTACCCGCTGCAGCGACTGCAGCAACGCAGTCATAGGACGGACGCATCAACCTTTGTATCAGGGCCTGTATGACCATCTTAAAGAAGTTGCCACCCGCACTGACATTGGAGAATCTGGTATCGCCCGTGTAACCAGAGATTTGGCACGATGCCGCAGTGTTCTGATCAGTCTGGGATATGACCCGGAGGGGTACATCCAATGAAGGAAGAACACAAACCCGCGTCAAAACGTGAGCAAGACCTAAGGCTTGCAATGCATCGTATTCAAAAAGGTCGATCGCACCTTGACGAGAAAAAACTGAGCATTTCTGCCGTCGCAAGGGAAGCAGGCGTCAGCACTGCATTGATACACAACCACTACCCCAAAATTGCTGAGGCGATTCGACTGGCGCAAGGGCGGGACAGTAGATTTCAGCGTGACAAGAAGCACGAAGAACTAAAGATGATCAACGAAAAAAACAAGGAATTACGTGCTGAAAATAAGGTCCTACTAGGCAAGATTTCCTCACTGGCATCTATCAATGAGGTACTTATTTCAGACAATCAGACCCTTCTTGCGAAGTTGAATAGCCCGAAAGTTAGAGTATTGAATGGCTTAAAGAAAGTTACTACACGCTAGAAACGACCTCCTCGCGGCGGAATGTCAAAACCCGGGTTTTAAGATTGAGACACCTTGCCCTTTCCGCAGCGAACCAGTTGAGCGCGAACCAATCGCTTTCAGTGGCCCAATCAGACAGCTGCATATTCAGGTGTGGATGACCATCTATTCCGGTAATCGTTGACGCTTTTAGTTACAGATGCCGGTAATAATCACTGAAATTTGTAGGTCTAGCTAAAATTTCTCATCGGCCAACTCGATTTTGTCGAAGGAGTACTGCCCGGTCATCGTCAATCCGTCCCAAACGAAAAGGCCACTGAATGACCGACGGGCATGAATGTCATAGTTTGGGGCACCGGCGGCATCGGTCTTCTCGCCTTGGATCGCCCAGCAAACCGCCAGGTCATGGGCATCGAGAACCTCGCGCAGCCTATCTTTTCTGGCAAGCAATGCGGATGGACCGGGCAGATTCGCGGCTGGATCGAACGCAACGACAGTTCCCAGCTCATCGACGTAGGTGGCTGAAATCCCGCTCCATTCTGCTTTCAGAAATCCAAGCATCCTTTCCGTAGGAACGCGTAGCGAGATAGTTTCCGATGTCAAGGAACAGTCTAGTCCCCCGCGCTCACGTGAATATCCTTGTGAGGCGGCAATTGCATCGATTACATCAGGATCAACGGTAGACGCCCACCCCAGATGAGAGTAGTAAGGATCATCGAAAAACTTTGACGCATCCGACCAGCCAACCTCGCCAAGGAATATCTCGCTGAGACCCCCGCTCTGGACCCCACGCTCAAATATCATGCGCGCGATTTCCTTTTTCTTGAGTTTGTGGATGTCCCGGCGATAGATCAGAGCGCCGTCGGCGTCCATCCACACTTCGCGGCGGCCATCCCTGAAAGAGTCTTCATATGCTGGTCGCGGCATGGTCCACTTCAGGTGCGTGTGCAGGTTCACCCACTCGCTTTTTGATGGCTCATCGCGACTGAACAGCAAGTTCTCGGGCATCGGGATGTCACTTGTGATTTGCGCCCACAACTTGGCATCGACGTCGCTATGCCAGTCACGCATAACTGCAGGCACCCAAAAGGTGGAGGAAGAGGCCTCCTCGTCTTCGTCGTAAGCTGGTGCCAGCATGACGTTCGAGGGATCAATATCGCGCACGCTGTCCTGCCAGCTACCCTGGTAAGAAGTACCCAGTTCGCGAAATGGTCGATCCGAAATGTATTGGTAGTGGTCGGCCATATAGGCGAGCATCTCGTGATACGCGATCCACTGGTACTTCTTGCCGATGCGCTCGGCTTTCGCCGGTTGACGATCGCTCCCCGGCAGGTGCCGGTCAAACTCTTCAAACCGCTCTGAGGTCCATCCTAGTTCGAAGACACGTCCCACGATGTAACGTTGCACCAGCTTCAAATCGAATTTTGGCGCAATGCGCATTGAGGAATTACTTACGATCTCATCCATGAGCGGAGAAAAGATAGCGCCCCTCTCTTTACCCAATATTTCCAGCAGTACGCTCCGAACATTGCCAAGTGCCTGCTCAACTTCGCCGGGAGACTCTATGGCAACGTCTTCTGATCCAGTGGCGCCGGCTCCACTCTTTTCCAACTGACGCATGAATTTTTCCAGGCTCGCGGACTTTGCCAGCTCCTGGAAGCTCTCCCACACTTCGCGTTCTTCGTCATTTAGCGTGGACACCGCACCTTCAATACGCAGATCAAGCGACATCCACTGAGGCTCATCCAGTCGGAGCGACAGCCAATTGGTCGACCATGAGTTGGTGCCAATCACGTAGCGGCCGAAGTCGTCGTCCATGACCGAGCTGTGGATTCGGCGTTGACCCCAAGATACGGTCTTAGACTTGTCGCTGTTCCATTTGGGAACAATCGTGTCGATTTCGTCTTCAGTCGGGATTTTTGGCCAATCGCTCATGTACGGCGGATTGATGTGGGGCCAGGAGGATGAGCTGCTCTCTCCACGCAAATAGAGGGCTCTGTTGATGATGCCTTGGGCATACTCCCGCATCAGAAGGTGCGGACGAGGCCGGCCAGTTGCAAACACCTTGCTATAAGTCAGATCTGCGATGAAACTGGCGCCATCCCTGTCCATGGTCCTCATCGTTGCGCCGTATATTGCCGCCAGAGTGCGCTCCACGACATAGGCATCGTCCACATCGCAAAAATTCTCAATAAGATGTTTGATGACTGCAGGCCGCCAGGTCAGAACTCGAACCAGTGCTTTTGTAGCTTGATCGCGAAGGAAACGGTTCGACGACGGCAGCAGCCACACGATGATGACTCCTGCGAGTTTGGCCGAATCGTCAGTGATCTCGGTGTGCGGCCACAAACGGTTCGCCCACTGGATGAGGCGGTCAAGTGCGCGTTGTTCACCCCACAGTCCGTGGAGCCCTATGGTCCACCAGGCGTCTCGTTCCCCCATGCTGCGCTCGCGAAGCAGGCTATCCGTAAAGTTGGCGTTCAACGGGTGCTCGGGGATGGTCGCCAGCGTCACAAGCGCATCAATGACCTCTTCGGCATTAGAGGCCATCAAACTGAGCAGGTAGTCCCTGGCCTGTGGCGTCACAGCTGACGGATCTCGCCACACTACGCTGTTTAGGAAAATGCCCGGGGTGAAATGCTCTGCGCCCAGCGCCGGCATGAGGTCTATCAGTTCTCGGCCAGTCCGCTCCGCGAC
Source organism: Pseudomonadota bacterium (assembly GCA_040390295.1). Classification (GTDB taxonomy): domain Bacteria; phylum Pseudomonadota; class Gammaproteobacteria; order Burkholderiales; family Burkholderiaceae_C; genus Polaromonas. Next base: position 5,665 of record JAZJYR010000016.1, read on the forward strand.
AAGAATGTGAAGCGCTTCATGGAACCCGGGTCGCCACCAGGTCTTACAAAGGGCCTTGAAATCCAGCGGGCCTCCGTCCTTGAACGTCGCCGACGGGTCGGCCGCGTCCAAGTGAAGCTCCAAGATACTCTCCACGCAGAGATAGTCAGACAGTCGCTCATAGGCAATTTGGACGACAGGCGTCAGCTTGCCCTCAACGTCTGTCCACACACTCTCTTCAATCAACAAGCCTTCGCCGAAAAGCTTGGCAAGCAATGAGCGGGAATAGTCTCGGCCTGGCAAGCGGGCGTTGACGATTTTTTCTGCTTCGTCATAGCTCAGGGATTGCTGGCGACATTCCACCATCCGTCTAGCAAGATCTCGCAAAGCATCGGTCACATGATTGCTGCGTGAGTTGTAGTCAAGTTCTCCAGCAACTTTCTTGTTGACACCTACAACGTACAAATCAAATGCCTTGACCACGCCATGGAAGCCTCGCGGCAATCGAGTTTGCCCGGATGCTTGCAGGCCTAGGCATAAGGTTTTGAGATACAAAGGATTGCTGAACTCAGGGGCCAGCAATGGTGTCGAAGGCAGGTCAATACCATAGTGCTCAAAAAAAGCACGGGTCGCGTCGAACTCGACGGTCTCAAAACCGTGGTGCTCCAGGTGGACGGCGTCCTGCATAACACTTTCGGGGACAAGATTCCCGGCGTAGGAGCTGCGAATCGAAATAACTGTGCTGATCCACGGTGATACCTTGAGTCGTTCAAGGAAGGGGGCTAGTTGATCTGGCCAGAGCTGCCGTCCCGCGCCTTCATTGATGGCGTCAATGACAAAGAGAACCCTACTGTTGGCGCGCTGCGCGACCACTTCGAGCGCTTTGACGAACGCCGTCGCATTCCAGTCTCCCAGATCCAGTTGGTGAAGTGCCTGGACCCAGGGATCGGTGGTGTTCTGAAACCGCTGGCCCATGAGAACGACAGTGGGGCGACCTTTTTCTAGCCTTTGCTTTGCAAGGTCGCATAGGAGGTGCGTCTTTCCGCTGCCCGCATCTCCGGTCAGGATGACAAGTTTGCTGGAGACAATGGCGCGAAACTGATGCACATGCGAAAGCGCGTCGCGCAGGTCCGCGTAAAGTTCGCGAAGAACGTAAGAGTGGTCGCTGTCTTGGTGCAAAGGCGCATTGGCGCCAGCTTGCTCCTGTACCACCTTTGTATTTGCCTGTTGCTGCCTATATTCTGATAGCAGGTCATCGGTACCTCGGATTGCCTGGCGCAGCGAGTCCTGCAGAGCGTCCAAGGGATTTGCGCGCATAGGGTCCTCTGACAAGGACTTGAATTCCTGAAGAACTTGATCGCATGCCGATTGCGCAGCCTCAAGCCTGCCCTGCAAGGTCGAGTCTGGATCTTTGACAAGGCTGAATGCGTGACTTCGAATCCTATCTCTGATCCTTGGAGCCTTGGACCTTACGCCATTGAAGAACTCCGGGGTTCGACCCAGCGCATCGAAGTGGTCATTAATGGTCAGCTCGACGTTCAATTGGGCCGTGTACCTCGGTCCTGCTGCTTGATGCGCTTCTGCCAGTCGAGCTCCAAACCATGCGTCGTCCAGATAACGAGTATCAAAGAAGAAATGGACGAGGCCATCATGCTCTGGTTTTGCCAGCTCAGTCACTAGCTCGTGGCCACCTTGCCAGATGAACTCGACGGTCATACCGCCGTGGGCGGCCCATCCTGACCACTTGGCAACGCGTTCGTTCCAACGTTGGCGGGCGGACTTCGAGCTTCCCGTTCGCCCGTCTGGGAGGTCAAGCGGCACGCAAACGATGAATCGGGTCAGATTGGGATGCCCGCTGAGCGCAGTCTTCACGGACTCGTCCACCTGGGCCCATTGTGAGCTGCCCATGGCATCAAAATACTTCGATTGCCACGCCCATTCCGTGCCGTCAGGATGCACAACATGGGCTTCTACACCGGAATCAGGTCGTCCCTTGCGAATGAACTGTGAAGCTGCCGGACAGGATGCGCGGGCGAGCTGGGTACAGAGTTCCTCGAAGGCGTCCTGCTTCGAGCCATTGAGGGGGCGGATCGACGCCCAGTCCAAGTCTATGGATGTGGAAAGAGGCACTTTGGAGTTCAGATGGTCAAGTCAGATAGTTATTAAACCACCTACCTTTATCGAAAAGATCATTCTCTGGATCTGATCATTTCGCTTCCAATGAAATAGCAATGGAGTGATGCGTCTGCCACTGGTTGCGAGGATCGCCTCATCAGGAATCGCTGCCTGTCTCAATACGTACGCTGTGAATAAAGTCGCTGCTTTCGCGTAGGAAGCTTGCTCCAGACATGCGGTTTGCCAACGAAACCCAACAGGACAGACTGTGTTTTTGGGTGCTCTCTTGCAAGATGCAAGTCTTTATCGGATGGCACCCACTGCGGATCTTGGCCGAAAAGTGGCAATTCCCGCTAGCGATATGATTTTTTCAGTTTGCCAGTCGGCGTCAAAATGCCAGCTGCCTTCATAAGCTCGGCTGCTGCCGCACCTGGCATTTTTGGAAAAACGAATTTGCCACTAGAAATGGCTGATTGCACCGTGCGACTTGCGATGACGTCCTGTAGCGTCTGTCTGCGTTTTGTACTGGGCGCGAGGCGCTTTTTAGTGGCGGCCTTTGCAACAGAAGTTTTCGACATGCGATGAGTGTGCCAGAGGCAGCTCGTAAAGGCTAGCCAAGACCACGCCATCTACGGTAGCGGCGCGGATATGCGTCCAAAAGCGCCACTTATATGCCACCAAGGACAGCGCCCAAGTTGGAGCCGCGGGAGGCGTTAATCCATTGGACGCCCCGCCCCGGGCAAAGCCAGATGCTTTTTCACTTGTGCTAAATTCATGCCGCGCTGGCTCAGCAGGCGTGCCGCCCACGTGGCAAAACCCTATGGGTGCTGATTAATCGCTTCCTTCACCCCGGTTCAATCCCAGCGGTGGCATGAGAAAAGTGGGCTTATCTCGATCCAGATTTCTGGAAGGTCATCGTCTATTGGAGATGAATCCGTGTCCGTCGATCATTTGAAGAAGCTGGCTAAAAACCTGCAAAAACTCTACCCCGACTTTGCGGCCAAACATGTGGCCGCGCCTCCAAAACTCAGTGACTTTCAGGAACTGGCGGCCAAGGCTCAAGGTTTTCCTGACTGGCACGCAGCCATCACACGCAAAGAACAATTTGTTGATCACCCAAAAGGGAAGAAACGCGTCGAAATGATCGACTTTGATCAGATCGGGGCGAGGCTCCAGGTTGGACTGGTCAGTCAGGTTCTGGACGAATATCACGACGATGGCAGATCGAAGAGGCCACGCGAGCAGCTGTGTGCGTTCTTTGAGCCAACGCATGCCGAAAGTCACGACAAGGTCACCCATGAGCTTGATCAGTATCTGGACGCCATGGGCCTCGTGGGCGACAACGGCCCTCCGCCTGCATACAGCGTTGCATTAATCGATGTTTGCCAGTCTCTGGTGATGAAGGAGCCAGGTTTCATCGATGGGTACGCTCACTGGGCCAATTCACTGTATTGGCTGGGGAGGTACCAGAACATCATTGACATGAACAAGCCCATACTGGATCGTCTCGCCGACATGCTGCCATCGGGATTCAAAGGTCGTGTGCCCTATTCTGACCTGATGAACCGGCCAGTCCACCGTCTGGCGCATACCCTGGTACTGGCTTACTGGAAGCTCCAGACACCTGAGGGAAGCAAGGCTGCGATCGCGTTGGCGAAGCAAATGTTGAAGTGGTGGCCCAACGACAACATCGGATTTCGCTTCCTGCTGAGTGCGCCACCCCAGGATGACTAAAACGCTCCAGGCGCGGCAAAAGGCAGCCGCGAACGAGAAGTTCTACAAGGTGGATGCAGGATGACACGCTCAGCGCCTTGCCGCTCTCAACTTCCACGACAATGTGCCAGGGAAGCAAGCCATGAATAAGATTCTTTTTGTTGTTCTGCTCGTCGGGACTTACTGTTTAAAGTCCCACGCTGCCTTGCCATTTGAGCAGCTTCTGTACAAGGGTAGAGCGATACCTTTTTACGGGACGTCGCAGGATGCCACACAGCAACAATTGCTGGACGCTGTTAAGCGGTCAAACCTGTCGGAACGGATGGCGGGCATGACTACTGCTGCCCTCCACCTTAAAAGTGACATCGGCGTAGGGTTCGAATCTTGTGGCTCGGTCAATGCGTTTTACTCACGACAGCGACATGCTGTGGTGATTTGCTCCGAATTGATAGAGACGATTGCCAAGCTGGCCGGGGCTGACCAGGAAGTCATGGGCAAGCTTCCTCGCGAGCAGTTCGCCAAGGTGATCGATGGGCTGATTTGGGGCATCTACTTCCATGAGCTGGGGCACGCGCTTATCGATACAAACCGAATTTCAACCACCGGACGCGAAGAGGATGTGGCTGATCAGTTCGCTGTCTGGTTTGCGTTGAACTACGTAGACCTCAGCACGCAACCCATCCTGATGCCGACCATCTGGTTTTGGCGGGAAATGTCCAAAGCAAGGAGCCTGCCAACCATGAGTCAGGACCAGTTAAGGCATTTCCTTTCAGACGAACATAGTCTGGACGAGCAACGGATCTACAACCTGGCATGCTGGGCTTATGGGAGCAATACGCCTGCCGGCAACGGTGCAGCGCGTTTTGCACGTCTACCGGAGCAGAGAGCTCAGCGTTGCGCAGGCGAATACGCGTCGGTGGATCGAGGCATGATGTCGCACTTCAGAAAATTTCTAAAAATACGGCCATTGGTTGGGCGTTAGCAATCAGCTGTTGACCACGCCCTCATCTCTTTTAATTTCCCATACAGACTTTCGTACCTTGCAGGAAACTTTGGCTCTGGTTACCGCTGTAAGACAGTGGCCGTGAAGCGCTTTGTCACCGGTGACGAAGTACTCGCAGTAAGCAAGTGGCGTTATCGCGTGTTGTAGGTCGGCTGCGTCCCCAGCCTCAGGCTTAAAGGAATCGCGCAACCGGAGTTGAGTCAACGCCTCTTCGACAGCAATGGCTGGACATTCCGCCAAAATGTTTTTAGTCGTCTGCACAAGATATTCAATTTGCTCATGCGGAGTCTTTTCCGGAACTAGATTCAAAAAATAGGCGCGATCAACCATCGAATCCAAAGACTTCAAAAGTCCGGCGCGGTAAGCGTCGCGCCCGGCAGCTATAGCCGAAGGGGTTAGAGCGGCGGCCTGTCGAACGGTCTCAAGGTATTCAGGTTTCTGACGCAATGCGTGAACGCTGGCTCTAAAGGTTTCGTCCCGACTTCCTTCGCCTCCATACGATGCCCACATGTCTGCAACAGATTCATGGAGAGGCTCGATTGTTCTAGATCGTACCGGGCCAACAGCATGAAAAACAGGCTGAAGGTAGCGGTCTACCTCCTGGCGCTTCACGGCGGTATTGTTGCTGATCCAAAGCGGTTCCAACTGCTCAACAAAGTCGCAGCATTGCTCTATGTGCTGGCTGTTATTGGACCGGGCCAACTCGTACATATGCCATGCCGACAGCGAAAATTGGAATCCTAAGTTCTTAAGTTCCAGCACGCGGTTGCGCTGCTCGCTCGCGTCGGCAGCCTGAGGTATCCCCCCGATAGTCGAAATGACGTTGTAATCAAGATAAATAGTCGTCATCTTTTATCGTTTGAATAGATGTGCCAACTCTGGCTGCTTGATGCGAGGGCTTTCCGAGAGGTACCTGCGTATTCTGGAAATCACAGACCATTAATCCAAAAATTCTTAACCAGCTGGCTTGTATTGACCAGTACTTCGTGGTGGAAATCAGCCGAGTCGTCTGACAGTAATCGTTCGATAGTGAACGACTCTTAACGACGACAAAGCGGAAGTCCAGGAGTTTAAACTGGGCGCTCAAAAGCGGACATTGGCTACCGCTCCTGAACTATTAAAGCCTGGATAGCTTGGGCCAATCTAGGGAAACTTCTGATCAAAGGTGCGGCAAGCCGCGAGTTCCTGAGCAGGAGCAGTGGGCCTACTCCGCTTTCAACTGCGCCGCTTGGGCGGCACGCGCCATCACCTCGATCTCGCGCGCCAGTGCCTTGCCGAGCTCGGCGGGGCCGCCGCCGATCGGTTCCACCGCTGCGCCCTGCAGAGTCTTCGCTACATCCGGCAGCTTCACCACTTCGGCCAGCTCGCGGCTGACGCGGTCGATGGCGATGGCTGGCGTGCCGGGGGCGGCAAGCACGGTCAGGATTGTGGCGAAGTCGAAACCCGGCACCACTTCGGCGATAGCCGGCACGTCCGGCGTCATCGGCGAACGGTTGAGTGCATTCGAAGCCAGCACCTTCAATTGCCCGTTCTGGACGAAGCCGGCGATCGACGGCATGGCAGCAATCGAAAAGTCGACCTGACCACTGACCAGAGCCGGCGTCGACTGCCCCGAGCCGCGGTAGGGCACATGCCGGATGTCGAGGTTGAGAGCGGCCTTCAACGCCTCCATCGTAAGGTGATGATTGCTGCCAATGCCAGCGGATCCATAGGTGTATTCGCCGGGCTTCTTGCGCACCGCCGCCACGAAGTCCTGCAGCGTGTTGACTCCAGTCTTAGGGTGGGCGACCAAATACAGCGACGAGCGGCCGACCAGGGCGACCGGCAGCAAGTCCCTCCCCAGCCTGTAGTTGGTAGCCTTGTTTACGTGCGGGCTGATTGACAGCAGGGCGCCGTCGGACAGGATGAATGCGTGGCCATCGGCGGGCGTGCTCTGCAACAGTCCGTTGTAGGCGGACGCGCCGGCGGCGCCCGGCCGGTTGTCCACGACCACCGGCTGGCCTAGCCGCTCGCCCAGGCGCACCGTCAGCATTCGGGCAACGACATCCGGCTGGCCGCCGGCCGCGTAAGGCACGATGAACTTGACCGGCTTGCTTGGGTAAGGTGCTTGCGCCCACACAAAGGCAGGCAGAAGGCCTGCGGCGTAAGTCGCCACCGCAGTAGTGTTAAAGCTTCGACGATTCATGTGTGTCTCCTTTAGGGGTTCATTAAAACTAAGGCGCGGGTGCGCCATACAGGACTACCAGCGTGATGCCGGCCAGGGTGATAGCAATGCCGAGCACTGTGACCCAGCTCAAACGCTCGTCATTGCGCAAGGCAAAGTAGCTGACCGGCAACACTACCAGCGGCGTGCACATAGAAATCAGTGCGGCCATGCTGGCCGGAATGTATTTCATGGACGCAATTACCAGCGCCTGAGCGAGGAACTGAAAGCCACCGACTCCGAGATAAACGCGGGCTGCCCTGGGGTTAGCCCGCACCTGTCGCACGTATTCCCGCATCAGCCTGTAATTGGCTATCGCCAGGACCAGCAGGCCGGCAACGGCGCCTATGAGGGCGCCAAGCAAGGCCTCGTTCCACTGGCGCACGCCGGAAGCACGGAACACATGACTTAACGAATATGCGGCCGCCGAACCCACGCCGATCAGCAGGGTCGCGGAAATGAAGCCGCGCCGTGATCCTGCCCGCATCGCCAAGGTCGGCAGTGCTGTCTTGCGCTGGGAACGGTCGATGCCTATGCTCATGGCCAACAGCCCCGCGATGCCCAGCGCGATGCCGACGAATCCGACGGTGCCGATCACTTCGCCCAAAAAGATCCAACCGAAAGCCGCGGTGATCAGCGGGCTGATGCTTTGCAAGCCGGCTGACCCGCTCGGACCTAGCCGCTCGATCGACTTGAAGACCAGCCAGCGGCCAAGATAAGTCGAACAGATGCCGGCCAGGGCGAAGGCAACGACGGACCAAACGGTCGGCACGCTAACCCCCTGACCCCCCGCCCAGTGCATCAGCACGATGATGATCCCGACGGGCACCCCGGCAGCGGCGGCCAGCAAAGACCCCGGCCCGCTGCTCATGCCCTTAGCCGCAGCGGCAACCGTTACCATGCAGGCGCCGTAGATGGCCATTGCAACGAAAGCTAGCGTGACTCCGCGCAGAACATCGCGAGACAAAGCAGGATTCAGGCTCACGGGTTTAGCTTCTCAAGGCCTGCGTTTAACGCAGCATCGCCCCGCCGTCGACGGCGAAGCACTGGCCGGTTATCCAACTCGATTTGTCAGAGGCAAGATAGGACACCAGTCCGCAAATGTCCTCTGGCTCCCCCACTCGTTTTAGAGGAATCTCGGAGGCACGTGCCTGTAGAAGCTTGGCGTAGTCCTCGCTTGACATCCCCGCCGCTAGGTAGATGTCACTGCGCACCAGGCCGGGGGCGATGCAGTTCACCCGTACGCCGTGCTCCGCCGCCTCGATGGCAAGCGAGCGGCTGAAGGCTTCCACCGCCCCCTTGGTGGCCGTATAGGCGGTCGAGCCGGCGCGCGGACGCTGCGCCAAGGTACTGCTGAAGGTGAGCAGGCTGCCTTTGGTTGCGTACAGGAGCGGCAGGAAGGCCTGCGCTACGTATAGAGTGCCCAGGAAGTTGATGCGCACCATTCCCTCCACTTGGGCCATGTCGGCCTCGACGAACTTGCTGCGCTGCAAGGCGATACCAGCGCAATGTACAAGTACATCCAAGCGGCCGTGGCGTTCGGCCACCGCCTGCTTCAAGCGCTGCACATCTATCGCGTCGGCCACATCGCAACGGACCGCACTCACACCACGTGCTTCCATCGCGTCCAGCTTGTCCTGACGCCGGCCGCATACGACGACCTCGAAGCCGTCGCGCTGCAGTCCCATGGCGATCTCCTCGCCGAGGCCAGCGCTACCGCCGGTCACCAAAGCTACTTTTTTCTGATCCATCTTTGTGCCTTGTTGCGCGATGCTCACGACGCAAGCGGCTGGCCGGAGGCCAGCAGGGCCGCCGTGCGAACGGCCGACAGCATGCTAGCGTGCTGCGCCACGCCGCGGCCAGCGATGTCGTAGGCCGTGCCGTGCGGTACGTTCAGCATCACAAAAGGCAAACCTATGTACACGGTGCAGGCGCCTTCGAACCCCACTGTCTTGACTGCGATCTGACCCTGGTCGTGGAACATGGTCACCACCACATCCCACTGGCCCTGCATGCACTGGCGAAACACCGCGTCCGGCACAAGCGGCCCCTGTGCGTCGATCCCGCGGGCTCGCGCCTTCTCCACGGCTGGACCTACGCGCTCATGGTCCTGTGGGAACATGGCGTGCGGGTTAATGCCGGCCACGGCGATTCGCGGCGTCTCGAAACCCCAAGCGCGCAAGGTCGCGTTGGCCATCTCGATCACCTGGAAGATGCGATCTGGCGTCGCCAGGGCGATGGCGTCATTCAAAGGCACGTGTTCCGTAAGCGGCACAACCCACAGCTTGCCGCTCATTCGAAGCATGAATGTGCCGATCGGCTGCAGCTCGTCAATATCCTTGATCTTGCCGGTGGCCTTGAGCGAAGCGGTTTCTACCGGCCCCATCACCAACCCCTGCAGGCGGCCGTTGCGGCCCAGTTCCTCGCCACGTGCCATCCACTGCAGCACCGCGTTCCCGGAGTCCGCGGAAGCCTTGCCGATTTCGCAGCGCCCCACATCAAAACCGCCCGAGTCGACCACTCCAATCACGCCGGCGGGAAGCAACTGGGAAGGATCGGAGACGGGCTCAAAAAGCAGATTCTGGCCGCAGACGACGGCGGCGCGCCGTACTACGCCGAGGTCACCAATAAGGACGGTCTGGCACACGCCCGCTAGTTCGGGTGCGGCCGCGGTCCGCACGCAGACCTCCGGGCCGACGCCGGCGGGATCGCCTATCATCATTCCGATCACGGGTAGCTGGCTCATGGCTGGCGCTTCCTTGCGAGACCGTTCACGACGCGAAGAAATTCATCACCAATGACAGGAACTGGTCTTTACGCTCAATCTGGGTCCAGTGGCCGCACTCCCCGAACACGTGGAGATCGGAGTGCTTCAGCAGCGAATGCAGCTTCAGACTGTTAGACAGAGGCACGACCTGGTCGTCTCGGCCATGGACTACCAGAGCACGTTGGGTTATCTTGCGGATGTCGGCTTCGGGCGTCGCTAAGGCCTTCGCGTGACGCTGGCGGGGTGCCGCGAACATCTGCGAGTAGGTCTCATGAAAGCCGGTGCGGATGCTGGCTTCATAGCGCGACTTTACCAGGTCATCAGTGATGATGCTGGTGTCGTAGGCGAAGGTCATGGCGATCTTGCGCATGTTTTCCACCGAAGGTTCATAGCCCCAAACAGCATCCAAGCCGGGGGTCACCTCGAAGTCAACGCCAGCGGCACCCATCATCACGAAACGGTCCACCCGCTCAGGATGGCGCGCGGTCAGAGCCAGCGTCAGCGCGCCGCCGAAAGAGTTGCCGACAAAGCGGGCCTTTTTTACACCCACCGCATCCATCCACTCGATCAGGTGGCGGACCCAGAAGTCAAGGTTGTAAGGGGTGTCGGATTTGCGCTCTGTATACCCGAAGCCAGCTATATCGGGCGCCAACACGCGGTACTTCTCGGCTAGCACCGGAATCGACAGGCGCCAATTGGCATAGGCCGTGACGCCGGGGCCAGAGCCGTGAATCAAGATCACCGGCTCGCCTTCCCCGGCTTCTAGGTAGTTGGTTTTTAGGCCGGCGGCGATGACGGAGCGGTCGATTTCAGGATTGGTATTAGACATGCGGCTCTCGTTAAAGTGGGTTAGATGATAAAAGTCAAGTTCGGCATCGGGATGTCATGGTTGGCAAGGTAGACGTGCTTCTCGCGCATGCGCAGTACGCCGTCCTTACGCTCCAGCAAGTGCGTCTGGCATCCAGCGAACGTGAGCTGGCGGCCCGCGCGTACCTCGGTCAGGTTGAAGCGTGAGGTCACGCGCCCACCGCGATCTGCATCCCACTCTTGGAGCACGAGGTTGCCAATCACCCGACTCAGACGAGACTTGGGGTTCTGCGCGTGGGCGAACTTGGTTCCAAGGCGGAACAGGCGCTCGTCGAGCTCAGGCCGGTTGTCGTTGATTAAGGCGATCTTGCGACCGATGGCCTGCTCGTCGCTGTTGCAGGGCACCCAGTAAAGAAGCTCCTCGGTCCACAGCGCGAACCACTCCTTATATTGGTGTTCGTCCGCGAGCTGGGCCTCACGGAACAAGAACAGTTCTACTTCACGCAGGGCGGCCCACTGGGCCAGGGTCTGATTGTCCATATAGGTGTCTCCAGAAATCAGGCGGCTTGCGTCATCAGCTGCAGCCAGTACTTCATCTGGCCACGCTGCGGCACTTCGTCGGTGATACGACCGACCACGCTGCCATCCGTGTCGACAAACTCGCGATGCATGCCGCGCGAAATTTCAATCCAGGGATTAACCTCGGCCATCATGCCGCGCTGCACGCGCTCAAAGATCTCTGCGTCGTCGGGCGACCCGGAACCTGCCGGGCCGTAGAATGACTCGTGCTGGCGTACACGCATGGTGTTGATCTCATCGCTCACGCCGCCCAGGCGCACCATCGACATCGTTACTTGAGTCATGCCCGGAGAAATTGGAGTGATGATCCGCACTTGGTTACCGATCAATTGGAGGTTGGGAAAGACGCCGAGATGTGGGTCGCCCGATAAGCTGATCAGCAACTCGGCACGCTCCTGCCCATAGGCCTTGTGCATGTCCTCAACGTACTTCACACCACCCGGCACCCTGGATAGAAATTCGGCATGCTTCTTGTAGCTTTTCAGCCGCTGCGCCCGGAAGTCCAGCATCGCGTGGCCGTGGCCGTAATCGCGTGTAAGAGTCAACGCTTCATCACTAAAAGGGTCTTCGCGGTGCATCGCGCCAATGCCTGATTCGGAGTTGCGAGCCCAGCCCGCCACCACAGAAGCGTGGACGAAGTTGGGGTGGTAACCGTCCATGCCGACCAGCTTCCAGTTACCCATGTACTCGGTCTTGTTGGCGCCAGCGTCGAGGAAAATCTCGCCGGTCGGCGATGCATCCACCAGCATGTCGAATTGTGCGGCGGCACCGCCCAGGAATTCGGCCAGCGATTCGCCTTCTGGCTCGATACTGGCGAAAACGAAGCCGCGATGGGATGCCACCCGTGGCACCTCGACCAGTCCCATATTTTCCATCTTGAAGTCTGGACCGTAGCCAGCCCTTGCAGTGACTTCCGCCAGGGCGCCGGTCAATTCGTAGGTCCAGCCGTGGTACCAGCAGCGGAACATCTTCGTATTGCCGGAGTCAGTCTCGACCACCTGCGCGCCGCGATGGCGGCAGCGGTTGACCAGCACTCGCACCTGGTTGTCCTTGCCACGCACCAGGATAACGGGCGTGCGACCCATCGGGCGGGCTTGGTAGTCACCCGGCTTGCGCACTTCGCTCTCGTGGCCGATGTAGACCCAGGACCGGTGGAAGATCCGGTCAATCTCTAGGTCGAAGATCGCCTGGTCAGTGTAGGCGCGCGAATGGACCCGGCCGTCCTGGACGAGCGACTTCAGATATTCATCGGTCAAAGTGTTGGCGCTTGCCGAATCCGCGATCTGTTGCATCTGGAGCTTTCAGAAAATAAGGGGTTGACAGGAAAGACCGGCGTTATTCCGGCTGGATCCCGGCGTTGCGGACCACGGACTCGTAGCGCGGGATGTCGCGCTGGATGGTTTCAGCCAGGGCCGCAGGGCCCGGCTGCCGGGGGGGCTCGACGCCAACGGTGTTGAGCTTGGTGACGATATCCGGCATCGCCAGCACCTTCGCCACCGCGGCAGCCAGCTTGTCGATCACTGGCTTGGGTGTGCCGGCCGGCACGAACAACGCGTTCTCGCCGGGAAAGTGGAAATCCTTCAGCCCGGCATCGCCCATCGGCGGAAACTGAGGCAGCAAGGCCATGGGCTCGCGCGTATTGCCCGCGATGATCCTGACGCGACCCTGCTTGGCGAAGCCGCTGACCGAGTTGTAGGCGGCTACCGCCATGTCCACCTGCCCGGCAGCGAGTGCCGGCACAGACTGACCGGTGCCCTTGTACGGCACGTGCAGGATGTCCAGCCCGAGCCCGTATTTGAAGGCTTCCATGGTGAGGTGGTGCACGCTGCCAACGCCGGAGGAGCCATATGTGTAGATGCCAGGTTTGGCCTTGACTGCGGCCACCAACTTGCGCAAGTCTGTAGCCGGAAAGGACCCGTGCACGGTGAGGAAAAGCGCCGACGTCGAGGCAACGGAAACCGGCGCGAAATCCTGCTGGAAGTTGTATGGCAGCTTGACCTTGGTGACCCGGTTGATCGCCCAGTGGCCAGCATCGGCCATCAACATCGTGTGGCCGTCCGGAGCGCTGTTGCGCACGATCTCGATGGCCGCGATGCCGCTCGAACCGGGAACGTTCTCCACCAGCACCGACTGGCCGAGCACGACGCCCAATTGCTGGGCAAGGATTCTGGCCACCGTATCGGGTGAACCGCCAGCGGCGTAGGGAACGGTGATCCTCAGCGGCTTGGCCGGAAAATTCTGCGCGCGCACCGTTGCGCCTGCTGCACCAAGCGCAGACACTGCGATCCGGCCCAGAACTTGACGTCGTTTCATGCTTTTTTGTCTCCACATCTAAAGTTAGAATGTATCACATAAATTTCAATTATTGAATAAATTATTGAACATATTCGCAGAAGATTTTCTGCCATGCGGGTTTACCCGTAACTGATATTTTCAGGCAAATTTGCTTGCCTCGGTCGATTTCTTTATGCCATAATTGGAAATATTCATAAACTGAAATACCGTGAAAAAACAAACTCACACGACGCAGGTGGAGCGCGCCAAGGTCGCGGTCTCGGAAGAAGTCCCGCTACCGCATTTGAGCGACCAGATCGCCGTGGCCGCCGCCCTTGACAGGGCGCTGGACGGCAGCGCTCTTTGGGTGCTGCTGGGGCTGTACAGGGCGTTTGCGGTGCTCGACCGCGACCAAGCCGACGAAGTGACTGGCATCGGCCTGTCGCCACTGCAGTTCAACATGCTCACCGTGCTTCAGCGCACAGGCCAACCCACCACCATGGGCGCCCTGGCGGGCATGCTGGTGGTGAAGCCGACCAACCTGTCGGGCAACATCAACAGTCTGATCGAACGCGGCCTGGTCAATCGCGAGCTCAACGCGGCCGACCAGCGCTCGTTGCTGGCGGTGCTGACGCCGGCAGGGCGGGAATACCTAGCCGAACACCTGCCGGGCCACTGGCGCAGGTTGGAGCGGCTGATGTACGGGCTCTCGCGTGAGAAGCGTATCCAGCTGGTCAGTCTGCTCAAGGAACTGGTCCTCTCCATCGAAGACGAGCAGCAACGCGTACGCGCCGCGGCGAATAGCGAAAAGAAATCGCGGGCGGCCTGACCCTTGGCCCGACCGCAGCACCACCAACGACACCTAGAAAACATCAATGGCAGAAATTCTCGGACTGGGCCTATCCCACTATCCTCCCCTCTCCTCCCCGGACCCGGCGATGGCGACCATACTGCGCATGACGCTGGCCGACCCCGGCATCCCGGCCGACGTGAAGTTACCCGAAAACTGGCCGGCGGCCGCTCAGGCTGAGTGGGGCAGCGACCAGGGCGTGGCGGCGGCTGCCAATCATCGGGCTGCCTTGGTGGAACAGTTTCGCAAGGTGCGCAAGGCGCTTGACGACTTCAACCCCGACGTGGTGTTGATCTGGGGCGACGACCAGTACGAGAATTTCAAGGAAGACGTGATCCCGCCGTTCACCGTCTGCGCCTATGACGATATGGACCTCCACCCATGGCGGCACGCCATGGGATCCTCCATGATGAGCGGCAAGCCCAATGCTTGGGGCGAGGGCCCAGACAAGCACTACCGCCTGCGCGGTCGGCGCGATGTTGCCAAGCACCTGGTGAGCGGCCTGATCGAAGCTAATTTTGACATGGCATATGCCTACAAGCCGCTTCACCATGAGAGCCTGGCGCACGCTTTCACTAACGCCATCCTGTACTTGGACTATGACCGGGTGGGCTGGGACTATCCCACTATCGCCGTTCCGATCAACTGCTACGGTCGCAAGGTGATCTCGGCGCGTGGCTTCATGACCGATTTCGGTAAGCCGCTCGAACTAGACCCACCCGGGCCGTCGCCGAAGCGATGCATGGATATGGGTGCTGCCACTGCGCGCATTCTGCGCGATTCGCCATGGCGCGTGGCCGTGGTGGCGTCTTCCAGCTGGTCGCACGCGTTCCTGTGCGACAGTACCTGGCGCCTGCGCCCGGACACCCCAGCCGACCGCAACCTTTACCGCGCGCTTGTAGAAGGCGATTACGCCAGCTGGCGCAGCACCCGAACCGAGGACTTCGAGGCCGCGGGCCAGCAGGAACTGCTGAACTGGTGCCCGATGTTGGGTGCGATGGAGGAGCTGGGGGCAAAGCTCGACTGGAGCAATTTCATCGAGACCAACGTCTTCAATTCCAACAAAGTGTTTGCCGTCTACCAGACCGCATGAGCAAGTTTGTGAACGCAGAACTACAAAGCGTGGTAATCGTCGGTGCCGGATTGGCGGGCTTCAATGTGGCTAGCGCGCTAGTGCAGCGAGGTTATGCGGGCGAGGTAACGCTGGTGGGTGACGAACCCTGGCCGCCGTATGACCGGCCGCCACTGTCCAAGCAGTTCCAACTAGACGGCGACGAGTCGCAGGTCTGGCTTGCGCCGGAATTGCCGCCCAAGGTGAAGCAGCTACGCCAGCGCAAAGCGATGGCCATCGACCCGCAGCGGCAGCAGCTGCGCTTGGATGACGGAACCACACTGCCTTGGGACCGGCTGGTACTGGCCACCGGCACCCGGCCGCGTCGTCTGGCCCAACTGGAGGCTTCGCCGCGCGTGCTTACGCTGCGAACTCTGGACGATGCCCGTGCAATCCGCCAGGCCCTGAAATCCGTCGCCAGCCTGCTGGTGATTGGCGGTGGTCCTATCGGGCTGGAGTTGGCGGCCAGCGCCACCGCACTGGGCCGACAGTCTACGGTTGTAGAGATGGCACCGCGGCTTATGGGCCGGAGCGCGCCGGCTGATATGGCCGACGTCCTCCTTGAATACCACCGTAGCCAGGGCATAGCGATCCATCTCAGTCGCACAGTGGCCGCGCTCGACGAAGACACTAAAGAGGCGGTGCTGGACGACGGCCAGCGGGTGCCAGCCGGCCTGGTGGTGGTCGGTATCGGCGTGCAGGCCAACGACGAGCTGGCGGCGCACGCCGGCATCGCGTGCGACGACGGCGTGTTCGTCGATGGCTGGTGCCGCACCACTACACCCGGCGTGTTCGCAGTTGGCGACGTGACGCGCCAGCGCAATCCGGTGACTGGTCGCTTCGAGCGCATCGAAACTTGGGCCAACGCCCAAGGCCAGGCGCAGGCGCTGGCGGCCAGCTGGTGCAATCCCAGTGAAGCCAGGGCGTACGACGCGGTGCCGTGGTTCTGGTCCGACCAGGGCAGCGCTCGGCTGCAGTGCGCCGGAGCGCTTACTGGCGACCAGCAGGCCTGGCGCGTAGACGCCGCAGGAGGCCGCGTGCTAGTGCACTGGACCGGTGGGCGCGTAACCGGCGTTGCCACACTTAACGCAACTCGCGACTTCGGGCAGCTCAAGAAGCTGATCGTGTCGCGCGCCACCATCACCCCCGAACAATTGAGTGCGCCGGCGGCAAACATCCGCGCCTTGGTGCAGCAAGCCCTGGCCGCCTGAGGAAAGTAATCATGAAAAGTAACAGCCATTTCATTTCCCTGTGCAACTTAGATGCCTTGGCGAACGGCGGTATTGGTATCGGCGACCTGCCGGATGGCCGTCGCGTGGCCGTGTACTTGGTGGAAGGCAAGGTCTATGCCACCGATGACCGCTGTACCCACGGCAATTCCTCACTGACAGAGGACGGCTGCCTGGAGGGCCACATCGTCGAATGCGGGATGCACTTGGGCACCTTCGATGTGCGCACTGGCGAGGCCGTCGGCCCGCCGTGCACTAAAGCGCTGCGAACCTACCCGGTGAAGATCCGGGACGGCCAAGTGATGCTGTCGGACGCAGCGCTGGCGACCGAGTCAAAAGCGTGACTGCTTCACTCAAGAGCGCTGGCTGCGATTGCGGCTTGGTCGACGCCCACACTCACTGGGTTCCGCACCAGTTTCCGGCCTACGTGGGCCAGCGCAAAAGCGTGGCTTGGCCCTCTATGGCGCCGGGCGATGCGGCCTGCGACCGCAACGTGATGCTGGATGGTCGCGTCTACCGTACCGTACCCGACTCAAGCTGGGACAGCAGCCGTCGACTGCAGGAGATGACGACTACGGGAGTCACGCACCAAGTAGTATCGCCGATGCCGGAGTTGCTGTCGTACTGGCTGGCAGCCGACGACGCCCTGTCTCTCAATTCTTTTATGAATGAGGAACTAGCGGCAATGGTCAGTGCCGACCCAGCACACTTCACAGGCTTAGGCGCAGTGCCGCTGCAGGATGTGGAATTTGCCATTGGCGAGTTAGAACGCTGCATGAAACTGGGGCTGGCTGGTGTAGAACTCGGCAGTAATATTAATGGCAAGCCGCTCGGTCACGCCGACCATGAACCCTTCTTTGCTGCCGCCCAATCACTTGGCGCTGCCATCTTCGTCCATGCCTTGCGCCCTGCGGGCATGGACCGGCTGGTCGGCCCGCCCCTGCTTGAGCAGGTGCTGGCTTTTCCCGGCGAAGTCGGCCTGGCCGCCGCCTCGCTGCTCACGTCCGGGACGCTGGCGCGGCTGCCGAAGCTTCGCATTGCCTTTAGCCATGGCGGCGGCTCGCTGGCGATGCTGCTGCCGCGCCTGCAGCACGGTTGGCAGCAATTGGCTCCGGTTCGCAAGCTAATGGACCAGTCGCCGCGCGAGCTGGTGCGGCAACTGTTCGTCGACAACCTGGTGTACGACACCGACACCATCCGCATCCTGCTGCAGGTCTTCGGCACTACGCAGGTGCTGGCTGGCACCGACTACCCCTTCACGATCATGGACCGCGAGCCTGCACCTCGCATCGACCAACTGAACTTGGATGACGCGACCCGCAAGCTGCTGCGTCAAGACAACGCGCTGCGCTGGCTTGGCCAAGACAGTACTTGATCCCCTTTCACGACCCAAGGAGAACCCTCATGCCCCATCAATCGGAAGCCATCCAGCAAGCAGCGCAGGCGCTGGCACACGCCAGGACAAACCTACGTACCATCCCGCCGGTGTCC
The DNA here is from genome assembly GCA_040390295.1 of Pseudomonadota bacterium. Classification (GTDB taxonomy): domain Bacteria; phylum Pseudomonadota; class Gammaproteobacteria; order Burkholderiales; family Burkholderiaceae_C; genus Polaromonas. The sequence goes on from JAZJYR010000016.1 coordinate 23,786, forward strand.
ACCAGCCATGGCATCGCCAGTCTCGACGCGGCTTACGCGGTCGCCGAGATAAACACTCGCGCCCGGCTGGAATCCGGCCGTCGAATCGTCGGCCTGAAGGTGGGCCTAACTTCCAAGGCAGTACAGCAGCAACTGGGCGTGGACCAGCCCGATTTTGGAGTGCTTTTCGACGACATGGAATTTCTCAACGGGCAGGACGTGCCGACCGCCAGGCTGCTGCAGCCGAAGGTGGAGGCCGAGATCGCCTTCGTCGTCGGTCGGGATGTCACGGGCAGCGCCCCGAGCTACTCCGAATTCCTGACTTGCCTGAGCTATGCCCTGCCGGCAATCGAGATCGTTGACAGCGCCATTACCGACTGGAAAATCAGTTTAGTCGACACCGTGGCCGACAACGCCTCCTCAGGCCTTTACGTGCTGGGCGACCAGCCGGTGCCGATCGGCGCGCTCTCGCTCGGCGCACTCGGCATGCAGATGGACAAGAACGGTCAGCCGGTATCGACCGGCAGCGGCGCGGCCTGCCTCGGCCATCCGCTGCGGGCCGCCTTCTGGCTGGCCCGCACCATGGCCGCCCGTGGCCAGGGCCTGCGCCAGGGCCAGGTAATCCTGTCGGGCGCACTCGGCCCGATGGTCCCTGTGGCCGCCGGCGACCTGGTCCAGGCCTCGGTCGGCGCTCTGGGCAGCGTTTCCTGCCGTTTCATCTGAAAGGGGAAACATGACTCGCAAGCTCAAGGCTGCCATCATAGGCAGCGGCAACATTGGCACCGACCTGATGATCAAGATTCTGCGGCAGGGCCGCCACGTCGAGTTGGGTGTCATGGTCGGCATAGACCCCGCCTCGGACGGCCTGGCGCGCGCCCAGCGCCTGGGCGTAGCCACCACCGCCGAGGGGGTGGAGGGCCTCGCCCGCCTTCCGGAATTCGCTGACATCGACCTGGTGTTCGACGCCACAAGCGCGGCCGCGCATGTGCGCAATGACGCCTTCCTGCGCGGACTGAAGCCAGGCATCCGCATGATCGACCTGACGCCGGCGGCGATTGGGCCATACTGTATTCCGGTCGTCAACGGCGATGCCCACTTAAAGGCACTTAACGTCAACATGGTCACTTGCGGCGGCCAGGCCACCATCCCGATGGTGGCGGCGGTCAGCCGCGTGGCCCGCGTCGCCTATGCAGAGATCGTAGCCAGCATCTCGAGCAAGAGCGCCGGCCCCGGCACACGTGCGAACATCGATGAGTTCACCGAGACGACGTCGCGCGCCATCGAAAAGCTGGGGGGCGCCAGCAAGGGCAAGGCGATCATCGTGCTGAATCCGGCCGAGCCGCCGCTGATCATGCGCGACACCGTGTACACATTGAGCCAGGATGGTAGCGAAGAGGCGATCGCCGCCTCGATCGAAGAGATGGTCAACGCCGTGCGTCTCTACGTGCCGGGCTACCGTCTGAAGCAGAAGGTGCAGTTCGACAAGGTGCAGGGCCTGAACATCCCCGGTGTCGGCCACGGCTTGGCCGGCCTGAAGACCTCGGTCTTCCTGGAGGTTGAGGGCGCGGCCCACTACTTGCCCGCATACGCGGGAAACTTGGACATCATGACGAGTGCCGCCCTGCAGACCGCCGAGCGCATCGCCTTCAACTTTGACGCCTGAGGATTCCATGAACGGCAAGAAAATTTACATCTCCGACGTGACGCTGCGCGATGGCAGTCACGCCATCCGCCATCAGTACAGCGTGGCGCAGGTGAGTCAAATCGCCCATGCGCTGGATGCCGCAGGCGTCGACTCGATCGAGATCGCACATGGCGACGGCTTGCAGGGCGGCAGCTTCAACTACGGATTCGGTGCTCATACTGACCTCGAATGGATCGAGGCCGTAGCCTCAGTGGTCAAACGGGCGAAGGTGGCTACGCTGTTGCTGCCCGGCATTGGCACCGTGCATGACCTGAAGGCCGCTTATGGCGCCGGCGCCAGGGTGGTGCGCGTGGCGACCCATTGCACTGAGGCGGACGTTTCACGTCAGCACATCGAGTACGCCCGCAAGCTAGGGATGGACACGGTCGGCTTCCTCATGATGAGTCACATGACCCCGGCGCAGGATCTTGCGCGGCAAGCCAAGCTGATGGAAAGCTACGGCGCCACCTGCATCTATGTCGTGGACTCCGGGGGCGCGCTTAGCATGAACGACGTTCGCGACCGTTTCCGGGCCTTCAAGGACGTGCTCGACCCTGCCACTCTGACCGGCATGCATGCGCACCACAACCTGAGCCTGGGGGTCGCGAACAGCATCGTGGCGGTGGAGGAAGGCTGCGACCGCGTTGACGCGAGTCTGGCCGGCATGGGAGCCGGTGCCGGCAATGCGCCGCTGGAAGTCTTCATAGCCGCCGCCGAGCGCATGGGCTGGAACCACGGCTGCGACGTCCGCCAACTGATGGATGCCGCCGACGACATCGTGCGGCCGCTACAGGTCAGACCGGTGCGGGTCGACCGCGAGACATTGGCACTTGGCTATGCGGGCGTCTACAGCAGCTTCCTGCTCCACGCCGAGGCGGCGGCGAAGAAATATGGTCTGCCGACCGTCGATATCCTGGTGGAACTGGGCAAGCGCCGAATGGTCGGCGGCCAGGAAGACATGATCGTCGATGTCGCCCTGGACCTACTGGCCCTTCGCGCCGCGGCGAGCTGAAGGGTGTGGTCGGTCGCGCGGACCGACGTACTCTAAGGCGCAAGTAGCATTCCCCACCTTAACTTCGAAGTTATGAAAGTCGCGCACTTATCCTTTCGATTGCATCTATGCCTTTACCCTTCCTATTCAGATAAATATGCAAACCACCGGCCCTATCCCTCCCCCGGCTTCTTGGCACGGCGACTTGCGGCTCGGTTATGCGCCGATCGACCATATCCACGAAGAATTTGTGGTCTTGGTTGATGCGCTGCTCGCGGCTCCGGACGAACAAGTGGTTGCAGCGTTGGCTGCTGTCCATGTTCATTCTCAGGAGCATTTCGCCAGCGAGGACCAGTGGATGCAGGAGACAAACTTTCCCGCTCGCGATTGCCACGCCGACGAGCATGCCGCCGTACTGCAAAGCATGGAAGGCGTTACCCGCCGAGTGGCCGGTGGCGATTTCGAAGCGGGCCGCCACTTGGCGCGCGCGCTGGCTGACTGGTTTCCAGGCCATGCCGATTACTTGGATTCGGCGCTGGCGCACTGGATGTGCCAGAAGCACCTGGGTGGTAAGCCGGTGGTGTTGCGCCGATACATTACTGCTCGGGCCGTATGAGCACCCTCCCGAAGATGACCAGGGTTGAGAACCAACGCTGCCAGCCGTAGCGCCCGAAAACCCCTTTCCGCTGTTGGACGAGGCCTGCTCGTATCTTTTCATAATGATCGGTATCAGCATCACGCCCATTCAGTCGATGATTCAGGATTTAGCCACTATTTCCTGCAAGCTGGATGTGCGTTAGCAATGTCGGCTTCTGCACGGCAACCTCTAAAGGGCGATAGCTATGAATTTACGTCAATCTACTTCCCTTAAGCAGTCATTCACAAGTGACTGCTGCTGGCCCCTAGTGGACCTTCTTGTGGTCGCGTGCTCAATCTCTTACCAACAGCTACGCTGGTGCCCGCAAGAGGCGCAGGAGAGACGATTTCAGGGAAGGAGTGCCTTCAGCGCCGCAAGGCCCTCGGCGTACCCGACGCGAAATCGACCGAACGGATGGGACATAGTGGTTCCTTCTTCAATCCACCCCGCGATGTCCCAGCCTGCTTCGATCAGGTCGGCGGCGGCAAAGACAAATTCCAGCGTGTCGGTGAAAAACGTGGCTTGATCCAGGTGGGTGCCATAGTCAAACTTGCCGGGCGTGCCATGCACATAGAAGTTCCGGCAATCGACCGCCTGGTCGGTGACCAATTCCAGCTCAGGAAACCGCTTGCCCGCGAGGCTTGTGATTAGCTCTACCCGGCTGCGGATCTTCCGCTTTAGGGCTGGCTTGCCGATGCGCCCAAGGGCGTTGAGGACACTGTCGCGTTCAGGCGTTGACGGCAATGCCTTGAACGCTGCGCGAGCCTCGTCCCTCGCCGCCTCCAGGTCGAGGGACAGCGTAACCGTCGCTGGGAATGCTGCGGCAGGCATGATGTCGAACATGTTGGCCGCCCCGACCAGCCGGTCCGTGTCGTATCGGTTCTGGTGTGCTGACGCTGTGGCGTACCGTGCTCGCGCGTTGCGCCATTTATCGTGGCGCTCAAGCCAGCGGGCCTGAACGGCTGCGAACGTCTTAGGATATCGACCTGCCTTCAGCGGGAGATCGGCTGGGTGAGGCTTCCTGGATTCATCCTCCTTCTCCCGGCGCGGCGGCAGGCACCAGTAAGCGGCGAGATTCCGCGGCTCATCGGCAGCACTCGCAAGACGAAAGGCCAGTTCGACGATGTTCTGTGGCCTTCCGGCAACCACCTCCAGAAACCGCAGCGTATCGAGCACAGATCCGATGGCTTCGTCCACCGTTTTCTCGTCAGGAAAGGCGATGTTGACGCGGATAGTGTTCCGAACGTGAATTCCCTCGGGCCCCGGAGATGTGTACGAAATCCCGTGCGTCGACGAAATCTTGCCGAGCACCGTATCAATCGAGAAGATGTCGTACTTGACCGTGAAGTAAAAGATGTGCGGATGCTCGCCAATCTCGATCGTCCGTCCGCCTTCCTTTTCTGCTTCGACGATCCTCTCCATGTGAGGGCGGGCATTGATTACGTTACCGAAGGCGTCGAAGTCATAAAAGATTGACGGCGCATCGTCGACAGCAAAGCTGACCTCCGCGATCTTGCGATCGGTGGACGTGATGTGCTCTTCGCCTAAGAGGACGAAGTGCGGAAAGACGCTGGAGAAGTGGTATTGCTCCTCGCCTCTGCTGCCGCTTCCCGGCCCCGATATGGTGATGCAACCGATCAACGAGACCTTTGACCGGTCGTGAAGTGTCCCGGCGATGTCCTCGCTCTGATGTGTGTCGAAGAACGTGCTGGAGTAGAGATCAAGCGAGGTCGCGCCCGCTTTGAGAGAAAGCTCGCCTGTCACCTCGATGCCGGACGAAAGCTTGAATGTCCCAGACTTTCTGAAGTCCTTGAACTTCTCCATAGTCAACCTTGCTTTGATGTTCAGAACTCAGTGTAGGCGACCGCTATGCTGGGACATCACAATAGCGCTCCCAAACGCCTGTCGCGCGGCGGTCGCGTACCAAGTGCCACGCAGCCTTGGCCGATCTTATATACGGTCAAAATCGAATGACCGCGCGGCGGCAGCGACCGTCCGTAGCAAACCCCGCGACCACCGACAGCAAGCAAGCATCCAAGTCCTAGCGCGGGCACCATTGATGCAGCATGCGGGGTCCGAACCCCGGCGTTGCATAGTGGAAATAGGCGCCGATGGCGTCGACTAATAACGCTTCAGAACGCCGCTGCATCATGTGGACTACCGCTCGTTGGCGGCCGTTTGCACCGGTGAGCCGCGGCGATTCGCTCAGGCTATCCAGGTATTCGGTGATCGCGGTGCATTCTGAAATCGTCGTGCCGTCTGGCAATTCGAGAAGCGGCACGGTGGCCGAGATCACGTTCCCGTTAGATCTCAGTGCGCGCCGGGTGGCAGAACGGCTTTCCAATGGCAATCGACCGCCTATACGGTCGCTGCTACGACGTTTGGCTGAGTCAATCTCGGCCCCGCGAAGCGGGCCGGCCCCCACCGAGCTGGCCAAGCAGCTGCGCCAAGTGCGCAGCAAGGTCCAACCGAAGGGAAAGCTAACTGACGACAGCTATATCAACGCGCGCTTGGAGTTGCACGTGCCGCCGACGGGATTTGGCAGCCACGAGGTGCAGCGGCTGCTCGTCATGTTTGCCGGGGTGACCCGACCTCGATCGGTTCCGTATGCGTTGCGGCTGGTGTTCGATGACCCGCAAGACAGCGGCGGCGACGTCTAGGAGCAGGACGATGAAACTGGCGGAATCACCTCACATTGAGCGTGGGCAACTTCCCTGAACGGTCTTTGCCCGGAGCGTCTGTCCGTGACCGGTTCAGGGTCCATAGTGTCAGCTCAAGTCTCGGTGACAAAACACCGCAACCGCTGCAAATCTCGCGTCTATCGTGCCAATGACCTATCACAGGCGAACGGCGGCTTAAGGACATGGAATCCGATCTAACGGACACCCGTTTTGTCGTCGCTACCCGTTTAGTTAAGTAGCGCTTTTTGTCACTCAGAAAATTTCAAGCGACTTCAGTCAGACTATGAACTGGCTAGACATCAAGCAGAGAGCTGGCAATCGGCAATTTCTGCGGTCGAAACCCAACAAGAAAATAGTTAGAAAAGCTAAGTACATGAATTTACTAGTATTTTTTGGACTTAACCGTTATCACAGTTCCAGAAACAGCGAAATGGACATCAAATGCGCCACACCCGTCGCGCGAAAAACATCCCAATCGGCGCGCTCAATCGCGTTCTGGTCACCCACCACCAGCGCAGCAATCACACCGGCAAGTTGCCGGTTGTCCACCCGCGTAAAGATCGCTTCACGAACAGATTGCCGGGCACGTTCGACCGGGTGCCACCAGGTGTCGGCGATTTTTTGGGGCGGCGTGTCGCGAACGCCGGTCCTGACATAACCCGTGGCCTGCACGCCCTGCTCCCAGAGCCACAATTCGTAATCGAACCCATGCGGATTGCTGTTGCCATGCGGGGCCTTCAGGCGAACCGTCATTTGCCAGCGTTCGCCGGCGCGCAGGTTTTGCGGCAGTCGCTGGTCAGGCGCGAACTCTGGCGGCTCGACGCTGTCGTTGTCCATGGGCCTGGCAGGCGCCGCCTTCACGGGCCGCGGACCAAAACCTGCATACCAGCCCAGATAAATTTGCGGCGGCAAGGCCACGTTTTGACCATCAAGCCGGGCCGACTCGACCACAAAACGAAAACGTATGCCGTCTTCACCGGACTGCGGCATGGCCTGAACCTGGCCAGTGATCGCGATATCCTTGCCTTCCAGCGCCGGATTGAGGGCTGTCTGCTGGAAAGCCCGGGCCCGCAGGCCCGTCGCGCCAAAACCAGTGGCCAAAGCGGTGAGCACGATCAGGATGACAAAAGGGCCACGCAGCGGCGTTTTGCGTGCAGTGCGGCTGGCTGAGAGTGCAATAACGCCGGTCGAAACGACCGCCAAAGCCGCATAAACCTGCCAGTCCCAAAGCGCCGCCTGCTGCAATTGCAGCGCCACACCAGCAATAAAACCGGCCAGAAGGCAGCCAAAAACCGATGCCAGCGGCAACAGCTTGCCTGCCTTTTGGGCTTTTTGGATCTTTTCGGATGTTTTGAGCGAAATACCGTCCCCCCGAAGCTTTTTTGTGTTTTTTGTCTCATGCCATGATCGCATGGCTGCCTGCTCAACGAACAGGCGCCCAAATCAGCCTACACGGACCATGTTTGGCTCATCTCTTGCTAGCATGGAGACTGTCAGTATTTAACGGCAAGCCAAAGGGTAAGCTACTGACCAACTGCACACAACTGCACAAAACTGCCAAAAGCGAGACCGCCCTTGTCCATTCACGTTGCCCTTAGCCACATCACCCATTACAAATACGACCGGCTGGTCAACCTCGGGCCGCAAATCGTGCGCCTGCGGCCGGCCCCGCACAGCCGCACCCAGGTCCTGTCGTATTCACTGAAGATCGAACCTGCTGAACACTTCATCAACTGGCAACAGGACCCGTTTGCCAACTACCAGGCAAGGCTGGTCTTTCCCAAGCCCACGCGTGAGTTCAAGGTCACGGTGGACATGGTGGTCGACATGGTCACCCTCAACCCGTTTGATTTTTTCCTGGAGCCCGAGGCAGAAGAATTTCCTTTCAAGTACGCCAAGGCCATGGCCCAGGAACTGGCCCCCTACCTCGTCGCAGAACCCGCCACACCCCTGGTGCAGGCCTACCTCGACAAGATCGACAAAACGCCAAGGCGCACCAACGACTTCCTGGTCAGCGTCAACCAGCAACTGCAAAAAGACATCAAGTACGCCATCCGCATGGAGCCCGGCGTGCAGACGCCGGAAGAAACCCTCAAACTGGCCGTCGGCTCATGCCGCGACACCGGCTGGCTGCTGGTGCAGCTACTGCGCCACATGGGCCTGGCTGCGCGTTTTGTATCGGGCTACCTGATCCAGCTCAAGGCCGACGTCAAATCACTTGACGGCCCCAGCGGCACTGAAGTGGACTTCACCGATTTGCATGCATGGTGCGAAGTGTTTTTGCCGGGTGCAGGCTGGGTGGGGCTTGACCCGACCTCAGGCCTGATGGCCGGCGAAGGGCACATACCGCTTGCCTGCACACCCGAACCCTCAAGCGCCGCACCTATCGAAGGCGGCGTGGATGAGTCCGAGGTCGAGTTTTCCCACCACATGGGCGTGCAGCGTATCTACGAATCGCCGCGCGTCACCAAGCCCTATACCGAAGACCAGTGGGCGCAGGTGCTGGCACTGGGTGAAGCGGTTGACCGCGACCTGGTGAACGGGGATGTGCGCCTGACCATGGGCGGTGAGCCGACCTTTGTCGCCACCAATGACCGTGATGCGGCCGAATGGAACATCGACGCGCTGGGCCCGACCAAACGCGGCTATGCCACAGAACTGGTGCAAAAGCTGCGCGCCGAATACGGCCAGGGCGGCTTCCTGCATTTCGGCCAGGGCAAGTGGTACCCGGGCGAGCAGTTGCCGCGCTGGGCGCTCAGCATCTTCTGGCGCAAGGATGGCCAGCCCGTCTGGAAGAACCCCGCGCTGTTTGCCAATGAGAGTGAACCCTGCAGCTACACCGCAAAAGACGCTGCGCGATTTACCGCCACGCTGGCCGACAAGCTGGGCCTGGCGCCCGACTTCATCACGCCGGGTTTTGAGGACGTCTGGTACTACCTCTGGCGCGAGCGCCGCCTGCCGGTCAACGTTGACCCGTTTGACTCCAAACTTGACGACGCCATGGAGCGTGAGCGCCTGCGCCGCGTCTTCATGCAGGGGCTGGATTCGGTGGTCGGTTATGTGCTGCCGCTGAAAGCCCGTGAAACCGTTCCCGGCGCTTCTGCACCGCTGGCCGGTCCGGCCTGGACGACCGGCCCCTGGTTCTTCCGCGATGAGCGCATGTACCTGATGCCCGGCGATTCGCCCATGGGTTACCGCCTGCCGCTGGATTCGGTGCCATGGGTGTCCAAGACCGACTACCCGTACATGATCGAGTCCGACCCGTTTGCACCGCGTGATGCATTGCCCTCAACGGCTGCATTTGCCGGCCGTTACGCAGTCGGAGCTGGCACGGAGGGTTCCGCCCAGCGAGTAGAGCAATACCTGGCCCGCTACACCAAAAATGTGCCGCCACGCTACGAAGCACGCCGCGTCATGCAAAGCCCGGGCGGTGAGCAAGGCACGCCACCTGCGCAGGCACAAACCCAGGCGCCGCCAACGCGCGTGCCGAATGCCTTTGAATCAGCCGCATGGCTGACGCGTACGGCGCTCTGCGTCGAGGTACGTGACCCGCAACGCGCCAACGGCCCCAAGGCCAAAAAAGAAGCGGACGCCAAGGCATCAGGCCAGACCGCCGCGGGTGGCGGCGAGAAAGGCGCGCTCTACATCTTCATGCCGCCTATGGAGCGCCTTGAGGACTATCTTGATCTGCTCTCCGCCGTTGAAGCGACAGCGCAAACGCTGAACCTCAAGATCGTCATTGAAGGTTATCCGCCGCCGCGCGACCCGCGCCTGAAGATGCTCGCCGTGACACCCGATCCGGGCGTGATTGAAGTCAACATCCACCCCGCCTACAACTGGGGCGAGCTGGTCGAGCACACCGAGTTTTTGTACGACATCGCGCACCAGACGCGCCTGTCCGCAGAAAAGTTCATGACCGATGGCCGGCATACCGGCACCGGCGGCGGCAACCACTTTGTGCTGGGCGGCGCCACACCTGCCGACAGCCCCTTCCTGCGCAAGCCGGAAGTGCTGGCCAGCCTGATTGCCTACTGGCACAACCACCCGTCGCTAAGCTATCTGTTTTCGGGCATGTTCATAGGCCCCACCAGCCAGGCACCGCGCATTGACGAAGCCCGCAACGACCAGCTCTACGAGCTTGAGATCGCCCTGCGCGAGATCGCCGTCAATCGCGAAAAATACGGCCAGGACATGCCGCCCTGGATTGTTGACCGCACCCTGCGCAACATCCTCGTCGATGTGACAGGCAACACGCACCGCAGCGAGTTCTGCATCGACAAACTGTATTCGCCCGACTCGTCCACCGGCCGCCTCGGCCTGCTGGAGTTGCGCGCGTTCGAGATGCCGCCCCATGCGCGCATGAGCATTGCCCAGCAACTGCTGCTGCGTGCGCTGGTGGCGCGCTTCTGGAACAAGCCTTATCATGGCCGCGTCACGCGCTGGGGCACCGAGCTGCATGACCGCTTCCTGCTGCCGAGCTTTGTGCGCATGGACTTCAAGGACGTGCTGACCGAGCTCAACGAAGCGGGTTACCCCTTCGACATGGCCTGGTTCGAGCCGCACTTCGAATTCCGCTTCCCGATGATTGGGCAGGTGAAAGCCAACAGCATTGAACTGACCCTGCGCAGCGCCCTTGAGCCCTGGCATGTGATGGGCGAGGAAGGCTCGTCGACCGGCACGGCACGTTATGTCGACTCGTCGCTGGAGCGCATCGAAGTGCGCGTGACCGGCCTGAACGACAACCGCTATGTCATCACCGTCAATGGCCGCGCCCTGCCGCTGCAAAATACCGGCACCGTCGGTGAATACGTGGCTGGCGTGCGCTACAAGGCCTGGAACCCGCCCTCGTCGCTGCACCCGTCGATTGGCGTGCATGCACCGCTGACCTTTGACGTGGTGGACACCTGGATGGAGCGTTCATTGGGCGGCTGCCAGTACCACGTGGCCCACCCGGGTGGCCTCAGTTATGCCAGCCTGCCGGTCAATTCATACGAGGCCGAAAGCCGCCGCCTGACCCGTTTCCTGCAAATGGGCCATACCCCGGGCCGCATGCTGGTGACAGCAGCACAACCCAGCCGTGAATTCCCTTTCACACTGGATTTGCGTTAGCGCAACACGCGCAGGCACATTGCCCGCCATCAGGGGGCAAAGGCAAGGTGTATACAGTGGCGCATACTAGAATGAAAGCCAGGCTCAGGGAAGGGCCGGCTTTCTGAATTGCCTGCAAATAATGCGCAGGTTCGCTGCAAATTTGCCACCCATTTGGGCCACGTGGAAAACAACAACAAGTCACTTTTTGGAGTCGATTCGCTGGAAGCCCCGGCGGAGCTGGCTTCAGCCCTGGCGCCTCCAGCACCTGCAGGTCACTTTGACGAACTGCGCGGGCGCACGCTCGCCAGGCCGCCGCTCATCACGTCGCAACAAGCGCCCCAGCAGGCATCACAAAACCAGTCGCAATCACAAGGGGCAGGCCTTTCTCTGGCCGGCACCGGACAGGCGTTTGCAACGCCTAAATCCGCACAAGGCCAGCAGGCTGAAACCGCCAACGGACCATTGGCCAAAAGCTGGACCACGTTTTTCAATTTCCTGGGCAGCGACGGTTTTCACGACCTGAACCGCCGCACCGCCAACCTGCAGCGCCAGATCCGCGACAACGGGGTCACCTACAACGTCTATGCGGATGCCGACGGCCCGCAGCGCCCCTGGTCGCTTGACCTCTTTCCGCTCATCATCTCGCCGGAGGACTGGCAGCAGATCGACACCGGCATACGCCAGCGCGCGCGCCTGCTCAACCATGTCATGGCCGATGTCTATGGCCCGCAAAACCTGCTGTCGCAAGGCCTGCTGCCCTCGGCGCTGGTCCAGGGCCATCCGGGCTACCTGCGCGCCATGCAGGGCGTGCAGCCGGCCGGCGGCACTTACCTGCACATTGCAGCTTTTGACCTGGCACGCGGGCCGGATGGCCGCTGGTGGGTGGTGTCGCAGCGCACGCAGGCGCCTTCGGGCCTGGGCTACCTGCTCGAAAACCGCCTGACGATTTCGCTGCTTTTTCCCGAAGCCTTCCGCGAGATGAAGGTCCAGCGCCTGGCCGCGTCGTACAAGGCGCTGGTCGATGGCATGAAAGCGGCCAGTCCCTCGGCCAACCCGCGCATCGTTCTGCTCACGCCCGGCCCCTACAACGAGACCTACTTCGAGCACGCCTACCTCGCGCGTTATCTCGGCCTGACACTGGTTGAAGGCAGCGACCTCATGGTGCGCGGTGAAAAGCTCTACCTCAAGACCTTGCAGGGCCTTGAGCCCGTGCACGGCCTGCTCAAGCGCCTGGACGACGAATTTCTCGACCCGCTTGAATTGCGCTCCGACTCCACCCTGGGCGTGCCTGGCCTGCTGCAGGTGATACGTGCCGGCAATGTGCTGGTCGCGAACGCACCCGGCTCGGCTTTTCTGGAGTCAAGCGCGCTATTGGGCTTTTTGCCCGCGCTGTCGCGGCACCTGCTGGGCGAGACCCTGAGCATTCCCTCGCTGCCGACCTGGTGGTGCGGCGAGCAGGCCGTCATGCAGGAAGTGCTGCCGCAGCTCAAGGACTGCGTGATCAAGCCAACCTACCCCGGCTCGCGCCTTGAATCCGTCATAGGCCAGAGCCTGTCGCGCCGCTCGCTCGACGAGTGGGCCGGCCGCATCGTGCGGCAAGGCGAAGACTACACCGTGCAGGCCTACCTGCCGCTGTCGCAAACCCCGACCTGGCAGGGCGAACGCATCGCGCCGCGCTCGGCCATGCTGCGCGTCTTTGCCGTGGCAGACGGCAAGGGTGGCTGGCAGGTGCTGCCCGGCGGCCTTGCACGGCTGGCCGGCAAGAACCAGAACATCGCATCGATGCAGCACGGCGGCAGCAGTGCCGATGTCTGGGTGCTCGACGACAGCGGCAGTGACGTGGCCACGGCAGGCACGCCGGCCCGCACCCTGCGTGAAGCGCTGGCCCCCAACGAGGCTGCCCCTCAACTGCCTCTGACACCGGAAGCCCTGGAAGAACTGGCCGAGCCCGCCACAACCCTGGCGCCTGAAGACGTCCTGGCTTCGGCCTTCAGCCGCTACAAGCCGCCGGTGACCAGCCGCGCTGCAGAAAACCTTTTCTGGCTGGGGCGTTACACAGAACGCGCCGAAAACTCCATCCGACTGGCGCAACTCACGCTGCACTGCCTGGGCGGCGAAGACCAGTCATCGCAACCGCTGCTGCAGTGGCTGACCGACATGGCCGTCAACAACGCACTGGTGCTGGACACCGTGCCGCCGGCCACGCATGCACGCCGCGTGTTTGAACGCTCCCTGATCGCAGGGCTGACCCATGCGTCGCAACCGGCCAGCGTCGGCTTCAACCTGCGCGCGCTGAAAAGCGCTGCATCGGCCGTGCGCGAACGCCTGTCGCAGGAGCAGTGGCATGTCATCGTGCGCGCCGAGGCCGATTTTTTCAGCCGCTGCGAGGCCTTCAACAAGGCCAGCCAGAACGGCGGGCACGGGCTTGAATATTCATCCGTCGAGGCACTGCGTACGCTCGAACTCGCCAGCGGCTTCATGGCCGCGATGACGGGCGCGCAAACCGACCGCATGATGCGTGACGACGGCTGGCGCCTGCTGAGCACCGGCCGGCACATCGAGCGGCTGAGCACGCTGTCGGCCGCCCTCCTTGAAGGTTTCCGTACCCAGGCGGTGTTTGACGAAGGCGGCTTTGGCGCCATGATCGAGCTGTTCGACAGCACCATCACCTTCCACGCGCAGTACCAGCAACGCCGCGACATCCCTGCCCTGCTCGATTTGCTGGTGCTGGACCGCGACAACCCGCGCTCCCTCGGCTGGGTCGTGCAAACGCTCAAGGGCCGGCTCGACAAACTCGCCCTGAGCTCACCCGGTGAGTCGCCCAACCTGACCAGCGGCCTGCCCGATCCCGAAAAGTGGGCTCTGTCCGATCTGGTCGATGCGCCTTCTGCAAAACCTGAAAACACCCGCTACGACCGCCTCATCGACTTGCTGGACCGATGCAACGACGCCGCGTTTGAACTCTCGGACAACATCAGCCGCCAGTACTTCAGCCATGCGGCATCAGGCAACCATAGCCTGGGCGCCTGAAATCTGTCCGCACCAGCCCAAAGGCGCTGGCTTTAAACTTCGCCATCCATGCTGCTCCACGTCGTCCACGAAACCCATTACCTCTACACGCCGGCGGTTGAGAACGCACACCATGTCGTTCACCTCAAACCCATAGACCACGCCAGCCAGGCGCTGCAAAGCCACCAGTTGCGCATCAGCCCGGCACCGGCGCAGCAACGCGATGTGCCGGATGTCTACGGCAACTACCGCACCTTTTTTTCGCTGCAGACCAGCCACGACAGCCTGAGCGTCATCTCCGACAGCGTGGTGTCGACCCGACCCGTCGAGGTGCAGGACTTTGGCGAGGCAGCGCCATCCTGGGAGCAGGTACGCGACCAGTTTCGCTATAGCGCAGGTGCGGCCTACAACAGTGCTTCAGAGTTTTTGTTTGCATCGCCCTATGTGCCGCGCGACGACGCCTTTGTGCAGTTTGCGCGCCCCAGCTTCACGCCGGGCAGGCCACTGCCTGAAGCAGCGCACGACCTCATGGAGCGCATTCACCGCGCCATGGTTTATGAAAGCAACAGCACCCAGGTCAACACACCGGCACTCGTCGCGCTGCGCCAGGGCAAGGGCGTGTGCCAGGACTTTGCACACATCATGGTCGCCTGCTGCAGGGCCATGGGCCTGCCGGCGCGTTACGTCAGCGGCTACATGCTCACCAAGCCACCACCCGGGCAGCCGCGCCTCATCGGCAGCGACGCTTCACACGCCTGGGCATCGGTCTATTGCCCCGACCCCGCTGGCGGCGCATCCGCAGGTACGTGGCTGGACTTTGACCCGACCAACGACAGGCCGCCCGGCGAAGACTACGTGACGCTGGCCACAGGCCGCGACTTTCTTGACGTGTCACCCATGCGCGGCGTGATTCGCGGCGGCGCACGCCACGTGCTGGATGTGGCTGTGACGGTAGAACCGGTTGAAGAACCCGCGGTCATCCCGCACAGTGAGCCCGTAGACAACATGCAGCAGAACATGCAAGGCAACATGCAGGAACAGGGCTGGACGCCCTGGCCTCACCAGCAGCAGCAAGGCTGACGCCTCCCACCCCCTTTATTTATTTCTGCAGGAGAAACCCATGAGCACCGGACCCATTTACGACAAACTGAAAGCCCTCAACATCACCCTGCCCCCGCTAGCGATCCCGCTGGCCGCCTATGTGCCCTTTGTGCAGACTGGCAACCTGGTCTTCCTCAGTGGCCACCTGGCCAAAAAAGACGGCAAGGTCATCGTCGGCCAGCTCGGTAAAAACATCAGCACCGAAGACGGCAAGGCCGCCGCACGCGCAGTCGCCATTGACCTGATGGGCACGCTCGAAGCCGCCGTCGGCCTGGGCAAGGTCAAGCGCATCGTCAAGCTCATGAGCCTGGTCAATTCAACCCCCGACTTCACCGACCACCACCTCGTCACCAACGGTGCCAGCGAACTGCTGGCCGAAGTCTTTGGCGATGCCGGCAAACACGCCCGCAGCGCTTTCGGCGTGGCGCAGATCCCCATGGGTGCGTGTGTCGAGATTGAACTCATTGCTGAAGTGGGTTGAGCCGGGAAAATTCAGCCAGATCTGGCGCTACCGGTTTTTGGCTGCCAGGGTTTAACACCGGCCTTTGCCCCTCACGCCGATGGGGAGGCCAGCGCGCGATAGCGACAGCCACGCCACGCGATTTAAAATCACTCTGCCCCGGCATGTTCCGGGGCAGCGTTCTCAGGGCGGGGTGAAAGTCCCCACCGGCGGTGATTGCAGCGATGCATCAACCCGCGAGCGCCCGGCCTGCCGCTGTGCATGCCGGGGTCAGCAGATCCGGTGCGATTCCGGGGTCGACGGTCATAGTCCGGATAAAACGAGAGCGCGATGCCATGCATGCCTGCAGCCTTGCGCGCGGGCGCGTGCAGCCTCGTGCGCCCTGATATTTTTGGAACAGTGTCGGAAATAGCCAGGGGCCTTCTCATGAGTCAGAAAAACCTTCCCCCGCCGGAAGCAGCACGTTTTGCGTTCATCCAGTCGTCCTGGCACCAGGACATCGTCGACCAGGGCCGGCTGGGTTTTACGGCCGAGATGGCCAGGCACGGCATTGGCGCGGGCGACATCGACTTTTTTGCCGTGCCGGGCGCATTCGAAATCCCACTGCATGCCAAAAAGCTGGCCGAATCCGGCCGTTACGCCGCCATCATTGCCTGCGGGCTGGTGGTGGATGGCGGCATTTACCGGCATGACTTTGTTGCCACCGCCGTGATCGACGGCCTGATGCGGGTGCAGCTGGATTCGGGCGTGCCAGTGTTTTCTGTCGTTTTGACGCCGCTCCACTTTCACGAGCACGAAGAGCACCGCAAGTACTTCACCGCCCACCTGCTGGGCAAGGGTGCCGAAGCTGCGCGGGCCTGCGTGCAGACGCTGCGCAGCCTGGCGCATGTGCATGCCGTGCTGGCGGAACCCGCCACGCTTTGAACGTGCGCCAGACGCTATCAAATAAATAGCTGCTCACGCCCGTGTTTATTGGTCTGGTGGCCAATTTCATGCCTGAAAATAGCCATTTTTGGCTGTTTGAGGCACGGTGGAGGTTCCCAAATCAGCTGAGGACCTGAAAAGTTAATATGGAGCTTAACTTTTCATGATTTTTTAACTTACACGTTAAATTTTTAAGGTATACGGCAAAATTCATCGCTTCCGGCTTGCAGGGCGATCTGCCGATCGGCGGTGGCCTGCCTACTCCACGCGCTCCACCGAAGAAGGCTTGAAGCCGAGGTCCGCCGCCTTGCCCTTGCGGCCGCGTGCTGCCCTGGCGTTGTTCAGGCTGCGGATCTCCAGTGTTTCTTCGCGCGCCTTGCCGCCGCGGCCAATGCCGCTGATCTTCACGCTGCGGGTGTAGGCGGCTGCGCCTGCGAGGCTGTCCTTGGGCTCAAGGTCAATCAGCATCAGGCCACGGCCGCCGTTGGCCATGGGCTTGAGTTCGGCGATCTCGAAGGTCAGGATGCGGCCGCCCGTCGACGCGCAGGCCACATGGGTGGCAGGCAATGACGGCGGCACATTGGCCGGTGAGGGGCGGCAAACGGTTTCGCCAGGGCCGCAACTGATGAAGGCCTTGCCGGCTTTCTGGCGCGACAGCATGTTCTCGACCGTGGCCAGGAAGCCGTAACCGCCCGAACCGCTGAGCAGCAGCCAGGCGCTGGCGGCGCCGGCGAAGTAATGCAGTATTTGTGTGCCGCTTTCCAGCTCGATCATGGTGGTGATGGGCTGGCCGTCACCGCGCGCACCAGGCAGCGTGGAGACGGGCATTGAGTAAACGCGGCCATTGCTGCCGAAAGCCAGCAGGCTGTCGACGGTGCGGCATTCAAAGGTGCCGTAGAGGTCATCGCCAGCCTTGAAGGCAAAGCTTGACTTGTCATGGCCGTGGCCGGTTCGGGCGCGAATCCAGCCCTTGCTGCTGATGACCACCGTGACAGGTTCATCGATGACCTTGACCTCGAACACGACCTTTTTCTCGGCCTGTATGAGGGTGCGGCGCGCGTCGGCAAACTGCTTTGCGTCGGCTTCGATCTCCTTGACCATGAGGCGCTTGAGCGCTGCCGGGCTGCCGAGGATTTCTTCCAGCCTGCCCTGCTCTTCACGCAGGTTTTTGAGCTCCTGCTCGATCTTGATGGCTTCGAGCCTGGCGAGCTGGCGCAGGCGGATTTCAAGAATGTCTTCAGCCTGCCGCTCGCTGAGCCTGAAGCGCGCAATCAGCGCCGCTTTGGGCTCGTCCGACTGGCGGATGATGGCAATCACTTCATCGATGTTGAGCAGCACCAGCTGCCGGCCTTCCAGGATGTGGATGCGGTCGAGCACCTTGTCAAGCCTGTGCTGCGAACGGCGCTGGATCACGGTCTGGCGGAACTCGATCCACTCCATCATCATCTGCCGCAGCGACTTCTGCGCCGGCCTGCCGTCCAGCCCGATCATGGTCAGGTTGATGGGCGACGAGCTTTCAAGGCTGGTGTGCGCGAGCAGGGTGGTGATGAGTTCGGACTGCTCGATGCGGCTGGTCTTGGGCTCGAACACCAGGCGCACAGAGGCCTCCTTGCCGGACTCGTCGCGCACCACATCCAGCACGGACAGCACGGTCTGTTTCAGCTGCACCTGGTCGGCGCTCAGGGCCTTCTTGCCGGCCTTGATTTTCGGATTGGTCAGCTCTTCGATTTCTTCCAGCACGCGCTGGGTGCTGACGCCGGGCGGCAGCTCGGTCACCACCAGTTGCCACTGGCCGCGTGCCATGTCTTCTATTTTCCAGCGGGCGCGCACCTTGAGCGAGCCGCGGCCGGTGTTGTAGGCTGCGGCAATCTCTGACGCGCTGGAAATGATCTGTCCGCCACCCGGGTAATCGGGGCCGGGCACCAGCGCGTAAAGCTCTTCGTCAGTGAGTTTGGGCGACTTGATCAGCGCGATGCAGGCATCGGCGACCTCACGCAGGTTGTGGCTGGGGATCTCGGTTGCCAGGCCGACTGCAATGCCGCTGGCGCCGTTGAGCAAGGTGAAAGGCAGGCGCGCGGGCAACTGGCGTGGCTCGTCAAAAGAGCCGTCGTAGTTGGGCACAAAGTCGACCGTGCCTTCGTCAAGCTCATCAAGCAGCAGCGAGGTGATGCGCGACAGCCGGGCCTCGGTGTAACGCATGGCTGCAGCGCCGTCGCCGTCGCGCGAGCCGAAATTGCCCTGGCCATCGACCAGCGGGTAGCGCTGGGAAAAATCCTGCGCCATACGCACCATGGCGTCGTAAGCCGCCTGATCGCCATGCGGATGGTATTTGCCGAGCACGTCGCCCACGACGCGCGCGCTCTTGACGGGCTTGGCACCGCTGGCGCCGTTGGCGCCGCCGAAGCCCAGGCCCATGCGCGCCATGCTGAAAAGAATACGCCGCTGCACCGGCTTCTGGCCGTCGCAGGCATCAGGCAGCGCCCGGCCCTTGACGACGCTCAGGGCGTATTCAAGATAGGCGCGCTGGGCGTAGGCGGCAAGGGAGTCCTGGTCGGCCGGCTCGGGCGTGACAGCTTGCGGGTCTGCGGTGAAAAGATCCATGTGTCAGTGCAAAAGTGAGGTTAAAAACAGGCGATAAACAGACGTTGAACGCACGGAAAAGAACGCAAGTGGCCATGCAACGACCCTGACCGGCTCTTCGCACCGGCCCTCAGCACAGGCATTGAGGCTGGCATCAGGCAATCGTGGGCTTGCCACTGTCGCCCTCAACCACCAGTATGCTGCGCGCACGGTGGGTGCGGGGCCAGTCGTCAAAGCGCGAGGCAAGGCTGGCAAGCCACTCCTTCACGGCTGGCATCGGCAAGGGTTTCGCAAAAGTCAACGGACGCAGAATCACCCGGAACTGCAGCTCAACACCGGGCAGCAGCGGACTGTCGATCCGCAGGCCACTGACAACCAGACGGGTGGCCAGGGCCGAGATTTCACCCGCGTTGGCCAGGCCCTGGGCCACCACGGCAAAACGGCCACTGCTCATACGCGCGACAAGGTCGTTGTCGCCGATCGAGCGGCGCACACGCAGCGCGGCTTCCAGCAAGAGCTTCTCGTTGAACTCAGGCCCAAGCTCATTGATCAGACCCACCCAGTTTTGTACCTGAATGATGAACAGGGCGCTGCTCGACTGGCCCTGCTTTGACTGGTTGGCCCGGGAGGTGATGCGCATGAGCCGCTCGACCAGCACAGGCGTTGTTGCCAGGCCGGTCAGCGGATCTGTGACATCCGCAGCGGTGCTGCGCAGGCGGCTTTCATTGAGGAGGCGGCTGCGCCACACGAGCGCCAGGTAGATCGGGGGAACCTGTACCAGCAGCATCAGGGTTACCGGCAGGTACGCTTTGCCCACACTGACCACGCCGACGAGAAATAACAGGGCGGTCACCAATCCTGCGGCGTGCCCGGACATCAGCCACCACTTCCAGGGCCCGGCCGTCTCCAGCGACTGAATGCTTCGATACGCGAAACCGGCACCCATGAAAGCGCCCCAGGCAAGGCAAAGCCACGGCCAATACATGCGTACGGACTCGCTCAAGACACCAAAGTTGAGAGCGACCAGAATGCCCAGCAGCGCCAGGGTGGAAATCGGGATCACCACGATGGCTATCTTGTCAAAAAGATCGCTGGTCCGCTTTCTGAACAGCCTCATGAGCAATGCGCTGATGGCCGAGGGGCCAAGAATGATCAGCGCGCTCTGCGTGGTTTCCTCGCCGATCTGCAGTTGATGGCTGACGACCATCAACAAAACGACGATTGAAATATAGGCAGCCAGAAACAGAAGGGTCAGCTCGTCGTAGGCGCGTGCAATGATCAGGCTGAACAGTAACAACAGGCCCAACACACCAACGGCTACACCAAGCGCAAAAATTGCTGAATTGGGTATGAATTCCATACTTACATTACTCGGCGTCAACCTCTTTGGATTCACGGGAGACCGAACTCCTCACCAGGACTTCCGGCAGGTTGCCGCGTCCAGATGCGCCCCCCATCATTTCCATGCGCACGCGGCCCTGTGGCTTGCCGGCGCCGGCGAGTACACCGGACGGCTTGAGGTGGCCGTATAGCTGCATGACGGTCTTGACGTAGTTTTTGGTCTCTGGATAGTTCGGTATCCTGTTGCCGGCGCGCTGCACAGCGCCTTCCCCCGCGTTGTAGGCGGCCACAGCCAATTCCAGCTGGCCGGGAAACATGTCGATCAAATCACGCAGGTAGCTCGAGCCCGCCTTGATGTTTGTTTTTGGATCCGTGAGCTTTTTGGAGACGGGAGACGTCTTGTCTGCCCTCACGCCATAGCGCTCCGCCGTCGGGGGTATCAGCTGCATCAATCCGACTGCGCCCTTTGGCGATACGGCATTGGTGTCAAACCCGGATTCGGTCGCAATCAGGGCCTGCAGGAGTTCGTAATCAATGCCATTCGCGGCAGAGGCTTCGCGCAGCAGATGCTTGACCGCCTTGTAGTTGGGCGACACATCAAAGTAGGCCAGCAACTTTGGGGGGGCATAAGCGCTGCCCGTGCCGGTGCGAAGGTTGACGGTGTTTTTGTCGCCCAGTCCCTGGGTGCCCTTCACGCCCCCGGCAGAAAAGCTTTCATTGCCGCGGAAGAAGAGCTCATAGCGTTCGTCGAGCTTTTCGGCGGAAAAATGCGCCACACCTTTGGTATCGACATAGCCCCAGACATCGGCACGCGCGGAAACGCAGAACAGCCCGGCAAAAATGGCCATCACGAGCGCAAGAACACGCCTACTCAACGCAGACAGGGCAAATTTCATTCAGATATCTATTTCCACGGCATCACCGTGCAGTTCCATGAGTTCACGACGTGCCGCAGCTTCGCCCTTGCCCATCAATCTGGTGATGAGGCCCTCTGTTTGCAAGAAGCTCTGGTTGCCTAGCTGGACTGGCAACAACCTGCGCGTATCAGGATTGAGTGTTGTTTCCCACAATTGTTCCGCACTCATTTCGCCAAGGCCCTTGAAGCGGCTGATGCTCCAGGAACCCTCCTTGACGCCTTCTTTGCGTAATTTATCAAGAATTGCCGTTAATTCACCTTCATCAAGCGCATAAACCTTGGAAGCGGGCTTTTTACCGCGCGCCGGCGCATCGACACGGAACAGCGGCGGGCGGGCTACGTAGACGTTGCCGGATTCAATCAATTTGGGGAAATGCCTGAAAAACAGCGTCAGCAGCAGCACCTGGATATGCGAGCCGTCGACGTCGGCATCGCTGAGAATGCAGACCTTGCCGTAACGCAGGCCGCTCATGTCGGGCGTGTCGTCGGGGCCGTGCGGATCGACCCCAATGGCGACGGCGATATCGTGAATTTCAGTGTTGGCAAACAGGCGGTCGCGCTCGACCTCCCAGGTATTGAGTACCTTGCCGCGCAGGGGCAAGATGGCCTGGCTTTCCTTGTCGCGCCCCATCTTGGCGCTGCCGCCAGCGGAATCACCCTCAACCAGAAAAACTTCGTTGTGCGCAAGGTCACGGCTTTCACAATCGGTCAGCTTGCCGGGAAGCACGGCCACGCCGGAACCCTTGCGCTTTTCGACCTTCTGGCCGGCCTTTTGCCGGGTCTGCGCGGCGCGAATGGCAAGTTCCGCCAGCTTTTTGCCGTAATCGACATGGTGGTTGAGCCAGAGCTCCAGTGACGGACGCACAAAACTTGAAACCAGGCGCACGGCATCGCGGGAGTTAAGTCGCTCCTTGATCTGGCCCTGAAACTGTGGGTCCAGCACCTTGGCGCTCAGCACATAACTGGCGCGCGCAAACACGTCTTCAGGCAAGAGCTTGACGCCCTTGGGCAGCAGGGAGTGCAATTCAATGAAGCTTTTGACCGCCGTGAACAGGCCGTCGCGCAGGCCGCTCTCGTGCGTACCGCCAGCACTGGTCGGGATCAGGTTGACGTAACTTTCACGCACCGGCTGGCCGTCTTCCGTAAAGGCAACGCACCACTCGGCACCCTCGCCTTCGGCAAAACTGTCGTGCGCGGCATCGGCATATCCGGCGCCCTCGAACATCGGGATGACAGGGTCGGCCGTCAGCGTCTGCATGAGGTAATCACGCAGGCCGCCCTTGTAGAGCCAGGTCTGGGTTTCCCGGGTCTTCTCGATGGTCAGCGTGACCGTCACGCCGGGCATGAGCACTGCCTTGCTGCGCAACAGGTGCGTCAGCTCTGCCATCGGCAGGGCCGACGATTCGAAATATCTGGCGTCTGGCCAGGCGCGAACAGTCAGGCCCTGTTTGCGGTCGGCCGCACTGGTCAGATCAGCCTTGCGCAAGTCCAGCTTTTCGACGACGTCGCCGCCCGAGAACACAATATGCGCGACCATTCCCTCGCGGTAGGAGGTGACTTCCAGGCGTTTGGAGAGCGCATTCGTCACGCTGACGCCAACGCCATGCAGGCCGCCGGAAAAACTGTAGGCACCGCCTTTGCCCTTGTCGAACTTGCCACCGGCGTGCAAACGGGTGAACACAATTTCGACGACAGGCACTTTTTCTTCCGGATGCATGCCAAAAGGAATTCCCCGTCCGTCGTCCTCAATGCTGACCGAGTTGTCGGTATGCAGGGTGACCTTGATCTTCTTGCCATTCCCTGCCAGCGCCTCATCGGCGGAGTTGTCCAGCACTTCCTGAATGATGTGCAGCGGATTGTCAGTACGCGTGTACATGCCCGGCCGCTGCTTGACGGGCTCAAGGCCCTTGAGCACACGGATGGAACTCTCGGAATATTCAGGAGGGACGGAGGGTAATTTGGCAGCCATGGGGAATCAGGATTTTGTCGGGATTGTAGACGCGCAGCAAGAAATACTGATTAAAAATACAGTACATCTTTTTCACTGCAACCGGACTGGCGGCAGCCAGAACGTATTTTCGTTAAAGTCGAAACATGTCTTCAAGCCCACCTGCACCAAGCAAAACCCTGTCTACTGCCCAGGTCCTGGCCTGCGGTGCAGCCATTTTGACCCTGTCCATGGGCATACGCCACGGGTTTGGCCTGTGGTTGCAGCCGATTACCCAGGCGCAGGGCTGGACGCGCGAGACTTTTGCTTTTGCGATTGCCATACAGAACCTGTCCTGGGGCGTTTTCGGCATTCTTGCCGGCATGTTCTCCGACCGCTTCGGCGCTTTCCGGATTCTGGTGGCCGGGACCATCGCCTATGCGCTGGGCCTGGCGGGCATGGCCCTGTCGCCGACCGGCTTCATGTTCACGCTCACCACGGGCGTCCTGATAGGTGCAGCGCAGGCGGGAACCACCTATGCGGTCATCTACGGGGTGATCGGACGTAATGTCGCTGCCGAAAAGAGGTCCTGGGCGATGGGTGTGGCCGCTGCTGCAGGGTCGTTCGGCCAGTTCCTCATGGTGCCAACCGAAAGTTTTCTGATCAGCCACATGGGCTGGAAAGAAGCGCTTCTGCTTTTGAGCGGCGCGGTGCTGCTGATTGCCCCGCTGGCGCTTGGACTGCGTGAGGCAGAATTCGGCGGCGCCAATGCCCCCAGACGTGAACAAACCATAGGCCAGGCCCTGCGTGAGGCCTTTAAATACCCCAGCTTTCGCCTGCTGATGGCGGGCTACTTTGTCTGCGGCTTTCAGGTCGTTTTTATCGGGGTGCACATGCCCAGCTACCTCAAGGACAAGGGCTTGTCGCCGCAGGTCGCAGGTTATGCGCTGGCGTTGATCGGGCTGTTCAACGTATTCGGCACCTATGCGGCGGGTGCTTTGGGCCAGAAGATGCTCAAGAAAAACATCCTGGCCATCAACTACTTTTTACGCGCCCTCTTTATCAGTGTGTTCCTGCTGGTACCGCTGAGCCCGCTGAGCGTCTATATCTTTGCCGCCATGATGGGACTGCTGTGGTTATCCACCGTACCGCCCACCAATGCGGTCGTGGCTCAAATCTTCGGGGTCCAGCATTTGTCGATGCTGGCCGGATTCATCTTCTTCAGCCACCAGATCGGCTCCTTTCTGGGCGTATGGCTGGGAGGCTATCTCTACGACAAGACCGGCAGCTATGACATCGTCTGGTACATCACGATCGGGCTGGGCGTTTTTGCGGGCCTGATCAATTTGCCCATCAAGGAAGCACCCATCCGGCGAAAAGCCGCAACCCCCATGGGGCAGACGGCCTGATGATGCGGCGGCCTTCAATTGTCAGACTGACAGCCTGGACAGGTGCAGTGCTGGCCTGCCTGGCTGTGTTTGCCCTGTACACGCAGCCTGAATTCCTGGTCACACTCTCCAATCAGGTCTGGGCCTGCTTTTAGGACTCAACGCAGTCTGTGGCTTTTTGTGGCTTGTTCCGGCTTCAGACCCACAACCGGGAGGTGCTGGCATACATGAAAATAATCATCATCACAGGTGCTTCGGACGGCATAGGCGCGGAGATGGCACGACAGCTGGCGGGCCGCCATGGCGAGCACCTCGGCCTGGTCCTGGCGGCACGCAATGAAACCCGGCTCAATGCGGTTTCCAGCCAATGCATCGCGATGGGTGCACAGGTGCTTGTAGTGCCGACCGACGTGTCGCAGGAATCTGCCTGTCGCCACCTGATCGCCACCACGATTGGAAAGTTTGGCCGCCTGGACGCGCTCATCAACAATGCGGGCATGTCGGCACAGGCGTTGTTTGAGGAAGTCCGCGCGGAAGACCTGGCCTGGTATGAACAGCTGATGCGCACCAACCTCTGGGGCAGCGTCTGGTGCACCCACGCAGCCCTGCCCTGGCTGAAACAAAGTCGCGGCAGCATCGTTGCGGTGTCCAGTCTGGCCGGACTTGTTGGCGTGCCGGGTCGCACCGCCTACAGCGCCACCAAATTTGCCATAACGGGCTTTTTTGAAGCCTTGCGGGCGGAAATGAAAACAACCGGTGTCAGCGTCACCACGGCCTACCCGGGTGTTGTTTCGACCCATATCCGCCATCACGGCTTCAATGCCGCTGGCCAGCCGGCCGGCAGCAGCGGCCTCAGGGAAGACGGTGCGATGAGTGTTGAAGAATGCGCCCGGCTGATCATTGATGGCATGGACCATCGCCGGAGAGAAATCGTGATGACGGCAAAAGGCAAACTGGGACGCTGGCTGAAACTGATCGCCCCCGGCCGGGTGGAAGCCATGGCGCTTGCCGCGCTCAAAGACGAGGTCAAACCACTCTGATGGCAAACCATTTGCATGGAACGGAGCCTGCATCCCCGTGGGTACAGCGCTGGTCGCATCTGGTCAAGCCTGGCGGGAGTGTGCTTGATGTGGCTTGTGGTCATGGCCGCCACGCAAAGTGGTTCCATGACCGGGGCCATGCGGTGACGCTGGTGGACAAGTCGCGACAGGCCATCGAATCCATCGTCCTTCCGACGCAGTCGTGCAAAGCCGTCGTGGCGGACATTGAAAACGGACCGTGGCCATTTGTCGGCTGGCAGTTTGACGCGGTGGTAGCGACCAACTACTTATGGCGGCCGCTCATGCCCACGTTGCTGGCGAGTCTGGCGCCCGGCGGCATCCTGATTTACGAGACTTTTACCCAAGGCAATGAAACTGTGGGCAAGCCTTCGCGATCTGACTTTCTTTTGGAACATGGGGAACTGCTTGCGGTTTGCACAGGATTGCGGATCGTCGCCTATGAGGATGGCTTTCAGGCCGGTCCGAACGCGGATTTACCGCGCTTTATCCAGCGCATTGCAGCTGTCAGGGAAGCGCCGGATGACAGGGCAACGTCAAAACCTGCGCGTTATGACCTGCCTTAACCTGCCCTAGCTCTGGGTAGAATGCGAGATTGACTTCACGGCCTCCCCACAGCCCTACGGGCCCATACCAGGACTTTTACCAAGACATGAAAACCATCACTGGCAGCATTGTTGCACTGGCTACTCCCTTGCTCGAAGATGGCAAGGTTGACTATCCCAGCCTGCGCAAGCTGGTGGACTGGCATATCGCAGAAGGAACCGATTGCGTGGGCGTGGTGGGTACCACCGGCGAATCGCCAACCGTGAATGTTGAGGAACATTGCGAAATCATCCGCGTTGCCGTTGAGCAGGCCAACAAGCGCGTCCCCATCATGGCCGGTTGCGGCGCCAATTCGACGGCTGAAGCCATCGAGCTCGCCAAATTTGCAAAAGGCGTCGGCGCAGATTGCCAGTTGCAGGTGGTGCCCTACTACAACAAGCCAACCCAGGAAGGCCAGTACCAGCACTTCAAGGCTATCGCCGAAGCCACTGGCGACCTCCCGACAATTCTTTACAACGTTCCCGGCCGCACAGTTGCAGACATGCTCCATGCAACGGTCCTGCGGCTGGCGCAGATACCCGGCATCGTCGGAATCAAGGAAGCCACCGGCAACATCGAACGTGCCCAATGGCTGATCAAGGAAGTTCCCAAAGGCTTTGCCGTCTATTCCGGCGACGATCCGACCGCCGTGGCGCTCATGCTTTGTGGCGGCCAGGGCAACATCAGTGTGACGGCCAACGTCGCACCAAAGCTGATGCACGAACTGTGCAAGGCGGCCGTGGCTGGCGATGTGAAACGCGCCATGGAATTGCAGATGAAATTGCTGCCGCTGCACAAACACCTGTTTGTGGAAGCCAACCCGATCCCCGTGAAATGGGCCATGGCCCGCATGGGCCTGTGCGGACCGACCTTGCGTCTGCCCATGACCCCGCTTGAAACACACAATGAAGCGATCGTTGAAGGCGCATTGAGCCTTTGCGGCCTGATCTGATTTTTAAGGAAACCCAAGTGAAGACTTTGCAAAAACGCAGTGGCCTTTGGATCGTAAAAAATGGCGCTGGCCTGTCCTTGCTGGCTGCTGCCATGCTGTTGGCCGGCTGTTCAACCGTCAGCGAACTCATGTCGGGTGACAAGATTGACTACAAGTCCAACGGCAAGGCAGGTCCATCACTTGACGTACCACCGGACCTGACCCAGCTCTCCAAAGAGACGCGCTATGTGGTTCCCGGCACGGCTGTGAGCGCCAATGCTTTCCAGGTTGGCCAGGCTTCATCGCAAACGACACCCGTCGCAGCTGCAAGTGTTGGCGACGTGCGGATAGAACGCGCGGGCAACCAGCGTTGGCTGGTTGTGAACCGCCCCGCCGATCAGCTCTGGAGCCCTGTGCGCGACTTCTGGCTGGAAGGTGGCTTCCTGCTGGCGCTGGATCAGCAAAACCTCGGCATCATGGAGACCGATTACGCCGAAAACCGCGCCAAGCTTCCCCAGGATTTCATCCGCGCAACCATCGGCAAGGTCTTTGACGGCCTTTATTCGACAGGGGAACGCGACAAATTCCGCACCCGGCTGGAGCGCAATGCAACCGGCGGGACGGAAATTTACATCAGCCATCGCGGCATGATCGAAACCGTTCCTTCGGGCAACACAAATGCTGGCCAGACAGGTGTGTCCACCATCTGGCAGGTCAGGCCATCGGACCCCGAACTGGAAGCCGAATTCCTGCGCCGGCTGATGGTCAAACTTGGCCTGAATCAGGAGCAGTCAAGGGCACTCCTGGCGTCTGCCGGACCGGCCCGCCCCACGTCACGCATCGCCAACGTCGGCGGCGCACCAGTCGTGCAGATGGACGAGGACTTTGATCGCGCCTGGCGCCGTGTGGGGCTTGCACTTGATCGCACGGGCTTCACCGTCGAAGACCGTGACCGTGCCCAGGGCACCTACTTCGTTCGTTATGTTGAGCCCACCCCAGACAAAAAAGAGCCCGGCTTTTTGGCCCGGCTTTTCAGCGGCTCCGAGCCTTCGGTGCAACCCCTGAAATACCGTATCACGGTGAAGAGCCAGGGTAACGCCACGACGGTCGGCGTGCTCAATGCACAGGGCGCGGCTGAAGCATCTGCAAATGCGCAGCGCATTGTTCAGGTTATTGCGGACGACCTCAAGTAAATATCCGGCAACTGTCCGGCGCGTGCGAGGCCACCGGCAGGATGCTTAGATTCAAGAACCTGGGTAGCGGCAGCACAGGCAACGCCACCCTTGTCGAAACGATGGGGCTGCTGCCTTTCAGGCTCCTTGTGGATTGTGGTTTGGGGATCAGGCAACTCGAAGCACGTCTGGCCGAGGCTGGCTTGAAGCTGACCGACATTCACGCGATTTTCATCACGCACGAACACAGCGATCATGTCGGGTGTGTCCGTTCGCTTTCCCTGCGCTACAGGATTCCGGTATGGATGAGTCGGGGTACGCATGCAGCAACAGGCTTGGCAGATTTCGATGGGCAGTTGCACTTTGCGCGCGATGGCTGCCCAGTGGATCTGGGCGGACTGGAATTGACGCCGTTTGCCGTCCCGCACGATGCAAGAGAGCCACTGCAGGTCAGCTGCACAGATGGATCCGCAAAACTGGCGGTGGTGACAGACCTGGGGCATGCGACACAGCACGTGCTTGACCACCTTCGCGGGTGTGATGCCCTTGTACTGGAATGCAATCACGACAGCGACATGCTTGCGCAATCAGCCTATCCCTTTTTTCTGAAACGGCGGGTGAGCGGCGATCTGGGACATTTATCCAATGCAGCCGCAGCTGAAATTGCAAGGTCGGTCTTGCACACAAAGCTCAAGCACCTGGTTGCTGCGCACCTGAGCCTTCAAAACAATATCCCTGGGCTGGTTCGGCGATCGATGTCGGCCGCGCTTGGTTGGGCAGAAGAAGACATCGTCATCGCGGACGCGGCGAGCGGCACACCCTGGCTGCAGGTTTGATCTGAGCCATCTTGGTTAAGGGAATAAAAAAGCCACCCGAAGGTGGCTCTTTTCAATGCGCCCCAAGGCGCAAAGTATTACTTGGCAGCAGCTGGGCCGCCAGAGACAGCAGAAGCAGCCGCGGAAGCAGCTTGAGCGGCAACAGAAGCGCCGGAAGCGGCCATAGCAGCACCGGAAGCGGCAACAGCGGCGCCAGATGCGGCAACAGCAGCAGCGTCTGCAGCTGGTGCAGATGCGGCTGGTGCAGGTGCTGGAGCTGGTGTCACGACGACGGCCGCTGGCGCAGGAGCTTCTTCTTTCTTGCCGCAAGCAGCGAGAGCAACAGCAGCAACCACGGCTGCCAGGATGAGGGACTTATTCATTTTTACTATCCTTGATGATTAAAAGAAAACAATTTCCGGAAATTGTCAAAGCACACCTGAAAACTCAGGAATGCCTGACTGGGCAAAAGGACTCGAGCTCTTTTGCCCAACTTTGGATTATAGCCAGTATTCACACCATGAAGAACTGCACCAATGCGGTCCCAAACCGTGTCAACCGGTGTCGCTACACCATAGCGATCAAAAAATTTCGGGATATCTACGCACCCAACGGGTGCACTAAATACCCAGCGTCGTGGCAGGGAAAGCCGGGGAACTGCGGCGTAAACACTCATCGAGCCGCTCACGCAGCACCACGCGCCTTGCCGGCTCGGCACCTGAAATGCCCGTGCAACGTTCCAGATCGAGGCGCTGGCAAACCCATACCGGACTCCAGACTGCACTCGGGAAATCATCTGCCGAAAGTGAGGTATTACTGCGGCAGTCAATGATGTGCGCCCAGGTGCGCCTCCACGTGACGAAGCGTGCATGACGGCGTATCAACTCGTCATAATTTTTGGCCAGCATTGTCAGTTTGCGGCCAGACCGGGACCAGTCGTGGAGGGACTGGGATACGGCCCGCTCGCCAAGAGGCCAATCCTCAAAGCTGCGATCGCTCAAAATGATCTCAAGCCAGCCCTGGCTGGCGGCAGCCTCAAAAGCCAGGCGAATCAGAGCGGCGAACTCTGTGGGACCGCTAAAGCGCCCTGCCGGCAAGACCGGCGCCCTGTGATCAGACGAATCACCAGTTTGCATTTATGCCGCTCCTTGCCACTCAATTGGCCATCAGGCCATCGGACTGTATCCACCCAGCGTCGTACCAGTCAGACATCAAGGCCATCGCCGCCGGGCTGGCCTTTGCCAGTTCGGTCGACGACAACGCACGCCCGTCGGCAAACCGCCGCATCAGGCGAGCATCCGCACCACCAGCGCGGTAGCTCTCGCCATTCAGGAAGACATGATGCTGGTCATACATCATCCGGC
This sequence comes from Pseudomonadota bacterium, assembly GCA_040390295.1. Classification (GTDB taxonomy): domain Bacteria; phylum Pseudomonadota; class Gammaproteobacteria; order Burkholderiales; family Burkholderiaceae_C; genus Polaromonas. Next base: position 54,420 of record JAZJYR010000016.1, read on the forward strand.
TTTTAGGGTCGAGACGTACTCCGCCTCTGGTCGGGTGCCACACATCAGGCGGTGGATCAAACCACACAGATGACTTCACCTCGGTCATGTATTCACCCAAGGCACAAGCCAGCGCCAAGGGATCTTTCAGGACATCGTTCAAAGCCTTTTCAGCAAATGCAGAGAGCGCGCCAGGTATGGCTGCAGGGGTTTCCGTAGCCTCCTGAGCCGGATCACGATACAGGACCGGGGCCTTGGCACCGTATTGCGACGCTGCAGGCTCATCCTCGGCGGCGTCCTCGCCAAAACCCGCGATGCGATGCAAAAGTTCAGAAGCCAGTTCGCGTTGGGCGGGCGCTCGAAAGCCGATCGAATACGTCATGCAATCGATGTTTTTTCCATCGCTACCGGTTGCTACCTCGGCAATGCCATCATGCGCATAACGCGGGGGCAGGTAGAGCATGTCCCCCGCCTCCAGCAAAAATTCCTGCTCAGGTTCAAAATTCTGCAATATCTTCAGCGGCACGCCGTCTTGAAGGGTCAGGTCTTTTTGTTTACTGATTTTCCATCGTCGACGTCCACTGGCCTGAAGCAGGAACACGTCGTAACTGTCGAAATGGGGCCCAACGCCACCATCTGTTGTGGCAAAGGAAATCATGAGGTCATCCAGGCGCGCATCAGGTACAAACCTGAATTGCCCGAGCAGGTCATGCAGCTTTTGCACATGCAGATCGACGCCCTGAACAAGCAGTGTCCAGCCAGCCCGGGTCAACGCCGGTAGACCGCGTGTACCGAACGGACCTGACTTCATATGCCAGCCGGAGTTGCCTTTGACGATAAGCCGCGACTCCACTTCGTCCCGGCTGGCAAGTCGGAAAAGTTCCGTACGGCTGAGAAGCGGCTTGAATCCGGGGATCGCTCCGCGTACCAGAAGCGGCTTTTTTTGCCAGTGGCGACGCATGAATTGCGCGGGGCTGAGGCCGGCGAGAAGCGGCAAGGCTTTATTTACATCCATGGGACAATTGTCTGATGAAAATCACCCCGCAATGCGTCGTTGCCCTCACCTGGACGCTGAAAGATACTCTGGGCGAAGTGCTGGACGAACTGGATGAACCCGTCGAGTTTTTACTGGGCGGCAATGACCTGCTGGCAAAAATCGAGGAAGCCCTGCAAGGCCACGAGGCAGGCGACAAGGCGAATCTCCATCTTGAGCCGGAAGACGCATTTGGCGACTACAACGAAAACCTTGTGTTCATTGAAACAAGGAAGATATTTCCTGCCGAACTTGAAGAAGGCATGACGTTCGACGGCATCGCCCTTCCGACTGGATCAAATCCGGACACGCCAAAAGAAAATATCTACACGGTAACGGAGATTTATCCGGAGCATGTTGTACTGGATGGCAATCATCCCCTCGCTGGCATTGCTTTACGGCTTTCCCTGAAAGTCGAATCCGTCAGGGAAGCATCTGAAACCGAAATTGGCCAGGGCACCCTTGGTACGGGCTTCTTCAAGCTGGAGTCCAGCCTCCCGGGCAACGGCACGTTGCACTGACGAAAAAAAACGCCGCAGACTTGCGGCGCTTTCGTTATGGAATACGGAACTTTTTAGATCCTGTAGATCTGGCCGTTTTCGATGCGTACACGATCACCTGCACGCAGGTCACCCGGATTGGACAGGTCATAGGCGCGATAAGCGCCATTGTCTACCTGCACGGAGATCCGATAGACATCCGTCACACGGCCACCGCCATTGGCATTTCGCTGTATGGCATTGCCTGCCACAGCGCCACCAATACCGCCCGCCACTGTAGCGAGATCCTTGCCAGTGCCGCCGCCAATCTGGTGACCGATCACTGCGCCTGCAATACCACCGATGATGGTGCCGGCAACATTGCTACCTGCTGGTGCCTGCGTGCGGACCACTTCGACATTGGCAATCCGGCCGTATTCGACAGCGGCAGTTGGGGCCGTCGTTGTTGGATAGGCCGTTCCTGAAGGATACGACGTACCTGCAGGGTAAGCGGTTCCGGCCGGGTAAGCTGTTCCGACAGGGTAAGACGGGTTGCCGGGCGCGGCACAGGCGGCCAGGCCGGCGACCATGACTGCAGACAAAATAACCATAGTAAAACGATGTGACGAGCGCATGAGTTTTCTCCTTTGAAAGATATCAACACGGCTGAATACCGCTGATATGCCTATTCAAAGGTCACTGACCGAAATCACTCATCGGTCAACAATGGATGAAGGCCTAGGATAGCCCTCAGTAGCACTGTAGGCAAAAGCCGATCCTCATGGGAACACCCGTGACAAGGCTCACTTTTTACCGGTAGACCCGTAACCGCCCTCGCCACGTTCGCTAGCTGGAAATTCAGTGACAACGTTGAATTGCGCCTGCACGACGGGAACGATGATGAGCTGCGCAATACGCTCCATGGGTTCGATGGTGAAAGGCACATCACTGCGATTCCAGGCGCTGACCATCAACTGGCCCTGGTAATCGCTGTCTATCAAGCCAACCAGATTGCCAAGAACGATTCCATGCTTGTGCCCAAGGCCTGAACGGGGAAGAATCAGCGCAGCGTAGTTGGGATCATGGAGGTAAATGGCAATACCCACGGGCACCAGTTGCCAGGCGTTTGCGGCAAGCGTCAGAGGGCCGTCAAGGCAAGCACGCAGATCGAGGCCGGCGCTGCCAGGCGTCGCATATTCGGGAAGATTGCCCTGCAGGCGTGAATCAATAATCTTGACGTCGATTTTCATCAGTATTTTGGGGTTGGTTAGCGAACGATTGGATAAGAAATATCAAGACTTGCGTGCAGCCATCCTGCTGGAGATTTCACGCACGAGTTGCCGAGCCAGAGAAAGTTTGGATGCGTGCGGCATGGCGCGGGAACCCAGCTCGTCTACCAGCAGCAGTGCATTGTGGTCCTGCCCAAAAGTGTCCGGCCCGATGTTGCCAACCAGCAAAGGTACATTTTTCCGCAGGCGTTTGGCCTGCGCGTTTTGGGCAAGGTCCTGACTCTCCGCAGCGAAGCCAACACAGAACAGTTTGCCGGTTTGCGCCTGGGGTAATCGGGCAACTGTCGCAAGAATATCCATGTTTTCTTCAAATGCCAGTTGCGGCGGCTGCCCCGAAACATCTTTTTTAATTTTGTGTTCCGAAGGCTTTGTCACACGCCAGTCAGCTACCGCAGCAGCAGCTACCAACACAGTAGCCACTTGCACATGCCTCATCACGGCGTCAAACATGTTTTGCGCTGACCTGACATCGATTCGCTTTACACCGCGCGGTGTCGGCAGTCCCACCGGACCCGCTATCAGAGTGACATCAGCCCCTGCCTCACGGGCAGCACGAGCAATTGCAAAACCCATCTTGCCACTCGACAGGTTGGTAATTCCGCGCACTGGATCGATGGCTTCGTAGGTTGGACCGGCGGTGATCAATACGTGTTGGCCAGCCAGTACTTTGGGTGACAGGAAACTGATCACATCCTCAAGTATCTGGTCGGGCTCAAGCATGCGTCCGTCGCCGGTCTCACCGCAGGCCTGAAACCCCGTACCGACACCCAGCACAGTGGCACCATCAGCATCAAGCTGCACAAAATTGCGCTGAGTTGCGGGGTGCGCATACATCTCCCGGTTCATGGCTGGCGCAACCAGCAGCGGCACCTTGTCGATGGGACGCGCAAGGCACATGAGACTGAGCAGGTCGTCGGCCCGACCGTGCAGCAGCTTGGCCATGAAGTCGGCGCTCATGGGTGCGATCAGGATCAAATCGGCCTCGCGCGACAGGTTGATATGAGCCATGTTGTTCGGCTCGCGGTTGTCCCATTGACTGGTATAGACGGTCCTGCCACTCAATGCCTGCATGGTCACGGGCGTGATGAACTCTTCGGCCGCCTCCGTCATCACGACCTGCACGGTAGCCCCAGCCTTTATCAAGGCCCTGCACAACTCGGCTGCCTTGTAGCAGGCGATGCCGCCCGACAGTCCGAGCAGGATGTGCCTGCCGGCAAGGTCATGAGAGCCAGCCTGATTCACAGTGATTTCCGTGGCATTTGCTTGATTTGTCATGCCCCGCAATGTATCAGTTTGTCCGCGTGAGGGTCCCGGTCAAAAGCCACCCTCTATAATCAGCATTTCCCACCTCTGCGAGCTTATCGGCTCGTACCTGACATGACCAAATTTGTCTTCGTCACCGGCGGTGTGGTGTCTTCCCTGGGCAAGGGAATCGCCTCAGCCTCCCTCGCTGCGATCCTCGAATCGCGAGGCCTCAAAGTCACCCTGATCAAGCTGGACCCCTACCTCAATGTGGATCCAGGCACGATGTCGCCTTTCCAGCATGGAGAGGTATTTGTGACCGATGACGGCGCAGAAACCGACCTGGACCTTGGCCACTATGAGCGTTTCATCGAAACGCGCATGAAGAAGGCCAATAACTTCACCACAGGTCAGATCTACAAAAGCGTGCTTGAAAAAGAACGCCGCGGCGACTACCTCGGCAAAACCGTGCAGGTCATCCCCCACGTCACCAATGAAATCCAGGAGTTCGTCAAGCGCGGTGCCGGGTATGACACTGCGGACGCGGTCGACGTCGCCATCGTTGAAATCGGCGGTACTGTCGGTGACATCGAATCCCTGCCCTTCCTCGAAGCCGTGCGTCAGATGAGCCTGCGCCTGGGTGCCAATAACACGGCGTTTGTCCATCTGAGCTATGTCCCGTGGATTGCCGCTGCGGGCGAACTGAAAACCAAGCCGACCCAGCACACCGCCAAGCAACTGCGCGAAATAGGTATCCAGGCCGACGTATTGCTATGCCGTGCCGACAGGCGCATCCCCCAGGAAGAACGCGCCAAGATTTCGCTGTTCTCCAATGTTCCCGAATGGGGTGTCATTTCCATGTGGGATGTGGACACCATCTACAAGGTGCCGCGCATGCTGCACGAGCAGGGTCTGGATGGCCTGATCTGCGACAAGCTGCGCCTGAACACGCCACCTGCCAACCTGAAGCGTTGGGATGACCTGGTCTACGAAACCGAGCATCCGAAAAAAGAAGTCAACATTGCCATGGTCGGCAAATACGTGGATCTCAGCGACAGCTACAAATCCCTGAATGAAGCGCTTCGCCACGCGGGCATGAAAAACCATGCCAAGGTTGTCATCGAATACGTCGATTCGGAAACCATCACGCCAGACAATGTCTCGCGTCTTGCCAAATTTGACGGCATCCTGGTGCCCGGCGGTTTCGGCGTACGCGGCGTCGAAGGCAAGATTTGTGCGGCGCGCTATGCCCGTGAAAACAAGGTTCCCTACCTCGGCATCTGTCTTGGCATGCAGGTGGCCACCATTGAATTTGCGCGCCATGTCGCCGGTATGAAAGACGCCAACAGCACGGAGTTTGATGTCAATACACCCAACCCGGTCATTGCGCTCATCACCGAATGGAAGGACCACGACGGCACCATCAAGACACGCGATGCGCAGTCTGACCTCGGTGGCACCATGCGCCTGGGCGCACAAAGCTCGGACGTGACCAAGGGCACCCTGGCGCACAAGATTTATGGTGATGTCGTGACTGAACGCCACCGTCACCGCTACGAAGCGAACGTCAATTACCTCGACAAGCTTCGTGAATGTGGTCTGGTGATCTCTGCACTGACACAGCGCGAGCATTTGACGGAAATCATCGAGTTGCCACAAACCGTACACCCCTGGTATGTCGGCGTGCAGTTTCACCCCGAATTCAAGTCAACGCCTTGGGCAGGCCATCCGCTTTTCAACGCCTACATCAAGGCAACCCTTGACCACCAGGTTGAAGGCAAGTCGCTGAAAGTGGTCGCATGAAACTTTGCGGCTTCGATATCGGGCTTGAACAGCCTTTCTTTCTGATCGCCGGCCCCTGCGTTATCGAGTCGGAACAACTCCAGATGGACACGGCGGGAACGCTGAAGGAGATCACGGCATCGCTGGGCATCCCCTTCATTTTCAAGTCAAGCTACGACAAGGCCAACCGCTCCAGCGGCACGAGCTTTCGCGGCCCCGGCATGCAAAAAGGCCTGGAAATTCTTGCCAGGGTGAAGCGCGATCTCGGCGTGCCCATCCTGACGGATGTGCATTCCGAAGGCGACATCGCCACCGTTGCCAGCGTGGTTGACGTGCTTCAAACGCCGGCATTTCTGTGCCGCCAGACAGACTTCATTCATGCGGTCGCGCAGTCCGGTAAACCGGTCAACATCAAGAAAGGCCAGTTCCTCGCCCCGGGTGACATGAAGAACGTCATCGACAAGGCACGTGCAGCAGCGCGTGAGAAGGGCCTGGATGAAGACAGATTCATGGCCTGCGAACGCGGCGCCAGTTTTGGCTACAACAATCTGGTCTCGGACATGCGCAGCCTGGCCATCATGCGCGAGACCAAAGCGCCTGTGGTGTTTGACGCAACCCATTCGGTACAACTGCCTGGCGGCAACGGCACCAGCAGTGGCGGCCAACGCGAGATGGTGCCAGTACTGGCACGCGCGGCGGTCGCTGTCGGTGTTGCAGGCCTTTTCATGGAGACGCACCCCGATCCGTCCAAAGCCATGAGCGATGGCCCGAACGCAGTACCGCTCAAACACATGAAGGCCCTGCTCGAAACGCTGCTCGCACTTGACCGTGTGACAAAAAAGAACGGCTTTCTCGAAAATAATTTCGGGGCGTAAGCATGACCAGCGCCTACCTGATCTCCAACGTCACGGTGCAGGATGCCGTGCAATACGAGGAATACAAAAAACTCTCGACCATCGCCATGAAGGTTTATGGGGCAGAAGTTTGTGTGCGCGGCGGGAAAGTCGAAGTTCTTGAGGGTGACTGGTCACCCGAACGCGTGGTGGTGCTGAGATTTCCTGATGCGGCAAAAGCCAGGGCTTTCAGCGACTCACCCGAATATGGCGCAGCCCGGAAAGCCCGCGAAGGCATTGCCATCATGCGCATGATCCTGGTTGAAGGCGTGTAGCGTCAGCTACATCCTGTTTTGTTTGTTTTGATCTGAAAGAGTTAAATGAGCGCAATTGTTGATATCGTCGGCCGCGAAATTCTCGACAGCCGTGGCAATCCGACCGTCGAATGCGATGTGTTACTGGAATCCGGCGTGATGGGCCGTGCAGCAGTGCCTTCAGGCGCCTCCACCGGTTCACGCGAAGCCATTGAGCTGCGCGACGGCGACAAGTCCCGTTACCTCGGCAAAGGCGTGCTGAAGGCGGTCGAGCACATCAATACCGAGATCTCGGAAGCCGTGTTGGGCTTGGACGCCAGCGAGCAGGCCTTCCTGGACCGCACCCTCATCGACCTCGACGGCACAGACAACAAGTCCCGCCTGGGCGCCAATGCCATGCTGGCCGTCAGCATGGCCGTGGCACGCGCGGCAGCTGAAGAAGCCGGCCTGCCCCTGTACCGTTACTTCGGCGGCAGCGGCGGCATGCAAATGCCCGTGCCGATGATGAACGTGGTCAACGGCGGCGCACACGCCAACAACAACCTGGACCTGCAGGAATTGATGATTATTCCGGTCGGTGCACCGAGCTTTCGTGAAGCGGTGCGTTACGGTGCAGAAGTCTTTCACGCGCTGAAGAAAATCCTGCATGACAAGGGCATGAGCGTTGCGGTCGGTGATGAGGGCGGTTTTGCCCCCAACGTTGCAAATCACGAAGCTGCCATCCAGATGATCCTGGAAGCCATTGATGCAGCCGGTTTTGTTGCCGGTGAACAGATCGCATTGGGCCTGGACTGTGCAGCCAGCGAGTTTTACAAGGACGGCAAATACGTCCTGGGCGCCGAAGGCCTGAGCCTGGACGCCACCGAGTGGACCAACATCATGGCCACCTGGGTCGACAAATACCCCATCATCAGCATTGAAGACGGCATGGCCGAAGGCGACTGGGATGGCTGGAAGATACTGACCGAACGTCTGGGTAAAAAAGTGCAGCTGGTCGGTGATGACCTGTTTGTCACCAACACCAAAATCCTCAAGGAGGGTATCGATAAAAAGATTGCCAATTCCATCCTGATCAAGATCAACCAGATCGGCACGCTGACCGAAACTTTCGCCGCGATCGAGATGGCCAAGCGCGCTGGTTACACGGCTGTCATTTCGCATCGCTCAGGTGAAACAGAAGACACCACCATTGCCGATATCGCTGTTGGCACGAACGCAGGCCAGATCAAGACCGGTTCACTTTCACGCTCCGATCGCATGGCCAAGTACAACCAGCTTCTGCGCATAGAAGAAGACCTGGGCGATGTGGCGTCTTATCCTGGCCGTTCCGCTTTCTACAATTTGAGATAAATGGCCCCCACGCTCGTCACTGCGTGTACTTCGCTGCCCCCCGAGGGGGCGTATTTTTTCTTGGGGCGGCCCGGCGAAAAAAAATCGGCCCCCACGCTCGTCACTGCGTGTACTTCGCTGCCCCCCGAGGGGACGCATTTTTTCTTGGGGCGGCCCGGCGAAAAAACTTCCATCGCATTCGCAGTGTGTAGCTGAGCATGGGGTCCCGATTCGTCCCCGCCATCCTGATTGCGCTGCTGGCCCTGTTCCATGCGCAACTGTGGACGGGACGGGGCAGCATTCCTGCAGTGCGGAACATGCAGCAACGTCTTGACGAGCAAAATGCCAAAAATGCCAAAGCACAGGTTGCCAACGAGCAGCTTGCTGCCGAGGTCAGGGACCTGAAGGAAGGCCTTGAAATGGTCGAGGAAAAGGCCCGCAGCGAGTTGGGAATGGTCAAACCCAACGAGATCTTTGTACAGGTCAACAAATAAGCTGGTGCAACCATTGCATGTTGCGTTATTCGGCTACCCCGGCACAGGCAAAGAGCAATTTTCTGCCTTGCTAAGCGAGGCCCTGAAAACCGCTGGCATTGTTGCTGAAATTGCATCGCCTGTCGCGCTTGATGTGCCATTGAAAGCTGACACCATTTTCCTGATGGGTCTGCAAGGCACTAACGCTGCAGATGTGGATGCTGACAGCGCCCTGCGCCAACTGCTGGACCACCAAAAACTACCTTACCAGGTGCTTTACGGCGCTTTCGTGGAATGCGTTTTGCAGGCAATGAATCTCATCCGCAGCAGCTTGCAGGACGCGCAGCATCCAGGCGCTCTGAAAGAAACGCCGCCAGAGAGTCGCGCTGAATCCACGAGGCCATGGGTATGGGCATGCGACAAATGCAGCGACCCGCAATGCGAGCATCGGCTGCTCACCGGCCTTCTGGCCCGTCGCTCAGCGATTGCTACTGGACAGTTGCCGTAGGCGGTTGCTGCCTGTCAGGGTGGGTGAAAAGCTGTGCCGCATCCACCGGGTCGAAGTCGTACTGCGCACCGCAAAACTCGCAGGTCACACCCACGCTGCCACGTTCGGCAATCACGCCCTCCACCTCTTCGGCACCCAGGCTGCGCAACATATTGCTGACGCGTTCACGCGAGCAACTGCAGGCAAAGCTGGGGTGAGCCACTTCAAAGCGCGTGATGGGCTCCTCCCAGAACAGCCGCCTCAGGATGGTGTCCGCATCCAGCGTCAGCAACTCTTCGCGCTTGAGCGTAGCCGCCAGCATGGCGATACGGTTGTAATCTTCATTGACACCTATCTGGTCTTCATTGGCGTCACTGTCAATCCTGCCTTCAAGATTGCCCTCGCCCTTCACGGGAAGTCGCTGGATCAACAGGCCCGCGGCCATGTGGCCATCAGACGCAAGAATGAGCTTGGTATCGAGCTGCTCGCTCTGAAGCATGTAATGCTCCAGTACCTCCGCCAGGTTTTCAATCTTTTCATGCTGGTCACCAAACAGCGGCACCACCCCCTGGTAAGCCTGCTGACCCGGCATCTTGTCTTTCGGGTCCAGCGTGATGGCGCAACGCCCCTCATTGTTGACATTGACGAGATCGCTCAACGATGCGCCCGCGTCCACCGTGCCGATCATCGTGGCTGTGGCCCGCACCGTCAGGTCGGGCTGCACTTCAGCGACCGCAATCTTCACCGGCCCGTCGCCAAATATCTGGAGGATGAGCGCCCCGTTGAATTTGATATTGCCCTGCATGAGCGTGGCCGCAGCCGTCATTTCACCCAGGAGATGCATCACCTCCACAGGGTAGCCCCCGGCCGCCTGTCGGCGGCGCAGGATTTCCTGCCAGGAGTCGGTCAGGCGGACCAGCATGCCGCGCACTGGAAGGCCGTCGAAAATGAATTTATGAAGTTCTGACATGGGAGTTCTTAAGGCTTGAAGCAGCTCAATCGAGCTTCTTGAGACCCGTCTTGTAACGGGCTGCATTCTCTACATAGTGCTCCGCGCTCTTTTTTAAACCCTCAATTTGCTCCGGCGTGAGCTGGCGGACCACCTTGGCCGGCGTTCCCATGATCATGGATCCGTCCGGGAACTCCTTGCCTTCCGTCACCAGCGAACCGGCGCCGACAAGGCTGTTCCTGCCAATCTTTGCCCCGTTGAGCACGATGGCCCCTATTCCGATCAGCGAGTTGTCACCAATCGTGCAACCGTGCAGCATGACCTGGTGGCCCACCGTCACGTTCTCACCCACAGTCAGGGGCGTGCCTTCATCGGCATGCATGACGCTGTTGTCCTGAATGTTAGAGCCCTTGCCAACGCTGATGGTGGCCGTGTCACCCCGAATCACAACGCCAAACCAGATGCTGACATCTTCCGCCAGCGTCACCGCGCCCATGACCTGCGAATTGCCAGCCACCCAGGCGGACGGATGGACAGAAGGTACGAAGTTTTCAAGTTGGTAGATGGCCATGTCTATTTTGCGGTGTAGCGAGGTGGGTCGATTGTGGGTGTCGGGTTATTGTAAATACCGGCCTGTCCATTGCATCATCGGCGGCATTTGCCTGGGAAAGCGTTTGGACGACAATTCCCGCATGACCTCCGCATCGCTTCCAGTCACAGATCTGCGCCAGATGGCGCTTGAATCGCTTCTGGAGCGCGATCCGCAAGCCAAGGTAACGAGGACTCAGGAGCTTCATGCACAGGCCGGGAAAGTTCCGGTGGGGTCAAGCATCCGGATTCCAGAACCTGAAGGCGTACCCGGCCATCCTGACAAGCCCGAACTTCGATCACACCTCGACGTCCCCAAACGCTCCCCCTTCACTCCGGAAGGTCTGGCAGCTCTCCTCCATTCAGTGACGCATATCGAATTCAACGCCATCAACCTGGCGCTGGATGCCATCTGGCGCTTTGATGAAATGCCCCACGCCTATTATCTTGACTGGGTGAAGGTTGCCGCAGAAGAAGCCCTGCATTTCAGCCTGCTGCGTGCGCAACTACAGGACATGGGTCATGACTACGGCGACTTCCCGGCGCACACCGGCCTGTGGGACATGACAGAAAAGACACGTGGCGATGTGCTGGCCCGCATGGCGCTGGTGCCGCGCACGCTTGAGGCGCGCGGACTCGATGCCACGCCACCCATGCAGGCCAAACTGCGCAAGGTCGGCACACCACACGCGCTGCGTGCGGTAGACACCCTGGACATCATCCTGCGCGATGAGATCGGGCACGTCGCCATCGGCAATCACTGGTACCGCTATCTATGCCTGCAGCGCGGGCTTGAGCCGATTGCCACCTATGCAAATCTTGCCTTGCAATACGGCGCACCGCGCTCCAAAGGGCCTGTAAATCTTGAAGCGCGACGTTACGCAGGCTTCAGTGACGAAGAGTTGATTCTTTTGACTACACCGGCATAAGATTCAGGCCTGCGTTGCAAGGGTCATGATCAAAGCAGTCGATGCAGAATTTCGCTAAACTTTTGAAACAAGAAAAAAATAGCTCGCCATTGACAACCTGACAAGGAATTTGCACATGTTCCAGCGCCTGATTCCGGAGATCGAATCCCGCTTGACCCAACTTTCCGCACCCGTCGCGCTCCAGCTCCCAGAGGGCAAGGTTGTAGGCCCCAAAGACGCACTCGTCAAACTCGATTTTTCAAGCTGGACCAGCCTGGCACGGCTCAAGGCTGGCGAGATAGGCGCACTCGGCGAAGAGTATGTCGAGGGCAAGCTCAACATTCACGGGCGCATGCGCGATGTGATGAAAGTGGTCTCCGGCATGTTGCCGGGCAATCCTGTTGAGAGCGACACTGGCTGGTTCTCAAACCTGCTCAGGCGCGCCAGGTCGATGGCAGCACACACCCACGCCAGGGATGCCGCCCAGATCCAGTTTCACTACGATGTATCCGACGCCTTCTACGAGCTCTGGCTCGATGCGCGCAGGGTCTACTCGTGTGCCTACTACAGCGATGCAGCGATGACGCTCGCGCAGGCCCAGGAAGCCAAGCTTGACCATATCTGCCGCAAGCTGATGCTCAAACCGGGCGAGCGCTACCTGGATATCGGCTCCGGCTGGGGCGGCCTCCTGATGTGGGCGGCCGAACACTATGGCGTCGATGCGACCGGCATCACGCTTTCAAAAAACCAGCATGCGCATGTGCAAAAGCTGATCGACGAAAAAGGCCTGAGCGGCCGCGTGCGTGTTGAACTGCGCGACTACCGCGACCTGCCCGAAGACAAGCCTTTTGAGAAGATCTCGTCGGTTGGCATGTTTGAGCATGTGGGTCACGCCAACATGACAGGCTACTTCGCAAAAATCCTGAGGCTTCTGCAACCGGGCGGACTGGTGATGAACCACGGCATCACCGCCGGCGGGCTTGAAAACAGCCAGCTCGGCGCAGGCATGGGCGACTTCATCGAAAAATACATCTTTCCCGGTGGCGAGTTGCTGCATGTCAGCGCCGTCCTGGAGCACATGTCTCGTGCCGGTCTTGAGATGCTGGATACCGAGAACCTGCGCCCGCACTATGCGCGTACGCTCTGGGACTGGTCAGACACGCTTGAAACAAAACTGGACACGGCACGTGAAGTACTGGCCAGGGATGGCGGCGACGAACGTGCCGAAAAAACCCTGCGCGCCTATCGCCTCTACCTGGCCGGCAGCGCCATGAGTTTCGAGCAGGGCTGGATCTCGCTTCACCAAATGCTGGCGACGCGGCCTTCTGGTGATCTGGCTGAGGGGCGACTCAAGGGTGCGCAGTCGGTATACCCATTTACCCGCGATTACATTTACCAGCGCTGAGGCCACGCTACCCGCGAGGGTGGTGTTCCGCATGGAGGTTCTTCAGCCGCTCACGCGCCACATGGGTGTAGATCGTCGTGGTTGAAATATCAGCATGGCCCAGCAACATCTGCACAGCGCGAAGGTCGGCGCCGTGATTGAGCAGATGTGTCGCAAAGGCATGGCGAAGGGTGTGCGGGGACAGTGGCGAATGAATGCCCGCGAGCTGCGCATATTTTTTGACCAGCATCCAGAACATCACCCGGCTCATGCCGCTGCCCCGGGCGGTGACAAACAGATCATCCGTCTGCTGACCGCCCAGGATGGCAGGCCTGCCGTCCGCCATATAGCGCACGATGGCATCGCGTGCGACCTGCCCGAAAGGCACCAGCCTTTCCTTGTTGCCCTTGCCCATCACGCGCAGAACGCCTTCATTCAGGCCGAGGTGAAAGGTCTTGAGGCCAACCAGCTCGCTGACGCGCAGGCCGCTGGCGTAGATCAGCTCCAGCATGGCACGGTCACGCAGGCCCAGAGGCGTGTCTTCCGACGGGGCGGCCAGCAAGGCCTCCACCTGCGGCTCGCTCATCACCTTGGGTACCCTCAGCGCCTGCTTTGCGGATTGCAGCTTCAGTGTCGGGTCAGCCACCATCAACCGTTCGCGCAAGGCCCAACGAAAGTAGCGCTTCAGGACCGTCAGACGCCGGTTGGCTGAAGTGGCTTTTGTCTCCGCATGCCTGGCTGCAAAGTAGCGGTTGAGATCAGTCTCGACGGTGTCATCGATCTTGCGCCCATGCTGCTCTTTGGCGCCCAGCCAGTCCGCATACAGCGAAAGATCGCGCCGGTACGCTGCCAGGGTATTTTTCGACAGGCCATCTTCCAGCCAAAGGGCGTCCACAAAGGCGTCGATGCTGGCTTGGCTGGCGGAATGCATGCTGCCGACCATACCAAAAATCCGGTCGCAAAAAAGCCGCCGGGCAGAACACTGCGCAGCGGCCTGATAAAAACCGTTTAACCGGGGTTCAGTCCAGCTTGAGTTTGGCGGACTCCACGACCTTTTTGTAGACCTCAAACTCGGCCTTGATCTGTGCGGTGAACTGCTCGGGCGTATTCGCCACAATCAGCGAGCCGGTATCTTCGATGCGCTTGCGGACGGCCGGGTCTTCCAGCGACTTCTTGACGCCGGCGCTGATCTTGTCGACCACTTCCTTCGGCAGGCCCTTGGGGCCAAGAATGCCGTAATAGGCCATGCGGTTCACAGGCTCAAGGCCAAGCTCCTTGAAGGTCGGCACATCAGGCAGTACGGCCAGGCGCTGCGGTGCAGCCACCACGATGGGCACCAGGCGCTTTTGCTGGATGAAGGGCAGCGCAGAAGGCAGATTGTCAAAAATCATGTTGACCTGGCCGGCCACGGTGTCGTTGAGTGCCGGGCCTGCACCGCGGTAGGGAATGTGCGTCACGAAGGTGCCGCTCATGGTCTTGTACAGCTCCATCTGCAGGTGGCCGATGCCGCCCGTGCCGGATGATGAGTAGGAGTACTTGCCCGGGTTCTTCTTCAGCTCGGCAACAAACTCCTTGTAGTTCTTCGCCGGGAAGCTGGGGTGCACGGCAATGATGTTGGGCGTTGCCGCAATGTTGATGATGGGCGTGAAGTCCGTCAGCGTGTTGTAGGTAATTTTCGGGTTGATGGCTGGGTTGGCTGCCGTCGTCGACACGGTCGCAATGCCCAGGATGTAGCCGTCAGCCGGCGAATTCTTGATTTCGGTCGCGCCCACCACACCGCCGCCACCCGCCTTGTTCTCGACAATCACGCTCTGGCCCAATGCCTTGCCCAGCGGCTCGGCAATGACACGGGCGACGATGTCGGTCGTACCGCCCGGTGCAAAGGGGACCTGCAGCCTGATCACCTTGTTGGGATAGCCCTGAGCCCATGCGGAGCCGGCGGCAGTTGCCAGCGCGATGGCAGAAAGTGTTGACAGGGCAAATAGGCGGCGACGTTGCATGTTCAGGTCCTTCAAGTAAAACAGCCTGAATGGTACGTGCAAGAAGTTCGCCTTGCAGTTGTGGATTACGCATAAGGGCAAACCCGGATCACACAAAACTTTTGAGGTTATTCTCCCCCGGTGAACTACGCGCAACTCCTCTTTCCCGACTTCTCGCTCATCGTTTGCGGCTACCTGGTTTGCAGGTACACCGCACTCAACCGCTCGGTCTGGGAGAAGGTTGAAAGCCTGGTGTATTTTTTTCTTTTTCCGGTGCTGCTGTTTCAGTCCATCGTCAAAAGCCCGCTGGACCTGCGCGCCACATCCAGCCTGATCAGCGCCGGGCTGCTGCTCGGCCTTGGCGGTATTGCCATGGCCTATGCCCTGCCCCACCTGCCGTGGTTGCGCCAACGCATTGACCGGCGTGAACACGCTGCCAGCGCGCAAATTGCCTTTCGATTCAACTCATTCATCGCGCTGGCGCTGGCCGACAAGCTGGCCGGCAGCCAGGGCGTGCAACTGATTGCGGTGCTGATTGGCGTGTGTGTGCCGCTCTTCAATGTGGCGGCGGTATGGCCCATGGCCAAGCATGCGCAGCGCAACCTGGCTGGCGAACTGCTGCGCAACCCGCTCATCATTGCCACAGTCACGGGTCTTGCCGCCAACCTGCTGGGCTTGGGCATTCCGTTCTGGCTGGAGCCAACGCTGACCCGCATTGGTGCGGCGTCCATTGCACTCGGCCTGATGGCTGCGGGTGCCGGCCTGCAGTTTGCACACCTGGCGCAAAGCCGCACGCTGACCGTTTCGCTGCTGTCCATCAAGCACCTGCTAATGCCCTTGCTGGCATTGGGGTTGGGCCGGCTGATGGGCCTGTCCCCTGTGCAGACCGCCGTTTTGATGGCTTTTTCAGCCCTGCCCACGTCGTCGAGCGCCTATGTGCTGGCGACGCGCATGGGCTACAACGGCGCCTATGTGGCGGGGCTCGTCACGCTGTCGACCATGCTGGGCGTGCTGAGCCTGCCGTTTGCGCTTGGGGTGTTGCGCTAGCAGCCTGTCAGCGCCCATCAGTTCAAAGCTGGGGTTTTGGTTTCTTTTTGGCCGCAGCCACCTTTTCAGGCTGGCCCTCCAGCAGCGCTTCATAGTCCTGCACCGCCAGCACAATCACGGCCGGACGGCCATGGCGGGTGATGGTCACAGGCTCGCGCTGGGCGGCGTCGAGTATCTGGCCCAGGCGGTTTTTGGCTTCGAGTGCTGAAAAGGTCGTCATACGTCTGGCCTTTGGTCAAAACAGCTATTATAGCTATAACAGCTGTTTTGGACGTCTGTTAAGGGTCCAGCGTTCTTTCCAGGGCGTTCGGAAGGCAAAAAAACAGCCCCAAAAGGCTGTTTTCAGGCGTCAGATTGGCATCCGGACCAATAGATACGGGCGTGAGCAGCTACTAAATACATAGCAAATCAAACGCCCGCGGGCCGTCAGGCTGGCGCCAGCGCCCAGTCAATATGCTCACGCACCAGCCGACTCGCGTCATCGCGCCTGGCCTGCAGCGCCTGCCGGATGGCTGCGCCCTGCTCCAGCCCGGCCACCCGCAAGGCATTGCCCATGGCCACGGCGATGTTGCGGAGCCAGCGCTCGTGCCCGATGCGGCGGATCGCGCTGCCCTCGGTCAAGCGCAGAAATTCTTCTTCCGTCCAGGCAAACAGCGTCACCAGTTGCTGGCCCGTCAGGCCCTGGCGTTCATCAAAGTCGGGCAAGGCGCTGCGCTGCGCAAACTTGTTCCACGGGCAGATGAGCTGGCAATCGTCGCAGCCGTAGATGCGGTTGCCGATGAGCGGCCGCAGCTCCATCGGAATCGCGCCCTCATGCTCTATGGTCAGGTAGGAGATGCAGCGCCGCGCATCCAGCTTGTGCGGGGCGATGATGGCCTGCGTCGGGCAAACATCAATGCATGAGGTGCAGCTGCCGCAATGCGCCGTCACGGGCCCGCTGTGCGGAAGCGCAAGGTCGACATAGATCTCGCCCAGGAAAAACATCGAACCTGCCTCGCGATTGAGCAGCAAGGTGTGTTTGCCGCGCCAGCCCTGGCCCGAGCGCGCGGCCAGCTCTGCCTCCAGCACCGGGGCTGAATCGGTAAAGGCGCGGTGGCCCAGGCTTTCCACATGGCGCGAGATACGTTCACCCAGCTTTTGCAGGCGGCTACGCATGACCTTGTGATAGTCGCGGCCCCTGGCATAGACCGACACAATGGCCTCCTCCGGGCGCGCCAGCCGGCTGAACTCCAGCGCCTGCCACTCACCCGCTACGGCAGGCGTCGACGCCGGCAAATAGTCCATACGGGCGGTGATGACACTGACCGTGCCGGGAATCAGCTCTGCCGGCCTGGCGCGTTTAAGCCCGTGCGAGGCCATGTAATGCATGTCACCATGAAAGCCCGCCGCCAGCCAGGCTGATAATCCAGGTTCTGCAGACGAAAGATCAACGTCTGCAATGCCGATTTGCGAGAATCCAAGCTCGCGCGCCCAGTCCTGTATCTGATTGACGAGCTCCTGACTACCTTGACGACTGTTGACACTCACTTGCCGATTGTAAAAAGGATAGCCTGGCCTGACGAATCGGCCACGCAGGTTTTTGCGTCGGCTCTTGCCGCACGGCCCGCCATCGCGAATGCCCTGCTGGAGCTGCATGGCGACCTGGGCGCCGGCAAAACCACTTTCGCGCGACACCTGCTGGCAGCGCTGGGGGTACAGGGCCGCATCAAAAGCCCGACCTACGCGGTGGTGGAGCCCTACACACTTGAGACATCATCCTTGAGGCAGCCGCTCGACATCTGGCACTTTGACTTCTACCGCTTCAACGACCCCGACGAATGGGAAGAAGCCGGTTTTCGCGACATCTTCGGCAGCAAAGGCCTCAAGCTGGTTGAATGGCCTGAAAAGGCCGGCGGGCATCTGCCCAAACCCGACCTGCTGCTGGCGATTGAATTGCAGGACGACGATTCGCGCATCGTGACGCTGACCGCATACACACGCACGGGCGCGGAACTGATCGCATGAAACAGCCATCCGCCCTCACACGCCGCCAGGCACTGCAACTCGGCAGCGTGGTGCTGACGCTGGGCGTACAACATATCGCCCGTGGCGCATCGATTGTGGCCGTGCGCGTCTGGCCATCCAAAGACTACACACGCCTGACGATTGAGTCGGACGGCGAGATCAAGACACGCCAGTTCTTTGTGTCAGAGCCGCCGCGCCTGGCCGTGGACATCGAAGGCATTGACCTCATCCCTGCGCTACGCGAGCTGGTGGCCAAGGTCAAGTCGGACGACCCCAACATCCAGGGCATACGGGTCGGTCAGAACACACCCGGCGTTGTGCGGATGGTCATAGACCTCAAGCGACCCATACTGCCGCAGGTGTTCACGCTGGCACCCGTCGCCGCATATCAGTACCGGCTGGTACTCGACCTGTACCCGGCGCAGTCAGCCGACCCGCTGGAAGCGTTGATTGCCGAAAAGCTCGCCGACAAAAATGCACCACCCCCCCAGGGCAGCAGTGCAGCAAGCGCGCCAGTCCATGACCCGCTGGGCGACCTGATTGCGCAGCAGGCCGGCAGAGCGCCTTCTTCAGCACCTTCACAAACATCGCCAGCCACGCACCCGGCAGACAAAACCCCGCCTCCTGTCACTGCAAGCAAAGCACCACCAGCAGTGGCAACAGCACCTGGCGCAAAAACAGACCGCCTTGTCATCGTCGCGCTTGACCCCGGCCACGGTGGCGAAGACCCTGGCGCAGTGGGCCCCGGCGGCACGCGCGAGAAAGATGTGGTGCTGCAGATTGCGCTGCGCCTGCGCGACCGCATCAACCTGCAGCCCAACATGCGCGCCTACCTCACGCGCGATGCCGACTTTTTTGTGCCGCTGCACATCCGCGTGCAAAAAGCGCGGCGCGTACAGGCCGACCTGTTCATCAGCATTCACGCCGATGCGTTCTTCACGGCCAGGCCACAGGGGGCGAGTGTGTTTGCGCTCAGCGACAAGGGCGCCTCCAGCAGCGCCGCACGCTGGATGGCCGACAAGGAAAACGCCGCCGACCTGGTGGGTGGCGTGAACGTCAAGGCCAAGGATGCGCAGGTGCAAAAGGCGCTGCTCGACATGAGCACGACAGCGCAGATCAACGACAGCCTCAAACTCGGCACGGCCATGCTGGGCGAAATTGGCGCGGTCGGCAAACTGCACAAGGCGAAGGTCGAACAGGCCGGCTTTGCAGTGCTCAAGGCGCCCGATATTCCCAGCGTGCTGGTTGAAACGGCCTTCATCAGCAACCCCGATGAAGAAGCCAGACTGCGCAGCGACGACTACCAGGTTCAGCTGGCCGATGCACTGATGCGCGGCATAGGCCGCTACTTCGCACGCAACCCGCCACTGGCGCGCAACCGGCAGGTCTAGCAACAACGCACGTGATGCCTCGCGCTGCGCGAGTTGTGACGAAGCTCGCACGATGTTGCACTTCAACACACGGAGCCGACAGTTTGCGGCGGTATTCTCCTACAGGTCTGGTCACGTGCCCAATCTACAGTGAGGTCACAGGCAGAGCCAAACACATCACAGGGTCGCAAGACACCGATGTCAGCAGTGAAAGAGCCTGAAACTCTGAAACAAAAGGTGAACCAAATGAAATCAAAAATCTTGATGTCCGTCGCAGCCTCCGCTCTCGTGCTTGCAGGCATGGCCGGTTGTTCAACCAACCCGACCAATGCCCAAATCGGCACTGGCGTTGGCGCAGTGGTCGGTGGTGTTGCAGGCAGTGCCCTGACGGGTGGCAGCCCACTCGGAACCGTCGGCGGTGCAGCAGCAGGTGCCTTGGTGGGTAACGAAATCGGCAAGAAACGTTAAATTTTCAGTTACCCAAGGGTACCCATCATGAAAACAAAACTTTTGATGACAGCTGCAGCTTCTGTCCTTGCCCTTTCCGCAATGGCCGGCTGCAGCACCAATCCCACCAACGCACAGATCGGTACCGGCGTAGGCGCCGTGGCTGGTGGTGTGGTGGGTAACGCTGTCTTCGGCAGCACGCTTGGTACCGTTGGCGGCGCAGCCGCTGGCGCGCTGATCGGTAACGAAGTCGGCAAAAAGCGTTAAGCAGTTTTCAGCATGGTGGCTCTGGCCATCATGCCGATTAAAACCTGTCACAACAGGTCATCGGTCTGAGGGTGATCGTGAACAGTCAACCAAACGGGGTCTTTCGGCCCCAACAAAAGAGGAACACAAAATGAAAACGAAATTCTTGATGGCAACCGCCGCTTCCGTTCTTGTCCTGACCGGTCTTGTCGGTTGCGGTACAAACCCCACCAATGCACAACTCGGCACCGGTATCGGCGCTGTCGCAGGTGGTGTTGCCGGCAATGTGCTGCTCGGTGGCCCGCTGGCAACCATTGGCGGTGCAGCCGTCGGTGCAGTGATCGGCAATGAAGTTGGCAAAAAGCGCTAAGCGCTGACCGACACAACCCCTCCAGGTTAAACAAACAAAAAGGCGGCTCCTGAATTTCAGGAGCCGCCTTTTTTGTTTTGACGAAATATTTTGGAACTCAGGCAGGTGGCGATGCCTTGCGACCGGCTTTCCAGGCGCCATAGATCACCAGCAAACCCGGCACCAGGATCATCGCCCAGATGATTTTCTCAAGGTTGGCCTTGACCCAGGGCACATTGCCGAAGAAGTAACCCGCGGTGACGATGCCGCCTACCCATAGCACCGCGCCGACGATGTTGTAGAGCGTGAACTTGCTGCGCGTCATTTCTGACACACCGCCCACAAACGGCGCAAAAGTCCGAAGGAAAGGCATGAAGCGCGCCGCAATGATGGTGACGCCGCCGTAGCGCTCGTAAAACGCATGCGCCTGGTTAAAGGCTTTTTTGTTGAAGTAACGCGACTGTTCCCACTGGAAGACCCTGGGCCCGAAATAGCGCCCAATGGAATAATTGCACTGGTCACCGAGAACCGCCGCCACAAACAACAGCGCCACCGCCACCGGGTAACTCATCAGCCCGACGCCGCACATTGCCCCCACGACAAAGAGCAGGGAGTCGCCCGGCAAAAACGGCATGACGACCACGCCGGTTTCTACAAAAATGATCAGAAAGAGCAGTGCGTAAACCCATACGCCATAGCTGGTGACAAAGGCCTCGAGGTGTTTGTCGATGTGGATGATGAAGTCGATAAGGTAGGTCACAATTTCCATGGCCGTGATTCTGACAGGTCAAAAGTGCTCCCGGCCTAAAATCCACAGCAATGACTGCCCTACTCCCGGCCCGCCGCCCGATTCTTGAACTCCCCGACGAACTGATCAGCCAGATCGCGGCCGGCGAAGTGGTTGAGCGCCCGGCCTCGGTGGTGCGCGAGCTGGTCGACAACGCGCTGGATGCGGGCGCGACCAGCATCACGGTCAGGCTGCTGGCCGGTGGCGTGCGGCTCATCCTGGTCGAGGACGACGGCCAGGGCATTCCTCGTGAAGAGTTGCCGATTGCGCTGCGTCGCCATGCCACCAGCAAGATTGCATCCCTGCAGGATCTCGAAGCAGTCGGCACCATGGGTTTCAGGGGCGAGGCGCTGGCCGCCATCAACTCCATTGCCGACATGAGCCTGCTGTCGCGCACCGAGGGTGCAGAACACGCCTGGCAACTCGACGGTCGTACCGGTGAAATCAAACCTGCAGCGCGCAGCCGCGGCACCACGGTTGAAGTGCGCGAGCTGTTTTACGCCACCCCTGCCCGTCGCAAGTTCTTAAAGACGGACGCCACCGAGCTGGCGCACTGCATTGAAGCCGTGCGTCGCCATGCGCTGGTGCGGCCTGATGTGAGTTTTGCCATCTGGCACGAAGGCAAGCTGGTCGAGCAGTGGCGTGCCTGCACGGGCGATACCGCGCACGAACAACGCCTGTCCGATGTGCTGGGCAGCGAATTTGTCGCGCAGTCGGTGGCCGTGAATTACGAAAGCAGCGCGCGCCGCCCCGACGGCCGGCCTGCGGTACGCATATGGGGCCGTGCCGGCATTCCCGACGCGGCACGCTCAAGGGCCGACCAGCAGTTCGCCTATGTCAATGGCCGTTATGTGCGAGACAAGGTGCTCACCCACGCCGCACGCAGCGCCTATGAAGACGTGCTGCACGGCCATCGCCAGCCGGTGTATGCGCTCTATGTCGAGATAGATCCGGCCAAGGTCGACGTGAACGTGCATCCCACAAAGATAGAAGTTCGGTTCCGGGACACCCGCGAGGTGCACCAGGCCGTGCGCCACGGCACCGAGAACGCGCTCGCCATACCGCGCTCCTCGGGCGGCCCGGGTGCGCCCGATGGCGCTGCAGCTTCCGGATCAGACGCTTTCAGCCCCTTTGCCGGGCCTGCTGCGTCCACCGCTGCAAGCTATTCATGGGCGCAACCCGCGATGAATTTCTCAGCGCCTGTGCCCGGGAATGGCCGCGTCTCCGACTTTGAGGCCATGTGGCCCACGCCGAATTCATCAATCATTCGCCCTGAGGTCGAAGGGTCTGCCGCGCCATCTGCCCCCGCAGGTGCCCAACAGGCAGCGAACAACCATCTACCCCCCGGCGACTGGCCGCTGGGCCGGGCGATTGCGCAGCTGCAGGGCATCTATGTGCTGGCCGAAAACACCCAGGGCCTCGTGATCGTTGATATGCATGCCGCCCATGAACGCATTGTTTATGAGCGCCTGAAAAACCAGATGGACAACAGTGATGGCGGCGACGGTACGGGCATCAGCAGCCAGCCGCTCCTGATACCCGCCACCTTCCCGGCCAGTGCGCAGGAAGTCGCCACTGCCGAAGCCAGCGCGGAAGTGCTGGCCACGCTGGGGCTGGAGATCACACCCTTCTCACCAAAAACCCTGGCGGTGAGGGCCGTACCGACCAGCCTGGCGCAAGGTGATGCGGTCGAGCTGGCGCGCAGCGTGCTGGCCGAACTGGCCCAGCACGACGCCAGCACGGTGATCCAGCGTGCGCAAAACGAACTGCTCTCGACCATGGCCTGCCACGGCGCTGTGCGGGCGAACCGCAAGCTCACCATCGACGAAATGAACGCCCTGCTGCGCCAGATGGAGGCCACGGAGCGCTCTGACCAGTGCAACCACGGCAGGCCGACGTGGCGGCAGGTCAGCATTCGTGAGCTCGACGCGCTCTTCATGCGCGGGCGCTGAAGCCTCGCACGGATCCCCCTCGAAAACCCGTAATTTGTAACTTGAGCGCCCGACCTGTGCACCGGCGCGGTTCGTGCTTCGTTAGGCAGTGAGGTCGGGGAAGCCCACGGCCTTTTCAAAACTTCACATGCGGTCCAGCCGCTGTCGGCGAACTTTTCAGCATCGAGCCACTCAAGGTTTACATCCCATGAAGAAATTGCATCTTCGTCTCCTTTCAGCCCTCGTTACAACGATTGTCCTGCTCACGGGTTGCGCGGCACTCGATGAAAAACAGCGCGCCTGGATATTCCAGCCCAGCGACCGCACCTGGAGCGGTGGCCTGGCAGCCGCACAAGGCATGGACGATGTCTGGATTGACTACAAGGCCAAAAAAGGCGCGCTGACGGGTGGCGACGACTATCCGGTGCGACTGCACGGTCTCTGGCTGGCAGCCGAGGCACCCGTGTCCGGCAAATCGCCGGTCATGCTTTATCTGCACGGCGCCCGCTACAACGTCACCGGCTCTGCGCCCCGTATTCGCCGCATGCAGGAGCTGGGCTTCTCGGTGCTGGCCATCGACTACCGCGGTTTCGGCAAAAGCACCAACGAATTGCCATCGGAAGTCTCGGCTTATGAGGATGCCCGTGCCGCCTGGGACTGGCTGGCCAAAACATATCCTGATCGTCCCCGCTACATCTTTGGCCATTCCCTGGGCGGTCCCATCGCCATCAACCTGGCCACAGAGGTTGCCGATGAAAGCGGCACCATCGTGGAGGGCACCTTTACCTCCATCGCCGATGTGGTGGCCAGTTCGCGCTGGGGCTGGATGCCCGTCTCGCTGCTGATCACCCAGCGTTTCGAGGCTGTGAAAAAAGTGGGCAGGATTGGCTCACCGCTTCTGGTCGTGCATGGTGGTGAAGACCAGCTGATACTGCCGGATCTTGGGCGCAAGCTGTATGAAGCAGCCGCCTCACCCAAGCTGTTTGTACTGGTGGAGGGCGGATCTCACCACGACACCAACCAGATGGGTCAGCCGCAGTACAAGCGCGCACTGGCCCAGCTGTTTGCGCTGAAATAATCAGGGTGCGTTCCGTCGGGTCTTGCAACCTGCGGGGAGCTGGCGCAAGGCCAATCTGCTAACCTCAGCCAGATGCCTGCAACGCGACCGGAAAACACCGCCCCTTCCCGGACTTTCGGGGCCCTTGCGCAGGCCCCCATGTCGCCCGCACTGATCGCCCTGCTGCTGTCCATGATGCTGGGCCTGCAACCCATCACCACCGATCTTTACCTGCCGGCGCTGCCGGCGCTGACGGAAAGTTTTGCTGCGCCCATGACGCATGCGCAGCTGACCCTGAGCGCGCTGCTGCTGGCCTTTGGCATTTCACAGCTCGTCTGGGGGCCGCTGTCAGACCGTTTCGGACGGCGCCCCATTCTTTTCTGGGGCCTGGCTGCCTACACGCTGGCCTCCATCGCCAGCACCTTGGCACCCACCATCAACCAGCTCATCACCTGGCGCGTCGTGCAGGGTGCATCCATGGGCGCCGTGGTGATGTGTGCCCGCGCCATCGTGCGCGACCTTTACAAGCCCACCGACGGCGCGCGCATCATGTCCAGGGCACTGACGGGCCTGGGCATCATTGCCGGCATCTGCGCGCCGTTTGGCGGATTCCTGGCGGGCGCGTTGGGCTGGCGTACGACGATGGCATCGATGGCGGTGTTCAGCGCTGGCAGCCTGTGGTTTATCGCCTCGCGTTTCCAGGAGTCGCTTGCCGAAAAAAATCCGCAAGCCTTCACGCCCGCAAGCATGGTCGGCACATGGCTCCTGATTCTGCGCAACCCGGTCTTTATGACCTGGTCGGCGCTCTCGATTGCGTCCTACGGAACGATGTTCACCTTCCTCGCAGGGTCATCCTTTATTTTCATCAAGGTCCTGGGGCTGAGCACTACCCAGTACGGCTTCCTGCTGTTTGTTTCGTCCGGTTTTTACATCCTGGGCACCATGTTGTGCAGGCGCCTGCTGGTGCGTTTTGGAATGCGCAAGTCCATCGCGATTGCGGGTGCGCTGAGCCTGACAGGCGGCACAAGCATGGGCCTGCTGGCCTGGGCCGGCATCAGCAATGTATGGGCCATTGCAATTCCACATTTCATCTTCATGATTGGCCACGGCGTACACCAGCCATGCTCCCAGAGCGGTGCGGTCGGTCCCTTTCCGCAGGCCGCAGGCGCAGCATCTGCGATGAACGGCTTCCTGATGATGGCAGTGGCCTTTGCGATGGGCGGCTGGATGGGCGCCCATATGGACGGAACGGTTTTGCCCATGACCAACGGCATGTGGTTCTGGACAGTGCTGCTGGCAGCAACGGCCTGGACGGCAGTTCAGAAATACGGCGAGCCTTCGCATGAAGCTGCAAAGCCCTGACGCGCTGCCCATGCACATCTGCCTGGCCGGGCCTACCGCCTCGGGCAAGACGGCCGCGGCCCTGGCGATTGCGCAGCAGCATTCCACTGAAATCATCAGTGTTGATTCCGCCCTTGTTTACAAGGGCATGGACATAGGCACGGCCAAACCGAGCGCCGCAGAGCTTGCAGCCGTGCCGCATCACCTCATTGATATTCGGGATCCGCTCAATGCCTACAGCGCGGCCGAATTTGTCGCCGATGCCCGGCGGCTGATTGTCGAAATCTCTGCGCGCGGCAAGCTGCCGCTGCTGGTCGGTGGCACCATGCTTTATTTCAAGGCGCTTTTCGATGGGCTGGACGACATGCCCAAAGCGGACGCGCAGATACGCGCCGTGATTGCAGCAGAGGCACATGAAAAAGGATGGCCTGCGATGCATACAGAACTTTCACATATTGATCCCGTCACGGCCGCACGGCTGGAGCCCCAGGATTCGCAGCGCATCTCGCGCGCCATCGAGGTCTACCGGGTTTCAGGCCAGCCGCTGTCCTCTTTTCACCAGCGCAGTGCCGCCAATTCAGTACCTTCAGATGGCCAGAATACCTGCGCGCTGATCTCGCTGGAACCCGAAAACCGCAGCTGGCTGCACGAACGCATCGCACAACGTTTTGACGCCATGCTGGCGGCAGGTTTTATGGAGGAGGTCAGAGCCCTGCGTGCGCGCGGCGACCTGTACCCTGATCTGCCTTCCATGCGCTGTGTCGGTTACCGCCAGGCCTGGGAAGCGCTTGACGGCACATCGCCCATGGCCGAGCTGCGCGACAAGGGCATCTTTGCCACACGGCAACTCGCCAAACGGCAGATCACCTGGCTCAGGTCCATGACCCAGCGACGCATCATTGCCTGCGATTCGCCCGATGCACTTGCGCAGGTGCTGGATACCGTCAACGCGGTGCTCGCATGACCCTCCGTATTCGCCATCTTGGGAAACACTACGGCGATGCCGCGGTGTTCAGCCATGTCTCACTGGATGTCGCACCAGGCGAATTCGTCGCCATCGTGGGCGAATCCGGCGTCGGCAAATCGACATTGCTCAACTGCATGGCCGGGCTGGACACATGGGACGAAGGCAGTGTCACCCTGCAGGGCACGGATCTCGCCACACTGAGTGACGATGCGCGCGCGCTGCTGCGCAGGCGGCATGTCGGTTTTGTGTTCCAGGCCTTTCATGTGTTGCCGCACCTCGACGTCGCACAGAACGTCGCCCTGCCCTTGCTGCTGCTGGGCCAGGCGGATGACGGCCGCGTACAAAACATGCTCGATGCCGTCGGCCTCTCGGGTCTTGGCCAGCGCCTGCCGCAGCAGCTCAGCGGCGGTCAGTTGCAGCGTGTGGCGATTGCACGCGCCCTGGTGCATCGACCCGACCTGCTGCTGGCTGATGAACCCACAGGCAACCTCGACCCGACAACGGCCACCAGAGTCATGGACGCCCTGATGTTGCAAACCCGTGAACACGGCGCATCACTGGTGCTGGTCACGCATTCGGAAGCCGCAGCAGCCCGTGCGGACCGTGTGCTTTATCTGCGCAGCGATGGCATTCACGCCTGAACCAGCCCGGGCAGGAATCGCAAGCGCGCTGTTCGCGCTGCTGTCGGGTTTTTCCTGGCGCGAACTGCTGCACCACCCCTGGCGCAACCTTGCCGCCGCTGCAGCCGTCATGCTGGGCGTGGCACTGGCTTTTTCGGTTCACCTCATCAACGCGTCGGCACTGAGCGAGTTTTCACAGGCGGTGCGCTCTGTCAACGGCCAGCCTGACCTTGAACTGCGTGCCGTGCAGGGCAGCTTTGATGAGGCTGTTTTCGAGAAGGTGGCCCGTCACCCGCAAGTTGCAGTGGCAAGCCCGGTGCTGGAACTGGCCAGCTTCGCCACCGGCAACAAAGACAGCACTGGGAATGGCCATGGTGAAAGGATTGCGCTGCGCGTGGTCGGGCTGGATGCGCTGGTGGTCGCGCAGCTCGCGCCCGCGCTGATGCCCATACCGTCTGCAGATGCAGACCGCTTCGCGCTGTTCACGCCGGGCGCTGTTTTTCTCAACCCGGCGGCGCGGCAAAGCCTGCCCGACACGCGCTTTAAACTGCAAAGCGGCCTGCAGCTGCTGGATGTCACGGTGGCAGGCCATGTGAGTGCCGGCGGCGGGGCCCTGGCGGTCATGGACATCGCGGCAGCGCAGGAGCTGTTCGGCAAACAGGGGCAACTATCACGCATAGATATCCGACTGAAACCCGGCACCGACAAAGCGGCCTTTCTGGCATCGCTGCAATTGCCAGCGAACATCAATGGCGCAGAGCCTGGCGATGCAGCGCAGCGCGTGAGCAACCTGTCGCGGGCCTACCGCGTGAACCTCACCGTGCTGGCGCTGGTGGCGCTGTTCACGGGCGCCTTCCTGGTGTTTTCGGTGCTGTCGCTCAGCGTGGCCAAGCGGGCGCAGCAGTTTGCCCTGCTCGGCGTGCTGGGCCTGACCGGGCGTGAACGCCTGGGCCTGGTGCTGGCAGAGTCCGGGCTGCTCGGCCTGGTCGGCAGTGCGTCGGGCATCGCATTGGGTACGGGGCTGGCTGCGCTGGCGCTGCGCCTGCTCGGCGGTGATCTGGGCGGCGGGTACTTTGCGGGCGTTGCGCCCGGCCTGCAGTGGAGCGGCTGGGCAGCGACCGCCTACGGCTTGCTGGGTGTGGCGGCGGCACTGGTTGGCGGCTGGTGGCCGGCACGTGCTGCCCAAAAACTCCCGCCAGCGCAAACGCTCAAGGGCCTGGGCGCTGCAGCGGGCAAGGGCCGTGGCCACTGGCTCAGCATGCTCATGGTTGTTGCCGGTGTCTTGCTGGCGCTGCTGCCGCCGGTGCTTGGCATTCCGCTGGGTGCCTACATGTCCGTGGCGCTGCTGTTGATAGGCGGCATCACGGCCCTGCCGTGGCTGATTGCGCTGCTCTACGACAGGCTGAGCCCGTGGGTGGCGAATCAGCTGCTGCCCATGCTGGCAGTCGAGCGCGCCCGCCGCGTGCGTGAAAGCGCAGCGGTCGCCGTCAGCGGCGTGGTCGCGTCGCTCAGCCTGGCCGTAGCCCTGACCATCATGGTTGCCAGTTTCAGGGATTCAGTGACGCACTGGCTCGACATCGTGCTGCCCGCCGACCTGTATGTCCGTACCGCCCCGCCGTCGTCAACCTCGGCTGCGGGCGACACGGTGTACTTCCCGCCTGCATTTTCTGCCGCCATTGCAAAGATAAAGGGCGTGAACCGCATCAGCACCCTGCGCACCACGGCGCTGTCACTTGACGCCACGCAACCAAACGTCGCCCTGATTGCGCGTGAGATCGGCGATGCGGCAGGTACCCTGCCAATGGTCGGCAACCCGCTCAAAACGCCTGAAGGCCAGGTCGCGATTTATGTGAGTGAAGCCATGGTGGACCTGTATGGCGCACGCCCCGGCACCGTGTTCAGGCCACTGTCGGCATCTTTCTCAAGCTCGTTCGGCGCAGCGTCGCAGCCTGTCTTTTTTGTAGCCGGTGTCTGGCGCGACTACGCGCGGCAGTTTGGTGCCATCGCGATGGAACGCCGTGACTTTGAACGCCTTACCAGCGACACACGTGTCAACGACCTCGCCATCTGGCTGGAGCCGAACGCCATCGGCAGCGAGGTAGAACAGGCCGTGCGCACGCTTGCTGACCAGCAGTCAGGCGCGGGCGGGCTGATTGAATTTGCATCGACGCAGCAGATACGCGCCATCTCGCTGAAAATCTTTGACCGCAGTTTTGCCGTCACCTACTGGCTGCAGGGCGTGGCGATTGCGATTGGCCTGTTCGGCGTGGCCGCCAGTTTCAGCGCGCAGGTGCTGGCGCGGCGCAAGGAGTTTGGCCTGCTCGCGCACCTGGGCCTGACGCGTCGGCAGATTCTGGCCGTGGTGGCCGGCGAAGGCGCGGCCTGGACCCTGATCGGCTCGGTGGCCGGCCTGGGCCTTGGGCTGGCGGTTGCCGTCGTGCTGGTGCATGTCGTCAACCCGCAAAGCTTTCACTGGACCATGGACCTGGTGCTGCCATGGGTCAGGCTTTTGGGGCTGTGCGCCTCGGTGGTGCTGGCCGGCACGCTGACGGCATGGCTTGCAGGGCGGGCAGCAGCCGGCAAGGACGCTGTTCTTGCAGTCAAGGAAGACTGGTAAGCCTTACCCGGGTAACGCTATCGCCCTGCGACATTCATGGGGGCCGGGCGATGAAAGCAGGCGAGCCTCCCGCCTGATAGCAGCGCCGCAGTTCCCGAGCAGCACCCTTGCTGCGAGAATCAGGCACATGGCACTTACCCGCACCCCCGCTGACAAAGGCGATGCAGCAGGCAACTGGCTCACCACGGCCATCGCCCACATTGAGGCCGATTACCAGCGCAGCGCAGACACCCACCTGATGGCGCTGCCCATGCCCGAATTTGCGGCGCGCGGCATCGACTTCTGCCTCAAGCACAGGCTGGCGCGTTCGCACACCCATGACGACGCCGGCCGGTTTGATGGCTGCAGGGCTGCGCAGCAAAAAATCGCACAAAGCATGAAAGCTTGGCATGCTGCCTGACATGCACTACAGCCTTCATCGGCGAAGACTGCTGCTTGGCGGCGCGGCAGCTGCACTGCCACTGACGGGCCTGTTGCAGAACGCACAAGCCCTGCCCCTGAAGACCCTCACCTTCCCGCGTGACCGCGGCGCGCACCCCGACTTTCGCACCGAGTGGTGGTACATCACCGGGCAGGCGACGTCGGGCAAACGGGTGTTTGGTTTTCAGCTGACCTTTTTCAGGTCACGGGTTGAGAGCACGCAATGCATGACCTCAAAATTTGCCGCCAAACAACTGGTGTTTGCGCATGCGGCGATGACCGACGTCGACGGCAAAAAGCTCTGGCACGACCAGCGCATTTCGCGTGAGGGCTTTGGCGTGGCATCGGCGAGCGAGACCGACATGAACATCAGGCTGCGCGACTGGTCGCTGGAGAGCAAAGGCGCGCAGTACACCGCCAACCTGGTCTCGAATGACTTTGCCATCAGGCTGCAGTTTTCTGAAACCCAGCCGGTGCTGCTGCAGGGCAAACAGGGCTTGTCACGCAAGGGGCCTGAAGAAAAACAGGCCAGTTACTACTACAGCCAGCCCCAACTCGCCACAACAGGCACGCTGCAGGTCAAGGGGCAAAGTTTTGAAGTGACCGGCAAGGCCTGGCTGGACCACGAATGGAGCCAGGAGCTGCTGCACAGCGCCGCCACCGGCTGGGACTGGATAGGCATGAACCTGGATGATGGCAGCGCCCTCACCGCCTTCAGGCTGCGCGACAAGGCCGGCGACGCCCTGTGGGATGGTGGTTCCTTCCGCGCGCCCAAAGGCGATGTGTACGTGTTCACACGTGGCGAGGTGATCTTCAAACCCACCCGTCTCTGGAAAAGCCCGCTAACCCAGACGACCTACCCGGTCGAATGGATGGTGCGCACACCCGCCGACTTCTACACCGTCAAGGCCGTCATCGACAACCAGGAACTCGACAGCCGCCAGTCCACCGGCTCGATTTACTGGGAAGGCCTGAGCGAACTCATCGACAGCAACGGCAAACGCGTGGGCAGCGGCTACCTGGAGATGACGGGGTATGCGGCGCCGCTGCGAATGTAATCATGCTGCGAGTAGAAAATTTAACGTATACGTTAAATTTTTAACTTATACGTTAAAAAATTGCCAAATGTTAACTTACAAGTTAACATCTTGGTCTTTGTGAGCCCACCGGGGACAAATCACAGAAAAAATGGCCTGAAAAGAGGCTTTTTCAGGCATCAAATCGGCCTTCAGACCAATGAATACGGGCGTGAGAAGCTATGAATAAAATAGCAAAAATGCTCGCTCAGCGCTTCAACAGCTTGCGCACCTTGAGCCCCGACACCCAGAGCGCCGAGAAGTAGATCAAGGCCGACCCCGCCAGCACGGCGGCCAGCAGGCCTATGCGCAGGAGTGCGGCGCTTTTCAGGCCGGTCCAGTTCACGTTTTCGGCAGACCAGAGCAGAAACACGGCGAGCAAGGCACTGGCCCCGACCACCTGCAGCACAAACTTGACCCAGCCCGGCGCGGGCTTGTAGCTGCCGCGACGGATCAGCCCCACCAGCAGCAGCAAGGCGTTGATGAGCGCACCGATGCCGATGGCCAGCGCCAGCCCGGCGTGCGCCAGCAGCGGCACAAACAGCAGGTTCAACAGCTGGGTGATGACCAGCACCAGCACGGCGATGCGCACCGGGGTCTTGATGTCCTGGCTGGCGTAAAAGCCCGGCGCCAGCACCTTGATCGCCACCAGCCCCAGCAGGCCGGCGCCATAGCCCATGAGCGCCAGGGTGGTCTGCTGCACATCGCGGTCGGTGAAGGCGCCGTAGTGATACAGCGTTGCGACCAGCGGCTTTGAAAAGGTCAGCAGCGCGACGGCACAGGGCACGGACAGCAGCACCACGATGCGCAGTCCCCAGTCGAGCATGGCCGAATAGCGCTCGGCATCGTTGGCGGCTTTCGCGGCGGCCAGTTGCGGCATCAGCACCACGCCAATGGCCACGCCCAGCATCGCGGTCGGGAACTCCATCAGGCGATCGGCGTAGGTCAGCCAGCTCACGCTGCCGGGCGTGAGGTGCGAGGCGATCTGGGTGTTGATGAGCAGCGAGATTTGCGCGACGCTGACACCCAACAGCGCCGGCACCATGAGCCTGGCGATGTTTTGGGTGGCCGGGTCGGCCCATGCGGCCCGGATCACCGACCAGTTGAAGGATATTTTCGGCAGCAGGCCCAGGCGCAGCAGCGCCGGCACCTGCACGGCCAGCTGCAAAATGCCGCCCAGCATCACGCCGCCGCCGAGTGCATAAACCGGCTCGATGCCATGCGTTTTGAACCAAGGCGCGCCCAGCCCGGCAGCGGCAATCATGCACAGATTGAGCAGCACCGGCGTGGCCGCAGGCACGGCAAAACGACGCCAGGTGTTGAGCACACCCGACGACAGCGCCACCAGCGACATGAAGCCGATGTAGGGGAACATCCAGCGCGTCATGAAGACAGCCGCCTCGAAACCGCGCGGGTCCTGCTTGAGGCCGCTGGCCATGGCCCAGACCAGCACCGGCGCAGCCGCCACACCGGCGACACAAACCAGCAGCAAGGCCCAGGTCAGCAGCGTGGCGACCCGGTCAATCAGCAGCTTGGTCTCTTCCTCCCCGTTCTGGGCCTTGCTGGCCGCCAGAACAGGCACAAACGCCTGGCTGAAAGCACCCTCGGCAAACAGGCGGCGAAACAGGTTGGGAATGCGGAAAGCGACGTTAAACGCGTCGGTCATGGCGCTGGCGCCAAAAGCCGAAGCAATCAGGAGTTCACGGATCAGGCCAGTGATACGCGAAACCAGCGTCAGAAGGGAAACGGTGGAGGCGGCTTTGAAAAGTGACACCGCTGGAGTTTAGCGGCTAGGTGCCCACCGAAGCGAGGTCTTCGCCAGCAGAGCCGCGGAACTGGCTCTGCCAGGCCGCAGGCGAACGGCCCCCTCGGGGGGCAGGGAGCTACGCGCAGCGAGCGACCGTGGGGGCCAACACCCTCTACCGTGGGGGCGCTATAATAGAAGGCTTCGCTTTTATTCATCCACAGACTCCTCCCAGGATCAAAGGAAAATATTTATGGCAACCGCCAAACCCAAGAAAAAGAACCCACGCCTTGCGTCGGGCCGCAAACGCGTCCGCCAGGACGTCAAACTCAATGCCGCGAACACCTCGCTGCGCTCCAAATACCGCACCGCTGTGAAGAACGTCGAAAAAGCCGTTGCAGCCGGTGACAAGGACAAGGCCAAAGACCTGTTCGCCAAGGCCCAGAGCATTGTGGACACCGTTGCCGACAAGGGCATCTTCCACAAGAACAAGGCAGCGCGTGACAAGTCCCGCCTGTCCGCCAAGGTGAAAGCCCTGGCACTGGCCCCAGCAAAGGCCGCCTAATTCATTAGGCAAAACAGCCCGGAAGGCTTTGTTAAAAAAGAATCTTCCGCCGTTTTGTAGGGTGCGCTGAAAGCGAAGTCAAAAAAGCCGTCGAAAGACGGCTTTTTTGTTTTTGGCGAGCCAAAAACCGC
Source organism: Pseudomonadota bacterium (assembly GCA_040390295.1). Taxonomy (GTDB): domain Bacteria; phylum Pseudomonadota; class Gammaproteobacteria; order Burkholderiales; family Burkholderiaceae_C; genus Polaromonas. The sequence continues at coordinate 88,187 of JAZJYR010000016.1, forward strand.
ACGAAGTGCGGCTTCGCTTTCACCCGAAAAGATTGCGGGACAGACCGACGGACAGGCGAAGCCCCCGTCGCTCTGTCCCCAACTGATCAGATCCCCGAACCCGACTCAACCTTTAGGCGCGTCGGGAATGAGGCAAGCCTCTGCCACCTGCAACTCATTGTCTTTGGCAAAGTTCATCACAAAGTCCCAGGCCATGGGCTCGGCCTCGCGCAGCTCCGAATTGACCACGACGCATTTCACGCCGTTGATCACGGTGGGCACGCACCAGGGGGAATAGTTCAGATGGCTGCCGGGCTGGGGGCCGCCGGGGCGGAAATGGCTCATCACGCCGCACAACCTGTCAGCCCAGTCGCTGGGCCTGAAAGTTTTGCCGTCGAGGGTAACGCCCTGGATAAAGACTTCTTTGGCGGAGTTGGAGACCATCTGATGGAAGGTTTTTGCGTACCACCGGGGCGGGAATACCACCCCTTGCTGCAGCGCACAACGATTGTATCTTATATAAGACTCGCGACCTGCTTTTGCAAGCCATGAGGACAAGCCTGTACATCATCGCTGTGATGAACATTCCTCACAAATGCGTTGAATCTATGCGCCTAAAATCAATTCCAGCCCGCGCCTTGTTGCGGGTTTGCTTTTTGACCAAATCACCTTGCCGAATCAACTGACAGCCCCGGAGTTTTCAATGACCGCAGCCCCGTCCAAGCACATCGAAGCCGCCTCCCCTCACGTGATGAACACCTATGGTCGCCTGCCCATCGCGCTGTCACACGGCCAGGGCTGCCGCGTCTGGGACGTCAATGGCAAGGAATACATTGACGCACTGGGCGGCATCGCCGTCAACACCGTGGGCCACAACCACCCGAAACTGGTGCCAGCACTGCAGGACCAGGTCAGCAAGCTCATCCACACCTCCAACTACTATCACATCCCCCTGCAGGAAGCGCTGGCCAAAAAGCTGGTGGAACTCTCCGGCATGGAGAACGTGTTTTTCTGCTCCACCGGCCTGGAAGCCAACGAAGCGGCACTGAAACTGGCACGCAAGTTCGGCCATGACAAGGGCATAGACCGGCCTGAAGTCGTGGTCTACGAGAAGGCCTTCCACGGCCGCAGCATTGCCACCCTGAGCGCCACCGGCAACCCCAAGGTGCAGGCCGGTTTCGGCCCGCTGGTCGAAGGTTTTATCCGCGTGCCGCTCAATGACGTCAACGCACTCAAGGCAGCAACTGCCGGCAACAAGAATGTCGTGGCGGTGTTTTTCGAAGCCATCCAGGGCGAAGGCGGCATCCACAGCATGACGGACGACTACCTGCGTGACGTCCGCAAGCTCTGTGACGAGAACGACTGGCTGCTCATGATTGACGAAGTTCAATGCGGCATGGGCCGCACCGGCAAATGGTTTGCACACCAGTGGGCCGGCATCAAGCCTGACGTGATGCCGCTGGCCAAGGGCCTGGGCTCCGGCGTGCCGGTGGGTGCTGTCGTCGCCGGCCCCAAGGCCGCACACATCTTCCAGCCGGGAAATCACGGCTCCACCTTTGGCGGCAACCCGCTGGCCATGCGCGCAGGCCTTGAGACCATCAAGATCATGGAAGAAGAAGGCCTGCTCGCCAATGCTGTCAAGGTGGGCGAGCACCTGCGCGCCACACTCGGCCATGCGCTTGAAGGCGAAGCCGGCCTGAAGGAGATCCGCGGCCGTGGGCTGATGCTGGGCATAGAACTCAAGGTGCCCTGCGGCGAGATCCTCTCTCGCGCAGCTGAAAAAGGCCTGCTGCTCAGCGTGACGGCAGACACCGTGATCCGCATGGTGCCATCGCTCACCATGACAACCGCCGAAGCCGATGAGGTCGTGGCCATCCTGGTGCCGCTGATCAAACAGCTGTTGAAAGAAAAAGCATGAACGCCCCGCTACAAGAAAAAGCGATCAAGCATTACCTGCAGTTCAGCGACCTGGATGCGTCGGAGTACGCCTATCTTTTTGAACGTGCGGCACTGATCAAGAAAAAATTCAAGGCCTACGAAAAACACCAGCCGCTGGTGGACCGCACCATGGTCATGATTTTCGAGAAGGCCTCCACCCGCACACGCGTGAGCTTTGAAGCCGGCATGTACCAGCTGGGCGGTACGGTGGTCAACCTGACCACAGAAGGCAGCCAGCTGGGCCGTGCCGAACCGATTGAAGACAGTGCCAAGGTCATCAGCCGCATGGTCGACATCGTGATGATCCGCACCTACGAGCAGACCAAGATCGACCGCTTTGCCGAGCATTCGCGCGTGCCCGTCATCAACGGCCTGACCAACGAGTTTCACCCCTGCCAGATCCTGGCCGACATCTTCACCTATATCGAGCACCGCGGCTCGATCAAAGGCAAGACGGTGGCCTGGATAGGCGACGGCAACAACATGGCCAATACCTGGCTGCAGGCCAGCGAGATCCTCGGCTTCAAGGTGCACCTGAGCACGCCCGGCGGATATGAAGTCGACCAGTCGCTGGCCGGCATCCGCTCCGCCGAAAGCTACAAGGTCTTCAAGGACCCGATGGAAGCCTGCGCCGGCGCAGACCTCGTCACCACCGACGTCTGGACCAGCATGGGCTACGAAGCCGAGAACGAAGCACGCAAGAAAGCCTTTGCCGACTGGTGCGTGGATAGCGAAATGATGAAGGCCGCCAAGCCAGACGCACTCTTCATGCACTGCCTGCCTGCGCATCGCGGCGAGGAAGTCGAGGCCGATGTCATCGATGGCCCGCAGTCTGTGGTGTGGGATGAGGCCGAGAACCGCATGCATGTGCAGAAGGCGTTGATGGAGTACCTTTTGCTCGGACGGCTCGCATAAACAGGTCACCGGCTCAAGATGACTTCAGACATCGAAGGGCCGATCAGTTCGGTCCAGCAGCCACGCGTCAGGATCACCTACGACATAGAGACCGGCGGCGCGATTGAAAAGCGCGAGCTGCCTTTTATGATCGCCGTCTTCGCCGACCTGTACGGCGACAGGCTGCCCGGCCAGTACATCCCGCCCCTGACTGACCGCACGATGCAAAGCGTTGACAGGGACAGCTTCAACGACTTCATGAAGACCGTGCAGCCGCGCCTTTCGCTGGAGGGCATCTCCATTCCGGGTGCGGAGCAGGGACAGGCCGACACGCCGGGGGAACTGCGCTTTAACTGCCTGAAAGACTTTGAGCCGCTGGCGCTGGTGAATGCATTTCCGTCGCTGGCCCGCCAGTCTGCAGCCGCGCAAGCTGATCCGCTTGAAGGCTATGTCCTCGGCAAACAGCTGAGCGCGGTGATGCATTCGCCCGGTTTTCAGCAGCTCGAAGCCAGCTGGCGTGGGCTCCACTACCTGGTGTCCCAGGCAGAGACCAGCGCACAACTGCAAATCCGCGTCCTCAATGCAAGCAGGCAGGAGTTGCAGCAGGACCTCACGCAGGCTGCCGGAATCGACCAGACCCGCGTCTTCCAGCTTGTCTATGCGGCCGAATACGACACCTTGGGCGGCACCCCCTACAGCCTGCTCGTCGGCGACTACGCATTCGGCGCTGGCACGGAAGACGTCGCCTTCCTCGAAAAAATATCGGCGATCGCCGCAGCCGCCCATGCGCCATTCATCAGCGCCGCATCGGCCGGCATGTTTGGACTGGACCGCCTTGCCGATCTCGTCAAACCGCGCAGCCTGGGCAAGATCTTTGAGGGCGCCGGCATGCAGGGGCTGCTGGAATTCCGCAACACAGAAGACTCCCGTTACGTTGCACTCACTGTTCCGCGCATGCTGCTGCGCCAGCCTTATGGCCAGTACGGCGCAAGCGCAGAAGGTGTTGACTTCCAGGAAAGCCTGGCGGACTCCGGCAAGACGCCTGAAAGCCGCTACTTCCTCTGGGGTAATGCCGCCTACGCTCTTGCCGCGCGGATTGCGCAGGCCATGTCCCGTTACGGCTGGCCAGCTGCATTCAGCGGTATCAAAGACGGCCTGCTGGACGATGCGCCCGTGTATTGCCATCCCGCCGAGTCAGGCGCGCAGGCACTGGCCGGACCCGCAGAGGTCTACATCACAGACAAGCGCGCGGACGAATTGCGCAACCTGGGCTTCATTCCACTGTGCGATATCAGGGGGCGGGCGCAAGCCGCCTTTATGGGCAACAGCTCGGCAGGCAGAGCAAAGAAGTATTTCTCAGACGACGCCAATCACAACGCCAGGATATCCGGCGCCCTGCCCTACATGCTCGCTGCGTCACGCTTTGCGCATTACATCAAGGTCATCATGCGTGACAAGATCGGCAGCTTTCTCACGCGAGGCAATGTCGAGAGCTATATCAACACATGGATCAGCAACTACGTGCTGCTGGAAGACGATGCACCAGAAGATGTCAAGGCCAGCTTCCCGCTGAGGGCTGCCAGTGTGGTCGTAAGCGACATTCCGGGTGAGCCCGGCTGCTACCGTGCGACGATTTTCCTCAAGCCGCACTTTCAGCTGGAGGAGCTGACGACTTCCATTCGCCTTGAGGCGGGTCTTCCGGGCTGAATAGCCCACAAGCAAAAGTATGTCCATCAACTTCAACACCCTCGACCTCAACCTGCTGGTGGTGTTTGACGCGTTGATGCGCACCCGCAGCGTGACGCTGGCGGGTGAGAAAATCGGCCTTTCGCAGTCGGCCACCAGCAACTCGCTGCAGCGCCTGCGCGATGCGCTGGGTGACCCGCTGTTCATCCGCACCCCCAAGGGCATGGAGCCGTCACCGCTGGCGATGGAGCTGGAGATCCCGATCCGCAATACGCTAGACCAGTTGCGTGACACCCTGCAGCGCACCCGTGTTTTTGAACCGGCCACGGCCACACGCAACTTCAGGCTGCTGCTGAGCGACATCGCGCAGCTGGTGCACATGCCACTCATGGTGTCGGAGCTGCGCAGGCAAGCCCCGGGTGCGTCGCTTGAAACCGTGGCGCTGCCGCTGCGCGATGCCAAGCAGGCCATGGTCGATGGCGAGCTGGACCTGGCCATGGGCTTCCTGCCGGACCTGGGTGCGGACTTTCACCGCCAGTCACTGTTTGCAGAAACCTGGACCTGCGTCGTCAGTAACGACCACCCGACCATCGGCAAAACGCTGAGCGAGGCCGAATACATCGCCGCCTCGCACATCGCCTATCACCCGGCGGTGTCCATCCACTCCATCCTTGACCAGTTGCTGGTGACGCAGTTTTCATCCAAGGGCATCAAGCGCAGGATCGGTTTGTCGGTGCCCTACTGGAGCGGGCTGGCATCCACCATCGCCGCCTGCGACCTGGTCCTGACCGCGCCCGTAGGCCCGGCCATCTCCATGACGAGGCTGGCCAATGTGCGCATCGTGCCCCTGCCTTTTGAACTGCCGGAGATTGATCTCTGCATGCAGTGGCACACGCGCATGCACCGCGACCCGGCCAACCAGTGGTTTCGCAACCTCTGCGCGATCAGCTACCGCGCCAGGTAGTGCCCAGCCGCCGGGCAAAACCCTGAGCCTGGACGCCCGCCCCGCACGCGAGGCAAACAGGCACTGAATCCAGATCGTCCATTTGCACTATGGACCCAATCCATTTGATACGGCGCCCTGCCCGTCCTACGATCACGCCTCGAACCGTGCGGGCCGTGTGGGCCACGCATCAGCCGCAGCGCACGGTCAATAAAACAACTGGACTGGAGACAAAACATGCGGGCGAAGTTTTACGGAATGGCCTCAGCGCTGCTGGCGGGCCTGGCAAGCATGCTTGCGGTACCTGCACAGGCGCAGCCAGCGCCCTACCCCAACAAGCCGATCAGGCTGGTCGTGGCCTTTGCAGCGGGCGGCATTGCGGATTCAGTCGCGCGGCAGATCGGCGTCAGGCTCGGCACCCGGCTGGGCCAGCCGGTGGTGGTTGAAAACCGCGGCGGCGCGGGTGGCAACATTGGCGCGAAGGTCGTTGCAGGTGCCGAGCCTGATGGCTACACGCTGCTGGTGACGACGGCGGCATTGGCCGTCAATGCCAGCCTGTACAAAAACGCCGGCTACAACGTGACCGATTTTGTGCCCGTGGCCCTGGCCGCCTCAACCCCCAACCTCTTCGCCAGCAACGCAGCCAACCCGGCCACCAGTCTCAAGGACCTGGCCAGCGACTACAAGGGCCGCCAGTTCACCTACTCAACTGCGGGCATCGGCAGTTCATCGCACCTCACCGCCCACTACATCTTCAGGAACCTGCTGGGCATGGATGCCGTACATGTGCCGTACCAGGGCGGTGCGCCTGCGGTCAACGCTGCCGTGGCAGGCCATGTCGACCTTGTGAGCGTCTCCATGCCAACCGCGATGACCAACGTCAAGGCCGGCCGCCTCAAGGGCATTGCTGTCGCCAGCCTCAAGCGCGTCGACGCATTGCCCGGTGTTGCCACCGTCGCCGAATCAGGCTTTCGTGACTTTGAAGACAGGTCCTGGGTGGGCGTGCTGGCACCGGCAAAAACCAGTCCCGAGATTGCACGCCGCCTGAATGCAGAGATCCACGACATCCTTCGCCAGCCCGACGTGCGCGAGCAGCTTGCCGCCGTCGGGTTTGAGCCGTCGACCGGATCGACCCCCGAATTTGCCGACTACCTCAAAAAAGAAGTCGCGAAATGGTCAGAGATTGTGAAAGCCACTGGCGTCACGATCAACGACTGAACCCTCTCATCCACCTACTCACTGAAAGCACCCCATGCAGGAACTCAAGGAACGGCAAACCGCCGCCACAACCCGGACAGACACAACGGCCACATCGGTAGCCTTGCCCCAGCACCGCGACCTGTATTACGCCGGTGCCTGGCACAAGCCCCTGGGCGGCTATCTCGACACGCTCAACCCAGGCACCGGTGAGTCGCTCGGCCCCTGCGCGGAGGCCAACACCGCCGACATCAACGCCGCGGTGGCGGCAGCACACAAGGCCTTCCCGGCATGGAGTCGCACCAAACCGGCTGACCGCGCCGTGATGATGCGCAAGGTGGCCGCCATCCTGCGTGCCAACGCAACTGAACTCGCCATGCTGGACGCCATCAACTGCGGCAACCCGGTGGCTGAAATGACGCGCGACGTGCTCAACGCAGCCGCGCAGTTTGATTTTTTTGCAGGTCTGGTCACCGAACTGAAAGGCGACACCATGCCCATGGGTGAAGGCGTGGTGAACCTGTCGGTGCGCGAGCCCTTTGGTGTCGTGGGCCGCATCGTTGCCTACAACCACCCGCTGATGTTCACCGCGGCCAAGAGCGCCGCGCCGCTGGCCGCTGGCAACACCGTCATCATGAAGCCGCCCTACCAGGCGCCGCTGTCGGCCTATCGTTTCATGGAGCTGATCGACGGCATCTTCCCGCCAGGCGTGCTGAGCATCATGAGCGGCGGCACCGAGTGCGGCAGCGCCCTCACAGCCCACCCCGATGTGCCTTATGTCTCGCTGATCGGCAGCGTGCCGACCGGCCGCGCCGTCGCCAAATCGGCGGCCGAACAGCTCAAGCATGTGTCGCTGGAACTCGGCGGCAAGAACCCCTGCATTGTTTACGGCGATGCTGACATCGAGCGCGCGATCAACGGCGCCATCGCCGGCATGAACTTCACCTGGTGCGGCCAGTCCTGCGGCTCGACTTCACGCCTCTTTTTGCACGAGTCCATCCATGATGAAGTCGTTGCCGGCATCCTGAAAAAGATTGGCCACTACAAACCGGGCATTCCCACCGACCACGCCACCACCATGGGCGCCATCGTCTCGCGCGCGCAGCAGCAAAAAATCATGGGGTATATCGCCCTCGGCCAGCAGGAAGGTGCGACGCTCGCGTATGGCGGCAAGATTCCATCGGACCCTGAACTGCAGGGCGGCTTTTACGTGGAGCCGACTGTTTTCACCGGCGTGTCTCAGGATATGAGAATCGCCAATGAAGAAGTTTTCGGCCCGGTGCTGTCAGTGATCAAATGGCACGATGAAGAAGCCATGTTCGAGCAGGTCAACCGCGTCGAATACGGCCTGACGGCCGCGATCTTCACGAAGGACCTCGCCAAAGCGCATCGTGCGGCATCCCGCGTACAGTCCGGCTTTATATGGGTCAACAATGCCGGGCCGCACTTTCTCGGCACCGGTTATGGCGGCTACAAGCAGTCGGGCATTGGGCGCGAGGAGTCGATTGAAGAACTGCTGTCGTTCACGCAAAGCAAGAACATCAACATCACGCTGTAATTTTCAAACAAGAAGGAGACAAACCATGAAACATTTCATCAAGCACGTCATGGCCATCGCTGCGGTGGCACTGCTGCCGGTGGCGGCATCCGCACAGGCCTGGGCGCCAACCAAGGCCATCACCTTTGTGGTGCCGGTTGCGCCGGGCTCCAGCAACGACCTGATCGCCCGCATGCTGTCCGAAAAATTGCCTGCAAAACTGGGCCAGCCCGTCATCGTTGACAACCGCCCCGGCGCCAGCGGCCTCGTCGGCGCATCCAGCGTGGCGCGTTCTGCGCCCGACGGCCACACCATCGTGATCGTGCCCAGCGATGTCTACATGGCACCCATCCTCACACCGAAAGCCGGTGGCGCGAACTTCGACGTGATCAAGGACTTCACCCCCATCCTGACGGCAGGCAACGCGCCCGTGCTCATCGTGGCCAGCCCGTCCATCAACGTCAAGACGCCGCAGGAGCTCGTCGCCTATCTGAAGAAGACTGGCGCCACCAGCTACGGCAGCCCGGGCACCGGCTCACCCATGAACATCGCCGGCGAAATGCTCAAGCGCTCTACCGGCACGCAGCTCAACCATGTGCCTTACCGTGGCGTGCTGCCTGCCGTCAATGCGGTGCTGGCTGGTGAAGTGCCCCTCTCCATCGTGGCGCTTGCCGGTGCTGCACCTCACATCGCCGCAGGCAAACTGGTACCCGTGGGCCTGGTGGAGAAGCAACGCTCGGCCCTGATCCCCAACCTGCCGACCATGACCGAGTCCGGCATTGCCGGCGTCGAGACGGCGGTGTTCTTCCAGATCCTTGCGCCAGCAGGCACACCAGCGCCGGTGATCCAGCGCCTGAACACCGAGATCAACGCCATCCTGGCGACGGCGGACTTCAAGGAAAAGCTGCGCGGCATGGGTGTGCTGATCACCGGCGGCACCTCGGCCGATGCGGCCAAACTGGCGCGCGATACCTATGCGCGCAACCAGCAGGTCGTCAAGGACCTCAACATCACGATTGAGTGACGTTAAAGACCTGGGGCTGGACAGCTTTATCCAGCCTTCAGGTCCAGCTTGACCTTGCTCACCAGGACAGCGTCCTGGTCGCAATACACCCAGTCACCGGCTTCAAAGCGCACATCGCCGAATTCAATCGGCTCCCCCTTCACCGATGGCCTCGGTTCGCGGCTTCTGAGCGCGGTCACACCGATTGCCTTCACGCCCAGATCAAGCTCCCCGAGCCTGACGGTGTCGCGTATCGCGCCGTTGACGATGACGCCCGCCCAGCCGTTGCGCACCGCGATGGCTGCCAGCCGGTCGCCGAACACGCCGATGCGCAGCGAACCCCCGCTGTCCACCACCAGCACACGGCCTTCGCCCGGCGTGCTGACCATCTCGTCAATCGGCCTGTGGTCCTGCTCTACGCGCAGTGGAAAGCACTGGCCAAAGAAAAAATCACGCCCGCCGAAGTTGCGCCATTGCAGGTTGACAACCTGCGCGTCGAGGTTGGCGTCTGAAAGGTTTGCCGTACTGAATTGCATGAGCTAACCCCTGCCGACAAATGGCATCTTCGTCGCCATGATGGTCATGAACTGGATATTGGTCGACAGCGGCAGCGAGGCCATGTGCACCACAGCATCGGCGACCTCGGTCACATCCATCATGGGCTCGATGGCGATTTCGCCGTTGGCCTGCGGCACGCCCTTGGCCATGCGTGCCGACAGCTCCGTCAGCGCGTTGCCGATGTCGATCTGCCCGCAGGCGATGTTGTACTTGCGGCCATCCAGAGAGATCGATTTCGTCAGGCCGGTGATGGCGTGTTTGGTCGAGGTGTAGGGCGCAGAGTTGGGCCGGGGCGCATGCGCCGAGATGGAACCGTTGTTGATGATGCGGCCGCCCTGGGGTTGCTGGTCTTTCATCATTTTGAAGGCGCCCTGCGCGCAGAGGAAAGAGCCCGTCAGGTTGATGTTGACGATGTTCTGCCAGTGCTCGAAGTCAATGTCTTCAAAACCCTTGCCGATGCCACTGACACCCGCGTTGTTGAACAGCACATCAATGCGGCCAAACGCCGACTGGATTTTTGCGAACAGGGCATGGACCGATTCCGGCTGGCCCACATCGGTGGCCACAGCCAGTGCGCGGCTGGAGCCCGACTCTTTGGCCACGGCCTCCAGCAGCTCCGTACGCCTGCCTGCCAGCACCACGCTGTAGCCTTCGCGCAAAAACGCCAGCGCGACCGCCCTGCCGATCCCGGTACCGGCGCCTGTGACGAGTGCGACCTTGTTGCTGTTTTTGTCTGGTGAAGTCATGGGGAACCTTGTCTTTTTTGGGATTCGGGAATTGTGCCCCACCATGTGGCGCGCACTCGCCGGACGATGTGGAAGGCTGTGAGCTGCGTCTGACGCGTCTGCCAACCGGAGTTTTGAGATGGATTTGCTACTAATTCAGTAGCTGCTCACGCCCGTATCCATTGGTCTTGAGGCCAATTTGATGCCTGAAAACAGGCATTTTTGGCGATTTTGGAGCTTCAGGGAGGCTGAATTTGAACCAACAGCTCAAAAAGTTAATATGCAGGTTAACTTTTGCTCATTTTTTAACGTACACGTTAAAAATTTGCTGTTTTTGGCATGATGCCGTAAAGCCAGGGCATGTCCAGCAGCTTTTCGCCCAGCAGCTTCATCGACAGATCACGCCCCCAGCGCAACAGGCCGCTGGCGTGAAAGATGCGCGCGTTGCGCAGGGCTCTGGACTGCACCATGCGGTTGCGCTGCCAGCGGTTGAGTGCATAACGCTGCAGCATGACCGGCACGTCAAAAGCCGGGTCGCGCGCGACCGACAGCACATGGCCCAGTTCAGCGGCATCTTCAATCGCCATGCCCGCGCCCTGCGCGAGGTAGGGCAGCATGGGGTGAGCGGCATCACCCAGCAGCGCCACGCGGCCCAGTGCCTGCTGCCAGGCACCCTGCATGGGCTGGCGGTCGCACAGCGGCCAGACGCGCCAGCCCTGCAGGGCGGCGACCAGGTCCTGCAGCTGCGCACATGCACCGGCTGTGGCCGCCGCAAGGTCGGCTGCGTTGGCCTCATGGTCCCAGGGGTCTGCGCCGTCGGCCACCTCGCCTTCCACCAGCGCAACAACGTTCAGCCAGTCGCCGCCGCGCACCGGGTACTGCACGATGTGCATGCGCGGGCCGAGCCAGGCCGTCACGTTGTTAGAGCGCTGCGGCTCGGGCAGGTCCGACTGTTTCACCAGCGCGCGGTAGGCCAGATGGCCGGTGTGACGCGGCGCACCATCGCCCAGCAGTTGCTGGCGCACGGCGCTCCACAGGCCATCGGCGCCGACCAGCACATCGCCCTCCACATCCGGCGCACCAGAGGTTTGCGCAGAAACGGCCTGCGGCGTCTGGCTAAAGCCCTGCAGTGCACGGTCTGTATGCAAGCGGGTGTCGGTCTGGTGGACGGCGTCAAGCAGCACGCCGTGCAGGTCGGCCCGGTGCACGGTGGCATAAGGCGCACCGTAGCGTGTGGCAATCGTTTGCCCGAGCGGCAGTTCAGCCAGCAGTTCGCCGGTGGTGGCGCTTCGGACCTGCAGCTTTTCGGGGAAAGCGGCGACTTGGGCCAGCGCCGGTGCCAGGCCCCAGCCATGAAGCACCTTCATCACATTGGGACCCAGCTGTATGCCCGCGCCGACCTCGCTGAATTCAGGCGCCTTCTCAAAAAGACGCACATCCCAGCCAGCGCGGGATATGGCCAAAGCCGCTGCCAATCCACCTATACCGCCACCGGCAATGAGGGCGGAGTTCCCCGTCATGCCGCCAGAAGCTGGCGCAGGACGTAAGGCAGGATGCCGCCGTTGCGGTAGTAGTCGACCTCGATAGGCGTGTCGATGCGCAGCGTGACCACGACTTCCTGGCGCGAACCATCCGTGCGGGTGATGATGACTTTGGCATCGCTCTGCGGCGTGAGCTTCTGGTCGGGCACGACGTCAATCGTTTCAGTGCCGTCGAGCTTGAGGTGCTGCCAGGATTCGCCATGCTTGAACTGCAGCGGCAACACGCCCATGCCCACCAGGTTGCTGCGGTGAATGCGCTCAAAGCTGCGCGCCACCACGGCCTTGATACCCAGCAGCTGGGTGCCCTTGGCCGCCCAGTCGCGGGAAGAGCCGGTGCCGTACTCTTCACCCGCAAAAATCACGGTGGGTGTGCCTTCGGCGATGTACTTCATGGCCGCGTCGTAGATGAACATCTTTTCACCCGACGGCTGGAACAGCGTGACGCCGCCCTCTTCGCGCGAGCCGCTGGCGTCGGGCGGGATCATCAGGTTCTTGATGCGCACATTGGCAAAGGTGCCGCGCATCATCACGTCGTGGTTGCCGCGCCGTGCGCCGTAGCTGTTGAAGTCGGCCTTCTGCACACCGTGCTCCTGCAGCCACTGGCCCGCAGGCGAAGACGCCTTGATGGAGCCGGCCGGCGAGATGTGGTCGGTGGTGATGGAATCACCAAACAGCGCCATGACGCGCGCGCCATTGACAGCCACACTGGTTTCAGCGCCCACTGCCATGGTGAAGTCGGCAAAGAAAGGCGGCTCGGCAATATAGGTGCTCTTGGGCCAGGTGTAGGCATTGCCCTTGACGCCCTTGATCTTTTCCCAGAGCTTGCCGGGTTCAAGCTTGACCTTGGCGTAGTTCTCGCGGAAGGCCTTGCCGTTCATCGCGTACTTCAGCAGCTTCTGGATTTCTTCAGTCGTCGGCCAGATGTCGCCCAGGTAGACATCCTTGCCACCCTTGCCCTTGCCGACAGGCTCGGTCATCAGGTCGCGCATCACCGTGCCGGCGATCGCATAGGCCACGACCAGCGGCGGGCTGGCCAGGAAGTTGGCCTTGAGGTTGGGATGGATGCGCGCCTCGAAGTTACGGTTGCCCGACAGCACGGCGGCGCACACCAGGTCGCTCTTGGTGATGGCCTCGTTCAGTTCGGGCGTCAGGTCGCCCGCGTTGCCGATACAGGTGGTGCAGCCATACCCGGCGAGCGCAAAGCCCAGCTTCTCCAGATAGGGCAAGAGGCCTGTCTCGGTCAGGTACTCGGTCACGATACGTGAGCCCGGGGCCAGCGAGGTCTTGATGTGCGGCTGTACCTTGAGGCCCGCTTCAACCGCCTTCTTGGCCAGCAGGCCCGCAGCCAGCAGCACACTGGGGTTGGAGGTGTTGGTGCAGCTGGTGATGGCAGCAATCAGCACGTCGCCATTGCCCACCGTGATGCCTTCTGCAGACTGTGATGCCGGTGCGGCAGGCGCGCTCGAGGTGGCATTGATTGTGGAGTGCGCATGCGCCATCGTTGGCCGGTTGCCTTCCATCTCGACGACTGTACGCGCGGCTCCGGCCGGTGTGGGCGGTGCGGCTGGCAGTGTGTCCTGCCGGCCTTCGTCGCTGTGACGCACCTGGTGCCGGGTCTTGAGCATGCCTTCGGGCTGGTTGAAGCCATTTTCCGAAATCGGCTTGCTGTACAGCGACTTGAACTGCGTGGCCACGTTGCCCAGTTCAATACGGTCCTGCGGGCGCTTGGGGCCGGCCAGGCTGGGCGTCACGTCGCCCAGGTTGAGTTTGACGACCTGCGAATAATCAATGTCACCTGCCTTGGCCACGCCGAACAGTCCCTGCGCCTTGAAATAGGCCTCGAACGCTTCGATCTCGGCTTTGGTGCGGCCTGTGCCAACAAAATAATCGATGGTTTTTTCATCGACGGGGAAGAAGCCCATGGTGGCGCCGTATTCAGGCGCCATGTTGCCGATCGTGGCACGGTCAGGCAGCGCAAGGGTACGTGTGCCTTCGCCAAAAAACTCGACAAACTTGCCGACGACTTTTTCCTTGCGAAGCTGCTCCGTGACGCGCAGCACCAGGTCGGTGGCGGTCACGCCTTCACGCAGGCGGCCTGTGAGTTCAAAGCCTACGACGTCTGGCGTCAGGAAATAAACCGGCTGACCCAGCATCGCGGCCTCGGCCTCGATGCCGCCGCAACCCCAGGCGACCACGCCAATGCCGTTGATCATGGTGGTGTGGCTGTCCGTACCGACCAGTGAGTCGGGGTAATAGACGTCGTCTGCCGTCTTGTGCACGCCGCGCGCCAGGTATTCAAGGTTGACCTGGTGCACGATGCCGAAGCCTGGCGGCACAACGCCGAAGGTGTCAAAGGCCTGCATGCCCCACTTCATGAATTCATAACGCTCGTTGTTGCGCTGGAACTCCAGCTTCATGTTGAGGTCGAGCGAGTTCTTCTTGCCGTAGTAATCGACCATGATGGAGTGGTCCACCACCAGGTCCACCGGCACCAGCGGTTCGATCTGCTTGGGGTTCTTGCCCAGCTTGACGGCCACGCTTCGCATGGCGGCCAGATCGGCCAGCAGCGGCACGCCGGTGAAATCCTGCAGCACGACGCGGGAGACGACAAAAGGGATCTCCTGCGTGCGCGCGGCGTTGGGCTTCCAGTTGGCCAGCTCCGCCACGTGCTCTGCCGTCACGCGCTTGCCGTCGCAATTGCGCAGCACCGACTCGAGCACGATGCGCATCGACACCGGCAGGCGCGAAATATTGGGAAACTGTTTGGCCAGGGCCGGCAGCGAATAGAAGTTGCCGGTCTTGCCGGATGCCGTCTTGAAAGACTTGAAGGTTGATGCGAAAGCGTGACCGGCGGCGTGTGACTGACGTGGGGCGGGGGACTTGGCCAAGGCTGACTCCTTTTTATTGAACCACAGGCCCCATTCTGTCATTCAGTGGGCGCGCCGGCCACACCACGAACGCAAAACCCAACCCACACGTGCGTTATTGCTGCCTGCCGGTTACCAGGCCGGTTTCAACGCGGTCGCCTGCCAGCCAAGGTACTGCAGCCCGGCCAGGATTGCCACTGTCAGGGCTTGCAGCGCGACGTAGCCCACGCCCGAAACAGTCGGCTGTACGCCGCCGCTGATGAGCAAAATAACGCAGGCGACTGCCCAGACCAGGTTGCCGGCGGCCAGTGCGCCTACAAACATTCGCGGCATCGGCTGACGCGTCGACAAAAAAAGAACCGCTGCCGCATAGACCAGAAGAAACTCACCGGTGAAGGCCAGCAACGGGCCGGGCAAACCCAGAAGCCCGGCCAGCTGCGATGTGAATGCCACCTGCAGCAGACCGCAGGCGACACAAGACAGTGCGTCCACACGCAGCACAATGCGCATGAAGCGGGGAGACGAAAAAACAGAACCTGAAGACATCTGCAACTCCTTGAAGTCTTGACAGCCGGATGGGGAAGGTAGTGGCGCACCTGGCTGTCAATCGGTGCGGCATGCAGGCCATGATTGCGGCTCGCGCTACCCAAAGCCATGACGTGGGACGTAATGGAAAGGCCTGCCGCCCAGCCTTACCATGTCGGCATGAGCGCATCCATCCAGCATCCTGGCCCCGCCCGTCGCAACCCAACAACCCCGCAAGCCTTTGGCGACCACCTCAGACACTGGCGCCAGCACAGGCGCCTGAGCCAGCTGGACCTGGCACATGAGGCGGACATCTCCACACGGCACCTGAGCTTTGTGGAAACAGGCCGCTCTGTGCCGAGCAGGGAGATGGTGCTCAGGCTCACCGAGCGCCTGGACATTCCGCTACGCGAGCGCAATGCACTGCTGGTGGCTGCCGGTTACGCCCCGATGTACCGCGAACGCCCGCTGGCCGACCCTGCACTGGATGCCGCACGACAGGCCGTCGAGTTACTGCTCAAATGCCATGAGCCCAACCCTGCGCTGGCGATTGACAGGCACTGGAACCTGATCGCAGCGAACCGCATGGTGCCGGCGTTGATGGCGGGTGCAGATGCGTTGCTGCTGCAGGCGCCCGTGAACGTGCTGCGGCTCAGCCTGCACCCTCAAGGCATTGCAAAAAACATCGTCAATCTGGTGCAGTGGCGAAGCCATTTGTTCGAGCGTCTGCGCCAGCAGGTTGCAGCAACGGCTGACCCGGTGCTGGTTGAACTGCTGGCAGAACTCAAGGCCTACCCGGTGCATGACAGCGCAAGCAATGACGCACTGGAGGGCGAACACGCCGGGGTGGTCATGCCCTTCAAATTTCGCACACCTGCAGGCGTGCTGACATTCATCAGCACCACCACCATCTTCGGTTCACCCGTTGACGTGACCCTGCAGGAGCTGGCGCTGGAAACGTTCTTTCCTGCAGATGACTTCACGCGGCAGGTTTTGCAGTCGATGTAGGCGACTCAGGTCCAGAGAGTGCTGTCGGTCATGGCTGACAGCCCCCGCCGCCCACCGCTGATGCAGACGCGTGCATGCACATCCTAGAGTGAAACATTAACCACCAAATTCATGGAGCATTCGATGAGCAACAAGACTGACCAGCAAACTCTCTGGGACCTGATCAAGGACATCAAATTCGGCATGCTGACACACAAGCATGCCAATGGCGAACTTCACAGCCATCCGCTGACCACACAAAACAAGTCAGGTGATGAAGGCGCCAACCTGTACTTTTTCATCTCGCGCAAAAGCGAACTCGGGCAGCGTATCCAGCAGGACGGCAACGTGAATATCTCGTATGCAGATCCGGGGGCTGACAGCTATGTGTCTGTTTCTGGCCTGGCCACCATTTCTGACGATCAGGCAAAAAAGGAAGCACTCTTCACCTCGATGGCCAAAGCCTGGTTCCCGGGCGGGGTCAACGACCCCGATCTGGCGCTCCTGAAAGTTGCCATCGGCCATGCCGAATACTGGGACATCAAGGACAGCAAGATGGTGCAGCTGGCAAAGATGGCCAAGGCGGCCATCACCGGCGAACCACCGCAAAAGCTGGGCGAGCACAAGGAACTGAGCGTCTCCTGACCCGCCACCCGAGACCGTTCAACAAGCGCATGAACACAATGGCCCATGACCTTTATTGCCTTCAACAAGGCCACTGACCCGACAGCCCCGGACGATCTGCGAATCAATCCGGAGGCGGTTCTTTATGTAGAGGCATCGAGGGCAGACCTGCTCGGGCACACGACCATACATCTGCCTGGACAGGGCACGGTGGTCAATGCGGTGACCGAATCTGTCGGGACAGTGGTCAGTTCAATCGCTGCAGCGTTGAAGAGCAATGGTCTGGTCGGTGCAACGCGCCACTATCTTGCGACCACGCCGGGAGACGGCGCGAGCACGGTCTATATCGCGCCCGGCAATGTCAGTTATGTGCGCCCCAATGCGCCGGAAGCCCCAGAGTTCTGGTACGTACGTTTTGTCGACGGATCGGAGTTGCGGATTGTTGACCCGCTGCCGGCAGGTTTGTAGCCTTTCAACGTTCCTGGCCGGAAACAAAAAAGCCCCGCAGCGCTGCTACGGGGCTTTTTTATGCGCGAGGCAATCAGGCCGTCGCTGGCGCCTTGACCGTGTCTGCCATGTCGGTGTAATCCTTGACCTGGTCGAAGTTCAGGTACTGGTAAATCTGATCGCTGGATGCGGTCAGAACGCCCATGTCGCTCATGTACTCGGCCTTGGTCGGGATGCGGCCCAGCTTGGAGCAGATCGCCGCCAGTTCAGCCGAACCCAGATAGACATTGGAATTTTTGCCAAGGCGGTTGGGGAAGTTGCGGGTAGACGTCGAGAACACCGTGGCGCCCTCTTTCACCTGCGCCTGGTTGCCCATGCAGAGGCTGCAACCCGGCATTTCCATACGCGCACCGGCGGAACCCAGAACGCCGTAATGGCCCTCTTCGGTCAGTTGCTTGGCATCCATCTTGGTCGGCGGCGCCATCCACAACTTGACCGGGATGTCACGCTTGTTTTCGAGCAGCTTGGAGGCTGCGCGGAAATGGCCGATGTTGGTCATGCAGCTGCCGATGAACACTTCATCAATCACGGCGCCAGCAACATCCGACAGGGTCTTCACATCATCCGGATCATTCGGGCAGGCGACGATAGGCTCGTGGATGTCGGCCAGGTCGATCTCAATGACGGCGGCGTATTCGGCATCTGCATCGCCCTTGAGCAATTGCGGGTCTGCCAGCCATGCCTGCATGGCGGCGATGCGGCGGTTGATGGTGCGCACGTCCGAGTAACCCGAAGCAATCATCCACTTGAGCATGGTGATGTTGCTGTTGATGTACTCGATGATGGGTTCCTTGTTCAGGTGCACCGTGCAGCCGCCGGCAGAACGCTCTGCAGAAGCGTCGCTGAGTTCAAACGCCTGCTCGACCTTGAGGTTCGGCAAACCTTCGATTTCAAGAATGCGGCCAGAAAAGATGTTCTTCTTGCCCTGCTTGGCAACCGTCAGCAGGCCTGCCTTGATGGCGTAAAGCGGAATGGCGTTGACCAGGTCACGCAGGGTGATGCCGGGCTGCATTTCGCCCTTGAAGCGCACCAGCACCGACTCGGGCATGTCCAGCGGCATGACGCCGGTGGCAGCGCCGAAAGCCACCAGGCCGGAGCCTGCGGGGAAGCTGATGCCGATGGGGAAACGCGTGTGGCTGTCGCCGCCCGTGCCGACGGTGTCGGGCAGCAGCATGCGGTTGAGCCAGCTGTGGATGATGCCGTCGCCCGGACGCAGAGGAATGCCGCCGCGGTCGCTCATGAACTCCGGCAATTCGTGGTGCATCTTCACGTCGACGGGCTTGGGGTAGGCCGCCGTGTGGCAGAAGGATTGCATGACGAGGTCAGCACTGAAACCCAGGCAGGCCAGGTCTTTCAGTTCGTCGCGGGTCATGGGGCCGGTGGTGTCCTGTGAGCCCACAGACGTCATTTTGGGCTCGCAGTAGGTACCGGGGCGCACGCCCTGGCCTTCAGGCAGGCCGACAGCGCGTCCGACCATCTTTTGCGCCAGCGTGAAGCCGCGGCCGTTGTCTTCAGGCGCGACAGGCAAACGGAACTGGGTGGACAGCGGGAGGCCGAGCGCGAAACGTGCCTTGGCGGTGAGGCCACGGCCAACGATCAGCGGAATGCGGCCGCCGGCGCGCACTTCATCGAGGAGCACATCGCTTTTCAGCTTGAACTCGGCGATGACCTTGCCGTCCTTGAGGGCCTTGCCTTCGTAGGGGCGCAGCTCGATCACATCGCCCATGGCCATCTGGCTCACATCGAGCTCGATAGGCAAAGCACCGGAATCTTCCATGGTGTTGTAGAAAATCGGGGCGATCTTCGAGCCCAGGCAGACGCCGCCGAAACGCTTGTTCGGCACGAATGGAATGTCTTCGCCGGTGAACCACAACACCGAGTTGGTGGCCGACTTGCGTGAAGAACCGGTACCGACCACGTCGCCCACGTAGGCGACGAGGTTGCCCTTGGCCTTGAGTTCGTCGATAAACTTGACGGGGCCGCGCTTGCCGTCTTCTTCAGGCGTGATGCCGGGGCGGGCATTCTTGTGCATCGCCAGGGCGTGCAGCGGAATATCGGGGCGGCTCCAGGCATCGGGTGCTGGCGAGAGATCGTCTGTGTTGATTTCACCAGCGACCTTGAAGACGGTCAGCTTGATGGATTCAGGCACCTCTGGGCGGCTGGTGAACCACTCGGCATCAGCCCAGCTCTGCAACACAGCCTTGGCGTATTTGTTGCCCTTGGTGGCTTTTTCCTGCACATCGTGAAACTGGTCGAACATCAGCAGGGTGTTTTTGAGGCCGCTGGCAGCCTGCGTGGCGACGCTGTCTTCTGCGTCGTCGAGCAGCTCGATCATGGGGCTGATGTTGTAGCCGCCCAGCATGGTGCCCAGCAGCTGCGTGGCTTTTTCACGCGAGATCAACGCGCACTTTTCAGTGCCATGCGCGACCGCAGCCAGATAGCTGGCCTTGACCTTGGCCGCGGCATCAACGCCGGCCGGCACACGGTGCGTGATCAGGTCCACCAGGAACGCTTCTTCACCCTTGGGGGGGTTCTTGAGCAGTTCAATCACTTCACCGGTCTGCTTTGCGGACAGGGGCAGCGGCGGAATGCCGAGCACCGAACGTTCGGCAACATGGTTACGGTAGGTTTGCAAAAAATTGGCTTCGGCTGACATGCTGGCTTCTCCTGTAATCAAAATCGAGGGTGAGTTTTTTTATTTGGCGGCGGATGCTGCGGGTGCTGAAGCGGTCGCTGCAGAAGCGGCTGCAGCAGGTTTCACTGGCGCATCCAGCAGGCTCGGGATCGGGTTTTTCTTGAGGTCCTCCGCCATCGTCATCTGGGCCGGGCTCATGCATTCATCAGCAAGACGCGTGCCCAGTTTCTGGCTCATCAGCATGGACTTGTTGCCCAGCTGAATCCAGAGCGCGCCGCGGCGCGGGTCTTCAAGGCGAATGGCTCCGGTGCGGGCCTCAACCGGGTGCATGCTGAAACGCGCGCCCTTGGTCTGAACCAGGAAAAAACCCGGCCGTTTTTCGCTCGCTGTGATGGTGACATTGGCGCCAAGTTCGCAGGGAATGACACCCACGTATACCCGCTTGGCGAGTTCCAGATCTGCGTCAGTGAGCTTGACGTTAGGGTCGTCATCAATCGGCGTCACCTCTTCAACCGCCTTGAGGGCTGAACGCCTGACTTCCGCCGGGCTCTTCTTGGCAGGTGCCTTGGCGGCCGGTTTGGCGGGCGCTTTGGCCGGAGCGGCCGGTGCAGCGGCCTGCGCCAGGACGACGGCAGGAGCAGCAAGAATCAGCGCAACGGTGAGAAAACTTTTCATGGGGTTCCTTGAAACAATCGGCATAAATGGATGGATGTTTGAATGCCTCAGGCGAAATAAGCCTGAGCCTCCTCCGGTAATGCCCGGCCCGTCTGGTGCGCACGCTCAAGCAACTGCCAGAAGAAACGGTAACTTGCACGGTCGTGCAGCGTTCCGTCGAAACTGGTGGGAGCCCAATCGGCGCGAGCGGCGGCAGCTATTATTTTTGCAGCATCTTCAATTTCACCTTCGCCAGGGGCAAAGGCTTCGAGAATCGGTCGGATCTGGTTCGGATGAATACTCCACATGCGGGTGTAGCCCAATTCGCGCGAGGCACGGCGTGCGGCAGTTGACATGGCCGCAGTGTCATTGAACTCTGTGACAACACAATGCGAAGGTACCTTGCCGTAAGCGTGGCAGGCAGAAGCAATTTCAAGCTTGGCACGAACGACCAGCGGATGCGTGAACTGGCCCTGCCCGCTCATGCCACCCGAGGGAATTGCACCACCGTGGCTGGAAACAAAATCCATCAGGCCGAAGCTGATGGACTGCACGCGGGGGTGCGCCGCAATATCAAAGACATTTCGAACAGCCAGCGGTGACTCCACCAGCACATGAAGCGGAAGGTCTTGCGCGGAAGCGGCGATCAATGCTTTTTCAGCCCTGACAACATCATCCACAGATTCAACCTTGGGCACCATGATGTGGCACAGGTGACGCGACAGCTTGCCGGCGATCACCGCCATGTCGGAGTCAAACGCCGGATGGTCCACCGCATGCACACGCACGGCAACCCGGGCCCTGTCTGCAGCCAATGCAGCCAGCGCCACCACCATCGCGGCGTGGTCTGCTTCGCCACCGACGGGTGCGCCGTCTTCACAATCCAGCGTGACGTCAAAAACACAGGCGCCGAATTCCTCCATCATGTCGGCCTGCAACTGCAGGCTCTTGCGCATGCGCGCTTCAACGCCGCTGTAGTGGTCGCAAACCGGCAAGACAATGGCGCCAGCCTGTGCACCCAGCAATGCGGTTCTCGGGTGAACGGCAGTCGTCATGGTTTGCGCTGTGCCACGATAAACATGCGCGGAAAGGCCAGCAGCAATTTGCCGTCAGCGCGCGGCGGGTACGCAGCGGCGATGCGCCTTTCATACTCGGCGAGATAAGACGCGCGCAGATCAGGGCTGAGCGGCTCGACGAAAGGCTTGAGGCCTGTTGCACTCACCCATTCCACAATCGCCGCAGGTGATGCCATGGGGTGCTGGTAAACCGTGTGCCAGACGTCAACCTGCGCAGCTTGCGGCGCCAGCAAGTCGTAATAGGCCTGCAGCGGCAAGATGGCCGTACGCAGTGCAGCAGACTCGCCAATCGTGCTGGACCAGGGCTCAAGCGCTGCGACTTCACGCATGGCGCGATGCGTCGGTTCGTTGCGGTTGTCGGGCATCTGGATGGCAAGGACGCCCCCCGGGGCCAGCGATGCAAACAGGCGCGGAAGCAGGGTTTCATGATGACCCACCCACTGGAGGGCGGCGTTCGCATAAATCACGTCCGGCGCCTGAGCCGGCTTCCAGACTGAAATGTCGCTGAGCTCAAACGGCACACCCGGCAAACGCTTGCGCGCACTGTCGAGCATGGTTTGCGAATTGTCCGTACCCACCACGGTAGCGCCAGCAAAGCGCCTGACCAGCAGTTCGGTCGAATTGCCCGGACCGCAACCCAGGTCAACAACATGCACCGCTTTTGAAAGCGGCACCCGATCCAGCAGCTCTCGCGCAGGACGGGTCCGTTCGTCTTCAAAACGGCTGTAGAGCGATGGATTCCAGTCGCTCATGAGCACAGTGGGGTCAAGTTCTTGGCCCGGATCAGGTCTGTTGTGAGGACGATCAGAGCAGGTGCTTCACGCCGTCCTGTTCGCCTTGCAGTTCTTCCTGGGTCTTGTTGATGCGTTCCTGGCTGAAAGCGTCAATCTCCAGGCCTTCGACCAGTTTGTATTCGCCGTTTTCGCAGGTGACGGGGAAACCGAACATCATGTCTTTTGGAATGCCATACTGGCCATCCGAAGGAATGCCCATGGTGACCCATTTGCCATTGGTGCCCAGCGCCCAGTCGCGCATGTGATCGATGGCAGCGTTGGCGGCCGATGCGGCAGATGACAGGCCGCGCGCCTCAATGATGGCGGCACCGCGCTTGCCCACGGTTGGCAGGAAGGTGTTGGCGTTCCATTCCTGGTCGTTGATCATCCTGGCAACGCTTTCGCCCTTGATGGTGGCGAAACGGTAATCGGCGTACATCGTCGGCGAGTGGTTGCCCCAGACGGTGAGTTTTTCGATGTCGGCCACTGGCTTGCCGGTCTTGGCAGCGATCTGGCTGGCGGCGCGGTTATGGTCCAGGCGCAGCATGGCGGTGAAATTCTTGCGTGGCAGGTCAGGCGCACTCTTCATGGCGATGTAGGCGTTGGTGTTGGCCGGGTTGCCGACAACCAGCACCTTGACGTTGCGGCTGGCAACGGCGTTGAGCGCCTTGCCCTGCGCCGTGAAGATGGCGCCGTTGACAGCGAGCAGCTCGGCACGCTCCATGCCAGGGCCGCGCGGACGCGAACCGACGAGCAACGCATAGTCGGCATCCTTGAAGGCAGTCATCGGGTCGCTGTGCGCTTCCATACCGGCCAGCAGCGGGAAGGCGCAATCGTCGAGTTCCATCATCACGCCCTTGAGCGCTTTTTGCGGACCTTCAACGGGTACTTCCAGCAACTGGAGAATCACGGGCTGGTCCTTGCCCAGCATTTCGCCGGAAGCAATGCGGAACAACAGGGCGTAACCGATTTGGCCAGCTGCACCGGTAACTGCGACGCGGACGGGTTTCTTGCTCATGGTTGAAGGACTTTCAAGTTGGTTAGATTGGAAATCTGGTGGATTCGGGAGGTGAAATGCGGCGTTTGACGTGTCGCAACACGCCAGCCGGAGCGCTGGTTCAGCGCAAGATTTTACGCCCGAAAAAGGGTTAACGTCAATTTGTCTTATGTCTTATATAAGATATGATTGCCAATCATCCCATCCAATAGCCATGGCTGCCGTTCCACCCTTCCCAACCGCGCCTTCTGCCGACGATTTTGCAGGGGCAACGCCTGCCTTCAGCCCGCTGTATCAGCAGATCAAGGGCCTGATTTTGCAGAGCCTGCAATCCGGCGAATGGAAACCTGGAGAAGCCATTCCGTCAGAGATGGATCTCGCTGCGCGCTACCGCGTGAGCCAGGGCACAGTGCGCAAGGCGATTGACGAACTGGCGACAGACAACCTCGTGGTGCGCCGTCAGGGCAAGGGCACTTTTGTCGCCACGCATGCAGAGCAAACGGTTCAATTCCGCTTCCTCAAGCTGGTGCCCGACAGCGGCACACCCGGCAGTGAAGGCCCCGCGCAGCGCGAGATCATTGATTGCCGTCGCCTGCGTGCGCCCGCGGACATCGCGCGCACGCTGGCCTTGCGCACAGGTGACTCCGTATTGCAGGCGCGCCGTGTCTTGAGTTTTGCGGGCACGCCGACGATTCTTGAAGACATCTGGCTTCCGGCCGCGCCCTTCAAAGGTTTGACCGCTGAACGGCTGGCGAGCTACCAGGGCCCCATGTACGCGCTGTTTGAAACCGAGTTCAACGTGCGCATGGTCAGGGCCGAAGAAAAAATTCGCGCAGAACCTGCAACCGATGGCCGCGAATTGCTGCTGAAGGTCGCGCCAGGCACCCCTCTTCTGAGCGTGGAACGCATCGCCTACACCTATCAGGATGTACCGATGGAGCTGCGGCGCGGCTACTACCGCACCGATACGCACCACTACCACAACACGCTGAACTAGGCAGGTTATCCCATGGCCGGTTTCAAGGGCAACAAGGCAGCCTTGCCCAGCAAGACGTGTGTCGCTTGCGGGCGCGAGATGGCCTGGCGAAAAAGCTGGGCAAGGAATTGGGACGAGGTTAAATACTGCTCCGATGCCTGTCGCGCAGGCAAGAACAACAAACCCGCAAAGCCCGGCACACCCTAGCCCCCTGGAAATCCCGTCATGACGGCCGGGTTAACGAGGGACCAGAGAAATACCAATCAGTCACAAATTAGAATGATTGGTATGAAACCAGATTCGTGCCGTCATCTCGTGATCGTTCTGGGCGACCAGCTGGACCAGCAATCGTCGGCTTTTGACGGCCTTGACGCAGCGCAGGACGTTGTTTTGATGGTTGAGGCAACGGAGGAATCAACTCACGTCTGGTCGCACAAGGCGCGCACCACCCTTTTTCTGTCGGCCATGCGTCACTTCGCACATGACCTCTCAAAGCGGCAGCCTCTCTTGCGTATTGAATATCGCGCGCTGGATGTCGAAGGCGACGCCACACTGGCCGATGGACTCCAGGCCGCCCTCCTGAAGTACCAGCCGCAGCGCGTGATCTGTGTGGAACCCGGCGACGTGCGGGTCAGGCACCTGATTGAAGAGCTCATGGATCAATGCAGGCATGGCACACCCATCGGGCTTGAGTGGCGCGAAGACAGGCACTTTTTATGCAGCTTTTCACAGTTCCGCACCTGGGCTGGCCAGTCCGCCAGCCTTCGCATGGAGTTTTTCTACCGCACCATGCGCAAGCAATACCGGGTGCTGACGGATGGCGGCAAACCTGTCGGCGGGAAGTGGAATTACGACGCCGAAAATCGAAAGGGTTTTGGCCGTAAAGGTCCCCAGGACGTGCCACAGCTTCCGGTGTTCGAGCCCGATGCAATGACCCGCGAGGTGATGGCACTGGTTGAAAGAAAATTTGGCGCCCACCCCGGCAAACTTGACCATTTCAACTGGCCGGTGACACGAGAAGACGCCCTGCATGCGCTGAATGACTTTATTGAACATCGTCTTCCCCTGTTCGGGGTCCACCAGGACGCCATGTGGACACATCTTGATTTCGGCTGGCATTCCCTGCTGGCGAGTTCGCTCAACCTGAAGCTGCTCAACCCGCTGGAAGTCATTCTGGCCGCTGAAAATGCATGGCGGGAACGCGGCCTGGACCTGGCCGGCGTCGAGGGCTTCATACGTCAGATACTGGGCTGGCGGGAATTCATCCGAGGCATTTATTTTCTGGACATGCCGGGATTGAAGACCGCCAACCATTTCGGGCATGTCAACGCCCTGCCCGCCTGGTACTGGACGGGCGATACGCATATGAACTGCATGCGCCAGTGCATCGAGCAGACATTGACAAACGGCTACTCGCACCACATCCAGCGACTGATGGTGACGGGCATGTTCGGCGTGATCGCGCAAATCACGCCACAGCAGCTTTGCGACTGGTACCTTGCCGTTTACGTGGATGCGATCGAATGGGTGGAACTGCCCAACACGGCGGGCATGGCATTGTTTGCCGATGGCGGGCGCTTCACGTCCAAGCCCTACATCGCCAGCGGCGCCTACGTGAAACGCATGAGTAACTATTGCAGCAGTTGTAAATACGAGCCCGAAACACGCACCGGCCCCGCCGCCTGCCCCATGACCACGCTGTACTGGAACTTCATGGACAAGCACGAAACCGAACTGGCCAACAACCCGCGCACTGCGCTGATGGTCAAAAACCTGCAGCGCATGACAGCCGGCCAGCGCGAGGAAGTCGGCCTGCGCGCGGCGGAAATGCTGAAGGATCTCAACTCACTCTAGGGGTGAATCCGGGCCCGAGAAAGACCCGGTTGCCTGGTAACGTCGGTAAAACTACCTAACCCGAGCAAAAGTTTCAGTCATGTCAGCCCCGCGCATAAGCTCATGCTGCATTGCAATAGAATCCTGAATTGAGCAAATATTGCCGGTTACCAAGCAGTTACTCAAAATATAGAAAGCCAAGTATGTCCGAATCAGCGACAACCGTAGCGAAGAAGCGGCCCGAGTTCCGCAACATCAACGCCCTCACCGACCTCCCCACCTACCGTTTGCCCGCCGCCGGCATCGTCTCCATCCTCCACCGCATCAGCGGGGCCATCATGTTCTTGCTGATGCCCTTCATCATCTGGATGTTTGACACCTCGATTTCTTCCGAAATCTCATTCGCAAAATTCAAGGCAGCCTTCAATGTCGGCATGCTGTACCTCCCCGGCTTCATCTGGAAACTGGTGGCACTGGCCCTGATCTGGGCTTACCTGCATCACTTCATCGCCGGCCTGCGCCATCTGTGGATGGACACCAGCCACGCCGCGGTCAGCAAGGAATTCGGCAAGACTTCAGCCATCGTCACGCTGGTCCTGAGCATTGGCCTGGCGCTGATTCTCGGCGCCAAGCTGTTTGGCCTGTACTGATTAGAGGAAGATAAAAAATGGCAGTTAATTACGGCTCAAAACGCATCGTTGTCGGTGCCCACTACGGTTTGCGCGACTGGCTGGCACAGCGTGTCACCGCAGCATTGATGGCACTGTTCACCCTGGTGGTGCTCGGCCAGGTCATCTTCAGCAAAGGCCCCATCGGCTACGACAAATGGTCCGGCATCTTCTCCGCCCAATGGATGAAAACGCTGACCTTTGTGGTCATCATCGCGCTGCTCTATCACGTGTGGGTCGGCATGCGCGACATCTGGATGGACTACATCAAGCCGGTCTGGCTCAAGCTGGTTCTGAATGTCTTCACGATTGCATGGCTGGTGGGTTGTGCCGGCTGGGCCATCCAGGTGCTGTGGCGCGTCTGATCAGCCACCGCCCCACAAGACAACACATACCCCACATAAAAAACCATGACCGCAACATCCAAACTCCCAAAGCGCAAATTTGACGTCGTCATCGTCGGTGCCGGCGGCTCCGGCATGCGTGCCTCCCTGCAGCTGGCACGTGCCGGCCTCAACGTCGCCGTGCTGTCCAAGGTGTTCCCGACACGCTCACACACCGTCGCAGCCCAGGGCGGCATCGGCGCGTCCCTCGGCAACATGAGCGAAGACAACTGGCACTACCACTTCTACGATACCGTCAAGGGCTCCGACTGGCTCGGTGACCAGGATGCGATCGAATACATGTGCCGCGAAGCACCCAAGGTTGTTTATGACCTTGAGCACATGGGCATGCCTTTTGACCGCAACCCCGACGGCACGATTTACCAGCGCCCGTTTGGCGGCCACACCGCCAACTACGGGGAAAAGCCCGTTCAGCGCGCCTGCGCCGCGGCCGACCGTACCGGCCACGCCATGCTGCACACGCTGTACCAGCAGAACGTGAAGGAAAAAACCAGCTTCTTCGTTGAATGGATGGCACTCGACCTGATTCGTGATGAAGCCGGCGACGTGGTCGGCGTGACCGCGATTGAAATGGAAACCGGCGACGTTCACATCTTCGAGGCCAAGACCACCATGCTTGCCACCGGCGGTGCAGGCCGGATTTTTGCCGCATCGACCAACGCTTTCATCAACACCGGCGACGGCCTGGGCATGGCGGCACGCGCCGGCATCCCGCTGGAAGACATGGAGTTCTGGCAGTTTCACCCCACCGGCGTGGCCGGCGCAGGCGTGTTGCTGACCGAAGGCTGCCGCGGTGAAGGCGCGATTTTGCGCAACAGTGAAGGCGAGCGTTTCATGGAGCGTTATGCCCCGACGCTGAAAGACCTCGCACCACGCGATTTCGTGTCCCGTTCGATGGACCAGGAAATCAAGGAAGGCCGCGGCTGCGGTCCGAACAAGGACTACATCCTGCTGGACATGACCCACCTCGGCGTGGATGCCATCATGAAGCGCCTGCCTTCCGTGTTCGAGATTGGCCACAACTTTGCCAACGTCGACATCACGAAGGAACCGATCCCCGTCGTGCCGACCATCCATTACCAGATGGGCGGCATTCCGACCAACATCCACGGTCAGGTCGTGACGCAGGATGCGAACAACAACAGCAAGGTCGTCAACGGCCTGTACGCGGTCGGCGAATGCTCCTGCGTCAGCGTCCACGGTGCCAACCGCCTGGGTACCAACTCGCTGCTCGACCTGCTGGTCTTCGGCAAGGCGGCGGGCAACCACATCGTCGAATACGCCAAGACCACCACGCACAAGCCACTGCCTGCCGACGCAGCCGACAAGACCCTGGCCCGTATTGCGCGCCTGGACAACGCCACCGGCGGTGAATACGCACAGGACGTCGCCAACGACCTGCGCGCCGCCATGCAACAGCACGCCGGTGTGTTCCGCACCCAGGCCATCCTGGACGAAGGCGTCGCCAAGATTGCAGCCATGCGTGAGCGCGTCGCCAATATCGGCCTGAAAGACAAGTCAAAAATCTTCAACACCGCACGCATTGAAGCGCTGGAAGTTGAAAACCTCATCGAAGCCGCGCAGGCCACCATCGTGTCTGCAGCCGCCCGCAAGGAAAGCCGCGGTGCGCACTCCGTCGATGATTACGGCGATACGCCAGAACATCCAAACGGCCGCAACGACACCGAATGGCACAAACACACGCTCTGGTACAGCGAAGGCAGCCGCCTCGCCTACAAGCCCGTGCAGATGAAGCCGCTGACGGTTGAGTCGGTGCCGCTCAAAACACGTACTTTCTGACACGCACGTTCCAAGCAAAAACAGTCGGCCCCGCGATCCATAAAAATCGAGAACCCACATGACCAAACGTACTTTCCAGATCTACCGCTACGACCCGGATACCGATGCCAAGCCCTATATGCAGACCATCGAGGTCGAGCTGGACGGCCATGAGCGCATGCTGCTGGACGCGCTGATGAAACTCAAGGCGCAGGATCCGAGCATCAGCTTCCGCCGCTCATGCCGCGAAGGCGTCTGCGGCTCCGATGCGATGAACATCAACGGCAAGAACGGCCTGGCGTGCCTGACCAACATGAACACGCTCAAGGGCACGATCGTGCTCAAGCCGCTGCCCGGCCTGCCGGTGGTGCGCGACCTGATCGTCGACATGACGCAGTTCTTCAAGCAGTACAACTCGATCAAGCCTTACCTGATCAACGACAACCTGCCACCTGAAAAAGAGCGCCTGCAGAGCCCTGAAGAGCGCGATGAGCTCAACGGCCTGTACGAATGCATCCTCTGCGCCAGCTGCTCGACCAGCTGCCCCAGCTTCTGGTGGAATCCCGACAAGTTTGTGGGCCCTGCCGGCCTGTTGCAGGCCTATCGCTTCATCGCCGACAGCCGCGACGAAGCCACCGGCGCCCGCCTCGACAACCTTGAAGATCCTTACCGCCTGTTCCGTTGCCATACCATCATGAACTGCGTCGATGTCTGCCCCAAGGGTCTGAACCCGACCAAGGCCATCGGCAAGATCAAGGAAATGATGGTCCTGAGGGCACTCTGACCTGACTGATTCATGCAAGTCATCGACACACTCCTCGACGAACGCGCCCTGAGCAAGCTCAGGTGGCGTTGCCGTCGCGGCCTGCTCGAAAATGATTTGCTGATCGAACGCTTTTTTGCCCGGCATGAGGCCACCCTGACCGTCAGGCAGGCCAAAGGCATGAATGATTTAATGGAACTGTCTGACAACGACCTCCTGGATCTTTTGCTAAAAAGAAAAGAAGCCTCGCAGCTGCTTGAGGCAGACTCGCAGGCCACCGCATCCACTCCCGAAGCTCTTGAAGTTTTAAAACTGTTACGTCCAGCCGCAAGCCAAGCCGTGACTGCCCCCGTTTGACCCGACCAGAAAGAAGCATGAAATGAAGCTAGCCGATAACAAAGCCACCCTGTCGTTCAGCAACGGCAGCCCCAGCATTGACATGCCGGTTTACAAGGGCACCGTTGGCCCCGACGTCGTCGACATCCGCAAACTGTACGCACAGACCGGCATGTTCACCTATGACCCGGGCTTTCTTTCCACGGCAGCGTGCCAGTCCGCCATCACCTACATCGACGGTGACAAGGGTGAACTGCTGTACCGCGGCTACCCCATCGAGCAGCTGGCAACCGGCTGCGATTACATGGAAACCTGCCACCTGCTGCTGCACGGAGAGCTGCCAAACGCCACGCAAAAAAGCGATTTCACCAGGCTTGTGACCAACCACACCATGGTCAACGAGCAGATGCAGTTTTTCCTGCGCGGCTTCCGCCGTGATGCCCACCCGATGGCGATCATGACCGGGCTGGTTGGCGCCCTGTCGGCCTTCTATCACGACAGCACCGACATCAACAACCCGGAACACCGCGACATTTCGGCCATCCGCCTGATCGCCAAGATGCCGACGCTGGTCGCCATGGCGTACAAGTACACCGTGGGCCAGCCCTACATGTACCCCAAGAACGACCTGAGCTACGCCGGCAACTTCCTGCACATGATGTTTGCCACGCCTTGCGAAGAGTACAAGGTCAACCCGGTGCTCGAACGCGCTCTTGACCGTATCTTCATCCTGCACGCAGACCACGAGCAGAACGCCTCGACCTCGACCGTGCGCCTGTGCGGCTCGTCCGGCACCAACCCCTTTGCGGCGATTGCGGCCGGTGTGGCCTGCCTCTGGGGCCCGGCCCACGGCGGCGCCAACGAAGCCTGCCTGAACATGCTCACCGACATCCAGAACATGGGCGGTATCGCCAAGGTCGGCGAGTTCATGGAGAAGGTCAAGGACAAGAACTCCGGCGTCAAGCTGATGGGCTTTGGCCACCGTGTCTACAAGAACTACGACCCGCGCGCCAAGCTGATGCAGGAAACCTGCAAGGAAGTGCTCAAGGAAATGGGCCTTGAAAACGACCCGCTCTTCAAACTCGCCATGGCGCTGGAAAAGATTGCCCTGGAAGACGACTACTTCGTCTCGCGCAAGCTCTACCCCAACGTCGACTTCTACTCAGGCATCGTGCAGAAGGCCATCGGCATCCCCGTGCCGCTGTTCACCGCCGTGTTCGCGCTGGCGCGTACCGTCGGCTGGATTGCCCAGCTCAACGAGATGATCAGCGACCCCGAGTACAAGATCGGCCGCCCTCGCCAGCTGTTCACCGGCTCCGAAACACGCCAGGTCAAGCCCATCGCCCAGCGTTAAGCGGCACCCGGCTTGCAAGGCCCGCCTGATGGCAACATCGGCGGGCTTTTTTATGGATGAAATCGCCGGTGGCGATGTCCGAATCACTATGTTTTTCATAGCTGCTCACGCCCGTATTTATTGGTCTTGAAGCGTATTTGGTACCTTAAAATGACCTCAAAAGACCATTTTTGGGCCTCAAACAGCCTTTTCAGGCCGGGTTATAGCGCCTTCGAGTAAATTTTTAACGTACACAGCAAATTTTTAACGTATAAGTTAAAAAATTCAGCCAAAGCCTTGTGACCTAATCGATCATTCAAACCGGACACGGCAAGCCGGTCATCGTGCATTGCGATGACGGGATGCAGCAAGTCAGGGCAAAATAGCGCCGCAGTGTCTCCAGAGACGATGCCCACGCCCAATGTCCATCAAAAGCTCAGAACGCAACTTCGCACGCCGCATAGACCTGACCTCGCTTCAGCTCTTTGTGGCCGTCTGCGAGTTGGGCAGCATCGGCAAGGCGGCCGAGCGTGAGTTCATTGCCGCGTCTGCCGTCAGCAAACGTTTGAGCGATCTTGAAGCCACGCTCGACACACCCCTGCTCTACCGCCACACACGCGGCGTCGGCCTGACGCCCGCCGGTGAAAGCCTGCTGCACCATGCACGCTCGGTGCTCTTCAGCCTTGAGAAGATGCAGGGTGAGCTCAGTGAATACGCGGACGGCGTGCGCGGCCACGTGCGGGTGCACGCCAGCATCTCGGCCATCGTGCAGTTTTTGCCTGAAGACCTGGGTGCCTTCATCGCCGAACATCCGCAGATCAAGATTGACCTTGAAGAACACCTCAGCACCGAGGTCATGCGCGCCGTGCAGGAAGGCGCAGCCGACCTCGGCATCTGCAACACCGGCGTCGGCACCGGTGAGTTGCAGGCCATGCCTTACCGCAGCGACAGGCTGGTGCTGATCGTCCCCGCCGGCCATGTGCTGGCCGCGCAGGGCCCGATTCTTTTTGAAGCCGCACTCGACTACGACCAGGTGGGCCTGCACTCCAACAGCTCGATTTACCTCGCCATGCGCCAGGCTGCGGCCGAAGTCGGCCGCACCATCAAACTACGCATCCACGTGACCGGGCTGGACGCCATGTGCCGCATGATCCAGAACGGGCTGGGCGTCGGCGTGATGCCGCAGCGCGCTTTCGAGCTCATGCACGGCATGGGCGAACTCGCCGCCGTGCCGCTGCTCGACGCCTGGGCCACGCGTGACATCCAGCTGGTGGCGCGCGATTTTTCAACCCTGCCCGTCACCGCGCGTTTGCTGGTAGAGCACCTGACGCAGCCGGCGAAAGATGTGGCGCTCGCGAAAGATGCAGCGCCGGCGAAAAACAAATCTGCCGTGCGCGCCGCCCCCAAACCGGCTGCCGCAACCGCTTGAAAACAGCTAACCCAACCCCCAATCACCACGACTGAAAGCCAAAGGAAAACACCATGGGACGCACCCTTTACGACAAGATCTGGGACGAGCACGTTGTTCACACCGAAGAAGACGGCACCTCGATTCTTTACATCGACCGCCACCTGGTCCATGAAGTCACCAGCCCGCAGGCGTTTGAAGGCCTGCGCGAAGCCGGCCGCAAGGTCTGGCGCATCAGCTCCATCGTCGCCACCGCCGACCACAACACGCCCACCACCGGCTGGGAACTGGGTTACGACGGCATCACCGACCTTGTCAGCAAGGAGCAGATCACCACGCTGGACGCCAACATCAAGGAATCAGGCGCCGCGGCCTTCTTCCCCTTCCTCTCCAAACGCCAGGGCATCGTGCACGTCATGGGCCCCGAGAACGGCGCCACCCTGCCCGGCATGACCGTCGTTTGCGGTGACTCGCATACCTCCACGCACGGCGCTTTCGGCGCGCTGGCCCACGGCATTGGCACCAGCGAGGTCGAGCATGTGATGGCGACCCAGACCCTGCTGGCCAAGAAGGCCAAAAACATGCTCATCAAGGTCGAGGGCAAACTCACGCCCGGCCTGACCGGCAAGGACATCGTGCTGGCCATCATCGGCAAGATTGGCACAGCGGGCGGTACCGGCTACGCGATTGAATTTGGCGGTTCGGCCATCCGCGCGCTCAGCATGGAAGGCCGCATGACGGTCTGCAACATGGCGATCGAGGCCGGTGCGCGATCGGGCCTGGTCGCGGTGGACCAAAAGACCATTGATTACGTCAAGGGCCGTTTGCTCTCACCCACCGGCGTCGAGTGGGACATGGCCGTCAAGTACTGGAACACACTGCAGTCGGATGCCGACGCGAAGTTTGACGCGGTCGTTGAACTCGACGCCAGCCAGATCCAGCCACAGGTCACCTGGGGCACCTCACCCGAGATGGTGCTGCCCGTGACCGGCAAAACGCCAGACCCGGACAAGGAAAAAGACGCCAACAAGCGCGACGCCATCGAACGCGCACTGGAATACATGGGCCTGCAGCCCGGCAAGGCACTCGACGATATTTATGTCGACAAGGTCTTCATCGGGTCGTGCACCAACAGCCGCATTGAAGACATGCGCGAAGCCGCCGCTGTCATCAAGAAGATTGGCCAGAAGGTGGCAAAGAACGTGAAGCTTGCCCTGGTTGTTCCGGGCTCCGGTCTGGTCAAGGAGCAGGCCGAGCGCGAAGGCCTGGACAAGATTTTTGTTGCTGCGGGTTTTGAGTGGCGCGAGCCCGGCTGCTCGATGTGTCTGGCGATGAACGCCGACAGGCTGGAGCCGGGCGAGCGCTGCGCATCGACCAGCAACCGCAACTTCGAAGGCCGTCAAGGCGCCGGTGGCCGCACCCACCTGGTCAGCCCCGCGATGGCTGCCGCTGCCGCAGTCCACGGTCACTTCGTTGACATCAGGAAATTTGCGTGACACCCCTGTCTCGGCTCACTTCGTGTAGCCGGAACCCCCTCAAGGGGCAACACCTGTGGCCCGGCAAAGCCGGTTCCACGGTGTTCCTTGCAAAGACATCGCTTTGATTTATTGAAAGAGAATTCATCATGCAGAAATTCACCGTACACAAAGGCCTGGTCGCTCCCATGGACCGCGAGAACGTCGACACCGACGCCATCATTCCCAAGCAGTTTTTGAAGTCCATCCGCAAGACCGGTTTTGGCCCCAACCTGTTTGACGCCTGGCGTTATCTGGATGAAGGCTTCCCGGGCCAGGACCCTGCCAGCCGCAAGCCCAACCCCGACTTCGTGCTGAACCAGCCGCGCTACAAAGGCGCGTCTGTGCTGCTGGCCCGCAAGAACTTCGGTTGCGGTTCGTCGCGTGAGCACGCACCGTGGGCGCTGGACCAGTTCGGTTTCCGCGCCATCATTGCGCCCAGCTATGCCGACATCTTTTTCAACAACAGCTTCAAGAACGGCCTGCTACCCATCGTGTTGCCCGAGGCGCAGGTGGCGGCACTGTTTGACGAAGCGCTGGCCTTCCCCGGTTACGAGTTGACCGTCGATCTGGAGCGCCAGGTCATCGTCAAGCCGGATGGCAAGGAATTGCCTTTTGATGTGCAGCCCTTCCGCAAATACTGCCTGCTCAACGGCCTGGACGACATCGGCCTGACCTTGCGCCAGAGCGACAAGATCAAGGCCTTTGAAGCCGAGCGCCTGGCCACCAAGCCCTGGCTTAACCACATGGCCACGCCTGGCTTTACCGGCTGAAAACACGGTCTCCGTTATTTAAAACAATCGCTACAAGAAGACAGTCAAAATGAAAATCGCAATCCTGCCGGGTGACGGCATTGGCACAGAAATCGTCGCCGAGGCCGTCAAGGTCCTGAAGGTGCTGGACCTGAAGTTTGAGATGGAATCGGTGCTGGTCGGCGGTGCCGCTTACGAAGCGCACGGCCACCCGCTGCCTGATGCCACGCTCAAGCTCGCGAAAGAATCGGATGCGATTCTGTTTGGCGCTGTCGGCGACTGGAAGTACGACAAGCTGGACCGCCCGCTGCGCCCGGAACAGGCCATCCTCGGCCTGCGCAAGAACCTGGGCTTGTTTGCCAACTTCCGCCCTGCCATCTGCTACCCGCAGCTGGTCGATGCCTCCAGCCTGAAACGCGAACTGGTCGCAGGCCTGGACATCCTCATCATCCGCGAATTGACAGGCGACATCTACTTCGGCCAGCCGCGCGGCCGCCGCATCTCGCCGGACGGGCACTTCCCGGGGAGCGAGGAAGCCTTCGACACCATGCGTTATTCACGCCCCGAGATCGAGCGCATTGCCCGCGTCGCTTTTGACGCTGCCCGCAAGCGCGGCAAACGCGTTACCAGCGTCGACAAGGCCAACGTGCTGGAGACCTTCCAGCTCTGGAAAGACGTGGTTACCGAGATCGGCAAGGAATATCCCGATGTGGCACTCGACCACATGTATGTCGACAACGCCGCCATGCAGCTGGTCAAGGCCCCCAAGAAGTTTGACGTGGTCGTGACGGGCAATATGTTTGGCGACATCCTGAGCGATGCGGCCGCCATGCTGACCGGCTCCATCGGCATGCTGCCTTCCGCCAGCCTGAACGACAAAAACCAGGGCCTGTACGAACCCAGCCACGGCAGCGCACCGGACATCGCCGGCAAGGGCGTAGCCAATCCGCTGGCCACCATCCTGAGCGCGGCCATGATGCTTCGCTTCAGCCTGAACCAGCCGGAAGCGGCAGAACGCATTGAAAAAGCCGTGGATGCCGTGTTGACCCAGGGTCTGCGCACACCCGATATCTACAGCGAAGGCACGACAAAGGTCGGCACGGTGGAAATGGGCAATGCCGTGGTCAAGGCGTTGGGCTGACCCGCTCTTGATGCTTTTTAGCAGCAAACCTGCCTGAAACCACGTCTTTCGGGCAGGTTTACGCGCACTTCCGGCCAGTACAAACGCATGCCTGGCTACAATAGACACCATGTTTAAAAACCCCGCATCCACGCGTTCCTTCGCCGCTTCACGCGCGACCAGCGCTGCGCCGGTTTTTACCCAGATCACCAAAACGACCACCATTAAGGGCTAGCAAGCCTGGTTCGTCGTGCCCTGCCGGCTCGATGAGCCGGGCCAAAAAGCCTTATTTTTGACTTTTTGAAGGGCAACATCATGAAACTCAAGGGCAATCTCACCGGACTCGTCGGCTGGCGCGGCATGGTCGGCTCGGTCCTGATCGACCGCATGCAGGCCGAAGGCGACTTCGACCTGATCGAGCCGGTCTTCTTTTCGACGTCCAATGCGGGCGGCAAGGCCCCCGCACAGGCGAAGAACGAGAAGACCCTGAAGGACGCCTACGACATCGAGGCCCTGAAGAAATGCGACGTCATCATCACCGCCCAGGGCGGCGACTACACGTCTGAAGTCTTCCCCAAGCTGCGCGCCGCTGGCTGGGACGGCCACTGGATTGACGCCGCATCGACTTTGCGCATGAACAGCGACGCCATCATCGTGCTGGACCCGGTCAACCTGCCGGTGATCCAGAACGCGATGAGCAAGGGCGGCAAGAACTGGATTGGCGGCAACTGCACGGTCAGCTGCATGCTGATGGGCGTGGGCGCACTCTACAAGGCCGGTCTGGTCGAGTGGATGACCAGCATGACCTACCAGGCGGCGTCCGGCGGCGGCGCGCAGCACATGCGCGAGCTGCTGACCCAGTACGGCACGCTCAACAGCGAAGTTCGCGCCCTGCTGGACGACCCGAAGTCTGCCATCCTTGAAATCGACCGCCGCGTGCTGGCCAGACAGCAGTCGCTGAGCGCCGATGAAACCGCCAACTTCGGCGTGCCATTGGGCGGCTCGCTGATTCCCTGGATCGACAAGGACCTTGGCGACGGAATGTCCAAGGAAGAGTGGAAAGGCGGCGCAGAAACCAACAAGATCCTGGGCCAGGGCGCAGGCTTTGGCACCGCCACCACGCCGGTTGACGGCTTTTGCGTGCGTATAGGCGCGATGCGCTGCCACAGCCAGGCACTGACCTTCAAGCTCAAAAAAGACGTGCCCCTGGCCGATATCGAAGCCATGATTGCAGCCGACAACGAATGGGTCAAAGTTGTGCCCAATACGCGCGAGGCATCCATCAGGGACCTGACGCCGGTCGCCGTCACCGGCACCATGCAGATCCCGGTCGGCCGCCTGCGCAAGCTGGCGATGGGACCCGAGTACCTGGGTGCCTTTACCGTCGGTGACCAGCTTTTGTGGGGCGCAGCCGAACCGCTGCGCCGCATGTTGCGCATTCTGCTTCAGGCCTGAGGCCTGGAAATTGCTCACTTGAGGCGATTGCCCATATCAATCGCCAATCGGTAAGCACTTGTGAATGGCCGTTGTCGTCAGACCACATTTAAAAGTTGTAAGTGCGGCCTAACCAGCTGTGTCAAAACTTAAGTGGTGTCTTAGCTTGTCAGCGTAATGCCTTGATGTTAAGGTTGTTTTTCGAAAATACGCATCGAGGTTTTTGTGCGCTTAAGCAGAATAAAGTTACTTGCAGACCGAGCACTGGAGGCTCCAAACCCCATGATTAATCCCGGTCGTTGGCGCATGGGGGCATTGGCAAGCGCCATCGCATTGATGGGCGGTCTTTCAAGTTTCGATGCAGCAGCCCTCGGGTTGGGCCGGATTACCGTTCAATCGGCACTCGGCGAGCCCTTGCGTGCAGAAATCGACATCTCGGAAATCACGACCGAGGAAGCCAATACCCTGCGGGCCGGCGTGGCCAGCGCAGAGGCCTTCCGGGCAGCCGGACTTGAATATACCGCTGCCATCGTGGGCCTGCAGGTCAGCCTGCAAAAACGTGCAGATGGCCGCGCTTTCCTTCGTCTGAGCAGCAGCAGGCCCGTCATAGAGCCTTTTGTAGACCTGGTACTTGAGGCCAACTGGTCTTCAGGCCGGATTGTGCGCGACTACACCATGCTGTTCGACCCGCCAAGCCTGCGCCAGGCTGGTGGCCCGGTCACCCCGACGGCACCCATACTTTCCCGCCCAGCCACCCCGGTGCCACCGGCAGCGGGCATGGCAAGCACACCGTCCTATCCAACCAGCCCACCTCCAGCAAGGGTCATACCGGCTCCTGCTCCTGCGCCGGCTACACAAGTCCAGAGGCCTGCTCCGGCACCGAGGCCAGTTGCGGTTGCACGTCCGGCTTCAGGCGGCCAGCAAGTCACCGTCAAGGCGGGTGACACGGCAGGCAAGATTGCCGCCCAGAACAAGCCGGCCAGCATTTCACTGGACCAGATGCTCGTGGCGCTCCTCAGAAGCAACCCTGATGCCTTCATCGGGGGCAATATCAATCGCCTGAAGTCCGGTGCTGTGCTGGATCTTCCTTCGGCAGAAAATGCGGGCGCGGTTTCACCGGGCGAAGCATCCCGCACCATCGTCGCCCAATCAAAAGACTTCAACGACTTCCGCCGCAAGCTGGCTGATGGCGTCCCGACGACGCAGGTGGGCAGTTCCAATCGCCAGGCCAGCGGCAAGGTGCAGGCCAAAGTTGAAGACCGCGCACCTGCAACGGCCGCACCGGACAAACTGACCCTGTCCAAGGGCGCCGTCCAAAGCAAGGCCGCAGCTGAAGACAAAATCGCCAAAGACCGCGAGTCCAAAGCCGCATCCGACCGCGTTGCCGAGCTTTCAAAAAACATCAGCGACCTGAGCAAACTGACAGGTGGCTCAGCCGCTGCCGCAAGTGCAGCCAAAGGCGCGGGTGTCGCCATTGCCAAGCCTGGCGTATTGCCGGCGTCGGCATCTGTTGCTTCAGCCCCTTCCGTCGCGGCAGCTTCAGTCCCGGCGAGCGCGCCTCGTCCTGCCGCCCCGACAGCCAGTTCGACGATGACGGCCGCCAGCTCGCCTGCCATTCCTGCATCAGCAGCCAGTGCAGCGACTGCCATGAGCACACCGGCTTCTGCCGCCCTGGCTCCGGCGTCCTCCCCCGCCTCAGCCGCAGGTGCACCCGCAATTGCAGCATCCCAACCCGCAACTACGGTTGCAGCGGCAAGCGCACCAGCCGCAGCAGTTATCAAACGCCCTGCGGCCCCGCCGCCGCCTCCACCACCGGAACCAAGCCTGATGGACGAACTCCAGGACAGCCCTTTTGTGCTGCCTGGCCTGGGCGTATTGCTTCTGCTACTGGGTGGTTTGGGCTTTTATCGCTACAAAAAGCGTAATAACGCCGTGCAGGTCGACAGTTCATTCCTTGAAAGTCGCCTGCAACCAGACTCTTTCTTCGGCGCCAGTGGCGGCCAGCGTATCGATACCAATGAAGGCGGCGCAACGGGCTCTTCCCTTGTCTACTCGCCCAGCCAGCTGGATGCAGCGGGCGATGTCGACCCGGTTGCAGAAGCCGATGTCTACCTTGCGTATGGCCGCGACCTGCAGGCAGAAGAAATCCTCAAGGAGGCGATGCGCACCAACCCGACGCGGGTGGCGATTCACTCCAAGTTGATGGAGATTTACGCCAAACGCAGGGATTCGAAAGCATTTGAAGTTGTCGCCATAGAAGCTTTCAACCTGACTCGTGGCGATGGCCCCGAGTGGGCCTACATCGCAGAGATGGGGCGTGAGCTGGATGCCTCCAATCCCCTCTATCAGCCAGGCGGCCAGCCACACATGACAGCCCAGGGGAGCGCAGATTCGCACGGCGACGCGCCTGCATTTGGCTCAAGCACCATTCCGCAGCAAATAGAACCCTTGCTGGAAGAGCCTGCGGCTCCGGTGGACTTTGACCTTGACCTTGACTTCTCACTTGGCGACGAGCCTGGACCCGAAGTAGCGTTTGCGCCATCGCCTGCACCGGCGCCAGCAGCCCCGGCTGCAAGCTACGAGCCGGAGCCGACGGTGGCCATGCAGGCGGTTCCGGACCCGATATTCGATGGGCTGGAAATGGACTTCTCCACTGGCACCGTTGCTTTGAAACCCGAGCCAGAACTGAAAGCGCCAGTCGCCTCTGTCGACAGTTCTTCCGACATGGCACTGTCTGCCAGTGGTTTGAGCTTCACGGTAGAGACCCCATCGGTGCCCCTGCCGCAGGTTCCACCTGCGCCGGCACCTGCGTCCGCCCAGGACAGCGGGATGCTGGAATTTGATCTTGGCTCCCTCTCTCTTGACCTTGGCGGCCCGAATACAGAAAGTCCTGTGACGGAGAGCCCGACACTGTCGCCAGCCATTGATGCTGAAGATGACCCGCTGGCCACCAAACTGGCACTGGCGGAAGAGTTCCAGGCGCTCGGGGATCTGGATGGAGCCCGCTCACTGGCGGAGGAAGTCGCCTCGCAGTCCGGTGGCGCCCTGAAGACAAGGGCGCAGGCATTTCTGAACGGCTTGTCCTGAGGGCTCGGTTGAACGCATGGCGTTCACGGATCCCCGCCCAGGCCTGATGCCACCGTGAGGATAGCGCTCGGCATCAGCTACAGCGGGAGCAGTTACGAAGGCTGGCAAAGCCAGCTCTCGGGGAATACCGTGCAGGACAAGCTTGAACTGGCGCTTGGCAAGTTTGCGGCGCAGTCCGTGCGAACGCTTTGTGCAGGACGTACAGATGCCGGGGTACACGGCCTGATGCAGGTGGTCCATTTCGATACCCAGTTAACACGCGAGACAGCATCATGGGTGCGAGGAACCAACGCCTTTTTACCCAAAGATATTGCCGTGCAATGGGCCAGGGAGGTTCCAGCGTCGTTCCATTGCCGGGGTAGCGCAATTGCACGCCGTTATGCCTATGTGGTGCTGGAATCCCCCGTGCGCCCCAGTGTTGAAGCAGGCAGGGTGGGATGGGTTTACAGGTCGATGGACGGCGAAGCCATGAAAAAGGCCGCGGACTACCTGATCGGCGAGCACGACTTCAGCTCCTTTCGTGCCGCACAGTGCCAGGCGAAATCCCCCGTCAAAACCGTCAATCGCATTGAGATCAGCCAGCGTCGGGGCAATGCTGGCAGTTACTGGCGTTTTGAATTTGAGGCCAATGCGTTTTTGCATCACATGATCAGGAACATCATGGGCTGCCTTGTTGCCATAGGCCAAGGGGGTCAGACGCCCGAATGGATCAACGAGGTCCTGCAGGCACGTCGGCGAGACGCTGCCGCACCCACCTTTTCGCCGGACGGTCTTTATTTCCTGGGGCCGGTTTATGAAGACCACTATGGCCTGCCGAAAAGCGCAACATCCTATGATTGGTTGCCATGATGAGCTCACTCCCCGAAAACAAGCGCACCCGTATCAAGATTTGCGGACTGACCCGCGAGGAAGATGTGGATGCAGCCGTGGCGGCCGGTGCGGATGCAGTTGGCTTTGTCATGTACGAGGCAAGTGCCCGCTTCGTTAACGCCAAACGGGCTGCGGAGCTGGCCAGCCGCCTGCCGCCGTTTGTGGCACCCGTGCTGCTTTTCGTGAATGCGAGCGCCGCTCAAATCAGGGCCGCCTGCGCTGGTATTCCAAACGCCCTTATCCAGTTTCATGGGGATGAAACACCCCAGGAATGCCTCCAGGCTGCGCGGCCCTTCATGCGTGCCGCGCGTATTCCTCTGAATGAAGCCCCCGGGCTGGCAGAAGAAGGCTTCAATCTCGTAAAATACGCAGAAGACTTCAGGGCTGCACAGGCCATCCTCCTCGACGCCCATGTTGAGGGATATGGTGGAGGCGGCAAAACATTCAATTGGTCACTTCTTCCTCCAAGCGTCAACGCTCACCTCGTTTTGTCTGGTGGACTTACACCTGCAAATGTGACCGATGGCATTTTGCAAGTCAGGCCGCGTTGTAAAACGCTGGCCGTTGATGTCAGCTCGGGCGTCGAGATTTCAAAAGGAATCAAAAGCGCCGACAAAATCAACCAGTTCATCGCAGCAGTACGTACTGCGGATGAACAATTTGCAAAGAACAGCCCTCATGTACGACTATCACCAACCTGACGTATCAGGTCACTTCGGCATTTACGGCGGCAGTTTTGTTTCGGAAACATTGACCCACGCGATCAATGAACTCAAAACCGCTTATGCCAGATACCACAACGACCCGGAATTTCTGGCAGAGTTTCACTCGGAACTCAAGCACTTTGTAGGCCGTCCTTCACCCATTTATCATGCGGCGCGCATGAGCCGTGAACAGGGCGGCGCGCAGATTTACCTCAAGCGGGAAGACCTCAACCACACCGGTGCCCACAAGATCAACAACACCATAGGCCAGGCCATGCTTGCAAGACGCATGGGCAAGCCCAGGGTGATTGCCGAAACTGGCGCCGGCCAGCATGGCGTGGCTACGGCGACCATCTGCGCTCGTTACGGTCTGGAGTGCGTTGTGTACATGGGCAGCGAGGACGTCAAGCGCCAGAGCCCCAATGTCTATCGCATGAACCTGCTGGGTGCGACCGTGGTGCCGGTTGAGAGCGGCAGCAAGACACTGAAAGATGCGCTCAATGAAGCCATGCGCGACTGGGTGGCCAATGTCGACAATACGTTCTACATCATCGGTACAGTTGCAGGCCCTCACCCCTACCCCATGATGGTCCGTGATTTCCAGAGCGTCATCGGAACAGAGTGCATCACGCAAATGCCGGAGTTCACTGGCGGTCAACCGGATGCGGTGATTGCATGCGTGGGCGGAGGAAGCAATGCCATGGGTATTTTTCATCCCTACATTGCCTATGAAAACACCCGCCTGATCGGCGTCGAGGCTGCCGGAGAAGGCATGGATAGCGGAAAGCATTCAGCCTCCCTGCAGCGCGGATTGCCCGGTGTACTGCACGGCAACCGTACCTACGTCCTGCAAAATGAAGACGGCCAGGTGACAGAGACACACAGCATCAGTGCCGGCCTGGACTATCCGGGCGTAGGCCCAGAGCACGCCTTCCTCAAGGACATCGGTCGCGCCGAATACGTAGGTATCACCGACACGGAAGCACTTCAGGCCTTTCACTACCTGTGCCGCACGGAAGGCATCATTCCGGCGCTGGAGTCCAGCCATGCCGTGGCCTATGCGATGAAGCTGGCCAAAACAATGCGCAGCGACCAGAGCATCCTCGTCAATCTGTCGGGGCGCGGTGACAAGGACATTGGAACCGTAGCCGACTTGTCGGGTGCCGATTTTTACGACCGGCCGTCCATGCGCGGGCTGTCGGTCAAGGGTGGTGCCGCCGCCGGGAACAAGCCATGAGCCGCATTTCCCCCGTATTCGCGAAACTCGCCAGTGAAGGCCGCAAGGCACTCATCCCGTTCGTCACGGCAGGATTCCCTTATGCCGACATAACCCCTGAACTCATGCACGGCATGGTCGAAGGCGGTGCTGATGTCATCGAACTGGGCGTGCCTTTTTCTGACCCCAGCGCAGATGGCCCGGTCATCCAGAAAGCCGGCGAGCGGGCATTGGCCAACGGCGTCGGCTTGGCGCAGGTATTGGAGATGGTCCGTATCTTCAGGATCAGGGACGACAAGACGCCTGTCGTACTGATGGGTTATGCCAACCCGATAGAGCGCTATGACATCAAGCATGGCAGCAGTACTGCTGAAAGTGCCTTCATCAGCGATGCATCCAAAGCCGGGGTTGATGGCATGCTTGTCGTCGACTATCCGCCCGAAGAATGCGTTGCGTTCGCTGCCAGGCTACGTGCACACAACATGGACCTGATTTTTCTTCTTGCGCCCACCAGCACAGACGCCCGTATGAAGCAGGTGGCCGGTGTCGCAAGCGGCTACGTCTATTACGTATCCCTCAAAGGTGTCACGGGATCGGGCGCACTGGATATTGGTGCGGTGGAAGCCATGTTGCCGCGCATACGCGAGCATGTGAGCGTCCCGGTGGGCGTAGGTTTTGGGATACGCGATGCAGCCACGGCCAAGGCGATCAGCGGAGTGGCCGACGCAGTCATCATCGGCAGCAAAATCATCCAGCTGATTGAGAATGAACCCAAAGACAAAGTGGCATCGGTCGCCCGCACTTTCCTGGCGGACATTCGGGCTGCACTGGGCTGAAACCCGGTTGGCCAACAGCTCCCGGAGCCAGCGCATAATTGAACTTTTAGCCCGGCCTACAGACCAATAAGCAGGCCGGCGTCAATAAACAAGGAATGACTTCATGTCCTGGCTAGAAAAACTCCTTCCCCCGAAGATCACTCCTACTGACCCCACCGAGCGCCGTAGCGTTCCCGAGGGTTTGTGGATCAAATGCCCGAGC
The DNA here is from genome assembly GCA_040390295.1 of Pseudomonadota bacterium. GTDB lineage: Bacteria > Pseudomonadota > Gammaproteobacteria > Burkholderiales > Burkholderiaceae_C > Polaromonas. The sequence goes on from JAZJYR010000016.1 coordinate 133,068, forward strand.
TGCGAGGCGGTACTGTACAAAACCGACCTGGAGAAAAACCAGAATGTTTGCCCGCAATGCAGCCATCACCACCGCATCGGCGCTCGCGCGCGGCTGGACAACTTTCTGGATCCTGAAGGACGTTATGAACTTGGACAGGAAGTCCTCCCTGTCGATGCGCTCAAGTTCAAGGACAGCCGCAAATACCCGGAGCGGCTAAAAGAGGCGCTTGAGAACACAGGGGAAACCGATGCTCTCGTCGTCATGGGCGGCGCAGTTCACAGTATTGGCGTTGTGGCTTGCTGTTTTGAATTTGACTTCATGGGCGGCAGCATGGGCAGTGTCGTTGGAGAACGTTTTGTACGCGGTGTGCATGCGGCCATCGAACAAAAAGTTCCTTTCATATGCTTCACGGCTACCGGCGGCGCGCGCATGCAGGAGGGTCTGCTCAGCCTGATGCAAATGGCCAAGACCAATGCGGCACTGACGCGCCTGGCAAAAAAGGGGCTTCCCTACATCAGCGTGTTGACCGACCCGACCATGGGTGGCGTCAGCGCGGGCTTTGCGTTTGTAGGTGACATCGTCATTGCCGAGCCAAAGGCATTGATTGGGTTCGCCGGGCCTCGCGTGATTGAGTCCACTGTAAGGGTTACTCTCCCGGAAGGCTTCCAGCGTGCGGAGTTTCTGCAAACCAAGGGTGCCGTTGACTTTATTTGCGATCGCCGTGAACTCCGCAAAACCATTGCCAGTTCATTGGCCATGCTTTTGAAGCAACCGGCAGATGCGGTGGAGTGAAATAACCTCCCTTAGCGCCATATTTCAGGCACCTCGGGTATCTCCAGAGATAAATCACATGAAAGCACTGGGCAACAGCTTCGTGGGATGATGTTGGCTTGTTTATCAGAGGCATATTCTGATGTCTGAAGCCCTGACCCTATTTTCCCTTCCGCTGTTTCCGTTGGGCACAGTTCTCTATCCTGGGGGCTTGTTGCCACTGCGGATTTTTGAGGTCAGGTACCTCGACATGATCGGCAAGTGTCACAAGAACGGCGCCCCTTTTGGTGTGGTATCCCTCACCCGGGGCTCCGAAGTCCGCAAGGCTGATACCACCGGCAAGGCAGGTGGTGATGGTTTTGCACAAGAGGACTTCAACGCGGTGGGAACCCTTGCCACCATCACAGAGTTTTCTGTGCCGCAACCAGGCCTGATGGTGATCCGCTGCAAAGGCGCGCAACGGTTTGAGATCTCAAACCGGAAAAAACTGAAGCATGGCCTATGGATTGCAGATGTCACACGGCTTGCAGATGACCACTGGATCACGATCCCTGAGGATCTGCAAGCCTGCGCCAATGCACTGGGGAAACTGATCAAAAGCCTGCAGCAACGGGAGGTGCCCGACGCACAAATGCCAGTGCTGCCGCCCTATCAACTCGACGATTGCGGATGGGTTGCGAATCGCTGGTGTGAATTGCTGCCCATACCAGTCGAACTGAAGCAGCGATTAATGGAACTTGACAACCCGCTGGTCAGGCTGGAACTGGTCAGCGATATTCTCGAAAGAACCGGCATAGCCCTTTGACCAGACAGCAATAGCCAAGCGGTATATCAGGCTTGCGATTTGTACTCGGGCAAATGGCCCGTCAACCATGATCTGACATCGCTGCTTGAGGGGGCGGGTCCGGCCGACTCAATCCAGTCCTGAACACCCCGTATTTGCACCGCCTGCACACCTGAGGTCTTGGCCACTCGCAGCTTGGGATGCGGCGTGGGCTCGGTCGTTTCATCGTCCGCGAGGAGTTCCTCGAAAAGCTTTTCGCCAGGACGCAGGCCTGTGAAGGCGAGCGGGATTTCCTGCTCTGTCTTGCCGGACAGCTGAATCATCATGCGAGCAAGATCGGCGATCTTTACCGGATCACCCATATCCAGAACAAAAATCTGGCCGCTTTTACCCATGAGTCCTGCCTGCAGGACAAGCTTGGCCGCCTCCGGAATAGTCATGAAATAGCGCACGATGTCTGGATGCGTCACCGTGATCGGTCCACCTTTTGCAATTTGAGCGGTAAAAAGCGGGACAACCGATCCGCTTGAGCCCAGCACATTTCCAAATCGTACTGATACGAACTCCGTGGCGGTGTATTCGAGCGCGACACTTTGCACGACAAGCTCGGCCATGCGCTTGGTCGCACCCATGATGTTTGTCGGATTCACGGCCTTGTCGGTTGATACCTGCACAAATTTCTGGGCTCCGCATTCACCTGCAATTCGCGCCGTATGAAGGGTTCCCAGAATATTGGTGCGGATCGCCTCGATCTCGTTGTGAGACTCCATCAAAGGCACATGTTTGTAGGCTGCCGCATGAAAAAATACCGAAGGCTTGTAACGCATCGCGATAGCGCGCAAGCGATCTTCTTCACGAATGTTGGCGGTGTAATACAGGCCCTTCATTTGCGGATGGGTTTCACGCAATTCTTGCTCTAGTTTGTAAATCGCAATTTCCGACGAGTCCACACACACCAGACATGCAACGCCCAAACGTGCAATCTGACGGCAGAGCTCTGATCCTATCGATCCTCCGGCACCGGAGACAAGAACAGTCCGCCCGGAGAACAGCTCGGCAAGTCCGCGCATATCGAGATCCACGGCCTGACGTCCCAGCAAGTCCTCAAGCTCGATTTTTCGGGGACTGCTGCTATCCGCCCTCAACCACTCATCAGGTCTAGGCATGGTCATCAAGGTCAAGCCAGCCTGTCCTGATTGAAGAAGAACAGCACGGCGCTCATCCGACCCTGGCGGGCTCGCAACCAAGGCGGTCGAAGCCCCAGTGGCCTGTGCAACCGAAATAACAGAATCGGGGGATCCCAACACTGGAACCTGGTTGAGGTAAGTTCCCAGTTCGGCGGGAATGGGAGAAACTATTCCTACGCAATGCCATTGCGTTGAACCCTTGATAGCGCGTAGGGCATCGGTCGCTTCGCGAAGCGAGCCGACGATCAACAAAGGCTTGGAACCATCGGCGGGCGCGTTGTGCTCTTTAAGTGTTCGCCATCCTGCGCGCACCGCACTCAGCAAGACCAGCGCAATCAATGGATGCAATAACAGCACCGACCGCGGGAAGAAGGGGTAGCGCATCATCAGTACGATGGCGGCCGACAGCAAACTTGCGAGCAATACACCGCCCGTCAGTTGGCGCAATTCAGGCAGACCAATATAACGCCACACCTGCCTGTAAACCCGCATCATCCCCAATCCGGCGGTGTAGCACACAAGTATCCAGGGGCTACTTAGAATGATCAGCGTCTCAAAGGTCTCCGGAATTTCAAAGTTAAACCGCAGCCAGAAAGAAGCCCACCACGCCGCACCCACCAATAACAAATCTATGCCCCAGAGCGGCAAAACCTCTTTACGCAGACGCACGATGGTCCTCCAGTGTACTTATCGCATTTCTTAAATGATCAATCACTCTGTCCTGTTCGATCTCGCTCATGTTGGAGCCCGAAGGAAGGCAGATACCAGACCGAAAAAGTTTCTCTGACACATCCATGCCGGGCTCATGGGAAAAATACGGCGCACCGTTAAAGAGCTTCTGCAAGTGCATGGGTTTCCACACCGGTCTTGCCTCAATAAGGTGCCGCTCCAGAGAATTCATCAGTTGCCGGCAGCCCTGGCTGGCGTCTGGTCCATCCAGTGTGAAGCAGGTCAACCAGCGCGTCGAACGATAACCCTCGGGCTCTGGCATCCACTGGATTTGGGTCATGTCGGCGAGCGCTTCTGCATAACGTTCAAAAACGCGGCGGCGCTGCACCACCCGCTGTTTCAGCACTCTCAACTGGCCACGACCAATCCCCGCAAGTACATTACTCATGCGGTAGTTGAATCCGACCTCAACGTGCTCATAGTGCGGTGCCGGCTCCCTGGACTGGGTAGACAGCTTGCGGGCACGCGCGACCAGATCCGGATCATCGGCAACCAGCATGCCGCCGCCGGACGTCGTGATAATTTTGTTACCGTTAAAGGAATAAACTGCCAACCGTCCAAACACCCCGCTGGCCCTGCCCTTGTACTCCGCACCCAAAGATTCGGCAGCATCCTCCAGCACCGGCACACCGTAGCGATCACAGATCGGTATCAGCGAATCCATGTCCGCACTTTGTCCATACAGGTTCACCAGAATCACGCACGAAGGCATGCGATTTTCACGCTTGGCCCATTCAAATGCGCGTTCGAGGGCGGCTGGAGACATGTTCCAGGTGGCAGGCTCGGAATCAATAAATACCGGCCTTGCGCCACAATAAAGAATGGGATTGCAGCTTCCGACAAAAGTCAGGGAGGAGCAAAAAACTGTGTCTCCAGGCTTGACGCCAAGCAAGAGCAGGCCGAGATGGATAGCAGCCGTTCCGGAACTTACCGCTGCGGCGTGACCCACACCCACATGCGCAGCCAGTTCCGCCTCAAATGCATTGACATGAGGGCCCAATGGCGCAATCCAGTTTGTCCGGAACGCATCCTCAACAAAAGCTGTCTCCTCATCGCCCAGATGAGGCGATGACAACCATATCCGCTGGGACAACTCACGTCGAAAGATCACGTCTACTGGCCGTCGACCGGCGTCCAGGACTGGAATGTGATCGATTTGATGCAAGTCCATCAACTGCAACACTCGCGCCGCGTCCGCATCCTCATTCACGGTCACAGATTGGGTGTGCGGTAATTTACCAAGGAGAAAGTCATCCCCTGCATGATTGAGAATGGCGCGGCGCAAATCCCCGTCGGTGAGCGTACGCGCCAGCACGCCATCCATTCCGACAATCAGCAAAATGCCCCGCGCGGTCTGGTCCATGCGCAGCAAGGCATCCCTCAAGGTCAATTCGGGAGAAACACACAACTCACCCAGATCAGCAAAACTCATTGAATCTTCCTCACCGGAATTCCTGCATAGACGCCTGGCTCCAGCAAATCCCTGTTCACCACAGTACCTGCACCGATGGTGACGTCATCACCTATGACCTTCAACGGCAGAATCACGGCGCCAGCACCAACCAGAACCCGCTGTCCCGTCTTCACATGTCCGCCCAGCGCCGCATTTGGCGCGATATGGGAAAACGCGCCGACCTCCGCGTCATGGTCAACCACTGCACCATGGTTAACAATGACGCCCGCTCCAAGACTTGCCGCAGGGCCAACAACTGCGCCTGCGGCCACAAAACATCCAGCACCGACCTTGCTGAAAGAAGAAACTACTGCAGCAGGATGTACAACGGATGTCAACCGGTCGTAGCCCCAGTATTCAGCCTCCTGCTGGCGCGCAAAATTATTGCCAACTGCTATATGTATCGCCATTCTTTCAGGCAAAGGTTTTTCCGGTGGCAACCGCAAGGGCACCCCCGCCAACAGCTCCCCTTTGCACGTAGCAGGGTTGCGGTCGGAAGCAAAAATCTCAGTCCAGCCGCCCATCAGCAAGGCTGAATCTGCAACAACGCGCCCATGACCGCCCGCACCGAAAATCATTAGCGGGCCGGAAGGGGGAAATGGCAAAGGCAGGCTCATTGGGAAGACAAAAGAATCCAGAAAATCAATAAGTGTTGGTTTTTTCAAATACGGGTAGGTCCAGCGACATCTCCATCAAACCGGCTGAAATACGAGGGCCGGCAGACCCATCGCCAAATCTATTGTTACATGGCCACCTTCCATGCAACATTGCCTGCTGGATCGCAGCCTGGACAAGATCCACGTCCGGTTCAACATCCTGCACGTTGCTGTTTCTCTCCCGCAGCTTCTGCCGGTCGCCAATATTGACCACAGGGGTCCCGAACGATGCAGCCTCAATGATGCCCGCAGAAGAGTTGCCAACCATCACCGCACAATGTTTCATGGCTGCACAAAACAGTGGTCTTGCGATATGCCGGACACGGCTGGAGCCTTCTGGCAAAGCCACCTTTGCCAATGCCCGCTGGATGTCACGCGATCCTGCATCCGAGTTTGGCTCCAGCCACACAACCGGCAGCCCGATACGTTGCAAGGCGAGCAGGATAGCCAACGTTTGAACATACGCATCCCCAGCCTGCTGGACAACGGGGTGAAAGATGACCAGTATGAATGTCGGCTTGGTCAGCTCCAAAGCCTGCAGGCAGTCAGCCAAAGGAAGATCCGCATCACCGGCGATGCCATCCAGACCAGGCGCTCCCGTCACCTGTATGCGCCATGGAGCTTCACCCATGCGGACCAGGCGATCGCGAGACTCCTCTGTTGCGACCAGATGGTAATGGCTGAGTTTGCTGATGGCATGACGCACCGGCTCATCAACAGTCCCCGAACGCTCGCCCCCATGGATATGTACGCAGACTACACCCATATGCAAGGCGGCAATCGCCCCTGCAAGCATTTCCCCACGATCCCCCAGGAGCAAAAGAATGTCCGGCTTTTCCCTTTGCAGAATCTCGGTCATGCCCAAAATGCACTGCCCCACGCTGGCCGACATACCTTCTGGCGTCCGGCTTGCGACATCGGTTGGTATCTCTCCACAGATACGCAGCGACGCTGCACGAATCTCGTCCACGGTATGGCCAAAATCAGGTTCAAGATGCATGCCCGTTACCGCGACGCTCAGATCGGCGATAGATGTCAATCGCTGGAGCGTGGAATTCATGAGTCCGAAATCCGCGCGCGTGCCGCTCAGATAGATGATCTTGCGCATTACCTTGTTCATCGGATTCAGGGTACAGAACGCTCAACCAGCAGACTCCACTGCAACGCCGAACCAGCGGCAATGGCAACAGCCGCCCGTCGGCCCGGCAAATCCGAAAGATAGCGGGGCTCAATGCCGGTAGCTGGCCGGCGGCAAACAAGTTTTTCTGCAGTGATGACTTCGCCAGCGGCAATATCCATTGCTGCCACCACGCTGCGCCTGGCAACACGGGCCGTATCAAGTTCTTCTGGAAGCGGAGCCTTGACCCCGTCACCCAGCATGGCGCTGACGCGCCGTATGCCACTGACCATTTGCGCAAACTCGCCTGGCTCAAGAGAGGCGCTGTGATCAGGTCCGGGCATGTGGCGGTCAAGCGTCAAATGTTTCTCGATCACACGGGCACCCAGGGCTACAGCGGCCAGAGGTGCTTCAATTCCGAGGCTGTGATCCGAATAGCCCGTGGCCAGACCCGTATCTCTGGCCATACTGACCATGGCCTGCAAATTGAGCGTGTCATCAGGCGCCGGGTATGCCGACGTGCAATGAAGGACAACAACATCATTCAGATTGCCTCGCAATGCCTGGACCCATCCGATGGCCTCCCGGATTTCCTCCATGGTGCCCATACCGGTAGACATCAGAAGCGGCAAACGGGTGGCAGCAGCGTGCTCCACAAGCGCGCGATGCGTCAGCTCACCGGATGACAGTTTGAGCCGCCGCACACCAAGCCCGACCAGCATGTCGACGGCAGTCACTGAAAACGGTGTTGAGAAAAATTCAATCCCTATCGCATCACAGTGAGCCTTGATCAGCTCATGTTGGCCCTGCGAGAGCTCCAGCTTCTCAAGCATGACGAACTGGTCCTGAGCGCCCGTCTGGCGCTCCTGGTACTTCGCCGTCGGGGCGCCCCGAACCACCAGGTCTTCTGCACGAAAAGTCTGGAATTTCACGGCATCGGCGCCTGCGCTTTTGGCGGCATCACACAGCCGCAGGGCCAGCAAAATATCGCCATTATGATTCACGCCCGCCTCGGCAATTACGAAGACTGGTTGACCGTTCACCATGCAGTCCACCCGCCATCAACAACCAGATTGTGGCCAGTCACATATTTGGCGGCGTCACTGGTCAGATAACGCATGGCCTGAACCATGTCTTGTGCTTCTGCCATGCGCCCGAGAGGCGTACGGCTCGAATAGTTCTCGACAAACGTATCGTTCTGGCCGCTGAAAACACCACCAGGGGTGATGGCATTTACACGCACACCGCGATGACCCCAATATGCTGCAAGATATTTTGTCAGACCCCACAACCCGGCCTTGCTCGCAGCATAGATGGCCGGTGTATTGATCGCACGCCCGAGATATTCAGAGCCTTCGTAAATTCGCTGATCAGGAGCGACGATGCCATAGATGGACAGCGTGTTCACAATGCTTCCCGAACCGCGCTTCGCCATGGGGCCGCCAAAAACCTGGGCGCAAAGCATCGCACCAGTCAGATTCACCGACATCACCTCATTCCACTCGTTCACCGGGAATGTTTCAAAAGGTTCGAAAAAATTGTTGGATTTGGTTGCTGCATTGTTAAGCAGCGCGTGTGCAGGTCCCCATTGCGATTCCAGCAGTGCATGCGCCTGCACCAGCGAGTCGCGATTGGCAACATCTGCAACGCAAGTGATCATTGACGCGTGGGAGGCACCGAGCCGTTCCTCAAGGAGACCGGCATCACGATCCAGTGCAAAAACGCGCGCACCGGCTTCAACAAACGCCTTCACCACCTGGGAGCCTATGATGCCCGCAGCACCGCTCAGCACCACGACCTTGCCGTTCAGTGAAAAGGCATCTTTCATGCAAATCCTCTTTTTTTCATCAGCAGTTCGACCAGGTCAAAGTCAATGGGGTGGTCGATGTCAATGGATCGCTCCTTCGGCATCGCATGCAACCTGATTCTTGGCGCATCCCACAAGGATGATGTCAGTGTATGGCGATGCCATGCATAAATCGAGGCGTTCATGGCATACACAGGAGGCGCAGATTGCCGACCCAGGACTTCGCTCAACGGCAGGCAAACGCGCTCGAAAAACCCGCTTGGCTTGCGCTCAACCATGTTGAAGTAGGGATTTTTGTCTGCCTCATAGCCAGTAATCACCACATCGGTTTCCTCGTCCAGCATGTCGAAGCATGTCTGAATGTCGGCAACCGACCGTAGCGGGGATGTCGGGTCAAGGTCAACAATGGACGTCACTGGCCCATGGTGCACCTCCACCCATTCGACCAGATGCTGGATGACCGGCAACTTGCCTGCTGTGGCTGTCGCCAGTTCAGGAGGGCGCAAAAAAGGCACCTGTGCACCTGCGTCCCTTGCTACGGCTGCAATCTCTTCACTGTCGGTAGACACGAAGATCTGGTCGGCGATGGCAGCATCAAAGGCCTGCCCGATGGTCCACGCGATCAAGGGTTTGCCGCAAAGCATGCGGATATTCTTTCCCGGCACACCCGCAGATCCGCCTCTTGCGCAAATGGTGATGATGTTCACGCTATGGCCTCATATACATTCAGCATCAGACCCGCAGTTTTAACGCCATCAGCCAGCGATGAAACCACTTCGTGCGCGGGATTGGCGATGGCTGCAAGCCAGTCCGTCATTTGCAGTTGATAAGTTTGCGCAATATCGAAATCCTCAGCCTTGTCATTGAGGACACGACGTCCGTCATGCGTCTCAAGCGTGATGACTTTTTGTATCAGGTCAACGATAAAGGTTCCCGATGTGGTCACCAGCGCATACCTCCTGACAGGCAGTTGGGAGACATAGTCAAGGCTGACAACAACGGGCGCTCCTTGCAATGTTTTTAGCAAGGCCACATGGACATCATTCGACTCAATTGGCAATGAACTCAAATGTCCGCCAACCGACGCCTGCACCGCCAGAGGTCCCAACAGCCAGTGCGCCATGTCGATCTCATGCACAAGATCAAACACCACACCACCGCCCTGCGAAGCGAAGGCGCTGTAACTGTCCTTCAGAGCACGGCCCGGCCTCCATTGGGTCAACTCCTGCCCTACTTCCAGATGAGCCCGCAGAACACGGCATGAGGTGTCACGCGCCAACGCAATGCGAAGCTTTGAAAGGGCAGGAAGGTAACGAAGATTGCATCCCACCAAAACAGCGGGCAAAGCGGTATTTTTTCCTGCCAGCTCACATAGCTGCCGCAGTTGACTCCTGTCTGTGACAAGAGGTTTTTCCGCCAGGCAGGGAATTCCGCGCTCAAGGCACAAGACAAGCTCGGATGAATGCCGGGAGGAAATGCCTGCGATCACCACCGCATCGGGTCGCCAGGCAAAGCCCTCATCAATCCCGCCCAATAAAGTGCAAGGACCAAAAACCGGATCAATCTCCCCAGTCCCCGAGATGACGGCGATGTCCACCCCGGGGATGAGTACCCTCAGGTGGCACACATGCCTTTTGGCGATGGAACCGCGTCCGGTGACAAGGACACGCATGGACACTAAAGCTCCATAAACCCGGAAAGAATGGTCAGGCCATGCGCGGCACTGCGCTCTGGGTGAAACTGGCAGCCATAGATGGAGCCGCGCGCCACTGCTGCGCAGATACGTACACCATCGTAGTAGGTGTCCGCCAGCCTGTGCTCCTCGTTGTCAGGGACAGGCGCAAAGGAGTGTACAAAGTACATGGGTTCACCGGGATTGACCTGGTTGAGGACAGTCCTGTCCCAGGATGCGCGGGCAGTGGGCAATTCAAGCGCACTCCACCCAATATGAGGAATGCGATGAGGTTCGCCGCCTACCCCTTTGGCAGCGACAGGCATGACACGGCCCGGTATCAAGCCAAGGCCATCATGCGCACCAAACTCTTCGCCGACATCAAAAAGCATCTGGGCGCCAACGCAGATTCCCAAAAAAGGACGCTCGGTCCTGGCATAGGCTTTGACCATGTCGTCAAAACCGCGGTTTTTCAGCTCTGTCATGCCATCTGCAAAAGCACCAACGCCAGGAAGCACAAGCCTGTCAGGCATCACAGTCACCTGCGAAGCATGGTCGACCACAGTCACTTCCGCCCCGCAGTGCCGCAACGCCCTCACCACGTTGAGCAGATTGCCAATACCGTAATCAATCACCGTCACGGGTTTAGCGGCGACGGACTTCACAGCCTGACCTCCAGCCCGGACTGCCTTGCCTGCTGCTTGATCTCGCCAACCGTCGTCCGCTGCCAGTGCAATGCATCTGCAATGGCAATGGCAGACGTACCCACGTCGCTGGCCCGCTTCAAATCAGCCGGGTCGCCAAAGCCGCCACTGGCGATGACGGGTACATTGACCCGCGCGTTCACGGCACGCATCAATTCGATATCAAGTCCCTTGCGGGTTCCCTCCTGGTCGACCGCGGTCACCAGCACTTCACCCGCCCCAAGACTGACGGCTCGGGCGATCCAGTCGACGACATCAAGGCCGGTATGCTCGCGCCCATTGTCTGTATAGGCTTCCCACCTTCCCGGCCCCGTGCGCTTGGCCTCGACTGAAAGAACCATGCACTGCGAGCCGTAGCGGTTTGAAACCTCGGAAATCAACTCGGGACGTGCAATGGCAGCCGTGTTGATTGCGACCTTGTCTGCTCCTGAACGCAGCATGGTGTGGACATCATCAATAGAACGGATACCGCCGCCCACCGTGATGGGAATATAGATCTGGTCGGCAGCGCGCTGAATGATGTCGGTCAGGTTGTTTCGCTGGTAAAGGCTGGCAACAATATCCATGAAAATGATTTCGTCCGCCCCCTGGGCATAGTATTTGAGGGCGAATTCGTGCGGGTCTCCTACGACGCGCAGGCCTTCAAGGCGTATACCCTTGATGAGGTTGGCGCCCTTGACATCAAGACGCGGAATGATACGCAAGCCTGCCATCTTTTATCAGGTGGGCGTGTTGAATACGGAGTGCCGCAGTTTCCATTGCCCGTCTTCGTGCTTCCATAGATGGGGCGACCTGAAGTTGTCGGTCAGGCGACTGAAATAGTCACGGTCCAGGGTGGGACTCTCAAACATCTTGTGAGCCTTCGGGAACTCTTTTGCAGGGATGCTGAGGTAGCGGAATATTTCATCGGCAAAACGCTCCGGAAACTCGCCGTCATAGCGCTTGACGAGCGCCACACCTTCGTCGCGATTGATATCCTTCGAGCGGATTTCCTGCGCCGCATCGTAGGTTGCACGTCCAATGCCAAATTTGGTGAAGGTCGTGTAGTAATGGAAATCGTCTATGCGGTCATCAATACTGTTGTATTTGCTGTATGTGCCCGGGGTCCGCTCGGGCGACGCCTCAAAGCCGCCATGCTCGACCGCGTAGTAATAGCAGCTCTGCGGATGCCACTTCAGGTAATAGCCCAGGTAGTGCACTTCAATCTGTTTCTTCTCAATCTGAACCGGGTCGGCGGGCAGGTAGGGCAACAGATCCTGTTCTTCCACGCCGAAATCGTCATACAGACTCTGGATGGGCGTACCACCCAGATGAATCTTCGATTTGTCGCTTGAGGTGAAATAAGACCAGTCGCGCTTGGCGCTGTTGGTATCGCCGATAGGGTTACCGTATTCGGCCTCGTTTTCGCCGTAAATAACCAGAGGGATGTCATGCAATATGGCCATCTTCGGAGCCAGTGACTTCTGGCCGAACATGAAGGCCTGGAAAGGGTGAAAAAGGTTATCAACCGCAAGCCGCGTGAGCAGGCGATGCACACGCCCGTTCGGAGTCATGAGGTAGTTGTCAAAGCCGGCATGTAGCCACGACTCAAAGTTCTTCCATCCCCACTCGGTGTAAACATGGGGCGCCCATGTCACCGTCAGGGGATGCATGTTGAAGCGGGTCTTGAGAATGTGTGAGGCGTAAAAACTATCCTTGCCACCTGAACCGGGTAGAAGGCAGTCGTAACCAGATTTACTGCGAAATTTGTCGCACAACGCTGCCAGTTGATCTTCACGCGTCTTCCAGTCAATCGTGTTGTGCTTCTGCTCCGCAAACAGGCAAGCATCACAAATGCCGTCTTCATTGAAAGCAATGGTCGCTTTTTTACTGTCTTTGGTGTGCTGGTATTCGACCGCCGAATTTGGACGCTGGTTTGAAATCACGCATTTCTTGCAGAAATGCACATAACGGGGCAAACCATATTTGACCTGCGCGTCATCATCACTTGCGGAAAAAATGCTTAGGTCAACAGGCGAGGGATTTTTGATGAGTGACATGGACGTCCGGAAGGTTTGGCTGGGGCGCGCTGCGGGCTGACCGCAACTGCGTACCTCGATTATAGGAATGCGCGGACAACCTCAAGCACCCGGCCGGTTGCTTTCGCGTGAACTTGTTCCGGCTGGCGGCGCGGCTGGTGAACGCGACGGTCAAGCGCAGCACCTATGTCTGCCTCTGGGACGGCCTCATCAGCAATACCGTAACGTTTCAAGGGCATGGCATCGTCAAACACCGATCCAAGTACCTGCACCAATGCCGTTCCGGCCAGGTGGCCTTCAAGACTCACCGTGGAATTTAGTGTCACAACAAGATCGACAGCCTGCAACAGAACGGACAGGTGGGTCTCCTGACCGGCAAAGACGATTCGCGGGTCAGCCGGCACTGCCGGAAAGGCCTCACCAGCGCGAGGCCGGATGCAAAGCACGCAATCATCACGGGATAAAACCCACTTGATGACGCTCGCCAGCGCCCGCCCAGGCAGGTTGACATCGCCCGGCTTGCCATTGAATGGGTGATAGGCAGGCTCGACCTGGGTGGGCCACATCAGCACATATTTGCCATCCCACTTCCTGTCCAGCCTCAAACGAAGACCTTCAGCGACATGCGCAGGATCGCCAAGGGTATCGAAGGCGGGATTACCCGTGACAACGACCTGCCCTTCACCACGCCCGGCCTCCACCAGAAACTGCCTGACCGAGTCATTGAGTACACAGACCCGGTCAGCGTAGCGGGCATCGCCTATCCACTTCACCTCATCCAGGCAAAAAAGGTCCACCATGCACACGGAAGGCAAGCCCAGCGTTCGAGCTGCCGAAACAGCTGCGCGTTCAGCGCGCGGTGAATTGGTGGCGACCAGAAGCGCAGGCGCTATTTTCCGGACGATGCGTTCAAGCGTTCTCAGCGGGAGAAACGCCTGTCGCCCCTCCCTCTGATAAAGCCGCGCAGCTTCTGCCTCACCAACATCCTGAACAAGTTCGGAATAACACAGGCCCAGGTAAGCCACGCTTTCTTCTGGGTCAGCCACAGGCCCTTTCAGGTCGGCCAGCAAGCGCCGCCCATAGGCAAGAGCTGGCGCATCTTCAACCGTCAAAAAGTCCTTGAATTGCAGGAGTTCCAGGCCGGCAGCCCTCACGACAGGCGCCGCAGTCGTCAATGCCAGCACCACAGGACGCGCCAGACCACTGTCTGCGAGCGCAAGGGCCACGGGCACCACCATGCGTACATGCCCGCTGCCGTAGGTCACAAACAGGACGGTTTTCATATGTGGGAAGTCAGGTCGTGCGCGTGGCTGCCCGACATGCGAAGCGTCTAGAAAAAGTCAACGTAACGGCGGAATTCAGCTGGTGATACGCTGAAGAGCAACTCATCGCTCTCTGTACGCTTGACATGCGCGAACTCCTGCACAAAAGCCTCGCCCAGCCCCTTGCACAAGGCGTCGTCCGACTCGAGCGCGTCAAGAGCATCCGCCAGCGACGAAGGCAATCGCTTGACGCCACGCCTGTCCAGCTCGTCTCGGTTCAGGGTGTAGAGGTTTTCATTGCAGGGTTCACCAGGGTCCAGCTTGCGACGAATGCCGTCGAGGCCAGCATGAATGATCGCTGCGGTCAGGAGATAGGGATTGGCTGCTGCATCCGGTACGCGAAGCTCGAGGCGACCGCCCGGCCCGCGCACAAACGCCGTCCGGTTGTTGTTGCCGTAGGCGATGTTGACGGGCGCCCATGTCGCCCCCGACCGCGAACCGCGAGAAACAAGGCGTTTATAGGAATTGACGCAGGGCGCTGCAATGGCTGTCAGGCCTCGCGCATGCGCCATCAGGCCACCGAGAAAGTGGTAAGCCATAGGGCTGAGGCCCAGACCGCGTTTATCGGATGCATCTTCAAACGCGTTATCGCCAAACTTCTTGCCGGCCGACATGTGCATGTGCAAGCCGCTACCCGAGCGCTCAATGAAAGGCTTTGGCATGAAGGAGCACAACATGCCGTGTTTTTTTGCAATGGCCTGGGCGGCCATCTTGAAATAGGTCAGGTTGTCAGCCGTGCGCAACCCATCCGCATAGGTGAAGTTCATCTCGAACTGGCCGTTTGCGTCTTCATGGTCGATCTGATAAACGTCGATGCCGGCGGCGTCCAGTGTTTCGCGCAGCTCCATAAGGAAGGCAGAGATGGACGACAGATGGCGAAAGTCATAGCAAGGTTTGTCAAGCGACTCGGACTCTGTGGCGACGACGTAGCTGCCGGCCTCATCCTTGCGCAACAGAAAAAACTCCGGCTCCAGGCCTGAATAGAACTCCAGGCCAGTCACTTCCCGGAAATCTGCCAGCGCCTTTTTGGCGATCACACGCGAATCCAGCGCATGTGGCTTGCCCTGTACGTGTCCGTCGCAGGTCACAACTGCCGTACCCGGCATCCAGGGTACAGGGCGAACATCGCTGGGATCGCCAATCGCCATGAACTCCTGTCCATGCGGGCCCATGCCCATGCCGGCAATCGCGAAGCCGGCAAAGCCTGCGCCAGCGCCAAAAATCATGTCTTTGTGCCTGGCAGGCACCAGCTTGGCTTTGGGCCTGCCGTGAATATCGACGAACTGGGCCAGGTAGTAATCAAAGTCAGCCATGCTGCAATCTCCGCCTGTTATTGCTGTTGTGGGAAGAATTCCTGAAGCCAGAGCTTGGTCATCAGCAGGGTACGCAATTGTTTGGTGTGGTTGTGCAGGCCACTGCGGTGCTCTTCAAGCATCACTTGCAACTCGTTCTGGTCGAATCGTCCGCCATCAGGCAGCGCCAGGGTCTCGCGCGCCCACTGGTGAAGCGGACCCTTGATCCACTCGCCAATCGGCAGGGTCGGCATGGTCTTGGGACGGAACACGAAGTCGTGGTCGAAATAACTTTCGGCCGCCTGTTTCAGGAAATGCTTGCCGATGCCATCGCGGAATTTCGAGGTGATGGGCAGGCGTGCAAACAACTCGCTCACGCGGTGATCGAGGAAAGGCGCACGCCCCTCGATGGACCAGCAGGCACCCATGCGATCGCCCTTGACCGAATTGTTGCCGGGCATCAGCGAATTGAGTTCATAAGCAGCCACCTGCTCGGCAGGCTCCAGGTCGCCATAGGGCTCGATGATCTCCATGAACTTGTCGAGCGCGCCCTGCGTATGCGGGAAGAACTCCGGGCTCATCATGCGCTGTCGGTCTTTTTCGGTGCTGTAGCTGATCAGGTCGAAATAGTTGCGCATCGGAAAATTGGTGCGCGTCATTTCCGAGAAAAACTGCTCGTTATGGCGAAAGCCCAACATGACCTCGTCCGGGCCGTCGCCAGTGAACATCACGATCTTGCCCTGCTTGTGCGCCTCACGCGATAGCAGGAAGAACAGGAAAAAAGAAAAATCCCCATGCGGCTGCTCTGCGTGCCGTACGACGGCTTTTGCAATCTCCGGAATATCTGCGGGTTTGATGTTCAGCGCGCTCAAATTGATATTGAGATCTTCCGCCACGCGCTCGGCATAAGAGTATTCCGAGAAGCCCTTGTCCTCTATGCGCAGGCCAATCGCATCCAGTTGCGGACGGTTCCACTGAGGCACCAGTCGGTTCGCGATGACGGAAGAATCAACGCCGCCCGACAGAAATAGGCCGCCGTCGACATCAAAGCGCATCTGCAACTTGATGGCTTCATTGAGTGCGTCTTCAAGCTCTTTCTGGCTGGCATCGACACGCGGACCGTCCAGCGGCCAGCTCCAGTAGCGCACAGGCTCTGAGAACTTGCCAGCGCCATAGCGCATGAAGGTACCAGGCGGCAGGTGTCGAATGCCTTCAAAGCAGGTTTCAGGCGGCGGGCAATAGTTGAAGGTGAAGACATTGCCCAGCGCAGATTCATTGACCTTGCGTTCGAACTTCGGAAGGCTCAGGATGGCCTTCAACTCGCTGGCAAATGCAAGGCCGCCCTCGTAAGGCGCATAAAAACAGGGTTTGATACCCTGCCGGTCACGCGCCAGCATGCCGGTTTCGGTACGCTGGTCCCAGATAAAAAATGCAAACATGCCGACCAGATCGTCGAGCATTTTTTCGCCTTTTTCGCACCAGAGATGCACCAGCACCTCAGTGTCGCAGCGCGACTTGAACTTGTAGCCTTTGGCCTTGAGTTGCTCGCGCAGTTCGATGAAGTTGAAAATTTCGCCATTGAACACGACCCAGACCTTGCCGTCGGTGCTGGACATCGGCTGCATGCCGTTCTCAGGATCGACCACAGCAAGACGGGCGTGGCCCAACACAGCCTGGCCGAGTTCTTCAACGCCCTGCTCGTCCACACCACGGTACTTGATGCAGTCGATCATCTTCCAGACATCGTCCTTGGTCGCGCCTGCCGCGTTGACCACTCCCACTATTCCACACATGGCAAATCCTTCAAGTACAGGGCTCTAGTTATCCAAAACGATGCGGGCCGTTTTTCGGCTGACTGGCGCGCTCTCAACAAGCGCCTGGTCGTTGGCGTCCTCGTTGAAAACGCGCTGAAAGATTTCTACCTGGTAGTCCAGGCTGGCTTTGGTTTCAGTTTCCGTCGGCTCAATCAGCATGGCCGATTTCAGGTCACCCGGAAAGTACACGCAGCCTGCACCCACCAATGTCGGAGGGTGAATGCCGTAGTCGATCAGTCGTTTCGCAAACTGGCGCGCCGACGTATTGAGTTTTTCACCCGACAGCAGGGTTTCATGTTTGCAGAACTGCTCATAGACCGGCGGCAGCATATGGGCAAGCCTGTGCTGCAAATAGTTGGCGTTGAGCACCGCATTTTCAGAAGCCTGCCTCAGGCCCACCGCCCCCATGGTGCGCAAGTAACCGTAGGCCCGCAGCAATACGCCCACATGCCCGTGAAAGCTCTTCATCCTGCCGATGGACAACGGCCGTTCGTCATCACGCTGGGCAACGCCGTTGCGGCGTACTGCCACCGGGCTGGGCAGGTAAGCCGCGAGCGAAGCCTTGACGGCGACCGGACCCGCACCCGGCCCACCACCACCATGCGGGGTGGAGAAGGTCTTGTGAACGTTCACGTGTACGACGTCAAAGCCCATGTCACCGGGTCGAACAATGCCCATCAGTGCATTGAGGTTGGCACCGTCGTAATACAGCAGCGAACCATTGGCATGCACGGCGTCGGCAATCTCGACAATCTGGTCTTCAAACAGGCCCAGGGTGGAGGGGTTGGTCAGCATGAAGGCCGCCACATCCGGCGTCAGCATATCGCGCAAGGCAACGATGTCGACACGGCCTTTGAGGTCAGATGGAACGATACGGCAATCAAACCCGGCCATGGAGGCAGAGGCGGGGTTGGTACCGTGCGCCGAATCCGGCACCAGAACGATGGGCCGCCGGTTGTTCAGTTTGTCGAAGTGCGCGCGTATGACCAGCAAGCCTGCTAGTTCGCCATGGGCGCCAGCCGCAGGTGCCAGGCAACAGGCGTCCATGCCGGTCACTTCACAAATCATGGCCTGGAGGCGTTCGTACATTTCCCACACCCCGCCCAGCGTGTCTGCGTCCTGCAAGGGATGCGCATGAGAAAAACCAGGCAAAGCGGCCAGCGCATCGTTGCGCTTGGGGTTGTACTTCATGGTGCAGGAGCCGAGCGGATACGGTCCGTTGTCTACACCGTGCGATTCCTGGCTGAGCCGGGTGAAGTGGCGCACCACATCGACCTCGCTGACCTCAGGCAGGCCAGTTGCCGTACGCCTGCGCGCGAATGCAGGTAAGGCTGGCGATGTTGAAAGGCGTGCAGCACCCGCAAACACATCACTTGCAGCGCCAGCGCGGTGCAGGTCGGTGATCATTGGGGAAGGAGATGTTGCCGCCATATCAGCTCGCCTCCAGGCAGGCTCGGGCCTGCCTTGCATAGGCCTCAAGATCACTGCGACTTTTGGTTTCGGTCACCGCAATCAGCAAAGCGCGCTCGTGACCCGCCAAAGCAGCTGCGACAGGAACGCCAGCAAAAAAACCAGCCTTGCGCATGCGTGCACAAAACTCTGCCGCATTGAGGGGCAGCACGACAGCAAATTCGTTGAAATGCACGCCGCTGCGGAGCAGCTTGACGCCCGGCAGTGCAACCAGCAGATCACGAAGCAGCACAGCATTGCCGGCATTGACCTCGGCAATGCGCATGAAGTTGCTTTCACCCAGGCATGAAAGGTGGATGGCTGCACGAATCGCATTGAGCGCCTGGTTCGAGCAAATGTGGCTGGTCGCCTTGTCGCGGGCGACGTGCTGTTCGCGATCTTCCTTGACCAACGCATAACCCAGCTTGCCATTGAGGTCATGCACACGGCCCACAAGACGGCCCGGGAGATAACGCTCAAGCGGTTTGGCGCAGGCAATGATGCCTACATAGGGGCCACCGGCACTCAGGGGCAGCCCAAGTGGCTGGCCTTCGCACACCACGATGTCCGCGCCCAGGTTGCCGGGGGCTTCAAGCCAGCCACACAGCAGCGGGTTGACGCAGACCGCCAGCAAGGTTTTGTTCTGTTTGCAGACCTGTGACAGCGCAGCCACATCTTCAATCACGCCCACCGCGTTCGGGCTTTGCAGCACGACGCCCGCCACATCTCCAGCAGCAAGCAGCGACGCCATGGCCGAGACATCGGCCAGACCGGTCACGGCATCCTGGGCCACATAGTCAATCGTCACGCCGCGCGGCGTCAGGTAGGTCGCCAGCACGTCCTGGTATTCGGGCCAGATGGCCTGCGCCACCACAACGCGGCGTTTACCGGTGGCCGAACACATCATCCAGCACGATTCGGCCAGCGCAGTTGCGCCGTCGTAGACCGAACAGTTCACCGACTCCTGTCCCAGCAAGCGACCGACCAGCACCTGAAACTCAAAAAGCGCCTGCAAGAGGCCCTGGCTCATTTCAGGCTGATAAGGGGTGTAGGCAGTGAGGAGCTCCCCGCGCGACACGATGGCATCGACCACTGCAGGAATGTAATGTTCATAGGCGCCACCACCCAGAAAACTGGCGTGGGTCAGTGTGGTGCTGTTTGTATCGGCCATGGCGCGAACGTCGCGCATGAGCGCCCATTCGCTCAGGGCAGGCGGCAGGTCAAGTTCACGTCGCAGGCGCACCTGCGAAGGAACATCGGCAAACAGCTGCTCTACAGACGAAAGCCCCATGACTTCGAGCATGGCCTGGACGTCAGAACCGGTGTGGACGTTGTAGCCCACCGGCTTTTGCTCCAGCACTGAGTCGTGTTGTCGTTGATTCACGTATTTTTCAGCTTGTTGATGACCGGTCCGGAAGACTTTCGATTATAGAGTGCGCCCCTCTGAAGGCAGGGGCAAACCGGCGAAGCCCTTCAGTTGGAGTGGCGCCCGCCGAGCTGGCAAATCGTCCACCAGAAAATACGCAAATCCAGCCAGACAGACACGTTTTTGACGTATTCGAGGTCGAAAGCCAGTCTTTGCTCAAACGACGCCTGAGACCGGCCACGCACCTGAGCCAGCCCCGTGATACCTGGCTGCACGCTGCAGCGCATCGCCCAGTCATCAGGCCTGTAAAGCGATTGCTGCGCCGGCACATCCGGGCGAGGCCCAACCAGGCTCATGTCGCCCCACAGCACATTCAAAAGCTGCGGAAGCTCGTCAATACTCGTGCGTCGTATAAAACGGCCCACGCCCGTGATGCGGGGATCGTCAGTCTGCGTGAAATAAGGCCCCGTCGCTTGGGCATTGATGCGCATGCTGCGGAACTTGAGGATGCTGAAAGGCCGCCCGCCTTTCCCCACACGTGTCTGCCTGAAAAAGACAGGCCAGCCGCTGTCCAGCACGATCAGCAAGGCAGCGAGCAGCAGCAAAGGCGACAGCAACACCAGCGCTGCCAAAGACAGCACGATATCCATCAGGCGCTTCATGCAGGCACGCGCAAGGGCTGGGACAGCTTGCGTATCAGGCCGGCGACCCTGAGCCTGTCCTGTTCAGTCTGCTCATCACTGCGGCGTCTCAGTTCAGCCTCCGCAGCACGTATGGCCGCGACGGCCTCTTCAAAAGACTTGTCGCCGCCCAAACGGTTGAAAGTGCGCGACAGAATCACAGACTGCGAGCCCAGCCTGATGTGCTCACCCAGCACCTCACGCCCGGGAAGCACGCCCTCATCAACACGTGCGATACCGCCAAAACCAAGGCGCAGGCCCTGACGTTTCACAACCGATGCAACACGGTCCACATGCCCCATGAGAAGCGGCTCGAACATGAACCGGCAACCCAGCGAAAGGTGCAGGTCATTCAGGCCTATCAGCACCTCGTAAATCCCCGGCGTCGCCACCCATTCGTCAATTGACGACAGCGCGGCTGAAGTTTCAAGCAGCGCCACGATAGGTGCCCTGCCATTGACGATTTGTGCAAAAGCCCTGAGCTGCTGTGACCCGGTAAACATGGGGAGCATCAACAGGTCAGCGCCCTGCGCAAGGACTGCATCGACTTCTGCCTGTGCGAGCTCGGGCCTTTCGATCTGAAACGGGTTGACGCGCACCATCAGCTTTGTGTGTTTCAGAACTGCCCTGATGCGCCCCACATCGTCCACATGGTGGGTGCTGATAAAGGTGTCCAGGCCCTTCTGCCGCTCGGCCTTGCCATCGCGCTCAAGGTCCACAAATACCCGCATCCCTTCGAGCTTGTCACAGCGCGCAGCCAGGGCCGGGTCATTGGTAATGGTCAGTAAATCAATCATTGGGAAATCTGGCGGATCTTCAGGTATCTACAGCGGTGCTTCACGCCGTAGCCGGGCAAAAAGCAGCCCGCGCAGTTGCGGGCTGGCCAGAACGGCGCTTCCCAGAACCAGCAGGCCATACACACAGCAGGCAATCATAGTGAAATGCAGGCTGCGCCCCGAGACCAGTGGTTTGAAGCACACCAGGGCCACAGCAACAGCGAGGGACACCCCGCAGGGCAACCACGGAAAGGATTTGATCACCGTCGCACGCTCTGCAGTCATCAGTACAAGGGCCACACCAGCCAGCACACCGTCAAGGATCCACATCACGGCTGCGCCCTTTTGAATACCCGTGCCCCAGCCCGAGGCCAGGCCGGACAAAAGCAGCACGGCCAATCCGGCCAGGTAGGCCCACACCGCCACATGCATGCGCTGCGAAATCGCCATGACGGTCAGCAAAACGGCAATCAGGGCCTGCGGCAGCAGCGACCAGATGCCGATGGCGCTCCAGCCCGCAATCACCTGCAGATTGTCCTGGCCCATGCGCCCCCAGCCGAAAAGCAGCCCGGCCAGCGGCAGCGAAAAAGTGGCGACGATGGCGATCGCCGCACAGGCCAGCGCCCAGGCCAGGGAGAAGGCCACCCTGAGCGCCCTCTCGCGCTCCGGCGTTCCGGCGCCTGTTCGGGTAATCGCCGGAAAGGCAAGGCTGGCCACCAGTTGCACCGCCAGCACCAGCGGTAGCTCGACCAGCTTCCAGGCGTAGTTAAAACTGGCGAGCGAGCCTTCGCCCCCCTGCGAAGCAATGCTGCGGCCGGCCAGAGGCAGCAAAAGCAGCAACCCGGAAGACAGACCCGCCCAGATCCAGATGCTGGCCCTGGGCAGCGCTTGCGATTGAGACGGGTCGGCAGGTGCCTGCGTTCTTGCCGATGGCAGACGCCAGCCCAGCCAGCCCAGTCGCAGAAACATCGCAAAAACAAGGAACAGCCCCAGCACGGACGTACTGCCCGAAACACCGGCCCAGGCGACCTCCAGCAGGCCGGCAATCAGCACGGCGTTGATGATCAGGTTTCCCGCGTACATGCCGACAAAGTCACGCTCGTGTTGCAGCCGCGTCGTCCACAGGGCTGCCAGCATGGCCAGCGGCAGAACCAGCGCGCTCCATCCCAGTGAGGCAGCGCTCAGGGTTTTCATCGCGCCGGTGAGGCCTGGCGCAAGTGCCTGCGCGAACATGTCGCGCAGCAGCCAGATGCCAAGCCCAAGCACCAGGCCGGCCACGACAAGCCCTTGCGCCACCTTTTTCTGGCTGGCGCTTTGCTGGGCCGCACTTTGCTGGGCCCAATGAGGCAGAAGTACATACGCCAGGGCACCGCTGATGAAAATACCGACCAGCAAATCAGGCAGGGTGAACATCACGATCACCACATCACCCAGCCCGGTGGAGCCGAAAGCCGCCGCCTGCACCGACTCCCTGGCCAGACCCAGCACTCGGCTGAGCAGGAGCAACCCCAGGGAAAAAACACCGGCTCGAAGATACATGGCGGGGATTATCCCGCCTGAAAACGCCCTTCCCGGCCTCCAAAAGCCAAACACCTCCCGTAAAAAACTAAAATCAGTGGTTTGAATGCGTTTGGTCACATTCCGGCAGGCCCCGCGGGCCGCCTGAAAACCTTGCACAGCCACGGCAAACACCAGCAACCACTGCGGTCCGGTGCCCTTGCCAACAATTTCCCACAAGCAAAAAGCCCAAGTCCATGACAACGAATGCGCCCGCCAACAACCCTGCTCCAGCCACCGCACCTGCACAGCAGGACGAGAACCAGCTGATCATCGAGCGTCGGGAAAAACTCAAGGCCCTGCGCAGCGCGGGTATCGCCTTCCCCAACGACATCAAGCCCGAACACAAGGCAGAAGCGCTGTTTGCCGCCTATAGCGAAAAAACCAATGAAGAGCTGGAGGCCCTGAATATCCAGGTGCATGTGGCCGGCCGCATGATGCTCAAACGCGTGATGGGCAAGGCCAGCTTTGCGACGCTGCAGGACTCCTCCTTCGGCCCCTCTGGCGGCCGCATCCAGCTGTACATCAAGAATGACGATGTCGGCGAAGCCGTGCATTCAGCATTCAAGCACTGGGATCTCGGCGACATCATCTCGGCGACGGGCAAGCTGTTTCGCACCAAGACGGGCGAACTTTCGGTACACGCCACTACCCTGCGGCTGGTCACGAAAAGCCTGCGCCCGCTGCCCGACAAGTTCCACGGCATGGCCGACCAGGAGGTCAAGTACCGCCAGCGTTACGTCGACCTCATCATGGACGAGGCAGCCCGCAAGCGCTTCATGTCCCGCAGCAAGGCGGTCACCAGCATCCGCGAGTTCATGGTCGCGAATGACTTTCTTGAAGTCGAAACGCCCATGCTGCACCCCATTCCCGGCGGTGCCAATGCCAAACCTTTCAAGACGCACCACAACGCGCTCGACCAGGAAATGTTCTTGCGCATCGCGCCCGAGCTGTATTTGAAGCGCCTGATCGTCGGCGGTTTCGACCGCGTGTTCGAGATCAACCGCAGCTACCGCAACGAAGGCATCAGCGTGCGCCACAACCCCGAGTTCACCATGATGGAGTTTTACGCCGCGTGGTGGAACTACTCTGACTTGATGACCTACACCGAATCGCTGATACGCGACGTGGCGCAAAAGGTTTGCGGCTCGCTGCAGCTGACCTATGGCGAAAAGCCGGTCGATCTGGAACAGCCGTTTGAGCGCCTGACCATTCGCGAGGCCATCCTCAAGCACACCGAAGCTGGCGAGAATGTCGACGACGCCACCTGGCTCACGAATGCCCTGCGCAAGCTGGGCATGACGGAAGAAAAAGACCGCCTGTCGACCCGCTCGCTGGCCAGCCTGCAGGTGCTGTACTTTGAGGAACTCGTGGAAGAAAAGCTCTGGCAGCCGACCTTCATCATGGAGCACCCGACCGAGATCTCGCCGCTGGCACGCGCCAACGACAGCCGGCCTGAAGTGACCGAGCGCTTTGAGCTCTACATCACGGGCCGCGAGTTCGGCAACGGTTTCAGCGAGCTCAACGACGCCGAAGAGCAGGCCGCCCGCTTCAACGCGCAGGTGGCAGCCAAGGACAGCGGCGATGACGAAGCCATGTTCTACGACCACGACTTCATTCGTGCACTGGAATACGGCATGCCGCCCACCGGCGGCTGCGGGGTGGGCATTGACCGTCTGATGATGCTGCTGACCGACAGCCCGAGCATTCGCGACGTGATCTTGTTCCCTGCCCTGAGACGAGAAAGTTAGCCCCCACGGTCGTGCACTTCGTGTCACTCCCTGCCCCCCCGAGGGGGCCGCCCGCCTGCGGCCCGGCGAAGCCGGTTCCGCGGCTTGAACTTGCAAAACAGGCATTCGAATGCTTCCGCTGAAATACCTCGCCGCCTACCCCGCCAGCCTGCAGCAACAGGTCCAGCAGTTGCTGGAGCAGGGCAAGCTGGGCGGCATGCTGCTGAAGAAATATCCGTCGGCACACGGCGTGCGCACGGACAGGGCGCTGTACGACTATGTGATGGCGCTCAAGAGCGAATACCTGCGCAGCTCGGAACCGTTGTCAAAAGTGGCGTTCGACAGCAAGCTGCATGTGATTGCGCACGCGCTGGGCACGCACACCACGATCTCGCGGGTGCAGGGCAGCAAGCTCAAGTCCAAACGCGAGATTCGTGTGGCAACGCTGTTCAGGGAAGGCCCGGAAGAGTTTCTGCGGATGATCACGGTGCACGAACTGGCCCACATCAAGGAAAAGGCGCACGACAAGGCCTTCTACCAGCTCTGCGCGCACATGGAACCCAACTACCACCAGTACGAGTTCGACCTGCGCGTCTACCTGACGCACCTGGACGTGGCGGGCAAGCTGGAGTGGCCGTCTGCCTGATCCAGGCCAAACGTTAACCTCCATATTAACATTTGGTCTTTTGGGGCATCCTGAAGCGGTTTCAAGCGCCCCGGACTGGCAAAAACAGCTGAAAACGGCCGTTTTCGACCATCAAATCGGCCTCCAGACCAATAAATACGGGCGTGAGCAGCTACTTAATTAATAGCACCATACGCCAGCAAAAATTCAGGGGAGCAGGCCCATCGCGTGCATATAGGCAGGTTGCAGCATCAGGCTGTCCCAATCCTGGCCGGGCGTGAACGGCAAGAGGTCCAGCCGGCGCATCTCGCTGGACTCCAGCGCCTCCCACTGGCCTTTGAGCAGCGCTTCAGCCATGCCGTCGAGCAGTTCATCGACCGGCTTGCCGTCGCCGACCGACTGGTTGCACAGCAGCACCATGTCGCAACCGGCATTGAGCGCCGTGACCGCGGCCTGGGTGTAGCTGACTTCCTTGCCGTCGATGATCCGGGCGCCGGCCATGCTGAGGTCGTCGCTGAAAATCGCCCCGCCAAAACCCAGCTGGCCGCGCAGGATAAACGTCAGCCATTTCTCTGAGAAACCTGCCGGGCGGGCATCCACCTTGGGGTAGATCACATGGGCGGGCATCACGCTGGTCAGCGTGGTGTTGAGCCACTCATAAGGCGCGGCATCGTCGGCCAGGATGGCTTTCAGGCTGCGCCTGTCGACCGGAATGTCGGTGTGCGAGTCGGCCTTGACGAAGCCGTGGCCAGGGAAATGTTTGCCGCAGTTGGTCATGCCCGCCTGCAGCAGGCCGTGCATCAGGCTTTTGGCCAGCAGGCTGACGACACGCGGGTCGCGGCCGAAGGCGCGGTCGCCGATGACGCTGCTTTCTCCGTAATCTAGGTCCAGAACCGGCGTGAAGCTGAAATCAACACCGCAGGAGCGCAGCTCGGCCGCCAGCACATAACCGCAGGCGGTCGCCGCATTGGTGGCCGCCATCTGGTCCTTCATCCACAGCTCGCCCAGGGCGCGCATGGGTGGCAGGTGGGTAAAACCGTCATTGCGAAAGCGCTGCACGCGGCCGCCTTCATGGTCGACGCAAATCAGCAGGTCCTTGCGGATGCCTTTGATGTCGGCGCACAGGTCTGCGAGCTGCTGGCGGCTCTGCCAGTTGCGGCCGAACAGGATGATGCCGCCGGTGAGCGGATTCTTCAGGCGCTTGCGGTCAGGCTTGCTGAGTTCAAAGCCGGCAATGTCGATGATGAGGGGAGCGTGCTGGGTCATAGAAATGGTGTGATCTGGCAGATACAAAAGGACAAAAAGACAAAAAAGAATCAGGCGGCGTTTTTCTCGACGACCACAAAGCTGGCGGCGTAATCGGTCTCATCGGTCACGGTGACATGGGCGCTGAGCTGGCGTTCTTCAAACCAGGCCTTGAGCGCGCCATGCAAAACAATCTCGGGCTTGCCGCTGGGCGCCTTGGCAACTTCACACGAACGCCAGGTCATGGGCATGCGCATGCCCGTGCCTATCGCCTTGCTGAAGGCTTCCTTGGCAGAGAACCTCGTGGCGAGGTAGCTCACACCACGGTCGGGCCAGCGGGCGCTGCGGGCCTTCCAGGTGGCGAGTTCGCCGTCACTCAGGATTTTTTGGGCGAAGCGTTCGCCGTGACGGTCCAGGCTCTCGCGTATGCGACGAATGTCACAGATATCCGTCCCGATGCCAAAAATCATTTGATCGCTGGCGAGAACGCCTCGTCAATACAGCGCAAATAGTCTTTCACCGTCGCTTCGTAGCCCAGCTCCAGTGCATCCGCGATCAATGCATGGCCAATGGAGACTTCGCGCACCTGCGGAACAGCCCGCAAAAAATCGGTGAGGTTGTCGCGGTTCAGGTCATGCCCTGCGTTCACACCCAGGCCGGCGTCGGCTGCGGCCCGCCCCGCGTCGGCAAACAGCGCCAGCACCTTTTTCTGTTCAGGTGTGCCCCAGGCACGCGCATAACTCTCGGTATAAAACTCGACGCGGTCAGCGCCGGCGGCTTTTGCCGCAGCCATGGCACCGGCATCCGGGTCCATGAACAGGCTGACGCGCACGCCGCGTGACTGCACCTCCCTGATGAGCGGCTTCAGGCGCTCTGCGTCCTGCGGAAAACTCCAGCCGTGGTCGCTGGTGAACTGGTCTTCGCTGTCGGGCACAAAGGTGACCTGGTGCAGCGGCAAGCCGCGCGCCGAAAGGTCATGCGCGAAGGTCATCAGGTTTTGCGTCGGATTGCCTTCAACGTTGAACTCACGGCCCGGCCACTCCTTCATCATGGCGGCGATTTCGTACACATCGTCATCGCGGATGTGGCGCTGGTCAGGCCTGGGATGAACGGTAATGCCCGCAGCGCCCGCTTCAAGGCAAATACGCGCCGCCTTCAGGACATCGGGAATGCCGAGGTGCCGCGTGTTGCGGAGCAGCGCGACCTTGTTGACGTTGACGGACAAGGCGGTCTTGCCGCTGGGATGGTAGGGGTGCTGGTCTGCGGTCATGGTGTGTGGATGGGCAGATATGCAATCAGGTTCAGGGCTGGGCGCTTCAAAAGGCCTGCAACTCGCGCATCATCTGGCGGGTTTTCAGGATCTTCACATCGCAATGGTAGTGCAGGAGGTTGCGCAGCTGGCTCTTGAGTTCAGGCAGGTGGTTGACACAGGCGTGCATGGTGTCGGCAAATGGCGCTTCGCCATCGAGCGCCTCCTGCAGCGCCAGCCAGTTCGCACCGCTCAGCGAGGCGCGGTCATCGTCATGCGCCTCGCGCAGGCCGGCTTCGGCGAGCAACACATAGCGGGTGCCGGGGTCCAGTTCGGACAGCGTCGACGTCTGCATATCCAGCGACGGCAACAGGCCGATGTCGCGCAGCAATCGGAGCTCAAAGGCACGCAGCGCGACCTGCAGCGTGTCATTGCTCTGGCTGGCAATCAGTTGCACCGTCGCGGCATAGGCATCAAACAACACGGGGTGGGCATCGTCGCGTGCCAGCAGACGCATCAGCAGCTCATTGAGGTAATAGCCCGACAGCAGCGCATCGCCGGTCGGCATGACATGGCCGCCCTGCCATTCGGCGCTTTTGAGGGTGCGGATTTCGGCATCTCCGCCAAAAGCAACATGCAGCGGCTGGAGCGGCAACAGAATGGGGCGAAAGCTGGAACTGGGCTTTTTGGCACCGCGTGCTACCAGCGCCACCCGACCATGCGTGCGGGTAAAGACTTCCAGGATCAGGCTGGACTCGCTCCAGTCGTAGCGGTGCAATACGTACGCCGGCTCGTCGGTAATTCGTTTAGTGGCCAAAGCGTCGGGCCCTTAAAAGGCAGCGTCCAGTCGGGTCACTCGTAGCCGAAGGTCTTCACCCTGGCTTCGTCATCTGCCCAGCCAGAGCGGACTTTCACCCAGATTTCAAGAAACACCTTGCCGCCCGTGAGCGTCTCCAGCTCATGCCTGGCTTCGGTGCCTATGCGTTTGAGCTTTTCACCCTTCTCGCCAATGATCATGCCCTTGTGGCCGTCACGCTCGACGACGATGGTGGCGGCGACCTTGCGCAGGTTGCCCTCCTCCTCATACTTGTCGATGATGACGGTCGAGGTGTAGGGCAGCTCGTCACCGGTCAGGCGGAAAAGCTTTTCACGGATGATCTCGGCGGCCATGAAGCGATCGCTGCGGTCGGTGAGCTCTTCTGCACCGTACATCCAGGGCTGCATGGGCAGGTATTTTTCACAGATGCCGAACAGCCGGTCCACGTCCTTGGCGTTGTTGGCCGACATGGGCACAAACTCGGCAAAGTTGTGGCGCTCCTGCATGTCCCGCAGCCAGGGCGCGATTTCAGCGCGGCGATGGATCAGGTCAAACTTGTTGGCCAGCAGGATGGCCGGTGTTTTCTCAGGCAGCAGGGCCAGCACCTTGGCATCGGCGAGGTTGAACTGCCCAGCCTCAACGACAAAGACAATCAGGTCCACGTCATTGACAGCACCCACAACCGTACGGTTCAGCGAGCGATTGAGCGCATTGCCATGGCGGGTCTGGAAACCGGGCGTGTCCACAAAAACAAATTGCGTCTCTTTCACCGTCCGCATGCCGGTGATGCGGTGGCGCGTGGTCTGCGCCTTGCGTGAGGTGATGCTGATCTTCTGGCCGACCAGTGCATTGAGCAGCGTGGACTTGCCCACGTTGGGCTTGCCGACAATCGCAATCAGGCCGCAGCGCTGCGCCTCGACGGCTGGCGCATCGGCTGCCGGCGTGGTACTGGTGCGTACTGAAAACGCCTTGGCCAGCATGTCGTCAAGCGACTGTTGCTGGGCGGGCAGGCTGTCAGCCGGCTCAATGGCAGACGGATTGCCGGAAGGTTTTTTGGGTGCGCTGGTCATATTCTGGAAAGAGGCTGGTGAATGCCGACGATCGGCTTTACTCGGAAGCAGGCAGCTCAGGCCGATCAGGCATCAAGGGTTTTGACGAAAGCCAGCATGGCAGCCGCAGCCGCCTGCTCGCCCGCACGGCGGGAACCGCCGATACCGCGCTCCGCACGCCGGTACTCGGCGATTTCACACTCGACATCAAAAGTCTGTTTGTGCGCAGCACCCTGGGTACCGACCACACGGTAAATCGGCAAGTGCATTTTGCGGCCCTGCAGCCATTCCTGCAACTCGGTCTTTGGATCCTTGCCGATGGCCTGCATCTGGGGATTGATCTCGACGTCCTTGAACAGGCGGCGAACCAGCTGGGAGGCGGCCTCAAACCCGGCATCCAGGTAAACACCGCCCAGCACGGCTTCCAGTGCATCAGCCAGGATGGAGGGTCGCTTCTGGCCACCCGATTTGGCTTCACCCTCGCCCAGCCGCAGCAGATCGGGCAAGCCCAACTCTACGGCGACCTTGTGCAGGGTGTCCTGCTTGACAAGATTGGCGCGCACCCGCGACAGGTCGCCTTCGGGCAGTTCGCTCAGAACCTCATACAACAAACCGGCAACCGCCAGGTTGAGGACGGAGTCACCCAGAAACTCAAGGCGTTCGTTATGGTCAGACGAAAAGCTGCGATGCGTTAGAGCTTGCACCAGCAACCGTGGATTCGAAAAATCATGCTGCAGGCGCTTTTGCAGGGCCTGAAGCTGTGGACTCAGTGATGCGCTGGCTTGCACTTATTTTGATTTGCCGGCGTACTTGAGCAGCAGGTAGGCGTTGCCACCAATATGGATTTCCTTGTTGTAGGCAAAAGAAACGACCGTCTTGTCGCCGTCTTTCGTCACTTCAAGATCCTTGCCGCCAATGGATTTGATGTCATCAATCTGCGCAACCTTGTCGAAAATGCTGCGCACTTCCGGTACAGACTTGCCTTCATTGGCAGCCTTGCTGGCGGCCTTGGTGATGGTCTGGAACTCTGTGAAGGTAGGAATGGCCTGGGCAGCGATGACGCCGACAAAAGCCAACACACCGAGCACAAACAGCACACCGATAAATGAAATACCACGTTGCCTATTTTTCATGTGTTTCTCCTGCTTAAACCCGAGCCCAGCCCAAACTGCCTGCAAGCGCCTGAATCCGTCAATTAAATGTACCGATACGTTTGAGGTTGCCGAAATTCATCCAGACAAAAAACGCTTTACCCACGATGTTTTTCTCTGGCACAAACCCCCAGTAACGCGAGTCCAGCGAATTATCGCGGTTGTCGCCCATCATGAAGTAATGCCCCTCGGGTACCTTGCAAACCACCCCTTCGCTACTGTAACGGCAATTTTCCTTGAACGGATAGTCCTCGGTGCCCGGAATAAAGGCCGGGCGGTCGTCGTCATTGAGGATTCGGTAGCGCTTGCTGCCGGTCACCTCCTCAAACTGCTTGGCGTAGCGCATCGAGTCTTCGTCGAAAAAATCCGGCTGTGCAGTTTTGGGAATGGGCTTGCCATTGACCGTCAGCTTTTTGTTGAGATACGCGACCTCGTCGCCGGGAATGCCCACCACGCGCTTGATGTAGTCAAGGCTTGGCTTGGGCGGATAACGAAAGACCATCACGTCACCGCGCTGGGGGCTGTTGTTGTTCAGTATCTTGGTGTTGATCACCGGCAGGCGCACACCGTAATGGAATTTGTTGACCAGGATCAGGTCATTGATCAACAAGGTCGGGATCATGGAGCCCGACGGGATTTTAAAGGGCTCAAACAGGAAGGAGCGCAGCAGGAATACCACGACGATCACGGGAAAGAGGCCAGCGGTCCAGTCCAGCCACCAGGGCTGCATGATGAGCCGCGTCCTGGCTTCGGCGGTGTTGTCATCCACCTGGGTAATGCCCTTGCTGGACAACTCGGCCATGCGCATGGCGGCATTCTGGTCCAGCGTGGCCACATCCTTGCGCCGCTGGGGCAGGAAATAAAAGCGCTCGGCAAGCCAGTAAACACCGGTGACCACCGTTGCCATGAACAGCAAAAGCGAGAAGTTGCCTTCGACCGCACCGAAATACCAGGCGGCGCCATAACCGACAAACAGCGCCAGTACAACAGCCGTGATTGAACCCATCAAATTACGCATTAGTCTTCTACCTGGAGAATGGCGAGGAAGGCCTCCTGGGGCACTTCAACTGAACCGATTTGTTTCATGCGCTTCTTGCCTGCTTTTTGTTTTTCAAGCAGCTTGCGCTTGCGGGAGATGTCACCGCCGTAGCACTTGGCAATCACGTTTTTGCGCAGCGCCTTGATTGTCTCACGCGCAATAATGTTGGCGCCAATGGCGGCCTGGATGGCAACATCGAACTGCTGGCGCGAGATGATCTCGCGCATTTTGGCGACGACGGCCCGGCCGCGATAGGCGGACTGGCTGCGGTGCACGATGATGGACAGCGCATCGACCTTCTCGCCGTTGAGCAGTATGTCGACCTTCACAACGTCCGATACCCGAAACTCCTTGAACTCGTAATCCATGGAAGCATAGCCGCGCGACACAGATTTCAGCTTGTCGAAGAAGTCCAGCACGATCTCACCCAATGGCATTTCGTAGGTCAGCATGACCTGCTTGCCGTGGTAGGCCATGTTGAGCTGGATTCCCCGCTTCTGGTTGGCCAGCGTCATCACTGCGCCCACATAGTCCTGCGGCATATAAAGATGCACGGTGACGATGGGCTCACGGATCTCGTTGACTTTGCCGGCGTCTGGAATCTTCGACGGATTTTCAACCTTGATAGTCTCGCCATCGGATTTGAGCACTTCGTAAACAACGCTGGGGGCCGTAGTGATCAGGTCCTGGTCGAATTCACGCTCCAGCCGCTCCTGCACGATCTCCATGTGCAGCAAACCAAGAAAGCCGCAGCGAAAGCCAAAACCCAGCGCTTCGCTGACCTCGGGTTCGTAATGCAGGGACGCATCGTTGAGCTTGAGTTTCTCAAGTGCATCGCGCAGCGACTCGTATTCACTTGCCTCGGATGGGTAGAGTCCGGCAAAAACCGCAGGCTGGATTTCCTTGAAGCCCGGCAAGGCTTCGGTGGCCGTGAACGACGCGCCGCCGGTGCCAGCCTTGATCAGCGTGATCGTGTCACCAACCCGGGCGGCCTGAAGCTCCTTGATACCGGCGATCACAAAACCCACTTCGCCGGTTTCAAGCGCGGGACGCGGCTCGGTATGCGGAGTGAACACACCCAGTTGCTCGGCGTTGTACATCGCTTCGCTGGCCATCAGCTTGATGCGATCACCCTTGGCGAGCCGGCCGTCCACCACGCGCACCAGCATGACAACACCGACATAGGCGTCGTACCAGCTGTCGATGATCATCGCGCGCAGTGCGCCTGCCGGATTTCCCTTGGGATGCGGAATCCTGGCGACCACAGCCTCCAGGATTTCATCGATGCCCATGCCGGTTTTTGCACTGCAGGGAATGGCGTCGGTCGCATCGATCCCGATGACTTCTTCAATTTCCTGCTTGGCGTTTTCAGGATCGGCCTGGGGCAAATCCATTTTGTTGAGCACGGGTACAACTTCGACACCAAGCTCGAGCGCGGTGTAGCAGTTGGCGACCGTCTGCGCTTCAACGCCCTGGCTTGCATCAACAACGAGCAGCGCACCTTCGCACGCAGACAGTGAACGGCTGACTTCATATGAAAAGTCGACGTGGCCCGGCGTGTCGATGAGGTTGAGGTTGTAAACCTGCCCGTCAAGTGCCTTGTATTTGAGCGCAGCGGTCTGCGCCTTGATGGTTATCCCACGCTCTTTTTCAATATCCATCGAATCAAGAACCTGCGCGCTCATCTCGCGATCCTGCAAACCGCCGCATCGTTGTATGAGTCGATCTGCAAGTGTCGATTTGCCATGATCAATGTGGGCAATGATCGAAAAATTTCTGATGTGATTCATCAACGAGAACGCCTAAGTGCTTGAAAGTATTGCGAAGAAACAGAAGGCCATTCATGATGGCCATAAAAAAGGGCGCGTCGATTGCGACGCGCCCTGAACCAACAATCTATGGCAACTGCGATAGTTGGAAACTTCATTGTAGGCAAAAAGCCGGAAGCCAACAGTCCCCAAATGCCCATATTTTTGTCGTTGCAGGCTAGCAACAAGAAACTTATACACAACTTATTCACAATTTTAGCCTGATTGGCTCTGGACAACATGTGGGTGATCTGTGATCAACCCGGAATAACTTCATTTAAGCTCGTAATATGACGACAGGAGACTTTCATATATGAAAAAACCTCCTCAAAGCGGTCTTATTCTAACCAAACCCAAGGTTTCAGAGAAGATAAAGTTAGCAAACACTAACAAATCTAGGCCAAAATCTTTCGTCAGAAATTTATTTATGGCGGGTATAAAAGGTACGTCGCTGGAGAAAAACCCCGGGCTTCTGCGGGTTATGGCCGTCCTTTTTAGTCCAGAGAGCAGACGCAAGCCATTCAACGCGCAGGCCGGATCAGCGCATACTGCGCCCACTCACCACGGCGGAACAACACATTGACGGGCTTGCTCTTGTCCACCTTGGCAAGTGCAGCATCAAATTCTTTCACTGTCGTGATCTCGATATTGGCTACCGCCAGGATCACATCGCCCTCGCGCAAGCCAGAGCGGGCTGCTGCACCATCGGCACTGTCGACTTTCACACCGCCTTTGACCTTCAGCTCTTTCTTCTGCGCATCCGACAACTCGCTCACGGCGAGACCGAGCACCTGGGCTGCGCCTGCAACCGGGGGCTTGGCTTCTGGAGCGGACGCCTTGCGGGTGGGCTTTTCGGCCTCAATCTCGGCAATCACCACCGTCAGGTCTTTGGATGCGCCACGCCTGAACACGGTAACAACGGCACGGGTGCCGGGTTTGACATTGCCAACCAGGCGAGGCAAGTCGCTGGATTTTTCAATCTGCTTGCCGTCAAACCTCGTGATGATGTCTCCAGCCTCAATGCCGGCTTTCTCGGCCGGCGCTCCGCTTTCGACACCCCTGACCAGGGCACCCTGAGGTTTGCCCAGCCCAATGGATTCAGCGATCTCCTTGCTCACCTGTTCTATCTGCACGCCAATACGGCCGCGCGTGACACGACCACTGGTACGCAACTGATCGGAGACACGTGCGGCTTCATCGATGGGAATGGCAAATGAGATGCCCTGGAACCCCCCGGAGCGGGAGTAGATCTGGCTGTTGATACCAATCACTTCACCGCGCATATTGAGAAGGGGGCCACCGGAGTTACCGGGATTGATGGCGACATCGGTCTGTATGAAAGGCAGGTAGTCACCCGTATCGCGCTGCTTGGCACTGACGATACCTGCAGTGACGGTATTCTCAAGACCGAAAGGCGAACCGATGGCCATGACCCATTCTCCAACCTTGAGGCGGGTGACATCGCCGATCTTGACGGCTGGCAGTCCTGTTGCTTCAATCTTCACTACAGCCACATCACTGCGCTTGTCGGCGCCGATAAGCTTAGCCTTGAACTCACGTTTGTCGGTCAAGGTCACGATCACCTCGTCAGCGCCCTCCACCACATGGGCGTTGGTCATGACAAAACCATCTGTCGTGAGAATGAAACCGGACCCCACTCCACGCGGCTGGTCCTCATCAGGCTGGGGCTGGCGCTCCTGTCTGGGGGAACGCGGCGTGGTGGGCGGCACCGGAATACCGAAGCGGCGGAAGAACTCCAGCATCTGTTCATCGACGCCATTGGCCGCGCCTGGCTTGACCTTTTCAGACGTCCTGATGTTGACCACCGAAGGGCCAACCTGCTCCACAAGATCGGTAAAGTCGGGAAGGGTGCGGTTTTGTGCCCATACAGGCTGCACCGGCGTGAGCGCCGCCACCGCACCAACGGCGAGAATGCCAGCGGCAATATAAGAACGCACGGGTTTCAGGATCAGCTCATTCATGGGTCGGCCTCGATAATCGGTGTTGATACTTTGGTGTCTGTTACAGATCAAAAGAAACTTGGGGACATATAAGGATAAAGGCGGCTATCGCAACACCTGCAGCATCATCCGGCACAGGCCGGATATCCGTTTATTTCCTGCGCTCAAGCCCGCTGGCAAAGAGCCTGATGGTTTTCATGGGAACTTCGCCCATTACGGTCAGCCAATAAGGCCCCATTTGCTTCGTCATCGTCTGTGTCGCACCCATGGACATGCTGGCTTCCCTGTCATGCCGCTGTTTGTCGTAGGGCTCAAGAAAAAGGGAAACGGACGCCAGCCCATCAGAAAAAATCCACTGCAGGGGTTCGTCGCCCGTGGTTGATGCAGAAGAAGCCGCAGGGCGCTTGTAGCAGCTCATGGGTGTAAAACCCGCAACCGGAGTCTTCAGCACCCAGCCTTCTGCGCTCGCAGTTGTCTTGACCAGCAGAGGCTTTTCAACCCGATAACCCTCGGTCTTGCCCATCATGTGCAGGAGCTTGTCTATCTTGACCGGTGCATCGAGCTGCAACTCGGAGAAGGCCGCCTGTTCAAGTACCGTACCGTCAGTATCAAGAGTCTGAAGCTTGACCACCATGCCTTTTTTTTGCTCTGTCCAGACCCGGTAGCCAAAACGCATCGCATCCCTGGGCATGAGTACGACCACATCGGCTTCGACACCTGCAACGCGCTCAGTCCCTTCTTGCCTGACCTTGTAAAAGTCGGCAACCCGGTTATCGGTGGACTGAAGCAGTTCGGGGAAAAGACCAAGCGACTCACGCTTTTCTGTCCGCACCACCTTGTGCTCGGGCATGAACGTCACCACACGGTCGTTGTGCCGGAAGATCGAACGGGGCGCACCGGTCAGCGTTTCGACGCGCTCCACCTGCTGGTTGCCTTCGCACACATGCCAGATCTTGGCGCTGGAAATACTTGCCCCCGAGGACACGACATAGGTGCCGATGTAGGCCTGTTTTTTGGAAGCCTCGTGCATGCGCATCAACCATTCGTTGATGCCTTTGGCTTCACTGGAAGACTGGGCAGGCGTCTGCGCGGGAACGGCAAGCAGGGTCTGTTGTGCAAATGCAGTGCCCAGGGCCAGCATGGCCGACCCTGCGCAACACCACTGGCGTAAACCCCGGCGCTTCATGATCCAGCTATTTTTTGTCACATCCAGCCCCGTTTTAGCGGCCCGCATTTTGCGGACTCTCAAAAGCGGCATTGAGGAAACCGGAAGGCGCCTGCAAGGCAGAAGCACCACTCAGTTGCCGATGCGCTGCAAGCATCTCTTCAAGTCTGGCATCACGCACCATAGGCCCTTGCGGGGAGGCGACAACAAGTACCGGCGACGTAGCCGCCGGAGCTTGTGCAAGCTGGGCGCCGGAAGGCGAGGAAACGAGACCGGAACTGCTCCAGGTAATCGCTGCTACGGCAGTCAGCGAGGCAAAACCCGCGACCAGTTTCCAACGGAAAGTGCTGTCATTCGCCGCCTTACCGATACGTACCACCTTAGGCACCTCAACCACCGGCGCCAAAACAGGCAGGGCATGCTCCATCGAAATACGCTGGTTCACGCGCTGCACAAAATCAGGGGACGTTTTACTCGCGGCCGTAGCCGGGGAGCGCAGTACCTCGCCGATAAGGTGATATGCATTCCAGTCATCAGCAGCGGCATCATCGGTTTTGCAGGCATCCAGCAACAGCAGCAGTTCGTCGTGATGCAGTTCGCCATCCGCCAGGGCAGAGAGGCGTTCGCTGTTTGTCGTTGGTGAGGCTGTCGTGTTGTTCATGCTGTCTCGCTGCCGGCTATTGCCGAATTTATATGAGTCTGGTTCGTTTCCTGCAACTGCGAATGTCCGGCCTGCCCGCCAATAAAAATTTTCATGGCCTTACCAACGCTTGCCAGACTGATTTTCAAGCAATGGTTTTACTTTTTCCGAAATGGCCTCACGCGCCCTGAAAATCCGGGACCGCACCGTTCCTATGGGGCAATTCATGGCTTCCGATATCTCTTCGTAGCTCAAGCCTTCGATTTCGCGCAGGGTAATTGCCTGCCTCAACTCTTCGGGCAACGCCTCCATGGCGGCATTGACCATTTCCGCAATTTCCTTGCTGGCCAGCACTGCATCTGGAGTTTCCGAACTCGTTAGTTCGTTTTCCAGCGGGGAAGTTTCATCACTTTCATCGCTTTGACCTGATTTGAATGAATTTTCAGAAACCGTCGGGTCGCGTTTGAGGTCCATCAGCGCTTTTTTGGCCGTATTGACAGCGATTCGGTACAACCAGGTATAAAACTGGGCCTCGCCCCGGAACTGCGCGAGCGCACGATACGCCCGGATAAAGGTTTCCTGGGCAATGTCTTCGACCAGGTCCACGTCGCGGACCATGCGCCCGATCAGGCGCTGGATACGCCTCTGGTATTTGATCACCAGCAATTCAAATGCTTTCTGATCGCCAGCTACCGTGCGCTCGACCAGTATCGCGTCGCTGTCCACGGCCTTGACGACTTCGGGGGGAGCCACGTCTTCCGTCATCGTTTTATAGCCTTGGTAGCAGCATGCACCGGTAATGCCCCGGCATGCACATTGCCCGAGTGCCTGCCTGGAGAAAAAACAGCACGGCGAAAGTCCAGCCAGCGCTCGGGGAACGCAGCTCGCTCACACCACATGCACATGCTCTTTTGGGCCTGGTTTTCCATTCTGATCAGAACCAGTCGCTGGAAGTCTGCGACCACTGAAATGTATTGCTCCGACATGCCGGGCTGATGACCGGAGCCTTCCCAGCGCCACAATTGGCCGTCCCAAACAAGCTGCCCGACAGCTGTCCTCCTCCACCCGACGAAGGCGGCCAGACCGGAAGCAATCATGGCCATCGCGGCAATATAAATACGCCAATCCGCCTGTTGGCTTGAATAAAACCAGAACAACACCGAACAAGCAGCAGCAAACCATATCCCTGCAAGCAGGCACGCCTGGAAACGCGAACGCCCCAGCGGGTAAACAACCGGAGGGGCGCTATGTGCAATCACGGCAGTTTGCGCCGTGGATGATCAGGCAAGCTGCGCGTTTGGTGCACTCCCATCAAGCGCGCTTGAATACCAGAGTGCCGTTGGTACCGCCAAAACCGAAGTTGTTTTTAACTGCGTATTCCAGCTTTGCATCCCGAGCCGTATTGGCGCAGTAATCGAGGTCACACTCAGGATCCTGATTAAAGATGTTGACGGTGGGTGGGATCTTCTGGTGATACAGGGACAGCACCGTAAAGACCGACTCGATCCCGCCAGCACCACCCAGAAGATGGCCCGTCATGGATTTGGTAGAACTGACCACCAGATTTTTCGAATGATCGCCAAAGGCAGCCTTGATGGCATTGGTCTCATTCAGGTCACCAAGTGGCGTGGACGTTCCATGCGCATTGAGGTACTGGATTTGATCAGCATTGACACCCGCATTCTTCAAGGCCATCACCATGGAACGCCGTGGTCCATCAATGTCAGGCGCGGTCATGTGGAAGGCATCCGCACTCATGCCAAAACCGGTCAACTCGGCATAAATCTTTGCCCCGCGGGCCTTGGCATGCTCGTACTCCTCAAGCACCAGGACGCCACCACCCTCACCCAGCACAAAACCGTCACGGTCCTTGTCCCAGGGGCGCGATGCAGTTTTAGGATCATCGTTGCGCGTAGAAAGTGCACGAGCCGCAGCAAAACCGCCTATTCCCAGCGGGGATACAGTGGCTTCGGCACCGCCGGCAACCATCACGTCGCAATCGCCGTATTCAATCATCCTGGCAGAAAGGCCGATGGCATGCAGGCCTGTCGTACAGGCCGTCACCACGGCCACATTAGGACCTTTGAATCCGAACTTGATGGACACGTGACCGGAGATCATGTTGATGATGGAGGCGGGCACAAAAAATGGTGAAATACGGCGCGGACCGCGATTCACCAGTTCCCCGTGCATTTCTTCAATCAATGGCAGGCCGCCGATACCAGAGCCGATATTGCAACCGATACGGGTGGCCATTTCACCGTCCAGCGCATTGCCCGTCGGCAAGCCGCTGTCAGCAACGGCCTGGAAGGCAGCTGCCAATCCCAGATGAATGAAGCGGTCCATGTGGCGCGCTTCTTTTTCCGGGATGTAATCGGCAATGTTGAAGCCCTTGACCTCACCTGCAAATTTGCAGGCAAAGGCGCTGGCATCAAACCGGGTGATCAGGTCAATGCCGGAATTCCCGGCAAGGAGATTGGACCAGGATTCAGAGACAGTATTGCCCACGGGGCTGACACAGCCCAGACCTGTCACAACGACACGACGACGACTCATTCAGTGATCCTGAAAAATACCCGGAAGGCGCTCGAGAGGCGTTCCGGGTTTGGTGGCGGAGTATTCCGGGGGCAAAAGCCCCGGACATCAGGCCTTTTGATGGGTGTTGGCGTAATCAATCGCGTTCTGGACGGTCGTGATCTTCTCGGCGTCTTCATCCGGGATCTCGATGCCGAACTCGTCTTCCAGAGCCATAACCAGTTCTACGGTGTCAAGCGAGTCAGCGCCCAGATCGGCCACAAAGGCTTTTTCATTGGTAACTTGACCTTCTTCCACGCCGAGTTGTTCGGCAATGATTTTCTTAACACGTGCTTCGATATCGCTCATAGTTCCCTCTGAGGGTTGTAAATTAATCCGTGATTTTACCGCGTTAGAGGCGCTGCTCTAAGCATCTGGCCGGACGGAGACAAACCGGCGTCGATTTTCTGTGTTTTACCACCGTCAACTTACTGCAGGCATGACGTTTGGCGAAACGGCATGTCCGCTTACATATACATGCCGCCGTTGACGTGGATTTCCTGACCGGTAATGTAAGCCGCCTGCGGACTGGCGACAAAAGTCACCGCGTGGGCAATGTCCTGAGGCTTGCCCAGATGACCCAGCGGAATCTGGCCCAGCAGCGCCTTTTGTTGCTCCTCAGGCAGTCTGGCCGTCATATCGGTTTCGATGAATCCGGGCGCAATGCAGTTCACCGTGATGTTGCGTGACCCGAGCTCTCGGGCCAGCGCCCGGGTCATGCCAG
Organism: Pseudomonadota bacterium; assembly: GCA_040390295.1. Classification (GTDB taxonomy): domain Bacteria; phylum Pseudomonadota; class Gammaproteobacteria; order Burkholderiales; family Burkholderiaceae_C; genus Polaromonas. The sequence continues at coordinate 173,981 of JAZJYR010000016.1, forward strand.
CCACACCAGCTTTTGCAGCAGCGTAGTTTGATTGCCCTGCATTGCCGGAAGCACCGACCACCGAGGTGATGCTGATGATGCGGCCATAACGTTGCTTCATCATGGTACGCATCACGGCGCGGCTCATGCGAAACACCGCCTTGAGGTTGGTGTCCATGACCGCATCCCAGTCATCGTCCTTCAGGCGCATGGCCAGCATGTCGCGGGTTATGCCGGCATTGTTGACCAGCACCTGCAGGCCGCCGTGCTCCTTGACGATGGCATCAATCACGGCTTCGGCAGCCACTGCATCATTCACATTGAGGTTTTTGCCTGAGCAACCCGGAAATGCAGCCAGCGCTTGGCTGATTTTTACCGCACCCTCATCACTGGTTGCGGTGCCGATCACCTTCAGGCCTTTTTGGGCAAGTTCCAGTGCAATTGCCGCACCAATGCCACGCGATGCACCGGTCACAAGGGCCACCTGGCCTTCAAACTTTATTTCACTCATGCCAGCATTCCTTTCACTTCAGCCAGGGAGGCCGGGTCAAACAATGGCGTACCGGTCAAATCAGGATCAATGCGTTTCACCAGCCCTGCCAACACCTTGCCGGGGCCGCATTCAACAATCGTGGTCACGCCGCGAGCCTTGATGGCCTGGACGCATTCCACCCAACGCACCGGACCAAAGGCCTGACGATAAAGGGCCTCGCGAATGCCATCGGCATCAGTAGCGACGGCTACGTCGATGTTATTGACCAGCGGGATTTGCGGTGGGGCAAAAGTCACGCCCTGCAACCTTTCCTTCAATTTTTCTGCTGCCGGCTTCATGAGGATGGAATGAAATGGCGCGGAAACCGGCAGCGGCAAGGCACGTTTTGCGCCATTCGCCTTGAGGACTTCGCAAGCTTTCTCAACCGCCGCCTTGCTGCCCGCGATCACGGTCTGGCCAGGGTCGTTGAAATTGACGGCTTCGACAATTTCCAAGGTGCCCGCGCCAAAAGTCGCAGTAGCTTCAGCACAACCAGCAATCACCCTGGCAGCATCCATACCCAGAATCGCGGCCATCGCACCAGTCCCCACAGGCACGGCATCCTGCATGGCCTGGGCGCGAAAACGAACCAGAGGCGCAGCCTGCGCAAGTGTTAAAACACCGGCTGCGACCAGCGCGGAATACTCACCCAGCGAATGCCCGGCAACAACGGCGGGTGCAGCGCCGCCTTCGGCCCTCCAGACGCGATAGGCAGCTACAGCTGACACCAGCATCACGGGCTGTGTATTGGTGGTCAACGCGAGCGCTTCTTTCGGACCTTCCCTGATGAGCAAGGCGACATTTTCTCCCAAGGCTTCGGAAGCTTCAGCAAGTGTCTGGGCGACAACGGGATGGTCACCCCACGCATCAAGCATGCCGACAGACTGTGATCCCTGTCCAGGAAAAACAAAAGCAAACGGTTTCAAATAAATACTCCAGTGATCAGCGCGCTGCGATGCAGGCGGCGCCAGATTTTATCGCCAGCCATTCATCCAGCCGCAATGCCGGGTGATGGTTTTCTGCGATTAAACAGTTTCATGATTCCCGCACGCAGGCAATGTACAAAAGCGGTTGCCGTGAGCCACGGATCCATCAGGTAATCCCACAGGTTGGTGGACTCCATCAGGCCGGCAACCCAGGCCAGTAGCGCCACAGCGATCAGCAAGGGCAGCAATCTGAAATTCAATATCCAGCCGGCAACGCACAGAACAAACAATCCTGCCAATATGGCGGGCGAACCCCAACCAAGCCTGTACGCGTCGAAGTCACCCCAGCCAAGCGCCGTCGGATAGAGCAGCACGGCTGCCAAAACTACGACCCCAAACACCGCCGTGCGCTCAGGCGCAGCCAGCAAGGCCACACCACGCATGCGCTGCCACAAACCCATGCCGGCCAGCATCACCAGAGTCAGGCTCAGGTCAGAACTCAAGCCGCGTATATAGGCGACGACGGGTATGTGCGCAGATCCCACAGGCAACCAGAGCAGCAGGAAAACAGCGGCGACCAGCCATTTCATGCAGGGCCGCACAACCGCGCCCGGAAACAGCAGACGCGCAAAGACCGCACACAGCACCAGGTTGACGCCAAGCAGCGCAAACAGATCAGTCAATGGTGGCCAGGTCATATTGAACTAATTACCGGCAAACGCAAACTGCAAGGGGTCAATCCGCACATGCTTGATGCGTGTCCTGTGCCAGGTGTAGACCAGATGAAGGTAGCCATCCCGCGTCTGTAATAGATAGGGATAAGAAAACTCCTGGGCGCAATTTTCCGCACTGCACAGCTGACGACGCGCACTGGCCAGATAAGCGCTGACCTGCGCTTCACTCGCACCAGCCGTTTTCAGCTCGTCACCAAGGAGGCGTTCATACGAAGCGACGGACGGCGCTGCTTGTTGTACTGACCCGCTCTCTACCAACCGTGGCGTGACACCCTCAAAACTGCCAGTCGCGCTTGCCGCCAGCACACCAAGCGATTTCCTGCCCGCTGCAGACGGGTTCAGAGCCAGCCACTGCCGACCATTGCGATCCACGAGACCCGCCACGGCCGAATCCGGATTGGGCAAACCAGTAGCGCGTGTTGCCGACCATGTCCTCCCTCCATCGGTCGTTTCGGACGAGGTTACCTTGCCGCCCTGCCCTGCACGCATGTAAGCCGTGGCATGCACCCCATCGGTCGCGAGCAACACGGGTTGAAGGCTGGTGTGGCTCTGCGGAATCCTTGTTTTATCAAGCACCCGTCCTTGCGCACTGATACGCAACACTTCGCCAAACTTGGTCGCAAACTCGTGGTACACCGGCAAGCTGATTTGGCCGTCTGCCATTGCCACTGGCGCGCCTTTGACCAATGTGCTGATATTGAGAAATGGTGACGTTACCAAGCGCTTTGGTGAACTCCACGTCAGCCCCTCATCTGTCGAACGTGCCCAGGTAATCGCACTGCCAGCCCAGCCGCCCAGCGACACATTCACCACCCAGAGCGACAGCGATCCGTCAGGTGCGCGCGCAATCACCGGGTTGCCGAGTTTTTTGACGTAGCGCCATAATCCGGCTTGTATTTGCTGCCGGTTGAACACAGTGTTTTCTCGCGACCAACGCTGGGTGGCCGCGTCCATCACAGCAGTTTGTATGGTGACGTCGCTTGCACCTTCGCGCGAACCCGAAAACCAGACAGCGCGCAAATTGCCGTTTTTCAGTTCGACCAGCGAAGCTGCATGCACCGCCTGCCCCGGTGACGAGGAAACAAACTGCGCATCAAATTCGAGGTTGCCTACTGTCACCGCAGCGGAGGAGGCTGGTGCGGCAGCTCTAATAGCCTTCGCAGGGACGGCAAAATCAGCAGCGGGCGCACGCATCCAGACTTTCCATCCGGCCAAGGCAAAAGCCAGCAGGATAAAAAGCATGAAAAGCGCTTGGTCGCGCCCGAAAACCGAGAAATTCAGACGGCCGTTTGTCATGTTCGGGCCGGCGGGCAGGGAGATGGGGCCATCTCAATAATTGAGAAGCACCGCACCCCAGGTAAAACCCCCGCCCACACCTTCCAGCATGAGGGTGTCGCCTTTTTTGATCTTGCCGCTGCGCACCGAGGCATCCAGCGCGAGGGGGATTGACGCGGCCGAAGTGTTGCCGTGCTGGTCCACCGTGACGATGAGTTTTTCAAGTGGCATTTTCAGCTTTTTGGCCGTGCTTTGCATGATGCGGATGTTGGCCTGATGGGGAATCAGCCAGTCAATATCGGCATCTGTCATGCTGGCCTTGGCCAGCGTGGCACGGGCCGCACTCTCCAGAACACCCACGGCCAGTTTGAACACTGCCTGGCCGTCCATCTTGAGCAGCGCGTCGCCCAGCACCTTGCCACCCGAGACATTACCCGGCACGCACAGGATGCCGACGTGTTTGCCGTCGGCGTGCAAATCACTGGCAAGAATGCCTGGAGTATCAGAAGCTTCAAGCACCACGGCGCCGGCACCATCACCAAACAGCACGCAGGTTGTGCGGTCGGAAAAGTCAAGAATGCGCGAGAAGACTTCAGCACCTATCACCAGTGCCTTGGTGGCAGAACCGGTTTTGACCATCGCATCGGCAATCGTCAGGGCATAGACAAATCCACTGCAGACAGCCTGCACATCAAATGCAGGACAGCCGGCAATGCCCAGCTTGTTCTGCACAATGCAGGCGGCTGACGGGAACACCATGTCCGGCGTGGACGTGGCGACGATGATGAGGTCAATGTCTGAGGGCTGCAGTCCCGCTGCTTCAAGAGCACGCTTTGCAGCTTCGACACCCAGATCACTACTGCAGACCTCAGGCGCTGCAAAGTGGCGGGCGTGGATGCCGGTGCGCTCGACGATCCATTCATCGGAAGTTTCAACACCTTTGGCTGCCAGCTCGGCGGCGAGGTCTGCATTGCTCAGGCGCCTTGGCGGGAGATAGCTGCCAGTGCCGGTGATGCGTGAATATTGGGCCATTAATTTCTGTAGGTATCAGTGCGTCAATGTTGGCGCGGCTGCAGTTGCCAGCGGATCCGGCGCAACCATCAACTCCTCATGGGACACCGTACGCGCAGCGACCAACAGAGGGGCCGCGCGTGCAATGCGCTCTCGAACCCGCTCAAGCAGGTTGTTACGAGCCGCATCATAAGCGCGATTGAGCGCTCTTTCGAAAGCAAATGCGTCAGCCGAGCCATGACTCTTGAACACCAGACCTTGCAGGCCCAACAAGGCAGCGCCGTTGTAACGCCTGTGATCAACGCGATTTTTAAATGCAGTTAGAACTGGATAGGCAATGATCGCGGCAATTTTCGTAAAGATATTGCGTGAAAACTCTGCTTTGATGAAGCCGCCAATCATGCTGGCCAGGCCTTCGCTGGCTTTCAGGGCGACGTTGCCAACAAAGCCGTCACAAATCACGATATCGGTCGTTCCCTTGAAAATGTCATTACCTTCAACATTGCCATAAAAATTAAGATCGCCAGAGTTGGCAGCAGATCGCAGCAATTCACCAGCTTTTTTAATGACTTCACTGCCTTTTATAGCTTCTTCGCCAATATTGAGGAGGCCGACACGTGGTGTCGGATTGCTGCCGATGGCGGCAACCAGCGCAGACCCCATGACGGCGAACTGCAGGAGGTGGTCTTCCGTGCAATCGACATTCGCACCCAGATCCAGCACCGTCGTAGCACCGCCAAGAGCATTGGGCAGCTGCGTGGCAATCGCTGGCCGGTCAATTCCGTCCATGGTTTTAAGCACGTAGCGTGCAATTGCCATCAATGCGCCGGTGTTGCCGGCAGATACTGCCGCCTGGGCTGCGCCCTCCTTGACCTGGTTGATGGCCAGACGCATGGATGAGTTCTTTTTGCGGCGCAGGGCAATTTCAATCGGATCGTCCATGGTGACGACTTCGCTGGCGGCCATGATCTGGCAGCGCGGATTGGCTTGCAGGACTGCAAACTGCGGATGCGCTGCCAGCAACTCAGGCTGACCAACAACGATCACTGCTGCGTCCGGATGTCCATCGAGAAACGCCAGACTGGCAGGAATGGTCACTGAGGGACCAATATCCCCACCCATGGCATCAACAGCAATCCTGATCATGAGAAGACCGGTGCCTGTGAAAAGTTAACGCTTGGACAAAAAGAAAGGCCCGCAGGATAAGTGCGGGCCAGTGCGTGAAGCGATGACTTACGCTTCAGATTTGGTTTTCAGCACTTTGCGGCCACGGTAGAAACCGGTGGGGCTGATGTGGTGGCGCAGGTGGATTTCGCCAGTGGTGGATTCCACTGCGATACCTGGCACGTTCAGTGCGTTGTGCGAGCGGTGCATGCCGCGCTTGGAAGGTGACTTTTTGTTCTGCTGGACGGCCATGATCCGCTCCTGAGGGGGTATAGGGTTGGTAAAAAGCGAACCGGATATTCAATCATGAGTGGGCGGAGCCGTATGGAACCCTGCCAGTCATCACGAGATCAGTACGCGAAGCCTTTGATTATAGCCCGATAAGAGCCGTCTGGCTAATATCCTTGCCCGGCACCAGCAACAACGACAAGCGGTCAGACATCAAGACAATACAAAAGTATTATTTTTTACCCTTGATATCCTTGAGCTGAGCCAGCATGGCAAACGGATTGGGTTTCTCTTCTTCAACCGCGTCCACCTCATCATCACCCGCGCTGAGCCTGGGCGCCACAGGGCAATGCGCATGCATGGGCACCAGCGGCAAGGCCATGAGCAGTTCGTCTTCCAGCACGGCGGTCAGGTCAAACTGCGGCTCCATCACCAGCAGGTCTTCTTCGGATTCGTCATCTTCGGCCATGGCGATTTCTTCGGTCGCCACAAAGCGGTACCACTGGTCGACATCGAGCGGCGCCTGCATCGCCGCCATGCATCGCTGGCAGGTCAAGGTCACAGTGGTCTTGGCCTGCAGGTGCAGCCAGATGTCTTCTTCGCTGCCCGAGCCGCTGCGCAGTTCGGCATCGGCCTGCCAGCTCACGGTTGAATCGGACTCAAGCGCTCTTAGCTCTTCTGCGAGGCGTTCAAATTTCTGGAGTGGCGTGATCGCCACGAGGGGCTCGCCTTCTTTGGCAAAGGCCTGCATGTTCATGCGGCTGGTTTGTAGCTGTCGGGTCATGGCTGGCAGTGTAAGAGAATCGGGTAATGACTTCTGCGCCCCCCACAGCAAACCCGACAACTCCGTCCCGCACCTTGGTGCTTGGTTCTACCTCACGCTACCGCCGCGAACTGCTTGAACGCCTGCAGATCCCGTTTGAAGTGGCGGCACCCGATGTGGACGAAACACCCGCTCCCGGCGAAGCGCCACGCGCCCTGGCCGAACGTCTGGCACTGGCCAAGGCCAATGCCGTCGCACGCAACTTTCCCGACGCCGTGGTGATCGGCTCGGACCAGGTCGCCGACCTCCATGGCCAGCCCCTGGGCAAACCCGGCACACACGACAAAGCCGTCGCCCAGTTGCGGCAGATGCGCGGGCAGACGGTGATCTTTCAAACTGCGCTGGCCGTGGTCTGCCTCGCCACGGGATTTGAGGTGCGTGACATTGCCGCGGTGAAAGTCACCTTCCGTGACCTGAGCGATGACGAAATCGAAAACTACCTGCGTGCCGAGCAGCCCTACGACTGCGCAGGCAGCGCCAAGAGCGAAGGCCTGGGCATTGCCCTTCTGTCATCGATTGAAAGCGACGACCCGACTGCGCTGGTCGGACTGCCGCTGATCCGCACATGCCAGATGATCCGTGCAGCCGGCTTCCCGCTGCTCACCGTGAAAGCCACCGCATGAACACGCCAGCCAAAGGAAAGCTCTACCTCGTCCCCGCGCCGCTGGATTTTGGTTGCGAGGCGCAAGCGCCGCTGGCCGACGTGATGCCGCTGGAAACCATACGTATCGCGGCCCAACTGCCCTGCTGGATTTGCGAAAACGCCAAGAGCACACGCGCCTACCTCAAGCGTGTCAATGAGCTGCAGCCGCTGGCGCAACCGGTGCAGTCACTGCAGATACAGGAACTGCCGCGCGAGGTGCACAAAAAAGGTGACCACAGCGGCAACTTTGACGCACGGCCGTTGCTGATTGCGGCGATCGAAGGCCGCGACATGGGGCTCGTCAGCGAAGCCGGCATGCCGGCGATTGCCGACCCGGGCTCGTCCGTCGTGCGGGCAGCCCATGACCTGGGGATACAGGTGATACCCCTGACGGGGCCCATGTCGCTGATGCTGGCGCTTGCCGCCAGTGGCCTGAACGGCCAGAACTTTGCGTTTGTCGGCTACCTGCCACAGGACGGCAGTGAACGCACACAACGCATTCGCGAACTGGAGTCGCTGGCGCTGAAAACCGGCCAGACGCAGATCTTTATTGAAACCCCCTACCGCAATGCCGCCCTGCTGCAGGCATTGCTGCAATCGCTGCAGACCAATACGCGGCTGGCGCTCAGTGCGGGCCTGACCATGGGCAACAGCTGGTCGCGCAGCTCTCAGGTCAGCCAGTGGAAAAAAGACAAGCCTTCAGCACCGCTGGATTTGCCGACGGTCTTTTGCATAGGGCGCTGACCTCATCACGATGAAATTCAGCATATGCCCGGGCATATGCTGAATTTCATCGATCTTTGATGCCTTCAGAACGGCAAAAAGCCCCGAAACGGGGCCAAAAATGCATTTTTCAGGTATCAAATTGGCCTTCAGACCAATAGATACGGGCGTGACCAGCTACCAAATTAGTAGCAACCGCAACAACGAGCGCGACGCCAGCAAAACCCTAGCGAATCGCTGGAATCGACTTCAGTGCCTTCATCGCGCCCTCCCCCATGGCCGCACCGAACTTCTTGGCCAGGCGCTCGGCCACGTTGTCACGGCGGGTGTAATCGATGATTTCTTCGGTCTTGACGACCTCGCGGGCCACGTACTCAAGATTGCCGAGTTTGTCAGCCAGGCCAAGTTCAATGGCCTGCTGGCCGGTCCAGAACAGGCCGCTGAACGTTTCGGGGGTTTCTTTCAGGCGCTGGCCGCGGCCCGCCTTCACCACGGTGATGAACTGCTGGTGAATCTGTGCCAGCATGGCCTGTGCAAAAGCGCGTTGTTTTTCGCTTTGCGGACTGAAAGGGTCGAGGAAGCCCTTGTTCTCACCTGCGGTCAGCAGGCGACGCTCGACGCCAAACTTTTCCATCAGCCCGGTAAATCCAAAACCATCCATCAGCACGCCTATGCTGCCCACGATGCTGGCCTTGTCAACAAAAATCTGGTCGGCCGCCACGGCAATGTAATAGGCCGCAGAAGCGCAGCTTTCCTCGACCACGGCGTAAACCGGCTTCTTGTGTTTGGCCTTCAGGCGCAGGATCTCGTCATTCATCATGCCGGCCTGCACCGGGCTGCCGCCGGGTGAATTGATCAGCAAAACGACGGCCTTGGCACCGTCATCCTCAAACGCAGCGCGCAAAGCCGCATTGACAAATTCGGCACTGGCGTCGGCGCCGGCTGCAATCTCGCCCTTGATCTCGACCACCGCCGTGTGCGGCACGCTGGCATCGCTCGCCGGTGTGCCGCGGTGCAGAGCCATCCAGAGCAGAAAGACGAAAAACCCCAGCCAGGACAGGCGCACAAAGGTCTTCCAGCGGCGGGTGGCTTTTTGCTCGTTCAGCGAGGCGAAGGCCAGCTTTTCAAGCGTAGCGCGCTCCCAGCCAGGTGTGCTGGTCGGGTCCGCCTTCGTCACGGTCTTTACAGCGACAGGCTCGCTGCCTGGCACATCAAAAACAGGATCGGAAGGCTCGGGGCGGTTGGAATCGGTCATGGGGCCTAGTTTAGAGGGGGATCAAAAGGCGAGTGGTTTGAGGTTGTAAGCAGAATGCCACTGCACGACGCCATCTTTTTCCGACAGCGTGATCTTGACCAGCCCGCCATGGCATGGTCCGCCGGCGCATTGCCCGGTATCTGGCAGGTAGGCCGCACCATGGCTGGCACAGAGCAGCCATTGGCCGCTGTCGTCAAAAATACGGTTGGGCTGCCAGTCCAGCTCCATCGCCACATGGGTGCAACGGTTGAGGTAGGCGTGGACCTGGCCCTTGTAGCGGACGGCAAAGGCACGGCAGGTCTGGCCGGCATAAATGACATCAAACGGCACGGCACGGCCACCATCGGCGAGGTCGCGGCTGTTGCAAAGCGGCTGAAGTTCATCCATGGCCGCCTGCTCCGGTTTCTTCAGGCGTTGGCGGCAAGCCAGTCGCGCAGGTCCGCGACAGAGTGCGCGATATGCAGCGGGTTGAGCACTGCAAACGCATCCGGCTCATGCGCGCCATAACTCACGCCGACGCTGGGACAGGTGGCATTGACGGCCATCTGCAAATCGTGCGTCGTGTCGCCCACCATCAGCACGCGCGCTGCCGGGATGTTGAACTCGTCCATCAGCTCATGCAGCATGCGTGGATCGGGCTTGCCTGCAGTTTCATCGGCTGTGCGCGAGCTGTGGAACAGGCCGCGGAGATCATCGCTTTTCAGTGCCTCGTCAAGGCCCCGGCGAGACTTGCCGGTGGCAACAGCCAGCAAGTGACCACGCGCCTTCAGCTCTGCCAGCAAGGGCAGCACGCCGTCGAAAAGGCTGAGGTCGTTGTAGTGCGCGCTGTAGTGGTGGCGGTAGCGCTCACCGAGTGCAGGGTATTTTTCAGGCGGGACGTCGGGCGCGGCATGGGCCAGCGCCTGCATCAACCCGAGGCCGATGACATAACCTGCGTCCTTGTCGCTGGGCACGGTACCGCCCACATCCTTGACCGCCGCCTGTATGCAGCGGATGATGATCTGGGTCGAATCAAACAGCGTGCCATCCCAGTCAAAGGCAATCAGGTCGAAATTTTTCACTTTCATGCCGCCATTGTCGCCGGGACGCACAACAGCAGCGCACTTGCAGGGTCAATCCGGTGACAGGGACCCGGCGGCAGGCGCAGGCAGGAACTGCTGCAGTTCGGGCGGCAAAGGCGCCTGCAGGTGCACCACCTTGCGCAATTTGGGGTGATTGAACTTCAAACTCCAGGCATGCAAAAACATGCGCTTGAGGGACGGCGCGCCAGCCACTGTTTTTTGCAGCGCCTTGTTGAGCTCGAAGTCGCCGTACTTGTCGTCACCGGCAATCGGGTGGCCTTCGTTAGCAAGATGCACACGAATCTGGTGGGTGCGGCCGGTCTTGATGGTGACCTCCAGCAGGGTAAAGGGTGTGGCGGGTGCCGCAGGGCTGGCCGGTATCTGCGTTTTGAACTTCACCAGGGTGACAGAACGCATGCCATCCGGGTGCTCGTTCGCCACGACCTTGACGCGGCGCTCGCCGTTTTCAAGCAGGTATTTGTGCAGCGCTTTGTCGATCACGCGCTTGTTGGGTGCCCAGTCGCCGCCGACCAGTGCGAGGTAGACCTTGTCGGTTTCACGCTCGCGGAACTGTTCCTGCAGCAATTTGAGCGCCATGCGCTTTTTGGCGATCAGCAGCACACCGCTGGTTTCGCGGTCCAGCCGGTGCACCAGTTCCAGAAAGTCAGACTCCGGCCTGGCCATGCGCAACTGCTCGATCACGCCAAAACTCACGCCGCTGCCGCCGTGCACGGCCACGCCGGCCGGTTTGTCGATGGCCAGCACAAAGTCGTCTTCAAACAGGATGGGGAATTCAGAAGCCGGAGCGTAGCCACCGACCGTGGAACTGGCGCCGTACCGGGCAACTTCCTGCGCCATCGCCTGGGCTTTCTGCTCTGCCCGCTCCGACGTGCGAACCGGTGGCAGGCGCACGACATCGCCGGCTTCGACCCGGGTATCGGCCTGCGCCCTGCCCTTGTTCACCCGCACCTCGCCGCTGCGAATGATGCGGTAAACATGGGTTTTAGGCACGCCCTTGAGCTGGCGAATCAAAAAATTGTCCAGCCGCTGGCCAGCGTAGTCTTCATCGACGGTTACAAATGTGGCCTGGGCGGCCGTGGCGGGCAAAGCTGCCGGGGCTATCGCAGGCGGGTCCACGGCCCTGGATACAGGCTGGACAAAGGCGGGCTGAGCCCGTTTGGCGCTTGCCGCCGGCCGCTTGCCGGAAGCTGTGGTTTTGCGCAAAGCTGGCCCTATAATGTGTTTCACTAGCGATGCGCTGTAAGT
>JAZJYR010000017.1:0-189410 GCA_040390295.1 Pseudomonadota bacterium
CAGCCAAAGACGCCGCCAAACCTGTCGCCAAGAAGTAATCCACCCGGATCGCTTCCTGCACAGGCCTGATACAAGAGCCTGTGCCAGACGGCCCATACCTTCAACGGTGTGGGCCGTTTTTGTTTATGCGACCGCAGCGCTACCGGAAATCTTGGGGAATTCAATTCCAGGGATGCAGGGCAAGGCGCACGGAGCGCCAAAGGTTATTGGGGTCAGAGCCCAAATTCGCCAAGCCGTCGGCTTGAGACGAAGACGGTGCTGCAGCACCGTCGCCAAATTGGTGTCTGACCCCAATAACCTTGAGGATTCCGAGCACCTTAGCAACGCCGCCATGCGCCCTAAAATTGGATTTATGAAAGTTTCGCAATGATCAAATTATTCGTTGGCCTGGGCAACCCCGGCGCCGAGTACGAAGCCACACGCCACAACGCCGGCTTCTGGTGGGTGGACGAACTCTCGCGCGAGCTCAAGGCACCGCTCAATTTCGACAAAAGTTACTCTGGCCTGGTCGCCCGCACCACCGTGGCCGGGCAAACCGTCTGGCTGCTGGAGCCGCAGACCTTCATGAACCTGTCGGGGAAGTCGGTGGGCGCGCTGGCCCGCTTCTTCAAGATCCAGCCCGACGAAATCCTGGTCGCGCACGACGAACTCGACATCGTGCCTGGCCAGGTCAAACTCAAGTTTGGCGGCAGCCATGCCGGCCACAACGGCCTGCGCGACATCCATGCCCAACTGGGCACCGGCGACTACTGGCGCCTTCGCATCGGCGTGGGCCACCCGGGCATCAAGTCGGAAGTCATCAACTGGGTGCTGAAAAAGCCGTCGCCGGAGCACCGCACGGCGATTGAAGACTGCATCGCCCGCTCACTGAAGGCGCTACCCGCACTTCTGGCCGGCGACATGGAAAAAGCCACCATGCAGATTCACACCAGCACGCCGCCCCGCCCCAAGCCGCCTCGCAAGCCGCCCGAGCCTGAAACGGTCCCGCCCGCAGCCTGACATGACGGCAAACGCCGGACACTGCAAGTCACCGACGACAGCGAATTGCTATTAAATTCATAGCTGCTCACGCCCGTTTTTATTGGTCTGCAGCCTGATTTAGGGGTCAAGAATTGGCATTTTCGGCCTCGAAACCGGCAAAAAGGGCTGCCGGAGCCCGCGAAGCGCCCGAAATGTAAAGTCGAGTTTACACCCGGAAGGCGGGTGGCTTCAGCCTAATCCCGCGGTGGGCAAGCTCAATGAAGACGGCGCAGCCGTCGTTCCGGTCAGGCGGTGGTACTTCTGCCAGAGCGTTTCCCTGGCTTCCACATGCTGCGGGTTCACCGGAATGCAGGCGACCGGGCAGACCTGCACGCATTGCGGCTCGTCAAAGTGGCCGACGCATTCGGTGCACTTGTTGTGGTCGATCTCGTAAATCGACTCGCCCATGTAGATGGCCTGGTTGGGGCATTCAGGCTCACACACATCGCAGTTGATGCACTCATCGGTGATCATCAGGGCCATCTCAGGCTCCTTTGGATGCAGCGTGCGCGGTTTTCAGCGCAGCCATCACCTCGCCGCTGACCATCTGGCTGACGTCGCCGCCGAGCTTGCTGATCTCGCGCACCAGGGTGCTGCTGATGCATTGCAACGGCGCGTCAGGCAGCAAAAACACGGTTTCGACTTCGGGGCGCAGCTTGCGGTTCATGGCCGCCATCTGCGCTTCGTAGTCAAAGTCGGTCAGGTTGCGGATGCCGCGTACGACTGCCGTGGCGTCTTGCGCGGCGCAAAAATCCATGATGAGGCCGTCAAAAGGCAGCACCGTCACATTGGACATGCCTTTGCAGGCGGCTTGCACCAGGGTCACGCGCTGATCCAGCGTGAACAGGGTTTTCTTGTGGTGGGCGACGGCGACTGCAATCACCAGCCGGTCAAACAGCCCTGCGGCGCGGCGCACGACATCGACATGGCCCAGCGTCACCGGGTCAAAGGTGCCCGAATAAACCGCTGTGCGTGGGGATGTTGGGGTGCTGGCTGCCATGGGTGAAATTATGCCCCCGTGGGGGTTTCCACAATCTTTGTGAGCAAATGGAAGTGCACAGCCCCGGCCTTGCCGAAACGATGCACCTTCAGGCCCAGGCCGGCCAGATCTTCGTCCGTCCAGGCTTTGGGCGCTTCAAGATACACAAAACCGGTCTCATGAATCGCCTGCGCCGCCGCCTTGAGGGCTGGCTCAAAGAGCGCAGATTCATAGGGTGGATCCAGAAACAGCAGTTGCATGCTGCCGGGGCTCAGGCGCCTGAGCAGGCTGACGCCGTCGCCCCGCTCCAGCCGGATGACGTCGGCCTTGAGCTTTGCCTGCAGCGTCCTGATTTTTTCAAGCAGCACCGGGTCCTGCTCGCAGATCAGCACTTCGGCAGCGCCGCGTGATGCGGCCTCAAAACCCAGGACACCTGTGCCAGCAAATGCGTCGGCGCAGCGCCAGCCGGTCAAATCCTGGCCCAGCCAGTTGAAGAGCGTCTCGCGCACGCGATCAGGGGTGGGGCGCAGGCCCGGCCTGTCGGCGACCGGTATCTTGCTGCGCTTGTAGAGGCCGCCAATGATGCGGATCTCGCCCGGCGGCACGGTCTTGCGCGCGACGACCTTGCCGGAGCGGGCAGGTTTTGGTTTTTTATCGGTTTTAGGCTCAAGGCTTGCTGCGGTGCTTACTGCTGTGTATTTCACGGTTTTCCTCCCAGGATGACCGTGACCATTTTCTCAGGTTGCAGCTTCTGCGCGAAAGCGGCCTTCACATCGGCCACCGTCACGCTGTTGACCCTGTCGATCCAGGTGTCGAGGTAGTTCAGCGGCAGGTCGTTCCACGCGATGTTGGAGATATTGCCCAGCAGCTTGCGGTTGCTGTCGATCAGCAGCGCAAAGCCGCCAATCAGGTTGTCCTTGGCGGCCTTGATCTCTGCTTCAGTCGGGCCATCGGCCACAAAGTCGCGCAGCACCTTGCGTGTGACTTCCAGCGCCCGCCCGGTCTGGTCAGGCCGCGTCTGCAGACCGATCGTGAATGCACCGGCATGCAGGCCCGGGGAAAAGCTGCTGGAAACGCTGTAGGTCAGCCCGCGCTTTTCACGCACCTCATTGGCCAGGCGCGAGACAAAACCGCCGCCGCCCAGAATGTAATTGCCCACCAGCAGCGAGAAGAACTGCGGGTCAGAACGTTTGTAGCCGGGCTGGCCCAGCAGCACCTGCGCCTGAGCGGAGTCAAACGGAATGATCTTCTCTTCGGCTTTTGTCAGTGCTGCAACCTCGGGCACAACAGCTGGCGCAGGCAGGCCGGCGCAAGGCACCTGCGGCAGGCGGGCCAGCAGGCGCTGCGCAATCGCATCGGCCTGCGCGCGCGTCACCGCACCCACCATGCTGATGCGTGCACGGCAGGCCACCACACCGGCGTTGTAGAAGTTGCGCATGTCGGCCACGCTGATGCGGCCCACGCTTTCTTCCGTCGTCTCATTGCCGTAGGGGTGCGCGCCGTAGACGGCTTTTGCATAGGCGCGGCCCGCCACGCTGGCGGGTCGTGTGTACGACTCCTTCAGCCCGGCGATGATCTTCAGGCGGCCGCGCTGCCAGACGTTGTCGGGAAACGCCGGCTCGCCAATCTGCCGCGCGGCCAGCGCGATGGCCTTGTCAAGCAGTGCGGCATCGGTGAGCGTACGCAATGAAAAACTCATACGGTCATTGCCCGCGCTGCTGTCAAAACTGGCGCCCAGATCGGCCCAGGCCTCGCCCAGTGCGTTCTCATCAAGGGCGGGCTGGCCATCGCGTGCGGCAACGCCCTTCTCCAGCAAATTGGCGGTAACGCTTGCAAGCCCGGCTTTCTCCAGCGGATCGCGCCGGCCACCGGCATCAAAGTCGATCTGCACGTCCAGCATGGGGATGGCCGGGCTCTCGACCAGGTAGACACGCGCGCCGCTGGCTTGTGTCCATTGCTGGATGGGAATGGCCGCGCCTGCGGTGCTGCAAAGTAAACCCGCAACGCCTGCAAGCAGCGCACGGCGGGCCAGGGTGTGTTTGAAACTTGAAATAAACATCATGAATTTATCGAAGCCGATCAATGATTTGGGACAGCAGGGCCGGGCGCGCGCGGTTTGCGGTTCGGGTCCGGCGGCTGCGGGATCAATGTCGCCAGGGTCATCTGGTCATCGCCAAAATAGCGTGCGGCAACTGACTGCACTTCTGCGCTGGTGATCGTGCGCAGCTTGGCAATCAGGCGTTCGCTGGCATCGAGCGGCAGGCCGTTGATCCAGTTGCTGCCGAGCTCGCGTGCCTGGTTGAACACGCCGTCGAGCTTGTAAGTCTCACTGGCCTGCCACTGCGTCTTGACGCGGTTGAGTTCGGCCTCGCTCACGCCGTCGCGCGCGACCAATGCCACCTGCTGGCGCAGTGCAGTCACCACATCTGCGGTGGTTTTTCCGGCAGCGGGTACACCGTCCAGCATGAAGAGCTGTGGGCCACGCCCATACAAACCATTGGATGCGCCTGCGCTGTCGGCGATGCGGGCCGCACCCTCGCCCTGCTCCATGGCCCGCGCCAGGCGCGCGCCGCTGTAACCGTCCATTACGGCAGAAAGCACCGTCAGCGCAAGTGCATCGCGCCCCGGCGTTTGTACGCCTGGCGGGGAAGCGTTGTCCGCCAGGTCGGCGGCCACCAGCTGCGGCACCTTGAAGGCCATGGTCACATAGGCCTGGCTGGCGGGCGCGTTGAAGTTCAGTGTTTTCAGGCCGCTCTGCGCCGGCTCGATGCGCGGCTTGCGCCCAGGCACAGGCCGCGCGGGAATACCGCCGTAATACTTTTCAACAAGGCGGCGCACCTCGGCCACCTCCACATCGCCGCTGACCACGACAGCCGCATTGGCCGGTACATACCAGCGGCGGTAAAACTCGCGTACGTCGGCCGGTGTCATGGCATCGAGGTCGCTCATCCAGCCGACGATGGGGCGCCGGTAAGGCGATGCAGCAAAGGTGACCGCGGCGGCGGCTTCATACATCAGCGCGCGTGGTGAATCCTCGGTACGCAGGCGGCGTTCTTCTTTCACCACCTCGATCTCGCGCTTGAACTCGTCGTCAGCCCACTGGTTGTTGGCAAAGCGGTCGGCCTCCAGCTTCATCACGTCCTCCAGCTTGCCGGCGGGGATTTGCTGGTAGTAGCCGGTGTTGTCGCGCGAGGTAAAAGCGTTTTCGCGCCCGCCCATGGCAGCCACCCGGCGTGAAAATTCACCTACCTTGACCGATGGCGTTCCCTTGAACATCATGTGCTCCAGCGCATGCGCTACCCCCGAGGTGCCATCGACCTCATCCATCGCGCCCACACGCACCCAGAGCATGTGTGCGGCGGTCGGTGCGCGGTGGTCAGGCTTGACAATGACAGTCAGGCCGTTGGCCAGCGTGAACTGCTCGACCTTTGGAACGGTTTGGGCCTGCGCGGCGCCAGCTGAAAAAGCCAGGGCAAGAGACGATAAAAGGGTTGAATAAAGGCTGGGAAAGCGGCAAATCATGTGTTTCATAGAATAGTGCGACTCCAAAGCAGGCCCAATGTTCAGTTTCTTCAAGAAAAAATCCCCTCCGCCAGCCGCATCCGCTCCCGCAGGGGCAGCAGCACAGCCGCCGGCAATCGAATCTGCCAAGCCCGTTACAGGGAGCCTTATTGGAAGTGCGCTGGTCGCGCCCATTGATATTGCATCGATTGCGATAGCGCCCGAGCGTGAGCGCTGGCTGGCCAAGCTTACATCGGGTTTGCGCAAGACCGGCTCCAGCATCTCGGGTGTGTTTACCGGCACGCAGATCAACGACGAACTCTATGAAGACCTCGAAACCGCGCTGCTGATGGCGGATGCCGGCGTCAAGGCCACGACGTTTTTGCTGGACGATGTCAAAAAGCGCGTGAAAGACAGCGGTGTGACGCACCCGGTCGCCGTGCGCAACATCCTGCTGGAATCACTGGCCCGGCTGCTCAAACCGCTGGAGCAGCCGCTGGTGATTGGCCAGCAGCAACCCACGGTCATCATGGTGGCCGGCGTCAACGGTGCCGGCAAGACCACATCGATTGGCAAATTGACCAAACATCTGGCGACCGAAGGTGCATCCGTCCTGCTGGCCGCTGCCGACACCTTTCGCGCCGCGGCGCGCGAGCAGCTCAGCGTCTGGGCCGACCGCAACACGGTCGAGATCATCAGCCAGGAAGGCGGCGACCCGGCGGCTGTGGCGTTTGATGCTGTCAGCGCCGGCAAGGCGCGCGGCAAGGACGTGGTGCTGGTCGATACCGCCGGGCGTTTGCCGACGCAACTGCATTTGATGGAAGAGCTGAAGAAGATCAAACGTGTGGTGCAGAAGGCCGATGGCACGGCGCCGCATGAAGTGCTGCTGGTCATCGACGGCAACACCGGCCAGAACGCGCTGTCGCAGGTCAAGGCTTTTGACGAGGCGCTGCAACTCACCGGCCTGATCGTGACCAAGCTGGACGGCACAGCCAAGGGCGGCATGCTGGCCGCTATTGCGTTATGGGCACAGGAGCGGCAGCAGGCCTCACCCGCGCTGCGCCCGGTGCCGGTTTATTTCATCGGTGTAGGTGAAAAGCTTGAAGACCTCGAGACATTCAATGCGCGGGAATTCGCGCAGGCATTGCTCAGTTAGTTGAGCCAGGGCCTGTAGCCAACACCGTAAATGACCAAAAGTTAACTTCCATATTAACTTTTCGTGTTTTTAAGCCCGTGACGCACGACAAAATCGTCCCAAAAAAGCGTCAAAAAGGCCGTTTTTGAGTGTCAAATCGGGCTGCAGACCAATAGATACGTGCGTTAGAAGCTACGAAATTAATAGCGAACGAAGGTCAACAGGGCCCGAAACAGGCTTCTGCCATCACCTCATCCCGCCTTCAGCAGGCGTTTGAGCTTGAGCACAGCGCAGTCGGGCGTGGTCAACACCTTCAGCCCGGTCGCTTTCGCCACCTCACCCGCCGCCCGCGCCAGGCTGAACTGGGCCAACGCAATCACATCGCAATCGCGCAGGCCGGCAGCAGCGAGCGCAGCAAGCCGGTCATGCTCATGCACATCACCCCGGTCAAGCGCGGCCAAGGCCCCTTCCGCGAGTTGGGGCACCACCGTCATGCCCGCCGGAAACTCGGGCGGCATGGAGGCCAGCGTGGGGGCAAAGGTGGCCAGCAGGCCCACGCGGCGTGCCAGACCCGCCGCTTCTTCAATCATGGCCTCATTGGGCTTGAGCACCGGGATATCCAGGTACTTCGCAGCGCAGGCCTCGATGCAGGGCCCGAATGCCGAACAGGTAAAAAGGATGGCATCCGCACCGGTAGAGACGGCATAGGCGCTCAGGTCAAGAAAACGCCGGGTGATGTCGTCGGTGATGCGGCCTGCCGACGCCAGGTCTGCAGAGAGGCTGTCATCGAGCAGGTTCATCAGCGCCGCTTCGGGCCACAGGCGGGCAAACGACTCTTCGACAGGCGGCGGTGAGTGCCGCAGGGCATGGATCAGGGCAATACGCATGGTCAGATCAAATCAGTCAAACAGCAAAGCCCGCAGCCTACTCCTGTTTGACGCCGGTTTCTTTCACCACCCGGGCCCATTTGGCGAGTTCCTGCTTCTGGTAGGCCGCAAACTGTTTTGGCGGCACATCGGATGCTTCAAAGCCGAGGTTGGCGAGTTGCTCTTTCACTTCGGCCTGCGCCAGTATGGACACCACATCTGCAGCAATTTTGTCTGCGATAGCAGCAGGCGTGCCTTTTTGCACCCACAGCCCCACCCAGGTCGAATCTTCAAAACCGGTAAAACCTGCTTCGGCAATGGTCGGCACATCGGGCAGCACTTTAGAGCGCCTGTTGCTGGTGACGGCCAGCGCACGCACCTTGCCGGACTTGACCAGTTGCACGGCAGCAGGCATGGCCACACTGGCCATCTCCACCTGACCACCAGCCACGGCTGCAACAGCAGGCGATGCGCCGCTGTAGGGCACATGCGTCACCGGCACCTTGGCGAGTGACTTGAAAAGGTATTCAGCAGACAGCTGCGGTGTGGTGCCCAGACCGGGCGAGCCGTAGTTCAGCGGCTTTGTTTTTGCAAGGTCGATCGCAGCCTTCAAGGTCGTCGCCGGCAACTGCGTGCTGGAAATAATGATGTTGGGTGTGGAAGCGATCAGCACCACGGGAATGAAATCCTTCTCGGCGTCATAGCCCGGGTTGAGCATGATGCTGGGGCTGACCGTGAACCCGCTCGAACTGAGCAGCACCGAATACCCGTCAGGTGCTGCCCGCCCCGCTGTGGTGATGGACAGCACACTGCCCGCGCCGGGCCGGTTTTCAACAACCACCGGCTTGCCCCAAAGCACGCTGAGCTTCTGGCCTATCAGCCGGCCTATGACATCCTGTGGGCTGCCGACGGATGCGGTGATGAACTTGACGGGTTTGTTGGGGTAAGGGCCTTCCTGCGCCAGGGCAGAAACAAGGGGTGCACTGCAGAGGCCGGCGAGCAGCAGGCGGCGAAAATTTTTCATGATGTCTCCTCTTTATTTTTAAATGCCAGCAAGGGCCGATCAGCCCTGGCCTGTAAACCGCCACTTCAGCAGCCTGCGCTCCAGCGCCTGCAAGGCCATCGACGTTGCAAAACCGATCACGCCCAGCATGAGCACGCCGGCATACAGATCAGGCGTCTTGAACGAGCGCTGCGCCATCAGGATGTTCTGCCCCAGCCCGGGCAGCGAGGCCTGCATCTCGGTCACCACCGCCAGAATCAGCGCAATCGCCAGGCCCACTTTTGCACCGGCCAGGATGTCGGGCAGCGCACTGGGCAGGCTGATCTTGAAGAAGCGGTCGCGCCGGCTCATCTCCAGCGCAGCCGACACCTCGGCCAGCCTGTCGCTGACCGCACCAAAGCCCTGGATGCTGGCGAGCAGAACCGGCCAGATCGAGCCGAAGGCAATCACGGCGGTGGACATGGTGCCCGACAGGCCGAAAGCCAGGATGGCCACCGGGATGATGGCTGATGCCGGCAGCGGCCGCATGAAATCGAGGATGGGCTCCAGCATGGCCCGCGCCACAGTCGAGCCGGCAATCATCGCGCCGAGAACAATGCCGGCCACCGATGCGGCAAGCCAGCCCCAGGCCATGCGCGAGACGGTGGAGCCCAGCGGTCCCCACAGCTGGCCTTCGGCAATCTGGTTCCAGAGCGCAGTCAGCGTGCGCAGCGGCGACGGAAAGAACAGCGGTGAAATGATGTTGGTGGCCGACAGCACCTGCCATAGCAGCAATAAAAACAATGCAAAGGCGACGGCACCCAGCCTGTCCAGCCAGCGGTGTGAAGTCCTCATGCTGCGGCTCCCTGCGCGGCCATGCCCGGCCATTGCTGAACCAGCCGCTGCGACAGCTTGCTGATGCCCCAACCGATCACGCCTATCCACAAAAGCTGTGCATACATCTGGTCAAAGCGCAGTGCCTGCTGCGCCGACATCATGGCAAAACCAAGGCCCCGCGGGTTGATGACGATCTCGACCGTGACGGCGACGATGAGCGCAATGCCGAGGGCCAGTTGCAGGCCCACGGCGATCAGCCCCAGCGCTGCGGGTATGACAATCTTGAAGGTGCGCGCCAGCGATGACATCTCCAGTGCATCGGCCACCTCCAGCAGGCGGGGGTCAATCGCCCTCACGGCGGCCGTGGTGACCAGCAACACGGGCCAGAAACTCGCAAAGGCCACCACCAGCGCCTCCAGCGATACACCGAAGCCAAACAGCAGCAAGGCCAGAGGTATCAGCGCAACGGAAGGCACAGGGCGCATGGCATCGACAGTCGGTCCGACGATGCGGTCCACACGCGGCATCAGGCCCAGAACAATGCCGAGAAAAAGCCCGCAAAGGGCAGCGAGGCCGAAGCCGAGCGCGGCGGCTTCCAGCGTTTCAAGCGTGGATTTGAGAATGGTTTTGTCGGCCATGCCCAGGTAGAAGGCTTGCGCCACATCCCAGGGGCGGGACAGCGACTCCATCCTGAGCGACTGTACATGCCAGATGGCTTCCCACGCGACCAGCAAGGCCATCGGGATGGTCATGCCGAGCAGGCGCTTCTTGAGGCGCCTGTCAATGCGAGTAGTGTTCACGTCAATGCTCCAGCAGGCCATGCAGGCGATGCCGCAGTTCAAGGAAGCGCGGCATCTCCTTGGTCAGGAGTTGTGAGCGTGGCTTGGGCAGCGCAACGTCGACCTCTTCAAGAATGCGGCCAGGGTTGGCACCCAGCACGATTACCCTGTCACCGAGATAGATGGCTTCTTCAAGGTCGTGCGTGATGAAAACAACCGTGGTGCCGTGGATGGCTGCCAGGCTGGCCACTTCATCCTGCAGGTGCTGGCGGGTGATGGCATCGAGCGCACCGAAAGGTTCATCCATCAGCAGCAATGAAGGCTTTTGCGCCAGGCAGCGTGCAATCTGCACACGCTGCTGCATGCCGCCTGACAGCTGGTGCGGATAACGGTCAACGGCATGCGCCAGGCCTGTGGTTTTTGCAAGGGCGGCTACCCGCCCGGCCTGCTCTTCCTTCGGCACACCGCATGACTCCAGTGCCAGCGCAATATTGCCCGCCACGGTACGCCAGGGCAGCAGGGCACGGCCATAGTCCTGAAAAACAATGGCCCGGTCACGTGAGGGCCGTGACACGCGCTGGCCATTGAACATCACCGCGCCCGAGCTGGGTGTCAGCAACCCGGCCAGCAAACGCAGCAGCGTGGTCTTGCCGCAACCCGAGGGGCCGACGATGCACAAAAATTCGCCTGCATGGGCATGGAAATTCAGCGCATCAATCACCACCTTGCCGCCAAATTTGACGGACAGGTCGCGCACGGAGATGGCCGGCTCCTTGTGTTTGAGGGCAGCCACAGCCGCGGTTTCGAGGACAGAATTGTTCATGGGAGGTGTCGGGTTCACGTTGCGCCTGCGGCCTTGTCGACGGCACGCATGGCGATTACGCGGACGAGGTTGGCGCGGTATTCTGCCGTTGCGTGCATGTCAGTGTTGAGTTCAGACGCATCGACAGCAATGTTTGCCAGCGCATCTGAAGAGAACTGGCGTTGAAGGGCTTCTTCAAAAGCCGCCATGCGCATCACGCCCGCGCCGGCGCCCGTCACGGCGACACGGATGTCGTTGCCAAAGTCGGCCACAAAGACCCCGACCAGTGCGAAACGCGATGCGGGATGCCTGAACTTCACATACGCCGCGCGTTTGGGAATACGAAAATCAATCGCGGTGATGAGCTCTCCCGTCTCAAGCGCTGTTGAAAACATGCCGAGAAAAAAATCATCGGCCTTTATTTTTCTGCCGGACGTGACCACTGTGGCGTCCAGTGCCAGCAGGGCCGCGGGCCAGTCTGCCGCCGGGTCGTTGTTGGCGACTGAACCACCCATGGTGCCCAGGTGGCGGACCATGGGGTCGCCGATGTGGCTGGCCATGTCGCTCAAGGCACCGAGTGCGCCGGCAATTTCCTGTGACCCGGCCACCTCCGCATGTGTGGTCATGGCGCCAATGCTGATGGACTGGCCGGCAAGTGCACGAATGCCTTTCAACTCGGGCAGCTGGCCCAGGTCAACCAGGCCATCTGGTTGTGCCAGGCGCAGTTTGAGCGACGCGAGAAGCGTCTGCCCGCCCGCCAGAAAACGCGCATCACTGAACTGGTCGAATGACGCCAGCGAATCCGCAACACTTTGCGCGCGATGAAATTTAAATGCGTACACGATGCATCTCCTCAGTGACCGGTGCGGCTTGCACAAAGGGACACCGCCTTGACGATGTTTTCGTACCCGGTGCAGCGGCACAGGTTGCCTTCCAGGCCCTCACGGATCTCGGCATCGCTGGCGGCCGGCTTGCGCCGCAGCAGGTCTATCGAGCTCATCACCATGCCCGGCGTGCAGAAGCCGCATTGCAGGCCATGGCAGTCCCTGAAAGCCTGCTGCATGGGATGCAGCGCGCCGTCCTTGCCGCAGATGCCCTCAATGGTGGTGACTGTGCCGCCGCTGACCTGAAGGGCCAGGACGTTGCACGACTTCACCGCTTGTCCGTTCAGGTGCACGGTGCAGGCACCGCACTGTGCGGTGTCGCACCCACGATGCGTGCCCTTGAGCCCCAGCGTGTCGCGAAGCAGGTCACTGAGCAAAGTCCTTTCCTCGACCTCGCACTTTATTATTTTCTGGTTAACAACAAGATTTACTTCCATGACCGGCCTCAACGTTTGGGAGAACTCAAAATTTCAAAGCTTCAGCGCAACACCATGCGGCTGACATCCATGGGCTTGGTGAGATAACCTACATCCCGTGCGTACTTGACCCAGATGTCCAGGTCAGCCACATTCACAGGCACCGAGAACGGCAGCATGATGGGGGTCTTGAAACCCAGGTACTTGAGCTCGATGGCACGTGCTTCATCGGTGTTGGTCTTGATGAACTCGATGGCCTCGACCAGCGACTCACGGAAAGCCGGGATGGCACGCGGGTTGGCATCTGCCCACTGCTTTTGTGCAACCCAGACGCCACCCAGCAGGTCAGGGTTGACCTCGGCCATGTAGTCGGCCACGCGGTATCCGGTGTTGTCGGCCACGATGCCGCTGCGGAAAGGCTCCAGTACGGCGACAGCATCAAGCGTGCCGCCCTTGAGCAAATCCTTCATCTGCGGGAAGGAAGCTTCAACAATCGACACCTTTGAAACCGTGGCGCCTTTTTCCTGCAGCCACTTGCGGAACATCACGTCACCCGTGCTTCGCAGCCCGGGAACGCCGACGCGCTTGCCTTCCAGGTCTTTGGCATTGGCGACCTTCACCCCGGTACGCACCACCACACTGAAGATCGAAGGGTTCTTGACAAAGCGTGTGCCGCCCGCCACCGCCACCAGGCCGAGGCCTGCATCAGAGGCGTCCATCAGCACGGTGGCTGTGCTGGCGCCAATCATCAGGCTGCCAGACATGATGGCCGCCGGAATATTGGAGATGATGCCGACCTTGGTCAACGTCACATCCAGGTTGCGTTTTTCGAAAAAGCCCTTGTCCTTGGCAATCAGGGCAGGCAACCAGTCGCCCGCCGGGATGTAACCGATATTGACCTTCACCGGCTGGGCAAAGCTGAAGGTGGACACCAGCGACAAGGCCAGTGCGGGTATGAAATGCAAGAATTTTTTCAACACGATTTGTCTCCTCTATAAATTAAATAACTGACCGTAAAAATCACCAGGCAGTGTGACCCCCGTCTGCCGAAAACACCGAACCTGTGCTGAATGAGCTGGCATCGCTGACCAGAAACACCAGCGCCTGTGCCACCTCCGCAGGGTCGGCAAAACGTTTTTGCAGCTGACGGCCGGTCAGCTTGCCCACAAGTTCTGTGGACTCAGCTTCTGACAGCCCGCTTAACAAACCCCTCGCCATAGGGGTGTCCATGCCGCCCGGACAGACCACGTTGCAGCGCACATGCGGGGCCAGCTCGGCGGCGACCGCGCGGGTCAGCCCGATCACAGCAGCTTTCGACGCGCAGTAGGTCGTCATCATGGGCAGCGCCACCATGGCGCCTACCGAAGCGACGTTGACGATGGCGCCCTGCCCCGACGCCTTCAGGGCAGCGGCCATGCGCTGTATGGCCAGCAACTGCGCGAAGCAGTTGACATGCATCACGTGATCAAAACTTTGCGCGGTGATGTCAGCAAGCGAGCCGGCACCCAGCACACCCGCCACATTGCACAGGCCGTGAAGGCTGCCGAACTGGCCAAGCGCGCTATCCAGCAACTGGTCGTGGGTGGCGGCCTGTGTCACATCACCCACCACACTGACGGCTTCCACACCTGCAGTTTTGAGGGCTTCCATGGTCGATGCCAGACCTGCTGCATCCATATCGGTCAAAGCCAGACGTGCACCTTCGCGGCCCATGGCAAATGCCGTGGCGCGACCCAGACCCTGGGCTGCACCTGTGATGGCGATGACTTTTCCGGCAAGCCTTGTCACGCTGTGCCCCCCGTGTTTCCGGCCGCCTGCAAGGCATGCCATACCTTTGAGGGGGTGGCCGGCATGTCGAGGTGCTTCACACCCAGCGGCCTCAATGCGTTCATCACTGCGTTCATGACGGCCGAAGGTGCCGCAATGGTGCCGGCCTCACCGACGGCCTTCACGCCCAGCGGGTTGGTTTTGCAGGTGAACTCGACCAGCTTGAGGTTGTACGAAGGCACATCGTCGGCGCGCGGCATGCCGTAGTCCATAAAACTGCCGCTCAGCAGCTGGCCGCTCTCGCGGTCATAGACCACATGCTCAAGCAGCGCCTGGCCAATACCCTGAGCGACACCGCCCTGGATCTGCCCTTCGCAAATCATGGGGTTGAGGATGCGCCCCACATCGTCGATGGCGTTGTAGCGATCCACCTTGACGACGCCGGTTTGCGGGTCAATCTCGACCTCACACAGATGGCAGCCACTCGGGAAATTCGGCGGATCTGTGTTCCAGGTGCCGCTGGCCTCCAAACCCACACCCAGCTGGGACATCGGGCCCGCCTTGATGAAGAAATTTTTTGCCACATCAGAAAGCGCTACGGTCTTGCCGTCAGCCTCACTGGTGAAGAGTCCTTTCTCAATCTTCAACTGTTCGGGCTTGCAGGCCAGCATCTGCGCTGCGACCGGACGCACCCTGTCGATGATGCGGTCACAGGCAATGCGCAGCGCATTGCCGCCAATCATGGACGAGCGCGCCGCATAGGTGCCGCGCCCGAACGGCACCTTGTCGGTATCACCCTGCAGGTAGCGTATGGCCTCAAACGGCACACCCAGCCACTCGGACACGAGTTGTGCAAACACTGTTGCGTGGCTTTGCCCATGTGAATGTGTGCCTGCCAGAATGGTGACCCCACCGGTGGCGTCAAAACGCACACTCATCTGGTCGTTGAAGATGCCGCCCTGTTCGATAAAAAAGGCAATGCCACGGCCCCGCAGAAGTCCATTCTGTTTTGAAGACTGCTGCCGCTTGTCATAGCCATCGGCATCCGCAAACCGCAGGCAGTGCGACAGCATGTCGGGAAAGTCACCGCTGTCGTACACAAAACCGGTTTGTGTCGCGTAGGGCAACTGGTCAGGCCGAATCAGGTTTCTGCGGCGCAACTCGACGGGGTCCATGCCCAGTTCTGCGGCCGCCTTCTCAATCAATGCTTCGCACACATAGGTGGCCTCTGGCCGGCCAGCACCGCGATACGGGCCGGTGGGCGAGGTATTGGTAAAGATGCCGAAGTTCACGCCAAAAAACACCGGCACGTCGTACACCCCGGGGATGAAACGCAGCGCAAACGTCAGCGGCGCAACAGCAGCAGACACCACATAGGCCCCGAAGGCATGCATGGAGCGCGCACGCATGGCCAGGATGCGGCCATCAGCATCAAGCGCCAGCTCGGCGTTGACGACCTGGTCCCGGCCATGGTTGTCACCCAGAATGCTCTCGCTGCGCGTGGGAATCCACTTGACAGGCCTGCCACACCGGCGCGAGGCCCACAGAACCAGGCCGTCGTCGGGATAGGCGTCGGCCTTCATGCCGAAACCGCCACCCACGTCGGGAGAGACCACACGCATTTTGGTTTCCGGAATGCGGAACACCGAGCTGCACAGCATCTGCCGCGCACCATGCGGGTTCTGGGAACTGGTGTGCAGCGTGTAACTGCCATCCGGCTCGTGATACTCCCCGATGGCCCCGCGCGGCTCTATGGAATTGGCCGACAGGCGGTTGTTTTCAATGCGTATCGACGTGACATGAGCCGCGGACTCAAACGCAGCTTTGGCCTTGTCTTCATCCCCGAACTTCACGACGCAACACTTGTTGCCGGGTGCGCCGTCCCAGATCAGGGGCGCGCCTTCGCTCACGGCGTCTTCCAGCGCGGTCACTGAGGGCAGCGCGTCGTACTCCACATCAATGAGTTCCATGGCGTCACGCGCCAGTGCCGCAGTCTCGGCCACTACAAACGCAACGCGGTCACCCACACAACGAACCTTGTCGGTGGCCAGCAACGGACGCGAGGTACGGTAGCCCTTGGGTCCCCCCATGTCTTCGGGCATGAAGAGCGGCGGCAGGCCTCCCATGTTTTCAGCCAGCACATCTGCGCCCGTGAGAACACACAGCACGCCCGGTGCCCCCAGCGCCTTGCGGGTGTCCACGGATACGATGCGCGCGTGGGCATAAGGGGACATCAGCGTCACGCCATGCACCATGCGCGGTAATTCGATGTCGTCGATGTACTGGCCCTGCCCCGTCAGGAAGCGGCGGTCCTCAAGTCTGGGGGCGGACTGGCCAATACCGGTTCCAGCATGGCTCTCTGTGGTTGTGCTCAAAACATGTCTCCTTGGCTCATTTTTTTAACGTCTGCCTGCTTGTGTGTCGGCGTCTGTCAGGCGGGCAGTGCGCTGCGCAGAAAATCGCCCACGGTTTCAGTGAACAACACCGGCTGCTGCACATTGCCC
This sequence comes from Pseudomonadota bacterium, assembly GCA_040390295.1. GTDB lineage: Bacteria > Pseudomonadota > Gammaproteobacteria > Burkholderiales > Burkholderiaceae_C > Polaromonas. The sequence continues at coordinate 16,473 of JAZJYR010000017.1, forward strand.
AGATGTGCGACGCCGGGCATCACGACCAGGCGTGCACCCTGGATCTGCTCTGACATGGCGGTTGCAACAGACGGCGGCGCGGCTGCATCGACCTCGCCGGCCACCACCAGCACAGGTGTGCGCAAGGTCTTCAAGGCGTCAAAGTGATCAAGCTGCTGGATGGCCCTGATGGCCGCGGCATAACCATCCGGGGGTGTGGAGGCAATCTGGTCGGCGATCCAGCGCAAGGTCATGGGCGAGGCCTCGGAAAATTCGCGCGGGAACCAGCGCTCAAGAATGGAAGGTATCTGGGCCACCAGGCCATCCTGGTTGAACTGGTCAAGACGGCGCGCCCATATCTCCCAGCCTGCGGGGTAGGTGCGGGCGCTGGTATGCGCCAGCACAAGGGCCGATGTGCGCTGTGGGCAGGCCAGTGCAAAAGCCTGCGCCACCATGCCGCCCAGGGAGAGCCCCACAAAGGCCGCGCGGTCGATATCCAGGTGGTCGAGCACATCCTTCACGGCCCCTGCGTAGTCGGCCATGCCGGAGATGCCCGGCTGCGGCGCGCTCTTGCCATGCCCAGGCAGGTCGATGCTCACCACACGGAACTGCGCTGACCAGGCAGGCAGCTGCGGTGCCCACAAGGCGCTGCTGGTAGCCAGGGCGTGCAGCAACACAAGGGGCTGGTCACCGGCAGAGCCGTGAACACTGTGTGCAAGGAGTGCGCTCATGCAGCAGCCGCGTTTTTGATACTCCAGCGGCCCAGCCCGATACCCGTGTACCAGTTGGACACCGCCTTGTAATACAGCGTCTCGAACCTTCCGCCGCCAGCCGCGCCATGCGCCATCAGCCAGGTGCGTATCTCTTCTGCACCGTTGCCTGCCTCGTTCACGTGATTGGTGGCGTAGCGCACCAGGTCATCGTCATTGCCGGCTGAAAGCAGGCGCATGAATTCCAGGTCAAAGCTTTCATTGACCATGCCCATGCGTGGCGTGGCGATATCGTGGCTGATGCCGCCGGTTGCCAGGATGGCCACGCGTTCGCAGCCGTCATAGGCGCGCAGGGCCTTGCCCAGAAATGCTCCCCACTGCAGCGCACGTTTCATGGGTGGCAGCGGCGGCTGCACGCAGTTGACAAGCAGGGGCACGATGGCGAAGTCCTGAGCAACACCTGCCAGGTGCATGGGTGCCAGCGTGCCGTGGTCGAGCTTGAGCTCCATGGAGAACGACGGGTCAAAGCCGCTGTCCAGCGCCTGCTCCAGCAGGTAGCCACCCAATCGCGCATCACCCTTGAGGGTTTGCCTGTCGAGCTTGAGCCAGTGCTCGGCTGGCGTGTCGTAAGACTCCGCAGCGCCTATGCATACGGCAGGGAAATTGTTGAAGAAGAAATTGTGGATGTGGTCGTCAGAGATGATCACCACCACATCGGGTTTCGCGCTGACGATCTGCTCGCCCACTTCCTTAAAGGAGGCAAATATCGCCTCGCGGTCAGAGTCCGGAATCGCTGCCGGGAAATTGATCATCACCGGTGTGTGGCTGACGGCGTGGATGGCAACAATTTCAGCCATGATCAACTCCCTGTGCCTGGTTGCCGCCCACAGCCTTGAGCGACTCGACGAACAGCTTTTCAGAGATGTGCAGACCGAGGCAGTGCGCACGCAGCAGGTAGGGGTTCACACCTGCCAGGTACATGGCGCCAATGTCGTTGTCGCGAATCGCCGCCTTGAGCGAGGGATCCAGCGGAAGGTCGGCCATGTAGGCATCGGGGCTCGCCTTGTAGCGCTGCAGGTGGCTGTCCTGGTGGTGCACGTCATACAGCACACGGTTCATCCAGTAAGCCGAGGTGGTCGGTATTTTTTGTTGCCAGTTGCCCGCCATCACCGCACCCCGCCTGCATGCACCTGGCGTGCCAGCCAGTCGACCACTGTGGGCAACGTCTTTGGTGTGAGCCCCATGTGGCCACCCGGAAACATGCGCACCGATTTCGGCCAGCCGTGGTCTGTCAGCAGCTCGATGTCTGCCACCGGGCACTGTTTGTCTTCCTTGCCATTGACGAGCAACAAGGGGGCACAGGGCTTGTCCAGCCAGCCCTGGTCGAGCAGCGAGAGGCGCCTGAAAAACTCGACGTATTCCCCATCGTTCTTGGCGCCCAGCATGGCGCTGCGGGTTTCAACCAGCTCCATGAGGTAGCTGTCCGGGTAACGCGAAGCCTGCACCCACTCGGGCTGGAACATGTAATGCGCACCCCCACCCCAGTTCACGGCGCCGGCAATCATCTCCGGCACCTGGTGCGCAAGCTTGGTCGCCCAGTAACCGCCAAACGAACGGCCCAGGCAACCCACACGCGCACCGCTCAATGAGCCCTGCTGGCGCACCCATTCAAAGACCGTGATGAACTGGCGCTCGGCGTCCGGCACGCCCCTGACCGGGGACTCGCCCGTACCGGCGTTGTCCATCGCCACCGTAGCAATGCCCTGGGCCAGCAGTGCGTCGCTGGCTTCCGTCATCTGCTCCTTGCAGGCATCGACACCACCCCACATCACGACGACAGGTGGCTTCTCCACACCAGCCGGCCTGCGCAGCAACACCACGATCTCGCGGCCTTCGCCTTCGCGGCCGTCGAACGCAATCGTGATGCGCTCTATCGGCAACGCCCAGAAGCGGCTGGCGGCGATATAGGTCTCGCGCTCTGCCACGGCACAGCGTTGTTTGGCCGGATGATTGGGGCACGGGAAGCGGCCCATGAAGAACATGCCGCTGGCCTTTTTGTAAAGCGCCCCGGCACGTGGGCCGTCGCCTGCCTGCTCGGCATCCAGCGCCTGTTTGCGCACCTCCTCGCCACAGGCTTCCCAGTAGCTGCCCCAGGCCTGGCCGTCCAGCGCGGGCACGGCGTCTATCAATGCCGGGCCTTCTTCAAGGCTCAGGGCATTCATGGGATGAAAGCGCGACACCAGCCGCTGCTGCATCCAGGCTTTGGATTCGGCAAGATTTTTGGGTCGGTCTGTGACCTGTGTGTTGGGGGAATGGCCAGTCAAGTCGCGCTCTCCGGTGCGGGGTTTCAGGGTCTGCTTTATTTGTCAGCACACATGCGAAGTACCTTGCGGCGACGGGCTGTGTGATGGAGGAAATGTTAGGGAGAACGACCTGCCCATGTTGTTCCAGGCCGGTAGCGGAAATTGACTGCGCATGCAGCGCGCACAGTGTTAACCCTGAGCACCAATTGAACCCACCGGTGCGTCAAAAGAGCAGGCTGGCAAGGCACTTGACTCGGTGCGCTTTGCTTTTTGCCTGCGATGGCTTTATGCATGCGGAAGCGTTGACGCCCGCAAGGTGCAGCGCTTAACCTCGCGCCACTGACAACAGACCAAACGCCTGTACACCTGTCACCCATATCCGGATGTGGGCACGACAGCAAGCAAGGCTCACGAGACAAAGAACAGCATGCAAGATCGAACCAAGGCAAAAAGAATCCTCATCGTCGGTGGTGGAATAGGCGGCATGTCAGCCGCCATCTCCATGCGGCGCAAAGGCATGGACGTCGACCTGATTGACCTGGACCCGCAGTGGCGTGTTTACGGCGCAGGCATCTCCATCACCGGCCCGACACTGCGTGCCTTCAAGGGCGTGGGCATACTTGATGAAGTCATGCAGCAGGCCTATACCGGAGATGGCATACAGGTGTGTGATGTCAACGGCAAGCCCGTGCATATCGTGCCGACACCGCTCGTGGGGGCCGATGATGTGCCGGGCTCGGGCGGCATCATGCGGCCCCTGTTGCACAGCATCCTGTCACGCCGCACAAGGGAGCTGGGCACGCAGGTCAGGCTGGGCATCACGGTCGACAGCCTCACGTCTGATGACGACGGTGTAGACGTCGTATTTTCAGACGGCAGTGCACAGCGGTATGACCTTGTGGTGGGTGCGGATGGCGTGTTCTCACGCGTGCGCAGGCTGCTGTTTCCCAACGCACCCGGGCCTGAATACACCGGCCAGTGCGTCTGGCGCATCACCGTGCCGCGGCCGGAGTCTGTCGTCCGCAGGATGTTTTTTCTCGGCGGCGAACTCAAGGTAGGCCTGACACCGGTGTCGCAGGGTGAGATGTACATGTTCCTGCTGGAACCCGCACCCAGGCGTGACATCATTCCCGACGCGGAACTGCCTTCACGGCTGGCAAGGCTGATGCAGGGCTACGGCGGCGTGTTGAAGGACATTCGTGAGAACCTCGGCGACTCCTCACACATTGTGCTGCGGCCGCTTGAAGGCTTTTTGCTGCCGCGCCCATGGGAAAAAGGCCGTGTCATCCTGATCGGCGATGCCGCGCACCCGACCACGCCCCAGCTGGCGTCCGGCGCAGGTATGGCGGTGGAGGATGCGCTGGTACTGGCGGAAGAACTGGCACAGCAGCCATCGGTAGAGCTGGCCTTTGAAGGCTTCATGTCACGCCGCTATGAACGATGCCGCCTGGTGGTCGAAAACTCACTGGAGATAGGCCGGCGCGAGCAGGCGCGCGCACCCATGGAAAAACAGGCAGAACTCGTCGAGCAATCGCTGCGCGTACTTGCAGAGCCCATTTGAATTCAAACCACTCACCCGAAAACCGAACATGCAGATATCCAGTCAACAAACCCTTCCCGCATCACAGGACAACGCCTGGGCGGCGCTGAACAACATTGACGTGCTCAAGGCCTGCATCCCCGGATGCGAATCCCTCACCGAAACAGAACCCGGCCACTATGAAGTCCTGATCACGGCAGCCGTTGGCCCCGTCAAGGCGAAATTCAAGGGCAAACTGGGTCTGGCCGATATCAACCCGCCCGAGTCGTACACCATCAATTTTGAAGGCCAGGGCGGTGCGGCGGGGCATGGCAAGGGCTCTGCAAAAGTCAGGCTCGAACATACGGGCCCTCACGAGAGCGTGCTGCACTACAGCGCAGATGCATCGGTAGGGGGAAAGATTGCCCAGATCGGCCAGCGGCTGGTGGACATGGCTGCCCAAAAAATGGCGGCTGAATTTTTTGCCAGCTTCAATCGCCAGATCCTGCTGCTCTACCCGCCGGACGCTACGTCCCCCAGCGCAACAGCCGCAGATGCAGGAACGGGCAGGGATGAGCAAGCAGGTATCTGGACGCGTCTGCAGCGCTGGTTACGCAGCCTCCTGGTCAAAAGCTGAGGCGCCGGGGCGGCATCGCCAGGATGCTGCCACCTCCCGTCTCAGTGCCTGGTGTCCTGCAGCACCTCTAGCGCGCCACCCTGAGCTCCCTTGCGAAACTCGCGCGGCCCGATGCCGAACTCGGCCTTGAAGGCCCGGCTGAAATGGGACACATTGCTGAAGCCCCAGGTAAAGGCAATCTCGCCCACGGTTTTGGCCTGCAGCCTGGGTTCAGCCAGGTCACGCCGGCACAGGTTCAGCCTCTCCTTCCAGACCGACTTCATGAGCGGCTGGTCGTCATCCGAAAACAGCTCGTACACATGCCTGGGGGACAGGTTGACGCCACGCGCAATGGCGTTCGCGTCCATGTTGCTGTCCCAGAGGTTGTCGCGCACAAAACGCGAAATGCGCTGGCGGTGCAACGCCTTCAGGCGGGTAGCTGATTTGTCGGATGACTTCTCAAGATTGCGCAGCGCCGGCGCCAGCAAGTAAGGCAGTGCATCGGACATGTCATCGGCGATCTCTTCCGACATGGTGGGCGTCATGGCAAACAGTCCGTCCAGCACAGACCGGAAGATGGCGCCTGGCCCATGGTCACAACGGATCGCAAGGGCTGTCAGCGTGTCGAACTGCGGCAGCAACTGGCGCAAGGCGCAAGGCTTGATGTAAACCGAGTGGACATAAATCTCGCTGGCCTCGATATGAAAGGGCCGTGAGGGATCAATCACAAAAATATCGCCTGCTTCAATGCGGCTTTCCCGGCCACCCTGTGACACCACGGCAACGCCCTGCTTGTGCAGCGACACCAGCAGGCGGGACTCGGGCGAATTCGACGTGCGGGTGGACGCGGTGGAATGCGGTGAGAACCTGATCGCTGCAAAACGAAGGTTGCGCCCGAAGTAGCCGGAGACATCCGCCGTCAACGGCTTTTCTTCAGGGCTGCGAACGGCGAGACCCACCGAGAAAAGCGATTGCATCTCGCGCTGGAACAGCTGCGCACGCAGCGATTCCGGCGTCGAGTCGGTGGAAAAGTGCCGGTTTGTGCCGGCATCGTGGGCATGCGTCAGCATCGTTGTCTCCTGGATATCCCTTTGCAGGTGTTTGGCGCAAATATAGCGCTGCACAAACATTTGCAACAATGATTTGTATGGATAGAATTTATCCATGCCATCTATACCTTAAGCCATACAGAATCTTCAGGGAAAAGAGCGATGCGCATCAACCGGCTTGACCTGAACCAGCTCGCCACGCTGGACGCCCTGCTGACTGAGGCCAATGTCAGCAAGGCTGCGATCCGCGTGCACCTGAGCCAGCCGGCGGCCAGTGCAGCGCTGGCCAAACTCAGGGAATTCTTCGGCGACCTGCTACTGGTGCCCAACGGCCGGGTGCTGAGCCTGACACCATTTGCACAGGCGCTCGTCGACCCCGTGCATGACCTGCTGCTCAAGGCGCAGGCCCTGTCGCGGCTGCGTCCGCAAACCATTCCCTCGAAGTTCGACCGCAAGATCACGGTGGCTGCGTCTGACTATGCATTCACCATGTTTTTGTTGCCGATGTTCAAGCGCGCGGAAGTCGAGGCACCCGGCCTGACGTTTGAGTGGCGGCCACTGATGGGCTCGATTACCGAAGAACTCGACAGGGGAGACGTGGACATGGTGGTGTCACTCGCGTCAGGCGCATCGCCGCGCCACCCGAGTGAGATGATTTTTGTCGACGCTTTTTCCTGCATTGTCGGGAAAGACAACCCGCTGGTCGGCAAGACACTGACAAAAAAAAAGTATCTGGAACTGGGGCATGTGGTGATGGTTCTTGGCAACGGACGTGTACCGACGCTGGACCAGCTCGCCATGGAAGCTGCCGGTCTGCAGCGCAAAATAGAACTCAAGGTGCCGGGCTTCACGCTGATTCCGGCCTGCGTCGCAGGCAGCAACCGCATAGCGACGATACAGACCACGCTGGCCCACGTGCTGGCTCAGCGAATGCCGCTCCGCGTGCTGCGTTGCCCCATCCCCATTCCTCTCATCCAGTCATCGGTGCAGTGGCACAGCTACCAGAGCCGTGACCCGGCGATTCAATGGACGCTTGCGGCCATTCGTGATCTGGCCCGCGAACTCGACAAAAAACGCAGAACCACGTAGATGGCGATGCGCAGCAAACGCGCTGCGGGTTAACACTGAGGCCATCACAAAGACAGGCAAGTCCCGCTTCCGGCAGGGAACAACATCAAAGCCTTCGCCTGCCTAACATCCTTCGCAGCCCGGGATTTGCAACGCCAGATATGGACGCTGCGCGCTGCCGATTCCTGTTTTCAGGATTTAAACAAGAGAGACAAAACATGATTTCACGTCAGACCCTTTCACGCCGCGCACTGCTGCAGCTGTCTGCAGCCGGAGCCGCCGCCGCAGGCCTTGCCGCCGCTTTTGCACAAACCGCCGGCAGCGCGCTTGACCTGTCCAAAGTCGTGCTGGGCCAACCGGCAGGATCACTGGTGGATATTTTTGCGCGCCGCGTGGCAGACGCCATCCAGCCCGCCTACTCCCGCAATGTCATTGTCGACAATCGCGTCGGGGCCGGAGGACAGATTGCCATCACCGCCGTGAAGAACGCACCGGCAGACGGCAGCAACATCCTGCTGACCCCGTCTCCCATGATGGGCATCTACCCGCACACTTATGCGAAACTTCCCTATGACCCCGTGGCCGACTTCATTCCGGTGTCGCTGGGCGCGGTATTCGACCTGGCCTTTGCAATCGGGCCACTGGTACCCGTCAGCGTCAAGACGCTGCCCCAGTTTTTTGAATGGTGCAAGGCCAACAAGGGCGCGGCCAACTTCGGCTCACCTGCCGCGGGGTCGTCACCGCATTTCATGGGGACCATGGCCGCGCAGGCTGGCGGTGTTGAACTGACACACGTGCCTTTCCGCGGTACGGTGCCGGCCATCTCGGACATGGTGGGCGGCCAGATCGCCGCCGTCGCCACACCGCTTGGGGACTTGATGCCTTTTGTTGAAACTGGCAAATGCCGCCTGTTGGCGACCACCGGTGAAAAGCGCAGCCGCTTCTCACCAACGGTTCCGACATTTGCAGAACAGGGTTACAAAAACATTGTGCTCAACGACTGGTTTGCATTTTTTGTAGCCGCCAGAACACCTGCAGCTCATGTGCAACGTCTGAGCAATGCCCTCAAGACCTCGCTCACCTCGCCCATCGTGGTCAAGGCAATGGCCGAACGGGGACTGGAGGCGCGCTGGTCAACTTCTGCAGAACTTGCGGCGCGTTTGCAGGGCGACCTCGCACGCTGGAAGCCCATCGTGAAGTCCCTGAACTTCACAGCGACGTCCTGACAGGGCGTTTTATGCGCCGACCAGGAACTCAACCATCAGGTCGCGCACGCGGCCGAACATGTCGGCGCCCGTCATGGTGACGCAGCCCCTGGCCTGTGCGGCAGACACCAGCGGCGTGATGGCAGGTTCAGTGATCACGCAGCCGACAAACATGCTGGAGACGATGCGGTCCATATCCAGCGGGCAGGGGTCGCCTTGCCTCATGCCGGCAGGCGTGGCATTGAGCACGATGTCAAAACCCGTCGGGTCTGCAGAGCCGTGCATCACTGGACACTTGCCCAGACCGGCCAGGCGCGCGACGAGCGTGCTGCGGCGCGCCTCGTCTTCATCATGGACGGCAAGACCCTTGAGCCCCGCCATCACCAGCGCGTGTGCAATCGCGGAACCCGCGCCACCGGCCCCCACCAGCAGCGCTTTTTTTCCTTCAGGCTGGCAGCCCTTGTCGCGCATGGCAGCGACAAAGCCAAGCCCGTCGAACATGTCGCCATGCCAGGTACCGTCAGGGTTACGACGCATGGTGTTGACGGCATGCAGGAACGCGGCACGCTCCGATGCAGTTGCGCACAGCTCAAAGCAGGCAAATTTGTGCGGCACGGTGGCGATGACGCCATCGACGTTTTTGGCGAGTGACACGCCCGCCAGCCAGACTGCCAGATCAGCAGGCGTGACGTGCGCAGGCATGACGCAGGCGTTGTGGCCGCGCGCGTTGAATGCCCGGGTCACACCTGCGGGGGATTTGACCTGTGCAATCGGGTCTCCCACGATGTAATGAAGCCGCGTCGCGCCGCTTAAAAGTTCTGGCATGGCTTGTGACCTTGTGGCTGGTTGTTTTGCGGGTGCTTTCCCCGGCTGGCTGGCATCTTATCCGGGCGCTGCCTCAGCGTTTTTACGCTTGCGTTTTGCGTAGGGTGGCCTGTAAAGTGGCCCGATACGACATGGAGACATCACGATGACCACAGCCACCCATACCAACGACGGCGAATCCCCGGCAGGCCAGCGCCGCATCGACGAACTGCTGGCCCACTACGGTGAAAGCCACCAGAACCCGGGCAATGAGGTGATCCACTTCATTGCCATCCCGCTCATCATGCTCAGCCTGGTCGGCATGCTGTTTGCCCTGCACCCTTATGTGGCCTATGCCTTTATGGCAGCCAGCATGGTGTATTACGCGCGGCTGTCGATGGTGTTTCTGGTCAGCATGGCCGTGCTCTCCGGGGTGGCAATTGCGCTTGTATTTGCCATGGGCGCACAGGTATTGCCGATGTCTGCCGGCATTTTTGTCGGGGCCTGGATCATGCAGTTCATCGGCCACAAGATGGAGGGCAAGAAACCGTCCTTTTTTGAAGACATCCAGTACCTCTGGGTCGGCCCGCTGTTTGTGCTGAGCAAGCTTTTTATCAGGATGGGCGTGCGCTGGTAGGTCAAAAGCACTCCTTGAAAACTGGCAAGGCGGCCAGATTTAAAGCGTTTAGAAGGAATTCCGTGTCCAGCTTCATCAGCCAGTTCCTGCGTTTTGTTCTGAAACTCGTTTTGGCCGCTTTCGGCATCGTCTTTGCGCTCAGCCTGCTGGCTGCGGCGCTGATCTTCATGGTCTGGCGACAGGTCATCGGGCTCATCACAGGCAAAAAGCCACAGTCGCTCATGGCGTTTGGTAAATTCCAGCGTTTCTCCGCACAGGATATGTGGGCCGCGAGCGCAGCCGGATCACAAGCCGGGAAACACGGCGACGTCGTGGACGTTGAAGTCCGCGAAGTACGGGACGACAAGCGCCTGCCTTGACGCCGGTCCGAAATGCTATTCATTTAATAGCTACTCACGCATGTATTCATTGGCCTCAAGGCCAATTTGATGCTTTTAAAAGGCCCTGAAACTGCTTTTTTAGCCTCAAAACAGCCATTTAAGACTGCTCTAAGGTAACTACGCGACTGCAGTGCATACTTCAAGCGTACCAATGCACTCATTACCTAACAAAAAGTCACGAATCCTGCAGCCTTGACGCCTTGCTCAAAGCCGGGGTGATGCACCTACAAGGACAAACGCCAGTGCGCACTTGAAGAAAAGAAGCGCGCTGCCGTAAAGTGAACAGACAGCCTGGCGTTTATTAGTCTTTGGCTATTTCCAGCATTGAACCTATTGCTTAGCACTCTCTCTAATCGAGTGCTAATATTTGATTCCAGAAAGAAGGAGTTTTGCATGTCCTATGCTCTCGCCCCGAATAACCTGACCACGACGACGCGTGACATCACCGCAGCCAGCCCTGCAAAGGCTGTCGGCGGGGTCAACCCATGGTCGCTGTTGCCTCCGCTCGGCAACCTGGACGCCTACATCTCGGCTGTCAACCGCCTGCCCATGCTCACGCTTGAGCAGGAGCAGGAGTTTGCCCGCAAGCTGAAAGATGGCAACGACATTGAATCCGCCGAGAAGCTGGTGCTGTCTCACCTGCGCCTGGTGGTGGCCACCTCGCGCAAGTACCTGGGTTATGGCCTGCCCCACGGCGACCTGATCCAGGAAGGCAACATCGGCCTCATGAAAGCCGTTCGCCGCTTTGACCCTGACCAGGGCGTGCGGCTGGTGAGCTACGCGCTGCACTGGATCAAGGCCGAGATGCACGAGTACATCCTGAAGAACTGGCGCATGGTCAAGGTCGCCACGACCAAGGCCCAGCGCAAGCTGTTTTTCAACCTGCGCTCGATGAAGCAGGGTTTCAAGGACGACGCCGATGTGGCGACGCACCGCGACACCCTGAGCGAAAGCCAGATCGATTCGATGGCCAAAACGCTGAACGTCAAGCGCGAGGAAGTCATCGAGATGGAGCAGCGCATGTCCGGCGGCGACGTGCTGCTGGACCCCAGCCCCAGCGATGACGGCGAAGACGCGTTTGGCCCGATTGCCTACCTGGCCGACGCCACGCAGGAACCGACAGCGCTGATGGAATCGCGTGCCCGTGACTCGCTCGCCAGCGACGGCATCAGCACTGCGCTGAACGAACTCGACCCGCGCTCGCGCCGTATCGTTGAAGAGCGCTGGCTCAAGGTGAACGACGACGGTTCAGGCGGCATGACGCTGCATGACCTGGCCGATGAGTACAAGGTCAGCGCCGAGCGGATTCGCCAGATTGAAGTCGCAGCAATGAAGAAGATGAAAAAGACGCTGGCTGCATACGCCTGAAGCTTTCACGAGCTTCAAGGCAAAAAACCTGCCCCGGGCAACCGGTGCAGGTTTTTTTATGTGCGTGCCAGACCGGTTGGCTCAGGCGCTTTTCAGAAGCAGGCGGATGTCAGACGTCAGGCCTGCAACCTCATTGCCGTAGCGGCTGTAGAGACGCACATTGCCCTTCGGGTCATACACATAGCTGCCGGCAGTGTGGTCCATGCTGTAGCTGCCCGGCGTTTTGCCGTCGACCTTTTTGTAATAGACCTTGAAGTCTTTGGTGACCTGGGGCAGTTGATCCATCGTCGGTCGCAAGGCCACAAATGAGGGGTCAAAGTTGCCCATGTAGGCCTTGAGTACTTCGGGCGTATCGCGCTCCGGGTCGACCGAAATGAATACGGCCTGCAGCTTGTCGCCATCGGTACCCAGGCTCTTTTTGATCTGCGCGAGCTCCGCCATGGAGGTCGGGCAAACATCGGGGCACTGCGTGTAGCCGAAGAACACCACCACCACCTTGCCGGCAAAGTCCTTGATGGTGCGCACCTTGCCATTCTGGTCGGCCAGCGAGAAGTCCTTCGCGTAGTCGGCACCCGTGAGGTCTATGCTTTTGAACTGTGGTTTTTCTTCAGGCGAACAGGCCGCCAGCAGGCCTGCCGTAGCGGCCGCAAAAGCACCGCCTGCCATCAGCCTGAGGGTGTTTCTTTTCTGGTTCATGACAGCCGGTGACCCTTAAATAATGTAATGGTCCACCAGCAGCGCCGCAAACAGCACCGACAGGTGGATCAGTGAAAAGCGGAAGGTCTTGCGAGCCAACGCATCTGAATAGTTGCGCCAGAGCCTGAATCCGTACCAGCTGAAGCCAAAGCTCAGGACGATTGCGGCGACGAGGTAAAGCCAGCCGCTCATGTGGAAGGCAAAGGGCATGACACAGGCCGGAAAGAGCACCAGAGTGTAGAGAAACACCTGCAGGCGCGTGAACTCGTTGCCGTGCGTGACCGGCAGCATGGGCAGGCCGGCCTTGCGGTAGTCCTCGACACGGTAGAGCGCCAGCGCCCAGAAGTGCGGCGGTGTCCACAAGAAGATGATGAGGAAAAGAATCAGCGCCTCGGGGCTGACAGCGCCCGTCATCGCCGCCCAGCCCAGCACGGGCGGCATCGCACCCGATGCTCCGCCGATCACGATGTTTTGCGGCGTGAGGGGTTTGAGGATCACGGTGTAGATGACCGCATAACCGACAAAGGTGGCAAAGGTCAGCCACATCGTCAAAGGGTTGACCCAGATGTAAAGAATCGCAGAGCCCATTGCGCACAGCACGGCAGAAAACGTGAGTGTCAGCGTGTTGCTGATCTGGCCCTGCGCCGTGGCACGCCAGGAGGTGCGCTTCATGCGGGCATCAATGCCCTGCTCCACCAGGCAGTTGAAGGCGGCAGCGGCACCAGCGACGAGCCAGATGCCGACACAGGCGATAAAACCCAGCTTGACTTCTGCAAGGGACGGCACGCCAGGCACGGCCAGCACCATGCCGATCAATGCGCAGAACACGATGAGCTGCACGACCCGGGGCTTGGTCAACGAATAGAACTGCCTGAACCTGGAGGGCACGGGCAGCGCAGCCGGTGCGGTTGCAGCGGCGGCGGGTGCGGTGGAATCGGTGGGGTTCATGCGGTCAGTCTCGAAGCACTCAATTTTGACGCACTCGCGGTGTCAAGCGCGGCGCGTGTGGAGAAAACAATGCCGGTCAGCACAATCACCAGCGCGGCAGCCCCACCGGTATGCATCACGGCAGCCAGCATGGGCCAGCCCAGCAGCACGTTACCAAGGCCGGTCGCGACCTGAAGAACTGCCAGCCCGACAAGCCACTGCGCCTGCGATCTGAGGGCGCGAATGCGGTACAGGCGCGCAGCGAGCAGCAGCATGGCGGCAAAGACGATGTAGGCACTGAGGCGGTGAACGTAGTGGATGGCCGTCAGGGACTGGAAGCTGATGTTGGCCCCGTCATGGCCAGCACCCAAATCACGCCACAGGGTAAAGCCCTGGCGGAAATCCATGGCTGGCCACAGCGAGCCCTGGCATGAGGGGAAATCAGTACAGGCCAGCACGGCGTAGTTCGTGCTGACCCAGCCGCCCAGCGCGATCTGAAGCCAGAGCAGCGCAAATGTGGCCATCACGAACTGGCGCAACGGACTGCTCACGGGCGATGGCAGTTGCGAACCTTGCGCCTGCGCATAACGCACCGACTGCACCTTGAGCAGCGCCAGCAACACCAGACCGCCCAGCAAGTGCATGGTGACGATGGCGGGGAAGAGTTTCATCGTCACGGTCAGTGCGCCGAATGCGCCCTGAAGACACACCCAGATCAAGGTGAAGGTCGGCCACCATGGTGATATCTCTATTCGCCTTTTCTCAAGCCAGCTGGTTGCGGTGAGGGTCAATATCAACACGCCGACACCTGTGGCCAGATAACGATGGATCATTTCAATCCAGGCTTTTGAATGCGTGACCGGGCCTGTGGGCATGGCCGTCTGTGCCGTTTCAATATGCACCTGGGCACCGACAGGGCTGGCATGGCCGTAACAGCCCGGCCAGTCAGGGCAGCCGAGGCCGGAGTCCGTCAAACGCGTGAACGCGCCAAAGACGACAAGGTCAAACGTCAGGAAAAGCGTGACCAGCGTGAGCACCTGCAAACGCCGCGCAACAGGCGCATTTCGGTTGCGCAGCCACACCCAGGCCAGCGGCCCCATGGCCACGACCAGGCCCATGATCATCAGGCGGATCGTGGGACTCAGGTTGTATGCCTCTATCATCGCACCCCCAAACTGGCCCAGACACGTGCTTCAACAGGTTCCAGAGGAGTTATTGCCACCTTGGACCGGGAAAAACAGCCAGGTGGTACCAGTCTCTCATGCAAGTTCGAGCCGCGGAACCGGCTTTGCCGGGCCGCAGGCGGGCGGCCCCCCCGGGGGGCAGGGAGCGACACGCAGTGCGCGACCGTGGGGGCCATCATCTACCTTCTTTGTCCCAGCTGGCAGATGCGCGCATGAGGCGGTCCAAATCCCGCTTGGCCTTGGCTGCGCCGGCCGCATCCATATTGGCCGGGAATCGCATCATCCAGTTGCCCAGTGGATCCACGAGGTAAATGTGGTCTTCCAGTTTTTGCCCCGCAGCGGGAACCAGCCACTGCGACAGTGCTGCGGCAGGCACACGCAAGGTGGTGGCGGAGGACAGTGCAGGCAGCAACCGCTTGTCAACCTGGGCTTCATCGTTCACCAGCCAGACCCAGTCGAGGCGGTCTTTTTCCTTGCCCAGGGCTTCGCGTAGCTGGCGCTGGAAATACAGGCGCTGCTGGCAGGCCTGCTCGCATGCCGCACTGCCCACGCTCATCAGCAGCCACTGGCCTTTTAATGCCGTGATCTGGCCGGGCCTGCCGTCGAGCGTGGTTGTGGCCATGGCGGGCAGTGGACGCTGCGGGTCGACCAGCTCACCGTAGTTGCGCCGGCCTTCGGGGCGAACAACGTAATACATGAAATAGGATGCGATGACGGGCGACGCACAAACCAGCAGCACGGCCATCATCTTCCAGCGGCCAACCGTGGTACGGGGTACTTCACGGCCCGGCGTCGGCATGCTGTGCACCGTCAGGCTGAGCGGCTCATCTGCAGCAGCCTGCACTGCGGACGTTGAAAGGTTTTCAGGGTTCGCTTGGGTCACGGTGATTTGCTCGTTGGCTGCCGCTTGCGCCGCAGGGGACTGATGATTTGAAACCAGAGATACAGGAAGACGGTCAGCGCACACAGGGCGAACCACTGGAAGGCATAGCCGTAATGTTTTTCAATGCCCAGGTTGGGCGGCGCCCAGTCGCGCTGCAGGCCTTCGCTGGATGCGCCTGTCTGCAGCAGCGAAACGCCTCCCAGCAGCGGCAACCCTGTCTCACCGGCAAACGCCTGCAAGTCCATATTTTGCCGGATGCGGCCGGTCTCGACACCCTTGAACTCGTATAGCTTGGACGGCGGCGGGGCAATACGCCCCTGCACGCTGACGACGCCTGCGGGTGTGGGCACATCGGGCAGGCGGTTGCGGTCCGTGAAGTCACGCTGCACCCAGCCGCGCTGCACCAGGATGACTTTGGTACTACCTTCCAGCGCGAGCGGTGTGACGACGACAAAACCCGTTTTGCCACCCATGGGCCGGTTGTCGAGAAAAACGGTGTGCTGTGACTGCCAGACGCCGCGCAGGGTCGCGGGGCGGTGTATGGCGTCTTCAGCCGGTGTGATGGCGAGCAAGGTGGCTGCATCGGCCAGCGCGTGCCCGGATTGCGTGGCAATCGCCGCCTGCAGGGCTTCTTTTTGCGCAGCGCGGCGCAATTGCCATTGGCCCAGTGAAAAAGTCAGTGTGGCGACCAGGATGGCGGCCATCGTCACCACCCAAAACCGCGGCGAATGCAAAACGGCTTTCATGCGCGGATAATCCTGCTCATGAAATATCTTGTTGCGCTCGCATTTATCGCCATTCTTGGCAGCCTGGCCTCGGCACTGTTTTTCATGATGAAGGACGGCAGGGACGGCAAAGCCAAAACCAACAACATGGCGCGCGCCCTGACGTTTCGTATCGGATTTTCTGTCCTGCTGTTTGTTTGCATCCTGATCGCATGGAAACTGGGCTACATCCAGCCGACGGGCATTCCGGTCGGCAAATAAATAATCAAAAAGAACAAAGGCCGCTTCATGCGGCCTTTTTTAGTTCTCGCTTGCCGGCTACAAGTTCCGGCTTGCCCTCAAGCCTATAACCAGTAGACGAGGATGTAGAGGCCGAGCCAGACCACGTCCACAAAGTGCCAGTACCAGGCGGCGCCTTCAAAGCCGAAGTGCTTGTCAGCAGTGAAGTGGCCCTTTTGCAGGCGCAGGGTGATGAACAGCAGCATCAGCATGCCGACAAACACGTGGAAGCCGTGGAAGCCAGTCAGCATATAGAACGTCGAGCCATAGACGCCGGACGTGAGCTTGAGGTTGAGCTCGTCGTAGGCGTGGTGGTATTCATAGCCCTGCACGAACAGGAAGGTCACGCCAAGGGCAACCGTCGCCCACATGAAGGCGATGGTGCGGCTTCGATGGTTTTCGCGCAGGGCGTGGTGGGCAATGGTCATGGTCACGCCGGAGCTGAGCAGCAGCGCGGTGTTGATGGTTGGCAGCCAGAAAGGGCCAACGGTCTGGAAAGGCTCGATGATGTTGGCGGGCGAGGCGGTCACACCGGCAGCCATGCTGGGCCAGACAGCCTTGAAGTCAGGCCAGAGCAAAGCGTTTTCGAGGTCGCCCAGCGCAGGCACCGAATGCACGCGCGCCCACCACAGGGCGGTGAAAAATGCACCGAAGAACATGACTTCTGAAAAAATGAACCAGCTCATGGCCCAGCGGTAGGACAGGTCGATCTTGTAACCGTACAGACCGCCTTCGCTTTCGCGGATGGACTCGCTGAACCACTGGAACAGGATGGTCCACCACCAGAGCATGCCAAACGCCAGGGAGAATGCGCCCCAGGTGTGCCCATTGATCCACTGGCCCGCACCCAGGATGACAAAGAACAGGCCGATAGCCGCCATCACAGGGTGACGCGACGGTGCCGGCACGAAGTAATAGGGGGTGGTTCCCGCGGGGGTTGCTGAAGACATTTCCAAACTCCTGTTTCGCTAATTCTCTAATTTCAGATTCAACTTGCGGCAGTGGCTTATTTGCCCACTACCCAGGTGGCCAGAAAGATCAGGCCACCCACAAAAACAACAACGCCAATAAAACCGGCTATCACGATATGCACAGGGTTGAGCTGTTCCACATCTTTTTCATAATCACCGCGTGCGCGCAAACCAACAAAAGACCACATCACGGCCTTGATCGTCCTGAACACGGAACCCTTGCGCCGGTGCGGAGGGAGAGGTTCGGGAGCGTTCATGTACCGGATGCCCGCACAGCGTCGGCCGCTATCCTGAATGCCGTTGCATTCGAGGCCTGCGGCGCGACCGGTACCTTGCCGCCAACTTCAAAAAAGGTATACGAGAGCGTGATGGTGGTCACGTCTTTCGACAATTTGGGGTCGATCACGAACACCACCGGCCACTGCTTCTTCTCGCCGGGTGCCAGTGTGTACTGGCTGAAACAAAAACACTCCAGCTTGTTGAAGTGCGCGCCAGCCTGTGCGGGCGCATAGCTGGGAATGGCCTGAGCAGACATGGTCCGGTTTTGCACATTCTGGAATTCGTACATCACAGTGGTGAGTTCGCCGGGATGAACCTTGAGCGAATTCTGCGCCGGCTTGAATTGCCAGGGGCCGCGTGCGTTAGCGTCAAACTCGACAGTGATGGTGCGCGTCAGATCGACCTGCGTGTTGGCGG
Organism: Pseudomonadota bacterium; assembly: GCA_040390295.1. Classification (GTDB taxonomy): domain Bacteria; phylum Pseudomonadota; class Gammaproteobacteria; order Burkholderiales; family Burkholderiaceae_C; genus Polaromonas. Next base: position 34,472 of record JAZJYR010000017.1, read on the forward strand.
GCATTTTCGGAGTAGCGCCGGGAATCTGTCTGTCACCCAGCGCCAGCACGTTGATACCGGTCATCTCGCAGATGGCCTTGTAAATCGGCACCAGCGCGTACCCAAAACAGAACATGCCAAGCACGATGACGCCGAGCTTGCCGACCATCCTGACGTTTTCGCGCTTGATCTGCATCACGCTGCTGGCCTAGCGGCCGACAAAAATCATGCGGACCATGAAACCGACAAAAAAGACGACCGCCACCGATGCTAGGATCAGCGCCAGGCGGAGGTTGCTCTTTTTTTGCTCAGGAGTAGTCATTTGCAAATGGATCGGGGAAAGGATCAGCCAATGACGTGGGTTGCAGTTGCATCCAGCTTGGGTGGCGTTTCAAAGGTGTGGAAAGGCGCAGGTGAAGGCACTTGCCATTCGAGGCCTTCGGCGCCCTTGAGGCCGTCTTCGTCCAGCCACGGGTTGGCCTTGGCTGGAGCGCCCTTGCCGCGCATGGTCGGCACGACGATGAACAGGAAGAAATAAACCTGTGCAAAGCCGAAGAAGAATGCGCCCACGCTGGCAATCGCATTGAAGTCGGCAAACTGCATGGGGTAGTCGGCGTAGCGGCGTGGCATGCCTGCAAGACCCAGGAAGTGCATCGGGAAGAAGGTGACATTGAAGGAAATCAGCGACCACCAGAAGTGGATCTTGCCGCGGGTTTCGTTGTACATCACGCCGGTCCACTTGGGGGACCAGAAGTAATAGCCGGCAAACATCGCATAGAGCGAACCGGCCACCAGCACGTAGTGGAAGTGGGCCACGACGTAATAGGTGTCCTGTAGCTGGGTATCGATCGGTGCGACCGACAGAATCACGCCGGTCAGGCCGCCAATGGTGAACACGAAGATGAAGCCGACCGCGAACAGCATGGGCGTCTCGAAAGTCATCGAGCCCTTCCACATGGTGGCGATCCAATTGAACACCTTCACGCCCGTGGGCACGGCGATCAGCATGGTCGAGTACATGAAGAACAGCTGGCCCGTCACAGGCATGCCGGTCGTGAACATGTGATGCGCCCAGACGACGAAGCTCAGGATGGCGATGGAACCGGTGGCGTAAACCATCGATGCATAACCGAACAGGCGCTTGCGCGAGAACGCAGGAATGATGTGGCTGATGATGCCGAAAGCCGGCAAGATCATGATGTACACCTCGGGGTGGCCGAAGAACCAGAAGATGTGCTGGTACATCACCGGGTCGCCGCCGCCGGCGGGGTTGAAGAAGCTGGTGCCGAAATGGCGATCCGTCAGCGTCATGGTGATGGCACCGGCCAGAACAGGCATCACGGCGATCAGCAGGTAGGCGGTGATGAGCCAGGTCCAGCAGAACATCGGCATCTTCATCAGGGTCATGCCGGGCGCGCGCATGTTCAGGATGGTGACGATGATGTTGATGGAACCCATGATGGACGAAGCGCCCAGGATGTGCATCGCGAAGATACCAGCATCCATCGACGGCCCCATTTGCAGGGTCAGCGGTGCGTACAGCGTCCAGCCGGCTGCGGGAGCGCCGCCGGGCATGAAAAACGACGTCGTGAGCATCAGGCCGGCAGGAATCATCAGCCAGAAGCTGAAGTTGTTCATGCGGGCGAAAGCCATGTCGGCTGCACCGATCTGTAGCGGGATCATCCAGTTCGCAAAACCCACAAAGGCCGGCATGATGGCACCGAACACCATGATCAGGCCGTGCATGGTGGTCAGCTGGTTGAACAATTCAGGGTTGACCAGCTGCAGGCCCGGCTGGAACAGCTCGGCGCGGATCAGCAGCGCAAGCACGCCGCCAAACATCAGCATGAAAAAGCTGAACAGCAGGTAGAGCGTACCGATGTCTTTGTGGTTGGTTGCGTAAACCCAGCGACGCCATCCTGTCGGCGCGTGGTCATGATGATCGTGGTCATCATGCGCATGATCGCCGTGTCCATGGGGGTCTAGAACTGCACTCATCTTGGCTTCCTTTGGTGGCTCATTCAGGCATTGAGCCTGATAACTTTGTCATAGCGGCCGACGGGATGGTCTGGCGGCTGGGTGAAACGGGTCTGAAAACGCTATGTCGATTACTTGCGCGCAGCCAGCACTTCAGAGGGCTGGACCAATTGGCCGGTCTGGTTGGACCAGTTGTTCTTGGTGTAGGTTGCCACGGCTGCGAGGTCGGTGTCGCTCAGGGCCTTCCATGAAGGCATCGCACCGCCAGCAGCGCCGTTGAGCAGGGTCATGATCTGCTTTTTATGGTCTGCGTCAAGCACGATGGCCGAGCCGTCCAGCGGCTTGATCGGGCCTGCGCCCTTGCCGTTAGCCTGGTGGCAGGCTGCGCAGTTGGCAGCATAGACCTTCTCGCCACGCGCCTTGATATCCACCAGCGTCCAGACCTTGGTCGGGTCATCCAGCTTGGCAGCGGCTTCCTTGTTCTTGGCGGCAACCCAGGCGGTGTAATCGGCTGCAGAGACAACCTTCACCTCAATCGGCATGTAGGCATGCTCCTTGCCGCAAAGTTCCTGGCACTGGCCGTAGTAGCTGCCGACCTTCTCGGCGCGGAACCAGGTGTCACGCACAAAACCAGGGATGGCATCCTGTTTGATACCCAGCGAGTTCACGGCAAAAGCGTGAATCACGTCGTTGGCCGTGGTGATGATGCGGATCTTCTTGTTGACGGGCACAACCATCGGGTTGTCAACCTTCAGCAGGTAGTCGTCAGGCACATTGGCGCCCTTGGGGCCGCCGTTGTTGGACATTTCGCGCTGGGCGTTATCAAGGGTAGAGACAAAAGCAATGCCTTCACCCTCGCCCTTGATGTAGTCATAGCCCCATTTCCACTGCATGCCGGTGGTCTTGATGGTGAGGTCGGCACTGGTGGTGTCCTTCTGGGCGACAAGAACCTTGGTGGCCGGCAGGGCCATGGCAATCACAATGAGAAAGGGAACGATGGTCCAGGCGATTTCAACCAGGGTGGACTCGTGAAAGTTGGCCGCCTTGTGGCCCTTGGATTTGCGGTGCTTCCAGATGGAATAAAACATCACGCTGAACACTGCAATGAAAATCACGATGCAGATGATCATGATGAACCAGTGCAGCCAGTGCTGTCCCTCGGCGATTTTGGTCACTGCCGGATGCAGGTTGAGCTGGTTGACCGCCGGGCCGCCCGCCAGGTCCTTGACGGCATAAGCAGCGGTACTGGCCAGTGCGGCCCCGGAAGCCAGAAGCGCGGCGGCATATTTGGCCAGGCGCTGGGTCATTTTGCTTATGGTTTTGCTTACGTTCATCGTGATCACTTTTTTGGCTTCCATTGCTGGTCGAATCGCTCGCCGGACTGCTCACCACGGCATCCGGTTTAATTTAACCTGCTGATTATAAAGTTAGCGCCGGGCCTGACTTGCACCGCTTGATGTTTTATTGAGGCCCGAAGGCGTCAAAAGGGAGTCTGCCAGGCACAAACCGTGTTCAAGGCGCCCTCAAGGCAAGGCGGATTTCACGTGCCAGCGCCGGCCGGAGCTCGGGCCGCAAATGCCGCCCTACCCTGACGGAACGGCCTTGTCCCGAGACTTCTATCAGTGAGCCATCGCCGCTTTTCGGCTCGACGCGAACCCACTGCCGGTTGAATTCAGCGCGCTGCATGCGCCCTGCCGTTTCAAGTTCAACAACAAGCTGCCCGCCTTGCAGGACAATTTTTTCACCGTCCCTGGCGTGCCGCGCATAAACAACAAAGGCCGCACCCACAGCAAGCAGCTCAAGCCACGCAAAAGGCATGACCATGCGGGCGCCCTGGACCCAGAAAAAGATGGCAATGCCGAGGGAGACGACGCAAAGGGAGACGTATAACCAGCCTAGCTGGGCTGGCGTCACCGAGCAATTACGCTTGAGCAGCCATTGCACGCTGCCGGGAGATCGATGGCGATCATCCTGGCCGGACACGCTGGCAAAACGGTAGGGAGAGGCGGCAAACGCTGGGGTGGATTGCGACACGGTGCGACACTCAAAAAAAGCAGCCTGATGGACAAGCCGCTTGAGGCCTGGGAACATGCCCGGAAACACACCGCAATTATAGCCAGCTTGCGCCTGCGGAGGGCACCCTCCGGGGAGGGTTGGCCAGGGCCTTATGCGGCGCCCTTGCCGCGGCCCGGTCCGTCCTTGAGCATGGCGCGCATGTCTTCGACCGATACCGAACTCATGCCGCTCACCTTGACCCGGGGTTGCGGCTTGAGCGCATGGCCGTAAATGACCTCAAAGGTCAGCGAGAGCCGGCCATCGGGGCCCGTCGCCAGGCGGTCTTTCAGCATGCCCTCAAGACTGGCCCGCCAGTGACGGCCCCGCAATCCGGCAAAGCGCGCAGGGTGAAAGTTGCGCCCCAGTTCGCTGAGCTCCTGCAACAGGCGCCCAGGCGTCTCATAGGTCAGTGTGATGCGCTCCATGTCCATGACAGGCTCGGCAAAACCCGCCTGCACCAGCATGTCGCCCCAGTCATGCATGTCGGTGAGGTCGTGGCCAGCAGGTGGCCAGCCCAGTTCTTTGTAAAGTTCGCGGATTTCAATGGCGGTATCGGGGCCCAGGCATGAAAACATCAGGAAGCCGTTGACCCTGAGTGCCTTGTGCCACTGCCCAAGCAGCGTTTGCGGGTCCACCGCTTCATGCAGGGCCATGTTGGCCCAGAGCATGTCCACGCTTGCTGGAGGCGGCTGTTGAAAAAGCGGTTTCCTTTTGGCCCAGTTGACAGGGTTCCACAAGGGCAATGACATCGACCCGATCGCTTCTTCGTTCAGCCTTGCAGTGGCTTCGGACACAAAGACATCCGACTTCGGGTAACGAAGCGCCAGTTGCGCATGCGCTTTCAGCCCGCCGCGCACAGCGCCCCAGTGCGCCCAGGCCTGCGGTTCAAGCCTGATCCACTGCAGGCGGTCCATCATGCGGCTGGCGACTTCCTCATGCAGCCACGGCGATTGCGCAGGCGCCGTTTGCTGCCAGCGCGCTACGGCACGCGGGTCCAGGGTGGGTGGTCGCTCGGTGGTGGTCATGTCGGAGGGAATATCAGGGAAGCCAGAAGCTCGCGAGTATATTGACCCCGTGCTCCAACGACTCTTCAGCCCCGCAAACATCCTTCACCCGCAACGGCTATGCAGCGTGATGTTGCACGCTAGCCAATGCGCGGTGTGCCACAGCTGGCCTTCACAGCAGGTCTGCGGCGACTGCATCTCGCGCTTCTCACCCGCGCTGGCTCGCTGCAAAAGCTGCGCGCTGGCATTGCCGCCCGACCTGTCCATGGGGGTGCGGACCAGCCCCGGGCTGTGCATGGACTGCATCAGGAACGCGCCGCCGCTCGATGCCATGCTGGTCGCCGCCTCCTATGCCTACCCCTGGTCCGACCTGATCACCCGCTACAAATTTGGCGACCAGCCCGGCTGGGCACCCTTTTTTGCAGGCCTGATGCTTGATGCCCCCGGCATCAGGCAGGAACTTGAAGACCTGCAGCCGGGCGACCTCATCATTCCCATGCCGCTGTCAGCCGAACGCCTCCAGTCACGCGGTTTCAACCAGGCCTGGGAACTGGCCAGCGCACTGGCAAGGCTTTCTGGCAGCCCCGCAAGCGCCGATGCCAGACTGCTTTTGCGAACCCGCGATACCCGCCCGCAAACCGAACTCAAACGCGAAGCCAGGCTGGCCAACGTCAAGGGCGCCTTCCAGCCGGACCCACTGCGCCTGCAGGCTGTGGCCGGCAAACGGATCGTGCTGGTGGATGACGTGGTGACCAGCGGCGCCTCCATATTCACGGCGGCGCGTGCGCTGCGTGCGGCCGGAGCGGCACACGTCACCGGCGTGGCCATCGCAAAAACGCAGTAGGCCCGCCCGGCGACAATTCGCCGATGTTCAATATCGTTCTTGTCGAGCCTGAAATTCCACCCAACACCGGCAACGTCATCCGGCTGGCGGCCAACACGGGTTGCCGCCTGCACCTGATCGAACCTTTGGGTTTTTCGATGGAGGACAAGCAGATGCGCCGCGCCGGGCTCGACTATCACGAGTACGCCGAAGTCATGCGCCATAAAGGCTGGCAGGCTTTCCTGGACAGCGAAAAGCCCGCCCCGGAGCGGCTCTTTGCCATGACCACCCATGGCGCACGCAATCTTTACGATGCCGCTTTTTTGCCGGGCGACTGGCTGGTATTCGGGGCTGAAACGCGCGGCCTGGCGGAAGAAGTGCGCAATTCATTTGCGCCCGCACAACGCCTGAGAGCCCCCATGCAGCCGGGCCAGCGCAGCCTGAATCTGTCAAATACGGTAGCGCTCACTGTCTTTGAAGCGTGGCGCCAGAACGGTTTTGAAGGAATGGCACCCATCACGCCGGGCTAAGTCCGGGTGCAAAAGGCAGGCTTGGGTCACATCCGCGACAAAGATGTTGCCCCGAAATGGGCCTCGCACGTTGAAGTTATATAGGGGAAACCCTAAAATTGATGCTTCAAGCTTTAAACCTAAAGCAAATCGTGCAAGGCGACCCACCCGGACCAGCCAGCGCACTCCCTTTATTCCTTGCCGTTCACAAGACTGGCGGGCGCCATTCTGTGAATCTGCTCATTCAACGTATTTTCGGGACCACGATCCACGGTGGTGCCAGCGCCATCAACCGCCGCCAGCTGCCGATCGAACAGATCCGGCTCAGCCTGCACCGCACACTGGACGACTGCAAGGACATCCGTGCGCAACGCATGGCGTTCAAGATCAACGCCGCCAAAACGCCGGTCGACCTGTGGATGCTGCGCAGTGACCTGCACCAGTGCATCTCTCAAACCCACAGCCAGCGCGTGGCTGTCGAACGCATCAACGGCCTGGTCGATGTCTTTGAAGGCTGGATTCCGCCCGCGCAGCTGACGCGCATTCAGGGCTGAACGCCCGCCACCGCAGCGACTTCCGCGGCCGCGTCTTGCGAACGATTTACGCGTACAAAAGCGCCAGCGACTCGGCAATGCAGACCGGCTTGCCTGCGCCCTCCCGCTCTACCGTCACACCCCAGGTGAATTGCATGCCGCCGTTGTCAACGGGTACTGCAGCCACCAGCTTCATGCGCGCGCGCAATCGGCTGCCGACCGGCACCGGCGCGGTGAACCTGACCTTGTTCAGCCCGTAGTTGACGCCCATGCGCGTGCCCTTGACCTCAAAAGACGATTCAAAAAACCAGGGAATCATCGACAGCGTCAGAAAACCGTGCGCAATCGGCCCGCCAAACGGCCCGGCCGCAGCCTTTTCGGGATCGACATGAATCCACTGGTGGTCGTGCGTCGCATCGGCAAACTGGTTGACCTGGGACTGGGCAATCGTGGTCCAGTCGCTGACGGCGACTTCCTGGCCGACGCAGGCTGCCAGGTCGGCAAGGCTTTCAAAAGTTCTCATTGATTGACAAAACCACCTTATTTGTTCAACCAGTGGCAGATCCCCTGCCACTGCTCAAGATCCTTGCCAACCCGGCCGGGTGCCACGTCAAAAACACTCAGGCCGCGCGCGGCCAGATGAATGTAGTTTTGCGTGTCGCGCAGATAGCCCAGCACCGGCAAACCCAGGTTGTCGACAAAGTCATGCAGCTTGTCTGCGGCGATGGTGCGTGAATCCACGCGCATGCCGACGATGCCGACCTGCACCTTGCCGGCGCGGCGGTGCTCGGCCAGCTGGTCAAGAAAGGCACGCGTCGCAAAAATATCAAACACGCTGGGCTGCAGCGGCACGATGATCTTGTCGGCGACCTTGACCACCTCGTTCAGGCGGGAACCATGCAGGCCGCCCGGCGTGTCGAGCACCACGTGGGTTGTGCCTTTGGGCGGCTTGACCATGTCGGTCGTCACATCCCAGCTGGCAATTGGCCGTGCTGCCGGCGGGCGCAGGCCCAGCCACAGTGCGGTGGACTGCTGCCTGTCCGCATCGCCCAGCATGACGGCATGCCCCTGGCTGGCAAAGTAGCCGGCGATATTGGTGGCAAGTGTCGATTTGCCGACGCCTCCCTTGGGATTGGCGATGACGACCACGGGCATGGAAATCTCCTCAGGGTGTTGTTGGAGCCGGCTTTCGGGCTGGCGTGCATGCTGACCGGCTTTTCCGCTATGGTAACGGCATGCCCAGCTTTCCCACAACCACTGAAACCCCCGTCGCCAGTACGCCTGCCAGCGCTCCTGCCCGCGATATTTACGTGATCGCCGCGCACCCTGCTTGGCGTGAATCCCGCGTCAACCGGCCCATGATGGAAGCCGCGCAGGCCTCGCCGCGCACGCAGGTACGGGACCTCTATTCAAGCTACCCGGACTATCACATCAACGTGCCCGCCGAACAGGCGGCCCTGGCCGCAGCCAGTCTGGTCGTGCTGCTGCACCCCATCCAGTGGTATTCCATGCCGCCGCTGCAAAAGCTCTGGATGGACGAAGTACTGACCTACGGCTGGGCCTATGGCGAAGGTGAAAATGGCAAGGGCAGCGCCCTGCAGGGCAAGGACTTATGGCTGGTTGCCACCACGGGCGGGCCTGAAGATTCCTACCATCCGCAAGGCTACAACCGTTATTTTTTCGACGCGTTTTTGCCGCCGTATGAACAAAGCGCCGCCCTCTGCGGCATGCGCTTTCTGCCACCACTGGTGTTGCACGGCGCGCACAGCGTGCCCTCGGAAGTCGTCGCCCGGCACCTGCAAACCTTCAGGGACCGCCTGGCGTCCTACCCGGACTGGCCGGAGATGGACGATCTGGAGCAATGCGCCGCCTGCGTGGTCCCCATGAACGACAGGCCCAGGCCCGACCCGGCAGCGTCCCGCCCGTCACTCGCCAGCCTGCTCAGGTTTGACGATGAAGAAGCTTCCGTGCAGGGAGCTCGTCCATGATTGAGCACACACCCGCCTGGCTCACCAACAGCTTTATTTATCTGGCTGCAGCCGTCGTCGCGGTCCCCATCGCCAAAAAACTGGGCCTCGGCTCCATCATTGGCTACCTCGCCGCCGGCATAGGCATAGGTCCCTGGGGCCTGGGTCTGGTCACGAATGTGCAGGACATTCTTCACTTTGCCGAATTCGGCGTGGTGCTGATGCTCTTCCTCGTCGGGCTTGAGCTGGAACCCAAACGCCTGTGGAATCTGCGCCGTCCCATCTTCGGCTGGGGCAGCGCGCAGGTGCTGGGCTGCGCCGTCATCCTGATGGGCGTGGCCATGGCCTTTGGCGTCAGCTGGCAGATTTCACTGGTCGCCGGCCTGGGGCTGGCGCTGTCGTCCACGGCGATTGCACTGCAGGCGATTGGCGAGCGCAACCTGATGCCGACATCCAGCGGCCAGGCCGGCTTTTCGATCTTGCTGTTCCAGGACGTGGCGGCCATTCCCATCCTGGCGCTGCTGCCCCTGCTGGGCGCGATGTCGGGCGGCGATGCGGTAGAGCACGGCAACCGCGCTTTCGAAGCCGTCAAGATCATCAGCGTGATCGGCGGCATCATCCTCGGCGGCCGCCTCCTCTTGCGGCCCCTGCTCAAGTGGATTGCCAACAGCGGAACGCCTGAAATCTTCACCGCCGCATCACTGCTGCTGGTGGTCGGCATTGCGGCGCTGATGCAGTTTGTCGGCCTGTCGATGGCGCTGGGCGCCTTTCTTGCCGGCGTGCTGCTGGCTGAAAGTGAATACAAGCGCGAGCTTGAGACCGATATCGAACCCTTCAAGGGACTGCTGCTCGGCCTGTTTTTTATCGCCGTCGGCATGAGCATCGACTTCGGCGTGCTGCTCAAATCGCCGGGCCTGATCGCCGCCATATTGTTCGGCTTTCTCGGCCTCAAGCTGGTGGTGATCTACGGCCTGGCCAGACTCATGAAACTGCCCTACCAGGAGCGCCCCGTCTTCGCCGTGCTGCTGGCCCAGGGTGGCGAGTTTGCGTTTGTGGTGTTCCAGGCAGCGGCGGGCGCGAATGTTTTCTCGAATGAAACCTCGTCGCTGCTGATTGGTGCGGTCGCGCTGTCCATGCTGCTGAGCCCGCTGCTGCTGGTCTTTGTCGACAAGGTGCTGCTGCCCAGCTACGCCAGGCACAAGGGCCCGCAGCTTGAAGAGATTTCAGAGCAGCAGGAAAAGCCCATCATCATTGCCGGCTTCGGCCGCTACGGCCAGATCGTGGGCCGCATGCTGTCGGCGCAAGGCATGTCGGCCACGGTACTCGACCACGATGCCGACCTGATCGAAACCATTCGTGCCTTCGGCTTCAAGGTGTTTTATGGCGATGCCACGCGGCTCGATTTGCTGCGCACGGCCGGCGCTGCCACCGCCAAAATCCTGGTGGTCGCGGTCGATGACGTCGAGCAGTCGCTCAAGATCGTCGACATCGTGAAAGAGCACTTCCCGCAGCTGGAGATCGTCGCCCGTGCCCGCGACGTGACGCACTGGAACGCCCTGCGCGACCGCGGCGTGACGAATGTCGAACGCGAGGTTTTCGAGTCCAGCCTGCGCAGCGCCCGCACCGTGCTGGAGCTGCTGGGCCACCCGCCGCACGAAGCGCGCCAGTCGGCGATGCGCTTTCGCCAGCACAACATCGACCTCTTCGAGCGCATGTACCCGCACCGCAAGGACCGCAGCAAACTCATCGCCGTCGCGGTGCAGGGCCGCCTGCAACTGGAAGAGCAGATGGCGCAGGAGCGCGAGCAACTCGCGCAGCGCCGGCCGGCGCGCTGGGACAAGGATGCGGAAACCGCGGACAGCAAAGTGCCTTGAAGTTTGCGCGGAAGCGGCAAGCCCGGGACATGGATGGCGGATCATGTCCGCCATGACAGCCCGGAAGTGACCCCCGTCATCCCGGGCTTGACCCGAGACTCCTGCCGGATACGCGCCGCAGCCCGTTTTGCTATTAATTAAGTAGCTACTCACGCCCATATATAAAGGGCTGGAGGCCGATTTGATGCCTGAAAATCGGCTTTTTGGACGATTTTGGACGCCAAATCGGGTCAGCAAGCCATTCTGGAATGTCGATTTTGCTGTATACGTTAAAAAATTAACATTTACGTTAAATTTTTGCCGTATACATTAAAAATCAAAAAACCTTGCCTGCCAGGCTAACGCGACAGCCTCTCGGCCTCGCGCCGCTGCTCGATGGCGCGGCGCTCGACGCAGATGGGGAGGTTGGCAAACGCCGGCCTGGCGCATTGCTCGCTCATGCAGGTCTGGAAGCCGAGCAGCATGCGGCCCTCGCAGGCCTGCTGTGGGCTGCCTGCGCTGGCCGGGCCGGGCGCGGGTGTCGGGTCAGCGGAGCGTGCGGCTGACGCGGCCTTGGCCGGCGCTGCTTTGGCAGCCTTGTCTTTTTCCTTGTCTGCTGCTGCTTTTTTGGCAGCGGCTGCGCGGGACGCTGCCTGGGCCGGCGAGGACGCAGCACCCTGTGGGCTTGAGGCCTGGGCTGCAGGCGCTGGCGTGGCTGGGATAGCGGCCGACGAGGCTGCTGCCGAAGAAGCGGCCAGGGGCGCCGACGCAGCCAGCAAGGCCGCAGCCGCCGGGTCGACAACCGCAGACGGCGACGACATGAATTTGAAAGCCATACCGGCGACGGCCAGAACCGCAATCGCGGCGCTGGCCATGAGCGCCGTTTTGGGTTTGGCGGCTGCGGTTTGCGGGGTGGCAGAAGGAACAGCAAGAGGTGAAGAGGCTGCAGCTGGAGCAGGCGCTTCAGCAGCCGGCGGAGCAGGCGCGCTTTCCGGGGCAGGCGCACCAAGGCGCGTGGCGTCCGGATCAACCTGGGCAACAGCAGCCGCATGCTTGCCCAGCGGCAGCGACGGGGTCTGCGCAGCAGCGGCCTCCAGGGCCTGCCAGGCGAGATCTGTCTTGTCGGCTGTCTTTTCGGAGGTCTTTTCAGCCGCATCGGCGGCTGGCGCGCGGGGCTGCATCACTGTTTTTTCCAGCGGCGATGCCGAGGGCACGCTTGATGCCACGCCAAGTTGCGTGACGGTGCCCAGCCGGGCGCTGACATCTGACTCGTCACCGCTTGAAACGCCCAGTTTTTTCAGGCGCCGGCGCGCCAGGTCGGCATAAATACCTGACGGGAATCTGGACAGAAAGCCCTGGATGTCCAGGACATCGACCGACTCCTTGATGTCCTTCCAGTAGACCAGCTCCAGCTCTTGCGTGACGATGGATGAACCCGACACGGTGCCGCTGTGGGAGAGGCCACTGTTGGTACTGACCAGCGATTCGCCGGCCAGCATGGTGGCTGTCCAGGTGGCGCTGCTGCCCTTGCCGGGCGCGCTGGGCGGCGGTACGGCGGTGATGTCGGTGGCGTCGCGGCAGGCCGCGGCCAGTGCGTTTGAGAACTCCTGCGCCGTTGAATACCGCTGGTCGCGCGATTTGGCCAATGCCCTGGCGACCACCGCATCAATCCCCGGCGGCAGGCGGTTGTTGTGGGACGTGGCTGCTGGCGGTGTGTGGTTGACGATCTGCTGGATGACGGCGAAGTCGGTGTCGCCGTCAAAAGGCCTTTTGCCGGTCAGCAGCTGGTACAGCACCACACCGGCGGCGTAGAGGTCGGCACGCGAATCAATGGGCCGGCCCTGCAACTGCTCGGGCGACATGTACTTGAGCGTGCCGACAATGGTGCCCTGCGTGCGTGTGGCCTCGCCGGAATCCTGGATGCGCGCCACGCCGAAGTCGGCCAGCTTGACGCGGCCATCGGGCTCGATCAGCAGGTTGGCGGGCTTGATGTCGCGGTGGACGATGTTCTGCCGGTGCGCATAGTCGAGCGCGGACAGCAGGTCGGCCATGATGCGCTGGCTTTGCTCGAGCGTATAAAGCTCGCCCTTGTCGAGGTGGTGCTTGAGGTCGTCGCCCTGGATGAACTCCATGACCAGAAAGGCGATGTCGCCGTCGCGGTCGGAGTCATAGACGCTGACGATGTTGGGGTGCTGCAGGCGCGCGGCGGAGCGGGCCTCGGTGCGAAAGCGCACTTCGTATTCGGCGGCTGACTCGTCGGAGAGGTTCTCGACCTTGATGGTCTTGATGGCGACGCGCCGGTCAAGGTTGGGGTCCCTGCCCTCGTACACCAGGCCCATCGCCCCCTTGCCGAGCACGCGGACCAGATCGTATCGGCCTAGCTTTTTAAGACTCATGAAGGTGGCAATGGTATAGAGCCCGGGCGCCGCAACTTGCGAGGCCTCAAGGAGAAAAAAGATTCTAGCCTGCATGTATTGCAGGAGAGGGGCTTTTAAGGGAGGGCGTAGCCGGGTGCCGCTACCGTCAATGACTGACTGAAAACGCAATCAGCGGCGCGTTGTCATCGGCCCGCTCGCAGCCCGGCACGATCTGCCCGCTGCCGACCAGGTAACACTCGGTGCGCCGCAGCACCACCGGTTCGCCCTGGTTGCCCAGGTACACCCAGGTGCCGTAACTCGACGCATCGGTCAGCACAAAATGCCCGCCGCGCCACTCCACTGTGGCGTGCACCCTGGAGACGCGGGGGTCGTTGACCGAGAGCGTGGCGTCAGGCGAGCGCCCCAGCGAGAGCTTGCCGGTTCTGGAGTCGGCACGAATCGTCCTGCCGTCAAACGCCATCTGCAGGACGACTTCATGGTTGACGGCAAACATGGACCGGCCAGCCATGGTGGCATCTTCATCGCGCCCGGTTTGCCATTCAACGCGGTAGACGTGGCTGGCCTCTGCCCTGCCGCGCAAATACATGGGGCCCATGCTGCGCAGCGAGGCCTTTTGTACCGGCAGCAGTGTTTTGAAAACGTTTTCGGTGGTGAGGATCTGCGCGGCGCCGGCCAGGTCGGCCAGCCGCGCTGCGGAGTTGACGGTGTCGCCAAAACAGTCGCCGTCAATCTCGACGACGTCACCCGACTCGATGCCTATCTGCATCTGCACCGGCGCACCCGTACCGCCGGGTTGGATGGGCTTGTCCTGCAGGCGCTTCTGGATGTTGATGCAGGCCGCCAGCGCGTCACCTTCAGCCTGGAAGACCACAAACAGACCGTCGCCCAGCACCTTGACCACGCGCCCCTGGTGCTGCTCGAACACCTGGCTCAGTACGCCCATGAGCTGGCTGACAAAGCGCGACGCTGCCTCGTCGCCCAGCCGCTCGTACATGCTGGTGCTGCCGACTAGGTCAGCAAAAACGACGGTGGTCATGGCTTGGGGCGCATTGGCATCAAAGGTGGGCGGGCTGTGAGGCAGCAAGGGGGGCGTGCTGCGCAAAAGTTGTTGGCAGTCAATATATCAGCACCCCCTGGCTCGTGACAAAGCTGCAGGTCCAGGGGCCACTGGATCAGATCTGGCAGTACGTCGGGCTACAGATGCACCTACAGGATGTCGGGTGCTTGTGGACTGGCTTTGATAAAAATTCGAACGTAAAATAAATTTCGTCATTCTCATCAAATAAATCAAATTACTTAATATCAACGATTTATCTGCTGCAAATGATTAATTCCTACTGATGCCAACTAATGCCGATTAGCCCCCTGTAGCCAAATCACCCAGCTCCCCAGACCAACCAGTTTCGAGCTGCGGGAGCTTTGCGAGGTTAGCCATGAATCCAGACCAGCCGTCACTGCACGTTCCATCCCACGGCACCAGCTCGACGCCACCCTTGCCACGACTACGTGTTCTCGTTGTGGACGACACCGAGGACAACCTGTTCCTCATGACCGGGCTTCTTGAAGACAAATACGACCTGCTGCTGGCCTCGTCCGGCAAGGAGGCGCTCGCCATCATCATGTCCCAGGCACCGCCCGACCTGATCCTGCTCGACATCATGATGCCGGAGATGGACGGCTATGAAGTGCTGCGGCGCATACGCCAGCACCCGCCAACGGCCACCATTCCGGTGATCTTCCTGACCGCACTCAGCACCATGGAAGAAGAGCAGCTGGGCCTGGACCTGGGCGCCGTCGACTACATCACCAAGCCCATCAGCCCGCCGCTGCTTTTGACGCGGGTGCAATCACACCTGGAGCGCAGCGGCAACGCCAGGAGGCTGCAGGCGCTGTCAGAAAAGCTGTCGCGTTATCTCGCGCCGCAGGTGTACCAGTCGCTGTTCGACGGTTCGCAGCAGGCGGAAATCCATACCGAACGTAAAAAACTCACGGTGTTTTTCTCCGACATCAAGGACTTCACGGGCTCCACATCGAAATGGCAGCCGGAAGACATCACGCGCCTTTTGAACAGCTACTTCTCCGAGATGTCACGCATTGCCGCAGAGTACGGCGGCACGGTAGACAAGTTCATCGGCGATGCCATGGTGATCTTTTTCGGCGACCCGCACACCCGGGGCGTAAGGGAAGACGCCCTGCAGTGCGTCAGGATGGCGATTGCCATGCAGCGCGCCATGGCGGACCTGCAGATGCTGTGGCGCGACACCGGCGCAGCCAAGACATTCCGCATCCGCATCGGCATCAACACCGGGTTTTGCGATGTGGGCAATTTCGGCAGCGACCTGCGCATGGACTACACCATCATCGGCCCCGAGGTGAACCTGGCCGCGCGGCTTGAACAGGCTGCCGAGCCGGGGGGCATCCTGATCTCGGGTGAAACCTATGCCCTGGTCAAAAACGACATCGACACGGAACCCTCGGTCTCCATCGACGCCAAGGGATTTTCAGAACCCATCACCGCGCATGCGGTACGTGTCAGCCCCGAAGCATCGGATGGCGGTATACGGCAATTGCTCCAGCGTGAACTGCAACAACTCAGTGCCCGGCTTGACCTTCAGGGAAGGCCGACAGCAGATCGCTCCGCTGTCGCGGAAGAATTGCGGGCCATGGCCGACCGGCTCAGCCACTGACAGGAGCAAGCCAGATGCGTCACGCTGTGCAAAAACACCTGGGGCGCATACCAGTGCTGCAACGCCTGCTCGGCCTGCCTTCGCCAGCCGAACAAGCCATGACGCTGACCTTGCAGGCGCAGGAAAAACGCATCAGGCACCTGACGGCCTCACAGACCTTTCTCAGTAACGCCCTGAACTCTGCGCCCGACGGCGTGCTGGCCATCCACTTTGCAAGCGGCGCGAAATACATCAATCCACGCTTCACGGAAATGTGGGGCCAGGCACCCGCAGCGCTCATGGCGCCCGGCCAGGAAATCGCGCTGATGACCCTGCATGCATCGCTGGTGAAGGACGGCGAGCAGTTCATTGCACGCGCCACCGAGCTGTGGAAGCACATGGATGGCGAGGTGTTCGACGAAATCGAGATGAAGGATGGCCGCCTGCTGGAGCGCCTTATCACGCCGGTGGAATCCGCCGGCAAGCGCGTAGGCCTGGTCTTCAATTTCCGCGACGTGACCGAACGCAGTCATGCGGAACGCAAGATACTTTTCAACCGCCTCGTGGTTGAAAACTCGGGCCCCCTGTTCTGGCTGGACCCCGTGGCGCGCCACGTGGTCTATGCCAACAAGGCAGCCTGCGAAGAGCTCGGGTACCCCATAGAGGAATTCATCGGGCTGGAAATTTCCACACTTGACGTCGATACCAGCGCGGAGGCCGTCGAGCAGATCAAGGTCTACCTTGAAGAGTTGCCCCGGCCGATGCACTTTGAAAGCCGCTTTCGCCGCAGGGACGGGGAACTGATCGACGTGGAGGTCACGGTATTTCTGGCGAAGGACGAAGAACGCACCGTGCACGTCGCAAACTTCAAGGACATCACGGAGCAAAAACGCGCGGCCAGTGAAATCAGCCGCCAGCGCAGCACCATGCGCGCACTGGTCAGCTCCATCCCGGACCCGATCTTCTACAAGGACCACGAGGGCCGTTACCTCGGCTGCAACGACGCCTATGCGGCGATGGTCGGGCGTACGGTCGCAGAGATCAGGGGGCTGACGTGCGAGGACCTCTTTCCACCGGATGTCGCGGCCGACATGCGTGCGCGTGACAACGCCATGATGCAGTCATTGCAGCGGGTCTCCTCAGAACACTGGGTCACCTACCCCGACGGCCGCCGCGCCTTGCTGGACACCATGGTGTCACCCCTCTGGTATGAAGACGGCAAACAGGGTGGACTGCTGGGCGTGAGCCGCGACATCACCGACCGCAAGGAAGAGGAAGACGCGGTACGCAGGGCCAAGGAGTCGGCCGAGGAAGCCACGCAGATGAAGTCGGACTTCCTGGCCAACATGAGCCATGAAATCCGCACGCCGATGAACGCCATCATCGGCATGTCACACCTGGCGCTCAAGACCGACCTGACGCCGCGCCAGCGCGACTACATCACCAAGGTGCAAAGCTCGGGCCAGCACCTGCTCGGCATCATCAATGACATCCTCGATTTTTCCAAGGTTGAAGCCGGCAAGCTGACCATCGAGAACATCGACTTCGAGCTCGACAAGGTGCTCGACAACGTTGCCAACCTCATCACGGACAAATGCAGCGAAAAAGGGCTTGAGCTCGTCTTCAGCATTGCACCTGATGTACCACCCACACTGGTCGGCGACTCCCTGCGTGTCGGGCAGATCCTCATCAACTACGCCAACAATGCGGTCAAGTACACCGAGCAGGGTGAAGTGGTGATCGCGGCACGCGTGCGGGAACGCACCGCTCGCGACGTGCTGCTGCACTTCTCGGTGAGTGATACCGGCATCGGACTGACCGACGAGCAGATCTCCCGGTTGTTCCAGAGTTTTTCGCAGGCCGACAACTCCACGACACGAAAGTTTGGCGGCACAGGCCTGGGCCTGGCCATCTCCAAAAACCTCGCGCAACTGATGGGTGGCGAGGTGGGCGTGACCAGTGTGCCGGGCTCCGGGAGTACCTTCTGGTTCACGGTCAGGCTGGGCATCAGCGCCCTGCCACGGCGTGTTTTGCTTCCCAACCCCGATCTGCGCGGTCGCAGGGCTCTGGTGGTTGACGACAACATTCACGCCCGCACCGTACTGCGCGGCATGCTGGAGACCATGACTTTCAGGGTCCAGGACGTGGCCTCCGGCGGAGAGGCCTTGCGGTCCCTGCAATCGGCAGATGCGACTGATGATCCATTTGACGTGGTCTACCTCGACTGGAGAATGCCGGACATGGATGGCATGGAGACAGCCCGGCACATCCGGGCACTCGGCCTGGTACCTGACCCGATCCTGCTGATGGTGAGCGCGTACGGGCGCGAGGAAATGATTCACGAGGCTGAGTCGCTCGACCTGACTGGCGTACTGGTCAAGCCGGTGAGCCCGTCCATGCTGTTTGACACCACCATGCAGGCGCTTGGTGAACGCCGCCCTGAAAGCCGCTTCGGTGGCCTCGGCACAGCCGCCGGCATGGAGCAACTGGCTGACGTGCGCGGCGCGCGCATCCTTCTGGCTGAAGACAACGACATCAACCAGCAGATCGCCTGCGAGCTGCTTCAGGATGCAGGTTTTTCGGTCGACATCGCAGAGAACGGCCAGATCGCCCTGGACAAGCTGCAGCAGTCCGACTACGACCTGGTGCTGATGGACATGCAGATGCCTGTGCTCGATGGTATCGATGCGACGGTAGCGATCAGGCGCATGGCGCGACTGGCGACGCTGCCGATTGTGGCGATGACCGCCAACGCCATGGCCGAGGACCGGCAGAGTTGCCTCGACGCCGGCATGAACGACTTCCTGACGAAACCCATAGACCCGGACAGCCTGTGGCGCATGCTGCTCAAGTGGATAAGGCCGGGCGCGACACCGCCTCACCAACCGGCCGCCGTGTCCCGGGAAAAATCCGACGCTGGAACCGACAGCAACCGTGGCTTGCCCGAGGGCATCGACAGCATCGCCGGCCTCGACGTGCAAGCCGGCCTGTCGCACACCATGGGCAAAAAGCCACTCTACCTGGCGATGCTGCGCCGCTACGTCGCCGGGCAAAAAGACAGCGTCGCCAGCATCCGTGCCGCGCTGGATGCCAGCGACGCCACCTCGGCGCAACGTGCCGCGCACACGCTCAAGGGTGTGTCAGGCACCATAGGCGCAAAAGCGGTTTCAGTGCTGGCCGAAAAAGTGGAGAGCGCCATACGCGAGAAGCAGACACGCCAGCGCATTGACGAGGCGCTCGACGAACTGGCACGGCCCCTGCTCGTGTTGACCCGTGCACTTGAAGCATGGCTGCCGCCTGCGTGATGCCTACTCGGGCTTGATGTTGAGCTTGTCGAGAACGCCCTGCCAGGTCTTGCGGTCCTGGTTGATGTACTGCACCAGCTGCTCGGGCGTGCCGGGGCGCGGGTAGGTGCCGAGTTCACGCGACTTGGCGACAACGTCGGGCATCCTCAGCACATCGCCCATGTCCTGGTTCATCTTCGCCAGCATCGTCGGGTCCACACCCTTCTTGGCGATCACGGCAAACCAGCCGTAGGCGACAGCGCCCGGCACCGTGGCATTGGCCAGCGGGAACTGCTCAAGGCCGGGCTCGACACGGTCGCCCATCGAGGCCAGCACGCGCATCTTGCCGCCTTGCACGTTGCCGGCGACCACGTTATAGGTCTCGACCATCATCTTGGTCTGGCCGCCCAGCGTAGCCTGCATGGCCTGCGCGCCGCCGGGGTAATGCACTTCAAGAAACTGCGCGCCCGACTGCAGGCCGAGCAGCGCCGAAGCCAGGTGCGGCGCAGTGCCGCGGCCGTTGTCGGCGACTTCAATGCTGAGCGGCTTCGCCTTTGCCGCAGCGACAAATTCGCCCAGGGTTTTGTACGGCGAATCTGCAGGCACGGTCAACACAAACGGCAATACGGCCGCCAGCGTGACGGGCACGAAGTCGCGGTTGAAGTCGTAGCTCACACCCTTGATGGTGCTGGGCGCCACCGAGATGGCCGAGCCCTGCACAAAACCAAACACGCTGCCATCGGTGGGCGAAGAAAGAATGGTGTTCATGCCGATGACACCGCTGCCGCCCGGCTTGTTGTCAACGATGACAGCCTGGCCCCATTTTTCAGTCAGCTTGACACCAACCAGGCGAATCAGCACGTCAGGGGCAGAACCGGCGGGAAAAGGCACCACAAAACGAACGGGTGCAGTGGGCCATTTCGTGGCAGCGGTTTGGGCCTGCGCCATGGGGCCGGCGGCCAGGGTTGCAACGGCCAAGGCCAAAGCGGCGCGCCGCGCCATCGATACGTGAATCATCTTGTCTCCTGTCGGTTTTTATCGGTCTTGATCATGCCGGCGCGCAGTTTGCGTCCAGCATCCAGAGGATGTTATGGAGCGAACGGGGGTTTGTCTATTCAAATTCGGCAATGGGCAGCATTGACGGTGCTGATATTGGCTGCTGCACGTCACCCCTGGCGCAGCAAAGAGCCGCCCCGCGCAAGCGGTGATCCCTTGGTGGACATCCTTCGACAGGCTCAGGACAAACGGTATCAGGCGGCAATCGAGGGGCTGATCTTCGCCAGCAGAGCCGTGGAACCGGCTCTGCCGGGCAACAGGCGAGCGGCCCCCTGGGGAGAGGCAGGGCGCTACACGGAGTGAGCAACCGTGGGGGCTATAAAACCATCCCACACCAGCTTGCAGCCAGTCAGCAGCATGCCGCCATAAAGCAGCCGGTAAAACAAAACCGGGCTCATGGTTCTGGCCATGCGCACACCCACAAAGACCCCCAGCGGCGCCAGCGGCAGCAGCACCAGCGAGGTCGCCATGTTGCGCGCATCAATCAGCCCCAGCCAGGCATAGGGAATCCACTTGGACAGGTTGATGAAAAAGAAAAAGTAAGCCATGGTCGATGCAAACACCAGCGGCGACAGGCGCATCGGAATCACATAAAACGCCACCGGCGGGCCGCCAGCGTGGGCCACGAAGCTGGTGAAACCGGACACCGATGTCAGGATGGCGCCCAGCCATTTGGGCGGGTGCGGGCTGTCCTCATGCGGTGGAAAAAGCAGACGCTGCACCAGGAAAACGAGTATCAGGATGCCGACGATGCCAGCGACCACGCGGGCATCCAGCACCTTGAAGAGCAGCGCACCAATCACGGTGCCCAGCAGACCGAAAGGCAACAAAAACTTCAGCAGCTTGAGGTCAACACTCCTGCGAAAGGCTGCCAGCCCGAGCAGGTCGATCAGCAACAGGATGGGCATGAGTATCGCCGCCGCCTGTGGCACCGTCACGGCCAGCGCCATGAGCGGCGCAGCCAGCGAACCAAAGCCCGCGCCAAAGCCGCTCTTGCTGATACCCATCAGCAGAACGGCGGGAATGGCGACGGCGTAGAAGAACGGGTCAGTGATGAGAGGAAAACTCAAACCAGCTGCTTTTCTTCAGAGCCCTCCCCGGACGGGGAGGGTTGGGTGGAGGAAACGTCAGTAACGCTGAAGGCTTGTTTCGTGCTCACAGCACGGAACAAGCCTGCTCAAAAGTCAAACGCGGATTGCGGTCAAACAGCTTGCTGTTGTCGCCGTAACCGAGGTTGATCAAAAAGTCGGTCTTGAAGCGTCCGTCGGGGAAGAACTCAGCATTGACCTTGCCCAGGTCGACACCGCTCATGGGCCCGCAATCCAGACCGACCGCGCGTGCGGCAATCATGAAGTAGGCGCCGCTGAGTGTGCCATTGCGCACTGCGGTGCCGCCGGCCATGGGCGCATTGCCTTCAAACATTTCCTTCGCACCTGGCTTGTGCCAGATCTGCGGCATGTGTTCGTAAAAGCGCGTGTCGTGGGCCACGATGACCGTCACCGGCGCGTCGCGGGTTTTGTCGAGATTGCCCGGCGACAGCGCAGGCAGCAGGCGCGCCCGCGACTCGGCGCTGTTCAGAAACACATAACGCGCAGGCTGCGTGTTCATCGAGGTCGCGCCCATTTTGGCGATGTCATAAACCTCCTTGAGCAGCTCAAGCGACACGGGCTTGTCGATAAAACCATTGGCAGTACGCGCGTTGAAGAAGAGCTGGTCCAGGCAGGCCTGGGAAATTTTTGTCGTCATGTTGAAGTCGCCTCAAAATAAAAAAAGACAGCGCGATTAAACCATTGCGCTGCCGGGTTTGCCTCTGGCAGGTCATATGCGGGTTTTGACCCAGCCATGCCCGGCCTGCGTGGCCTGGTCGCCTTATTCGGCCTTGATGTCCAGCTCGCGTATCAGCTTTGACCAGAACTCGGTATCGCGTTTGACCAGCGCCTTCGTCTCGGGCAGCGACAGGCTCAATGACCGGCCGCCTGCCTTGCGGAAGGTGTCGCTCACGTCGCGCGCTGCAATGATGGTGTCCATCTCCTTGCGCAGGCGCTCCAGCACTTTAGGTGGTGTCCTGGCGGGTGCGAAGAGGCCGAACCATGACTCAAGCTCGAGTTTGGCCACGCCGCTGTCGCGAATGGTCGGCACATCAGGCAGCGTCGGCTGGCGCGTCGCACCGGACACCGCAAGTGCACGCACATTGCCGCCTTCAATCTGTGGGCGTGCCGTCGGCGACAGGTCAAAAAACATGTCAACGCGTCCGCCAATCAGGTCCTGGTAGGCCATCTGTGCGCCACGGTAAGGAATGTGTGTGATGTCCACACCGGCCTGCTGCCAGAGCGCAGCCGCCAGCACATGCTGGCCGGAGCCCACACCGGCCGAGGCATAGGTCAGCTTGCCGGGGTTGGCCTTGGCGTAGGCGATCACGTCCTTGAGCGTCTTCTGCGGCAGATCCTTGCGGCACATCAGCGTGTAGCTGTATGACACGGCCAGGCCCAGCGGCTCGAAGTCGCGCAGGCTGTTGTACGGGGGGTTCTTGTACAGGCCCATGTTGAGCGCGATGTTGGAGATCGAACCGACCACCAGTGTGTAGCCATCGGGGTCGGCCTTGGCGGCCAGGTCGGTGCCGTTGAGCGTGCCAGAGCCGGTGCGATTTTCCACCACCACAGGCTGTTTCAACGCCTTGCCAAGACGGTCGGCCAGCAGGCGGCCCACCACATCAAAACCACCGCCGGGCGGCTGCGGCACGATGACGCGCAAGGGCTTGCTGGGAAAGGCCGCCGCCTGGGCAAACACGGAAGGCGCACCCGCAGCGGCCAGCGCCGCCAGCGCCGTCCTGCGGTTGAGGAAATAGGTCATGAATGTCTCCTTTTAAATTATTCGTTCGTCATGCGCAGTGCAGGCTCAACGCTCCAGCGCGCCGCCGGCCAGCCAGCGTGCGCCGCGGGCATACAGCGCATCGACCACCGGGCCCTGCAGCATGGGCATGTCCATCTTCACGGTGTAGCCGATGCGGGTCTGGATGTAGGCCAGGTGGCGATAGCCCGCAGGCATGGACGCCAGCACCTTGGCATCGAGCCGGAGTTGCGCTGTCGAGTCGAGCGGGTCGATACGGTCTTTTTCATAGATCGGCTGGCGGTGCAACACCTTCCACTCGCCTTCATGTTTGGTCATGAAGTCATAGAAGCGGCCGGTGCACACCACGTCGCACATCACCGGGCCGTCTTCGCCCTCGACGTTGCCGCGCTGCGAAATCGTCATCTTGGTTTGCGCAATCGCGCGGTCGCCCGCGACTTCAATCGCCGAGCCGCCCAGGAAATGAAGAATGCTCACGCCCTTGGCCCAGCCCTCTTGCGTCACGCGGATGAAGTCAGCAAACGGCCCCTGAAACCAGGTCGCTTCCATGCGGCCTTCGGGGTGCCAGACGGTGGCAAAGCGCTCCCAGTCGCCGGCATCGCGCCAGACGGCCCAGCGTTCTATGGTCTGGCGGATACGGAGCTCGTCGTTGAGGGTGTCGGTCATGTTGGCTTTCTAAAAAATCAGCTGGTCGGTTAAGGTTTGTCATTGCGGGCTTGACCGCAATCCATGAACCCGGATGTCTGCGGGGTGGGCAATGAATCCCGTATCAGGTCCGGGATGACAAAGACGGGTTCACACAAGCGAATAAGTTCTTGTAGATGAACTTTAAGCAAGTCCAGCCGCAAGAACAGCAAGGGTTTTTACTGATTTTCTGCAGATGCAGTGAAAAATTCATTTGTGAAATCCGGAACGATGCCTCTGGTGCTGGTTGTCGGAGTGCGGTTAACATCGCCCCCAATAGTTCACATACATAAACAAACAGCACAGCTGCTACGCGCATGACCGAACCAACAACAGCCGTCAAATCCGCAGACCGGGTGCTCGATGTGCTCGAACTGCTGGCGCAGCGCGGCCAGGACATGTCGCACACCGACCTGTCCGAGGCACTGGGCATTCCGAAAAGCAGCCTGACACAGCTGCTGCGCACCCTCACCATGCGCGGCTACCTTGACTACTCGGCGGTGTCGCGCGGCTACCGGCTGGGTGAAGCGGTCACGCGTCTCGCAGGCCGGGCCATGCAGGGCCGCAGCATTCTGGGCATCGTCGAGCCGGTGCTGGCGGAGATCACTGAAGCCTGCCGCGAATCGAGTGCCTTCAACCAGCTCGCGGGCATGCAGTCGGAAGTGATGGCGTCTGTGAGCAGCTCGCAGCGGCTGGTCTCGCACATGCGCAAGGGCGACCTGGCACCGCTGTATGCCACGTCGGGTGGCAAGGCGCTGCTGGCCTTCATGCCCGAAAGCGAACGCGAAGCTTATTTGCGCAGCGTGAAGTTCGAGGCGGTCACACCCAACACCATCCGCAATGAGAAGGAACTGCGCAGGCAGATCAGGGCGGTGCGTGAAACCGGTGTGGCGTATGTGTCTGAAGAATTCACGCCCGGCATTTGCGGCGTGGCCATGCCGGTGCTCTCCAGTGGGGGCGTGGCGCTGGGTTCGATCAACGTGGCCGTGCCCGCCGTGCGCTTTGACGATGTGGCCCGCGAGCGGATTTTGAAGGTGCTGAACAAGGCGCTGGTGGCGATACAGCGCGGCATGGCCGCTCAGGCCGCCTAGCCCTGCGCGACAGATGTGAGGTCGTGCTTGCCCAATGAAAACGAGAGCGCGTAGATGTCGTGTGTCATGGCCGCCAGGGCGCCTGATGCCTCGAGACTTTGCGGCGACAGCTCGTTCGCCAACGCGTGTTGCAAGACCTCTGTGTCATAAGACGACAGCAAGACAATCCAGTCGGCGACGGCATCGCCGCCACGGATTTTTTGCTCTTGCGTCATGGCGGTCTCAGGCGTTTGGGTTTGCAGCAGGTGTGCCCCGGTGATGCCCCTGCTTTCGGCCTGTTGGGCAAGCAGCTTTTTCAGCCTGTCCAGCAAGGACGCCTCCTGCCCCTTCTCAGGCGACAGGCGAATCGTCAGCATCGCCTGGCCCAGCCCGCCTCCGAAACTGCCAAGCAGCCTGCACTGGCTGCGCACCATGTACAGGTGGTGCGGCATCATCTTCACCGACCACGGCGTCGGGTTGTTCAGGCTCTGCAGGTATCCGGGCGAGGTGAGGGTCTCATAGGACGCCAGCTCATACATCACAAAGAAACCCGTACCGCCGTCAATGTTGGACCAGCGTGAACCCCGAAGAAAGCCTTCGATGCCCATGCGTTCGGGGAAATGTTCGCGGGAATGCCACTCCTGGAACTCCTCGCGTTGCGCGGGCAGGATGTCCCACCACATGGCGACTGCCGCCTTGCCTAAAAGTGCCATGTCAGTAGAACCAGCTGGCTGGAACGGTGACCAGTTTGGGGAAAACCACCATCAGGAACATCACCGCGAACTCGGCAATCATGAACGGGATGACACCCTTGGTGACGTCGTCCATGCTGATCTTGCCGACACCCGCCACCACGTTGAGCACCGTGCCCACCGGCGGCGTCACCAGCCCGATGGAGTTGTTGATGATGAAGAGCACGCCGAAGTAGACGGGGTCGATGCCTGCAGCCTTCACCACGGGCATCAGCACCGGCGTCAGGATCAGGATGGTGGGTGTCATGTCCATCGCTGTGCCGACGACCATGACCAGCACCATGATGGCGGCCATCAACAAAATCGGACTGCCCATGAAAGGCTTGAGCAGGTCCACCACCATGCCCGGCAGGTTGGCCACCGTGATCAGCCAGGCACTGACCATGGCCGCGGCGATCAGGAACATCACGATGGCACTGGTCTTGGCTGACGCCACGAATACACCGTAGAGCTGCGACAGCTTGAGTTCGCGGTAAATGACGGTGGAAACAAAAAGTGCGTAGACGGCGGCCACCACGGCTGCCTCGGTGGGCGTGAACACGCCCATGCGCAGGCCAACCAGGATGATGACCGGCAGGATCAGTGCCCAGGTGGCGTCGCGGAACGCCTTCATGATCTCGGCGCCGCTCTTGCGCGGTGGCGGCACGATGTCCTCGCGCCGCACCAGCCAGGCCCAGGTGATCCACAGCGCGCCGCCGATCAGCAAACCCGGCACAACGGCCGCGAAGAAGAGTTTGGAGATCGACACGTTGGCCGCCACGCCGAAGATCACCAGCCCGATGCTGGGCGGGATCACGGGGCCTATCACCCCGACGGCGGCGATCAGCCCGCCAGCGCGTGCCTTCTCGTGCCCGGCCTTGACCATCATCGGCAGCAGCAGCGCGGTGAGCGCAGCGGCGTCGGCCACGGCCGAGCCCGACAGCGCCGACAGCAGGCAGCCCGCCATGATGGTCACATAGCCCAGCCCGCCCTTGACATGGCCGACCAGCGCCAGCGCCAGGTTCACGATGCGGCGCGACAGGCCGCCAACGTTCATGATCTCGCCGGCCAGCATGAAGAAAGGCACAGCCAGCAGAGGAAAGCTGTCGGCGCCGCCGACCAGGTTCTGCGCGAGAATTTGCGCGTCGAACAGCTGCAGGTGCCACATCAGCGCGACACCGCTGGCCAGTAGCGCAAATGCGATGGGAATGCCCAGGGCCATGGCGGCCAGCAACGAACCGATGAAGATGGCGATGGTCATGGGCGCGCTCCGGCAATTTTGTCTGACGCCCGCGCGTCGTCGAGCACCTGTTTGAGCTGCACGGCCTCTTCCGACTCCTGCACCATGACCAGTTCCTCATCCGACAGCTGGCCGGTGACCACCTTCCACAAATCCAGCAGCAGCAGGCCGCAGGCAAGCACACCGAACACAAGGCCCGAGAGGTAGACGATGGACATGGTCCAGCCGGTCGTCGGCGCCGTGACGTCCCAGTTGATCTTGACCTGCTCCCAGCTGCCCATGGCCAGCAGCACGACGATGAAGATCATCAGCGCGTGACCCACGACGAGGCAGATCTTTTTGCCGATGACGGGCAGCTTGCCAACGACCATGTCGATACCCAGGTGACCATGTTCACGCAGGGCCACAAGGGCACCGAGAAAGGTGCCCCAGATGAAGAGCCAGCGCGACACTTCCTCGGACACCGTGATACCCGAGTTGAAACCGTAACGCAGCACGACGTTGCCGAACACCAGCACGACCATGATGGCCAGGCCGAGTGCGATGAGGAACTCGATGCCCTTGCAGGCCTTGTCGACAAACTTGTCCATGTCAGTTCTGCGCGGCAAGGGCCTGCGCTTCGCGCGCAATGTCGGTCACAACCCGAAGGCCCTGCAGGTACGACTTCGGGCCAAAGCCCTGGATCGTTCCCTTCACGGCCGGCGAGATGATCGAGTGGTGGCGCCAGGGCTCACGTGTCGCGAGGTTCGACATGTGCACTTCGACCACCGGGAAGGGCATGGCCTTGATCGCGTCATGCAGCGGCACGCCATGCTGGGTGAGCCCGGCGGGGTTGACCAGCGCGCCCTGCGCCGAGTCGATGTTCGCATGCAGGAAATCAACCAGCGCACCTTCGTGGTTCGACTGGATGGTCTCCAGCGTCACACCCAGTTCCCCGGCCAGTTTTGCCAGCATGTCGTTGATCTGCGCGAGCGTTGTGGTGCCGTAAATGTGTGGCTCGCGCCGGCCGAACAGGTTCAGGTTCGGCCCGTGAAGGACAAGTATTTTCATGTTCAGGACTTCACCATCAGAACCTGGACACCCGCTCCAGCTCGGACTTGAAGAGGGTCACAACAGCAGGGTCATAGGCGGCGGAGAACTTGTCGTAGACGGGGCGCACTTCGGCGCGCATCTTGGCCAGTTCGGCGGCCGGCACGTCGTTGTACAGCATGCCCTTGGCGGTGAGTTCGCCCAGCGCCTTGGCCGAGACTTCACGGCTGACCACGCGCTGCCAGTTCTGTGCCTCGATGGCGGCATCGGCCAGGATCTTCTGCTCGGCGGCCGAGAGGCGGTCCCAGAAACGCTTGCTGATCTGGATCGGGTTGGTCGCGTAGACGTGGTTGGTGCCGCTCACGTACTTCTGCACTTCGTAAAACTTGCTCGACGCGATGACCGCAAAGGGGTTTTCCTCGCCATCCACAGCCTTGCTCTCAAGCGCGCCGTACAGCTCGGCAAAGGGCAGCGGCACCGGGTTGGCCTTGAAGGTCTTGAAAGTTTCCAGGAACACCGGGTTGGGGATCACGCGCAGCTTCAGGCCTTCGAGGTCCGCGCCCTTCATGATGGGGCGCTTGCTGTTGGTGACGTTGCGAAAACCCAGGTCAAAGAAGCCCAGCACGATCACGCCCTTTTCAGGCAGCTTCGCGGCGAGCATCTTGCCCAGCGGGCCGTCGACCAGCGCGTCAGCCTGTTTCGCGTTGGCGAAGAGGAAGGGAAAGTCGAGCAGGCCGAATTCCTTGACGATGCCGTTCAGCGACGTGGTCGACGCGACCAGCATTTCCTGCACACCACCCTGCAGCGCCGATTGCTGCTGCAGCTCGTTGCCAAGCTGGGAGGCGGCGAATTCCTGCACCTTGATCTTGCCGCCGGTTTTGGCGGCAACGATCTCGGCGAACTTGCGCACGCCCAAGCTGGTCGGATGGTCGGGGTTGTTCAGGTGGCCGAACTTGATGGTGCGTTCCTGGATCTGCGCCGTGGCTGGCAATGCAAAAGCAAAGGACAGGGCAGTGGCCACAAGGCCAAGGGCGAGCGGGCGGCGGGTCAGTTTCATGAAGGGTCTCCTGGTGAGTTTTTTGACGATGTGGCGGGATTTTGTATATAAATGGAAAGTCTTTCCATAATGGAAAACCATTACCATTATTCAATTGCAGCCCTGCTCTGGTCATGGCCCAATACACGCCACATCCATGAAAAACGCACGCAAAGCCACCACGACGACATGAGCAACCTGCTGGAAAGAAGCTTTAAAACCCTGGAGCAGCTCGCGGTCCATCCCGAAGGGCAAACCGTCTCCACCATCGCCGCGACGCTGGACATGCCGCTCAGCGCCACCCACCGGCTGCTGGCCGAACTGGTGCGCTGCGGTTATGTGCGCCAGGTCAGGGAGCAGGGTGAGTATGTGCTCACCATCAAGCTGGTCTCACTGGGCCTCGGCTTTTTGAGCGCCTCGGGCGTGGTCGATGTGGCGCAGCCGCTGCTCGACAGCCTGGCCGAAGAATCGGGCGAACTGGTGCGACTGGCGGTGGTGGATGGCGACGACCTCACCTTTGTGGCCAAGGCGCAGGGTGCGCGCCGCGGTTTGCGCTACGACCCGGACATGGGGCTGTCGGTCAGCCTGTCCTGCAGCTCGGCCGGCCATGCCTGGCTGTCCACCATGAGTGATGAAGAAGCGCTGCAACTGGTGGCGAAACAGGGTTTCGGCCAGCCCAAGGATTTCGGTCCCAATGCGCCAACAACCGTCAAAGAGCTTCTCAAGTACATCCAGACGGCACGCAAGCGCGGCTTTGCCACCATCAGCGAGGTGTTCTCGCCGGCCATGAGCGCGATGGCAGCGCCCATACGCTCGCCCTCGGGCACGATGGGTGTGGTGACGATTGCCGGCCCGCTGATACGCCTGACCGAGGCCCGCATGGAGGAGCTCTCCAATGCGCTGATCAGCACCGCCGAAGACATACGTGCTGCCAGCGGCGCATCGGCGATGTTCAAAAAACGCGCCTGATCAGGCGGTGTAATCGACCTGGTGCCTGGCGATGCGCAGGTCGCCCAATTCGCCCTTCACGCGCAAATGCTCGGGGTGCACCGCATAGGCATCGAGCGATGCCTGCGAATCGAACTCCGAATACAGCACCACGTCGCAGGCGTAGTCGATGCGGCTTGTGTCCACGCCGATTTCCAGATTGAGCAGGCCGGGCACCTTGCCGCGCAGGCTTTCAAAGGCCAGCTTGAGTCTGGCCACACCGGCGGCTTTTTCAGCCGCCGTGTCGCCGCGCACATTCCACATGACGATGTGTTTGATCACGCTTTTTTACCGCGTGTTCAGGCCTTGGCCGTCTTTCTGACCGGGTTCAGCACAAAGTCGTATTCGAGGTCATACGTGCCGTCGGGCTTTTTCTTCCAGTCGGCCACCAGCGATGAACGCACGCCAAACACCACGTCCGATTCCAGGTACTGGTCTTCGTCGCGGAAGACGTGGGTGATGAGCTTTTCATAACCCGGCGCGTCAATCATGAAGTGCAGGTGAGCCGGACGCCACGGGTGGTTGTTGGTTGCCTTCAGCATCGCGCCCACCGGGCCGTCGGTCGGTATCGGGTAGGCCTCGGCCAGGATGGTCTTGAAGTGGAAGTTGCCGTTTTCATCGGCGTTCAGGATGCCGCGCGCCTGCGGCTTGGCCAGGTGCGCGTACTGCACGTCGTAGTTGCCGTCAGCATCGGCCTGCCAGACGTTGATGAGCGCGTTCGGTACCGGCGTGCCGTCGAGTGACTTGATGGTGCCGTGCACCAGGCAGGGCTCGCCGCTGGCGCCGCCGGCAACGTCGTCACCCAGGTTGAAGCGGGGTGCGTCTTCGAGAAAGAAGGGTCCGAAAACTGTTGGCTCGGTGCAGCCTTCAGGTTTGTCGTTGTTCATGGCCACCGTCAGCATCGACAGGCCCAGTGTGTCGCTGAGCAAAATGAATTCCTGGCGCTTGTCGTCACACTTCTGGCCGGTAGCCGTGAGGAACTGGATGCCTTGCATCCATTCTTCTTCGGTCAGCTTCACCTCGCGCGCAAAAGCGTGAAGGTGCTGGACCAGGCTGGTCAAAATTTCTTTCAGGCGCGGGTCTGGCGTGGTGGCCAGGCGGGCAATGACGGCCTGGGTGATGGTGTCCTGGTTGAGGTTTCTCATGGGTGTCTCCTGTGGTGGGGCTTTATGTTTGTCGTCGGTGAATATAGACTGCGTCTGGCGGAATAAAAGCCCCCATAAGAAAATCAGTTTTCCGATAAACGAAAAACCCGACACACCCCATCATGGACCGCTGGACCGAAATCGAACTGTTTGTGCAGGTGGCCGAAGCCGGCAGCCTGAGCCGCGCGGCCGAAGCGCTGGGCCTGTCGAATGCCGCCGCCAGCCGGCATCTGGCATCACTTGAAGCCCGGCTGGGCGCACGGCTGGTCGAGCGCAACACGCGGCGCCTGTACCTGACCGACACCGGGCAGGAGTTTTTCACCCGTGCCAAATCCATACTTGGCGACCTGGGCGATGCCGAAGCTGCCGTCAACGCCACGGCGCTCAACCCGACCGGGGTTTTGCGCATCACCGCTTCGCTGTCCTTCTCGCTCAACCACGTGGCGCCGCTGGTGCGCGAATACACCCGGCGCTACCCCAACGTCACCGTGCATGTCGAATCGGGCAACCGCTACATGGACATCATCGACAACAACATCGACGTCGCTATCCGCACGCGCGAAGTCGAGCCCGATTCCAACATCACCATCCGCCGCCTGGCCGAGACGCGCCGCATCCTGACCGCCTCGCCGCGTTACCTGGCGCAGCATGGCGTGCCCAAAACACTTGACGACCTTCAGCGCCACAAGCTGCTGATCTACACACTGGCCAACAAGCCGCATGAGTTTCGCTTCACCAGAGACGGCAAGACGACAACCCTCACCCTCAAAGGCGTGATGGAAGCCAACGACGGCCAGATCCTGCGCGCCGCCGCGCTCGACGGCATGGGCATACTGGTGCAGCCCTCCTACATCGTTTATGAAGACATCGTCGCCGGCCGGCTGGTGCCGCTGCTTGACGCCTGGGACCTGCCGCGCCTGACCATCAACCTCGCCTACCCCAGCCGCAAACACCTGTCGGCCAAGGTGCGGACGTTTATCGACTTCATGGCCGGACACTTTGCAGCGATGGATTACGAGAAGAAGTGGACCGGGCGGTTTGGGCTTTGAGCAACACACGAACCAGGCGGTTCCACCCGCCAGAACGACCGCCAGAACGATTGAGACAAATGAGCACAGAGCCATCCATGACCAACAGAGACAACACGCCACCTGCCGATACAACTATGCTGGAGACACAGGTGCTGATTGCCGGCGGCGGCCCCTGCGGACTGATGCTGGCCAACGAGCTGGGGCGGCGCGGCGTGCGCTGCCTGCTGGTCGACCCCAAAAACGGCACCACCCTGACGCCGCAGGCCAATGCCACGCAGGCGCGCACCATGGAGCACTACCGCCGCCTCGGCTTTGCCAGCGAAATCCGCGCCCAGGGCCTGCCACCCCACCACCCGACCGACATTGCCTACTTCACCCGCTACACAGGCCACGAACTGGCCCGCCTGCCCCTGCCCACTGCGGCGCAGGCGGTCAAAAACATCCAGCACATGACCGGTTCATGGAGCGCGGCCGAACTGCCACATCGTGTGTCGCAAAAATACGTGGAGGCGACCCTGCGCCGGCATGCCGAATCGCTGCCGAGTGCCGATGTGCGTTATGGCTGGGCGCTGGAAGGTTTTGAGGACTGCGGCAGCCATGTGCTGGCGCAGGTACGGCAAAACGGTGCCGCCCATCCTGTGAGCGTGAAGGCCAGCTACCTGGTCGGCGTTGACGGCCCGCGCAGCCTGGTCAGAAACCGTCTCGGCATTGCGTGGTCGGGCGCCAGCGGCATCAAGCGCGAGTTCATGGGCGGCAAGATGTTTGCCGTGCACTTCAGGGCACCGGCGTTTTACGAGGTGCTCAAAAGCCCGCCCGCGTGGATGTATGTTTCCGTCAATTCACAGCGCCGCGCTTTCATGGCTTCTGTCGACGGCACATCAGAGTTCGCCTTTCATGCCGCGGTGCACGAGGGGGAAGACGCGGACAGCTGGACGTTTGACGACGCCCAGCGCATCTTCAGCGAGGCGCTGGGCATGCAGATTCCGATGGAAGTGATCTCGGTCTGCACCTGGACGGCCGGCCATTCGCTGGTTGCGCAGCACATGCAGCGCGGCCGGGTTTTTATCGGCGGCGATGCGGCCCACCTTTTCACGCCCACCGGTGGCCTGGGCTACAACACGGCCATCGAGGACGCCGTCAACGTGGGCTGGAAGCTGGCCGCTGTCCTGAAGGGCGCTGCGCCTGACACCCTGCTGGACAGCTACGAACCTGAGCGCAAGCCGCTGGCTGAACGCAACACCGCCTATGCGCGGGGCTTTGCCGATTCGGTCGGCATGTTCAACGCCCTGCCCCTGCTGGAGCAGCCAGGCGTGGCCGGCGAGGCAGAACGCCAGCGCGCGTCCGACTACCTCAACGCCCACGTGCGGCGCGAATTCAACATTCCCGGCATCACCTTCGGTGGCCGCTACGATGCCTCGCCGCTGATCGTGAAAGACGGCAGCACGCCGCCGCCCGACACCGCCGGCAGCTACGTCCCCACCGCCAGCCCCGGCGGCCGCGCGCCCCATGCCTGGCTGGAAGGCGGCGCATCGCTGTACGACAGTTTTGGTTTTGAATGGACGCTGCTGGTGCTGGGGCCGGATACCCGGGATGCGCCGGATCCGCAGCCCTTTGTCGACGCCGCCGCCACACTCGGCCTGAACCTGACCTGTGTCACGCTGACCTCACCGGCCCTGCGGGAGCTGTACGAAGCCCCGCTGGCCCTGATACGCCCGGACCAGATCGTCGCCTGGCGCGGCCACCAGGCAGACGGGGCCCTGCAGGTGCTGAGGCAGGCCACCGGGCACATCCTTTAGCCAGATTTTGCCGTAGATGTTAAATATTTAACGTACACGTTAAATATGGTTCAAAAGTTAACTTCCATATTAACTTTGACCCTGCTGGGCAGGTCATCGCGATGCAAAAGCGCTGAAAAATGGCCCAAAAAGGCCATTTTCAGGTGCCCAATACGGCTGCAGGCCAATGAATACGTGCGTAAGCAGCTATGAAAAATGCAGCAAACCAAGGGGCTGATCTCCTTGTGCAGCCAGTTCAGCGCTGGTACAGATACTTCTGAAAGCCCACAAACACCTGCCGGATCTGCTCGGGTTGGCCGAGATCCCTCACCGCATCGGCGATGGCCCCTTTGTACCGAAGCCTGAGCATGGGCGCCAGTTTTTCGCCATCCAGTTCATCAACGCCCTGGTCAACATAGTGGCCCAGCACAAAGTCCAGAAAAGCCTGCTGTTTCGTATTGAAGTGCTGGTGCACTTGTGCCGTTGCCTTGTTCGCCCGCTGGGTTCGTGTCTCAACCGGCATGGCATAAGCTACGTGGGCCAGCACATCGAACAGGTCACACTTCTCTGCGTCGATGATCTTCTGCATTTCGGCGAGCGGGCCTTTGCCAAACCCTTTGTCAGCCAGGCCATCCAGCAATGCCTTGCGGGTTTCCGGCTCACTCCAGATAGTGCGCAGCTCGGTTTCGTCTTTGAAGAACTCGGGCAGCGCGCCATACAGGCTGCCCAGAAATTCGGCCGCCGACAGTGGCTTGCCGTCCGGCCCCCAGTAGCTGGTGGCGCTCATGCTTTGAATCGTGCGCTCCTTGCCGTCAGCCAGTTTGACCTTGATGCGCGCGGGCCGCGGCGGTGGGTCGTCCCGTGGGGGCGGCTCCGTCACCCCTCCTGGGCCCTCGCCGGGTGGCCGGGGTACCGGCGGCGTTGGGTCCACTGGCTCACCATCCCACTCCGGGTCCGAGAACAGCTGGTGCGCCTTCACAAAGTCGTAAATCGTGAAGTAGTCCTTGCCCTCATACAGCCGGGTGCCGCGCCCGATGATCTGCTTGAACTCGATCATCGAGTTGACGGGCCGCAGCAGCACGATGTTACGTACATTGCGTGCGTCCACGCCGGTTGAAAGTTTTTGCGACGTGGTCAGGATGGTCGGAATCGTCTTTTCGTTGTCCTGAAACTCGCGCAGGTGCTGATCGCCCAAAGCGCCGTCGTTGGCAGTTACACGCTGGCAATAGTTCGGGTCTTTGCTGGTCTTGTTCTGGTTGATCAGGTCGCGTACGGCCAGTGCGTGCTCCTGGGAAGCACAAAACACCAGCGTCTTCTCGCGCTGGTCGATCATCTGCATCAGCTTTTTGACACGGTATTCCTCGCGCTGGCGAATTTCAATGATGCGGTTGAAGTCCGACTCCATGTAGCGCTTGCCCGCTTCTACCTGGCCCTGAATCAGCGTGTCGTCAGAGGTGTAAACGTATTCATCCAGCGTCGTGGCAATCTGCACCACCTTGAAGGGCGTGAGAAACCCGTCGTTCACGCCTTCTTTCAGTGAATAGGTATAAACCGGCTCGCCAAAATAAGCGTAGGTATCAATGTTGTCCTTGCGCTTCGGCGTAGCCGTCAGGCCCAGTTGCACGGCCGGGGAGAAGTATTCAAGTATGCCGCGCCAGTTGCCCTCGTCATTGGCGCCGCCGCGGTGGCATTCGTCGATGATGATGAGGTCGAAGAAGTCCTTCGGGTAATCGCCGAAGTAACCT
Source organism: Pseudomonadota bacterium (assembly GCA_040390295.1). Taxonomy (GTDB): domain Bacteria; phylum Pseudomonadota; class Gammaproteobacteria; order Burkholderiales; family Burkholderiaceae_C; genus Polaromonas. The sequence goes on from JAZJYR010000017.1 coordinate 69,876, forward strand.
TGCGTTGCACTCTCGCCTGTTTCAGATTCAGACTCTTTTGCAGAGCCACTCATGAAGGTCTGGAAGATGGTGAAAAACACACTCGCGTTTTTCGGCACCTTGCCCTTCTTGCGTATTTCTTCAGGGCTGATGCGCGCCAGCGCGTCTTCTGAAAACGCGCTGAACGATGTGAAGTCGTTGTAAGCCTGGTCGGCCAGAGTGTTGCGGTCCGCCAGAAACAGGATGCGCGGCTGCCGCGTGGGTTCTGCCTTGCTCTTCCAGTCTTTCAGGTTCCAGCGGCTTTGAAACAGCTTCCAAGCAATCTGGAAAGCAATCGACGTTTTGCCGGTACCCGTCGCCAGCGTCAGAAGTATGCGGTCGCTGCCGGTGCTGATTTTTTCAAGCACCCGGCTGACGGCAATCTCCTGGTAGAAACGAATGTCCCAGGTACCGCTTTTGTTCGGGTAGGGCACGGCCGCCAACCGGTCGCGCCAGGCGTTTTGTTCAGCAAAGGTCAGCGACCACAGCGCGTCAGGGCCGGGGAAAGCCGCAATGTCGCCTTCAACACCGGTCACCATGTCAATGCCGTAAATCGCCTGGCCATTGGTCGCGTAGCTGTGGCGTATCGCCAGCTTGCCGGCGTAGCTCTTGGCCTGCGCCACGCCTTCGGTATGCGGTTTGTCCCAGGCCTTTGCTTCAATCACCGCCAGTTTGGTGTTGCGGTACACCAGCACGTAGTCAGCAATCTCGGGCTTGGCGCGCACGCCACCTCCTTGCAGCCGACCCTGGGTAATACGAAACTCGCGCCGCACCACACTGCCTTCCACCACGCCCCAGCCTGCGGCTGTCAAGGCAGGGTCGATGTGCTCGGCGCGGGTTTCGGCTTCATTCATGTGGGCATCACATAAGGTGTGAATTCGTTGCTGTCACGGGTAAGCAATTGCATCAGCTTGGGGTGAATGAAAAGCTTTTCCTTGGCCTCGGCGTTTTCAACCAGCACGCCAATGTCTACCAGCTGCTTTAAATACACCGATGCTGTCTGGCGCCTGGCAATGCCTGCATCCGTCAGGTTGCTGATGCGGCAGTAGGGCAGCTCAAAAATCAGGCTCACCAGTTCGTGGGTGTATATCTTGGGCAGGCGGCTTTTGACATATGCCGTGGTGTGTTCGGTCAACGCACGCATGGCGGCAATCTTGGCCGTGGTCCACGTGGCGGTTTCTTCAATGCCTTTGAGGATGTAAATAATCCACGGCTCCCACTGTTGTTCACGCGTCACCTGCAGCAGCAGGCGGTAGTAGTCGGCCTTGTTCTGGATGATGTAGCGGCTCAGGTAAAGGATGGGCAGTGTGAGCAGGTTTTCTTCGATCAGGTACAGGCTGTTGATGATGCGCCCCGTGCGGCCGTTGCCATCGGTAAACGGGTGGATCGCCTCAAACTGGTAGTGGCCCACCGCCATGCGTATCAAAGGGTCATGATCTATCTCGTTGTGCAGGTAACGCTCCCAGTTACCCAGCAGGTCGCGCAGCACGCCCTCACCCTCTGGAGGCGTGTACACAATCTCACCTGTCGCACCGTTTGAAAGCCGGGTGCCCGGCGTGCGCCGCACCGACATTTGCACGGCCTTGATATGGGTGCAGATGTCTTCTGCCGTGCGCGTGCTCAGCGGGTACTGTCCCAGCGCGCCAAAACCTTGCAGCAGCGCGCGGCTGTAGCGCAAGGCCTCTTTCGTCGCCGGGTCGGCATGTTCTTCATTGCGCTGGTGTTGAAACAGCTTGTCTGCCGTGGTGACGATGTTCTCAATCTCGGAACTGGCCCTCGACTCCAGCAAGGGCAGGGTGTTGATCAGCACTGCCTGGTTGGGTATCAACTGCGCCGCCTGCTTCAGTTCAGCCAGCGCGGCCCGCGCCGTGATGCACTGCTTGAGCACGGCCCGCGTCTCCAGTTCCGCGCCCGGTGGCAGCGGCGGCAGAGTGTTGTAGGGCTGGTCAGCCCGCCAAAGGACGGCGTTCATGTTTAATTTTTATGATTTTTTCGACACAATCTTGGACTCTGGGCAGTTTATGTCGATGGCATCGACACGTCAAGCCGTTGTGTCGATATTTATCATTTAAATCGACACATTTTGGCTATATGTCGATGGTGTCGGCGTGTGAGGACGCCGATCTGTATAGAAAACCGCGATTTCTTTGCAGATGACTACCTATATGTCGAAAAATGGCGATTGCTTGAACACGAAGTGCGGCGCGGGAGCGAAATAGGGCCACATTCGGTTTTGCTTTTAAGCACTTAAACCTTTGATTTAATTGGATTTGTTGATTTTTGTGGGCTAGTGCAGGTTAGCAATTAAGCCAGCAATGGCAAACCAGCACTAGCGAAAAACCTGACCTGTACGCCGAATGAAATCGATGAAATTGATGCAGGGAACATCAACTTCCGCCATGACACACACTGCTGGTATTTTTCTTTTTGACGGGGCTTGAGGTAAACCCGTTTGCCGTCTTTCGTCAGACACCAGTTCGGCCTGATGTGCCCGTGCAGTAGCAATGATGAGGAGATCGTTTTCCCCAACACCCTTGGGGTGGTATTGATCGTCTGCAATACCGAGCAAATCCTTGATGCGAAGCGCATCCTTAAGAATCGCATTGCTAACTGCCAGACGTTTGATGGATTGCGCTTTTAGCCATTCACCGCAATCCGGTGCTTTATGAAGCACCTCGTCAAACGCTACGGAAGATATCGCCAGTTCTTTTGCGTCTATCTGTTCCGCTATCCATTCCCAGAGACCCGGAAATTGTTGCACCGGATAGTTGTCCCATGCATAGATCATGGATGACGCATCAAAGACCTGCATAGTGCCTTTGCAACTGATGCAGGTCCTTGATTTTCAGACTGTCCAGGTAGCTGCTGGCTTTCGCCAGTGTGATTTGGCGCTCATTAAGCGAGTCCAGAACTGTGCGTACAAACGTATCCCCAAAAATATGCTTTGGCTCCCGATGACGCCACTCCCTACTGCCGCCGTCAGCCTTTTTAGGTGGACCCTGGCGGCGCCACTGCCGATAGGCGGCATACTGATTTTGAGAAAGGCGGCCAGCGTCCAATAACCTCCGCAAAATCACCTCAGAGCTAACACCCCATGTCCTTCGCGGAGCTTTGAGCCATTCATCAAATTGCGCCACCTCTTCAGGCACCGCGCCCTGAATGGTTGCCAGCAAGGCATCGGGCACAAGCAGGTGACCTGCAAATGCGTTGGCGTCCCTCTCCTGCCCTTGGTGGGATTGAAAATCCTGTTCATCATCAATCGAACTGCTCTTGTGCAACAGGATGTGTCCCAATTCATGAATGAGCGTGAAAGTCTGCTGAGTGTCCCAATCCTGCTTTTTCACCAAAATTGCCGGACATTGCGCGTCGTACAACGCAAATCCAAGAATGGGGTTTTCTTTGGCGATTTGCCACTTGCCGTTGTATCCGTTGCTCAGGAAAACCAGTACGCCCCTAGCCTCAACTGCCGCCCGATAGCTTTCAAAGCTATTTTTTTCACCGAGCGTCAACCAGTAACGTGCAATACGAGCCGCCTCACGTGGATTGTTGCGCGGTAACTCTGGGGGGGTGAACACTGGCCGGTCAGTTTCATCAAGATCTTCCCGCAGGCTCAAATACACAGCGCGTTGCTTTTCAACTCGCTCAATCAAAGCCTTGACGGAGGCCGATAGCTCAGGTTTCTGGTTGGCGAGTGTGCGGAACTGGGGCGTATGCACCTGAGCCTCATCAACAGCACTCTGCTCCATAAAGAACAGGACGCCGCGACCGAAATACTCTGCAATTTTTCTGAGCTGGTTAAAAGTCAGGCCATCTTCGCCAGCCATGGCTCTGTCAATGTTTGCCGGTGCAATATCCAACTCAGCCGCAAGATCGCCGGGCGTAATGCCACGATCAGCACAGCACCAAGCTATGCGTTGCGGGTTAATCGAATCAATGCGCTCCATAACTGAATCATAAACAGAAGGGCTGGACTACCTGTTTAGCTCGACTTTTGCTAGAGCCGGCCTGAAAAAGCCTGGTGGAGCAGCGACTTTTTCAGCTCGTCGACGGCGGCGAGCTTTTGTTGGTAGATGGATTCGAGACGTTGGGTTTCAGCCGCCACCGTTTGAATCTTTTGGACGATCAGATCTTGAGCGGCCACTGAAGGAAAAGGAATGAGAAGTCCGGCCAGCGTTGTTTGATTCAAACTGCTGATGTTGGCGCCCGCGCCACTGTCAATCATTTCACGCTTAGCCTTATTCGACTTCAGAAAATGGCATAGATATTCGGGCTTTACAGCATCTCCGTTGAGCCGCGCCCTGATTGTGAAACCTGAGTGCGTAATTCTTGTGTTTACAGGTCCAACAAGCAGGCAACGACCTATCAACTCCTTGTTGCCGTTTGATCGAACGAAAAGAAGATCGTGTTCCTTCAACATGTCAGACTCTGGAAGTACGCCATCGGTAGTAACTGTGTCCAAGCTATCGAGCGGTGCCCAAAAGTCTTTCTGAAAATCCCTTACCCCCACAATCTTGACAGTATCTCCACGGCTGGACTTTGTGAAGTTGATTCCGTTTCTGAAAGTAGCCAGGTCGCCAAGGTTTGTTAACGCCCAGCCATCATCGCGTTGGGCAAAAACTGAGTCAAGATGGCTTTCAAACAGCGCGCGGGCGTTTTGGAGATTCTTTTCGGCGTTGGCTTTGGCGGTGGCGATGCCGTCAAACGCTTCGTCGAGGATGGCGACGATGCGCTGCTGTTCTTCGTATCCTGGGTACGCAACGAGATGTTCCCTCAAAAGGCGATAGTGCCTGGCATAGCCAAGGGAATCCAGCCTGGCGGTATGAAGCTGGTAATAAAAGAACCTCGGGTGCAAGAACTGCTTCGGCTTTAGCACTTTGACACCGTCAGCACCCAGAACAAAATCGAAGTCGATGTACTTCAGCGCCCGCGTGTGATCTCCGAAAACGACGACTGGGCGCTCGACTCGGAACAGGTCGCCTTCCTGGTCCCAGAATCCGTTGATAAATGCTTCCTCTTGTGAAACGACGGGATAAGCCCCCTCAGACAGGAAATCCTTGCGCTGAAGCTTGGCGGCATAAGAAACCGGGTCGATGCACTCTTCGAAGGATCGTGATTGCCAGTCCACTTTCACATCAACTCCCGAATCGTCGCCAGCACCTCGGCACTCTCTACATCCAGCGCAGCAATTTCATCCATGATCTCCTGTGGACTGCGATGCGCCACCTGCTCACCGCCGTTCGGATTTTTCACTGCCAAATCAAAGTTGTGAGTGTTGATCGCAGCCACGTCCACCGACCACGACTGCGCTGAATCCCCAAACTGCTTCTGCAATTCAACAAACTGCACCATGTCCTTGTCATTCAGCGGATTGGTCTTGCCCATATTCCGCCCCGGGTCCAGCTGGTAATACCAGACCCTGCGCGTAGGTGCGCCCTTCTCAAAAAACAGCACCACGGTTTTCACGCCCGCACCCTGAAACGTACCACCAGGGCAGTCCAGCACGGTGTGCAGGTCGCAGCTCTCCAGCAGCAGCTTGCGCAAACTGACGCTGGCGTTGTCGGTGTTGCTCAAAAAGGTGTTCTTGATGACGACGGCGGCGCGGCCACCGGGCTTGAGAATCTTGATGAAATGCTGCAGAAACAGGAATGCGGTTTCGCCTGTCTTGATCGGAAAGTTCTGCTGAACCTCCTTGCGCTCCTTGCCGCCAAAGGGTGGGTTGGCCAGCACGATATCGTAGCGGTCTTTGTCCTGAATGTCCTGAATGTTGTCGGCCAGCGTGTTGGCGTGCACGATGTTGGGTGCCTCGATGCCGTGCAGGATCATGTTCATGATCGCAATCACATAGGCCAGGCTTTTCTTTTCCCGGCCGAAGAAGGTGTTGGTCTGCAGCGTGCGGTGGTCTTTGGTGCTGAGGTTGGGTTTGGCACTGAGGTAATCAAACGCTTCGCATAAAAACCCTGCTGACCCCACCGCACCGTCATAAATGCGCTCGCCAATTTTGGGCGCCGTCACCTGGATCATGGCGCGGATCAGCGGGCGCGGCGTGTAGTACTCACCCCCGTTGCGGCCGGCGTTGCCCATGTTCTTGATCTTGGCTTCGTACAGGTGTGAAAGCTCGTGCTTTTCTTCCTGCGAGCCAAAGCGCAACTCATCGACCAGCTCGATCACTTCACGCAGGTTGTAGCCGCTCTGGATGCGGTTCTTGATCTCACCAAAAATTTCACCAATCTTGTATTCAATGGTGTTGGGCCCGGTGGCCCGCTGCTTGAAGCCGTGCAGGTAGGGAAACAGCTTGCCATTCACAAACTGCAGCAGGTCTTCACCCGTCATGGCGTTGTTGTGGTCAGGCTTGCCTTTGGCGTCTTTGGGCGCAGCCCACGCTTCCCAGCGGTAGTCGGTGTCCAGAATGGCTTTGTACTTCTTGCCGTCCAGCGCAGCCTCGGTGGCCTTGTCGGTTTCCAGTGCGTCGAGGTATTTGAGAAAAAGCAGCCAGGACGATTGCTCGGTGTAATCCAGCTCGCTGGTGCAGCCGGCATCCTTGTGCAGGATGTCGTCGATATTCTTGAAAGTCTGTTCAAACATGCGGGGGGCTGGCCAAATCTTGTGGAGGCGGGATGAACACCATCCCGGAGCGGGAAGGTTACAGGAAATCACGCGCGCTCCTGCCAAAAAGGTGGGAGTGACTTTTGAACTGGGCCATCAGGTAAATGTAAAGTCGACTTTACATTTTCAGACTTTGAGAACAAGGCCAGCGCCGCTTTTGCTGAAAATGAGCCAAAAAAGGCCATTTTCAGCTGCCAAATATGGCCTCAGACCAATGAATACGTGCGCTAGCAGCTATTGAATTAATAGCAAATTGGTACTCTGGACTGCCGGGCAATCGCCTCACGCAGCCGCTTCTGCGGCCATAAACCCGTCCAGGTGGCTGGCCAGCCAGTCGACCAGCGCCTGCACACGCGCCAGCTTGTGGCTGCGGCGCGGAATGTAGGCACGAAACCAGGTTTCCTGCAGGGGGAACTTGCCCAGCAGCGGCTGCAATTGCCCGGCCGCCAGCGCATCGCGCGCCACATACAACGGCAGCGCCACCACACCCATGCCGCGCACCGCCGCATCGAGCAGCGTGCGGTTGTCATCGGCCAGCAGGCGCGGCTTGACCTCGACACTGATGGCGCCACGGTTGCTCTGGAACTGCCAGTTCACGCCCGTCGGCGCGAACACCAGACAGCGGTGGTCGGCCAGCTCGCGCGGGTGCGCCGGCTCGCCGTGGGCCGCCACATAGCCCGGCGACGCAAACAGCCTGGGCTGCACGGCGCACAGCGGCACATCGAGCACACCTTCGTAGCTGGCGGTGCGCCCGCTGATGGCCATGTCGAAACCGCGCTCCTGCGGGTTGATGGATGCGTCCACGAGCGACAGCTCCATGGTGATGCGCTCGTGCTCGTGGAGAAAGGCGTTGATCACCTGGCCCAGGTAAACCATGGTCAGCGTGGTCGGCGCCATGATGCGGATGTGACCCTCCAGCTTGCTGTCGTCACGCTGCACGGTGCTGACCAGTTCGTCAAAGTCAGCCATCAACACCGCTGCGCGTGCCTGCAGCTGCTCGCCCGCTTCGGTCAGCACGACGCTGCGGGTCGAGCGCTCGAAGAGGCGCGAGCCCATGGTTTTTTCGAGCTGGGCAATGCGCTTGGCCACCACAGACGGCACCACATGCAGCTTGCGCGCGGCCTCTGAAAAACCGCCATAGCTGGCCACGGCGAGGAATGTCTTCAGGTTGCCCAGCACATCCATATTGATTCCAATTGGAGATAAGTGATGACTCTATTAATCATCACTATTCTCATGCATGAATCAATAAACTGCCAGCACCCGCAGAACACGGAAAAGACTTCTGTCATCCCGGACTCGATCCGGGAACCATTGGTGATGAATCCCCAGTGGTGGCAAGACAGGAATCGGCGCTTGCATACGCCGCCTGGATTGCGGATCAAGTCCGCAATGACAGGCGGGAGAGTTCTGAGTCCCGGGGTCATGACAAACAGAGAGCTGGAGACAAGTTGCCAAAGAAAGAAAACATCGCCGTTGTTGTAAGCGCCGTCACGCCACTGACGCCGCGCATACGCGAGTACCTGCTGGCTGCCGCGGATGGCAGGCCCCTGCCCGCTTACGAGGCCGGCTCGCACATTGAGGTGCTCATCAACCCCGATGGCATTGGCGAGACGGTGCGGCACTACTCGCTGGTGGGCGGCACTGAAACGATGGACGATGGCCGCAGCGCCTACCGCATCGCCGTGCAGCGCGAGGACCGGGCGCGGGGTTCGGCGTACATCCACCACACGCTTGAGGTCGGCTCGCAACTGGCCGTCTCGCCGCCGAAGAACGAATTCCGGCTGGACCACCGCGACAACAAAAGCCTGTTGATGGCCGGCGGCATTGGCATCACGCCGATTTTTGCCATGCTGCGCAGCCTGGTGCAGCGCAGGCGCCCTTTTGAGATCGCCTACACGGGCCGCAGCCGGAGCGAGATGGCTTATGTTGATGCGGTTGAGCGCCTAGCCGGGCCGCACGCCCACATTTACTGCAATGACGAAGGCGGCCTGCTGGATGTGAAGGCGCTGCTCGCCGCGCAACCCGCCAACACCAGTGTGTATGTCTGCGGCCCCGCGGGCCTGATTGACGGCGTGCGTGCTGCTGCGGCAGCACTCGGTTGGGACCCACAACGCGTGCGAAGCGAACTGTTCACGCCGCCACCGACTGGCGACGAAGTGGCGTTTAACGTCGTGCTCAAAAAGTCAGGCCAGACGATTCGTGTCGGCGCCAACACCAGCATCCTCGACGCGTTGAAGAATACCGGCCACCACCCGCTGTTTGACTGCAGACGCGGTGAGTGCGGCCTGTGCCCGCTGGCCGTGCTGGAAGCTGACGGCCCGCTCGTCCACCGTGACCGTTATCTGTCTGACGACGAGAAATCCTCTGGCAAGACGCTGTGCGTGTGTGTCTCCCGCCTGCAAGGCTCGCGCCTGGTGCTTGACGCATAGCCCTTATTGAAAGGCAACCCCATGAAGACCATTCAACTCAAAACCGTTTCCCCAGCCCCGGCAACAGACGCCTGTGCGTTTGAGCCAGGCGGGTTTGCCGACCACACGACACCGCTCATCCTCAACTGCTGGTATGTGGCCGCGCTGGCCAGCGAAGTCTCGCGCGACATCATCAGCCGCCGCCTGCTGGGCACCGAGGTGGCGATGTACCGCACGCTTGCCGGTGAACCGGTCGCCGTACGCAACCGCTGCCCGCACCGCTCGTTTCCACTGGCCAAGGGCAAGCTGGACGGCGACATCCTGCAGTGCGGATACCACGGCATGCAGTTCGACCCGTCGGGCCGCTGCGTCAACATGCCCTCACTGCCCATCACGCCCAGCAACGCCAGCGTGCGCAGCTTTCCCATGGCCGAACGCGGCCCGCTGGTCTGGATCTGGATGGGCGAGGCCGACAAGGCCGATGAAGCGCTGATCCCCGACACGCACTGGCTGGACGATGCAAAGTGGAAGAGCGTGCAGGGCAGCTACTACATGAAATCCGACTACATCTCCATGCACGAAAACCTGCTGGACCAGACGCACTTCCCCTTCCTGCACCCGGGCGCCATCGGCACACCCGAATACGCACGCTCAAAACTTGACGTGCGCCAGGAAGGCGAGGTCATCATCATCGACAGGCAACTGAAGAACTCGCCGCCACCCGGTGTGTATGGCGTGCCGACGGGACTCACGGGCAAGCCGGTGCACCGTTACTCGGAAGCGCGTTTTGCATCGCCCGCGCTGCATGTGGCCTTTGCCAAAATCGTCGATCCCTCGCCGCCCGCAGGCGCGCAAAGCGACTACCGCTTCAACATCACGCACATCTTCACGCCCGAGAGCAACGGCGCCATTCATTACTGGTGGTTCAACTCGCGCGACTTCAAGCTGGACGACCAGGCCGCTGACGACTACCTTTACGAAGCGTCTGCCAAGGCCTATCTTGAAGACGTCGACGCCCTCGAGTGGATTCTGGATGTGGTGACGCAGGACGCACAGCCGCAGTTCGACCTCAACTTTGCACCCGACAAACCCGGTCTGCTGATGCGCCGCGTGATCCATGATCGCGCCGCCAAAGAAGCCGGGCACTGAGCACGCTGTTTTTTATATCAACCAAAGGAGACACTTATGGACAAGCGCAGTTTGATCAAGGCCATGGCGGCAGCGCCACTGGCATGGGGCATGCAACAGGCCGGTGCACAGCAGGCGCCCTTCAAGATCGGCTTTCTCGCGCCCATGACGGGCCCGTTCGCCTCGACCGGCAAGCAGTTTGAAGCCGGCGCCAAGCTGTACATGTCGCTGTTCGGCAGCACGATTGCCGGGCGCAAGATCGAACTGATCCTCAAGGACGATACAGGCGTGCCCGACATCACCAAACGCCTGGCACAGGAACTGGTGGTCAATGACAAGGTCGATGTGCTGGCCGGCTTTGGCCTGACACCGCTGGCGCTGGCCACCGCACCGATTGCCACGCAGTCGAAAACGCCCATGGTCAACATGCTGGCCGCGACATCGTCGGTGATCGATGCGTCCCCCTATATGGTCCGCGTGTCCATGACACTGCCGCAGGTGACGCTGGGCGTGGCCGACTGGGCGCCGAAAAACGGCATCAAAAAGGTGGTGACGCTGGTGTCCGACTACGGCCCCGGCCTGGACGCCGAGCGCACCTTCCGCGACCGCTTCATGTTCAACGGCGGGCAGATTCTGGAATCGCTGCGTGTGCCCCTGCGCAGCCCCGACTTTGCACCCTTCCTGCAGAAGGTGCGCGACCTGTCGCCCGATGCGCTCTTTGTCTTTGTGCCCTCGGGCATAGGCACCGCCGTGATGAAGCAGTTCAACGAACGCGGCATGGCCAAGGCTGGCATACGGCTGATCGGCACGGGCGACGTGGTGGACGATGACATCCTCGACAGCATGGGCGACCCGGCGATGGGCGTGGTGACGTCTTACCCCTACTCCACCGCACACCCTTCGGCCGTCAACAAGAAGTTTGTCGAGGAATATAAAAAGGTCAACAAGACGCTGAGGCCCAATGCAGTGGCCGTGTTTGCGTATGACGGCATGCGCGTCATCTACGAAGCCCTGAAAAAGACAGGCGGCAAAGGTGGCGGTGATGCGCTGCTGGCGGCCATGAAAGGCCAGATCTTCGAGAGCCCGCGCGGCCAGATCTACATCGATGCCAACACGCGCGACATCGTCCAGAGCATCTATATCCGCAAGGTCGAACGCAAGAATGGCGAGCTGTACAACATCGAGTTCCAGGAACAAAAGGATGTGAAGGACCCAAGGGCGAAATAGGGGCCGGTGCGCAGGCATAGAATCATTGGAGACCATGCCCCTGCGCCCTGCCTACAGTTATCGCGAAGACCCCGCCGTTCCGGATTTTCCCGACGACCATCCCATCATTGTTTTTGACGGCTACTGCGCGCTGTGTTCGGGCTGGGCCAATTTTGTCTTGCGCCACGACAGGCGCAAACACTATCGACTGCTGGCCGCGCAAAGCCCGCTTGGTGCAGCGCTGTATGCGCACTATGGGCTCAAGAGCTCAGGCGATTACGACAGCAACATCCTGGTTGCGGACGGCATGGGGTGGGTCAAGTCTGAAGGTTCCATCCGCATGGCTGAGGGGCTGGGCTTTCCGTGGCGGCTTGCCAGTGTGTTCAGGCTGTTGCCCCTGCGCATGTCCGATGCGCTTTATGGTCTGGTCGCCAGAAACAGGCTGAAATGGTTTGGCAAGCGCGATAGCTGCTATCTGCCCTCAGCAGAATTTCGCGACAGGTTTCTGGGTTGAACGGGCGGACGTCGGCCGTCTTTGCGCGCTTGCTGGGCAGCACGTACGACCAGCTTCCTGCTTCGCTGCGGCGCTTTCATGCCGGTGATGCCGTGCAGCAATGGTCGGGGCTCGCCAGTGTGGAGCGCGGTTCTGGCCTGCTGGCGCGTATCGTCGCGAACATCTTCAGCCTGCCCGCTGCAGGCCAGCATGTAAATGTTCAGGTACACATCCAGCCTTCGCATGACTGCGAGGTATGGACAAGGACATTCAATAAGCGGTCATTCTCAAGTGTGCTGCGCGCAGGTAACGAGCCAGGCAAATGCCTGCTGCATGAGCGTTTCGGCGCTTTCACCTTTGGCATCGAACTGGTGTGGAACGGCGGCCAGCTGAAGTTTGCTCTTCGCAACTGGAGTTTTCTGGGCATTCGCCTTCCCGGCATACTGGCGCCCGCTGGGGACACCCATGAAACAGAACTGGATGGCCAGTTCTGCTTTCATATTGAGATTACCCATTCGTTCACTGGACTGATCGTGGCGTATCGCGGTGTCCTGGCGCCTGTGCCCTGACGTTTACCTCAGCTTTACGCCGCTGCTACCGGCCGTAAAGTCCACAGCCCTGTAATCAGGCGCATGAACTTCAAAAAACAAATCATGGTGGCAGGCGTACTTGCCGGCATCGCCTGCAGTACCTACGCACAGTTTGGTGGTGGCATGGGCGGAACGGGTGGGATGGGCGGCATGCGCAGAGGTGGCGGAGGCGGCGGGCAAAGTGAACGCCCTGCCGAAAACGCCAGCCGTGCAGCACCCAGCATGGAGCAGATCAACAGCAGGCTTTACGACCTGCGCCTTCGCCTGCTGATCACACCCGGGCAATCTGCAGCGTGGGAAGGCTTTCGCAACAAATTCATCGACCTTGCCACGGCCAGGCCACGATCACCCTCAGCGCTCGAGATGCAGACAGCGCAGCTGGCCATGCAATACCAGCTGGGCATGGCGCAGGACCGTTTCACGCTGACGGAAATGCTTTATGAAGCGCACAAGACACTGTTTGCAAGCCTGACGCCAGACCAGCAACATGCAGCAGACCAGGCGATACCGCCACTGCTGGCCGAGTTGGGTGCAGGCAGCGGTGGCGGGCCTTCCAGCCGCATCAACCGATAGAAGCTTCAGGTCCCCGGCCGCGTTCCATCAAACGCGTCCTGGAAGAGCTGCCGTATCGCCGTGCGCTCGAGCGGGCGCGGATTGGCATACTGGTTCTGCATGGCGATGTCACAGGCCTTGTCGAGGTCTGTTTCCTTCATGCCGATGTCTTTTAGCGCAACAGGTGCGCCGTTGTCTTTGGCTAGGTCATACACGGCCTGTGCGGCGTTCCTTTTGCCCAGCGCTTCCGAGATCACTTGCATGGCCTGCGGCGCGGCGGCCGCGTTGTAGGCCAACGCATGCGGCAACACGATGGTGTGGGTTTCTGCGTGCGGCAAATTGAAGCTGCCGCCCAGCGTATGGCACAACTTGTGGTGCAGCGCCATGCCGACATTGCCCAGCACCATGCCGCACAACCAGGTGCCGTAGAGCGCATCGCTGCGCGCCTGCATATCGTTCGGGGTCTTCCTGATGATGGGCAAGGCACGGCCCATCGCCGCGATGCCTTCTTTGGCCATCAGGTCCATCACCGGGTTGCTGTCGGTGGCGTAAAGGCCTTCGGCGGCGTGCGCAATGGCATTGATGCCGCTGGTGATGCTCATGCCGACCGGCAGGCCTGCGCTCAGCTCGGGGTCGTAAATCGTGGTGCGCGGCAATACGCGGGCGTCCTTGCCGGTCTTCTTGATACCGGCTTCGGTGATGCCGTAAATCGGCGTCATCTCGGAGCCTGCGTAAGTCGTCGGGATGGCGAGGATGGGAAGGCCGGAATCCAGCGCAATCGCCTTGCCCAGCCCGGTGGTCGAGCCGCCGCCAATCGCCACGGCACAATCGGCGCCGAGCCGGCTGGCCACTTCACGCGCTTCACGCGCGGTTTCAATCGGCACGTGCATCACGGCGCGGTCAAACACACCGGCAGCGCGTGTGCCCAGCAGGTCGGCAATCATCTCGGCGGATTTGCGTTGCTCCGGCGTCGACAGCACCAGCGCTTTTGTCGCGCCCAGCAGGTCAATCTCGCGCAGCAGGTGCTGCAGGCTGCCGGCGCCAAACACCACACGTGAGGGCTGGCCGTTGTAGACAAAACTTTTCATGGCCAGATCCTGACGTGCAGTTTTAACGATCAGACACGCTCAACGATGAGCGCGATGCCCTGGCCCACGCCAATGCACATGGTGCACAGCGCGTAGCGGCCGTTGGTGCGGTGCAGCTGGTTGACGGCCGTGGTGACCAGGCGTGCGCCCGATGCGCCCAAGGGGTGGCCCAATGCAATCGCGCCGCCGTTGGGGTTCACGCGTGGGTCGTTGTCCTGCAGGCCCAGTTCGCGCAGCACGGCCAGGCCTTGTGCGGCGAAGGCTTCGTTCAGTTCGATGACGTCCATCTGCTCGAGCTTGAGGCCGGTCAGCGCCAGCACTTTTTGCGTGGCGGGTGCGGGGCCAATCCCCATGATGCGCGGGGCCACGCCAATGGTGGCCATGCCGACGATGCGGGCGCGCGGTATGAGACCGTTTTTCTTCGCAGCTTCTTCGGTGCCAATCAGCATGGCGCAGGCGCCGTCGTTCACGCCAGAGGCATTGCCTGCCGTCACGGTGCCGTCAGGACGCACGACGCCCTTGAGTTTGGCCAGCGTTTCCATCGTGGTGGCGCGCGGGTGCTCATCCTTGCTGACAACAATGGCATCACCCTTCTTTTGCGGAATGGTGACGGGCACGATCTCGGCATCAAACACACCGGCGTTTTGCGCAGCCACAGCCTTGAGCTGTGACGCAAGCGCCATCTTGTCCTGGTCTTCCCGGCTGATCTTGTAGTCGGTCGCAACGTTCTCTGCGGTCTCGGGCATGGCGTCGACGCCGTATTTTTCTTTCATCAACTTGTTGATGAAACGCCAGCCGATGGTGGTGTCGTACATCTGCACATTGCGGCTGAAGGGGCTGTCGGCCTTGCCCATGACGTAGGGTGCGCGGCTCATGCTTTCAACGCCGCCGGCAATCATCAGCTGTGCTTCGCCGGATTTGATGGCGCGTGCCGCGGTGCCCACGGCATCCATGCCGGAGCCGCACAGGCGGTTGATGGTGGCGCCGGGCATTTCCATCGGCAAGCCGGCCAACAGCGTGGCCATGTGGGCGACGTTGCGGTTGTCTTCACCGGCCTGGTTGACGTTGCCGTAAATCACATCGGTCACAGCGAGCCAGTCGACATTCGGGTTACGCGCCATCAGCGCCTTGAGCGGCACGGCGCCGAGGTCATCGGTACGCACGCTGCTGAGCGCGCCGCCATAACGTCCGAAAGGGGTGCGGACGGCGTCGCAGATGAAGGCTTGTTGGGTCATGAAGATCTCCGGTTGAATCAGAAAAGAAGCGGGTGAGGATTACGCGGCAGCGATGGGCAAGCCGACCAGCTTTTCAAGCTCGGCGTGGCTCAGGCCATCCACCATGTCGATCAGCTTGAGTCCGTCGGGTGTGCAGGCCAGCGTGGCAATGTCCGAATAGATGCGTTTGACGCAGCCGATGCCGGTCAGCGGGTAAGTGCATTTTTCAACGACCTTGCTCTCGCCTTTTTTGGTCAGCAGATCCATCATCACCCAGGTCTCTTTCGCGCCTATGGCGAGGTCCATCGCGCCACCGACAGCGGGGATGGAGCCGGGCTCACCGGTGCTCCAGTTGGCGAGGTCGCCCGTGCTGGAAACCTGGAAGGCGCCCAGCACGCAGATGTCGAGGTGGCCGCCGCGCATCATGGCAAAGCTGTCGGCATGGTGAAAGAACGCGCCGCCCTTGAGCAGCGTCACCGGCTGCTTGCCGGCGTTGATCAGGTCGTAGTCTTCATCGCCTTCAGCAGGCGCGGGGCCCATGCCGAGAATGCCGTTTTCGCTGTGCAGCAGCACCTCGCGGCTGGAGGGAATGTGGTTGGCCACCAGCGTGGGCTGGCCGATACCGAGGTTGACGGTCGCGCCTTCGGGAATGTCCTGGGCGACGCGTGCGGCGAGCTGGTCTTTGGTGCGTTTTTGGTAGGTCATGTCTTGCTCCAGAAGTTCAGGCTGCTTTTTTTGCGCCACCCGACTGGGTTGCCACACGTTCGATTTTGACGATCTGGTGCACAAAGATGCCGGGGGTGATGACCGCCTCCGGGTCCAGTCCGCCCAGCTCGACGATGTCGTGCACAGTCGCGATCGTCTTCTTCGCAGCCATCGCCATCACAGGCCCAAAGTTGCGCGCGGCCATGCGATAGGTGAGGTTGCCCCAGCGGTCCCCGCGCTCGGCGCGTATCAGCGCCACGTCGCCGTGGATGGGCATTTCCAGCACATAGTGCTTGCCATTGATCTCGCGGGTTTCTTTCGGTGTGCCGTCTGCGTTTTTGGCCAGCTCGGTGCCGTAACCTGTGGGCGAGAAAAAAGCCCCTACACCGGCACCGGCTGCACGAATACGCTCGGCCAGGTTGCCTTGGGGCACCAGCTCAAGCTCGACCTTGCCGCTGCGATACAGCTCGTCAAACACATAGCTGTCGGCCTGGCGTGGAAAGCTGCAGATCATCTTGCGCACCTGGCCGGCCTTGAGCAGCGCAGCGAGACCGGTCTCGCCATTACCGGCGTTGTTGTTGACGAGGGTGAGGTCTTTGGCGCCTTGCGCGATCAGGCCGTCAATCAGTTCGATGGGAATGCCGGCGGTGCCAAAGCCGCCAATCAGAACGGTAGAGCCGTCCCTGACATCGGCCAGCGCATCGGCCACCGAGCGGGCTATCTTGTTGATCATTGATTCGTCTCCGTTGGGGACACCGCACAAACCTTCACTGCCGCAGCAGCACATCCGGTGCGTGTCCCCGCATGTTGATATGAAGCCCATTGCCTGATGCACAAAACCCGTTTTAAAAAGTTCGACATAAGAACAATAGTTCGTATAATGAATTTTAGGAGATTTCCACCGCCATGGCAAATGCCGCGACACAACGTATTGCAGACCTCAAACCCGGCGACGGGTATGTGCAGTCCTTCGCGCGCGGGCTGGAGGTCATACGCTCCTTCAGCGCCGATGCGCCGCGCCAGACGCTGACAGAAGTCGCGGAGCGCAGCGGCCTGACGCGGGCGGGCGCGCGCCGCATTTTGCTGACACTTCAGTCTTTGGGGTATGTCACGCTGGAAGGCAAGGTCTTCAGCCTGAGCCCGCGCATCCTCGATCTCGGCTTTGCCTACCTGTCGTCCATGCCGATCTGGAACCTGGCCGAGCCGGTGATGGAAAAGCTGGTGGCCGAGGTGCGCGAGTCATGTTCGGTTGCCGTCCTCGACGGCACCGACATCGTTTATGTGCTGCGCATACCCACGCACAAGATCATGAGCATCAACCTCGGCGTGGGCTCTCGCCTGCCGGCCTATTGCACGTCACTCGGCCGGGTGTTGCTGGGCGCATTGCCCGATATGGAACTGGTGGAACGCCTGGAGCGTTCGGACATCACAACCCGCACCAAATACACGGTAACGGGCAGGAAGGATTTGCTGGCACGCATAGAGCAGGTCCGCAAACAGGGCTGGTCCATGGTGAATCAGGAACTTGAAGAAGGCCTCGTGTCGATGTCCGCGCCCATCACGGATCGCGCAGGGCGGACGGTGGCAGCACTCAATATCAGCGGACAGGCCAACCGCACGAATGCCAAAACGATGCAGGAGACGATGTTGCCGCAACTGCTGGCTGCCGCGAAAGACATCTCCCGCATGCTGACGGTTCAACGCGCCTGAGCGCGTTTGAACATCAGGTCACGTTCAGGATTTACGGAAGCCGGCCACGAGGACAATGGCGCCAAGGGCAACGGCACCCAGGCTCAGCCACTGGGGAATGTTGACGGATTCGCGCTCCTTGACCGTCAATTCGATGGGGCCAACCTTGGCGGCCGTCGTGTCTTTGGTGAAGCTGAAGCCACCTGTGAAAAAGCCTGCCAGGCCGATCACAACCAGAACAATACCTGCGATTTTTGCTGCGTTCATTTGGGTTTCTCCTCGCCGGGATTGTTGATGAAATATGCAATGGCGCCGCGGCCCGGAACCGCACCACCCTGAGCCGTAATGTAGAGATGGGCAGCAAAATCGTCTGTAGGACTCAGCCGGACAGCTGCGTCAACAAATTGCGGCAGGGCAAATCACCACGGCTGCAGCGGGAACGTGCTGCGTGATAACCTTGCCGCATGTTCACGCCGTCCCAAGCCGATGTCCGCCGGTTTTTCTGCTCCGTTCACGCCAAGACCAAAGCTGGTCAACCCATGGAAGCTATTGAAACCATAGCAAGCCAGTGGATTGCAGAGCACCCCGAATACCACGCTGACTTTGAAGATGCCGAGGCCGCGCTGGAAAGGATGTACGACGTCGAGGGCGGCAAGACCAACCCCTTTTTGCATCTGTCCATGCACCTGTCCATCAGCGAGCAATGCTCGATAGACCAGCCGCGTGGCATTCGTCAGGCCGTTGAGCTGCTGACCGCGAGGCGCAACTCGCTGCATGACGCCCACCACGAAACCATGGACTGCCTGGGCCAGATGGTCTGGGAGAGCCAGCGTTCTGGCAGACCGCCTGACGGCGCGGCTTACATCGATTGTGTTCAACGCCGGGCAACTCGGGACTGACCGAAAGCCGGGCATAAAAAAAGCCGCTGGATCAGCGGCTTTTTTTATGGTGCGGTTCCGTTTTAGCGGAAACGGCTTTCAGGCACCGTTTTCAGTTCGCCTTCAACTGTGGACAAATAACCGGCCAGGGCCTTCAGCTCGGCATTGGTGTATTGCTTGGCCATGCCGCCCATGATGGCGTTGCCGCGGCCGACCTTGGCGTTGCTGGCGTCCATCTTGTAGGACTTCAGGGCGACAAACAGGTAGTCAGCGTGCTGGCCTGCGATCTTGGGATAGGACGGGTCAATCGGCTTGCTGAAATTGGCGCCATGGCAGGATGCGCAGTTGGCCTTGTTCAGCAGGGCCTGGACTTCAGGGCTGGGTGCCTTGGGCGCGGCCGGCAAGGTGGCACCGGCCACGACGCCGCTGGCACTGTAGTAGGCGGCCAGGTCGGCGATGTCCTGGTCGGTCAGGCTCTCGGCAATACCACGCATGCTGGGGTATTTGCGTTCGCCCTTTTTGTAGGCATGGAGCGCCGACGAGATATAGCTGGCGCTCTGGCCGGAGATCATGGGCACCTTGTAAATCTCGGGGAAAGAGGACTGGTAGCCCTTGATGCCGTGGCAACCAATGCACATGGCATTCTTGGTTTCACCGGCCTTGGCGTCGCCCTTGATCTCCTGGGCCTGGCCTGAGGCCGTCGCAAATGCGACAGCTACAGCGAATATCGTAGTAAAAAGCTTGTTCATTTTGCGCGCACAATCGAGTGGGATTCAGGTGGGGATTGTTGTTATAAACAGCTTTCGATTATATCTGGGCGCGCCCCGCCAAAGCGCCGTCTGGCCTGAAACAGCGCAGATACTGCCCCAAATCCCCTTCCCTTCACCCGGCAAACGACACAGAACGCACTTTTGAACATGAAATTCCAAGGCTCCAAAAACTACGTCGCCACCCAGGACCTGATGCTGGCCGTCAACGCGTCCGCCACCCTCAAAAAGCCCCTGCTCGTCAAAGGCGAGCCCGGTACCGGCAAAACCATGCTGGCCGAGGAAGTGGCCGAGGCCATGGGCCTGCCGCTGCTCCAGTGGCACATCAAGTCGACCACCAAGGCCCAGCAGGGCCTGTATGAATATGACGCCGTCTCGCGCCTGCGCGATTCGCAGCTCAGCAGCGTGGACGGCGGCGAAAAGGTCAAGGACATCCACAACTACATCGTCAAGGGCGTGCTCTGGCAGGCTTTTACGTCTGAAACGCCGGTGGCCCTGCTGATCGACGAAATCGACAAGGCCGACATCGAGTTTCCCAACGATTTGCTGCGCGAAATCGACCGCATGGAGTTCTATGTGTACGAAACGCGTGAACTCATCCGGGCCAAACACCGGCCGCTGGTGTTCATCACCTCCAACAATGAAAAAGAGCTGCCCGACGCCTTTTTGCGCCGCTGCTTCTTTCACTACATCAAGTTTCCTGATGCAGACACCATGCGCCAGATCGTGGACGTGCACTTCCCCGGCCTGAAAAAGGAGTTGCTGGCAGCGGCCATGAAAACGTTTTACGACGTGCGCAACCTGCCCGGCCTGAAGAAAAAACCTTCGACCAGCGAACTGCTGGACTGGCTCAAGCTGCTGGTGGCAGAAGACATCCCGCTGGAAGCGCTGCAAAGCAGGGACGACAAGGTGGCCGTGCCGCCGCTGGTGGGCGCCCTGCTGAA
This sequence comes from Pseudomonadota bacterium, assembly GCA_040390295.1. Lineage (GTDB taxonomy): Bacteria > Pseudomonadota > Gammaproteobacteria > Burkholderiales > Burkholderiaceae_C > Polaromonas. The sequence goes on from JAZJYR010000017.1 coordinate 90,162, forward strand.
GAACGAACAGGATGTCACCCTTTTCGAAAAGCTGGTGTTCATGCAGCGCAATAATCGTTAAGCCTGAACTCATTTGTAAAAAGAGATATCCATGAACCAGAAATCGATGCTTGTTGAAGGCCTGTCTGACGCCATAGGCTTTGTGGGCGGCGCGCTGCTCGGTTTCTGGATTGGCAGGCTGCTGGGCTTGAATATTTTTGACGCCGGTTACAGCAACAGCAGCATCTTCGGCATCGTGCTGGTGGGGCTGGGCGGTGGCCTGGGCCTGCAAATTGCGCGCCGCTGGCGCAGCCGTAAAAAGCCCGGCCAGGACAACCCTGAAAGCTGAACATGGCGTTCATGGAACCCGTTACGCTCGAAGCGAGGGGCGTCAGGCTTGTACCGCTGGCGCTGCAACACGAAGCAGGGCTGGCGGCAGCAGCGGCCGACGGTGAACTCTGGAAGCTGCGCATCACCTCGGTGCCAGGGCCGCAGGAAACCCGCAGCTATATCGAAACAGCGCTCACCACCAGCAACCGCATGGCTTTTGCGGTGCTAGATGCCGCGACGGGCGAAGTGCTGGGTTCCACCAGCTATCACGACATCGTCTCCAACCTCAAGCGTGTGGAGATTGGGTACACCTGGTACGCCGCACGCTGCCAGCGCACGCATGTCAACACCACCTGCAAAATGCTGATGCTCACACATGCCTTTGAAACACTGGGCTGCAACATCGTGGGCTGGCGTACCGACAATTTCAACTTCGCATCGCAGAAAGCCATCGAGCGTCTCGGTGCCAGAAAAGACGGCGTCATTCGCGGACATGCGCTGCGCAGAGACGGCACCATTCGCGACACAGTGATGTACAGCCTGAGCGCCGGCGAATGGCCCGAAGTCAAGGCACAGCTGCTGTATCTGCTCGACAAGCAACGTTAGGGGTCCACCATGCTCATTGATTTCTTCTACACCCTTCGTTCCGCCAGGCTGCCGGTCTCCGTCAAGGAGTATTTGATGCTGCTCGAAGCGCTGGATGCCGGCGTGGTCGGCCCCAACAGCGGCAAGGACAACGCGGATGGCACACCGGGCGAGGGCGCCTACAAGATTGATGATTTCTACTACCTCAGCCGCACCGTGCTGGTGAAGGACGAAAAGCACTACGACAAGTTCGACCGCGCCTTTGCGGCCTACTTCAAGGGTGTGGAGATGATTGCGGACTTCACGAAAGAAGTGCCGCTCGAATGGCTGCGCAAAAACCTCGAGCTTGAACTGAGCCCTGAAGAAAAGGCAAAGATCGAAAAGATGGGCTGGGACGAGCTCATGGAAACGCTGAAAAAACGTTTTGAAGAGCAGAAAGAACGCCACGAAGGCGGCAGCAAATGGATAGGCACGGGCGGCACCTCGCCCTTCGGCGCCAACGGCTTCAACCCCCAGGGCATACGCATCGGCCAGGAAAAAAGCCGCAACAAAAGTGCGGTGAAAGTCTGGGACCAGCGGGCCTACAAGGACTACGACGACACGCAGGAGCTGGGCACGCGCAACATCAAGGTCGCCCTGCGCCGCCTGCGCAAGTTTGCACGCGAGGGCCATGTTGAAGAGCTGGACCTGGACGACACCATCAAGTCCACCGCAGCGAATGCCGGCTGGCTGGACATCAAGATGGTGCCGGAGCGCCACAACAATGTGAAGGTGCTGCTGCTGATGGATGTGGGCGGCACCATGGACGACCACATTGCGCGTGTTGAAGAAATGTTCTCGGCCGTGAAGTCTGAGTTCAAGCACCTGGAGTTTTATTACTTCCACAACTGCGTCTACGACTTCATGTGGAAGAACAACCGCCGCCGCTTCAGCGAGAAGTTTGCGACCTGGGACATCATCCGCAAGTACAACAAGGACTACAAACTCATCTTCATCGGTGATGCCACCATGAGCCCGTATGAAATCTTGCAGCCCGGCGGCAGTGTTGAGTACAACAACGAAGAGGCCGGCGCCGAATGGATGCAGCGCCTGACCAACGCCTTCCCCAAATTCGCCTGGATCAACCCCGAACCGCAGGGCGTCTGGCAATACCGGCAAAGCATCAGCGTCATACAACAGCTCGTCAACCGGCGCATGTATCCCCTGACCATCAAGGGGCTGGAAGAAGCCATGCGCATGCTGTCGAAATAGTGCTCAAGTAAACTGGGCAGCGTGATCCACACGAGAACACGCCAGGCGTGGCCGGGCCCTCAAGCGCTGCTGATGGCCGCAGCCGTCGCGCTTGCAACCCCTGCTTGCCAGGCACAGGCGCAAAACACGGCGCCAGCCGTGACGGCGACCGTGGCAGGCGCCCCCGCCACACCGGCAAAACCCGGCGAAAGTGTGTCGGCAAGCTCGTCCATGACAGCGGTGGCAACACCGGCCTCCGGCGTCACCCGGACCGCCCCGCCTCCGGCACCACCGCCCGCCAGCGTGCAGGCCCCACCCACACCTGCAGGTGCAACCGGCCCCTCCAGTGCAACACCCGAAGTCACCGCCTTCGACATCGTGGTGCGGGCACCGGCTGCCGTCAGGGAACTGGTCGAAAAACATATCGAACTGCAGCGCTACCGGGCCGTGACCGATCTGGACGATGCCGAACTTGCGCGGCTGGTCGTGCTGGCCGAGCGCAATGTACGCAACCTGGTCGGCACGCTGGGCTACTTCAGCCCCGACATCAGGATTACCCGTGAAGGCGCAGCCAACCAGCACCCGACCATCGTTGTGGCGATAGACCCGGGGCCCTTCACGCGAACCGCTGAAGTCGCGATTGATTTCTCCGGCGACATCTCGGCCTCCGTCGACAGGGACGCCATCGCCCAGCGCGAGGAAATACGCCGCGACTGGCGTTTGTCCCCAGGCCAGCGTTTCACGCAGGACGCCTGGGACGGCGCCAAGACGCAGGCCCTGCGTGAGCTGGTGGCACGTCGCTACCCGGCGGGCAAGCTGGCCGACAGCCTTGCCGATATTGATGCGCCGGCGCAATCGGCGCGGCTGTCATTGAAGCTCGACTCCGGCCCGCTCTACAAGCTGGGCCCCATGAAGGTCAGCGGCGTTGAGCGCTATGACCCGGTGCTGGTGCCGCGCCTTGCGCGCCTGACGGAAGGCGCGGTGTACGACCAGAAGCAGCTCACCGATGCGCAGCTGCGGCTGGCCTCCAGCGGCTACTTCGACTCGGCCTATATTTTTGTCAACCCTGAAGACGACCCCAGCGCCGTGCCGGTGCAGGTCCAGGTGCGCGAGACCAGGCTGCAAAAAGTCATCCTCGGTGTGGGTGCCAGCACCGACAACGGCCCGCGTGTGTCACTGGAGCACACCCACAACCGCGTGCCCGGCACCAACTGGCGCGCCGTGACCAAACTGCAGCTGGAACGAAAATCCCCCCATGCGCAAACCGAGTGGACGTCGATTCCAGACACCGACAACTGGCGCTGGGTCGCGCTTGGGCGCGCCGAGCGCATCGAAGACAACCTGCTCATCACACGCTCGCAACGCCTGCGCTTTGGCCGCACGCAATCCGGTGACAGCATAGACCGCAACATCTACGCACAGTACGACCGCGCACGCGTGCAGAGCGCCAACGGCACCGCACTGCTGGATTCGGACATTGGCGATGGTTCTGCGCTCAGCGGCAACTATGTCTGGACGGGCCGCTACTTTGACAGCCTGCCCTTCCCCAGCAAGGGCTATGGCCTCGGCTTCGAGCTGGGCGGCGGTGTGACGCTGGGTACCAAACGCCAGCCCTTTACACGCGCCGTGGGCCGCTACCTCGGCATCACACCATTGGCCAGCGGCCGCATTGCAACCCGCGCCGAAGCGGCTGCGGTGATTGGGGCAAATGACGCACGCATCCCCAGCGCGCAACTGTTTCGCACAGGTGGCGACAGCACCGTACGCGGCTACGGCTACCGCACCATCGGCATTCCGCTCGCAGGGGGTGTCGTCGGGCCGGGCCGCTACATGGCAGTCGGCAGTGTCGAATGGCAACGGCCCCTGCTCAAAGACGGCCTCCCGACAGACTGGGAACACACGGTCTTCATGGACGCAGGTGCGGTGGCAGACCGTGCGCAGGACCTCAGGCCTTCCGTCGGCATAGGCACCGGCCTGCGCTGGCGCAGCCCCATCGGCCCGCTGCAGATTGACCTGGCCTATGGCGTCAAGGTCAGGGCGCTGCGGCTGCATGTCAACGTGGGTTTTGTTTTCTGATGCAGGCCGGGGACAGCACACAAACAGCCATGCAGCCAAGCTCGCGGCAAGCACCACACTGGCTGAAAATTCTGGCGGCAGTTCTCTCAAGCCTGTTGCTCATCGCGGTCATGGCAACAGCAGCACTGTGGTGGTGGGCCGGCAGTGACGGCTCGCTGGCCACCGGCCTGCGCTGGGTGGCCAGATACCAGCCGCTGCTGTCCGAAGGCGCCAGCGGATCGCTGCGCAAGGGCGGCGAAGTCAAGCGCCTCATGTGGCAACAGGACGGCATGACGGTGGAGGCCCATGATGTTGCGCTTTCATGGCAGCCCTGGTCATTGCTGCACGGCACGCTGCAGCTCAACCGGCTGTCTGCAGCCTTGGTCAGGGTTGATGACCAGCGGCCGCCGTCCACCACGCCCTCCCTGCCACCGGTTGCGCTGGGCTTGCCGCTGCGCATTGCACTCGATGATTTTGCAGTCGGGCGTTTTCAGTGGCAAGGCTCGCCGGCCATAGAGGTTGAGGGCATCGCCGGCAACTACCTTTACACCGGCCTGCGCCATGAACTCGCCTTGAAAAATGCACAGTTTGCCAAAGGCCACTACCAGGGCAAGGCCACGCTGACATCGGCGCAGCCGCTTGAACTTGAAGCGGCCATCACGGGCACGGTGGATGCGCCCCTACCCGGCCGCACCACCACGCTGCCGCTGACTTTCAATGCCAGCGCCAAAGGCCTGTTGAGTGAACTGGCGCTCAAGGCCGTCCTGCAAATGCAAGCGGGTACGGCCACGGTGGCAAGCCTGGCACCGCATGCAACGGCAACTGCACGCGTGACCCTGTGGGCTGCGCAACCCCTGCCCGAAGCAGACGCAGATTTTCGTGCGCTGGATGTGGCAGCGCTCTGGCCCGACGCTCCGCAAACACGGCTGACAGGTCATGCCAGCGTGCGCCCTGCACAAACCCAAACCGCCACGACGTCCGCATGGTCGCTTCAAACACAACTGGTCAATGAACTGCCCGGCCCGTGGGACAAAAAGCGCCTGCCGCTTGAAAGCCTGCAGGCCCAGGGCGAATGGCGTGATGGGGCAGCCATGATGCGCAGCCTGAAGGCCGGGCTTGGCGGTGGCGAGCTGACGGCAACGGGCCAGTGGCTGGGCGCGCCGCAAACATCAACGTCCAATACGACGCCGAACACAACATCGACCGCGCCGCGCCAGGACTGGTCGGTACAGGCCAGCTTCAAACAGATCAACCCTGCCGCATTACATACGCAGTTTGCGTCACTGCCGGTGGACGGACGCGCAGAAGCCAGAAGTCAGGGCATCGCCATTGCGTTTGATGCGAGCCTCAACTCCGCCAATGGAGCGAAGGCCACCAGATCAGTACCACCACAAAAAGGCTACCAGTTGCGCCTGCGCGATGCCAACGCCACGGGGCGCTGGGATGCAGGCCAGGCCGGCGGCACGCTGGCGCTTTCGGCCTTCCGCGTTCGCACGGATGATGCAGAAGCAGCAGGCTCGCTTGAAGTACAGCCCGCCGCAAAGGCTGGCAAGGGCCACGTCACATTGACAGCGCCCGGACTGCAGGCACAGGCGCAAGGCGACCTGCGTCAGGCCAGCGGCGCAGGCACGCTGGACATGCAGGCCAAAGACGCATCACAGGCGCTGCGCTGGCTGCAGAAACTACCAGGCATGCCGGCTGAAGTGCAGGCCGCCAGTGCATCTGGCAACGCAGCACTCACGCTGGCCTGGCAGGGCGGCTGGCAAGACCCTGCGCTGCAGGCCAAGCTGCAGGTGCCTTCGCTCGACTGGCGCAGCGGCCCACTCAAAACCGCTGCAGCGACTGCCTCGCCGTCACTGCCCCTTTCGCCCACCGCGACGCAAATCATGAGCTCGGCAACAACGGCTGCGAGCGTGTTGAAGATACGCGCACTTGACGCCAGCCTTAACGGCAAACCCAGTCAGGCACAACTCGCTTTGCAAGGGAGGGTTGAAAGCGGTACACGCCGCTATGCCTTGCAGCTGGCTGCAGATGGCGGGCGCATCACCGCTGCGCGCCAGGGCGCACTCGACGGCTGGGCCACATCGGCATGGCAGTCGGTGGTCAAACAACTCAGCCTGTCGCTGGAAGACCCCGCTTTGGGTGAAGGCGCATGGCGACTGTCAACAAGAGGCAACGTAGCGCTACGCTGGTCACCCGGCGCAGCGGGCGGGACTTTTGAATCAGGTGCCGGTGAGGCCGTGTTGCTCGCCCCATCACGCAGCAACATGTCAGCGCCAGCAACCGCCAGTTCACAAGCGCTGGTGCAATGGCAACCCATACGCCGGCGTGGTGGTGAGCTCACCACGGCCGGCAGGATCAGCGGCCTGCCCCTTGCATGGATAGAGCTCATCGCCGGCGAGCAGATGGCGGGGGCGGGCCTGGCTGGCAACCTCGTGTTCGACGGCACATGGGACGCGCAACTCGGCGACGCCATGCGTGTCAAGGCCAGCCTGGCGCGCAGCAGCGGCGACATCAGCGTGCAGGCTGAAAGCACGCAAGGTGCAGCGAGCCGCGTGGCCGCTGGCGTGAAGGAAGCGCGCCTGTCACTCGACAGCAATGGCGATGCACTGACCCTGGCACTGCGCTGGGACAGCGAACGTGCAGGCACCGCTGACGGGCAACTCACCACACGGCTTGCCAAAGACACGGCCGGCGGATGGACCTGGCCTGCAGACGCGCCCCTGCGCGGCCAGTTGCATGCGCAGCTGCCGCGCATCGGTGTGTGGTCTGTCCTGGCGCCGCCGGGCTGGCGGCTGCGCGGCACGCTCGGTGCCAACGTCGCCATCAGCGGCACACGCGCCCTGCCGCAACTGGCGGGCGACCTGAGCGCCAATGACCTTGCACTGCGCTCCGTCGTCGATGGCATCGAGTTCGGCAATGGCCGCCTGCGTGCGCGGCTGGACGGCACGCGCATGCGCATCAATGAGTTCACCTTGCAGGGCGCAGGCACCAACAACACTGGCGGCAAGCTCACCGCGCAAGGTGAAGCCGCCTGGCTGGACGGCAAGCCGCAGGTAGCGCTCGACGCCAAACTCGACCGGCTGCGCGCCAGCATACGCACCGACAGGCAGGTCACGCTCTCGGGCGAGCTGCAGGCCAGGCTCGAAGGAAAGCTCGCGCAGTTCACCGGCAAGCTCAAGGTCGACGAGGCGCGCATCCTGTTGCCCGATGAAGGCACGCCGCAACTCGGTGACGACGTGGTGGTGCGCAGCACCTCGGGCACCGCAGCCGGGCGAAAAGCCCCGGCCGAAACCAGCGCCTCACGCACACCCGCAAAACAGGATTCAGCCGCGCTCAAAATTGCTGTCGATATCGACCTGGGCGAGGACTTCCGCGTGCAGGGCAAAGGCATGGACACCCGCATACGCGGCACGCTCGCACTGACGGGCGACGCCATCACCGAGCCAAGACTGGTCGGCACCGTCAACACCTTTGGCGGTCAATACCGGGCCTATGGGCAAAGGCTTGATGTCGAGCAGGGCGTGCTGCGCTTCAGCGGCCCCATCGACAACCCGGCGCTCGACATCCTGGCCATTCGCCCCAACCTCACCCAGCGCGTGGGGGTGCAAATCACCGGCACCGCGCTTCTGCCGCGTGTGCGCCTGTACGCGCAGCCCGAGTTGCCCGATGCCGAGAAACTGTCATGGCTGGTGGTCGGGCGTGCGTCCGCTTCAGGTGGCGCAGAAGCGGCGCTTTTGCAGCAGGCCGCCCTTGCACTGCTGGGCAGCAAGAGCGGCGGGCTGTCGGGCGGGCTGGCATCTTCCCTGGGGCTCGATGAGCTGTCATTCAGGGGCGCTGCCAGCAACACCGACGGCACCACCACGGAAGGTGCTGTCACGCTCGGCAAGCGCTTCTCGCGCAACTTCTATGCAGCCTATGAGCGCAGCATCTCGGGCGCACTCGGCACCCTGTTCGTTTTCTACGACCTGTCGCAGCGCTTCACCGTACGCGCCCAGGCCGGGCAACAAAGCGCGGTCGACCTGATTTTCACCTTCCCCTACGACTGAGCGGGCCGCAGCGCTGGCAGCCCAGCGAATACAATCTCGCTTCCCCTGCAGCAACTGCAGGTGTTGCGGCCATAGTTCAATGGATAGAACGGCCCCCTCCTAAGGGGCAGATAGGGGTTCGATTCCCTTTGGCCGCACCATCACTTCGGCGTGATGGCGGTCAACAGCGCAAAGCGGAATTCTCCGGGATTTACCAATCTGCTGCACGCAGATTTTGCTATTGATTCAGTAGCTGCCCACGCCTATATCCATTGGTCTACAGCCATTTTTAACCCTCAAAATCAGGCTTTTTCGGGCTTTCAGACCGTTTTTTAGGGCGCGGGCCGGCCCGGGACCTCAAAATGTAAAGTCGACTTTACATTGCCGCTTCACTGCCCGCCGCACCCGACACCTGCCGGTAGACGTTGGCGCCCAGCGCGGTGCCGTGGACGGCCAGGTGGGCGCCGAGTTGTATGGCCTGCAGGAGTTCGGCCGATGACAGGCCCTGCGCGAGGGCCGTGGTGATGATCTGGCGTATCGCCGCCGGGTTGAAGGCGGTGAAGCAGGCGTGCAGGGCCAGTTGCACCAGGCTGCGCTCGGCATCGCTGAGGCCGCCGCCGGGTCTGCCCTTGTCGACAAAGTCAAGCAGCGCTTCCGCATACCCCGCATCCAGCCGGGCCACCGATGCCAGGGCCAGTGCATGCGGTGTACCCCACTGGTCGATGCGGGCCTGCAGGGCGGCGTCGACAGCGGGGGCCTGTGCAGCGCCTTTTGACCCGGTCAACTCGACCAGGATGTCTGCCGCCTGGCACACGCTGGCCATGCCCTGCACCGTCACAAGGTGCAGCACATCAAAGATGTCGTTTTGCGTGGCGCCGGCTTCGATTGCCTTTTTGGTATGCGTGTGCAGGCCCGACTCGAACAGGTGCGATGACGAGGCGTCCAGCCCTACATAAATCAGTTCCACCATGCGCGGCGTGAGGGGGCCGGTGCGGGCCGGGTAGCCCGCGTAGTGCGCGTACTGCGCCACAAAACCCGGCGACACCTGGAGCATCACGTCCACCCACGGCCGCCAGTAGCCGCGCTCGGCAATGAAGCGGGCCTTGATCTCTTCGCGGTTCTCCGAAATGCCGCCGCTGTCAGGGGCCCGGGCCGTCATGGTGCGCCGCACCTGAAGGTCTGGCCAGTCACATACTGCGCGGCCGCGCCGCAAACATAACGCAGCAGCGGATGCAGCGCGGCTGCATCGATGCCTGCAGGCACTTCGAGCGCGTTGATGCGCAGCGCCAGGCTGCCCCATTCACAGGCCAGGGTGGACACCATCATGCGCGCCGCCGCATGGTCACCCGCCATCTGCCAGGGGCCGGACGCCGCGGTGGGGATCACAAGCGTGAGGCTGGCCTGCTGCGTATGGCGGGCGGCAAAACGCGCCGCGGCCGCATGCACGGCGTGTAGCAGACCTGCAGGCCCGGCCAGCAGGGGCGAGGTGTCCAGGCAGGCGGCGTAGTGTGCCCCGTCGATCACGGAAGGAGACACACCCTGCCAGCGTGAGGCATGGTCGCCGCGAACCTCCAGTTGCAGGGGCAGATCCAGCGGCAGGGGGGCCAGGGTGGCAGGTGCGAAGGCCTGGCTGCCGCCGTAGATCGACGAGCCGCCGTTGACGGCAAAGGCCTGGCCGCTCAGGGGTGCAGCGCCGGCGCTGGCCAGAAAATACAGGGCCTGCGCCATTTCTTCCGGCAGGGCCATGCGGCCCAGGGGGATTTTGGCGACCGCACGTGCGGGGTCGATACGGCCCGCCTGTATCAGCGTCTCGACCAGCTCGGTGCGCACAAAGCCCGGGCACAGCACCGTCACACACCACTCGGGGTGGGCACTCGCCAGCGCCTGCGTCTGCGCAATGAGCCCGGCCTTGCTGGGGCTGTAGGCCCCGCGCCAGGGAATGGCGTGCAGCCCCGCACCCGACGACACATTCACCACCCGCGCACCGGGCTTGAGCAAGGGCGCACAGGCATCGACCACCGCCGCCGGCGCAGCCAGGTTGAGCGCCAGCAGCCGGCCCATCTGTTCAGGGCTCTGCACGGCAAGCGGCATGTTGGATGCATCGGACATGCCGGCGTTGTTGATGACGGCGTCGAGCACAGGCGTGCCCTCGCGCAGGGACGCGACCTGCTGCGCATCGGTCAGGTCCACGGTGCGAAGCTGATGGCTGCCCTGCCCCGGCACCGGCAAGCTGCGCCCCAACTCCTGCAGGGCCTGCGCGTTGTGGTCCACCAGCACGCATTGCCAGCCTGCACCGGCAAAGAGCTGCGCAGCAGCACGGCCTATGCCAGAGGCCGCGCCCGTGATCAGAACCGACTGCGTTGGCATCAGATGTTGGTGAAGGTAATGCCGCCGTCCACCGCCAGCGCCTGCGCGGTGACGAAGCCCGCATCGTCACCGGCCAGAAAGCAGATGCTGCGGGCGATGTCTTCAACGGTGCCCAGGCGGCCCAGCGGTGTGGCAGCGATGCGGGCGGCATCACGCTCGGCATTGCGGTTGCGCTGCGTGCCTTCAGTCGGGACGGCCGAGGGGCAGACGGCGTTGACACGGATGTTGCGCGCGCCCAGTTCGGCGGCCGCCGCACGCGTGATGCCCAGCATGGCCGACTTGATGGCGCTGTAGACCACCGAATTGGGGGCCGAGCGCAAGGCCGCCGCCGAGGCCACGTTCACGATGGCGCCGCCGCGCTGGGGGTCCATCACGGCCACGGCTTCCTGAAGGCTCCAGATGACGGCCTTGAGGCCCACATCGAGCATGCGGTCCACCGTCTCGGGCATGATGTCTGCAATGGACTGGTAGCGCACCCAGGCCGCGTTGTTGACGAGGATGTCCAGACGGCCGCCATGCTCGAACGAACGCCGGATGGCGCTGCGCATGCCCTCGCGGGTGGCGATGTTCTGCACCACTGCAAAGGCCTTGCCGCCTTTGGCTTCAATAGCTTCCACCACCGGCAGCACCAGTTCCTCCTTGAGGTCGTTCACGCAGACCAGCGCGCCACGCGCTGCCATCTGCATGGCCGTCTCGCGACCTATGCCGGCGCCAGCACCTGTGATGAGGGCCACGCGGCCCGAGAGTTCCTGAGTCATGTTGTCTCCGTGGTTTTTTGAACAGATGCTATAAAGCGCAGGCCCGCCTGCCGGGCCAGTGCGCCCGCACCAAAGGCCGCATCGAACTTGCGTATCTCGCGCAGCGAGTAATGCAGGGGCAGCTCCCAGGTGAAGCCCATGCCGCCATGCAGGTGAATGGATTTTTCCAGCACAAAGGCAGCGTTGGCCAGCGCACCGGCCAGCACAGTGCCGGTCTGCCGGGCATGGCCGTATTCATCCAGGGCCAGCGCGCGCTCCACGCTGGCACTGGCTGCTTCTTGCAGCAGGTGCATGCGGGCCAGCAGGTGGCGCACGGCCTGTTTCGACGACAGCGGCCGGCCGAACTGCACACGCGTGGCCATGTAGGCAGCGGTGGTGGCCAGGGCTGCTTCGGCTGCACCGTTGACCAGGCTGGCGACCAGCAAGTGACCTTCGCGCTGCAGCATTGCAAAAGCTGCCGCATCAATATCGGCCAGCTTGCGGACCTTGCCGGGCTCCAGCTCAAGCCAGGACTGAGGGTGTTCGGGGTCCAGCGCTTCATCGTGGTTGAGGGTCAGTGAACCGATGTCGAGCAGCGCACCGCCGCCCCGGCCATCGGCCACCAGCACCCAGTCGCATTCGGCAGCATGGCGGGCGTGGCCGGCAAAGCCCTCGGGCAGGCTGCCCTGCAAGGCCCAGGTGGCCACACGCCGGCCCGAGGCCAGCTCGGCGGCCAGCGGCGAATCACCCAGCGCCCTGGCCACCAGAATGGTTTCAGGCAGGGGCCACTGCAGTTGCAGCTTGCCCGCCTCCGCTACCAGCGGCACGGCAAAGTCAATGCCCAGCCCCAGGCCGCCTGCCGCTTCGGACGCACACACCCCGCTCAGGCCGGCATCGGCCAGGATGCGCGCGGCATCGCGAAAGCCGCGGCCCTGCGCGTCGGTGATGGCGCCGGCAGCAGCCTGTGCAAACTCTGCCGGCCTGAGATCGTCTTCGGTCGTGGTCATGGTCATGGCCTCACAGGTCCTTGGGCAGGTTCATGATGCGCTGGGCAATGATGTCCAGCTGCACTTCGGTCGTGCCGGCATAAATGGTTTCGGCGCGGGCGTACAGGTAGCCGGTGGTGAAGGCCTTGCGCGCACGCTGCGCGAGAGCGCTGGAGCGCGGCGTCACATGGGAGACGACCGACAGCGCCAGCCCCATGAAGGCCTGGTGGCATTCCGACCAGTAGAGCTTGGTCAGCGAGCCGCGCGCACCGATGTTGTCGCCGGCCATGAGCTGGTTCACCGTACGCTCGACCAGGCCCTTGAGCGCATCGATCTCGACCACCACATCGCCAATGCGGCGCTGGTAGTGGCCGTCGTCCAGCAGCCGGGCCAGTTGTGGGTCGGACTGGCAGGCCGCGACGAGCTGGCGCAGCTCGCACTCGAAACGCCAGGCGCGGTACATGCGGTTGGTGGCGCGCTCGATCGACAGCACGCGGATGGCGGCGTTCCAGCCTTCGTCCGGTGCGCCCAGGCGGGCGACATCAGGCACCACCACGTTGTCGAAGAACACCTCGGCAAACGATTCCTTGCCATCGATGGACTTGATCGGCACCACGCGAATGCCTGGCGTGCTCATGGGCACGGCAAACATCAGCAGGCCGCGGTGCTTGTCGGCCACCGTGCCGGTGCGGGTAAGCAGCAGGCAGTAGTGCGCCTTGGCCGCGCCGCTGGTCCAGATCTTCTGGCCGTTGATGCGCCAGCTGTCGCCTTCCTGCACGGCGCGGGTGCGCAGGCGCACGAGGTCAGAGCCCGCATCGGGCTCCGAAAAACCCTGGCACCAGTAGCTGCGCATCGCCAGGATGTCGGGCAAAAACTGCTGCTTCTGGGCCTCGGTGCCGACGGTCTGGATGATGGGGCCGGCCAGCTCCTTGCCGATGGAACTCACGCTCTCCGGCATGGCCAGCGCGCCGATTTCCTTGTTGACGGCCAGGTGCTCGCGCATGGTCAGACCCAGGCCGCCATAGGCCCTGGGCCAGGTCATGCCGGCCAGGCCCGCTGCGTACATCCCAGCCTCCCAGTCGCGGCATTCGTCGAGCGTGGGTGTACGGTAGTTGACGCTGTCCGAACGCATGTGTTCGGGCAGGTGGGCGCGTAGCCACTGGCGCGCGTAGTCCCGGTAAACGGCAGGTCCTGCCGCCGGGTCCGGTATGGCCGGGGATTTTTCCATGTGCATGCGTGATTTCAGTTTGCAGGGGGTTGGGAGGAGCGCGCAACCATCAGGGCATCGAGCACAAGGACGCCCTCACCTTCTGGCTTGACCAGGATCGGGTTCATGTCGATTTCAGCCACATCGCCGGCATGGCGGCATGCAAATTCCGAGAGCCTGGCCACGGTGCGGGCAGCCGCCGCCACGTCAGCCCTGGGTTGACCGCGAGCGCCGTCCAGCAGAGGGAACATCTTGAGACTGCGAATCATGAGCAGCGCCTCATCTTCGGAGACGGGCGCCACCTGTACCGCGACATCCTTGAGGATTTCCGCATAAATGCCGCCCAGTCCGACCATGACCACCGGACCGAAGACGGGATCGCGCGACACCCCGGCGATCATCTCTACGCCACCACTGACCATCGGCGCCACCAGCACGCCATCGAGCCGTGCCCGGGGTGCGTGTTTTCTGGCGTTGACCACCAGACGTTCATACGCCTGGCGCACGGCATCATCGTCTTGCAGATTCAGTGCCACCCCACCGATTTCGGTCTTGTGGGCGATGTCTTCCGAAGCGATCTTGAGGACCACCGGATAGCCCGTCGTCTGTGCGCTGCGCACCGCATCATCGGCCGACGTCACCACCTCTTCGCGCGGCACGCTGATTCCCGCGGCCGCCAGCGCCTGCTTGGCATGAAACTCGTTGCGAAACACGGCGGGGTCCACGCGGTCGATGGGGCCGCTGTAGGTCGTCGCCCTGGGCAGCCTGGTGAGCTGGCCAAGCCTGACCAGGCTCGCCAGTCCGCTGGCCGCAGCAGGAATGCCCGGGAAGACCGGAATACCCAGCGCATTGATCTCGGCCACCGCATCGGGCGGGCCCTGGCTGATGATGACCAGCAGACGATCAGGGTGGCTGGCGCGGATGCTGGACAGTGCTTCGAGGTACACACCGCGCAGGCGGGCGTTGTACAGCGACAGCGCCAGCAGCAGCACAAGCGTGCTGCCGTTGGAATCATTCTGCAGCGCAGTCAGCATCTTCAGCAGGATGTCGGGCCTGGACGACATCTGCGCCGATGCATCCACCGGGTTGTTGGTGCCGGCAGTGGGCACGGCGTCGCGGATCAGCGCCCGGGTCGTTTCGTCGAGTTGCGGCAGTGTCATGCCGGCTTCCACCATGGCGTCGGCCATCATGATGCCGAAGCCGCCAGAGGCAGCCACCAGCGTGACGGCATCTGTGGCCGGCAAGCGGTCTGCGCGCAGCAGGGTGGCGGCATGGCCCACATGGAGCAGGTCTTCAAAGGACCGTACACGCACCACGCCATAACGGCGAAAGACAGCATCAAATACCGCATCGGAGCCCATCAGCGCACCGGTATGGGACGCCGCTGCAACCTGGCCCTGCTCGGTGGCCCCGATCTTGAGGACGATGACCGGCTTTTGCTGTTGTCGCGCCATGTCCAGTGCCGCAATCAGGCGGCCGGCATGGCGGCAGGTTTCCATGCAGCACAGGATGATCCGGGTGTCGGGGTCCAGAGCGAGCGATGCAAGGCCGTCGGCCACGTCCACATCGGCTTCGTTGCCGGTGGCGATGAAGCGGCTCACACCCAGGCCGCGCTGGGCCATGTTCTGCATGGTGAAGCTGCCGATGTTGCCCGATTGCGAGACGATGCCGACGTGCCCGGCCGGCGGCATGTTTTGTTCCAGCGCGATGGAGAACGAGCCCACCAGTTTGTCGACCACATTCACGGTGCCCAGGCAGTTGGGGCCGAGCAGGCGCATGCCGTGGCTGCGCGCCACGCGCACCATCTCGTCCTGGATGGCTGTGCCCTCGGGGCCTGCCTCGGCAAAACCGGATGTCAGCACAATCACGCCGCGCACGCCGCGGCTGGCACAGTCGCGCACGGCCTGCAGCGTGGCGTCTACGGGCACCGCCAGAATGGCCATGTCGGGAGCAGTGGGCGTATCCAGGATAGAAGCGTAGGCCACGAGGCCCTGAATGGTGCCGCCCTTGGGGTTAACGGGATAAATGGGACCGGCATAACCGTACTTACGCAGCAGCTGTACAGGCCGTCCGCCAATTTTGGTGATGTCTTCAGAGGCACCGATCACCGCGACGCCATTGGCTTTGAAAAATGCGTCCAGCCCTGCGCCCGGGGCTGCCTGAACCTGGGTCAGCATGCGCTCAACGACCTTTGAAGACAGGTGCGCGCTTTTCCAGGAAGGCCGCCCGTGCCTCGCGGGCATCTTCGGTTTTGGACAGGGTGACGGTGAACTCCTGCTCAAAGCGGTAGGCATCGCGCTGGGGCATCACATCCACCATGTTGGCCGCGCGTTTGGCGTAGGCCATGGCCAGCGGCGCCTTGGCGGCGATTTCCTGGGCCAGCTTCATGGTGAAAGGCAGCAGGTCTTTTTCAGACAGCACGTCTTCGATCACATTGCGCTTGAGGAGATCGTGCGCCGTCAGGCGCTGGCCGGTAAAAAACATGCGCCGCAAGGTGGAGCGGCCAAACAGTGTTTTCAGCATGGACGCGCCGCCCGCCAGCCCGACGTTGATTTCGGGCATGCCGACGGTGGCGTTCTCGGAAGCGTAAAGAATGTCGCACGCAGCGGCCAGGCCAAAGCCTGCGCCCAGCGCCGCACCGTTGATGGCGGCGATCACGGGTTTGGAACACTCGCGGATGGCGTTGCCGGTTTCGCGCGTGATGCGGTTGTGGTCCAGGAAGTCACCGGCGACTTCGCTGTTCGGCCTGTCTTTCAGGTCGGCACCCGCGCAGAAGACATTGTTGGCGCCCGTGAGCACAGCGCAGCGCACATCGCTGCGTTCGGAAATCTCGTCAAACAGGGCCACCATCTGCCGGCGCATCTCGCGGTTCAGGGCATTGACGGGCTGGCGGTCCATGGTGACCAGGCCCACGCCGCCTTCGACTTCCATTCGAACCCATTTATCGCTCATACACCACCTCTTGAAGAATGCGGAAAGAAAGGCCGGGACGCAGGGCGCACCAGCACAGAGGCCCCGGCGGGGCCGCTCTTGCGAAACGAGTATAGGAGGGGGGGTGCGGGCGATTTCGAGTGAATTCGGGGTTGTGTTCTGCAAAAAATGAAGCATTCCACAGATGGGGCGGGCGACAGGCAGAACTACCATGCCTGCATGGAGATCACGAGACTCGGCCAACTGAAAACAGCCCTGGGTGAATGCCCGGTCTGGCACGGCCAGCAGCTCTGGGTGATGGATTGCCGAGCCGGCCTGATTCACGCGCTTGACCCCGACACCGGCCAGTGCACGGCCACCCATGAAGCGCCGCCGCCCACCGGCTCCTTTGCCTTCAACCATGACGGCCACCTGGTGGTGGCGCTGAAAGAAGAGATCGCCGCGCTTGACCCACAGAGCGGCGCGCTGCAACTGCTGGCACGCCTGGAGGTCAGCCACCCGCACCTGCGGCTCAATGACGGCATCTCGCTGGACGACGGGAGCTTTGTGGCCGGCACCATGCATGTGCCGCGCGAGGCCGGTGAGCCACTGCTCGGTGGGCTTTACCGGCTCGACACCAGCCTGCAGTTGCAAAAAATAGAAGAGGGTCTGGGCATCACCAACGGGCCGTGCGTGAACCCGGTCAGCGGCCGTTTTCTGGTGGCCGACAGCGCGGCCCGCACCATCTGGTCGCACCGCCTGGAGCCCGACGGGTCACTGTCGGACAAACAGGTCTTTGTGAACACGGATGCCCAGGGCTCGGGCCCCGACGGCTGCTGTGTTGACACCGCCGGCGGCCTGTGGACGGCGCTGGTGCGCGCAGGCGCCGTGGCGCGCTTTGACCTGCAGGGGCAGATGACGCACCGCATTGCGCTGCCCGTGGCCCACCCCAGCGCGCTGTGCTTTGGCGGCCCGGACATGACCGACCTGTTTGTCACCTCCATCAGCAACAGCGGCCGCCTGAGCGCCTCGGGGCCGCTGGACGGCGCGGTGCTTAAAGTGAGGGGCGTGGGGTTTTGCGGCGTGGCGCGGCCGCTGTGCCGCCTGCATCTGTAGCATCAGCCGAAAAAACCGTCAGCTCGGGGTTGCCATGCGCGGCAAAGCGCCGCTCGCTGCCCGCCACACTCTCGGCGACAAAGTCCATGAACAGGCGTATCTTGGCCGGAATGATGGGCGTGTCGAGGATGGTGGCGTACATGCCTTCCTCAAAGCTCTTGTTGCTGATGCGGTGGTCGGGCAGCAGCCGCACCAGCCGGCCCTGGCGCAGGTCCTCGTGCACCGTGTAGTCGTCGAGCAGCACCAGGCCCTGGCCCATGCGCGCCAGTTCCAGCAGCGCGATGCCGTTGTTGCTGACGTGGCGCGGCTTGAAGGCGATTTCGCAGGTGTCGTCCTTGTGCATGAAGCGCCACATGTAGTCATAACCCGGCAACTGGTAGGCCAGGCAATCGTGGTCCAGGATGTCTTCGGGCTTTTTCAGCGGCGGCTTGCCTTTGAGGTAAGCCGGTGAGGCAGCCAGGTAGCGGTCGCTCAGAAACAGCATGCGGCGCTTGACACTGGCCTCGACCGGCGGCGAGATGCGAAAGTCGATGTCAAACTGGTTGCGCCGCAGGTCCACCAGCGCCTCGGTCAGGTTCAGCTCGATGTGGATGCCCGGGTAGAGCTTGCGGAAATCAGCGATCAGGCGCGGCAGCACGCCCAGGCCGAACATCATGCGCGAATGCACCCGCAGCAGGCCTTCGGGCGCGGCGCTGATGGCGGTGATGTTGCTCTGCAGCTCCTTGATGCGCCACAGGATGCCCTCCAGCTGGCGCGCGTATTCCTGACCGGATTCCGTCAGCGCCACCTGGCGTGTCGAGCGCAGCAGCAGCTTGACCTTCAGCTCGTCCTCGATGTCGGTAATCATGCGCGACACCGCCGTCGCAGAGATGCCAAAACGACGCGCCGTCTCGGAAAAATTCTGGGTTTGTGAGATGGATAAAAACAGCTCCATGGCTCGCAACCTGTCCATGAATCCTCCAGTTTTTGCAGTACAGATCACCGCTTTCCGAGATACCGGAAACGGTTTGAATCCCTATGATTTGCCAACCCCCGAAAGGGAAAATTTTGCGGAGAACCCCCATGGAATTCGGCGTATTCATTTTGGCCCAGCAGCGAGGCTACCACCAGACATCGCAGCAAGTCATCAGTAATTCCATTGAGCAGACGCTGGCTGCCGAGCAGGCTGGCTTCAACAGTGCCTGGTACGCGGAGCACCATTTCAACAACTATTCGCTCTCGCCGTCACCCCTGATGATGATTGCGCACATGGCGGCCAAGACCACCCGCATCCGCCTGGGCACGGCAGTGTGCATCCTGCCGCTGTACCACCCGGCGCGGTTTCTGGCCGAGGTTGGTTTTGTCGACACCGTCTCCAATGGCCGGCTCGACCTGGGCATAGGCTCGGGCTACCAGGAGTTCGAGTTCGAGCGCTTTGGCGTCAACATCGCCGATGCCAGCGCCATCTACAACGAGTTCCTGGACATCATCCCCAAGGGCCTGAACCAGAAGATTTTTGAATACGAGGGCAAGTTCCTCAAGGTGCCGCCCAGCTCCATCGCCGTGCGCTGCGTGCAGGACCCCATGCCGCCCATCTGGGTCACCTCGGGCAACCCGGTGGCACTTGGCCGCGGCGTGCGTGAGGGCCACAACCTGTTTGTGACCGCCCTGCTCAACGGCAACGACGCCATCCGCGGGCTGCGCGAGCGCCTGGACAAGGTCGCAGAAGAGAACGGCAAGGATTTGGACGAGGATGTGAAGTTCGGCTTTTTGCGCTGCGCATTTGCGTCCGACAAGTCGTCCGAGATCGACGCCTACCTGGACAACGCGCGCTTTCAGCGCCGCATCTCCGAAAGCCTCAAGTTCCGCCGCGCGCAATCGGAAGACGGCTACATGGTCAGGGAAGTCCCCTCGCCCACCGACCCCACCTTCGAGCAGTTGCGCCAGAACCTGCCGGTCGGCCCGGTCAACCAGGTCATCGACAAGATGCTGGAAGAAATCAGCATCCTGCGGCCCAAACACATTGCGCTGCAAACGCAGCTCGGCGACTTCGACCAGAAGACCATGCTCAAACAAATCGCGCTGTGGGGCGAAAAAATCATCCCGGCCATCCAGAAGGAGCTGGCCCGCAACCCGGCATCGGCCAAAAAAGCCGACGCCGGTGCGGTCGCGGCCTGAGACACCGATTGACAGATTCATTCATTAAAAAAAGCAGGAGACAAGCATGAACAATCACAAGCCCCTCAACCGCCGCACCGTCCTGATGAGCAGTGTGCTGCTGGGCGCGGGCATCAAGGCGCGCGCCGCCGACGCCTGGCCCACACGGCCCATCAGGCTGATCGTGACGGCCTCACCTGGTGCGGGCGGTGACATCTTTGCCCGGCTGATCGCCGCGCCGCTGCAGAAAGTCCTCAAGCAGCCTGTGCTGGTGGAATCCAAAGTGGGCGCCAACGGCCTGATCGCCTGCGACTACGTCGCCAAGTCGGCAGCCGACGGCTACACCCTGCTGTTTGCACCGTCCTCGGCCATCCTCATCAACCCGGTGCTGCTGCCCAAGATGCCCTACAACACCGAGACGGACCTGGTGCCCGTCTCCCAGGTCGGGGCGGCCGGCATCCTGCTGGTGGCCCACCCCAGCACGGGTTTCAAGAACCTGGCTGACCTGGTGGCCTTTGCCAGAGCCAACCCGGGCAAGCTGTCTTATGCCTCCTGGGGCACCGGTTCATCCGGCCACCTGGCCATGGAGGGCATCAAGGCCGCCTACGGCCTGAACATGACCCATGTGCCCTACAAGTCGCTGGTCACCGAGGTGACCGACCTGCTGGGCAACAACATCAGCGTGGGCTTTGCCGACATCGCTTCGCCCATTCCGCACATCCGCAGCGGCAAGCTGCTGGCGCTGGGCACCACCGGTTCGCGGCGCGGCCCCGCCACGCAGGATGTGCCCACGCTGTCGGAGCAGGGCTTCAAGTTCGACGCCGACGGCTGGTACGGCGTGTTTGCACCGGCCGGAACGCCGCGCGAGATCATCGACCGCCTCGCCGAGGAAATCAACGCCCTGCAGAAAACCGACGAGGTGCGCCAAAAAATCGAAGGCCAGAACATGGTCGTGCCGGTGAGCCGCACGGCCCGCCAGTTTGCGGACTCCATCAAGGCGGATGCGCGCATCTGGCAGAGCCTGGCGCTCTCGGCCGACCTGAAGGAAAAGTAGGCCCCGCCCCCGACTTTCGTTTCTGAACGCACGCACACGGATGCGTGCGGGCAAGCCCTGAACGCTTCAAAAGGATTTACATGCGTGTGTACCTGGCCCGCAGCGGCGCCATCACCCTGAAAGAGCCCTCGGTTTTCGACAAGCTCGATGTGCTGGTAGACACCCAGCCCGCGGAGCAGCTGGAGCGCTGCATTGCGCGCATCGGCAGCCGTGACGGCGAAGGCCATGTGCGGCTGCAACCCGCCGTGCTGCGCCTGCTGTCGGACCTGGCCGGTACCCCCGACTGGGACGCCCGTTTTGACGCGATGATCAGCTACGCCGCAGGCAAGGGCTGGCTCGACGACCAGGGCCGCGTGCGCGCGCACCTCACGCAGAAAACCAGCGATGCGCAGGATGAGGCCGCCCCCGCCTTCGACAGCCAGGCGCTGCACGACCGCGTGGCTGTGGTAACCGGTGCCTCGGGCGGCATAGGTGCCGCCATTTGCAAGCGGCTCACCGGCATGGGCGCGCAGGTGGTGGCAGCCGACATCAGCTATCCGCAGGAAGGTAGCAGCGATGCGGACGGCATGCTGGCGCTTCACTGCGACATTGCCGACCCGGACTCCATTACCGCGCTGGCCGACCGTGTGCGATCGCAGTTCGGGCGCTGCGACGTGCTGGTCAACAACGCGGCCATTTCGGCCTCGCCCCAGCCGCTGGAGACCTTCCCCGTCGAGCTGTGGGACCGCATCTTCCAGGTCAACCTGCGCGGCGCGCTGCTCTGCGCCCAGGCGCTGGTGCCCATGATGTTCAACCGCCAGGCGGGCAGCATCATCAACGTGGCCTCGATTGCCGCGCAGGTGGCTACCCAGGTCGGTGCCTATGGCCCGACCAAGGCGGCGCTGCGCGCCCTGACCCACCAGATGGCGGTCGAGTGGGGGCCGCGCGGCCTGCGCGCCAACAGCATCAGCCCCGGGCTCATACGCACGCCGCTGTCGGAGGTGCACTACCGCGACGAGGCCAAACTGCAGGGCCGCATCGCCCGCATTCCCGCGCGGCGCATCGGCCGGCCGCAGGACATCGGCGATGCGGTGGCGTTTCTCGCCAGCGATGCCGCTGCCTACGTCAACGGACAGGACATCGTGGTCGACGGCGGCTTCCTGAAAGCGACGCTCGTCAACATCTACTGACCCGCACCCTTGAAACCCATGATGGACGCCGCCTCCCCCGTCGCCGAAGCCCCGGCCCTGCAAACCCAGACCTTGCTACGCCCCGACATCGACCCCAAACGCCTGCGCCAGTTGCTGGGCTGCTTCCCGACAGGTGTGGCCGTCATCACCACCCGCACCGCCGACGGCCAGCCTGCGGGCCTGACCTGCAACTCCTTCAGTTCGGTGTCGCTCGAGCCGCCGCTGGTGCTATTCAGCCTGCGCAAGGCCAGCAGCCTGGTGAGCGTCTTTTCCGAAGCCGACGGCTTTGCCATCAACATCCTGTCGCAGCGGCAGGACGCGCTCTCGGGCCGCTTCGCCTCCAGCAAGGTGGCCGACAAGTTCGACGGCGTGGCCTGGCGGCCGGGCCCACTGGGCATGCCTGTCATCGATGAATGCCTGGCCAGCTTTGAATGCAGCGTCCATGCGCGCCACGATGCGGGCGACCACTACATCTTCATCGGTGAGGTCAAACACATGGGTGAGGGGGGTGGGGGCGGCAACGACCATGCCCTGGTGTTCTACAAGGGCGCCTACATGATGCTGGCGCAGTCGCTGCGCGCGCTGGTGATACAAGGCAAGCCCGGCACCGTGGACATCGACGAGGCCTACCGCACGCTCTACGGCACCCTGCTGCGGCTGGCTTGCGAGCGCGCCAGCGACGAGGACATCGACGCCGTCGAGGCCGCGGCCAGTGAGGTCGAAGGCCACGGCCCCGACGACACGCTGGCGCAGCGCATCGAATCGGCCAGCGGGTTTTTCTCGGCGATTGCCGCAGCCGGGCACAACGACGCGCTGATATTGATGGCGCAGACCATGACCACCATCCTGCGCGAACGCATGCTGCACGTGATCCCCGTGCGGCCGCGGCCTGACCTCTTCCCGCTGCGCCGCAAGCTCGTGCAGCGCCTGCGCCAGCGCGACCCCGATGGCGCAGCAGGCGCCCTGGACGAGCTGATCATGCGGCTGCGCGAACACGCCTGACGAAGGTTTTACCTCGGGTTGCTACGTTTTAAATAGCTGCTAACGCCCATATTCATTGGGCTATAGCCATTTTTAACCCCTAGAAACAGGCCTTTTCCGGCTCAAAAACAGGTTTTGGCGTCTTCGGGCCGGCCAGAGCACCCAAAATGTAAAGTCGACTTTACATCCAGCTTGCCGGGCCAGCCCACAGGCTCAGGGCCGGCCCACCAGTTTGGCGATCAGCTCGCTGCTGCTGGAGACACCAAACTTGCGCATCAGCCGGGCACGGTGCGACTCCACAGTGCGAAAGCCCGTGCCAAGTTCGAGCGCGATCTGCTTGCTGCTTTTGCCGTTGACCAGGAACTGTGCGATCTCGCGTTCGCGCGGGGTCAGCTCGGTGGTCACGGGGCGGGCCGACGAAATGTCTTCAAACACCCAGACCGCCACCTCAAACGGGTTGGCCCGGTCGGTGGCGCGGCCCGACACATGGCACCAGAACAGCTGGCCGTCGGCCTTGCGCATGATGCGGTCGTCGGCGTAGGCGCCGGTTTCACGCATGGCGACGTAGGCGCGTTCGCCGGTGTGGTCGAACTCCTGGCGCGAGGGGTAGATGCGCTCGAACGACTCGCCGCGCAGCGCTTCCGGGCCGTAACCGTAGATGTCGCAAAAGGCCTGGTTGTACGACTGGATCACGCGGTTGCGGCTGACCAGCAGCCCCACCGGCGCGATGTCGAACACCAGCAGCAGGTCATCGTGGGGCGTGGAGGGGGAAGGAGCCAGGGCCATGTCTTTCGGAAAATGAAGCAGCGGTCTTTGCGGGGAAACCCTAGCGTATTTTGACGCCTGTACGGATGGCCACGCCAGACCTAAAGTCCTGCATCTGACTATACAGATGCACAGCTGAACACAGCAGAACCAGGAATTGTCGTGAGCGTTTCGATCGTGGGCTGGGGCCATCTCCCCTTCGGCAAGTTTGACGGCATGCGGCTGGAAGACCTCATCGTGCGGGCCGCAACCGGGGCACTGGCGCATGCGGGTATCAGCGGGCGCGAGGTCGACGGCACCTGGCTGGGCAACCTCAACGGCGGTTTTGCGCCCGACATCTTTGCCTCATCACTGGCCTTCGGAGCCGACGAGGGCCTGCGCTGGAAACCCGCGACGCGGCTGGAGAACGCCTGCGCCTCGGGCTCGGCCGCCCTGTACGCCGCCTGCGATGCGATTGAAGCGGGCCGCGCCAAAATTGCACTCGTGGTCGGCGCAGAGAAGATGACGGACGTCAGCGGTGCCGAGGTCACGCGCATCCTCGGCGACTGCGGCTACTCGGGCGAAACCGGCTCGCCACCGGGCGGGTTTCCCGGCATATTCGGCACAGTGGCTGAAGACTACTTCCGAAGCTACGGCAACCATTCGGAAACACTGGCACGCATCGCAGCCAAGAACCATGCGAACGGCGCACTCAACCCGTGGGCGCACATGCGGCGCGACCTGGGTTTTGAGTTTTGCAACACGGTGTCTGACAAAAACCCCATCATTGCCGGACCGCTGCGCAAAACGGATTGCTCGCTGGTGTCTGATGGCGCAGCCGCCTTGATCATCGCCAGCGACGAAGTGGCCAAAGACTTCCCGCTGGCGGTGTCTGTCCGCTCACGTGTTCAGGTCAACGATTACCTGCCGCTGAAGAACCGCCGCGCGCTGGACTTTGAAGGCCCGCGCCGCGCCTGGAAGGCCGCACTGCAGCAGGCTGGATGCGCTATCTCCGACCTGTCGTTTGCCGAAGTGCATGACTGCTTCACCATTGCCGAGCTGCTGAGCTATGAAGCCATGGGCCTGAGCCTGCCCGGGCAGGGCGCGCGCGTGATTGAAGACGGCACCGTCATGAAGGGCGGCAGGCTGCCGGTCAATGCCTCGGGCGGCCTCAAGGCCAAGGGCCACCCGATAGGCGCGACCGGCGTGTCCATGCACGCCATCGCGGCCATGCAGCTCACTGGCCAGGCGGGCGACATGCAGATCCCTGGCGCCACCGTGGCCGGTGTCTTCAACATGGGTGGCGCGGCTGTCGCGAGTTACGTCAGCATCCTGGAGCGCCGCCAGTGAACATTGCACAGTTGCTGCAAAGATCTGCAGACGTTTTTCCGGACCGGCCTGCGCTTTATACGGGCGCGCAGTTGCTGCTGGACTACCGTGCACTGGCGCAGCGTACCGCAGCTCTGGCTGGCTATCTGCAAGACGCATGCAAGGTCAGGCCCGGTGACCGCGTCGCGGTATTTTCTGCAAACTGCCCTGAATATCTTGAAGCGCTGAATGCCATCCTGTGGGCAGGCGCGATCTCGGTGCCGGTGAACTACAAGCTGCATGCCAGGGAGCTGGCCTATGTGCTGAAGGACTCCGGCGCGCAGGTCCTGCTGGTATCGCCTGAACTTTCAGCGGCCGCAGCGACGGTAGCTGGCGAAGATGTGCAGGTGCTGGCTTTTTCGTCGCCGATTTACGAGGCTGCCATTCAACACGCGCCCATGGCCGTGGAAGACCGCAAGCCCGACGACGTGGCTTCGCTTTTTTATACCTCGGGCACGACGGGGCGGCCCAAGGGCGTGATGCAGACGCACCGCAACCTGCTCGCCATGACGGCCTGCTACTTCACCGATGTGGACGACATCAACACCCACGATGCCATTGTTTACGCCGCCCCCATGTCACACGGCGCAGGCCTGTACAACTACGCCTTCACACTGCGTGGCGCGCGGCATGTGGTGCCGCTTTCGGGTGGATTCGAGCCGCCCGAGCTGGTGGCCCTGGCGCAGGGTGTCGGCCATCTCTGCTTCTTCGCAGCTCCCACCATGGTCAGGCGCCTGGTGGACCACATCCGTACCGTCAAGGCCGATGTCAGCGGCTTCAAGACCATCGTGTATGGCGGCGGGCCCATGTATGTGGAAGACCTCAAGCTTGCCCTGCAAACCATGGGGCCGCGTTTTGTGCAGATCTACGGCCAGGGTGAAAGCCCCATGACGATTACCGCGCTGGCACGCGGCCACCTTGCTGATTCAGCGCACCCGCAATGGGAACAACGCATTGCCTCCGTCGGCGTCGCGCAAGCCATGGTTGAGGTGCGCGTGTTTGATGACAACGGCAAGCCTGTCCCGCCAGGCGCCATTGGCGAGATCGTCGTGCGCGGCGACACGGTGATGCCCGGCTACTGGAACAAGCCAGAGGCTACAGCCGACACGCTAAAGGACGGCTGGCTGTACACCGGCGACACCGGTTGCATGGATACGCACGGTTTTCTCACGCTCAAGGACAGGTCCAAAGACCTCATCATTTCGGGCGCTTCCAACATCTACCCGCGCGAGATTGAAGAAGTCCTGCTGACCCATCCCGGTGTTTCAGAAGTTGCCGTGGTCGGCCAGTTTGACGCCGAATGGGGCGAGGTGCCCGTCGCATTTGTGGTGCTGGACAAGGACAGCAAGGCATGCGCCGAAGAACTCGACGCATGGTGCCTTCAAGCCATGGCCCGGTTCAAACGCCCAAAGCATTACCGGTTTGTCGCCGCCTTGCCAAAGAACAGCTACGGCAAGGTGCTGAAGACCGACCTGCGCGAGCAGTTGCAGGCCGCAAAGGCCGCGGCAACCACCGCAGCCCCTTGAGTTTTGACGTGTGATTTTTTGACGACTAAAAAAGGAGACACCATGACGACAAGCGCAGCCACACAGCCTGAAGCCACTTCTGCCGGACAGAGCGACGCCCCCAACCTCATGTTCAGCCACATGGGCTTTGCCGTGAAGGACATGGCGAAGATGGAGGACTTCTACACCCGCGTGCTGGGCTTTACCGTCACCGACCGCGGCCACGCCGTCGGCATGGACCTCATCTTTCTGTCACGTGACCCGCAGGACCACCACCAGCTGGTGCTCGTATCGGGCAAGCCCGACAACATTCCGCCCAACCCCTTCAACGCGCAGTTCGGCAGTGTGATCAACCAGATCTCCTTCCGTGTCGGTTCACTCGACAGCCTGCGCAAGCTGCAGAAAATCCTCGAGAAAGAAAACGTCCAGAGCATCTTCCCCGCCAACCACGGCATTGCCTGGAGCATCTACTGCCACGACCCCGACGGCAACAACCTCGAACTCTTCGTCGACACCGAGTGGTACTTCCCCCAGCCCTTCCTGATCCCGCTGGACCTGACCCAGTCCAACGACGCCATCTACCAGCAGACCAAAGACATGGCGGTCGAGCAACCCGGCTTCGAGATGAGCACCGACTGGAAAAAGCGCATCGGCGCGCGCATGAACATCTACCGTCCCGGCGTTTGAACCCCACTGCAAGGACACATCCATGACCACCCTGTTCAAACTCACCAACAGCATCTTCGGCGCGCAAGGCCAGTCCACCCAGCTGGTAGAGCGCTTTGCAAACGCCTGGCTGCAGAAGAACCCCGGCGCGCAAGTCATCGCACGCGACACCGGCATCAACCCGCCGCCGCACCTGGAGGCACCGGCATTCCTGGCCTCGCGCGTGCCGGCCGCAGACCGCACACCCGGGCAGAACAAGCTGCTCGAATACTCGGATTCGCTGGTTGAGGAGCTGCGCCAGGCCGACGTCATCGTCATCGGCCTGCCCATGTACAACTTCGGCATTTCGTCCGGCATGAAGGCCTGGTTCGACCACATCGCGCGTGTGGGCGTGACCTTCATGTACACACCCAACGGCCCCAGGGGCCTGCTGCCTGCGGGCAAGAAGTGCTACATCGTGGCGACCCGCGGCGGCATCTATGCCGGCACCAACCGCGACACGCAGACCGGGCATGTCACCAACTTCCTGAGCCTGATCGGCATCACCGACATCCAGTTCATCTATGCCGAAGGGCTGAACATACCCGAGCTCAAGGGCCCAGCCATTGAAGGCGCAGGCGAAAAAGTGGCGCAGTGGCTGGGCTGAACAGGCAGCTCCGCGGCGGAGGCTTGAACCGGTTCAAACAACAAGCGCATGCTGATGCAGCCTGAATTTAACGTACACCTTAAATTTTTAACGTGTACGTTAAATTTCACGGAGTTTTCAGCTGCAGGAGCCCGGGAGAACGCCCAAAACCACCTCAAAATGCGTAAAAACGCTGTTTTCAGGTATCAAATCGGGCTCCAGACCAATAAAAACGGGCGTAAGCAGCTATTTAATTAATAGCAATTTTGGTCGCCAGGCTATGTACTTTGCTGCCCGCGCGGCAGCATCACCCTCAGCGGCGCTGCTGCAGGCCCTGTGCACAAAACCAGCCTGGTCAAAACAGCCAGCACAAGGCGGCGCGCCGACAGTGCACGTTTGCCTTGTCCTACGGTCAATCATGCAGGTCATTGCCAGGATGAAGGATCGCTCACGAGCGCCACCACCTTTGAAAGCGCAACATGGCAGAAGCATCTTCACGCGTCCTGTGGAAAGGCGCCATCACCTTCGGGCTGGTACACATCCCGGTGGGCCTGTATTCCGCCACGTCAGAGCAGGGCCTGGATTTTGACTGGCTGGACAAGCGCAGCATGGACCCGGTGGGCTACAAGCGCATCAACAAAAAAACCGGCAAGGAAATCACCAGGGACAACATTGTCAAGGGCATCGCGTACGAACCGGGTGAGTACGTCATCCTGAGCGACAAGGAGATTGCTGACGCCTACCCCCGGACGACGCAGACAATTCAAATCGAATCATTCGTCAATGCCGGTGACATTCCGTTTGTGTACCTTGAGCGGCCCTACTACCTGGCGCCCATCAACAAGGGCGCCAAGGTGTATGCGCTGCTGCGCGAAACGCTGCTCAAGACCGGCAAGGTCGGTGTGGCGCGCGTGGTGATCCAGACCAAACAGCATCTGGCTGCATTGATACCGTCAGGCAAGGGCATGGTGCTGAACCTGCTGCGCTGGGGCGACGAGATTCGCCCCTGGACCAACCTTGAGCTGCCGCCAGAGGGCCTGAAGTCTGCCGGCATTCGTGACAACGAAATGAAGATGGCCGGGCAGCTGGTCAAGGACATGAGCGCCAAATGGAACCCGGACGACTACAAGGACGAGTTCAAGGACGCAATCATGGAGCTGGTGCACCAGCGCGTCAAAGCCGGCAAGACCGAAACCGTGACGCCACTGGAGCCCGCAGGGGAAAGCGCTTCAGGCGGCGCGCAGATCATCGACCTGACAGAGCTGCTCAAACGCAGCCTGAAGAAGCCGGGCGCGAAAACCGGCAAGGCGACGACTGCGGCGACGGATAACGACAGCGCTGAACATGCAGCCCCCGCAAGGAGAAAACCTGCGGCAACGACGGCGGCAAAAAAGATGGCGGCAAAGCCGCGCACTGCGACGCACAAGGGCGTAGCGCCTCGCCGCAAGGCGGCATGAACCTCTTCACCCACAGTCGCCATGGCCAAAAACGATTCGCTGGAGCTGTACCGGCAAAAGCGCGACTTCGGTGTCACACCGGAGCCTGCCCACGACGTCAAGGTGGGCGGCAAACCGAATGCCAAAGCCCTGGCCTACGTCATCCAGAAACACTGGGCAAGCCGCCTGCACTATGACTTCAGGCTGGAGTTTGAAGGCACGCTGAAAAGCTGGGCGGTGCCCAAAGGTCCAAGCCTGGACCCGCACGTCAAACGCATGGCCGTGCAGGTTGAAGACCACCCGCTGGCCTATGGCAGTTTTGAAGGCACCATTCCGGCAAGGCAGTACGGTGCAGGTGATGTCATCGTCTGGGACCGTGGCACCTGGGTGCCGCTTGAAGACCCGGCAAAAGGTTTTACATCGGGCAAGCTGAAGTTTGAAATCCGTGGGGAAAAGTTGCGCGGCAAATGGACCTTGATCCGCATGAAGGGCCATGGCGAAAGGCAGGTGCCGTGGTTGCTCATCAAGGAGCACGATAGCGAAGAGCGCGCCACGGCGGACTACGACATCACCGAGGCGATGCCGGACAGCGTGTTGGGCCAAGCGATTGCCAACAAACAGAAACCTGCTGCTGTAGCGAAGAAAACAACCACCGGGCGCATGGCCACCTCCTCTGTCCAGGCAAAGCTCCCACCCATGATCGAACCACAACTCGCGACGCTGGTCGAGGCTGCGCCCGAAGGTGAATGGCTTTACGAACTCAAGTTTGACGGTTACCGGCTGATGACGCGGGTGGAGGGTGACAAGGTCAACTGCTTCACACGCAACGGGCACGACTGGACAGACAAGATGCCGCAGCTCGCAAATGCACTCAAGGCGCTCAACCTGCACACAGCCTGGCTGGACGGCGAGATTGTGGTGCCCGACAAGAAAGGCATACCCAACTTTCAGCTGCTTCAGGGCGCCTTTGAAAGCCGTGGCCGCAAGGCGGCTGCACCCAGCGCGAACGCGGCGGCCATCGTTTATTACATCTTTGACCTGCCGTTTTATGACGGTCGCGATTTGCGCCATATGCCACTGGTTGAGCGCCGTGCCCTGCTGGAAAAAATCATGGCGAAGAACAAATCGCCCCGCCTGCGTTTCAGTGCCGCGTTTGATGCGCCTTCCAGAGACCTGGTGAGTTCTGCCTGCAAGCTGGGCTTTGAAGGCCTGATCGGCAAACGCGCCGACGCGCGCTACCAGTCGGGCCGCTCGGCAGACTGGATCAAGCTCAAGTGCGGCAAGCGGCAGGAATTCATCATCTGCGGTTTTACAGAACCCAAAGGTTCGCGCAACGGGCTTGGCGCCTTGTTGCTGGGCCTGCACGATGCGAAGGGCAAGCTGCAATATGCAGGCAATGTCGGCAGCGGCTTCAATGAAATGCTGCTGGCCGATTTGCGCACCCAGCTCGACAAACTGGAAACACAGGTCCCCCCCTTTGACAGCAAGACCACCGTTGAGGGAAAGCCGCACTGGGTCAAGCCCGTGCTGCTGGCAGAAGTGGCTTTTGCCGAGTGGACCAACACGAACCGGGTCCGGCACGCCGTCTTCAAGGGGCTGCGCCCGGATAAAAAACCGCAGGCCATCACCAGGGAGAAAGTCGTGAAGCCATCTGACCTGAATCAACATGCATCGCCCCTGCCAAAATCCCTTCGCGTCACTCACCCTGAGCGCGTCATCGACAAGGAGAGCGGCCTGACCAAGCTGGACCTGGTGCAACACTACGCATCTGTTGCGGAGGTCATGCTTCCCCACCTGAAAGGCCGGCCGGTATCGCTGGTGCGTGCGCCCTCAGGCACAGGTGGCGAGCTTTTCTTTCAGAAACACGCGAAGGGGGATGAACTGCCCGGCGTCAAGCTGCTGGACCCGGCACTCGACCCGGCGCATGACTCGCTGCTGGAGATCGACAGCGTCACCGGCCTGCTATCTGCGGCACAGATGAACACGCTGGAGTTCCACACCTGGAACGCCACCGCATCAAACATCGGCAAACCTGACCGCATGACTTTTGACCTGGACCCGGGTGATGGCGTGAGCTGGCCGCAGATGCAGCAAGCCGCCCTTCTGGTGCGCACGCTGGTCGAAGAGTTGGGTCTGGTGCCCTTTCTTAAAACCAGCGGCGGCAAAGGCCTGCATGTGGTGATCCCCCTCAAGCGCCTGCATGACTGGGACACGGTGAAGGACTTTTCAAAGTTCATCGTGCTGCACTTGGCCAAAACGCTACCGCAGCATTTTGTGGCGAAGAGCGGCCCCACCCATCGCGTCGGCAAGATCTTTGCCGACTACCTGCGCAACGGTTTTGGTGCGACCACCGTCAGTGCCTGGTCGGCGCGTGCCAGGCCGGGCATGGGTGTATCGGTGCCAGTCACGTGGGACGAATTGCCTGAGCTCACCGGCGGTGCGCACTGGGATGTACAGAACACCAGCGAGCGGCTGCAGACGGGCAACACACCCTGGGACAGCTATGCCGCCTCGGCAAAGTCATTGACTGCGGCCATGAAGCAGATGGGATTCAAACCCGCCTGAGCCGCCGCCCTCCGGATCAAAGGTGCCTGATCCGCAGCGCACTGAAGCTGCCTGCCACTGCAGCAAACGCAGCCGCCAGCCACAGTGCGATCAAAGGGCCTTTGCCGTCATGCGGGTCAAACACACCGAAGATCATGGCCAGCAATACAGCGCCCAGGATTTGCCCGGTGAGCCGCGCCGTACCCAGCATGCCACCCGCCCCGCCTGACCGATGCGCTGGCGCCGAGGTCAGGATGATGTGGTTGTTGGGCGACTGAAAAAGGCCAAAGCCCATGCCGCAGATCAGCATGCGCCAGACGATGTCGACACTGGAGGGGTGCGCCGGCAACATTGCCAGCAAGACAAGGCCAAGCGCCATCAGGCCAAGACCCGCACCGCCCAGAATGCCGCCCGAAAACCGGCCAATCAGACGGCCGGCAACCAGCGCGGTCATCGCAATGCCAACCGGCCATGCCGTCAGCAGCAGGCCGGCCTCAAGATGCGAGCGGCCATAGCTGTCGAGCAGAAGAAAAGGCAGGCCCACATAGGCCAGCATCTGTGCGCAGAATGCACCGATCGAGGTGCCCATCGACAGGGCAAACACGGGAATGCGCAGAAGATCCACAGGGAACAGCGGCAAGGGCTGCCTGAGCTGCCTGCGTACATAAAAGATACCGATGGCCATACCCAACGCCAGTTCTGCAACAGCCACCCAGGATGGCACACCCTGACCGGCAACGCCCTGCCCCTCTTGCCGCACGCCCAGGCCATCCACGCCCAGCACGACCAGGCTGAACATCAGGATATTGAGGATGACGTCCAGCCATGAAATGCGTGAACTGTCGGCCCTTGAAAGATTGTGAGGCAGGGCCTTGCGGCCAAGCAGCAGGCAGAACGCGCCTATGGGCAGGTTGATGGCGAACAGCCATGGCCACGAAGCCACCGACAGCACGGCGGCTGCAATCGAAGGCCCGGCAACCGTGCCGCCCGCCACCACCATGGAGTTCAGTGCGATACCGCGGCCAAGAAGTGCGCGTGGATAGGTCAGGCGCACCAGCGCCGCATTGACGCCCATGATGCCGGCGGCGCCCAGCCCCTGAACACCGCGCGCCAGCGCAAGTGTGGTCAGCGAATCTGCAAAGGTACATGCCACCGATGCGGCCGTGAACAGCGCCATGCCGACCATGTACACGCGCCGATAACCCACCACGTCGCCCAGCGTCGCCAGAGGCAGCAACAACGCAATGATGGCGATCTGGTAAGCGTTGATGACCCAGATGGACTGGGCTGCGGTGGCGTGCAGTTCACGCGTGATGTCTGGAAGCGCGAGGTTGACGATGGTGCCGTCGAGCACCGTCATGAGGATCCCCGGAATGATCACCCACAGCGCCCAAATTCGCTCGCGCGGGGGCAAACCATCCTGAACAAGCATGCTGACCTTCTCGAAGTTCCTGGAACCTGACTGCCGGAAGATGACCCGGCAGCACCCGACATTCTAAAAGGGGGACGCCCATAAAAAATCCCGGTACGCGAACGTCCGGGATCTGTGGGCAAAGCTGGCGCTCAGCTTATTTGATGCCAAATTTTGCTTTTGCATCGTTGATGCAGTTGTCCTTGGGGACCCCAGCGAGTGCATCGCAGCGCTCTTTGGCAGCTTTGTAATCCGCCTCACGCTTTTCCTTGTTCGCTTCATTGTTTGCTTCAGCCACCTTGTTGCTCCCCGATTGGTTGACATCAGCGGAGACTTTGGCGACCTTGGCATCTTCTTTCGCCTTCACCCGGGCTGCTTTGGCGTCCTTGATGCAGACGTCTTTTGCGTTGCCCGCAAAGTCATCGCACTTTTGCCTAGCGGTGTCGTATGCTGCATCGGCTTTGGCAAAACCGAGCTTTTCCATGTTCTTGTTTGTGGGCTTGTATTGGGCCTCAAGCTCGGCTTTGGCCACCTTCTCGATGCCCTTGACCTCGGACTTGCAAACGTCCTTGGCGTTGGACTTCAGGCCATCGCATCTTTGTTTGTTGGATTTGTACTCCGCGGAGATCCGGTCCTTGCCTGCCTTGTATTCGTCCTTGGTCAGGGCCATGGCATGGCCGGCAAATGTACAGGAGAGGGCAACAGTGAGGGCAAGCAGTTTGTATTTCATGGTCAGGGCTTTTTGATAATTGGGTTGTCTGGATGAACGTTATGAATCTTGTGCGGACTGACACGAACGCCAGGGCATGCATCAGCTTGACGCAAGCCCCGGCATGATCAGGTCAGGAACGGCTCAGTAGCGCTCAAAAAAATTGGTTGGATTTTTGGCATGAAAATCGGTGACCTGCTTTTCCGCCTCATCGCGGGTGATGCCATGACGCTCCTGGATTTTCCCCAGCAACTGGTCACGTTTGCCGGCGATGATGTCCAGATCATCGTCCGTCAGCTTGCCCCATTGCTCCTTGACCTTGCCCTTGAACTGGAGCCAGTTGCCTGCTACGGTGTCTTTGTTCATGATGTTCTCCTGGATAAACCCGGTAGCCTCACATAGGCACGCACAGCGCGTGAAATTGGCCACATGGGAATAGGAAGACCATAAGTCGGGCTTTCAAAACAGGTGGTAGGTCCGCGCATTTGATGACCGTAGGTTGCTGCCTACACTTTGCAGGAAAAGCGCGATTTTTCCAGTTTCGGGTCCAAACTTTGCCCTTCCAATAGTTGCATAGCTAATTTGTTTGTGCTAATCTGCAGGCATGTTTGATCACTGCCTGTATTTCAATACAACTGCCCTGGCCCGTCTTGTTGACAAGGAATGGACCATCGCCTTCAAGCCGTTTGGGGTCACGCCATCCCAGGGCTTCATGTTGCGTCTCGTGCTCAAAAAACCTGGCCTGTTGCAGCATCAGATTGCCGACGAATTGACGATTTCACGTCCCACCGCTACTCGCCTGCTTGACGGACTCCAGGCCCTCAAGCTGGTGGAGCGCAGAAGCACGGCTTCAGACGGGCGGCACTGGGCGGTCTACCCCACCGCCGAGGCAGAAGCCATGCATGCGGCCATCAACAAGGCTAGCGGCGAAGTGACGCGTCGTATCCAGCAAAACATAGGAAAGGAAAATTTCGATGAAACCGTAAGCCGCGTCAGGAGCGTTTCAAATGCATTGAAATGAAAATTGTCCGCTCCGTACAAACTTTTTTTTGATCATATAGTTGCATAGCTAACCATTTAAGGAATTGGGAATGCCCATTCTCAACGTCAAGGTCAGCCAGCCTGCCAGCTCAAAAATGAGCATCGATATCGCCGAAACACTTCTTGAACTCACAACGCGCATACTGCATAAAAAGCGCGAGCTCACCTCGATTGCCATTGACTATGTGGCGCCTGAGCACTGGATCGTCGGCGGCAGTTCCCTCGCTGTGCAAGGCAAAAACAGTTTCTACTTCGACATCAAGGTGGTGGACGGCACCAACACCAAGGATGAAAAGGCGCAGTACATTGCCGAGTCATTTCAGGCTTTTGGAAAGCTGCTGGGAAATTTGCACGACGAGAGTTATATCCATATCCACGACGTGCGTGCGGAAGCCTATGGCTTTGGCGGCTTGACACAGGAGTATCGCTACATCAAGGCCAGGCCCTGAGCAAGTGCACGGCCTAGGGCCTGTTCAGTTCTGGCGCAGGGCTGCCACGTCTTCACGCAGTGCATGTGCCCACTCGCGCCGGTCCCGGCCCTGGGCACCCTGCGGCTCGCCAAAGCTGATCAGCACGACGATGCCGGACGCCCTGAGCGTGCGCCAGACAGACTCAAACAGCGTGTCATCATCAATATAGCAAGGCGCGGGACTGCGCTGACCGGTGACCCGGTCAACAAACTGGATGGACACCGGTTGCACGGGAACGTCTGCCGCGATCGCCGCCTGCAACAGGTTGGCGTGAAAAGGCAAAAGTCCTGTTCCGTCGCTCGTCGTGCCTTCAGGAAACACGCCAATGATGTCACCCTCTCGCAGGCGTTCAGTCATGTGGTGCACAACACGCATGGCGTCACGCCGGGACTCGCGCTCAATGAACAATGTGCCGACACCGATCGCCAGCGTGCCGATCACCGGCCATTGCTTGATATCGGCCTTGGACACAAACCGGCAAAAACGCGCCGCATGCAGCGAGGTGATGTCGAGCCAGGAGATGTGGTTGGCCACCATAAGCATGGGGCCGGACATGGCGGGCTGCCCCCTGACGCGCAACTCGATGCCGATACATGCCAGCATCTTTGCGGACCATACCTGTATGCGCTGCTCACGCTGCTCCTGCTGCAGACGCGGAAACACCAGCAGGATGGTGAAAAATCCGATGACGATATGCAACAGCGCACGCGCGAGCTTGACGCCGGCTTTCAGGTTGCTCAAGTCAGTCCTCGGCCTTGAGCTGATAGGCGAGCTGGCCACCCACAAGGGTATGGCGCACCCGGCCCGGCAACTGGTAACCGGAGAAGGGTGTGTGTTTGCCCTGACTGCGCAAGGCCGAAGGCTCGACCGTCCATTCTGCTGCAGGATCAAATACACAGATGTCCGCCACCCCCCCCTTGACGAGTTGCCCCGCGCTAGCCTGGAATGAGCCCAGTGCAGCGCCCAGCACACGCGCCGGCTCGCTGGTCAGTACGGCCAGGGCGCGCATCAGGTCTGCGCTACCTCCGCTGTCCCGGGACCATTTGCAGGCGAGAGACAGCAGCAGCTCCAGCCCGGTAGCGCCAGGCTCGGCCTCTGCAAACGGCAAGGTCTTGGCATCTTCATCAACAGGTGTGTGGTCGGACACCAGCGCGTCGACGGTGCCGTCAGCAAGCCCCTGCCGCAAGGCATCGCGGTCGCGCTGTTGCCGAAGCGGCGGGTCCAGCCGCGCGCGGCTGTCGAAGTAGCCGATATCTGTATCGGTGAGGTGCAGGCTGTTGATGCTGACGTCACAGGTCACAGGCAGGCCCTGCGCCCTGGCTGCGGCCACAAGCGCCAGGCCAGCAGCACTGCTGATGCGGCAAAGGTGTACGCGGGCACCGGTTGAACGCACCAGTTCGATGATGGTGTGGATCGCAATCGTCTCTGCGGCAACGGGCACACCGCTCAGGCCAAGCCGGGTTGCGAGCGGGCCGCTGGCGGCTACGCCTTTGCCAAGGTAAATTTCCTGTGGCCTGAGCCAGACGCTATAGCCAAAACTGGAGGCATATTGCAGCGCGCGCATCAGGACCTGCGTATTGCCGAGGGGAGTTTCGGCCTGGCTGAATCCGACGCAGCCGGCCTCGGTCAATTCAATCATTTCAGTGAGGGTTTCACCCTTCAACCCGCGCGTCAGCGCACCGAGTGGAAACACCCGCGACTGATGCAGCTTTTCCGCACGGAACTTGAGCATTTCCACAAGACCGGGTTCGTCGAGAACGGGGTCGGTATCAGGCGGGCAAACCAGGCTTGTCACACCGCCGGCAACCGCGGCGGCGAGTTCACTTTCCAGCATGCCTTCGTGTTCGTAACCTGGCTCGCGCAGGCGGGCCGACAGGTCGATCAGCCCAGGCATGACGATGCAACCGCTGGCATCAATCACCTTGTCGGGAGAAAAATCATCCGGCGGTGTTTGGAGGGCCACAATGCGGCCACCTGCAATGGCGACATCACACACCGCGTCGAACTTCGATGCCGGGTCCATCACGCGGCCGTTTTTTATCAGTATCTTCATGCTTCGTTCCCTGCGACGATGCCCATGACGGCCATGCGAACCGCAATACCAAAAGTCACCTGCGGCAGGATGACGCTTTGCGCACCGTCCACAACAGCCGAATCGATTTCCACCCCGCGGTTAATCGGCCCCGGATGCATCACGATGGCATCAGGTTTGGCAAGCTTGAGCTTTTCTGTGGTCAGCCCGAAGCTCTTGAAAAATTCCTGGCTGCTGGGCAGCAAGGCGCCCGACATGCGTTCGTTCTGAAGCCGCAGCATGATGATGACGTCGGCGCCCCTGATGCCTTCTTCAAGCGTGTTGCAGACGCGCACGCCCATTTGGGCCATGTCGGCAGGCACCAGCGTCTTGGGGCCGACCACACGCACTTCAGGGCAACCCAGCGTGGTCAGCGCATGGATGTCCGAACGGGCCACGCGTGAATGCAGCACATCACCGACGATGGCCACCGTGAGGTTGCTGAAGTCCTTTTTGTAGTGGCGAATGGTGTACATGTCCAGCAGCCCCTGCGTGGGATGGGCATGACGGCCATCGCCGGCGTTGATGACATGTACATGAGGCGCGACATGCTGGGCAATGAGGTAAGGCGCACCTGATTCGCTGTGACGCACCACAAAAAGGTCTGCAGCCATTGCGCTGAGGTTGGCGATGGTGTCAAGCAGCGACTCGCCCTTCGAAGCCGACGAGCGTGCGATATCAAGGTTGATCACATCTGCCGACAGGCGTGTGGCTGCGATGTCGAAAGTTGTGCGGGTTCGGGTCGAATTTTCAAAGAAGAGGTTGAACACCGTCTTTCCGCGAAGGAGGGGGACTTTTTTGACTTCGCGATCACTGATGCCCACGAAGTTGGCTGCGGTGTCGAGGATCTGCGTCAGGATGGCCTTGGGCAAGCCTTCGATGGACAGCAGGTGAATGAGTTCACCGTTCTTGTTGAGTTGTGGATTTCGTCGGTACAACACGTTTTAAGCTCCTGGCCCTTGCTGGCTTGACTGCTTGTGCAGCGGCTGGTTTTTATGTGGTTTGATCTTCATGGAGGATTCAGGCCTCCCGGTCCTGTACCTTGAAACTGAACTGGCCGTTCTCAAGACGCTCAAGCTCCAGGCTTTGCGAGGCAGGCAAAGCCACGCGAGCAATCGCCAGGTCGGGCTGAACCGGGAGCTCACGGCCTCCCCTGTCCACCAGCACCACCAGCTTGACGCTGGCAGGCCGGCCGTAATCGAACAGTTCATTGAGCACGGCGCGTATCGTTCGGCCGGTGTAGAGCACGTCATCCACCACGATGAGGTGCGCACCGTTCACGTCAAAGGGCAGCATGGTCTGCGCGCTGGCGGCCAGACCCCGGCTCGAAAAATCATCCCGATGCATGGATGAGGACAGGATGCCGGGCTCGCCGGGCAGGCTCAGATCGCTTTGCAGGCGGCGCGCCAGCCATGCACCACCCGATGCCACACCGACCAGCAGGGGCAGCTCGTCATAGGTGGCCATCAGTTGCTGCATGTTGCGATGCAAATCGCGGTACAGCGCTTCTGCGTCCAGCGTCAGGCTACTCATGGAAGACTCCTTAAAAACTGCTCCAGAATTATGCAGGCTGATATGGCATCTGCATCAGTGGCCTCGGCAGAAAGCGCTTCAGTCGTGCTGTACCGCTCATCCACCTCAAAAACCTGAAGCCCAAACCGGCCGCGCAACTGGCGGGCAAACTTCTGGGCACGAAGGGTGTTTTCATGGCTGGCCCCGTCGGGGTGAAACGGAATACCGACAACCAGTGCGTCCGGCTGCCACTCCTTGAGCCTCGCGGCGATGAGCGGGAAGCGGGCGTCACCTTCGGCAGAAATGGTCTGTTGCGGCGTGGCGGTGCGGGTCAGCACATTGCCAGATGCAACGCCGGTGCGCTTCAAACCAAAATCAAAAGCCAGAAAAGTTTGCAGGCCAGCGGCCGAAGGTGGCATGGCCGCGAGGCTCATTTGGACGCCTTCGCACTCCGTGCTGCGGTATTCGCCCTGGGGCGGCCCGGCGGCTTCATGCGTGGCCAGCCTCGGGGGACAGCATCCAGCTTTGCAGGCCCAGCAGCAGCAAGGCCCGGTCGTAGCGCTCCGCCACCGGGGTATCAAAGATCACCGCGGGATCGGCAGCGACCGTGAGCCAGCTGTTGTCAGACAGCTCGGACTCGAGCTGTCCTTCCCCCCAGGAGGAATAACCCAGAGATACAAAAATCCTGCGGGGACCATTGCCGGTGGACAACGCTTCAAGCACATCCTTGGACGTCGTCATTTCCAGCCCGCCCGGGATGGTCATGGTTGATGCGTACACGGATTCGTTGCCCGGCATCATGGATTCGTGCAGGACAAAACCACGTTCTGTCTGCACCGGACCGCCCTGGAAAACGGGCGCCTGCGTGAGATCCTGCCGATGCAGGGGCAACTCAACCTTGTCAAAAAGGTTCTTGAGGTTGATGTCACTGGGTTTGTTGATCACCAGGCCAAGCGCGCCGCGCTCGGAATGCTCACACATGTAGACAACACTTTTGGCAAAGGCCTCATCGCTCAGACCCGGCATGGCGATCAGAAAGTGATGCGTCAGGTTGATCGGCGAAGAGTCGAGTGGCATGGGTTGTATTTTACGCCCAGCAGGGATCGGAGCGGCTACGCCATACCTGGCGCTGCTGGCTCGGTAAGATGTGTTTCATGCAGAAAAAGTACGAAAAAGGCCTGATGTGGTTCAGACGCGACCTGAGGGTTGAAGACAATGCCGCCCTTTACCACGCACTCAAATCATGCCGACAGGTGTTCTGTACGTTTGTTTTCGACACGGAGATTCTGGATGGCCTGCCGCGCGCGGACCGCAGGGTGGAGTTCATCCGCGAGTCGCTCGTGGAACTGGATGAAGGCTTGCGCCAGATGGCCGCTGGCCATCATGTCCCGCATGGCGGCCTCATCGTGCAGCACGCGGTCGCCAGCGATGCGGTGCCCCGACTCGCCAGCGAACTGTCGATTGACGCCGTGTTCACCAATCACGACTACGAACCAAAGGCGCGGGCGCGCGATGCCAGGGTTCATGCGATGCTCGAGAAGATCGGCATTGCCCTTCATACCTTCAAGGACCACGTCATTTTCGAAAACGCCGAGGTTTTGACTCTGGCGGGCAAGCCATACAGCGTTTTCACGCCCTACAAGAACGCATGGCTTAAAAAGGTCGACCCGTTTTACCTGTCGCCTTATCCGGTTGAGAAACATGCAGGCGCACTCGCTTCACGGCCGACAGACTACAGACGTCCAGTGCCAGCACTGAAGACACTGGGATTTGAGGAGACAAACCTCAAGAGCCTGAAAATTCCCACCGGCATGAGCGGGGGCAGCCAGCTTTTTGGAGACTTCCTGGGCCGCATGAAAGACTATGGTGAGACGCGCAACTTCCCGGCGGTCAAGGGCCCAAGCTACCTCGGCGTGCACCTGCGGTTCGGCACAGTCTCGATCCGCAAGCTGGCGGCAATCGCACTCAAGCACCAGACGGAAGCTGATGAAGCCGATAACGGCGCGATGGTCTGGCTAAGCGAGCTGATCTGGCGCGATTTTTATGCGCAGATCCTCAGCAACTTTCCCCACGCAGCAACCGAGGCATTCAAGCCTGAATATGACCTGATTGTCTGGGAGAAAGGACCCGAGGCGAAGGTGTTGTTTGATGCATGGTGCGAAGGCAGAACGGGCTACCCGCTGGTGGACGCGGCCATGGCGCAGATCAACCAGACGGGTTACATGCACAACCGCCTGCGCATGGTAGTGGCCAGCTTCCTGACCAAGGATCTGGGACTGGATTGGCGCTGGGGCGAGCGTTACTTTGCAGAAAAGCTCAATGACTTTGACCTGGCGTCCAACAACGGTGGCTGGCAATGGGCATCAAGCAGCGGCTGTGATGCACAACCCTACTTCAGGATATTCAACCCCACAAGCCAGAGCGAAAAGTTCGACGGTGACGGGAAGTTCATCCGCAGATATGTGCCTGTACTTGCAGGGTTACAGGGCAGCAGCCTGCATGCGCCCTGGCTTGCAAAACCTCTGGAACTGGCAGCGGCAGGTGTGGAGCTGGGAAAGAACTACCCAATGCCTGTCGTCAAGCACGACGAAGCGCGCGCGCTGACGCTGGAGCGCTACTCTGTGGTGAAAAAATCCTGAACGGATAGCCATCTATCAGACAACGCTGCACAGCGGAAAGGCAATTGCGTCATCGTTAAACCGATGCCGGCACTTCCATACTGCAGTAGTGACGCACCAGGCTCATCAACTCTTCTTCAGAGTAAGGTTTGCCGAGGTAGTGATCAACGCCCAGCTCCCTGGCATGCTCCCTGTGCTTTTCGGCAATGCGGGAGGTAATCATGACAATCGGCAGGCTGCTCAGACGTACATCGGCCCGAATGTTACGTGCCAGGTCGAAGCCATCCATGCGGGGCATTTCAATGTCGGACAACACAACGGCCGGACGCTCCTCCTGGAGACGCTCAAGCGCCTGCAGTCCATCAGCTGCCATGGCCACGCGGTAGCCTTCACGCTGGAGCAGGCGCTGCGTTACACGGCGCACAGTAATCGAGTCATCAACCACAAGAATCAACGGAATCTGCGGTGTAACCTGCGTCAGCGAAGGCAGCTTGGGCGCATCGGCAGAAGCGGCCTCCAGCATGTGCGGCTCGGCCTTGTCGGAACTCAGGGCTCGCGCCATCTGCCCGTAAACCGATGCCAAAGCAACCGGGTTGTAAATCAGCACCACCGCACCGGAAGCCAGCACGGACATACCCGCAAGACCTGGCAGGCGCGAAAGCTGCGGCCCGAGATTCTTGACCACAACCTCCTGGTTACCCAACACCTCATCTACGTGCAAGGCAATTCGCTGGGCAGCGCTTCGGAAAATCACGACGGGCGTTGTTTTTGCCTGTGCTTCATTGCTGTTGTGCGACGACTGCAACAGTGCGCCCGCCCAGAAAAACGGAACAGACTCACCACCAACATCTATTTCACCGGTGTTGTAGGCCTGCTGAAGTTCCTTGGCGGTTACACGACGAACGGTTTCAACCACGTTGGCAGGAACGCCCACAGAAAGGTTTCCGGCGCGCAACATCACCACCTGCGTCACGGCAGTTGTCAATGGCAATACCAGTTTGAAATGGGTGCCCTTGCCCGTCACCGTTGACGTTTCGATGCGTCCACCGACCGCATTGACTTCGGCACGGACAACATCCATACCAATACCGCGTCCAGCGAGTTCTGTCACTTGTGATGCCGTCGAAAAACCCGGCATGAAAATCAGGTTGGCTGCATCCTGCTCGCTCAACTCCTGGTCTGAGGACACAAGTCCCAGACTGATGCCTTTTTCACGGATGCGTTTGAGGTCAAGCCCGGCACCGTCGTCACTGAAATCGACGGAAACGTCATTGCCCTCCTGACGCAGATTCACGGTAATAAGACCCGCAGCCTCCTTGCCGGCTGCTGCACGCGCCTCCGGACTTTCAATGCCGTGCGCAACGCAATTGCGCAACAGGTGTTCAAAGGCAGGCGTCATGCGATCCAGCATGCCGCGGTCCATTTCAATGGTGCCACCCAGCAGGTCAAGCTTGACCTGTTTGCCAGTTTCCTTGGATGCCAGCCTCACCACACGGTAAAGTCTGTCAGAAATACCCTCGAACTCCACCATGCGGGTGCGCAACAGGTCGCGCTGCAACTCACGGGTCTGGCGTGCCTGGGCGATCAGGTCGTCTTCAGTCGCTTCCACAGTGCGCTGAAGGGTACGCTGCACGGTTGCCACGTCATTCACCGATTCGGCCATCATCCGGGTCAGTTCCTGCACCCGGGTGAAACGGTCAAATTCAAGCGGATCAAACCCGGCCTGGGCCTCTTTGGCCTGTGCCAGGCGCGATTGCATCTGGCTTTCGGCCTGCACTTCAATGTCGCGCAATTGCTGGCGAAGCCTGTTCAGGTTATCACTCATGTCGCTGAGCGAACCGCGCAGTTGGGAGAGCTCAACTTCAAGCCGCGAACGCGTGATCATGACCTCACCGGCCTGGTTGACCATTCGATCCAGCAGTTGCGAGCGGACCCGGATCGAGGCCGATGCCGCCTGACGCAAGGGTTGCATGGCCATCATTTGCGGCGCAGGGACCATGACACGGGTAGAAGCCGGCGCTGAAGTTGTAGCCGGAACTGCTGTTGTTTCACCCGGCTTTTCAGTTAAGGTGACAACCTCAATCGGCGCCTGGGGTTGCGCCAAGGCCACGGCAAGTTTCGGAAGCTCTTCGGCTTGAGGATCTCCAATTGCAGAATCGCCTTTACGCAGGGCATCCAGCGTGTGCT
This sequence comes from Pseudomonadota bacterium, assembly GCA_040390295.1. GTDB lineage: Bacteria > Pseudomonadota > Gammaproteobacteria > Burkholderiales > Burkholderiaceae_C > Polaromonas. Next base: position 133,939 of record JAZJYR010000017.1, read on the forward strand.
CCATTGCATCAAATCTTGTGAGCAATGGCTCAAAGTCCTGCTGCGCTGCCGACTCCGAGCCCAAAAATTCGATTTCCGATTCAATATGGTGCGCCATTTCACCAAGTCGCAGGGCACCGGCAAGTCGCGCGCTACCTTTGAGCGTATGCAAGGCGCGCAACACCTCCATGCGGGCACCGGCGTTATCGGGTCTTGCCGACCACTGGCGCAACGCAGCGCCCAGTTGGGGCATCAGTTCCGACGCTTCCTCATCAAAGATGGGGAAGAGTTCGGGATCGATCGCATCAACCGCATCGATCTCGTCATCGCCTTCATCCTGAAAGATCTCTGCAGGTGTTGCGACAAAAGATTGCACCTGCGTGACAGCATGGGCAACGACAGGAACGAAAGCTTCAACAGGCGCGATCCTGGCAGCTACCGTCTGCTCAACTTGCACCTCAATTTCAGAAATTATCGAAGCGGGGGGGTGCTGCTCAATTTCGGGAGGGATTTCCGTTTTTGATTCGTCGACAAAGAAGCCTGAATCCTGAGGCTCCGCCGGAAGGATGGAAACAGCATCTGTGAACTCGAGGTCGCGCAACTTTGCCATCAAACTGGCGTCGGGCTCTTTCAGAAAGCCTGCGGCAAACTGGTGAAGGAGGCGTCGAATGTCCTCGGCAGCATCTACGAACAGGCTCGCATATTCAGTGGCAGCAGCGTGACTGTGATGCGCCTGTGACTGCTGAAGTACATGCTCGAAAACACGGGAGATTTCTGACAGGGCTTCGAACCCGACCGTTGCCGAGCTACCGGCCAGCGAGTGTGCCAATGCGACTGTGGAATCACCAATGGGATCGTCAAGCTCCAGCGCCCACTCGGATATTTCAGTGACCAGGCGACGGGACCATTCATCTGCCTCATTGAGGTAGACGTTGTAAAGCGGGATTCCAATGCGTAAGGCACCTATCACCTTGACCTGCTCGTCATTACCGGCGAAGGCTATAGCGGTGTCGGCTTCAGCTTCAGCATCCGAAAGATCAAACTCTGGCAACTCAGGCACGGACTCAGGCAATGATGGCACCGCAGGCTCAACAGCTGAAACAGAAGTTTCTGCCAGAGCAAAATCGATGTGGAAGTCCGCTTCTGACAGCTCCAGTTCGGCAATGACGACAACCGGCTTTTCAGCTACGGGCGCATCGAGTTCGAAAGACAGTTCGGGGACCTCAATTGCCTCAGAACCTGGAGCAACAGATACCACTTGCGCAGGGATCTTGTCTTCAGGCAAACCGGACAGCGCGGACAGACTTTCAAAATCTATTCCCTGAATTTCAGCAATCGGCTCGTGTAACACGGCACTGGCCGCGGGCTCGGCCAACAAATCAGACCCGAAGAACGCATCAAAGTCGACATCAGCTTCGGCAACCAGCGGAACGCTGTCTGCAACCGCGACCGGGTCTGGGAGATTTTCGAATGCCGGAGCGACCGACTCGACGGCCGTCTCCGCAGGTAACTCATTAGAAGTGCCAGGCAAAACAAGAGCTACGAATCGTCCCTCACCGCGCATGGCATCCGCACTTGTGCGAAAGCTCGAGGCGACCCAGGCACCGTCGCGGTTGCCTGCGATATCTTCAATCCAGCGCGAAAACCCGGCCAGCGCAGTGGTCGACAGAACCATCAAATCTTCGCTGGCTGATTTCTGGTCTGCCAGCCAGCTGTTGAACAACTGCTCGAGAGACCATGCAGCTTCACCAAATTCATTAAGCCCCACCATGCGGGAGCTGCCTTTGAGCGTGTGAAATACACGCCGCAGTATGGTGAGCTGCCCCACGTCACCCGGATCGCGAGCCAACGCTACAAGAGCCTCTTGCCCATTGCCCGACACTTCACGCGCCTCCTCAAGGAAAATATCACGCAAATCGTCTTCTTCAAAATCAACCTCTTCAGGTTGGCTGGCTGGTTCGGCAACACCGGGCGCTACCGAAAACGCCAAAGTACTGAGCGCATTGGCAGCTGCCTGTGTTCCGTGCTCAGCAACAGCAACTGAAGCCTCATGTGCATTTTTGGCAAGTCCGGGTTGCCCGGCCAGCGCGGCATGCGTGGCGAGGGTATCCAGCTCAAAGGTCAGTTTCTCAGTGGACGCACCGGCATCGACATGCTGAACGAGTGAGCTCACTTCCTCAGACAGCAAGTCATTGCTGGTGCTGACACTGGCGGAATCGTCAGGTTTCTGTGTACGACCCATCAGGGGCCTCAATTCACCCTTGACGTCGTCATACACAAAGAGTTTCTTCGCGAGAGCCGGCTGATAGTTCAGCATGTCAATCAGAAAGCTGAGTGCGCCAAGGTTGTTGCCCAGTTGTTCAAAAGTCCCCGCCGCCCGCGCAAGCTGCTCGTCAACTTCAGTCACAAGCATCTGCTCGACGCTCTCACGCATGCGAAGCACCGCCTGTGAAGCCTGCTCCAGGCCCAGCACCGACAACACGCCGCGCATCTGCGACAACTGGCCCGGTACTTCGCGTAAAACAGTTTTGTCTTGCGGATTACGGAAAAACAGGTCGAGCGACTTTTCCAGTTCCCCCAGTGAAACACGCAACTCACCCACCACGCTACCCATGGTCTGCTTGTCGCTTACTCGCCGATAAAGCTCCTCCATCCAGGGTTCGAGCGGCTGAGGCTCGCCCCCGCCTCTCACCCTCTCAAGTCGCTCGGCCAGATGTTTTGTTCGCACTGCAAGTTGCGGATCATTCGGATCGAGGTCATCAAACGCTGCCTCAAGGTAGAGCACCGATGTGGCAACTTCCATGGCCAGCCCTATAGCTGGCGCCTGACCGGATCGGGCTGTAGCATCCACTGCACGCGAGAGCGCCTGCGCTAGTGGTTCGCTTGGCGGGTGGAGTTTGACCAGGGAGTCGGTGACAAGGCTGAACTGGTCAACAACAACCTTGAACTTGCCTGTATCACCCGCGGAAAGCGACGACCAGGTTTCCTTGGCGGAAAGAATCCGTTTGCGTGCCTGTGCCAGCAAGGCGGGGTCAAACCGGCCAAACTGAATGGCTTCGTAGTCAACCGGCTTGAATCGGGCCAAGCCATAGGCCGCCCGTGCAGCGGACAATACAGGCGCATCGCTGGCGCGCATGGCAACAGCTTGAGCACAAAAGAAAAGAAGGTCTTGCGCGAGCCGCTCCGAGATGGCCGAATCGCCTTTTGCAAGGGAGGCGTACTGAAGAAGAATACGCGATGCGGCGCGCTTGACATGAAGATCGGAAGGCAACAGGTCGTGCACAAGCGCTTCAAAATAAGCCGCAGCGATTTTCCAGAAAATCCGTGCCTGGCGTTCGGTCTGGCCCGCAGAAAACGCGAGGCTCAAATCCATCAGCGTTCTGGCAGCCTGCGGAGCCTTGCCCTTCATGATCTGGAGTACCGACTGGTCCAGCACGGAACGGGCAGCCGCGGCATAGGGCGTAGGCTCCATCGATATCTTGATGTCGGGTTCTATCCAGCGCCACTCATGAGCCCACAGATCAGCAGGGTGAATGCGGTCCGCCTTGACCAATTCCTGAACTTCACGATATTGTGGAAACAAAGAAACTGGAGAAATCGGCTTGTCGGCCAGTACGCCTTCCAGATACTCGGTCAATGCGAAACTGGCCCGCTCGATTTTTGCCGCAGCATCCTGAGTGCAATGCTCGGGTTGCTGCACAAACTTCTGCACTGCAGCTTCCATGGCGCGCAACACCAGTGCTGGCGCTGCCAGGCCTACCATCTCCAGTGCACCAACCGCCTGATGCAACTGCTGCCTGGCAATACGTAACTGGCTTGCATCAATAGTGGAGAGATCGGAGCCTCGCGCGGCCTCGGCGTCCCTCACAAACCGCTTGAGGGCTTTTGCAGATCCATCCAAGGACTTGCGCAACTCCTCAAGCACCCATGCCAGGGGCCCGAGATCATTGACAGCTATATCAAGCTCAGCGGCTGTTGAATTCTGCGCGTTGGATTGCATAAATAACGGACCGGTTCAAAGACGTCGTACGCCGTCAGGTACAAAAGGGCAAAGGCGCCGCGTGGTCAGGCAATCTTGAATCGTGACACCGACTGGCGTAACTCTTCGGCCATACGGGAGAGGTCCCGCACCTGCTGGGCAGTTGACCGGGTACCCTCTCCGGTCTGCTCAGTCACCGCAAAAATGTGCTGAATGTTGCCGGCCACCACATTGGCTGATTCGGCTTCACGCGACGCAGAGTTTGAAATCTGCTCAATCAGGTCAGCGAGACGACGTGACACCTGGTCAATCTCGGTCAGCGCCGTACCCGCGTTATCGGAAAGTTTTGCCCCTTCCACCACACCCTGCGTGGAACGCTCCATAGCAGCCACGGCATCCTGGGTGTCAGTCTGAATGGCCTTCACAAGCGCCGAAATCTGGCGCGTAGCATCTGCGGAACGTTCAGCAAGGCGCTGCACCTCTTCCGCAACCACCGAGAAGCCTCGTCCGGCTTCACCAGCAGACGCCGCCTGAATGGCAGCGTTCAGCGCCAGCACGTTGGTCTGTTCGGTAATGTCTGAAATCAGCTCGGTAATTTCACCAATTTCCTGTGAAGATTCTCCAAGGCGTTTAATACGCTTGGAGGTCTCCTGGATCTGGTCGCGAATGGAGTTCATACCACCGATGGCGTTCTGCACAGCCTGCAGGCCCGATTCGGCAGCTGTCAGCGACTGGCGCGCAACCAGAGATGACTCCTGCGCCTGTGTGGACACCTCGTTGATTCGGGAGGCCATATCCAGCACGGACTGGCCAGTCTCACGAATTTCCCGTAGCTGCTCGGTAGAAGCAGCGAGCAGTTCAGTGGATGTACTTTCCACCTGCGCCGTCGTCTGCGCAACCCGCGTAGCCGTGTTTTGTACGTTACCTACAAGCTGACGCAACTCTTCAACCGTATAGTTCACAGAGTCAGCAATAGCGCCGGTAATATCCTCCGTCACAGTCGCCTCCTGCGTCAGGTCACCTTCAGCAACTGTCTGCAACTCGTTCATCAGCCGCAAAATCGCGGCCTGGTTGGCATCGTTGACGCGCTTGGCATCCTGCTCCTGCCCGCGCGCTTCGAGCTGCCGCTGCTCAGCAACTGTCTGGCGTTGACGGCTATCCTGCAGCTGTACCCGGGCAATGCCGATTGCGCATAACAAACCAAACAACGCAGCAACTACGAGAGCTGTGACAGATCCCGCACTCAGGCCGGACTGGGATGAAAGTTTGCCCTGCAGATCTTCCAGGTTACGACGTAATGGCTCGCTGTCGGCAATGATCGACGCCTGGGCTTCACGCGCAGACACCAGACCCTGCAAATTACCCAAAATAGCACCGGCTTGCACGCGTGTTTGCTCATACAGGGCCATGAGGGCTTCCAGCCGTTCTCGTGTCTGGGGATCCTTGGCGCCGGCCAGACGCAGTTCGGGGCTGCCTTCCTGTAAACCCTGAGCAATTTCCTTGAACGAGTTCAAGTCCTTGCCCAGCAGAAAAACAGCTTCAGGGCTTACGCCCTCCATGGTCAGGAATTCGTTGGCCGATTTACCAATACGCTGCGTCAACATCACCAACTGCCCGGAGGCAGAAATTTCAGCCGGCGCTGCGTTTTGCTGCAGCTTCAAAGACGAAACAGTCTCTGCGATCTCAAGCAGATCAGAAGACTGCCGGTTAATGGTCCGCAGCGCGTTGCCAACCTGCGTCAAAATATCTTTCTGGCCCATGACAGTTGCCGCATTCTTCTCTGCGCGCTCCATGAGCGGTGTAATTTTTTCAACGTCAGGCTGAAGTTCGGCATTGACAGGCTCGACACGAATAGTTTCATCACCAGACTTGAGGCCGCGGACCGTTTTGGCCATGACGTCAGAACTTTCCTTCACGTCAGGGAAAGCCTGGGCACTACCCACCAGAGCCTGAGACACGGATTTCGCAAGGCGCTGGGACTGCATCAGCGACTGTCCGGTTGCAGCCACCTGCTGAGCGACTGTATCGGCCTGTGACAGTGCACGATAAGCCACAACACCCAGCACCAAAACCGATAAACCCAGCAGTATCAGCAATATCCGCTGGTGCTGCGCAATTGTCCTGCGTCCCAGAATCGGAAGCATCAAAAGGTCTGGATTCTCGATTACCGCCGCATCTTCTTCGTTAGCCATGCGGCTGGGGGCAAAGTCATTGTCACCAGACAGGGGCATGGCCGCGGCTGCTGCGGAGACAGCTGTCTGATCAACCACACCTGTCGCAAAAGGATCTGCAGGAATACCCACGGAAGCAAGGTCCATGCTGTCATCGGGCTGTGCGGATTTTGTCTTGAACAGGTTCTGGATTTTTGCGATAACAGACATGGTGAGCCTTCCGGGGAAAACGTTGTGCGCTAGGCGCCGATAGTCAAAAATTGTGCTTGCTGGGCGAGGGATTGCAGGTTGATTTCCTGCCAGGATGCGCCATTCTCATCCACATACTGATGACCAAAAAACTCGGGCGCATCAGGCGCCCTTTCCTTGAAGTCGTTAAAAGCCTGCTGATTGCGGAGCCCGGCCAGGCGGTCAATCATGAGCGCGCAATTGACCTCGAGCGCAGCATTCAAGGCCACCAGACGCGACTCCTTGCGGGCACCCTCTGTTTTGGCTTGCGCGCCGCGCCCTGTTACATAACTTGCCAGATCCACCACCCCAAACAAGCCGCCACGGAGGTTGGCAACACCCAGAAACCAAGCCTGCGTATACGGGACAGCCTGAGTTGCACCCATGGGGAAAATTTCTCCCGCCTGGGCCATCGGAAACAGGTAATTCTTGCCGCCAGCCTCAACAGCCAGCCACGAAGCGGCCACACCTTGTGTCCGTGCAATCTGCAGCCTGTCTGCCAGGCGGGTTTGTAATTCTCTGAGTGCTTGTCTGTTCGCCATGGTGGGAGGTTGCGAACCGGATCAGCCCAGAGCCTTGATCTTTGCCATCAACTCGTCAGCGTCCACGGGCTTGGTGACATAGTCACGCGCGCCCTGGCGCATGCCCCAGACCCGGTCTGTTTCCTGATTTTTGCTGGTGCACATAAAGATGGGGATATCTGAGTAAAGAGGGTCGCGCGTGATGGCACGGGTAAGCTGAAAGCCATTCTGCCCGGGCATCACCACGTCCATCAGAATCAGTTCCGGTTTTTCCTCAGCCAAGCGACGAAAGGCGTCTTCCGCGTTCTCGGCGGTCTTCACCGTAAATCCGTTCTTGACCAGAAGATCGGTCAGAAACATCAATTCCGTCTTGGAATCGTCAACTATCAGTATTTTTTTAACCGCCATTACGCTACTCCTTGTTTGGTGCTGCCCAGCTCCTGAACGGTCTGGAGCAGCTGGTCTTTTGTGAAAGGTTTGGTCAGGTAATCTTGCGACCCCACCATACGACCTCTGGCCTTGTCGAATACACCATCCTTGGAAGACAGCATAACAATGGGTACATCGGAAAATCTGGCATTGCGCTTGATGATGGCGCAAGTCTGGTATCCATCAAGGCGAGGCATCAGGATGTCGCAAAAAATAAGATCGGGCTGGTAGTCATTAACCTTTGCAAGGGCATCAAAGCCATCTTCTGCCAAAAGCACCTCATGCCCACCCTGCTTGAGGAATATCTCCGCGCTGCGCCTGATGGTGTTGCTGTCATCGATCACCAAGACCTTGAGTCCGGAACTTGTAGTGCTCACTGTCTTCGCTCCTCTTTTTGCAACATTGCGGATCCCGGGACAGCAGGCACTTGTCGTGCCATGCCTGATCTCAGATCTGTACCATTTCGAAATCTTCCTTTCGGGCGCCGCATTCCGGACAGGTCCAGTTCATCGGGACTTGTGCCCACGGCGTTCCGGCTGCAATCCCGTGCTCGGGTGCACCGGTCTCTTCGTCGTAAATCCACCCACAGATCAAGCACATCCAGGTCATTGTTTGAGTCACAGCTTAAGTTGCCTTCGAATAGAATGCAACAATTGTATCGAGGCAGCGTTGCTTATTCGCGTACAGGGCAAAATCCCAGGCTATGGCAAACCCCACCACCCCCTCCCCTGACAGTCGGCAGATACAGGCTGACGGAGCAGACGACGCTCCCGCCTGTGTGATGACTTTCAACGCCAGCGACCCCAGCGGCGCTGGCGGATTGACTGCCGACATTACCGCGATTTCCTCAGCCGGCGGCCACGCGATGGCGATCGTTACAGGCGCTTATATACGCGACACTGCAGAAATATTTGATCATTTTTCGTTCGATGAAGATGCTGTGACGGAACAGGCTCGCACGGCACTTGAGGATATTGCGGTAAGTGCGATCAAGGTCGGTTTTGTCGGAAACCCGGAAAACATCAGTGCCGTTGCCGAGATTGCCTCCGACTATGCCGATGTACCGCTTATTGCCTATATGCCCAACCTGTCGTGGTGGGATGAGAGCCAGATTGACAGTTATCTGGACGCTTTCCGCGAGTTGATGCTGCCGCAAACTACGGTATTGGTGGGCAATCACAGCAGTCTCTGGAGATGGCTTTTGCCGGACTGGCCAGGCGATCGCAATCCGTCAGCCAAGGACATCGCGAAGGCCGCAGCAGAGTTGGGCGTGCCTTATACCCTGGTGACTGGCATCCCTCTGCCAGACCAGTTTATCGACAACGTACTGGCAACGCCGCAGGCCGTTCTTCACAGCGAAAAATTTGAGCGCTTTGAAGCCATATTTGCAGGTGCCGGCGACACTCTTTCGGCAGCGCTGACCTCGCTTCTTGCCAACGGACACGACCTGCAGGCGGCAACATCGGAAGCACTGACCTACCTGGACCACAGTCTGGACGCTGGCTTTCACCCGGGAATGGGCCATATCGTGCCTGACCGCCTGTTCTGGGCGCAAGCAGACACCGATGAAACGGAAGACGACGGACTTGAGGAGGAGCAGTCGGAAGACAGCCCTGAGGCAGCATCCAGATCTTTTTTGGATTTGCCCCCCAATGGAACAACCAAACACTGAACCCGGTACTCATTCTTGACATCCCAAAACGACATCCTCTTTGAGCGCGCCCGGAAACTCATTCCTGGCGGCGTGAATTCGCCCGTCAGGGCATTCAAGGCAGTAGGCGGAACACCACGGTTTGTGCAGCGGGCCAGTGGAGCATATTTTTGGGATGCCGACGGCAAGCGCTACATCGACTACATCGGATCATGGGGCCCCATGATTCTTGGCCATGGTCATCCTGCGGTGGTGGAAGCCGTGCAAAAAGCCATGCTTGAGGGATTTTCCTATGGCGCGCCTACCGAACGCGAGGTGGAACTCGCAGAAGAGATCGTGAAGCTTGTCCCGTCCATCGAGATGCTCAGGCTGGTCAGTTCGGGGACTGAAGCTGCCATGAGCACGATCCGGCTGGCACGAGGTGCAACGGGCCGCAGCAAAATCATCAAGTTTGAGGGCTGCTATCACGGGCACGCGGATGCGCTGCTCGTCAAGGCAGGCTCTGGCCTGGCCACCTTAGGCAACCCAACGAGCGCAGGCGTGCCGCCCGAGGTCGTGCAACACACATTGGTGCTCGAATACAACAACCTCCTGCAGCTGGAAGAAGCTTTCGCACTGCACGGCAGGGAGACTGCCTGCCTGATGATTGAGCCGATTGCCGGCAACATGAATTTTGTACGCGCCAACGTTCCGTTCATGAAGCGCTGCCGGGAACTTTGCACGCAATATGGCGCACTGCTCGTATTTGACGAGGTCATGACCGGCTTTCGCGTTGCACTGGGTGGCGCTCAAAGTGTTTACGCCCGAAGCATTCCCGGTTTCAAGCCTGACATGACCGTACTCGGCAAAGTGATAGGCGGCGGTATGCCCCTGGCAGCGTTTGGCGGGACGCGAGCTGTTATGGAACAACTGGCCCCGATGGGCCCGGTGTACCAAGCAGGCACATTGTCTGGCAATCCTGTCGCCACCGCCTGCGGTCTCGCGACGTTACGCGAAATACAAAAGCCCGGTTTCTACGATGCTTTGGGCGAACGCACAAAAACGCTCATCGCGGGTTTGACAGGAGCAGCGCACAAGGCAGGTGTGCCTTTCTGCGCGGATTGTGAAGGAGGAATGTTTGGCTTTTTCCTGCTCTCAGAATTACCGCAAAATTACGGAACGGTCATGCAAACGGACGGCCCGTCCTTCAACCGATTTTTTCACGCGATGCTTGATGCCGGGGTGTACTACGCGCCAGCACTTTATGAAGCCGGTTTTGTCAGTTCTGCCCACAGCTCTGAAGACATTGCGGCAACCGTAGGTGCAGCGGCCAGCTTCTTTGCAAAAAGCAGAACGGTCGATCGTTGAACGCCTTCCAGTTCAGCCCTTATGGGAAGAAGTACAAGGCGTGAAGTTGCAGATGGTGCCCCCTATAAGGCAAGAAAACAGAGCAGGGAAGTTATTGCTGCCTTGGGAAATTGGAATCAGTGCCTGAAATGACGCACGCCTGACAAAACCATCACCACGCCACGCTCATTCGCTGCAGCAATTACTTCGTCGTCGCGCATGGAGCCGCCCGGCTGAATCACACAGGTTGCGCCAGCATCAACCACAACATCCAGCCCATCGCGAAACGGGAAGAACGCATCACTCGCCACGGCTGAGCCCTGCAATTCAAGCCCCGCGTTGGCGGCCTTGATGGATGCAATGCGCGCTGAGTCGATGCGGCTCATCTGACCGGCACCCACGCCCAGCGTCATACCCCCTGAGCAAAAAACAATGGCATTGGATTTCACGTACTTGGCGACCTTCCATGCGAACAGCATATCCTTCAGTTGCGCTGGCGTTGGCTGCAGCTTGCTCACGACCTTCAAGTCACCCAGGGCAAGCTCGTGATTGTCTGCAGTCTGCACCAGCAGACCCGAGCCTACCCGCTTCACGTCCATCAAATTGCGGCCCTGTTTCCATGCGGTATCACCGCCCGAAGGCAAATCGATCTGCAGGATACGCACATTCACCTTGGTCTTGAACACCTCAAGCGCTTCCGGTGTAAATGCAGGCGCCATAAGCACCTCCACAAACTGTTTTGAAATCTGTTGTGCGGCAGCCTCATCCAGCGTGCAATTCAAGGCAATAATGCCGCCAAACGCAGACGTAGGGTCTGTCTTGAAAGCCTTGCTGTAGGCTTCCAGTGCGTTGGCACCGATAGCCACACCGCAAGGATTCGCGTGTTTAACGATCACACAGGCAGCTTCTGTAAAACTCTTCACGCACTCCCACGCTGCGTCCGCATCCGCGATATTGTTGTACGAGAGCTCCTTGCCCTGTAACTGCTTTGCCGTAACAAGCGAACCCGGCGCGGGATACAAGTCGCGGTAGAGTGCGGCCTGCTGGTGAGAATTCTCACCGTACCGCAGTTCCTGCACCTTGATAAAGCGTCCGTTGACCTGACCAGGAAACATGCTTTGTGCACCGTCCTCCCTGATGCTGGACAGGTAGTCACTGATGGCGCCATCGTACTGACTGATGCGGTTGAAAGCAGCGACGGAAAGGGCGAATTTGGTTTTATCCGTCAGCTTTCCATTGGCCTTCAGCTCTTCCAGCACGCTGGCATACTGTGATGCGTCGGTCAGGACGCCTACATCCTTCCAGTTTTTTGCAGCGGAGCGCACCATGGCCGGGCCACCGATATCGATGTTCTCAATCGCATCTTCGAGTGTGCAACCGGGCTTTGCAACAGTTGCCTCAAACGGGTAAAGATTAACCACCAACAGATCTATGGTGGCAATATCGTGTTCTTTCAGGGCGGCCATGTGTTCAGGCACGTCACGCCGTGCCAACAAACCGCCATGCACTTTGGGGTGCAAGGTTTTGACACGGCCATCCAGCATTTCAGGAAAACCCGTGTGATCTGCGACTTCCGTTACCGGCAAGCCTGCATCTGCCAGGAGCCTGGCAGTACCTCCTGTCGAAAGCAATCTGATGTCCAGTGCATGCAGGGCTTGGGCAAATTCAAGGATACCGGTTTTATCGGAGACGGAAATCAGTGCGTTCATGAAAATCTTCTTGGTTCTGTTTTTGAAAATAAAGCGGCTTGACGGGCAGGGCCTACTTGATCAGCTTGTGCTCAAGCAATTTTTTACGCAGGGTATTGCGATTCAGTCCAAGCCACTCGGCGGCGCGCGACTGGTTTTGATCAGCCTGTTGCATCACGACTTCAAGAAGCGGCTTTTCGACCACCCTGATCATCATGTCGTACATACTGTCCGGTTCAGTACCGCGTAAATCCCTGAAATAACCATCGAGACTGCTGCGAACGCAGTCCTCTATCTGTTTCTTGCTCATGCAGAAGATTCCTCGGTATTTTTATATTGTTCAAGCCCTGATGCCGGCATCCCGTCCCGATTGATGCCCCCAGGGACGCGATCCATCTGTTCGCCCAAGCCATCAAAAAAATCAGTCACAGCCAGAAGCTGAGCTTCACCGTCTTCCAGCAAATTCATGCGTGCACGGAAGGCATCACCGCCGGGCAGATTTTTGACATACCAGCCGATGTGTTTACGCGCACTTCGCACACCGGTGAATGCACCGTAAAGCGAATAGTGGTCCAGCAAATGATCCAGAAGCAGGCGTTTGACTTCAGCAACCAGCGGCGGCGCGAGGTGAGTGCCCGTCGCAAGAAAATGTGTCACCTCGCGGAATATCCATGGATGGCCTTGCGCCACTCGTCCAAGCATCACGGCATCCGCGCCGGTGTATGCCAGCACATCGCGGACTTTCTCCGGAGTGTTGAGATCCCCATTGGCCACAACGGGAATGCGCAGCGCGGCTTTTACATCCGCAATCGTGTCGTATTCAGCAAAACCTTTGTAGCCCTGCTCGCGCGTGCGGCCATGCACCGTCACCATTTGCACGCCAGCCCCTTCGGCTGCGCGTGCAATGGCCACAGCATTTCTATGCTGCTGTGCCCAACCTGTACGCATTTTGAGGGTGACAGGTACCTCGCGCCGCGAACATGCGGCCACCACCGCTTCCACAATTTGAAGCGCAAGAGTTTCGTCCTGCATCAGCGCAGAGCCAGCCCATTTGTTGCAAACCTTCTTCGCCGGGCAACCCATATTGATATCAATAATCTGGGCGCCACGATCAATGTTGTAGGTCGCCGCGTCGGCCATCATCCGGGCGTCAGTGCCGGCAATCTGCACCGCAATGGGCTCGGCCTCGCCTTCGTGGTTAGCACGGCGCGATGTTTTAAGGGTATCCCAGAGATCACGACGGGACGTCACCATCTCGCTCACGGCATAACCAGCGCCTAATGTCTTGCAAAGCACGCGGAAAGGTCTGTCGGTCACACCAGCCATGGGCGCGACAAACACGTTGTTTGCCAAAGCATAAGGACCAATGTTCATGAAGGATGCCGCGGGTACTTGCTGAAAAACAAGGCACGATTGTAGCTGCCTAAAATTTCAGCAATTGAAATCCGGTGCGTCAAATGCTGGCCCGTTTGCAGGCGTCTTCCTGACGCATGGGGTCATGTGCCTGCCTATACTCAGGTAACGAATGGAAACCTGGATACAACACCTGTTAGATCTGATGGCTTTGCCCGAATACGGGCTTAGCACGGTGTTCGTCGTTTCCTTTATTTCAGCAACCCTGCTTCCTCTGGGTTCAGAACCCGTAGTTTTCGGCATGGTCAAGATAAACCCCGGCATCTTTTGGCCGGCCGTCCTTGTAGCTACTGCGGGCAATACGCTGGGTGGTGCGCTGGACTGGTGGATGGGTTATGGCGCGCACAAGGTTGCCGACAAATACCAGCACTCATCACACCACAGTCGCGCTGTCCGGTGGCTTGAGAGGCTTGGGCCCAAAGCCTGCCTGCTGGCTTGGCTCCCGATCATTGGCGACCCTCTGTGTGCAGTTGCCGGCTGGCTCAAGTTTTCCTTCTGGCCCTGCGTTGCGTACATGGCCGTCGGGAAGTTTTTACGCTATTTTCTGATGACTGGCAGCCTCATCTGGGCCTTCCCCGGTGTGCTCGGAAAAATCGTTGGCAGCTAGTCAAAACCGCTCATGTGGCAACAAATAACGCCATTGTCCAGCCGCCAACTGGCCCATGGGCACGCGTCCTATGCGTATGCGTTTCATGGCTTCTATTTTCAAGCCTACGCTTTCACATAAATACGCTATTTGCCCAGGCAGCCCACCTTTGAGCGCAAAGCGCAGGCGGGTCTCGTTTTGCCAGCTTACTCTGGCAGGAGGCAGCAGCACGCCGTTGAATGTGAAGCCATGATCTACACGGTTCAGGCGCTCCAGGCCTCCGGGCCTGATCTCGCCGCTGACTTCGACGATGACCTCGTGCTCCATAAGGGCCGCATCCTCTCGTAATTTGCGTGCGACCCGCCAGTTATCGGTAAAAACCACAAGCCCACCGGCGGAAAAGGCAAGCGGCGTCACCATTTCGGCTGCAGCAAAATGTTTTTTCAATTGCCGAATGCCAGAGCGGTCATCCGGTGAATGCGTGGCAAGGGCAAGGTCAGCATCATGCCCAGCCGGTTTGTGCAGCAGCATGGTCACGGACACCGGCGCCAGGAGGCTTGCATCCCTGGCCACTTCGATCACCTGTTCGGCAACCCGGTACTGAGGCTCTTCGACTACAACACCGTCAACCGTGACCCAGCCACCTTCAATGTACTGCTCCGCTTCGCGACGCGAGCATTGCAGTATTTCTGCGAGCCGTTTGGCGAGGCGTACGGGCTCTGTCATGGTGTCTGTGCTGCCTGTTTCAGGCTACAAAAATATAGCCACTCACCATGAATGCCGGCTGATTCTGAAACACGCCCAAACCGCAGCGAGACCCGAGTCCACCAAGCCCGTGCCGTCACGGAACCGGCTTTTCCGGTACGCCGGCGGCGTCCCCTGCAAGGGAAGGATGGTCTACACAAAGTGAGCCCAGGCGGGGGTGTACATGGTTAACTGCTGAAGAGGAAGTTCATCACATCGCCATCCCTGACGACATATTCCTTGCCTTCGCTGCGCATCTTGCCCGCATCCTTCGCACCCTGCTCACCCTTGTAGCTAATGTAGTCGTCAAAGGCAATCGTCTGGGCGCGGATGTAACCCTTCTCGAAATCGGTATGAATGACACCCGCAGCCTGCGGCCCCGTGTCTCCGACATGAATTGTCCATGCGCGTACTTCTTTCACACCGGCCGTGAAATAGGTCTGCAGGCCCAGCAGCTTGTATGCTGCCATGATGAGTCGGTTAAGTCCTGGCTCGTCCTGGCCGATCTCCGCGAGAAACATTTTTTTGTCCTCTTCATCCATGTCTGCCATCTCGGCCTCCATCTTGGCGCAAATAGCGACGACAGGCGCATGCTGGGCTGCAGCGTAGGCCTTCAGACGATCAAGAAAGGGATTGTTTTCAAAGCCATCCTCGGCAACGTTTGCCACAAACATTGCAGGCTTGGCGGTGATCAGGAAAAACTGGCTCAGCAAAGGTAGCTCTTCCTTGCTGAAGTCGATGGTACGCACCGGCTTTGTGTCGTTCAGTGCTACCTGGCATTTTTCAAGGATGGAAACCAGCTTGACAGACTCCTTGTCACCGGAACGTGCAGTTTTGGTCACCCTGTGCAACGCCTTTTCGACGGCAGCAAGGTCGGCCAGGCATAGCTCGGTCTGGATGACCTCGATATCCGAGATGGGGTCCACCCTGCCAGCAACGTGAATCACATTGTCATCCTCAAAACAGCGCACCACATTGACGGTGGCATCTGTTTCCCGGATGTGCGCGAGGAATTTGTTTCCCAAGCCTTCGCCCGTGCTTGCGCCAGCGACCAGACCAGCGATGTCGACAAACTCGACTATGGCCGGAACGATACGTTCGGGCTTGACGATTTCCGCCAATTGCGCCAATCTCGCATCGGGCAGTTCCACGACGCCCACGTTTGGCTCAATAGTACAAAAAGGATAATTTTCGGCGGCAATCCCGGCCTTGGTCAACGCGTTGAACAAGGTGGATTTTCCGACGTTAGGCAAGCCTACAATGCCGCACTTCAAACTCATGACAAACCTTCAAAAACAGGTTGCAAAGTGTATTCGATACGACGTCAGGCCCATATTCAAGGGTTTGGCCATGTCTTTACAACGTGGGTTTACCTTGCTCCTGACTGGTTGCCTGTTACAGGTTTTCTGGCTTACTGCGCACGCGCAGGCGATCACCATATTGAGCGACCAGACACCCATGGTAGACGTCAGCGGCACCGGTACATCATGGATTGATACCGACGGAAAAACAGGGCTGGACCTTGTTGAAGCCACCTCGCACAACGCCCTTTTCACTCCTGCAAAGGCAGATCAGATTTATACCCTTGGAAAGTCGGGCGTGCTCTGGCAGCACTATCGTTTCTCCAAGGCGGAAACAGCACAGCAGGAATGGGTGCTTTCATTTCCCCAACCCTTGCTGGACAAGGTCACTGTGTACCAGCGCTTATCCAAAGGAGGCTGGGCCAGTCTCACTGCAGGCGACACGCTGGCTGTGTCGAGCTGGCCAGAGCCGGGTCGCTACGCACAGTTCCAGTTGCGACTGCCGGATTCCGGTGTGCACGACGTCTATGTGCGAATCCAGAATTTAACCAGTACCAGCATACCGGTGACCGTCAGCACCCAAAGCAGCCAAAGCCAGCGCCTGCAGATTGAATACCTGCTGATGGGCCTCGTATTTGGAGCGCTGCTTTTGCTCGTTGTCGCTTGCATTGTGCAAAGCAGAATCTATCGAGACCGCACTTATGGCTGGTATGCCTTGTACTCCACAGTGCTCATGCTGGCCATATCGGCGTGGACGGGGGTCGCAGGCCATTTTGTCTGGCCCCATACCAGCGTCTGGAATGATCTCGCGCCGGGATTTCTGGGCATATTTGCGGGAGGTACTGCAATGCTGGTGGTTCATAACCTGTGTGGCACCGGCCTGCGATACCGATGGTTTGAGTACGCAACATATACGGCAGGAGTGGCCTCTGCTCCGGCTGCGCTGACATACGCCCTGGTCGGCCGAGATCTTGGTGTGCCCCTCATGGGTGGCTACCTGATCGTCGTTGTCGTGACAGGTCTGATCAGGGCCTGGCTGACATGGCGACAGCGGGACGACATTATTGGGCTGTGGACCTTTGCGGCATTTACCCCCATGGCCATGGCGTTGATACTCGTGCTGATGAGCATAGGCGGCTTCACGCCCGGCAACTGGACTTCCCGCTATGGCCCAATGGCCAGCCTTGTCGTGGAGATGCCACTGCTCCTCATAGCCCTGAACATTCGCTCCCGTCAAAGGCATAGTGTAGAAACCAGGGCTCAGGCACTGGTCACTCAGGATGCATTGACCGGCCTTCTCACACCAACAATTTTTCAGGACCGATTCAAGCAGGTCGTCGCAAGGGCATGTCGACGCAACGAAGACGCAGCTGTCGTTTATATTGAACTGGTCAATTACAGGTACATCAAAAAAACATGGGGCACAGCTGTAGCGGAGCAAAGCCTCCTGCGCAGTGTCATCAAGCTGCGCCGCATATTGCGTGATGTAGACACAGTCGGCCGGGTCGACGAATCACGGTTCGGGCTGATCCTCGAAGGCGTTTCGACCCGCACGCCGGTCACCGAACTGGCAGCACGGTTAATCGCAGCCGGGTTGATGCCACTCAAAGGACTCAAGCCTGAAATCGTGCTTCAGTTTCATGTTGCGGCCGTTTTACTGAACGAAAGGCCAGGCAGCGACCTTGAGATTGCCGCCGCCCTGACCGAACTTATGCAACACATGGGGCCACGCAGCCGCCGCCCCATACGTTTCCTGGAGCCCGAGATGACGAGACCCATGCCACTGGATGGTGTCATGGAAGGGAGCTAGAACAATCCGCACATGTTCGGCCACCAGGCCCCGCTACCGGATAATTTTCAGCCGAAACGGTAGCTTGCCTCTACAGCCTGCCCCACTTTAAACACCTGTTCCAGGCCATCCACCATGATGGCGTTCATGCCAAACGTGATAGCCCCGTTGACTCGCGCATCTTTCCTGTAGCCTTGCAGGGCATCCCCAACCTCCGTACTGGAAAGACCCGTTTCGGGATCGATGTTTGGGATTGGACAGCGCGGGCACGGTTTGACGAGTTTGAGCTGGACGCTGCCCGGACCCGTTGAAACGCGCAGCATGTCAAGCCTGTCCTCGTCATGCGGTGACAGCTCGTGCCCGACATTGCCCAGGACAATATTGGGGCGAAAACGCTCCATGGTGACCGGAGGCGCGCCTGCGCCGGCCAGCCTGTCGTTGAGCTGATCCAGTGACGCCTGGCTAATCACAAGTATCGGGAAGCCGTCATTGAATTGATTTAACGCCTCGGCATCACCCGTCCACGTCCGGTTGCTGATACGTTTATGCTCTGGGTCGAACCGCACCAGGCGCGCTTTTACACCGAGGAAATCCGTGAACCATTGCGCTGCTACAGCCCCCATGTCGTAGGCCGTCATGTCTTCCTCCCATATCCTGACCTGCATCGGCGCTTCAACCTCGTTGAGCTTGATGTGCAGGGCCAGCATGCCAGGTGCACGTAACACCATTTCATAGTGCTTGAGCTGCGGCCGGATAAGTGCCATGCGCGGGAACTCACGCTGCGTCAGGAATTCGCCCCGTTCATCCACCACCATCCAGGCACGGTCAAACTCAAGCCCCGTTTCCGTGAGGATGGCTTCCTGCACCTCAATGCCTGCACAGGATTTAACCGGATACACAAACAGGCGCAAGAGGACCGCATTCACATCGGCGTTGAATGGTTCAGTTGATATATCGCTCACAAAAGATCCTTCGAAAAACAGGAATTGGCGGTAAAGACACGAAATTCCGCGATTTTGCGCCAGCCTTCTAAAATGGTGCATGTCCCAGCACTTTGATGTATGTATTCGTGGCGGTGGTATCGCAGGCCGCACGCTGGCGCTTTTACTCGCGCGTGAGCGACTTCGGGTCGCGCTGGTGATCAGGGCACAGCCACAAAACACGCCTGCCGACGTGCGTGCGTATGCGCTCAACAACGCATCCCGGCAGTTGCTCGAAGGCCTCAGGGCCTGGCCTGACGGGATGGCCACCACACCCGTCGCAAAAATGGAAATTTGGGGCGATGACGGCAGCGAACTGGATTTCACGACTCCAAGCGTGTCGAAGGACTCTCTCGCATGGATAGTGGATGTGCCGGCGCTTGAACAGCAATTGATCGATGCCGTGCGCTTTCAGCCCCAGATTGAAGTGGTCCAGCAACCCGTCAAGGCCGCCTTGCAAGTCATCTGCGAAGGACAAAAAAGCACAAGCCGCGATGAATTTGGCGCCAGCTGGACCGTCAAGCCTTATGCCCAGAAGGCCATCGCCGCACGCCTGGAATCCAGCCAGCCCCACCGGGGCATCGCACGGCAATGGTTCAAAAACGGTGAAATCCTGGCTCTTTTGCCAATATCTGGCACTCAGGGGAACTCCGTGGCGCTGGTGTGGTCTGTCTCTGCAGAGCGCGCCGATGCGCTACAAAAATTCTCCCCGGAAGACTTTTGCGCTGCGTTGCAGGCTGATTGCGGCGAGCGACCCGGACGATTGAAGCTGTCCAGTGAACGCAGCAGCTGGCCTCTGGTACTTGCAAAGGCAGATCGCTGGGTAGGCCCAGGCTGGGCGCTGGCAGGTGATGCGGCCCATGCCGTGCATCCGCTGGCAGGCCAGGGCTTGAATCTCGGCCTGGCCGATGTTGCAGAGCTTGCCAGTGTCATTGGTAAACGAGAGTACTGGCGTGGACTGGGCGATGAAAAACTGTTGCGTCGATACGAGCGTGCCCGCAAGGCCGACGTCGCCGCAATGGGCACGGTCACCGATGCTTTGCATGGTTTGTTTGCGCAAACCGATGCCCGCTGGCAGGCTTTGCGGCATTGGGGACTGAAGAGTTTTGCGCGAAGCGGCCCCCTCAAGGCCTGGGTAGTCCGGCAAGCAACAGGTTTATAAGTTTCGGGAAATCAGGATTAAGCATGACATTTTCAAAAACCGCTTGGGCCCTCGGCCTTCTGTTCAGCAGCCTTACCTCTTTCGGTTGGGCTGCGCCGCCGTTGCCGCAAGAGGCAGCCATCCGCAAAAACCTGGCAGAAAGGCTACCGGCGTTTTCAAAAATTGACGAGATCAGCAAGACACCCATGAACGGCCTGTTTGAAGTCAGGGTGAACGACAGTGATATTTTTTATACCGACGCCGAAGGCAACTTTCTTGTGCAGGGCAGCCTGATCGATACAAAGGCCAAACGCAACCTGACGGAAGAACGGGTCGAAAAACTCAGCGCAATCGATATGAATGCGCTTCCCCTGAAGGACGCGTTCACCATTGTCCGTGGCAACGGAAAGCGCAAACTGGTCGTGTTTGAAGATCCCAACTGCGGTTACTGCAAACGCTTCGAACGTGATCTTCAAAAAGTAAGCGACGTGACCATTCACATGTTCCTCTACCCCATCCTCGGTGCCGATTCAATAGACAAGGCCAGGAACATCTGGTGCGCCAGGGACAAGGGCAAAGTGTGGCAGGACCTGATGGTGCGCGATCAACCCGTGCCAAAGGCAGCGTGCGACACGACGGCACTTGAGCGCAACATTGACTTTGGTCGCAAGTACAAAATCACCGGTACACCGACCCTCTTTTTTGCAGATGGCTCACGTGTGCCAGGTGCCATCACGTCTCAACAGGTAGAGAAATTCCTGGCCGACGCCAAATAAGCATCTGTTCATCGCGGCTGATGTCCGCAGTGCGGTATTCTCGAATCCATGCCCCGCACAGTTTCAAAAAAGCCCCCGTCAACAGGATCGACTGCATCAGTTGCGGTTGGTCCGGCCATACGTTACCGCGTCGAAGTTGCTGATGTGCACGCGCACCTTTTCAGCGTCACGCTGACGATTGCGCAACCTGCGGCCTCACAGCGCGTCTCCTTGCCGGTGTGGATTCCGGGCAGCTACCTTATCCGGGAGTTCTCCAAAAACCTGAACGGACTCGAGGCAAAACAGGCTGGCCGCGCTGTTACAGCCTCACAACTGGACAAAAACACCTGGGAAATCAAGTGTTCTGCGGCAAAGCCTTTGGTCGTCCACTACCAGGTCTATGCCTATGACAACTCCGTCCGCACGGCATGGCTGGATGCATCGCGCGGTTTTTTCAACGGCACCAGCCTTTGCCTGAGGGTCGAAGGACAGGAGGGGCATGCCCACCTGCTCGAGTTGCCAGTGCCCAAATCGTCGAACGCCGCTGCAGGCTGGTCAGTCGCCACAGGACTTGCGGCCAGCAAAATCAACAAGCAGGGTTTCGGTATTTATACGGCCGCCAATTACGACGAACTCGTCGATTGCCCTGTCGAGATGGGCAGATTCTGGAGCGGCAGTTTCAAGGCCTGCGGTATACCCCATCGCTTCGTTGTGGCCGGTGCGCTGCCGGCGTTTGACGGCGAGCGCTTGCTTGAAGACACCAGAAAGATCTGCGAAGCGCAGATCAGGTTCTGGCACGGCAACAAAAAACCGCCCTTCAAAAACTACCTGTTCATGCTCAATGCAGTGGGCGATGGCTATGGAGGCCTGGAACACCGGAACTCAACCGCCCTGATTTGCAAGCGGCAAGACCTGCCGTGCCTGCCTGTACCGGGTGAAGCAAAGAGTACCAAGGTCCCCGAGGGCTACACGACCTTGCGCGGATTGATCAGCCACGAATATTTTCACACATGGAATGTCAAGCGCCTGCGTCCGGCTGAATTTGCAAGTTACCACTACGGCCATGAAAACTACACCTCCTTGTTATGGTTTTTCGAGGGCTTCACCAGCTACTATGACGACCTGTTCCTGCGTCGCACCGGCTTGCTGGACAACGCCGCTTACCTTCGCCTCCTGAACAAGACCATCAACCAGGTCATGCAGACCCCGGGGCGCCTTGTCCAGTCAGTGGCTGAGGCCAGTTTTGATGCATGGGTGAAGTACTACCGCCAGGACGAAAACACACCGAACGCCACGGTGAGTTATTACACCAAGGGTTCCCTGGTGGCGCTGTGTTTTGACCTGAGCCTGCGTCTCGAGGCCAAGGCCCCGGCGGCCACACTCGACGCGATCATGCGGACACTCTGGCAAACCTGTGCTGCCGGGCCGATGCGGGAAGAGGATTTTGCGCAGGCGTTGGAAACCCTGGGTCAACGCTCTTTTGCGAACGAAATCGCCGCATGGGTGCATGGCAAAGGCGAGCTGCCGTTGAAGGATCTTCTGCAGGCGCATGGCGTTGCTGTTTTTGAAGATCCCGCGCAACTTGCGCACCGACTGGGTATTCGCGTCAGCGAGAGCGATGGCCTACAGGTCAAGACTGTCCTGCGGGGCGGTATTGCCGAGAAGGCGGGCTTTGCGGCAGGAGATGAATGGCTGGGCGTAGAGCCCGCCGGCAAATCATCTGCCGCAGCCATGGATGCGGGTTGGCGCATGAGCAAGCTTGATGATCTGATGCTTTACGCTGGCCATGCCAGAAAAGTGACCGCACTTGTGTCGCGCGACAGGCGCTTGTTGCGGCTTGAACTGGTCATTCCACCCGCACTCACAACCTGGCGGCTCGCCATTCAGGACGCTACAAAAATGGATCGCTGGCTGGAAGCAGGCCCAGCGACCGTCACATCCAGCTGAATCGGCGTCTTATTGGCCCGTAAAAGCTGCGGGCCGCTTTTCAAGAAATGCCGTCACACCTTCGATGTAGTCGTGCGTCCGGCCCATTTCTGTCTGCAGGTTTCGCTCCACATCCAGTTGTGCATGAAGGGTTCGGGTTGTCCCTTCACGCAAAAGATGTCTGGTCGCCACGAGCGCCGTTGTGGGCATGACAGCCAGGCGTTGCGCCATCGCCATGGCCGCCGCGACCGGGTCATCTGCCACTTCCCAGATCATGCCCCACTCTTTGGCCTGCGCAGCCGAGAGCTTGTCGCCCGTCATGGCCAGCGTCATGGCGCGGGCCAATCCCAGTTTCTGAACCAGCAACCAGCTGCCGCCGGCATCGGGCACGAGGCCGATCTTGCTGAAGGCCTGGACAAAACTGGCGTTCGGGGCGGCAAAGGCAATGTCACATGTCAGCGCCAGTGAGGAGCCGGCACCCGCCGCAACGCCGTTGACCGCCGCGATGACCGGCATGCGCAAACCTGTGAGGCGCCGGGCGGTCGGGTTGAAAGCCTGCTCAATGACCGGGCCGGGGTCGGCACGCTCAACGAGGTTGGGGCCGGGTGCAAGGTCAAACTCGGACAGGTCAGCCCCCGCGCAAAAGCCTCGCCCCGCCCCCGTCAAGACGACAGCACGAATGGCCTTGTCAGCTTCTGCGCGATCCAGCGCCTCGCCAAGCTCGCGGTGCATCAGGCGGGTAAAACTGTTGAGCGCCTGCGGGCGGTTCAGCGTGACGAGGGCGACAGCGCCGTGCGCAACATAAAGAACGGTTGCTTCGGCATCGGTTGTGGTCACCGGGTTTGTCATGAATGTCTCCTTGGGCGGTTCGGATATCTGGGCTTTTGATTGTGCCTTTTTGCACCAGGACGGCCATGGCATGATGGCATCCTGCAAAAAGGAGACCTCTGTGACTTACGAAACAATCTTGACCTCGACCCAGGGCCCCGATACACGCAAGGTGGGCATCGTGACCCTTAACCGGCCCAAGCAGCTCAATGCCCTCAATGACCAGCTCATGGACGAGCTGGCCAGCGCCCTGAAAGCCTTTGATGCCGACGACACCGTGGGCTGCATCATCCTCACCGGCAGCGAAAAGGCCTTCGCAGCAGGCGCCGACATCGGTGCGATGGCCCAATACGGCTTTGCCGATGCCTATGGCAAGGATTTCATCACTCGCAACTGGGAACAGATTCGCGGAATACGCAAACCAGTGATCGCTGCAGTCAGCGGTTTTGCGCTGGGCGGCGGGTGCGAGCTGGCCATGATGTGCGATTTCATCATTGCGGCAGATAACGCAAAGTTCGGCCAGCCCGAGATCAAGCTTGGCATCATTCCAGGTGCCGGCGGCACACAGCGGCTGCCACGCGCGGTCGGCAAGGCCAAAGCCATGGACCTGGCGCTGACGGGCCGCATGATGGACTCGACAGAGGCTGAGCGCTCCGGCCTCGTCAGCCGGGTGGTACCGCTGGACAAGCTCATGGAAGAAGCGCTGGGCGCAGCCTTGATGATCTGCAGTTACGGCCAGATCGCCGTGATGGCAGCCAAGGAATCCGTCAACCGCTCATTTGAAGGCACGCTGAGCGATGGCGTGATGTTCGAACGGCGCATGTTCCACGCCATGTTTGCGACCAGCGACCAGAAAGAAGGAATGGATGCGTTTGTGAACAAGCGAAAACCTGCTTTCACCCACCGCTAAAATCAGTTAACGGCTGAAGTTCTTCTGGAGCCGTTATAATACTGGTCGCGGTGATATAGCTCAGTTGGTTAGAGCGCAGCATTCATAATGCTGATGTCGGTGGTTCAAATCCACCTATCACCACCAAAATACAAAGCCTCAGGCCTGAAACCCTGGGGCTTTATCACTTTCACAGCCTCTGGATATAAACCATGAACCGCTGCACATCTATAGTCCTCGCCTGCCTGCTGGCCGTGACGGCAACGGCCCCTCTGGCGCCGTTGGCGCTGGCCCAGCAAAGCGAGGAAGTCAAACCGAATGTCAGGCAGTTTCCCAAGCTGGCCAAGCGCGGGGAACTGGTCATACTCGTTCCGCCGGAAGTCTCGGTCGACGGCAAAGTCGACCGTCTTTCCCCGGGCGTGCGCATACGGGACGCCAATAACAACCTGGTGCTTTCAGGCACCCTGACGGACCAGAAGCTGCCCGTGCGCTACGTTCGCGACAACACCGGCCTTGTGCACGAGGTGTGGGTCCTCAACGCCGAAGAGGCCAGGCAAAAAATGCCTGGCGAGGACGGCGGCGGCATCTGGAGCAACATCCGCTCCATGTTCGACACGCCTGTCCCTTCAGACGACGGCAAGACGCCGTACAACCAGTTGCCTCTCTACAAGCCCTGACCGGGCCCGTACAGGCCTGCGGCCCCTACGCCACAGCTGCGGCCTGCGCTGCAAGCGACCATTTTGGATAGCAGATCATGAGCAAAAAAGTATTTATCAAGACCTTCGGCTGCCAGATGAACGAGTACGACTCGGGCAAGATGTCCGACGTGCTGCATGCCGCCCAGGGGTACGAGCCCACGCTGGACATGGAGCAGGCCGACCTCATCCTCTTCAACACCTGCTCGGTGCGTGAAAAAGCTCAGGAAAAAGTCTTCAGCGACCTCGGCCGCGTCAAGCACCTGAAGGAAAAAGGCGTGCTCATCGGCGTGGGCGGCTGTGTCGCCAGCCAGGAAGGTGCAGCCATCATCCAGCGTGCACCGTATGTGGACGTCGTCTTCGGCCCGCAAACCCTGCACCGCCTGCCAGACATGCTTGAAAAACGTGCGCGCCTGAACAAGCCGCAAGTGGACATCAGCTTTCCCGAAATCGAGAAATTCGACCACCTGCCGCCCGCGCGCGTCGAGGGCGCCAGCGCTTTTGTCAGCATCATGGAAGGCTGCTCCAAATATTGCAGCTACTGCGTCGTGCCGTATACCCGTGGTGAAGAAGTTTCCCGGCCATTTGAAGACGTGCTGGTTGAAGTTGCAGGCCTGGCCGACCAGGGCGTCAGGGAAGTCACGCTGCTGGGCCAGAACGTCAATGCCTACCGTGGTCCCATGGGAGCGACCGCAGATATTGCCGACTTCGCCACGCTGCTTGAATATGTCTCCGAGATTCCGGGCATCGAACGCATCCGCTACGTCACCAGCCACCCCAATGAATTCACGCAGAGCCTGATCGACGCCTACGCAAAACTGCCCAAGCTGGTGAACCATTTGCACCTGCCGGTTCAGCACGGCTCGGATCGCATCCTGATGGCGATGAAGCGCGGCTACACCGCGATGGAATACAAAAGCACCATCCGCAAGCTGCGAGCCATCCGCCCCGACCTGGCCATGAGCAGCGATTTCATCGTCGGCTTTCCCGGTGAAACCGAAGACGACTTCGGCAAGCTGATGAAACTCATCGACGATGTGGGCTACGACACCTCTTTCAGTTTCATCTACAGCCCCCGGCCTGGCACGCCCGCCGCCAATTTGCAGGACGACACACCGCATGAAGTCAAGCTCAAACGCCTGCAGCGCCTGCAGGCAGCGATTGACGAGAACGTACGCGCCATCAGCGCCAGCCGCCTGGGCACAGTGCAGCGCGTACTGGTCGAAGGCCGCGCACGCAAGACGACGGATGCCCTCTTTGGCCGTACCGAATGCAACCGTGCGGTGGTCTTCGACGGCCCCGACCGCCTGATCGGCCAGTTGGTAGACGTGCGCATCACCGAGGCGCCGCAACGCTCGTTGCGCGGCGAAGTCGTGCAGCTTCAAGATCGGGACGCGGTCGAGACGATTTTGGCCGCCTGAGCATGCACCTTGAAAAGACAGCATGAGCGGGGCAGCCTTGTTCAAGCGGATTTCATTTCGCCAGCTTCTGGTGATGGCTTTCCTGCTCATTGCGGCATTACTGGGTGCGGCATCATTGCGCGCCCTCTTCACCCTCGAATCACTCACCACCCAAAGCCGCCAGAGTGCGTCGCGGGCACTCGAGCTGAGCGCCGCCGCTCAGTCACTCACCGAGCGAAGTGTGTCCATGGAACGCGCCTCACGCCAGGCTATCGTGCTGGAGGACCGCGCACTGCGAGACCGCTTCAACAATGCGGCGACGGACGCGGCAACCGTACTCGGCCGTCTCTCGGGTCAGGGGGTTCCTGCTGGACTGATCACGCAATGGAAAGCCCACGTGCAGTCCATCACGGCCCTGCTTTCCGGCCCGCTCACGAGTGCGCTTGACCGTGAGCAGCAGGTAGCGCGTGAGTTCCGCGAGATGGATGTCATCAGCACCGCCATTGCACAGCAGGTTCAGCAGACCATAGAAGCCCAGAACCGCAACCTGCTCGACACGCTTGAGTCAAGCCAGGCATCGCTCGCACGGCAGGTGGTCTCGGCCGTGGTGCTGGCCGTGGTGCTGGCACTCGCGTTTGGCATCTGGCTGACACGGCCGCTCAAGCGGCTGGAAACAGCCATCATCGGCCTGGGTGAAAACCGCCTCGACGAGGCCATCGCCGTCCAGGGGCCCGCCGACTTGCAGCTCGTGGGCCAGCGCCTGGACTGGTTGCGCCTGCGCCTGGTGGAGCTGGATGCAGACAAGTCGCGCTTTCTGCGCCATATCTCGCACGAACTTAAAACACCACTGGCATCGCTGCGCGAAGGCGTGTCCCTGCTGGAAGACGGCGTGGCCGGCGAGCTCAGCGACAACCAGCGCGAGGTCGCCAGGATACTGCGCCACAACACCGGCGTGCTGCAGGGCCAGATTGAAGACCTGTTGCAGTTCAATGCCGCCGCCTTCGAGGCCCGGCAGTTGCGGCGCGAAAAGACCGATCTGGTGCAACTGGTCGAGGCCCAGGTAGAAGCGCAGCGCCTGCAGTGGCGTGCGCGTGAGCTCCAGGTCAGGATTGAAGGCAGGGCGGTGCACATGGAAGTCGACCCTGAAAAAATCGGTACAGCCCTGGCCAACCTGATCTCGAACGCCATCCGGTTCTCGCCGCAGGGCGGCGTGCTGCGTATTCGCCTGAGCCAGGCGGCAGAAAGCGTGCGCATCGATATCCAGGACGATGGACCCGGTATTGCAGAGGCCGACCGCAACCGTGTGTTTGAACCGTTTTTCCGCGGTGAACGCCAGCCACTCGATGCGATTCGCGGAAGCGGCATTGGCCTGTCCATCGTTCACGAATATATTTCCGCACATGGTGGCCGGGTCGAGCTGATGTCCGACGGTCCTGGTGCACATTTCAGGATAGAACTTCCCCATGCCTTCAGACATTAAAGACCTTGCCTTGCCAGCGCGGATCTTGCGCGCCGCGGCAGCAGCGACAGCACTGCTGGCGGCCTGCTGTCTTGCCGCCTGCAGCGCGGCTGGTACCCCACCGGTTGTGCAGGCTGCGCCCGCGCCCGTTGAAACCCCGCCTGTCACACCCGTCATCGTCCTCCAGCCTGCAGCCAGCGCATCCGATCTGCTGGCACCGGTACTGGGCTATGCCGACAGGATTCGGAACCTGCAAGGCAGTGAACTGGCGCAGGAAATCACCCGCCTCGGCGAGGCCACCACAGCCGACGAGCAGTTGCGCCTTGCGATGGCGCTGGTGCAGACAAGGCAGCTTTACGACCTGGTGCGTGCGCAGGACCTGCTGCAACGCGTGCTCAACAATTCGGGCAGCGATGCCCGTCCCCTGCATCCGCTTGCCAGACTGCTCGCAACGCGTCTTTCGGAACAACGGCGTGTTGAAGACCAGCTGGACCGCCAGAGCCAGCAGCTGCGCGACACACAGCGCCGCCTCGACCAGACCAACGACAAGCTGGAAGCGCTCAAGGAAATCGAACGCAGCCTGACACCCAGGGCAGGCAGCCCGGCGCCGGCAGCCAACGCACGCAACCGCCCAGGGACACTCAAACCGTGACACAAAACGCCGCACACCTGCTGGTCGTCGATGACGACGCAGACATGCTGCGCCTGCTCACCATGCGCCTGAATGCCGCGGGCTACAGGGTCAGCACAGCCACATCCGCCGAGGCGGCGCTGAACCAGCTCGACATTGAACGGCCGCAACTGGTGCTCAGCGATGTGCGCCTGCCGGGCCGCGACGGTCTGGCCCTGTTCGACGACATCCGAGCACGCCACCCTTCGCTGCCGGTGATTTTGCTGACGGCGCACGGCACCATTCCCGATGCGGTGGAGGCCACCGAACGCGGCGTCTTTACCTACCTGACCAAACCGTTTGACGGCAAGGCGCTGCTGGACAAGATTGCCCAGGCCCTGTCCCTGAGCGCGCCGCCCCCCCTGGTGCACAGCGGCGGCAAAAGCGAAAGCTGGCAGGCCGACATCATCAGCCGCTCCAGCCGCATGGCCGAAACGCTGGCCGAGGCGCGGCTCATCGCGCAATCCGACGCCAGCGTGATGCTGCGCGGCGAGAGCGGCACCGGCAAGGAGATGCTGGCGCAGGCCATTCACCGGGCCAGCGCACGCGCAAGCCACCCGTTTATTGCCGTCAATTGCGGCGCCATTCCCGAGGCCCTGCTGGAGTCCGAACTGTTCGGCCATGTGAAAGGCGCATTCACCGACGCTGTGGCCAACCACAAGGGCCTTTTCCAGGCAGCTGACGGTGGAACCCTGCTGCTCGATGAAGTCGGTGACATGCCGCTTGCCCTGCAGGTCAAGCTTTTGCGCGTCCTGCAGGAGCGCGTGGTCAGGCCGCTGGGCTCCAGCCAGTCCATCCCGGTGGACGTGCGCATCCTGTCGGCAACCCACAAGGACCTCGACGCCGCCATGGCCGACGGCCAGTTCCGCACCGACCTCTATTACCGGCTGAACGTTGTCACGTTGACCTTGCCGCCACTGTCCGAGCGACGTGAGGACATCCCCCTGCTGGCCAACCACCTGCTCGTCAAGCTGGCGGCCAAGTACGGCAAACGGCTCAGCGGTTTTGCGCCCGAAGCCCTGAAAGCACTGGCCACGGCGGCCTGGCCAGGCAACGTGCGTCAGCTCCACAACGTGGTCGAGCAGGTCTGCGCGCTCGCCACCACGCCGCTGGTGCCCCTCAGCCTGATACAGCGCGCGCTGCGTACCCCCAGCATCCAGGTGCTGACCCTGGCCGACGCACGCCAGCGTTTTGAACGCGGTTACCTGGTTGACCTGCTCAAGCTGACCGATGGCAATGTGGCAGATGCAGCCCGGCTGGCCGACCGCAACCGCACCGAGTTCTACCGCCTGATGCAAAAGCATGGCCTCACGCCTGGCCACTTCAAACCGGAAAGTTCGGGTAATCCCTGATTCGTCGTCGCTCATCAGCGACGGTGCAAGTGATTGATTTATAAGGGTAAAAACTTTTCCCAAGGCATCTTGTCGCTGCCAGACGACAAAAAGGCCACATTTTCAGTGTGTTTTGGCACCGATACAGTTTGTCACTCGAGATTTATCATTTAAGTCATTGATTTAAATAGACTTTTTTGAGCTGGCATAGGGTTTGCCCTAGTGATGGCATGACCGCCATTTCTGCACCGCTTCCCACCCGCCAGCCGCAGGCTCGCCGGGCTGGCAGGGTGGCACGCACGGCGCTCGGCTGGATACTTGCAACCCTGGCTTTGGGCGCCCAGGCCTGGACGCTGGATGACGTCGCTTCATTGGCAAAAACACGGGCGCAGACGCCATTTCAGACCGCCGGCCAGCCCGTCCCCGCCGAGCTTGCCGCGCTCGATTACGACGGTTATCGCGATATTCGCTTCAATACCGACAAGGCCCTCTGGCGCAGCGAGGCACTGCCTTATGAGGTGAATTTCTTTCACGTCGGCCCACATGGCGACACCGTGCGGATTCACGAAGTCACGGCCGACGGCAGCAAGGCCGTGCCCTACAGCGCCGCTGATTTCAGCTTCGGCAAAAACCGCCTGCAGCCGCAAACCTGGGGTGATCTGGGTTTTGCCGGTTTTCGCGTCCATACCGCCCTCAACTCGGCGAATTACAAGGACGAGCTGATTGCCTTCCTGGGTGCCAGCTACTTCCGCGCACTGGGTGCCGGTCAGCGTTACGGCCTGTCGGCACGCGGCCTGGCCGTCAACCCGACCGGGCCGGGCGCTGAAGAATTCCCCCGCTTCACCGAGTTCTGGCTTGAGAAACCCGCCGCCAACGCCGCACCCGGCGCGCCACTGGTCCTGTATGCACTGCTTGATTCGCAGCGCATGACGGGGGCCTACCGCTTTGAGATCAAGCCCGGCGAGCAGACCGTGGTCAATGTGACCGCGAAGATCTTCATGCGTGCAGGCGTTGCACCGGCAACGACGCTGGGCATCGCACCGCTGACCAGCATGTTCTTCTTCGGCGAGAACCAGCCCCGTGCGGCGGATTTCCGCCCCGAAGTGCACGACTCCGACGGCCTGATGATGGTCACCGGCGAGGGTGAGTGGCTCTGGCGCCCGCTGCAGAACCCGGCGTCGACGCTGGTCACCTCGTTTGCCATGAAGTCGCCCAAAGGTTTTGGCCTGATGCAGCGCGACCGTGACTTCAGGAGCTACGAAGACACCGAAGCGCGGTACGAGCTGCGTCCCAGCGCGTGGGTCACGCCGGTCGGTGACTGGGGCCCGGGCCGGGTCGAGCTTCTGCAGTTCAACACGCCCGACGAAACCCATGACAACACGGTCGCCTACTGGGTGCCTGAAAAGCTGCCGCAGCCCGGTGAAAGCATGGATCTGGCCTACCAGCTCGCCTGGCAGGGCAAGACGCAGCAACTGCCGCCCAACGGCTGGGTCACCCAGTCACGCCGCGGCACCGGTTATTCAAAACTGGACGCGCAGACCCAGGCCCAGCAGATCCAGTTTGTCATCGACTTTGCCGGGCCAACGCTGGACGCGCTGGCCGACAGCGCACCAGTCAAGGCGATCACGAGCACCGACGCCAATGGACGCGTGCTTGAAAGCCTGGCTTATCGCAACCCCGCTACCGGCGCCTGGCGCGCCACCCTGCGCGTGCAGCGCATCGACCCGGCCAAGCCGGTCGAGCTGCGCGCCTTTCTTCAGCACAACAGCAACTCAGTGAGCGAAACATGGACCAACCTGATCACACCATGACTCCCATCGTGACCACCCGCAGCGCCCTGCGCGAAGAGCGTCACCCGAACTCGGTCACGGCACCACCGGTCAATCGCGGCGCCATGACCCCGCGCCCGTGGCGTGGCTTCTGGCGCAGCATGGGCGCACTGGCCCTGCGGCCACTGGTCGCGCTGGTCAGCCCGGCCACTCCCGCCGCCTCACGCCAGCAACTACAAGCCAAAAAGCTGCAGCCCTGGCAGCATGCGGCCAAACGCCGCCGCGCCACATTCTTGCTGCTGACGCTGATCAGCACCATCATCGCCACGCGCCTGTTTATCGACATGCAGCCCGACTACGCCAATGCCTGGCTGCAGTACGGCCAGATCGCGCTGTTTGCGCTGCTGTCGGCCTGGGTGGTGACCGGCTTCATGACAGCCATGATGGGGTTCTGGGTCACCCTGTTCGGTGACAAGCACACCCTGTCGGGCAAAAAAGTCCAGCACCACACGCTGGACCCGGCCACCCGCACCGCCATCATCATGCCGATCTGCAATGAGGATGTGCGCACCGTGTTCGCCGGCCTGCGCGCCACCTGCGAGTCGGTCTCGACCACCGGCCACACCCGCGCTTTCGACGTGTTTGTGCTGTCCGACAGCAATGACAAGGCCATCATCAAGGCCGAACGCGCTGCCTGGGAAGAGCTGCGCACCCAGCTGGCTGGCCATCCCGAGCAGCCGCAAATCGAGGTCTACTACCGCCTGCGCAAGCGCCGCACCGACCGCAAGGCCGGCAACGTGGCCGACTTCTGCCGCCGCTGGGGCAAGGACTACCGCTACATGGTGGTACTGGACGCCGACAGCGTGATGAGCGGCGACTGCCTGGTCTCCATGGTCAAGCTGATGGAAGCCAACCCGACCGCCGGCATCATCCAGACCGCGACGCAGGCGATTGGCCACGTCACCCTGCACGCCCGTGCGCAGCAGTTTGCGTCGCGCGTCACCGGCCGCCTGTTCACGCTGGGCATGCAGTTCTGGCAGATGGGCGAGTCCCACTACTGGGGACACAACGCCATTATCCGCATGGAACCCTTCATGCAGCACTGCGCGCTGGCGCACATTGAAGGCACGGGCGGCATGGCGGGCAGCATCATGTCGCACGACTTTGTCGAGGCGGCACTGATGCGCCGCGCCGGTTTCCATGTCTGGCTGGTGGCCGACCTGGTGGGCAGCTACGAGCAGCAGCCGCCCGATCTGCTGGCCGAACTGCAGCGTGACCGCCGCTGGTGCCAGGGCAACCTGCAGAACTCTCGCCTGATTGCCGAACCCGGCATTCACCCGGTGCACCGTTCGATGTTCGGCACCGGCGCGATGGCCTATCTGTCTGCGCCCATCTGGTTGTGCTTCATGACGCTGGGCACGGCCCTCTGGCTGTCGGGTTCGCCCATGGTGGCGAGTTGGGACCTGGTGCCTTCGGAGCTGATGGCGCTCTGGGCGTGGACGCTGTGCATGCTGTTTTTGCCGCGCATCCTGGGCATCGTCGCCATTTTGCTCAACCGCCAGCAACAGTCATACGGCGGCACCCTGAGCCTGCTGCGCAGTGCGCTGCTTGAGACCCTGATCGCCATGCTGCAGGCCCCGGTCCGCATGCTGGCGCACTCGCTGTTTGTGGTGGTGGCCCTGACCGGCCTGAAGCTCGAATGGAAGTCGCCCCCGCGCGAAGCTGCCGCTGTGCCGTGGCGCCATGCGCTGGCGCAACTGGCGCCCATGAGCGGCCTCATCATCGTGCTGGCTGTCGGCATCTTCTTCATCGACGCACGGGCGCTGGTCTGGCTGCTGCCGGTCGGCCTGCCGCTGCTGCTGGCGATCCCGATGACGGTCATCACCAGCAAGGTTGGCGTCGGCACCCTGATGCGCGCGCAGAACTTCCTGCTGATTCCCGAAGAAACCCGTTCACCCGCCGTGCTGCGCCGCGCCTGGCTGCACGCCAGCAAGCGCGCCAAGCCGCTGCTGGCGGCGGCCTGATCAATCGGTGAGCTGCTTTGAGGTGGCTGGGGGGCAATTTGCTATTGATTAAATAGCTGCTCACGCCCGTATCCATTGGTCTGGAGGCCGATTTCATGCCTGAAATCGGCCTTTTTTGTGTCTTTTGGGGCCGTCAAAAGCAATTTGAGGCCTTACGCGATGGTCACAACACCAATTTTTAACGTACACGGCAAAAATTTAACGTGTACGTCAAAAATAGCCAGGCAGGAGCCTGCGAACAGCTCCTGCCTGGCCGGCTAGAACTTCGGCATGCCCTTCATGCCGCCCATGCGTTTCATCATCTTCATCATGCCGCCGCCTTTGAGCTTTTTCATCATGCCCTGCATCTGCTCGAACTCGTTGAGCAGGCGGTTGACCTCCTGAACGTGAACCCCCGATCCTGCGGCTATTCGCCGTTTTCGGGTTGCCTTGATGAGGTCGGGTTTGCGGCGCTCCAGCGGCGTCATGCTCTGGATGATGCCTTCCTTGCGCTTGATGTCTTTTTCGGCCTTGTCCATGTCGACCTGGCCGGCCTTGGCGGCCATCTGCGCGGGCAGCTTGTCGAGCAGGCTGGAGAGCCCGCCCATGTTTTTCATCTGCTGCAGCTGGCTCAAAAAGTCATTCAGGTCAAAGCCGTCGCCCGACTTGAGCTTGGCTGCCAGCTTTTGCGCCGCGGCCACATCGACACCGGCGGTGACCTGCTCGACCAGCGCGACGATGTCGCCCATGCCGAGAATTCGGCCGGCGTGGCGCTCGGCGTCAAACACTTCCAGGCCGTCGAGCTTTTCACTGGTACCCGCGAACTTGATCGGCGCGCCGGTGATCTGCCGCACCGACAGCGCCGCACCGCCGCGTGAGTCGCCATCGGTCTTGGTCAGGATGATGCCGGTCAGCGGCAGCGCCTCCTTGAAGGCCTTGGCGGTGTTGACCGCATCCTGGCCCTGCATGGCATCAACGACAAACAGCGTCTCAACCGGGTTCAGTATGGAATGCAGCTCCTTGATTTCGGCCATCAGCGCTTCGTCAATCGCCAGACGGCCGGCGGTATCGACCAGCAACACGTCAAAGAAATGCTTGCGTGCGTAATCGATGGCGGCCAGCGCGATGTCGCGCGGCTTCTGGTCTGGCGTGCTGGGAAACCACTCGGCACCGGCCTGAGCCGTCACCGTTTTGAGCTGCTCGATGGCGGCCGGGCGGTAAACGTCGCCCGAAACGGTCAGCACCTTCTTCTTGCGCTTTTCAATCAGGTGTTTGGCCAGCTTGGCAGTCGTTGTCGTTTTACCCGCGCCCTGCAAACCCGCCATAAGGATGACGGCTGGCGGCTGTGCCGCCAGGTTGATGTCGCTGACGCCTTCGCCCATGGTGGCGGCCAGTTCCTTGCTGACGATGCTGACCAGCACCTGGCCGGGGTTGAGTGAGCCCATCACCTCCTGGCCGAGCGCTTTCTCTTTCACCCGGGCGATAAAGTCGCGCACCACCGGCAGCGCCACGTCGGCTTCGAGCAGCGCCATGCGCACCTCGCGCAGCATGTCCTGCACATTGGACTCGGTGATACGGGCCTGGCCACGCATTTCCTTGACGAGGCGGGTGAGTTTGTCGGTAAGGGCTGAGGCCATGGGCAGGCTCCACGGGCATGGAGGAATTGGTTGGATAGAGCGGCAAGCCGCCGCAAAACGCGCCGCTGCAAGGGCAGCAAGGCTTAAACTGTAGTCATGATTTTAGCTTTGAGCGCTTCGTGGGGTCTTGCAGCGGCGGCAGCGGCCGCCGTGAGCTATGGCGTGCTGGCACTCGCCGCTTCACGCCTGAACCAGAACATGCTGCGCGGCGTGCTGTTTGCAGCCTGGCTGTTTCATGCGCTGGCGCTGGCAGACGGCCTGCTGGGCAATCCGCCCCAATTTGGCTTTGCGCCGGCGCTGTCGATGACGGTCTGGCTGGTGCTGACGGTTTATGCGATTGAGAGCCGGCTGTTTCCGCAAATGCAGGCGCACTGGGCGCTGGCAGGGCTGGGCAGCGCGGCAGTCCTGCTTGCGGCGATTTTCCCGGGAGCAACTTATCACATGGTGGGGTCGCCATGGTTGCCGCTGCACTGGGCACTGGGCATTGCCTCTTACGGGCTCTTTGCCGCCGCCGTGGTGCATGGCTGGCTCATGACCCGCTCAGAAAAATCCATTCGCCTTGCCGCGAAAAACGATGCCGGCGTGCCGCTGATGACGCTGGAGCGCCTGACCTTCCGTTTCGTCGAGGCCGGTTTTGTCTTGCTGTCGGCCACGCTCTTCGTGGGCTGGCTGTTTGCAGAGCAGCTCTACGGCCCGGGTCTCGCCTGGAAGTGGAACCACAAGACCGTCTTTTCAGTGCTGGCCTGGCTGGTGTTTGCCGGCCTGCTCATCGGCCGGGCGCGCCTCGGCTGGCGCGGGCGCAAGGCGGTGCGCGTGCTCTACCTGGGCTCCGGCCTGCTGCTGCTTGGTTATGCCGGCTCGCGTTTTGTGCTTGAAGTCATCCTCAACCGCGCCTGAAGAACCATGAAGTACCTTCTGATTCTCGCCATCGTCCTCGGCGTGCTGTGGCTGCTCAAAAACAAGCGCAGGCTGGACAGCGACGACCAGCCGCCAGTGCCACCTGCGCGTCAAAAAAAGCCCGGCACACCCGCCATCGCCACGGAAATCGTGGCCTGCGATGTCTGCCAGGTTCACCTGCCGCGCAGCGAGGCGCTGACCGGCCCGAAAGGCGTTTACTGCAGCGCCGCACACCGGCAGCAGGCCGGCGCAGGATGAGCGAAGCGGCCAGTTCCTGGTTCGGCCCCGCTGAAAACGCGCCGGGCGTCTGGGAGGCCGAGCCGGATCTGGGCTCCTTCAGCAGGCTGTGGCGTGCCTTCATGTCGGCGCGCGTCACGATTGCCGCCGTTCTTGTGGTCCTGCAGGGCTCCATCTACGCGCTGGGCAGTGTGCCAAGCCGTTGGGCTGTCGTCGTCTGCACAGGCTATCTGTGCGCCACCTTGATGGTGCTGATGCTGGCGCAGCCCCGGCCACCGAGCAACAAGTTTGACCTGCAGTGGCTCTACACCATCGGCGTCGATGTGATGGCTTTTTCGGCGCTCAGCTACCTGCAGTCGGGCGGCGTCAACTACACGCCGCTGTTTGCGCTGCCCGTGTTGCTGGCCGCCATCCTCGGGCCGCTGCTGCTGGCCCTGGGCACGGCCGCCAGCGTCACGCTGTTCCTGCTGGGCCACGCATGGTGGCTGTCCCTGCACGCGATGGGGGAGCTGCCATCCCGTTTCCTGCAGGCGGGCCTGACCGGCTCGGGTTTTTTTGCCGTGGCGCTGCTCGCCAATCAACTGGCGCTGCGGCTGGCGCGCGAAGAGCAGCGGGCGGAAGCCAGCCAGTCCGTGGCGCGCATACAGACGCAGGTCAACGAACTGGTGGTGGAGACATTGACCGACGGCGTGCTGGTGATAGACAGCAACGGCATCGTCCGCTCTGCCAACCCGGCATCTACACGACTGCTGGCAACGCATGACGTGGTTCGCATGGCGCCTTTTGTGCTGGCCAACGAAGCGCCATGGCAGCCGCTGGCGGAGATCATGCGCAGGACCTTCATGCTGGGCACGCCGCAGGAGGCCGATGTCAGCCTTGACGCCAGGCGGCTGCATGTGCGAACGCGCCTGGCCGCTTCACATGACCGCCGCCACGAAAGCCTGTGCGTGATGTTCCTGGAAGACCTGCGCGAAATGGAAGCCCGCGTGCGCACCGAAAAAATGGCCGCCATGGGCCGCATGTCTGCCGCGGTCGCGCATGAAATCCGCAATCCGCTGGCAGCCATTTCGCAGGCCAATGCACTGCTTGAAGAAGATCTCCAGGACCCCGCGCACAAACAGCTCACCGCCATGGTCCGGCAAAACGCCCAGCGCCTTGCCAAAATTGTCGATGAGGTGCTGAACATCTCGCGCGTGCAGATCAGCGAGCCTGAGCAGGTGAGCGCCGTGCTGGATCTGGATGAAACGGTGATGCGTGTCAGCGCCGACTGGGCGGCACAGACTTCTTCAGGCGGGCTGATCAAAGTGGAGACACAGGCGGCACAGGCCACCATCGTTTTTGACACCGAGCACTTGCGGCGGGTGATGATCAACCTGCTGGACAACGCGCTGCGCTACGCCACCCGCAAGCCGGGCGCCATCGAGGTCGCAACACAGTTGCCCGAACCGGGGCAGGCGCGCCTGTCGGTGTGGAGCGACGGCCAGCCGCTCGAGAAAACCGTGCAGACCCATCTGTTCGAGCCCTTCTTCTCGTCAGAAAGCCGCTCCACCGGCCTGGGCCTGTATATTTGCCGGGAGTTGTGCGAGCGCTATGGTGCGATGATTGGCTACCAGCGGGCCACACGGCATGCCGTTGAAGGCAATGAATTTTTTGTCATCTTCAGGCTGCATGCCACAGAAGCCGGCCCCAGCGCACCCCCCATGGACAGCTTTGCCGCCTGAACACGATGTCAACCAGCAGTACACAGCCCCCGCAGCACGCATCAGCGCAAAGCGCCGCACATCAACAGCCGGCCCGCATTCTGGTCATCGACGACGAGCCCGACCTGCGCACGCTTTATGAACTCACGCTTCTGCGCGAAGGTTATCGGGTGGAGGCGGCCAGCGACCTGGCACAGGCGCGCTCGCAGCTTGAAACCGGCAACTTCGATGCCGTCATCACCGACATGCGCCTGCCCGACGGACTGGGGCTCGAATTGCTGCGCGACCTGGTCAATCAGCAACGCCCGGAGCGCTGCGTGGTGATCACGGCGCACGGCTCCGCAGAAAACGCGGTGGAAGCCCTCAAGGCCGGCGCGTTCGACTACCTCACCAAACCGGTGGACCTCAAGCAGTTTCGCAACGTCGTGGCCTCTGCCATCCAGGGCTCCCGGTCTGCGGTGAGCTCTGCAGTCACGCCATTGCCTTCAGCGGATCGCGCAAAGGCCAAAAACGGCAGTGCGGTGCCCCGGCCGGGTCAGGATGCCCTGGTGCTGCAGCGACTGGTGGGGGAATCGGCCATCATGCAGGCCGTCAAGGCACGCGTTCTCAAGGTCGCCAAAAGCATGGCGCCGGTGTTGATACAGGGCGAATCGGGGACGGGCAAGGAACTGGTCGCACGCGCCGTACATGGTTGCAGCCACCGGGCTGCGGGCCCTTTCATTGCCGTCAACTGCAGTGCCATTCCCGAGAACCTGCTTGAAGCCGAATTTTTTGGCGCACGCAAAGGCGCGTACACGGGGTCTGTGCAGGACAGGCTGGGTTATTTCCAGGCAGCCAAGGGCGGCACGCTGTTTCTTGACGAAATCGGCGACCTGCCGATTGCGATGCAATCCAAGCTGCTGCGCGCCATCCAGGAGCGGGTCGTCAGGCCGCTGGGGTCGTCGCAGGAAGACACCGTGGATGTCCGCATCGTCAGCGCCAGCCACAAGGAGCTGGGCGCCGAAGTGCAGGCGGCACGCTTTCGCCAGGATTTGTATTACCGGCTCAATGTCATCGTCATCGGCGTACCACCGCTACGCGAACGCCGCGAAGACCTGCCCGAACTGTGTGCCGCCTTGCTGACCCGCATCTGCCAGGATTCGGGGCTGGATCTGCCCATCCTCACACCCGCAGTGCTTGAGCAGCTCAAGACCTATCCCTTCAACGGCAATGTGCGTGAACTTGAAAACGTGCTTCACCGGGCCGTGGCCCTGAGCGAAGGCGGCGAACTTCATCTTGACCCGCCGGCTGCCAGCCATACAGAGGCCCCGGCAGGTGCACTGCCTGTGACGGTGCCCGGCAACCTGCAGGACTACCTCGACACCCAGGAGCGCACCATTCTTTGCAAGGTGCTGCAGGAGACGCGCTTTAACCGCACCGCCGCAGCCGCAAAACTGGGCCTGAGCCTGCGCCAGATCCGCTACCGCATCGCACGCCTGAACATCGCCATGCCTGATGGCGACAGCACCATCGACAGCGCGGACCTTGCCGACAGCGAGCCGGACCGTGCCTGAATCCAGGCCGGAACGTGGTCCGGAAGCACCGGCCCGGCCACTCTGGGAAAAAGGCTGGTACCGCTACGCCCGGGCCATGCCATCAACCAACTTCGGCCCACGCCCGGCCGCCGCGCAGACCGACCTGGTGGTGATTCACTCCATCAGCCTGCCACCGGGTGAATTTGGCAACGGCAATGTGCAAAAGCTGTTTGCCAACGAGCTGGACTGGGATGCACACCCCTACTTTCAGGGCATCCGTGGCCTGCAGGTTTCCTCACATTTCTTCATCAGCCGCATCGGCGAGCTCTGGCAGTTTGTCAGTTGCGACGCCAGAGCCTGGCACGCCGGGCAGTCAAGCTATCGGGGCAGGGAGAACTGCAATGACGACTCGATCGGCATAGAGCTGGAAGGCCTGGAAGGACAAACCTTTGAAGCGCCGCAATATGAAACCCTGGCTGGCCTGTGTGCTGCACTGATGGTGCAATATCCCATTGCATACATTGCAGGGCATGAACATATCGCAGCCGGCCGCAAGCAGGACCCCGGACCAGGATTTGACTGGGCTTTTTTGCAACGCAGCCTCGCAGCACCGGATCAGTACTTTCCCTTGATCGGCTAAGGGGCCGAATCACGCGACCCGGTATTGCCCGCACATGGTGCGCAATGGGCGGCGTCCCCAGACCCTCCAAACCCAGTCCACACCAGCTTTTGCAGGTCAAATGCCTCCGCAAACCGCATGGATATGGGCTCTCCTTGTGTGGTGGCTGACGGCACAAGCCATCGCGCACCAGAGCGCTCCAACAGGATGGGCATATGCCCCGAAACGGGCCAATACGTAATAAAAAGTTTCCCGCAAAAATACAGCGCCAAACGCTACCTGTAGTGCTTGAATTCACCCGAGACCCTAGGTATAGTGTGTAAGCCCGATCAGGTTTGACGTGATTTTCGACATGTTGGGCAACTGCAGGCACTGCACAGGGTGAACTTTCAGACCTGGCAACAGACCCCAATAGACCCATAAGCAAAGGGCAGCCTGCATGAGAGAAGACACATGAATTGACAGACGTCAGACAGCATTCAAGCGACACAGCAGCAGATACGCAGCGCCCATCAAGAACAAAGCCGAGAGGAACATCAATGCAAACAACCCAGAGCACAGTCCCCGCCGCCACCAGCGTGCAGACCTTCACCCCACAAGGCAACGACAGCACCCCACAGACCAACCCTTTCAGCAATTACCAGATCATCCGGCGCAATGGCGCCGTTGTTCCTTTTGAGCCGAACAAGATCGCCGTGGCCATGATGAAGGCCTTCCTGGCCGTGCACGGCACGCAGGGCGCGGCATCGGCCAGCGTGCGCGAAACGGTGGACGAACTGACCCAGGCCGTCATGCGCGCCCTGATGCGTTCGCGCCCGGGCGGCGGCACCTTCCATATAGAAGACGTGCAGGACCAGGTCGAACTCGGCCTGATGCGCGGCGGCCACCACGAAATCGCACGGGCCTATGTGCTGTACCGCGAAAAACGTACTCAGGAGCGTGCCCGCCAGCCACAGACACAGGCGACCGCAGCCGTCCTTTTGCATGTCATGGACGGTGGCAAGAAAGTTGAACTCGATGTCCGCAACCTGCAGGCACTGATTGAAGCGTCGTGTGCCAACCTCGGCGCAGACGTCAAGCCCGACCCGATCGTTGCAGAGACCATGCGCAACCTGTATGACGGCGTACCGATTGACGAGGTCTACAAGGCGTCCATCCTGGCGGCCCGTACCCTGATTGAAAAAGACCCCGACTACACCTACGCCACCGCGCGCCTGCTGATGCACACCATCCGCCGCGAAGTGCTGGGCGGTGAAGTCACCCAGGAAGACATGGCGACCCGCTATGCCGAATACTTTCCCCAGTTCATCGCCAAGGGCGTTCAAAACGAACTGCTCGACGAAAAACTCCAGCAGTTCGACCTGGAGCGCCTGGGCGCAGCCCTCAAGCCCGAGCGCGACCTGAAGTTTGACTACCTCGGCCTGCAAACCCTGTTTGACCGCTACTTCCTGCACGTGCGCAAGCAGCGCATCGAACTGCCACAGGCGTTTTTCATGCGCGTGGCCATGGGCCTGTCGCTCAACGAGATCAACCGTGAAGATCGCGCCATCGAGTTTTACGAAATCCTGTCCTCGTTTGACTTCATGTCGAGCACGCCAACGCTGTTCAATGCCGGCACGCTGCGTTCGCAGCTCTCGTCCTGCTACCTGACCACCGTCGCCGATGATCTGGGCGGCATCTACGACGCCATCAAGGAAAACGCCCTGCTGTCCAAATTTGCAGGCGGCCTGGGCAACGACTGGACGCCGGTGCGCGCACTCGGTGCCCATATCAAGGGCACCAACGGCGAATCACAGGGCGTGGTGCCTTTCCTGAAAGTCGTCAACGACACCGCAGTCGCCGTCAACCAGGGCGGCAAGCGCAAGGGCGCCGTCTGCGCTTACCTCGAAACCTGGCACCTGGACATTGAAGAGTTCCTCGAGCTGCGCAAGAACACCGGCGATGACCGCCGCCGCACGCACGACATGAACACCGCCAACTGGATTCCCGACCTGTTCATGCGCCGCGTGATGGAAAAGGGTACCTGGACGCTGTTCTCGCCATCCGACACGCCTGACCTGCACGACAAGTTCGGCAAGGAATTCGAGGCCATCTACACCGCCTACGAAGCCAGAGCCGAGCGCGGCGAGATCAAGCCCGCCCGCAAGCTGCAGGCCACCGATATGTGGCGCAAGATGCTGTCGATGCTGTTTGAAACCGGCCACCCATGGATCACCTTCAAGGACGTCTGCAATATTCGCTCACCACAGCAGCACACCGGCGTCGTGCATTCGTCCAATCTGTGCACCGAGATCACACTCAACACCAGCGACACCGAAACGGCCGTCTGCAACCTCGGCTCCGTCAACCTTGTCCAGCATTTGAAGGATGGCGCGGTTGACCACGTGAAGCTGCAAAAGACCATCACGACCGCCATGCGCATGCTGGATAACGTGATCGACATCAATTACTACGCCGTCAAGAAGGCCCGCGACTCCAACATGCGCCATCGCCCTGTGGGCCTGGGCATCATGGGCTTCCAGGATTGCCTGTATGAATTGCGCGTGCCTTATGCGTCGCAAGAGGCGGTCGAGTTCGCCGACAAGTCCATGGAAGCCGTCTGCTACCACGCCTACTGGGCTTCGACCGAGCTGGCCAAAGAGCGCGGCAAGTACGCCAGCTACAAGGGCTCGCTCTGGGACAAGGGCATCCTGCCACTGGACACCCTGGACATGCTGGACGAAGCACGCGGTGGTTATGTTGAAGTTGACCGTTCATCCAGCCTCGACTGGGAAGCCCTGCGCAGGAAGATTGCCCAGGACGGCATGCGCAACTCCAACTGCGTCGCCATTGCACCGACGGCCACGATCTCCAACATCATCGGCGTTGACGCCTGCATCGAGCCCTGCTTCGGCAACCTCTCGGTCAAGTCCAACCTGTCCGGCGAGTTCACCGTCATCAACCATTACCTGGTGCGTGACCTGAAACGCCTGGGTCTGTGGGATGACGTCATGGTCGTTGACCTGAAGCACTTTGACGGCTCACTCCGCCCGATCGACCGCGTGCCACAAGAAATAAAGGCCTTGTACGCAACGGCTTTCGAAGTCGAGACGCAGTGGATTGTTGAAGCTGCCGCACGCCGCCAGAAATGGATCGACCAGGCGCAGTCGCTCAACATCTACATGGCAGGAGCGTCCGGCAAGAAGCTCGACGAGACCTACAAGCTCGCCTGGTTGCGCGGCCTGAAGACCACTTACTACCTGCGCACACAGAGCGCAACACACGCCGAGAAATCAACCGTGACTGCAGGCAAGATGAACTCCGTGGCATCGAGCACCGCCACTGCACCGAGTGCCATGAGCGCACTCGATGCAGCAGCGGCCGCAGCGCAGGCGCAGATGAATGCAACGCCGGCAACGGACATCAAGTTTTGTGCAATCGACGATCCAGGTTGCGAGGCCTGCCAATAAAAATTTCTCGCGTGATGATGTTCAGCTGCATCGCCTGATCTGATCAAAGCGATGCAATTGAGCAACACAATTTTGCAGCGATGTGAATGAACACTTTTCATTTTGTATCGCTGCTTTCATAATCCCAAAGTATTGGAAACCTCTATGTTGACCTGGGACGAAGAAGTCAAACCATCATCGCAAAATCATCTTGCCGGCGGCTCACCTGAAAGCCGTTCGATGGAGCTTCCGCCTTTTTCTGCAACGCCCTCGTCGTCTTCTTCCGCGTCCCCTGTACAACCACAAGTTCAGGCGCGCATGCT
The DNA here is from genome assembly GCA_040390295.1 of Pseudomonadota bacterium. Classification (GTDB taxonomy): domain Bacteria; phylum Pseudomonadota; class Gammaproteobacteria; order Burkholderiales; family Burkholderiaceae_C; genus Polaromonas. The sequence goes on from JAZJYR010000017.1 coordinate 177,945, forward strand.
GAACGACGGCGCCTTCACTCCTGCGCCCGCAGCAGCCACATCGGCAGCGCAAATTTCTGCAGCGCCTGCGGTCCACAAGCGCGTCAAGGCTTCTGACAAACGCATCATCAATGGCCAGACCGACGTCAACCAGCTGGTGCCATTCAAATACAAATGGGCCTGGGAAAAATACCTCGCCACCTGCGCCAATCACTGGATGCCGCAGGAAGTGAACATGACGCGTGACATCGCGCTCTGGAAAGACCCGAACGGCCTGACTGAAGACGAGCGTCGTCTGGTCAAACGCAACCTCGGCTTTTTTGTGACGGCTGACTCCCTCGCTGCCAACAACATCGTGCTGGGAACCTACCGCCACATCACCGCGCCCGAGTGCCGCCAGTTTTTGCTGCGCCAGGCTTTTGAAGAAGCTATCCACACACACGCCTACCAGTACATCACCGAGTCGCTGGGCCTGGATGAAGCAGAGATCTTCAACGCCTACAACGAAGTGCAGTCGATCAAGGACAAGGACCAGTTCCTCATTCCTTTCATCGATGCCATTTCGGATCCCAACTTCAAGACCGGCACACCTGAAACTGACCAGACGCTGCTCAAGTCGCTGATCGTGTTCGCCTGCCTCATGGAAGGCCTGTTCTTCTACGTCGGCTTCACTCAGATTCTTGCGTTGGGCCGCCAGAACAAAATGACGGGTGCTGCCGAGCAGTACCAGTACATCCTGCGCGACGAGTCCATGCACTGCAACTTCGGCATTGACCTGATCAACCAGCTCAAGCTTGAAAACCCCCATCTCTGGACGGCAGAGTTCAAGGCCGAGATCAAGGCCCTGTTCCTCAAAGCCGTCGAACTTGAATACCGTTACGCTGAAGACACCATGCCGCGCGGCGTGCTGGGCCTCAACGCATCGATGTTCAAGGGCTACCTCCGCTACATCGCCAATCGCCGTGCCACACAGATTGGACTTGAAACATTGTTCCCGAACGAAGAAAATCCGTTCCCGTGGATGAGCGAAATGATTGACCTGAAGAAGGAACGCAATTTCTTCGAGACCCGCGTCATTGAATACCAGTCGGGCGGTGCCCTGTCCTGGGATTGATGCGGCAGCAAATCAGAACGAATTGAGACGACACCCGAACAGCATGATTTCAAGAATTGCAATGACCAGTGACAGCGTCGCAGAAGCGCGCACTGGGTATTGCTCCTGTGTTCGCGGCGCTGGGCCCGGTTTATACGAGAGCCCAACGCCGTGAATCGCTTTACGTACTCCAAACGTGAAGTGCTCTTTGCAACGTGATCAAGGAGAAAACTATGGCAACTGCGAAAAAACCTGCGGCAAAAAAAGTAGCCGCGAAAAAAGCACCGGCAAAAAAAGTAGCGGCGAAGAAAGCCCCTGCCAAAAAAGTAGCGGCTAAAAAAGCCCCTGCCAAAAAAGCGCCGGCAAAGAAAGTAGCAGCTAAAAAGGCTCCGGCCAAAAAAGCTGCAGCGAAAAAGGCTCCTGCCAAAAAGGCCCCGGCTAAAAAAGTCGCCGCCAAGAAGGTAGCCAAGAAGGCTCCTGCCAAGAAAAAGGCTGCTGCCAAGAAAGTAGCGAAGAAGCCCGCTGCGAAGAAAGCCGCGAAAAAGCCTGCTGCGAAGAAAGCCGCGAAAAAACCCGCTGCCAAAGCACCCGCTGCACCGGCTGCCCCTGCGGCTCAGACTACTCTGAACCCGCAAGCTGCCTGGCCGTTTCCGACAGCCAGCAAGCCGTAAGCAGTAAGGTACTTCTGCTTAAAGCCCAGCGTCAATGATGCTGGGCTTTTTTCATGGGCAAACCAGAACATGGCAAATAGAAAAGCGGTGACACCTGCGAAGTTCTCCAGCATTGAAGGCGCAGCATTTATACGCATCGACAAACATGGCGACATCATTCTGGACATACAGGTCATTCCGAACGCGGCCAGAACACAGGTCGACGGCCTGTATGGAGAGGGTGATCAAATCGCGCTGAAAATCAGGCTGAACGCCCCACCTGTGGACGGCAAGGCCAATGACGCCCTGATCAAATGGCTGGCCTCAGAACTCGGTATCGCCAGAAGCTCACTTGAAGTCGTTAGAGGCCAGACCTCAAGACGAAAACAGCTTCGCATGTCCGCCGAAGCGGCTGCAAACGCGAACTGGAAGCAACTGACGGAGCGGCTTTGAACACCCGCCCCGTCTGTCGCCTCTGGCCTCCTGATTACCTGATGCCGTCCAGCGTGTAGTTCTGGCCGCCACGATAGGCGATCTTGTGTGCGCCCACGCGGTTGCCCAGTTCGGCACATTTCACCAGTGACCAGCCCTGCTCCAGGCCGAACAGCAGTGCGCCGCGGAATGCATCACCGCAACCGGTCGGATCCACCACTTCTTTCGCCTTGACTGGTGCGACCAGCGTCTTCTCGCCGCCCACCCACACTTCAGAACCCTCGGCGCCCAGCGTGACGATCAGGCCTTCGACACGTCTGGACAGTTCGGCAATCGACAGACCGGTGCGGTCACTCAACAACTTGGCTTCGTAGTCGTTCACCGTGACCCATGTCGCCAGTTCCACAAAGTGCGCCAGGTCCTTGCCATCAAACATCGGCAGGCCCTGACCCGGATCAAACACAAACGGAATGCCCGCCACCTTGAACTGTTCTGCGTGCTGCAGCATGGCGTCGCGGCCGTCAGGCGAGACGATGCCAATCCTGATGTCGCTGCGCGCTTCGATCCGTGTAATGTGGGCCTGCATCATGGCGCCAGGGTGGAAGGCCGTGATCTGGTTGTTGTCGCGGTCAGTCATGATCATGGCCTGCGCCGTGTAAGAGTCGCCTACCTCGCGCACAAACTCCGTGCTGATGCCCAGGCCCTGCATGCGCGCTGCGTATTCCGCACCGTCGCTGCCTACGGTGGCCATCGGCAATGGTGTACCACCCAGCTGCTTGAGGGCATAAGCGATATTGCCGGCACAACCGCCGAACTCACGGCGCAAGGCCGGCACAAGAAAGGACACGTTGAGGATGTGTAACTGGTCGGGCAGTATCTGCTCCGAAAATTTTCCCTCGAAGGTCATGATGGTGTCAAAGGCAAGGGATCCACAAATTACAGCAGGCATTGGTTTCTCGTTTTAAAAGTCTTGAAAGATCAGGGATAAAAAGCAAGCATGCGATAGCCAGCCACACGCAAAGGCGCCGGGCCAGGAGCAGACGATGCCGGCTGCGGAACGTCGGACAACACCTGCATGACAACAAAGCCGGCGAAATCTGCGCCGGCCACCAGCATGTTGGTGGATGCGCCGAACTGCGCCGGCGTCAGCACACGCCGCACCACGGCCTGGTCCTGCGTATCGGTCAGGGTCACCTCAAGCGACGGCATGGCCACTGGCATCGTGCCGGTGTTCTTCAGTGAAAAACTCAGGCGATAAGAGTCGCTGTCAATCTTGTTGAAAGTAGAACTGTCAATGACAACAGCTTCAATGCGGCGCAAGGGGCCGACGTCGCAACGCAGCTGCCCGCAAACTGTGTTCAGCCAGGGTTTGAGGCCCGGCTGGAAGGCCACGATCTGCTCACGCTGCTGAACGGCCACCTGCAGCACAAGGGCCAGCGCCAACAACAGGCTACAGATCACCAGTACCAAGCGGACAACGGGTTTGCGCCAGAAAGCCTTGCGCTTGGCATCGCGGACAAACGAAACATCATGGGGGTTGCCTGGCTCATCAAGCAGTGCACCCCTCACGGAATCTTCGGTGTACAGGGGCGTTGCATGATTCTCAGGATCTTCTTCCTGCGCCTCGGCAGCCATGACCCGAACTGCTTCACCGTATTCATCCGCCCCCGCAGGAACAGCCGCATCTTCCTGATGCTGGAAAGGCTGGCTGTATGCAACGTTTTGCGAATACCCGTCTGCAACTGTCGAACCGGCCGGCGCTGATGGCTGGACAGGCTGAACACCGGCAAAAAAGACACCCGGTGTCCATGAGGGATCGTCGCCATATTCCCGGGCCGCTACAGGCTGGGGCTGCTGCACGTGTTGCGAATACGGATCCTGGGTATGGCCACCATCATGCGGCTGGCTTGTCAAGGCCTGTTCCACAGGCGCCTGATGAAACTGCGACGCAGAAGCGGGGGCAGAAAAAGGCGCAGGAGGCGGCTGTTCGGACTGGAGATGCAGCGAAGCATCAAAGACTTCAGAGCAATGCCCGCATCGCACCCAGCCCTGCGAGACTTTGAGTTGGTCGGCCACGACTTTGAACATCGTGCCGCAGGCGGGGCAGCGCGTGATAAGACTCATCTAGCGCTGTATTGTAGGGGGTGGCGGCTACTGCATCAGCAGCGCAAGGCGCGAACAGACAGGGCGAATCAGGCCCTGGCGGTCATCAAGATCCAGCCGTCTTCGGTGTCGGCAATTTCCAGTGCACACCAGGGCGCATATGCGGCTTTCAGCTCATCAGCCTGACGCGCAAGAATACCGGCCAGCACGAGGTTGCCGCCTTTCTCAACATGCGCACACAAAAGCGGTGCCAGCACCTTGAGCGGCGTTGCAAGGATGTTGGCCAGCACGGTCTGGTAAGCACCCTTCGCCTTGTCAGGCAGGCCGGCATTCAGGGTGACATGATTGGCCTCGGCATTGGCACGCGTTGATTGCACGGCGGCTTCGTCAATGTCCACTGCGTCGATATCGACAGCCGCAAACTTGGCCGCGCCTATCGCCAGGATGCCCGAACCGCAACCGTAGTCAAGAACGCGCCCAAGAGACTTGCCGGCAGCGCCTTGCCCGGCAATCCAGCGCAGGCACATGCGTGTGGTCGGGTGTGTGCCGGTGCCAAAGGCAAGGCCCGGATCCAGCCGTATCAATTGCTTTGCCTGGGCAGGGGGTTCATGCCAAGTCGGCACAATCCAGAACTCGGGTGTGATCTCAACCGGTGTGAACTGCGACTGCGTCAGGCGCACCCAGTCCTGCTCCGGTACCGGTTGAACCGCCACCAGCGTGCAATCAGAGAAGAAATCCTGGGCCTGCAACAGCGTGGAGGCTTCCATCGCCAGCGCCTCGGTGGCAAACATGGAAACGACGCGCGAACGCTCCCAGCCATCCCTGGGCGGCGGCATGCCGGGTTCGCCAAAAAGAGCCTGCTCGGCAGGCGTCTCTGCATCGGCGTCTTCAACCGAAACGCTGAGTGCGTCAAGGGCGTCCAGTGCCTCGCTGATGGTTTCGACACCGTCAGCAGGGACCAGCAAAACCAGTTCGAACATGCTCATGTGTGTAGCCGCGCTGTTATCAGCGGTCGCGCTTGGACAGCCACTCTTCAAGATAGTGGATGTTCGTGCCGCCGTCGGTGAACTTGGCGTCGACCATCAGTTCGCGGTGCAGCGGGATGTTGGTGTTGATGCCTTCAACCACGGTCTCGGCCAGCGCAGTGCGCATGCGCGCCAAAGCCTGGTCACGTGTGTCGCCGTGCACGATGATCTTGCCGATCATGGAGTCGTAGTTGGGCGGCACAAAATAGTTGGCATAGATATGTGAGTCCACCCGCACGCCAGGGCCGCCGGGCGTGTGCCAGGTCGTGATGCGGCCTGGCGAAGGGGTGAACTTGTAGGGGTCTTCGGCGTTGATGCGGCACTCGATGGCGTGGCCCTTGAGCTGCACGTCGCGTTGTACAAAGGGCAGCTTTTCGCCAGCGGCCACCATGATCTGCGTCCGCACGATGTCAATGCCGGTGATCCATTCCGTCACGGGGTGCTCGACCTGCACGCGGGTGTTCATTTCGATGAAATAGAACTCGCCGTTTTCATAGAGAAACTCGAAAGTGCCGGCGCCGCGGTAGCCAATCTTCTTGACCGCGGCAACGCAACGCTCACCGATTTTTTCGATCAGCTTGCGCGGGATCCCGGGCGCTGGCGCCTCTTCAATCACCTTCTGGTGGCGGCGCTGCATGGAGCAGTCGCGCTCGCCGAGCCAGACGGCGTTTTTGTGCTGGTCGGCCAGGATCTGGATTTCAATGTGCCGGGGGTTCTGCAGGAATTTCTCCATGTAGACCTCCGGGTTGCCGAAAGCCGCACCGGCCTCGGCCTTGGTGGTCTGCACCGCATGCAGCAACGCCGCCTCGGTGTGCACCACACGCATGCCGCGCCCGCCGCCGCCGCCCGCCGCCTTGATGATGACCGGGTAGCCCACCTGTTTGGCCGTGCGCTTGATGGTGGCGGCATCGTCTGGCAGGGCACCTTCAGAGCCGGGCACGCAGGGGACACCGGCCTTGATCATGGTCTGCTTGGCAGAGACCTTGTCGCCCATGATGCGGATCGACTCGGGCGTGGGGCCAATGAACTTGAAGCCGCTTTTCTCAACGCGCTCGGCAAAGTCGGCGTTTTCACTCAGAAAGCCGTAGCCGGGGTGAATGGCTTCCGCGTCCGTCACCTCGGCCGCCGAAATGATCGCCGGCATGTTGAGGTAGCTGTCTTTGGACGCCGCCGGGCCTATGCAGACCGATTCGTCGGCCAGCCGGATGTATTTGGCATCGCGGTCAGCTTCGGAGTAGACCATCACGGCCTTGACGCCGAGCTCCCGGCAGGCGCGCTGGATTCTCAGCGCAATCTCGCCGCGGTTGGCGATCAGTATTTTTTTGAACATGGGTGAGTAATCCGTCTGGTCAGTCTTGAATGGGACGAGACCCGTTTACTCGATCATGAACAGCGGCTGCCCATACTCCACGGCCTGGCCGTTTTCGCACAGGATTTTGGTGATCGTGCCGGATTTGTCGGCCTCGATCTCGTTGAGGATCTTCATGGCCTCAATGATGCAGATGGTCTCGCCTTCCTTGACCACGCTGCCCACTTCGACATAGGCCTTTGCGCCAGGCGCGGAAGAGCGGTAAAAAGTACCGACCATGGGGGACTTGACGGCATGGCCTGCGGGCGCGGCGGGTGCGGCGTCAACGGCAGGTGCAACCGGGGCGCCGGCAACCGGAGCGGGCGCAGGGGCTGCTACCATGGCCATGGCGGGTTGTTGCATCACAAGCGGGGCACCGCTGGATTTGACGATGCGGACCTTGCCTTCGGCTTCGGTGATTTCGAGTTCCGACACATTGGACTCTGAGACAAGGTCGATCAGGGTCTTGAGTTTTCTTAAATCCATGGGGTCTCCAACAACGGTAAATGCCAGCGCGGGAAGATCGCCTTGCAAGGCTGGTCAGGCTTTTTGAATCTGCATGCCACGGATAAAGTGACATGACTGCGGATATGGACGCGAAGGGAAGATCGGCACAAGTCCTTTCTTCATCATCTTTCGCTTACTTTCAGCTTTTACCCTTTAAAGCAATTGAAGGTCTTTTAAAGCGCTCAACTGCCGGGGAACTCCAGCAGCCGGCCCAAGCGGGAAAGCGCAGAGTGTACATCATGCAAGGGGATGTAAATCAGAAAATCGGCGATGTTGCGATTTTCACGATGACTGCATTTAGACGGTTTTTTAATTACTTTAAAGTAATTTAAACAAATTAAGCACCAACCAGTCGCCACAAAAGACCCGAATCAGGCCGCAACCCAGATTTTGAGTTCCTCGGGCGTGACTTTCCCGATCTTGCGGTGCTGTACTTGCCCCGCGGCATCAAAAACGACCGTAAAAGGCAGGCTGCCTGCCGTGTTGCCCATGGCTTTGCTGAGCTCGGTACCGCCCAGCCCCGCCATGCCGACCGCAAAAGCCAGCGGTTTGGCCTGCAGCCATTTGCGGACGGCGCTGGGCTGATCGACGGCCAGCCCCAGCACCTGCCAGCCCCTTGATTTGTTGGCGCCGTAAAAACTGTCGAGCAGCGGCAGTTCTTCAATACAGGGCGGGCACCAGGTGCCCCAGAAATTCACCAGCAGCGGTTTGCCGCGAAAGGTGTTCATGGCCAGCGACTGTCCATCGGGGGTGTCAAAACTCATGCTCCAGAAGGGGTCGGTGCCTGCAAGAGGGGCGCCCGCAGCCGCCGGTGTGGCCTGGTGCGGCTGGATCTTCCACCACGCCAGGCCAGCACCTGCGACGGCGGCGACTGCGGCAGCGCCACCGTAAAGCATGTTTCTGCGATTCATTTAAGGGAGTCCGATCGTGAGGGCATGGCCAGTAATTTTTGCACGGCGGCGATATCGCCCCGCGGCGTACGGCCTTTGGGGTCGGGCTTGAGCGCGCCGCGCAGGTCGTTGTGGTCATACACCATGAAATGCACGCCGACGTTTTCATTGAGCGGCTTGCACAGGCTGCTCAGGCTCAGCGCCTCGACGCTACCGCCGGTAAAACCCTTGACCGTGCGAGGCTCGTAATCGACGTTGTGATCGATCAGCGCTATTTCGGCAGATTTGGGGTCATCGCAAAACAGCTGGATGTAAATGTCTGACAGCCGCGTCGCCGTGCCGTGCCAGACGGCGCCGGCCAGGTAAGGCCGGAAGCTGCCCATGCGCTCCATCCAGACCAGCGCCAGTTCGCGCAGTGCAGCAAGTTCAACAGGCTGGGTGTCGGCACAGAAAATGGCAATGTATTCCAGCACCGCATCTTCGATCAGGTCATTGCCTGGCAACTCGGTGCGCTGCGGCAAGGCCATCTGCTTGACGGCGCGGCGCTTGGCCTGACCGTATTCCAGCCCTTCTTCAACCACCAGTGCGGCGGCCGTAGCGGCAATTTCAGATTGAAGGGTGTTCACGTTCAGGGCAACTTCAGGACGATTGGGGGCAAAAGAAGAGTTTAGGCCAGAGACGCCCACACATTGCCCACTCCTAAAATAGCACTCATGCACATACATATATTGGGGATTTGCGGCACCTTCATGGGCGGCCTGGCTGCACTGGCGCGCGAGGCCGGCCACAAGGTGACGGGTTGCGACACCGGCGTCTACCCGCCCATGAGCGACCAGCTGCGCGCCCTCGGCATCGAGCTGATCGAAGGCTATGGCGCCGACCAGATGGCGTTTGAGCCGGATGTGTTTGTGATTGGCAATGTCGTCTCGCGTGCGCATCTGGCCGACGGCAGCCCCAAATACCCGCTCATGGAAGCCATATTGAACAGCGGGCTTCCCTACACCAGTGGCCCGCAATGGCTGTCGGGCCATGTGCTGCACCACCCGACGCACCATGCGACCGGCCCGCGCCATGTGCTGGCCGTCGCCGGCACACACGGCAAGACGACCACGACCGCGATGCTGACCTGGATTCTTGAAAGCGCTGGCCTGAAGCCGGGCTTTCTGGTCGGCGGCGTGCCGCTCAACTTTGGTGTTTCGGCGCGCTTGGGCGAAGGCAACACCTTTGTGATCGAGGCCGACGAATACGACACCGCCTTCTTCGACAAGCGCAGCAAGTTCGTGCATTACCGCCCGCGCACGGCAGTCCTGAACAACCTTGAGTTTGACCATGCCGACATCTTTGATGACCTGGCCGCCATCGAAAGGCAGTTTCACCATCTCGTCCGCACCGTGCCTTCGCAAGGCCGGGTTGTGGTCAATGCGCAGGAAGCCAGCCTGCAGCGCGTGCTGGGCAAAGGCTGCTGGAGTGAGCGGGTACTCTTTGGCAGCAGCCCATCCAATATCGAGGGCTTCACCGCCGACGGCGAACCCAATGACTTCAAAGTGCTTAAAGCCGGCAAGCCTGTAGCCCGGGTGCAGTGGGCCGTCAGCGGTGTGCACAACCAGCTCAATGCGCTGGCTGCCATCGCCGCCGCCGAGCATGTGGGCGTTGCGCCTGAAGCTGCCGCCGAAGCACTGGCGAGCTTCCAGAACGTCAAACGCCGCATGGAAGTGCGGGGCACCATTCAGGCGACAGGCGGTGATATCACGGTCTACGACGACTTCGCCCACCACCCGACGGCCATCCACACCACGGTCGACGGCCTGCGCCGCCAGCTCAATGCCGCAGGCAAAAAAAGTGAGCGCATCCTCGCCATCTTCGAGCCGCGCAGCAACACCATGAAACTGGGCACCATGACGGCCCAGTTGCCGTGGAGCCTGGAAGCTGCTGACCTGGCGTTCTGCCATTCAGGGGGGCTGGACTGGGATGCACAGGCTGCCCTTGCGCCCATGGGTGCGCGGGCGCAGGTGGCTGGCACGATTGATGAGGTGGTCAATCAGGTGAAGGTGGCTGCACGGCCCGGTGACCACCTTCTTTGCATGAGCAATGGCGGCTTTGGCGGCATTCACGCCAAGCTGCTCGATGCGTTGAAGACCTGAAACCGCCGCATCAGCCTCCAGGGCCAAATGTTGAGTTTTAAGTTAACAAATGACTAGATGTTAACCTGCAACTTAACATTTTGATGTTTTGAGGGTTTGACCAAGTCCAAACCCCCGAAAAAGGACTCGAAAAGGCCATTTTTGGATGCCAAATCGGCCTCCTGACCAATAAATACCCGCGTGAGCAGCTATAAAAATAATAGCAATCGGGTATCCAGGTGGCGTTGCAATCAGTAGCTGATGCCCAGCGTGGCCACATCAATGCGCACCACCGGCTTGCCCAGCGCCGCGCTGGCAGCCCGCGCAAACTCCTGTGACCACTTCGCCTCGGCAAACTTTGACGGCCCCGCGGCTTCGGCCACCACCACCACCTTGTCGGCCGTCAGCAGCTTGCCCGTCGGGCGCAACGGCTCGCAACCCATCTGTGTGAACTGGTCGTCCAGCCACCAGCGCGCCACATCGTGCGGCATAGGCTGGACTTCATTGAGGTCGATGCGCACCGGCGGCGCCCCCTTGAATGTCACGCTGACTTCACTGCGCATGGCCGCTCCTTGCTGTAAACCGCTGTGGTGATGATGGACGTCACAGCGCGATGGTCGGCAGTTGCAGGCCGGGCGGCAATTCGCGGAAACCCGCAAGCTGCCGCCGGGCTGGCGCTTATTTTTTGCTGCGGCGCGTCTCGACGGCCTTGGACAGCACGTCCAGCACTTGGAGCGAATCGTCCCAGGACAGGCAGGCGTCCGTGATGCTCTTGCCGTATTCGAGTTTGCTGGAATCGTCCTTGCCTGGCGTGAATTTCTGGGCCCCAGCGTTGAGGTGGCTTTCGACCATCAGGCCGAACACCTGTTTCGAGCCACCCGAGACCTGGTTGGCGATGTCGCGCGCCACGTCGAGCTGCTTTTCGTGCTGCTTGGAACTGTTGGCGTGGCTGCAGTCGACCATCAGCGTGGCCGGCAGTTTGGAGGCTTCGAGTTCCTTGCAGGCTGCCGCAACGCTGGCCGCGTCATAGTTGGGCGCCTTGCCGCCGCGCAAAATCACATGGCAGTCCGGATTGCCGTTGGTCTGCACGATGGCAACCTGGCCGTTCTTGTGCACCGACAGGAAGTGGTGGCCGCGCGCCGCCGCCTGAATGGCGTCGGTCGCGATGCGGATGTTGCCGTCCGTGCCGTTCTTGAAGCCGATGGGCGCCGACAGGCCCGAAGCCAGCTCGCGGTGCACCTGGCTTTCAGTGGTGCGCGCGCCGATGGCGCCCCAGGCGATCAGGTCGCCGATGTACTGGGGTGAGATCACGTCCAGAA
>JAZJYR010000018.1:0-57979 GCA_040390295.1 Pseudomonadota bacterium
TGCAGACCCGCCCGGGCGGCGTGATCGTCAACCTGTCGAGCGTGTTTGCGATGGTTTCACTGCCGACACAATCCATCTACAACGCCAGCAAGGCGGCGGTACGCGCGTTTTCGGATGCGCTGCGCGAAGAACTCTGCAGTGACGGCAGCGGAGGGCGGGGCGACGAAGTCGACACCCGTGTCCACAGCGTGCGTGTGCTTTGTGTGCACCCGGGCGGCATACGGACCCGCCTGGTCGAGCAGGCACGGCTGGGCGATATCGCGGCCATTGCCGACAGCCCGCAAGCACTGCACACGCAGTTCAGGCGCCTGGCCCGTACGAGCGCGGACGAAGCAGCGGCCGCCATCCTGAAGGCTGTACAGGGCAACACAACGCGCCTGCTGATAGGCCTGGATGCGCACGTCGGTGACTGGTTGTTCCGCATGGTGCCGGCGCGCGCGTCTGCCTGGTTCTCGGCGCTGGCGCGGTGGGGCCAGGCCCAACTCAAAAGGCGCGCCTCTCAAAGGAAAAAGTGACTTGCCGCAGGGCTCGCCAACCGGTCGCCAGTGGCAAGCAGTTCGCAACGGCACGGGCTTTAGTCGGAGCTTTGCTGCAAGGTCCACATCCTCAAATACCTCTCGCCCAAAGCAAGAAGCTCGGCATGTGTTCCCCGCTCAACAATCTCCCCAGCCTCCATCACCAGAATCTCATGCGCATCCACCACCGTCGAAAGCCGGTGTGCAATCACCAGGGTCGTCTTGTTCTGCGCGGCGGCACGCAACTCGCCCTGAATGGCACGTTCATTGGCCGAGTCCAGTGCCGAGGTGGCTTCGTCAAAAATCACGACGGGTGGGTTCTTCAACAGGGTGCGGGCAATCGCCACACGCTGCTTCTCGCCGCCCGAGAGCTTCAGGCCGCGCTCACCGACCATGGTGTTGTAGCCCGATGGTGTCGAGACGATGAAATCATGAATGCGCGCCGCACGGGCCGCAGCTACCACATCTTCATGCGAAGCGCCGGGCTTGCCGTAGGCGATGTTGTACTCGACGGTGTCGTTGAAGAGCACGGTGTCCTGAGGGACGATGCCTATGGCCTGCCGCACGCTGGCCTGTGTGACCTGCTTGATGTCCTGCCCGGCGATGGTGATGCGGCCACCCTGCACGTCATAAAAGCGGAACAGCAAGCGCGCCAGTGTGGACTTGCCGGCACCGGATGAGCCCACCACCGCCACCGTCTTGCCGGGCGGGATTTCAAAACTCACGTTTTTCAGGATCGGCCTTGCGGCTTCATACGCAAAGTTCACGTTCTCGAAACGCACGGCCGGTTCTTCGCGAATCTGTATGGGCTGGGCACCAGGCTCGTCGGCGATCTCGCGCTCTTTCTCAAGCAGCGTGAACATCTTGTCGAGGTCGGTCAGGCTTTGTTTGATCTCGCGGTAAATGACACCCAGAAACCCGAGCGGAATGTAGAGCTGGATCATGAAGGCGTTGACCATCACCAGGTCGCCCAGCGTCATGCGGCCGTCGACCACGCCCTGCGTCGCACGCCACAGCATGGCCACCAGGCCCACCGCAATGATGAGCTGCTGGCCGGTGTTGAGCATGCTCAGCGTGCGCTGGCTCCGGATGGCGGCACGCCGGTATTTCTGCAGGCTGCTGTCGTAGCGGCTGGCCTCAAAACCTTCGTTGTTGAAGTACTTGACGGTTTCGTAGTTGAGAAGGGAGTCGATCGCATGGCTGTGCGCAGTGGAGTCCAGCGCGTTCATCTCCTTGCGGAACTTGGTACGCCATTCCGTCACGGTGACGGTGAAGGTGATGTAGAGCACCAGCGCCGCCAGCGTGATCCAGGCAAACCAGGCATCAAACTTCACAGCCAGGATGCTGAGCACCAGCCCGACTTCAAACAGCGTGGGGATGATGCTGTACAGCGAGTACGAGATCAGCGAGTGCACACCGCGTGTACCGCGCTCGATGTCGCGGGTCATGCCGCCGGTTTGCCGCTCCAGGTGAAAGCGCAGGCTGAGGGCATGCAGGTGGCGGAAGACTTCCAGCGATATCTTGCGCGATGCCCCTTCCGTGGCCTTGGCAAATACCAGCTCGCGCAATTCCGTGAACAGGGAGGTCGACAGCCGGAGCAGTCCATAACCGAGCAGCAGCGCTGCCGGCACCACCAGCACGGCCTGCACATTGCCGGGCTTGATGCTCATGGCATCGACCAGGGTCTTGAGCAACACCGGCACACCGACGTTGCCCAGCTTGGCCGCCAGCACGCAGATCAGCGCTGCCATCACGCGCCATTTGTAATCCCAGAGGTAGGGGAACAGGCGCTTGAGCGTGTCCGAGTCAGATCGCGCCGGCGCGGGCGCCGGGCTGGCACCGGCGGTCGTGACGACCGTTGGCATGGCATGGTGAGAATCAAGGCTGGAGGCTCGGGAACGCATGGGGGACAATCGTGGTGTTGTTTTTAATTTTTTGAAACTTCTTTGCAGATTGTGCCTATGTCTTCTGAATCAAGCGCCCACTCAGGTACTCCGCCACACATCCCCACGGTAGACCTGCCCACCGAAGGCGAACTGGTGCTCAAGGTCATCCCCATGCCGGGCGACTGCAACGCCAATGGCGATATTTTTGGCGGCTGGGTGATGTCGCAGGTTGACCTCGCCGGTGCCGTGCTGCCTGCGCGTTACGTTGACGGCCGCATGGCAACGGTGGCGGTCAACCAGTTCATCTTCAAGCAACCGGTTCGCGTCGGCGACCTGCTGTCGTTTTTTGCGTCCGTCACACGCATCGGCACAACGTCGATCACGATACAGATGGAGGTCTATGCTGAACGGCTGCGCAACCAGGGCAAATACATCAAGGTGACCGAAGCCAGTCTGACTTATGTGGCGATTGACGATATGGGCCGGCCGCGCAAAATTCCAAAGCCCGCGTGATCAGGAGACGATGTAGGCCCCCGCGCCAGTAGACAGCAACTTGCCGTCGGCGCCGAAAAACTCCATGCGGGTACTTGCCACCCGTGAGCCAAGGCGCAGCACTTCGGCCTGCAATTCAAAATGATCGCCTATCGCCGGGCGCAGGTAATCGACCCGCAGGTCGATGGTGCCCAGTTTGGCAAAACGGTTGACGCGCTGCAAGGGCGTTTCGTCCATGTGCCGCGCGCCTATGGCCGCCATCACGGCAAGGCCCGCCAGCGCATCCAGCGCGGCACTGACCACACCGCCGTGCACGCGGTTGTAGCTGTAGTGGCCGACCAGCTCGGGCTTCATGTCCATGCGCGCCCTGGCGATGCTGGGTGTGACCATCGTGAGCTTCAGCCCCAGCACCTTGTTGAAGACGACCTTGTTCTCAAACAGGTCCGTCAGGCTGGCAACATAGTCATCTTCAAATTCGACAGGTGCAGGCGCGGAATGGGATTTCGTCATGCCCTGATTGTCGTGCAGCCAGCGGTGGCCCAGAGTTGGCCTCACGCGGCGGAAAGCTTCGCGGCACGCTCGAGCAGCAGCTCACGTTCACGCGCGTTGCCGGCGAGTTGTGCAGCGCGCTCAAACTCTGCTTTTGCCTCGTCATGGCGGCCCAGTTTGGCCAGCAGGTCGCCGCGCACGCTGGGCAACCACTGGTAGTTTTGCAATGACTTGTCGGTGGCCAGCGCATCGACGATGGCCAGCCCTGCAGCAGGTCCGAAAGCCATGCCGACAGCGACTGCGCGGTTGAGCTCGATCACCGGCGAGGGCGCGGCCTGTGCCAGTGCATCATAGATGGCAGCGATGCGCGCCCAGTCGGTGTCTTCGCCACGCGCAGCGCGTGCATGGCAGGCTGCGATCGACGCCTGCAGCGCGTAGGAACCCAGCGGCCTGGCGCCCGCTTTCGCAAGCGACTCGGCATCCTTCAGCGCGGCCAGCCCGCGCCGTATCAGCAGGCGGTCCCAGCGGCGGCGGTCCTGCTCCAGCAACAGCACCGGGCGCCCCTGCGCATCGACGCGTGCTGCCGCCCGTGAAGCCTGCAATTCCATCAAGGCCAGCAGGCCTTGCACCTCGCCTTCATGCGGTGCCAGGTCGGCCAGCATGCGTCCCAGCCGCAAGGCTTCGTCTGTCAGCGCCGGCCGCATCCAGTCTTCGCCCGCCGTGGCGGTATAGCCTTCGTTGAAGATCAGGTAAACCACTTCAAGCACCGAGGCCAGGCGGACATTCAGTTCATCGCCGGTTGGCACTTCAAACGGCACTTTGGCCTCGCTCAGGCTGCGCTTGGCGCGCACGATGCGCTGCGCAATCGTGGGCTCGGGCACAAGAAAGGCCCGGGCAATTTCATGTGTCGTCAACCCGCCCAGCAGCTTGAGTGTCAGCGCGACCCGCGCTTCGGTAGACAGCAGCGGATGACACGCCGTGAAGATCAGGCGCAGCAGGTCGTCGGCGATTTCGGCTTCCTGCCGCGCGGCATCAAGGCCATCGACAAAGTCGGGCACGACATGGATTTCCTGCGCCTGCATGTCGAGGCCAACCTGCTCAAGCTTGCCCTGCAGTGACTTTTCGCGCCGCAGGCGGTCCAGCGCCTTGTTTTTGGCGGCAGCCATCAGCCATGCGCCGGGGTTGTCAGGCACACCGCTCGTGGGCCAGTGCTCCAGTGCAGAGACCAGCGCGTCCTGCGCGAGCTC
The DNA here is from genome assembly GCA_040390295.1 of Pseudomonadota bacterium. GTDB lineage: Bacteria > Pseudomonadota > Gammaproteobacteria > Burkholderiales > Burkholderiaceae_C > Polaromonas. Next base: position 4,630 of record JAZJYR010000018.1, read on the forward strand.
TTCGGCCAGCCCAATGTCGCGCACCATGCGCGCCACCGCGCCGGTGATTTTTGCAGACTCGATACGCCATACGGTGGCAATGGCCTGGTGGGTGGCTGAATGCATCGATGAATATTAACGTCAGGCCCTAGTTGCTGACCTGGGGCGCGGCCCGTTCGGCCCTGGTCTTCAGCGCAGCAAGGCCGTCCGCAAAGTCATTTCCGATCATCCTGTCCATGTTGAAGATGACGCCCATGAACTTCGAGATGAAGGGCGCGGGCCCGGCCATGGCCCAGGTGACGGAGGTCTGCGCGCCCTGCGGCGAAAGTGTGAAGGTGATGACGTTGTTGGCCTTGAAGGGCGCGGTCATGAGCAGCCGCATCTGCACCTGTGAGGGCGCGTTGGCCTGCGTGATTTCAAAAAAGCCGCTACCGGATTTTTGGCTCTCGAAGTCATAGTGCGCGCCAGGGCCACTGGCAGGCCCGCTGTAGCGGCCGGTCATGGCCGGGTCCTTGTGGTTGTAGGGGTTCCAGGTGTTGAAGGCGCGTACGTCGTTGATGAGCGGGAAGATTTTTTCAGCCGGTGCGGCAATCACCGTGCTGCGCGCAACGCTGAAGGTAGCGGGCCGCTGCAACGCGATGGCGGCAACGACGGCGATGGCCAATACCAGCAGGCCAAGAAGGGTAAGGGCAATGGACATGGCTTTTTTTCTCATGGCTGGATCACTTCTAACTGGGGGTGTTCATCTCGCGAAAGCGCTCGACCTGCGCGTTGGGCTCAAAGTCGTCCAGCTCATAGAGCTGGCGCACCTCGATGACGGCCGGCAGGCCTTCGCCCGCCGGGTTGGGGTAGCGGCGCGACCATTCCATGGCCTCTTCGCGGTCACGCACCTGGATGATGGTGAAGCCGGCGATCAGCTCTTTGGCTTCTGCAAACGGGCCGTCAATAACGGTGCGCTTCTGCCCGTCGTACTGGATGCGCCAGCCCTTGCGGCTGGGCTGCAGGCCGCTGGCGTCCAGCAGCACGCCGGCGCGCGAGAGCTCTTCCATGAAGTCGGCCATGGCGGCCATCAGTTTTTCGCTTGGCGCCTGCGGGGTGTTTTCGGCCTCGAATTCGGGCGTCGATTTGACGATGATCATGAATCGCATGGCGTATCTCCCGGGTGATGAAGGGGCCGAAAAAAACGGCCTTCACCCCTACGACGAACGGCCAGCCGGGGAATCGACAACCCGCCAGCAAAAAAGCCGGATGATTGGCTAGTGAAGTTTGACCGTTGGCTCGGTGTCGTCGTCGTAGCAGGGGCCGGTGGCGCGCACCTCAACGGTCGCCCACTCTGCAGCCGGGCATTGCCGGGCAATGTCGACAGCTTCTGCCCACGTTTTGCAGCTCAGCAAAAAGAAGCCGCCAATCATCTCCTTGGCTTCGGCAAACGGGCCGTCCACCACAGCCGCCTTGCCGGCGTTGACAGTGACCCGCGCCGCGCTGGCATGGGAGCCGAGCGACTCGCTGGCCACCAGCACGCCGCGAGCCTGCAAACCCTGGCCGAAATGCACCATGCGCGCGTACACGGCCTCACCCTCGGACGGCGTGCGGGTGCGCCGCTGGGCAGGGTCTTCAACGATCAACAACATATAGGACATGGGTTCCAGGCTCCAGTGATCAGGTGTTGGGGTCGGCAGACGCTGCCGGTCGGTCTGGAGGGATTGTCCCGGTTTTTGCGCGCAGCCAGGCGCGCCCGATTTACTATGTTTTTAGTAGCAGCTCACGCTCGTATCCATTGGTCTGGAGGCCGATTTGGCAGATAAAAATGGCCTTTTGGGGCGCTGGGGGACAGTTTTTGTTGCGCCAGGCCTTCAAAAGCCCAAAAGTTAATATGGAACTTAACTTTTGGCATTTTTTAACTTTTACGTTAAAAATCAGACGTGCCAAGCGGAAACAGCAGAAGTCCATTCGAAGGCTATATCGCCGACTGCATCAGCGTCCATTTTGAGTGGCCGTTCATTGCCGCGCTGGAGGTTGTCATGGTGGCCAGAACCGCCCCAGGCCGGATGGCGCGGATTCTTCCTGTGATGGCCCACTACTGAACCACCTGCGACAGGATCTGGCTGGAGGTTTTTGAAAAATCAGGTGTGCGAAAAGCAAGTGCGATCCAGGAAACCTGACCGCGTGCGATGCCCGGTGCGGCGATGATGCGCCGGGCCTGAACCTCAGATCGGATAAATGATGGAGTTCGGGATCATCTCGCTGTCGTAGATGCAGTGGCGTGACTCGAACTTCAGCCCTTCAGGGGTTTTGACGACCACATCAATGTAGCGGCCGGTGTTGAAGACTGTGCTCTCCTGCGACAGCTTGGTGCGAAACACGGCGTAGTTGGCTTCGCTTTCAAAGCGCTGGCCGTCGGCCTTGTGGATGATGGGCGCACCCACCACATGGCGCTGGTAATAGGGGTCATGAAACAGCGTCTCGCGAATGCCGTAGGCACGGTCTTTCAGCATGCCCTTGCTTTCAAACATCAAGGTAGCCAGCGGAAAGCCGCGTTCGTGGTTTTCGCGCGGTATTAGCTTGTAGGAGCACTCTTCGGTGAAAAATTCGGGCCACAAATCCCAGTCGCCTGAGTCAACGGCTTTGGCGTAGTTGGCGTAGAGTTGCGTGAGCTGGAAGTAATCCTGGAGATCAATAGCGATCATGGGTGCCTCCGCCACATTGGACTTGCAGCATGGGTTACCGGACAGGGCAAGGAGACCGCGGGACTGGCTTCGCCAGACCGCAGGTCTCGCCCCCTTGAGGGTGGGAAGGCCTTACACGAAGTGAAGGCCAACGAGGGTGCTTTCATATTTTCAGGCTTCCATCACTTTGCGCCAGTACTCGTACATGCCGCGTATCAAGGTTTCCGTCACCATGTGGTCGGTGTCTTCCACACCGCGCCCGCCCAACTCGGCCACTGTGCGGTGAAAGGGCTTTTGCTCAAAGCCCTGCTGCGAGAACTCGATGACTTCGCCGTCGTCTGCCGACACAAAACCCGCCGGGCCGAACAGGTTGGACTGGCGCAGGCGGCGCTGTGTCATCTCGGGCGTGTCGTCTTCAAAACCGAAATGTGTCCAGACAAAATCAAACTTGCCGTGGCCCAGTGGCTGGATGTGGCGGGTTGACACGCTGTTGACCTGCTGCTGCAGGATGACGCTGGGGAACAGCGTCATCATCACCGCCGTCGGCCCGCCCCACCAGGGTTCGGGCACGATGTCGAGAAAGCGCGGATCGTTCAGTTCCATGCTCTCCTTGAAGCTGGACACCTGCGTGACCTGATCCGCCTTGCCGGCGTTGCCGCGCGTCGAGATCATGGCGGCGTGGCGGTGGTGCGCGTCCATCTTCAGCTCTGACTTGTTGTCGGCGCGCCAGAGCCCGAAGGTCACAAACCAGGTGTGCAGCAGGCCGGGGTGATAGGGGTCCTTGATGTTTTCCTGCATCAGCTTCCAGTTGCCGGGAATGCGCTGGCGGTTGTAGCCCAGGAGGGTGAGCTTGCGGCCGTCGAACAGGCGGTCGAAGTAGCCCAGGATGGTCGGGCCCATGAAGTCTTCAAACGACTCGATGTCGTGGTCGAAGCTGGCAAACACCACGCCGCCGCGCGTGGCGACTTTCAGTTTGTTCAGGCCGTGGTCGGCGGTCTTGAAGTCCTCAGGCATGCCGCCGTTGACCTTGCCATCCACCCGCACGCCGCGCCGGAAAGGCACGCCCAGCAGGTCGCCCTTGAGGTTGTAGCCCCATTGGTGGTATGGGCAGACAAAGCCCTTCTTGTTGCCGTGACGTTCGCGGCAGAACTGCATGCCGCGATGCGCGCAAACGTTTTCAACCACGTTGATCTCGCCATCGCCGCCACGCGCCATGATGACCGAGCGTTCGCCGATCACGGTGCGCTTGAAGTCGCCATGATTGGGGATCTCGGCTTCCAGGCCGACGTAACACCAGTGATTTTTGTAAAAGAAGCGCTCCAGTTCTTTTTTGTGCAGATCTTCATCGGTGTAGGCCATGAAGGGGATTCGGCTGGTGCCGTCGGACTCCCAATGGATCTCGGCGGGGAACGTGGGGTTGGCGTCTGGCGCCGCCAGGCTTGTCTGTGTCATTTTTGTCTCCGGTTTTCCCTGCCCGCGTGGGCCGGGTGCGCACATGGCGCGCATGACGTGAGCCTCATGATCCCGCAGCCTTCAAAATCAGTCAATGCAATGGTGATAATGCCATTCATCATCTGAATCAATAATCATGGAGGTGCCATGGAGCTTGAAGACATCGATCTCAACCTGCTGGTGGTGTTCAACCAGTTGCTGGTTGAACGCAAGGTATCCAGGGTGGCCGAAAACCTCGGCCTCGGCCAACCGGCGGTGAGCAACGCCCTGGCGCGCATGCGCAAGCTGTTTGGCGACGAGCTTTTTCTACGAACCTCCAGCGGCATGGAGCCCACGCCGTTTGCCACGCAGCTGGCAGGTTCGGTCACCTCTGCGCTGGGCATGATCCACGGCGCAATCAACCTCAAGGCGTCGTTTGATCCGGCCACCAGCACGCGGCGCTTCTCCATCGGCATGACGGACATTGGCGAGATTTATTTTTTGCCGAGGCTGATGAAGGAGATGGCCCGCATCGCACCTTCTGTCACGGTCAGCACGGTACGCAACACGCAGGCCCGGCTCAAGGACGACATGGAAGCCGGCCGCATAGACCTGGCGATCGGTCTGTTGCCGCAACTGGACAGCGGGTTTTTTCAACGGCGCCTGTTCATGCAGAAGTACGTCTGCATGTTTCGCAAGGGCCACCGGCTGGACAAACCCAGAATATTGGCGGCCGACTTCTTCGCTGCAGACCATGTCGCCATCGTGTCTGAAGGCACGGGTCACGGCAAGGTCGACGAAATTCTAGACAGCGGCCCGGCCAAAAGAAAAATCACCCTGACCGTGCCGCACTTTGTGGCCGTTGGCCACATCCTTCAGTCCACGGACATGGTGGCCACGGTGCCGGAACGGCTGGCCTACAGCATGGCCAAGCCCTTTAACCTGAAGCATGTGCCGCACCCGGTGAAACTGCCGCAGATCGCCATCAATTTGTTCTGGCATGCGAGGTATCAGAAGGATCCTGCGAATCAGTGGTTGAGGACGCTGGTGTTTGATTTGCATTCTGGGTGAGTAACCCGGGTTCAGTGCCTATCTTTGAAAGTGTTGTCCTTCACTGCCAGGCCGGGGCGGCCCCCGGCTTGGCCGTGAAGGGCAAAACCCTCAAACACCAGAGGACTGATCCCGCCGAACCCGCTCAAGCACAGAAGAAACCTCAGCGGGATTCATCCCATACATCTCGGCAAACTCGGCTTCAGTCTTGCCGCTAGCCTTGAAGGTAGCCATCAACGCATCCCGCTTGGCAGCCTCAAGCTTGAGCTGAGAAAGCGCCTCATCGACCAGCGCATTGGCAGACTCGTCCTGAACCCTGACCCGTTCCGCATACTCTTCACGCGGCAGGCCAGACGCTTCGATGGCGTCAACAATCCTGGCGACAAGGCGTGGCCGCAGGTCTTCTTTTGAGCGCGCCTGGCGGCGGCGGAAGACTTCGAGAATGGCGTGGTGCACATGCTCGGGTGACACCGGCTCAACGGGGTTGCCGTCGAGGTCGTGGCGCTGGTGACCGGCTGCGACGCTTTCAAGGTAGCGCGTGGAGCGTGCATGCTGGCCCATGGCGAGCTTGAGTTCGTCTTTTTTGAAGGCGTCCGGATGCCTGGCCAGCAGTTCCTGAAAAATGCCGAGCTTGAGCGGCAGGAAGTTCGCGCCGAAGAGTTTGGGGTGCAGCTCGAACAGCTTCTCCAGCACCGGGTTGACTTCGCGCGGTGGACGCGCCTCTTGCCTCGGCTTGGTCGTGTGCGTACGCCTGCTGCCCTGGGGGCGGGGCTTGCGCGTTGTATCTGGCTCGCCAGTGTGTTCGGGCGGGGCGACAGGTGCAGCTGTTGTTATGTCGGTCATCGGTAATCCAGTTGGTCAAGTTGATGTGAGGCTGCTGTTTGCGGTTCAGCGCGGCCTGTACATCTTGAAGTGATTGTCGCGTGTGATTTCAAAGTAGTCGGCGGGGCCGCCGGCGCGCAGTATGGGTTGCGCCGTGACGGTGTCGTAAATGCCATCCTTGAGCAGGTGGCGTGCGATGTGTATGCCCACCACCTCGCCCAGCACCAGCCAGGTCTCGACCGGTACGCCATCCAGACCCTGCAACTGCAGCAGCTGTGTCAGCTTGCATTCGAAGGAGACGGGGCTTTCGGCCACGCGCGGCGCCTTGATGCAGCGCGATGCGCCGGGTGTCAAACCGGCCAGTTCAAACTCACTGACATCGGGCGGCACGGCAGCACAGGTCTGGTTCATCTGCTCGGCCAGCGGGCGTGTCGCCAGGTTCCAGCAGAACTCGCCGGTTTCGCGGATGTTGCGCAGGCTGTCCTTGGCGCCAATGCTGGCAAAGCCGATGATGGGTGGCGTGTAGTTGAAGGCGTTGAAAAAACTGTAGGGCGCGAGGTTGAGCCGGCCTTCTGAATCCTGCGTCGACATCCAGCCGATGGGCCTGGGCCCGACGATGGCGTTGAACGGGTCGTGCGGCAGGCCGTGGCCCTTGGAGGGTTCGTAAAAATGGATGTCTTCGTTCATGTTCAGCCCTGGTTGGTAATGCTGCGTGCTACCGCTTCGGCCACTTCAATGCCGTCGACACCGGCCGACAAAATGCCGCCCGCGTAACTGGCGCCTTCGCCGGCGGGGTAAAGGCCCCTGACATTCAGGCTCTGGAAGTCATCGCCGCGTGTCATTTTGAGCGGTGACGATGTGCGTGTCTCGACGCCCGTGAGAACCGCGTCGTGCATGTCAAAGCCGCGTATCTTTTTGCCGAAGGCGGGGATGGCTTCGCGCATGGCGGTGATGGCGTATTCAGGCAAGGCGCTTGCCAGGTCCGTCATCCGCACGCCAGGCTTGTACGAAGGCTCCACGCTGCCGAGCGCCGTCGATGCCTTGCCCGCGACAAAGTCGCCCACCAGTTGACCGGGCGCTTCATAGTTGCTGCCGCCCAGCGTGAAGGCATGTGACTCCAGTTGGCGTTGAAAGGCGATACCGGCCAGCGGGCCGCCGGGGTAGTCCGTGGGTGAGATGCCGACGACGATGCCGGCATTGGCATTGCGCTCGTTGCGCGAGTACTGGCTCATGCCGTTGGTCACCACGCGGTTTTCTTCAGATGTGGCGGCGACCACCGTACCGCCGGGGCACATGCAAAAGCTGTAGACCGACCTGCCATTGTTGGCGTGGTGCACCAGCTTGTAGTCTGCCGCGCCCAGCAGCGGGTGGCCGGCATGCTGGCCAAGCCGTGCGCGGTCAATCAGGCCCTGCGGGTGCTCGATGCGAAAGCCGATCGAAAACGGTTTGGCCTCCATGTACACGCCGCGCTCATGCAGCATCGCAAAGGTGTCGCGCGAACTGTGGCCCAGCGCCAGCACGACGTGGTCTGCGCGCATCTCGTAGCGGGTGCCGTCGTTCAGGTTTTGCACCGTGAGCCCGCGGATCTGGCCCTGCTCAATCAGCACGTCGCTCACGCGCTGCTCAAAGCGCACCTCGCCGCCCAGCGCAATGATCTGCTCGCGCATGTTCTCGACCACCTTGACAAGCTTGAAAGTGCCGATGTGCGGTTTGCTGACCAGCAAAATTTCTTCAGGCGCGCCGGCCTTGACGAATTCCGTCATCACCTTGCGGCCCAGGAAACGCGGGTCCTTGATCTGGCTCCAGAGCTTGCCGTCGGAGAACGTGCCGGCACCGCCTTCGCCGAACTGCACGTTGGACTCGGGGTTGAGCACCTTCTTGCGCCACAGGCCCCACGTGTCTTTGGTGCGTTCACGCACCTTCTTGCCGCGCTCCAGGACGATGGGCTTGAAACCCATCTGCGCCAGCATCAGCGCCGCAAAAATGCCGCAGGGGCCAAAGCCGACGACCACCGGCCTGAGCTCGGGCGCGCTGTCGACATGTGCCACCGGGTAGTAAGCCTGGTCGGGCGTCGGGCGTATGTGGGGGTTGCCTTCAAACTGCCTGAGCAGGCTGGCTTCGCGTTCGGCGGAGGCCAGCTCGACATCGGCGATGTAGACCAGCAGCAGCTTTTGCTTGCGGGCGTCGTAGCTGCGTTTGTAGATGCTGTGGCTGCGGATGTCGCCGGGCTGGATGGCCAGTGTTCTGGCGATCAGCGCGGGGAGGGCGTCTTCTGCGTGGTCAAGCGGGAGCTTGAGTTCGGTCAGGCGAATCATGTCTGTCGGTACTTTCGTGGGATCTGTTTTCCGGATCTGCTTCCATTTTAGGCGCTGGGGACTGTAGAACTGCTGCGCCGGGGCGGCGGTCGATTTCCTGGTTGCTGCTATTTTGATAGCTGCTAACGCACGTATTCATTGGTCTATAGCCATTTTTTATGCCTGAAATAAGGCATTTTTGGCCTCAAAATCGCCCCGGAATGTGGGCTGGATGATCACCAGGGCCTCAAAAATAGCTAAATTAGCTATAACAGCTGTTTTCCAGTGCTGGATGGCTTGCGCGGATAATGGAGCCCGTGAAGCCTGCCAGACCGCCGCTGGTGCAATTTCCGAAAGGAAGCACTGGAGGAACGTCCGGACTGCACAGGACAGCGTAGGAGGTAACACCTCTCCACCGTGAGGTGAGGATCAGAGCAACAGAGACGAGTCGGCTTTTTGGGGCAACCCAAAATGCCGGGTGAAACGGGCAATCTCTACGCGCAGCAATACCAAGTAGGCCAGCGTTGATGTGGTTCCGCAGAGCTGGCGGGTAGGTAGCACCGAGCCGTGGGGGCGACCCCCGGCCCAGATTAATGGCGGTCACACCGCACCGGTTTGTTTCGGCAAGCAGGTGAGGCGCACAGAATCCGGCTTATCGGCGGGCTTCACACTTTTATGGATTTGCCAATGCAGTTTGTGCATCGTGGCTCTTCCTGATTCTTCTGTACAACTGGAAGGTCATAAACCAGACCACACCAATGTTTGCCAGGAGTACCCCGGCATTGATCAGGCTGGGCCGGTGCACAAGGTGTGCCACTTCAAGCGGTATGTACAGCGCACCCGACAGCGCCGCCAGCCATTCGGCCCAGGCTTTTTCCTTCCACAGCCCATACGCTTCGATCAGGCGCGTCGCGATGTAGGCCAGTGCAATCGGCGCCATGGTGCGCAGGTTGATGGCGCCCAGCATGTCGGCGTAATGCAGCAAAAGCTCGGGGTAATGCGTCTGCGGGTCGAGGCGAAAGTGCCAGAGCAGCGCCAGCGCAAGGCGGTGCACGTCGTGATGCAGCAGCTCCAGCAATCCCAGGGAGGCCAGCAGCGCAGCCAGGCCCTTGACGGCCTCAAACATAGCGATGGCATGCAGCGCACGCCGCCTGCCATCGGGGTGTTCCATGTGCCCGGCTACAACTGCCATCACTGGTCGGCCAGGTGTAGGGCCTGTATGCGCTCCACGTGGGCCAGCAGCGAGCGCTTGGCGATGGGCCAGATGCGCTCATGCACGTCGTCATAGGCCAGCGGCACCCAGTCATCCAGCGTGCCGCCCGGGTTGGCCTGCATCACCGCCAGCACCTTCGCCTCGCGCTTGAGCCGGTGGCCCTTGAGCTGCGCAATGGCAGCCTTGGCATCACCCAGCACATAGCCGTGGGCCGGCAATATGAAGTCAATGCCGTGCTCGTCGCAGGCAGCGTTCAGCGCATCAAGCGAATCCAGGTAGGCCGTCATCGCACCGTCTGGCGGGTTGACGATGGTGGTGCTGCCGTTGAGCACATGGTCGCCGCTGAACAGCAGGCCGTCTTCGACCAGGACCAGGCACACGTGGTTGGCGGCGTGGCCCGGCGTGTGGATGGCCTTGAGTGTGTGTGTGACGACACCATCGGGCCCGTTTCCAGACAACACGAGGCAGGCATGGTGTTCAAACACGAGGTCGGGTGTGAACTGGCTGTCGGCGCGTGCGGTGGGCCGTGATGGCAGGCCGTAAATCGGCGGCTTGGGCTTGCCGCCGGCCTCTACCAGTGCCTGCAGGGGTTTCGCGCCGGGTGAGTGGTCGGGGTGTGAATGCGTGCAGACGATCTGGCGGATATCGCCGCCCGCCGCATCATGCAGACGTTGCAGGTGGTCGATGTCGAGCGGGCCAGGGTCGATGGCGATGTAGCCGGTGTTCACATCGCCGACCAGGTAGCTGTTGGTGCCCGGCCCGGTCATGACGCCCGGGTTGGGCGCTGTCAGCCGCATGACGTTTTTCAGCAGCGCTACAGGCTGGTCGGTCTGCCAGTCCAGCGTGTGCAGCATCTGGCCATCGGGGCAGACCAGGGCCAGTTCACCGAAGGGCGATTCGTGCTCCATGTAGCGCGCTTCGTGTCCGTTCAGTAAGCCGGCGCGCGGGCAGGATGTCCACAGCGGCTGCTCGGAAGCACATGCCGTCAGAACGGCCTGCACGCTGGCGTAATGCTGCAGGCGCTCAAGCGTGCGGATGGTCGGAAAGATGATGAAGAAGTCGCCTGCCTTGTGTTTTTCCAGCGCATCGGCAGGCCGTACCCAGACTGGCTCGAACTGTTCGGCTTCATCGGCAACGGGCTCCTGTCCGTGGGGCATGCGCGCCACGAGAAACGGCACATCAAAACGGCGCGGCAAGTCGCGGTCGGTGATCCAGTGTGCGAGCACAAACACCTCGTCGCCGGCCAGGGTGAGCCCGTGGGCCCGGCATTGCGCTGCGAACGGCACTTCTCTGTCGAGCGCCGCGATATCTGCCGTCGTCGCATGGCTGCCATCGGCACGGCGCGCCAGCAGCACGCCCAGTTCTTCAAAGCTTTCGCGGATGGCGGCAATGGCTTGAGTGAGGTGCAGGTCGCTCTGGCCTGGCCTGCGTGTGGATTGCGAGTGGGCCGTTGTATCGGCAGCATCAATGCCACCACCGGGGAACACATAGGCCCCGGGCGCAAAGCTCGCCGTCTTGGACCGCCGCGTCATGAGCACTTCAATGCCCTGTGCCGAATCGCGCAGCAGCAGGACGGTGGCAGCGTTGCGAAGCTCTGCGGGTTTGCGCTGAGGGTAAAGGAGTTGGTTTGTTCTTACCATTCAATAATTAAATCACGGAGACCGTCATGCTGAAAAAACGTCAATTGCTTGTGGGCTTTCTCGCCCTGGCTGCCACGGCAGGTGCTTGTGCCCAAAGCGGCCCGGCCTGGCCCACGCGCGGTCCGATCAAACTGGTGGCGGTATTTCCCCCTGGCGGCTCTGTGGACCAGGTTGCGCGCATCCTGGCGCAGCCGCTGCAGGCCCAGCTGGGGCAGAGTGTGATTGTTGAAAACAAGGGCGGCGCGTCCGGCTCCATCGGTGCTGCTGCGGTGGCGGCGAGCCCCGCGGATGGCTATACCTTTGCCGTGGTGTTTGACACCCATGGCGTGAACCCTGCGCTGATTCCCAACCTGCCTTTCGACAGCAAAAAAGACCTGCCGCCCGTCATCCTGGTCGGCACCTCACCCATGGTGCTCGCCACCTTTGCCGGTAGCGAGTACAAGACTTTTGCCGATGTGGTGGCAGCCGCCAAGGCGAAGAAAAACGTCAGCTACGGCACGATTGGTTCGGGCAGCCTGGGCCATGTCGCGATGGAATTGCTGGGCAAGAACGGCGGCATCCAGTGGACGCATGTGCCTTACAAGGGCGGCGGTCCGTTGATGAACGACGCCGTCGCTGGCCATGTGCCGCTGTCGATTGGCTCGGTGTTTGTGACCAAGCCCCACATCGACAGCAAACGCATGCGCCCGTTGGCCGTGACCACCTCAAAACGCAGTCCCAACCTGCCCGACGTACCGACCATGGCCGAGAGCGGCTACCCGGGCTTTGAGGCACCCGCATGGTGGGCCGTGCTGGCACCGGCCAAAACGCCGCCCGAGATCGTCAAGCGCATGAATGAAGAAATCAACAAGGCACTGAAGAACCCCGATATCGCCAGCAAGCTGGCAGCGCAGGGCATTGATGTGGTGGGCGGCACGCCTGAATCGGCAAAAACTTTTGTCGACCGCCAGATGGATATCTGGGCGAAGGTTGTCAAGGACAACAACATCAAGGCCGACTAGAAGATTTGCTCACTCCTCCGGCGTGACGCCCAGCGCCACCAGCAGGCGCGCAACCATGTTGTAGGTCGCGATGGCCGTCGTCAGTTCGACGATTCCCGTGGTGTCGAAATGCTGCTTCAGTGCGGCGAACACGTCGTCGCTGATCTTGACGTCGAGCGTCATCTGCGCGGCGTACTGAATCACCAGCTTTTCAACATCACCCAGCGCAGAGCTCGTGGGCACACCGCGCGGGTTCTCTGTGAGCGTGGCTTGCAGCGCGTCGAGCTCGACCTGTGAGCCGCCGGCCGTGATGAAGTCCGGCGCGTGGTGGTGGTATTCATAATGCGCACCCGTCAGCAGGGCCACGGTGCAAATGCCCAGTTCGCGCAACTTGCGGCTGGTCGGCAGTTCCGTGCGCACGGCCTTGAGGTAGACATTCCAGCCGCGCGCCACGGGCTCGCTCCAGAGCAGGGCCTTGTCGAGGTTGATGAGCGTGCCGCCGCGCCGTGCCAGGATGGCCTTGACCAGTTCGTCGGGTTGTGGTTTGAGGTCGCTGGACCAGTCGGGAATTCGCATGGATGACAAACCTCAGGTGATTTCAAGGGCGACAAGAAAGCGCGCCACCATGTTGTAGGTGGCAATGGCGCCGGTGAGCTCGACGATGTCGGTGGTGTCCATGTGTTTTTTGAGTTCGGCAAACACGGTGTCCTGCACCTTTACGTCGAGCGTCATTTGCGCAGCGTACTGGATGACGATTTTTTCAATCGCACCCAGTGTGGTACTGGCAGCAGGCGCGCGCGGGTTGTCGGCAAAAGCGGCTTTCAGCGCATCAAGTTCGGCCTGTGTGCCGCCCTGCGCGAGGAATTCTTTCGAGTGCGCCTGGTATTCAAAATCGGCGCCGGTCAGCAGCGAGACAGCAGAAATGGCCAGCTCGCGCAGCTTCTTGCTGCCGCCCATGTCCATACGCACCGCCTTGATAAAAACATTCCAGCCGCGCGTGAAGGGCTCGCTCCAGAGCAGGCCGCGGTCCAGCGGCAGCAGCTTGCCGCCCCGGCGTTGCAGCACCGCCTGCACAAGGTCTTCGGGCTGGGCTTTGAGTTCGGGTGTCCATTCAGGCAGTCTCATGTCGTTCTTGTGGTGAAGTTGGGAGGACACCAAGGGTACAACAAGCCCCGGTCACAGGGCCGATAATTGGCGCATGCGAATCCGCTTTACAAAAATGCAGGGCGCGGGCAACGACTTTGTCATGCTCGACGAGACCAAAGGCTTGCTGGGCTTGAGCACGGCGCAATACCGCTTTCTTGCGGACCGCCACTTCGGTGTTGGCGCCGACCAGATCCTGTCGGTGCGGCCATCGCCGGGTGCAGGCATTGACTTTGAGTACGTCATCCACAACGCCGATGGCGGCGAAGTCGAGCAGTGCGGCAACGGCTCGCGCTGCTTTTTGCAGTTCGTGCGTGAGCAGGGGCTGACAAACAAGGATGCCGTCGTGGTCAAGACCCTGAGCGGCGTGATCGAGCCACGCATGCAGGCCGATGGCCGTGTGCGTGTCGACATGGGCGCGCCGGTGTTTGACCTGCCACAGGTGCCTTTCGATGCCGTGGGCGCAGTGCCCGTGGCGTCCGGTGCCTGGGAGATGTGGCCGCTGGTGCTCGAGGGCCAGTCCGCACCCGTGATGGCAGCCGTGCTGTCGATGGGCAACCCGCATGCGGTGCAGGTTGTGGCGGATACCGAGTCTGCGCCGGTGCTGCAGACCGGGCCGCTGATTGAAAATCATGTGCGCTTCCCGAAACGCGTGAATGCCGGTTTCATGCAGATTGTTTCGCGCAGCAGCATCAGGCTTCGTGTGTATGAACGTGGTGCTGGCGAGACCCTGGCCTGCGGCACCGGGGCCTGCGCGGCGGTAGTGGCCGGGATCCGGCTGGGCTTGCTGGACACACGCGTCGATGTGCAGACCCATGGCGGCCAGCTGACGATTGAGTGGTCTGGCGCGCTGGATGCACCGGTCATGATGACGGGGCCCGCCACGACTGTTTTTGAATCTGAAATCACCATACCTGATCACATCTAGCTTCAACAGCCGAAAGACGGGACAATCAAGGAATGAATCCAACCGACCACTCCATCACCGAAGACGACATCGCCAACTTCCTGGCAAACACCCCTGACTTTTTTGAGCGCCACGCCGAGCTGCTGGCCACCGTGCAGCTGTCCAGCGGCCACGGCGGCCGTGCGGTCAGCCTGCAGGAGCGCCAGGCCGGCCTGCTGCGCGACAAGATCAAGGGGCTGGAGTCGAAAGTGGTCGAGATGATCCGCCACGGCCAGGAAAACGTGGCGATTGCCGAAAAGCTGCAGCGCTGCACCCGCAACCTGCTGCTCACAGCCCACGCCCGCGACCTGCCAGAGACCATCGTGAGCGAGCTGAAAAAGCAGTTCGCCGTGCCGCAGGCGGCCATCAAGGTCTGGACGGTGAACGGCATTTTTTCCGGCGAGTCTTTCAGCAGCGGCATCAGCGACGATGCACGTGCTTTTGCATCATCTTTGACCTCGCCTTATTGCGGTGTCAACTCTGGTTTCGAAGCCGCCACCTGGCTGCCTGAACCTGCGGCTGCCATGTCGCTGGCACTGGTTCCCCTGCGCTCTGAAGCGGGCCAGGATGCTTTTGGCCTGCTGGTGCTCGCATCGCCCGATCCCGAGCGTTTCCAGAACGACATGGGTACGGAGTTTCTCGCGCAGATCGGCGACCTCGCCGGCGCTGCACTGACCCGTTTGCTGCCGCAGGTCGCAGCCGAATAAGCCTCACCATGACCCGTGCCGCCGGCCGTCAATCCGTAACGCAAGTCGCGGATGATGCGCCTGCTGCGATGCCCGATGTGGTGCTTGAGGCGGATCCGCTGGTCGAGCGTTACCTTGAGCATGTGCGCGTCGAAAAACGCCTCGCGCAGCGCACCACAGAACTCTATTCGCTGGACCTGCAAAAACTGCAGGCCAATTGCCGGCAGGCCGGCGTTGCGCTGACCGCCGTACAAAACATTCACATGCGGCGCTGGGTTGCGCAGATGCATGCGGGGGGCCGCAGTGCACGCGGCATTGCACTCATCCTCTCGGGCTGGCGCGGGTTTTACACCTGGCTGGGCCGCGAGGGGCTGGTCGCCAGCAACCCCGTGCAGGATGTTCGCTCACCCAAGGCGGCCAAACCATTGCCCAAGGCGCTGAGCGTGGACGAAGCCGTGCAACTGGCGGACTACCAGGGGCAGGGCGATGGCGCAAATCCGCTGATTGAAGCGCGCGATCGCTGCATCACCGAGCTGCTTTACGGCTGCGGCCTGCGTATCGGCGAGCTGACCGGGCTGGATGTGCAAGCCAGCGCACAGGCGCGTGGCTGGATAGACATGGACGCGGCTGAGGCGCATGTCCTGGGCAAGGGCAGCAAGCGCCGCAGCGTACCGGTCGGCAGCAAGGCGATGGACGCCTTGCGTGCCTGGATCACCGCACGACATGGCTGGGCCAGGGATGACGCGGCGCTGTTCATCAACCCGCGCGGTGGCCGCCTGAGCCCGCAGCACATTCGCGTGCAGCTCAAAAAACGCTCTTTCAGTGCCGGGCTGGCGACGCCGGTGCATCCGCACATGCTGCGTCATTCATTTGCCAGCCATGTGCTGCAGTCGAGCGGTGATTTGCGCGCTGTGCAGGAGCTGCTGGGTCACGCCAACATCACCACCACGCAGGTTTACACGCGGCTGGATTTTCAGCATCTGGCGAAGGTCTATGACGCTGCGCATCCCAGGGCCACGCGCCCCCCGAGCCCGTCACGGCCATCGGGCAAAGCGCCCAAACCCTAGGCGGAGGTGGTCTGGCTCTCGGGGCGCGGACGGGATCTGCGGCGCGGTGGGGGTGTGGTCTCGCCCAGCATGAAGACCGCTCTTTTGTCCTCAATCGACGCGGAGGCAAGTTTTTCTTCAAGCGCTGCCAGCACGCCCTGCGCGTTGGACCCCTGGTGCGGGACCAGTGCATAGCCGATTTTGACCTGCGCAATGCAGTCCACATGCATGCCCTTGTACGGCATCAGGCAGCGCGCCACGATGCGCGGGCCCAGCGTGGCTGCGTCTTCGGCGCTGAACGGGCCTTCAACCAGCATGCCGAAGCGCCGCTCCGACAGGCGTGCCGCACTGTCGATCTCGCGCGCGGTCGACAGCAGTCGCTCGGCCACGCGCAAGGGCAGGTCTTCTGCCGCCTTGCGGCCAAAGTCGCGCTGTATCTGGTCGCTGTTGACGATGTCGATGATCATCACGGCGCTCTGGTGCTTGAGCCTTTCGGAGCGCGCAATCATGCGCACCAGGCGTTCGGCAAACACATGGCCGTTGATCAGGCCGGTCGCCGGGTCCACGCGGTCCAGGCCGTGGATGCGGCGTGTGTTCTCGCGCCGGTGCTGGCTGCGCAGCATCAGGATGACCATCACGATGGGCAGTTCGATGGCCACACCTATCTGTGCGCCGTGCAGCGTCATGAAGCTGATGGGAACCAGGCCCGCGTTGCGCGCCATCAGCCATGCGCCTGCGATCACAACCGGCGACAGACCAATCATGAGCCATGGTGCAAACCGGTCGCCGCGCTTCCATGCCCAGGCCATGGCATAGATCGCCAGTACCTGGGGCAGGAACACATACGAGGTGAAAACCCCCAGCCGCCGCTCCTGCGGAACCAGTGTCAGCACCACAGCCATGACGAGGCCCAGCACGGCGACTGCGATCAGCGCCCGGTGCAGGCGCAGGGACCGCTCGGGCAGCGAAATGGCTGCTGATACGAACATCAGCGTGCTGGCCAGCTCCAGCGTCGGCAGCACGGATGTGGACACGTCGTTCCACCAGGCGGTGTTGGGCCAGAGGTGCAGCCCCGCAATGCCGGTCAGCGTGGCCTGGGTCAGGGCCATCAGCGTGACTGACAGGGCATACCAGCCATAGGCATGGTCACGCAGGGAGATGGCGCTGATGCCCGAAACAATCGCCGCCAGGCCGGCGAGGCCAAAAAAGATGCCGAGGATCAGTGAGACACGCTGCTCGGAATGGTTGAGAAAACTTTCGCTGACGAACTGCAGGGGGGCGCTGAAACGGTGGCCGTTTTCAAGGCGCAGCAGGTACTGGCTGGGTGCTTCCGCTGAAACGGCGATCGGCAGCAGCGGGTGGCGGTGCGGCACCGGCCATTTGCTGACCGGCACCAGGTCGCCGGCTTTTTGCTCGTTCCACTGGCCGGACACGTCCAGCGTGTAGAGAGAGGCCCTGTTGACCGATGAATACGGGATTTCAAGGTACCAGCGCTCTGCATCTGGCGCGGGCGGCACGGTAAAACGTATCCACAGCACGTTGCCAGCCATGGGCTTGTAGATCGCCTGCCGGTCTGTCCGCTGCCAGTTGACCCCGGTGGCTGTCGCGACTTCGGGGGCGGTGAGCCTGGCGCTGGTGTCTATCCAGTAGTCACCCCAGTCTTCCAGGGCCACCGGCTGGTGCTGGGCGTCCAGGTCGAGCACGCTGCGCGACAAGGCTGACGGGCTTGCAAATGCTGCCATCAAGCCCAGCGCAAGCAGCATTGCCCGCATCTGCATGGAGATGTACTTAAAAATCATTAACCCGCCATTGTCGCAAAGTTTTGATGTTTGCCGCAAGCTGGCGCCTCTGGCCTTGCTGCCGCTTTGTACGGGCTTGCGGCGCACGCGACAATAGCGGCATGAAGACGATACGACTCAAGCCCGGCAAGGAAAAATCACTGCTGCGGCGGCATCCCTGGATTTTTGACGGTGCCATTGCCAAAGGCGGCGGCGATGCCGGCGAGACCGTCAGGGTCGAAAGCCATGAGGGTGCATTCCTCGGCTGGGCAGCTTTCAGCCCCACATCGAAGATTCGCGCGCGTGTCTGGAGTTTTGATGAAACGCAGCGTATCGACGACGCGTTTTTTGCAGCGCGCATCAAAAGCGCAATTGCGGCACGGCAATTGTTTGACGTCCGGAGCGACGGCATGCGGCTGGTGCACGGCGAGTCCGACGGGCTGCCCGGCCTGGTGGTGGATCGCTACGGCGACACGCTGGTGGCGCAGTTTTCAAGCTGTGGCACCGAGCGCTGGAAGGACGTGATCGTCGGAGCGCTGCTGGCCGAAACCGGCTTGACGCGCCTGTATGAGCGGTCAGATGCCAGCGTGCGTTCCCTGGAAGGTCTGCCTGAAGCTACCGGATGGCTTGCCGGTTCAGGCAGCACGGCCATTACCCTGACAGAACACGACTGGAAGCTCGGCCTGGACATCGCCGAAGGCCACAAGACCGGCTTTTACCTGGACCAGCGCGACAGCCGCCAGAAATTTGCCCAATATACAAAGCGCAGGCAGTTCCAGCGCGTGCTGAACTGTTACTGCTACACCGGTGGTTTTACCGTGGCGGCCCTGAGCGGCGGGGCGGCGCATGTCACGTCGATTGACTCTTCCGGCCCGGCAATTGAGCGCGCCGCCGCCAATGTGGCGCTCAACGGCTTTGACGCCAGCCGCACCACCATGATGGACGCCGACGTCAATGCGTCGCTGAGGCAGTTCATGGCCGAGGGCAAAACCTTTGACGCCATCGTGCTGGACCCGCCCAAGTTTGCGCCCACGGCCGCGCATGCAGAGCGCGCTGCTCGCGCCTACAAGGACATCAACCGGCTGGCGTTGACCTTGCTCGAGCCGGGCGGCGTGCTGTTTACCTATTCATGCTCCGGCGGCATCAGCGCAGACCTGTTCCACAAGATCGTGGCCTCGGCGGGCATGGATTCCCACGTCGACGCCTTTATCAGCGAGCGCATGGGCGGTGCACCGGATCACCCGATGACGGTGACCTTTCCCGAAGGTGAATACCTCAAGGGCCTGGTGCTGGTGCGCAAGCTGTCCTGACAGCTCCGCCTGAGCGCCTGTTGAGCGCCGTCGATGCAAAATTTAACGTATACATTAAAAATTTAACGTATACGGCACAATCTACCGATCTGGGCGCAGCCTCGGGGCTTTTAAAGCCCAAAAGTCGCGAAAGCTGGCTGAAAATGCCTTTTTTTAGGCATCAAATCGGCATCCAGATCAATAAAGACGGGCGTGGGTAGCTATTTATTCAATAGCAAATCTTCGACCCATCGCCGTCAAGCAAGCACGCCTGACGCAGGTATTGGCAGGCGCGCAACGCGCCGTGGGCCTGACCGCTAAACTCCTTGCTTCGCCGCAACGCCCCCAGCCCTGTCCGGGCGGGCCCGGGTCGCGGTTCTAACCCAGTTCTCAGTTTTTAGGCAGACACCATGAGCTTGATTCCCGTCACCATCCTCACCGGCTTTCTCGGTTCCGGCAAAACGACGCTGTTGAAGCGCATCCTCACCGAAGCCCACGGCCAGAAAATCGCCGTGATTGAAAACGAGTTCGGTGAAGAAAACATCGACAACGACATCCTTGTCAACGACGTCGAGGAAAACATCATCCAGATGAACAACGGTTGCATCTGCTGCTCCATCCGTGAAGACCTGCGCGACACGCTGCAGCTGCTGGCGGCCAAAAAGCGCAAGGGCGAGCTGGTGTTTGACCGTGTGGTGATTGAAACCACGGGCCTTGCCGACCCCGGCCCCGTCGCGCAGACCTTCTTCATGGACGAGGAAATCGCCGAGCAATACCTGCTGGACTCCATCCTGACGCTGGTCGATGCCAAACACGCCGCCAGCCAGCTCAACGACCGCCAGGAAGCCCGCCGCCAGGTCGGTTTTGCCGACCAGATCTTCATCAGCAAGTCGGACCTGGTGGCCGCGGACGAAGTGGACGCCTTGATGCGTCGCCTCCGGCACATGAACCCGCGCGCCCCGCAAAAGACCGTGCACTTCGGCGAAGTGGCGATCAAGGACGTGTTTGACCTGCGCGGCTTCAACCTGAACTCCAAGCTTGAGATCGACCCCGAGTTCCTCAAGGAAGACGATCACGCAAGCCACGATCATGCGGGCCATGACCACGAACACGGCGAGCATTGCGACCATCCTTCCCATGCCCATGAAAGCCACGGCCACCATCACCACCATGATGACGACGTGAAGAGTTTTGTCTTCCGCTCCGACAAGGCCTTCAGCGCCGCCAAGCTGGAAGACTTCCTGGGCGCCATCGTCAACATTTACGGCCCGCGCATGCTGCGCTACAAGGGCGTACTCAATATGGAAGGCACGGACCGCAAGGTGATCTTCCAGGGCGTGCACCAACTCATGGGCAGCGACCTCGGCCCTGCCTGGGGCGCTGACGAAAAGCGCAACAGCAAGATGGTCTTCATCGGCATCGACCTGCCCAAGGATATTTTGATTCAGGGCCTGGAGCAGTGCCTGGTTTGAGGTAGGCTGTCTGCACTTAGTCAAAAATGTGCTGAAAAACGCTGGAAAGCGTGGTGGAGCCTCAGGTTTGTATCGATTCCCCAACGGTTTGTTTCAAGACGCTCACGGCCTCCGGGCCAGCCGCTACAATCGCGCGCCGACTGCAATACCCGGGCTTGCTCCCAGAGCGTCTGAACGGGGTTGAAGCCAGGTTTTCTTTAGAAGCGATAAAAGCGTCATAGCGGCATCCGAGGAGACATCGAGTGAAAGCACCTGCGAAACCTGTCAAGCCAGCGAATAAGTCCAAAACACCGGCCAAAGCCGCTGCAAAACCTGTTGTGAAAGCCGTCGTGAAACCAAAAGCTTCTAGCAAGCCTGCTTCCAAAACACCGGTGAAAGCTGCTGCCAAGCCCGTTGCCAAGCCGACTGCGAAGTCCGACAGCAGGAAACCTGCGCCAAAACCCGTCCCGAAAGCTGCTTTGAAAAAACCGGTTCCCAAAGCCAAACCGGTCGCCGTCAAGGCCACGCCGGTACCTAAAAAAGCGGCCCCGGCCAAAGCTGCCAAGCCAGAGGCCAAACCTGCAGCGCCCGTCAAACCGGTGAAGCCGGTCAAAGCCGTTGCACCGGCACCAGCCCCGGTCGCCGCGCCGGTGGTTCGCCCGCCTGAAAAATCGTCGCAACTCCCGCCACCCCCGCCGCTCAAGCCGGGACGCAGGAGTTCTGCCCGTGCACACACACAAATGCCTCCCCCCGCACCCATGGTGCCTACCCATGCGCCAGACGCAGCAAAAGCCAGCTACTCAACAATGACCGAACGCGTGATCGCGCCGCCACCCCATGTGGCCGCCAAAAAAGACCCCAAGCTTGCCAATAACTGGAAGACGAAATCCGGCGAAGAACTGACCGACGACGAAGTCAAGGCCATGCCCGACACCGAATACATGAACGACAAGCAGATGGCGTTCTTTCGCCACAAGCTGTCCGTCCTGAAGCAGGACATCCACAACAGTGCCGGTGAGACGACCGAGCATCTGCGCGAAGACACCGTGGTGGTGCCTGATCCGGCCGACCGCGCCACGATTGAAGAAGAACACGCGCTTGAACTCCGCACCCGTGACCGGGAACGGAAATTGCTCAAGAAGATCGAACAGTCGATAGCGCGCATTGACTCGGGCGACTATGGTTATTGCGACGAAACCGGCGAGCCGATCGGCGTGGGCCGGCTGATTGCCCGTCCAACCGCCAATCTGTCACTTGAAGCCCAGCAGCGTCGCGAACTCAAGCAGAAAATGTTTGGCGATTAACGCCAGGCAAACCGTCCTTCCATCAAAGGCCTTCGAAGCGCGTCCCATGTCCAAAGAAGACACCTCCGCGGGTTTGCTCTCCAAGGTAGTGAAGTTCGTCCGCAACCCTGCGACGAGCTGGTCTGACCTCGACAACAAGGAAACAGACCGCGACGAAGCCTTGAGCAAGCAACTGCTCAAGGAAATGATCGAACGCAAGCGGCGCAACGATTTCGTGCGCAAGCGCGAGTTCGACATGCTGCGCAAGATGCGCAAGCGGGAAGCCATGGTGGGCCAGGACCCGGGCGCACGGCCTTCCTTTTTCCAGAGCAGCATGCCGTCCAAGCCGGACGACCGCGCCAATACGCTCAAGAAGATCGATGAGATCGAGGCCCAGATGTCCATGCAATGGTGGAAGACCAAGCAGGGCGGCAACTCATCCACCGACTCCGTCAACAGCTCGTCGTATCCGCCGAGCAAGTCCCCGGCGCCTGGTACCCATCCCCCTGCGCGGACGACCTCTCCGCCGTCTTCTTTACCGCCCAACTCGGTGCCTGTGGGTTATGCCACGACTGAACCCGCCAGCCTTCAAATGCTGGCGCAACTGGCTGCCCAGAAAGCGGCCACGCCGTCAGCAGGCGGGCCAGCCGCGCGTGCCCTGCTTGAGCCGCTTGATTTCCCGTCTTCTGCGCAGCCGGCAGCCCAGCGCCCCATGGTGGCCAATGCGCCGGTTAAAGCGGCAAAGTTCGGCGGCCTGGCGGGTGTTGGCGTCAGTGATGAAGGTGCTCCCAGCGGTTTCACGCCTTCACGCATGATGGCGGTTGACGTTGCAGAGGTCTCCCACGACGCCGAACTCGAAGAGGCGTCCATTCGTTTTGCCAATGGGGACGATGTGGGTGCGGAGTCCGGGCTCATGGAGATGATTTCGCCTGGCGGTTCGCGCATTGCCCATCCCGAGACCTGGATGGCCTTGTTTGACCTTTACCGTGCAACGGGGCAACACGAAAAATTTGAAAGTGCGGCCATCCAGTTTCTGCAGATGTTTGACCGCTCTGCGCCGCAATGGTTTTCCATGCCTGACATGGTCACGCAGATGGCTTATCCCGGCGCGCAGCTGGCAGTCAGTGAGCAGGCCGCTGATTGGGTGTGCCCGTCGGCCATGGGTGTGCAGACGATTGCCGCCCTGAAGGCCGCCCTTGAGAAGTCCCCCATGCCCTGGCGGCTGGACTGGAGCAACCTCAAAACCATTGACCCGTTGGCCGTCACGCCCCTGTCAAAGGTCTTTGCAGGCTGGGCCTCACAACCTGTGCAGCTGCGCTTTATGGGTGATGCGCAGTTGCAGCAGGTCTTGCAGCGCGCCACACCATCGGGCCAGCAGGAGACTGCGCAGGACTGGTGGAAGTTGCGCATGGAAGCGCTGCGCGTCACACACAGGCCGGACGAGTTTGAACTTGCTGCGCTCGATTTTTGCGTCACCTACGAGGTCTCTCCGCCATCGTGGGAGAGCGCGCGCTGCGAGTACAAGTCCATCGAAAAAGACGGCAGTGCGGTGGCTGGTCAGACCATCATTGGCGATGCCTACCGCGATTCCTCCCCGTCTCTGCTGAGCGTGATGGAAGGCGATACACAGATGGATGGATTGAGCTCCCAGATGAGCGCCATGGCGGTATCCATCGAACTGTCCGGTCAGGTCGTCGGTGATGCCGTTGGCGCTCTCGATCAACTGGAGGAAAAACTGCTGGGTGCCGACATCATGGTCATCACCTGTGCCAGATTGATACGCGTTGATTTTTCTGCTGCGGGCACCTTGCTGAACTGGGTTTCTGCGCGCCAGTCCGAAGGTCGGAGCGTGCATTTTTCAGATGTAAACCGGCTGGTCGCCGCCTTCTTCAACGTGATCGGCATCACGGAACACGCCCGGGTTTCTACACGCGTAGACTGATTTTTTGCGGCGTGCCATGCGCCCAAAAAATGCGCCTTCACGCCGGCCCATACCGGTTTGGCCGAACGCCTGGCAAAAAGTCGTCCAGGCATGCGTTAACCCTGACGAAAATCTCCTAACCCTTAAAGAACTACTTTCATTGCACGCGCTAAGTGCTTAATTTAGAACGTCTTTTGAATTTCAAAAGACTTCCAGAGGCGCTTCTAAGTCCTTGATTTCATTGAAAAAATTTGTTTCAAAGCACTTGCACGGCAAATCTTTCCTGATAAAGTGGGAGGAAGTGCAATTTAGTGGTGAAAAGTGCTTTCTAAAGGTTTTTAACGGTGTTTCAGGGCGCATCTTTTGTAACTCTCGATACCAAGGGTCGGCTGTCTGTGCCGACCCGGCATCGTGACGTCCTGAGCGCCACCAGTGCAAGCCAGCTGACCATGACCAAGCACCCACACGGGTGCCTGATGATTTTCCCCCGCAGCGAGTGGGAAAAATTCCGTGACCGTATTGCCTCGCTGCCCATGCAGGCCCAGTGGTGGAAGCGCATCTTCCTCGGTAACGCGATGGATGTCGACATGGATGCCACCGGCCGTGTGCTGGTGTCGCCCGAGCTGCGCTCCGCCGCAGGCATCAGCAAGGACACGGTGCTCCTCGGGATGGGGAATTACTTCGAGTTGTGGGACGCCGCCACATACTCCGCCCAGGAAGCCGAGCAGATGAAGGGCGAAATGCCCGACGTCTTCAAGGACTTTTCGTTCTGAAAGATGACGGTGCAGGAAACATGGACACACCGCACCGTCTTGTTGAACGAAGCCATAGCATCGCTTCACATCAAGCCGGATGGACATTACATCGACGCGACCTTTGGGCGTGGCGGCCATTCACGGCTGATCCTGTCGCAGCTCTCCGCAGTGGGAAGGCTGACGGCCTTCGACAAGGACCCGGAGGCCATCGCCGAGGCGCAAACCATCACCGACCCGCGCTTTGCGATTCGCCACGAGGGTTTCAACCAGATTGGCGAATTGCCGGCCTCGAGTGCCATGGGCATCCTGATGGATCTTGGCATCAGCTCGCCGCAAATCGACAACCCTGCCCGCGGGTTTTCATTCCGTTCGGACGGGCCGCTGGACATGCGCATGGACACCACGCGCGGACAGAGTGTGGCCGACTGGCTGGCAGACGCATCAATCGAGAGCATGACGGAGGTGATTCGTGACTATGGTGAAGAACGGTTTGCTGGGCAGATTGCAAAGGCGATTGATCGTCGCCGACAGGAACGGGGCCCTCTTCGAGGCACCGCTGAACTGGCCGAAGTCGTGGCTGGCGCGGTCAAAACCCGCGAGCCGGGCAAGGACCCTGCAACGCGCACATTTCAGGCTCTTCGGATTTTCATCAACGCCGAACTTGAAGAGCTTCAACAGGCGTTAGCCGGGTCGCTGAAAGTTTTGCAAACGGGAGGCCGATTGGTGGTGATCAGTTTTCATTCACTCGAAGACCGCATCGTCAAGCAATTCATTGCCGGGCACTCGAAAGAAGTGTTTGATCGCCGTGCGCCTTTTGCGGCACCAAAACAGATGCGCCTCAAGGCGCTTGGCCGCATCAGGCCTTCTGAAGACGAGGTCGCAGGCAACCCGCGCTCACGCAGTGCCGTCATGCGCGTAGCCGAGCGTACGGATACAGCCGCATGACACGGCTCAACCTCGTCCTGCTGATTGCCGTTCTGGCAAGTGCACTGTATCTTGTGCGCATGCAGTACGAGTCACGCCGCCTGTATGTCGAGCTTGAAAAAGCCGCTGCACAAAGCCGTAACCTCGAAGCCGAAAACGAACGCCTGCAGGTTGAAAAACGCGCCCAGGCGACACCGCTGCGTGTCGAAAAGCTCGCGAAGGAAAGCCTGCAGATGCGCACGGCAACGCCTGCCATCACCCAGTATGCGACTGGCGGCAGCGCCCCCAAAGTGGTGGCTTCCGCGCCTGTCGCTGATAAAAAGGGTGCTGTTGCAGCCGGCAAGGGCAGGGAGACGCCATGAGCAAAAGCGTGCTCTACACCTCAAGCCCGTTGCTGGCCAGCAAGACGCCGGTATGGCGCAGCAAACTCATCGTGGCCGGTATCGCTGTGGCGTTTACCGGCCTTGCGGCACGTGCTGCCTACGTACAGGTGTTTGGCAATGATTTTTTCCAGCGCCAGGGTGAAGTGCGTTTCGCGCGCACGCTGGAACTGCCCGCCAACCGCGGGCGCATTCTTGACCGCAATGGTCTCATCCTTGCATCGAGTGTTCCAGCCCCCAGCATCTGGGCCATTCCGGAAGATGTGGAAGCAACGAAACCACAACTGGCCGAACTGGCCAAATTGCTGGAGATGCCGCTTGCCGACCTGAACAAAAAACTTGGCAACGAAGACAAGACATTCGTCTGGGTCAAGCGCCAGGTCGACGAACCAATCGCCCGAAAAATTGCCGCGCTGGGCATCAAGGGCATTTACCAGCGCAAGGAATACAAGCGCCAGTATCCCGAGGGTGAAACGGCTGCGCACGTGGTCGGCTTTACCAACGTCGAAGACCGCGGGCAGGAGGGCATTGAGCTGGCCTTCAACAAGGAGCTGTCGGGCCGTGCCGGCTCACGCCGCGTGATCAAGGACAGGCTGGGCCGCGTGGTCGAGGATGTGGGCGAGCAGGTGCCCCCGCTCGAAGGCAAGGACATCCAGCTCAGCATTGACAGCAAGGTGCAGTTCGTCGCTTACCAGAAGCTTCGCGATGCAGTCACGCAGCGCAGGGCCAGGGGGGGCAGTGTGGTGGTGCTGGACACCATCACCGGTGAAGTGCTGGCCCTGGCCAACTATCCGAGTTACGTTCCGGACAAGCGGCAAAATCTGACCGGCGAGCAGTTGCGGAACCGGGCGCTGACAGACACCTTCGAGCCCGGCTCGACCATGAAGCCCATCACGGTCGGCATGGCACTGGAAGCTGGCCGTGTCACGCCGCATACGGTGATCGAAACCTCGCCTGGCCGTTACAGCATCGGTGGCTTCACCATCAGCGATACGCACAACTACGGGACGCTGTCCGTAGAGGGTGTGATCCAGAAATCCAGCAACGTCGGTGCGCTCAAGATCGCACAAAAGATGACGCCGCACGAGATGTGGGATACCTATACCGCACTGGGCTATGGCCAGAAGCCGCAGATCCAGTTCCCCGGTGCAGTGACCGGCAGGCTCAGGCCCTGGAAGACATGGCGTCCAGTCGAGCAGGCCACCATGGCCTATGGCTACGGTTTGTCGGCATCGCTGTTCCAGATGGCGCACTCCTACACCTCGTTTGCGCATGATGGCCAGATCATTCCCGTGACCATGCTCAAGAGCAGTGAGCCGGCTGTGGGTGTCAAGGTTTTCTCTGCCGAAAATGCCAAGGCTGTGCGCCGCATGCTGCAGATGGCTGCCGCACCCGGTGGTACGGGGCCACTGGCACAAACAGTTGGCTATTCGGTTGGTGGCAAGTCAGGTACGGCGCACAAACAGGTGGGCAAGGGCTACGCCAGCAACAAGTATCGTGCGTGGTTCACCGGCATGGCACCCATCGAGTCGCCGCGTATCATCGTCGCCGTCATGATCGACGAGCCCAGTGACGGCAACTACTTTGGCGGCATCGCCGCTGCGCCTGTCTTCAGTGAAGTGGTGCAGCAGACGCTTCGCATGATGGGCGTGCAGCCCGACATGTCGGTCAAGCCGCAAATCGTGACCCAGTCTGTCGTGGAGTCGTTTTGAGCACCCGCCTCAATACCCCGCTTGATGCAGCCAAATGGTTGCGCGCGCGCGTGACCGGCAGCCTGTGGACGGACAGCCGCAAGGTGGGCGCGGGCGATGGTTTTATCGCATGGCCAGGCGCGGCTACGGATGCCCGGCAATATGTGGCCGAGGTGTTGGCGGCGGGCGCAGAGGCCTGCATTGTTGAAGATGAAGGCTCGGCCAGTTTCAATTTTGCGAACGAAAAAATCGCAGCCTACGCGGGGCTGAAGTCCGCCGCCGGGCCCATAGCCGCTGCGTATTTTGAAGAGCCCAGCAAACAGCTGCAACTTGTTGCCGTGACCGGAACGAACGGCAAAACCTCGACAGCCTGGTGGCTGGCGCAGGCGCTGGACAAGACAGGCAACCGCTGCGGCATTATCGGGACGCTTGGCGTGGGTGAGCCGGGTGCGATGGTTTTTAACGGCCTGACCACACCCGACCCTGTCTTGCTGCATCAGCAGCTCAGGCGTTTTGTGGATGAGGGTTTTGCAGCGTGTGCGCTGGAGGCTTCGTCCATCGGCATTGCCGAGCATCGCCTGGATGCAACCTGGATCAAGGTTGCGATATTTACCAACTTCACGCAGGACCACCTCGATTACCACGGTTCGATGGATGCTTACTGGCAGGCCAAGAAAAAGCTCTTCAGCTGGACCGGCCTTGAGGCTGTCGTTCTCAATCTTGACGATGACGGGGGCCATGAGCTTGATGGACTGTTGTCCGGTGCGGGGCTGGATGTCTGGACGGTTTCGATTGGCGGCCTGGCAAGAATCAGGGCAGAACAGATTGAGCACGGCTCTCGGGGTTTGTCTTTTGATCTTGTTGAAGGCGCAGACAGGCAACGCGTTTCAACTGCCATGGTGGGGCTATACAACGTCTCCAACCTGCTGGGCGTCGTGGCCGCCCTGCGTGCTCTGGGTGTCAGCCTGAAGGATGCGGCGCACGCCTGCCAGGACCTGGCCCCAGTGCCTGGCCGTCTTGAAACGCTGGCGGTCGAAGGCATGCCGCTCGTCGCCATCGACTACGCGCACACGCCCGATGCACTTGAAAAGGTTTTGACCGCACTGCAACCTCTTGCGCACAACAGAAAGGGCAGGCTCTGGTGCCTCTTTGGTTGCGGTGGCGACCGGGATGCGGCCAAGCGACCGCTGATGGCAGCCGTTGCTCAAAAAAATGCGGACCAGATCGTGGTAACCAGCGACAACCCGAGAAGCGAAAACCCGGCGGCGATCATCAGCCAGATATTGCTGGGCCTGACACATAGCGATGCAGTTTATGTGGAAGCGGATCGTGTTGCGGCCATCCGTCAGGCGATCAATGAAGCCAAAGCTGAAGATGTCATCCTGATTGCCGGCAAGGGGCATGAGAACTATCAGGAAATCAAAGGCGTCAAACATCCATTTTCGGATCGCACACATGCCGAAACTGCACTGGCTGCCAGACAGCCGGCCATCGGGAGCGCCTCATGATGACCTTGCAGCAAGCGCTTGGCTGGATCGGCAGTGGCGTGTTGGTCGGCAATGCGGGTGTTTTGGTGCAACGCGTGCACACCGATACCCGAACCCTGCGCGAGGGTGACCTGTTTGTAGCACTCAAGGGCGAGCGTTTCGACGCCAATGAATTTTTGACAGACGCCAAAAAGCAGGGTGCACTTGCGGCCATTGCGCACGGCAAACTCGCCGATGCGGGGCTTGAGGGCATTGAGGTCACCGACTCAAGGCTGGCCCTTGGCCGGCTTGCCGCTGGCTGGCGTTCGCAGTTTGATCTGCCGTTAATTGCCGTCACCGGCAGTAATGGCAAAACCACCGTCACGCAAATGATTGCGTCCATTCTTCGCGCTTGGAAGCAGGGCGATGCGTTCTCAACCGAGGGTAACCTCAACAACGACATTGGTGTGCCGCTCACGTTGTTGCGTCTGAAGCAACATCACACTGCCGGCGTGGTTGAGCTGGGCATGAATCACCCCGGTGAGATTTCCTATCTGGCGGATATTGCCCGGCCAACGGTCGCGCTGGTCAACAACGCCCAGCGCGAGCACCTTGAATTCATGGCGACGGTGGAAGCGGTGGCGGCTGAGAACGGTTCTGTCATCACGGCCCTTGATGCAAGTGGCGTTGCCGTATTCCCCGCAGATGACACCTACACATCGCTCTGGAAGTCTCTTGCCGGGTCACGCAAGATCCTCACTTTTTCCGAAGCCGGCCCGGCAGATGTGACCGGCACGGCAAACTGGTCAGGCATTTCATGGCAAGTCCAGGCACGGACGCCTTCGGGTCCCGTTGCGTTTGCCCTGCAGATCGCCGGTCGGCACAACGTCAAAAATGCGCTGGCTGCCACGGCATGCGCGCTGGCTGCGGGCGTTCCTCTCGCAAGTATTGCGGCGGGACTGACGGCATTCGAACCGGTCAAGGGCCGGTCGCGGGCGGCGCTCGTCACCCTGGGCACAAAGACCATTAACCTGGTGGACGACACCTACAACGCCAATCCGGATTCCATGCGCGCTGCCATCGACGTTCTGGCCGAGTTGCCTCGGCCGCGTCTGCTGGTCATGGGTGACATGGGTGAGGTCGGCAATCAGGGGCCCGAGTTTCACCAGGAGGCTGGCCGATATGCGCGCGAACGTGGCATCGACAAGCTGTTCGCCCTGGGCGAGCAGTCGGCGCTGGCCAGTAGCAGCTTTGGACCAGGCTGCCATTTTCCCGACATTGATTCATTGAACCAGGCTGTGCTGGCCGAGCTGGCCGGGCTTGGCAGCGTGCTGGTCAAGGGCTCGCGCTTCATGAAGATGGAGCGCGCCGTGCAGGCCATCACCTCGCACACACAACAACACCCAGAGGGAGAGCGTCATGCTGCTTAGCCTGGCCCAGTGGCTTCAAACCATGTCCCCGGAGTTCGGTTTTTTCCGGGTCTTCCAGTATCTGACCTTGCGCGCCGTGATGGCTGCAGTGACGGCCTTGCTGATCGGCCTGATCGCTGGCCCGTTTGTGATCCGGCGGCTGGTCTCGCTCAAGATCGGGCAACCGATACGTGAATACGCCATGCAAACGCATCTGAGCAAGAGCGGTACGCCCACCATGGGCGGCGTGCTCATCTTGTTGGCGATTGGCATAGCCACCTTGCTCTGGGCGGACCTGTCGAACCGCTTTGTCTGGATCGTTCTTCTGGTGATGCTGGGTTTTGGCGCCATCGGCTGGGCTGACGACTGGCGCAAGGTTGTGCACAAGGATCCCGAGGGCATGGCCTCACGCGAGAAATACCTGTGGCAATCGGTGATTGGCCTGGTGGCAGCGCTCTACCTCGTATTCAGCATTTCAGAGAGCTCCAACCTGCGCGTGATAGGCCTGTTTGTCAGCTGGGTGCAGTCCGGCTTCGATGTGAACCTGCCGCCCAAGGCCGGCCTGCTTGTGCCTTTTATCAAGGAAGTCAGCTACCCGCTGGGCGTATTCGGTTTTGTCATCCTGACCTATCTTGTGATCGTGGGCTCCAGCAATGCGGTCAACCTCACGGACGGACTTGATGGCCTGGCCATCATGCCGGTGGTGATGGTGGGGTCTGCGCTGGGTGTGTTTGCCTATGTCACCGGCAGTTCGGTCTATTCGAAGTACCTGCTCTTTCCCTACATCCCGGGCTCTGGCGAGCTGCTGATTTTTTGCTCGGCCATGGCGGGTGCAGGCCTCGCGTTCCTGTGGTTCAACACCCACCCCGCGCAGGTGTTCATGGGCGACGTGGGTGCCCTTGCCCTGGGGGCGGCCCTGGGTACGGTCGCAGTCATCGTGCGACAGGAAATCGTGCTGGCCATCATGGGTGGCATTTTTGTGGTCGAAGCCCTGTCCGTGATGCTGCAGGTGCTGTATTTCAAATACACCAAAAAGCGTTACGGCACGGGCAGGCGCATCCTGAAGATGGCGCCCCTCCATCACCACTTCGAAAAGAGTGGCTGGAAAGAAACCCAGGTGGTCGTGCGTTTCTGGATCATCACCATGCTGCTCTGCCTCATCGGTCTTTCAACCCTCAAGCTGAGATGAAACACCTGGACCAGAAAAACATTCTTGTGCTTGGCCTGGGCGTCTCGGGGCTGGCCCTGGCGCGCTGGTGCGTGCGTCATGGCGCCCGTGTGACGGTTGCAGATACCCGGCCTGCGCCGCCGCAGCTTGAAACCCTGAGAAGCAGCCTGCCGCAAGTGACCTTCGTGCATTCGGAAATGAACGAGGCGCTGTTTGCAAGTGCGCCGTTTGACATGGTGCTCAAGAGCCCGGGTTTGTCGCCCGCTTCCATTGCCGGCGTCATCGATGCAGCAGAAGCCAGAGGTACGGCCCGTGGCAATGAACTCAGCCTGTTTGCGCATGCGCTGGCAGAACTGAAGCAGGATCGTGGCTATTCGCCGCAGGTGATCGCGATTACCGGCACCAATGGCAAGACAACGGTCACCTCGCTGGCCGCGCAACTGGTGCAGCGGGCTGGCAAGACGGTTGCTGTGGCGGGCAATATCGGCCCTACGCTGCTCGACACCCTGGCTGAAAAGCTCGATGCGGCGTTGCAGGCACAAGCCGAGACTGCAGAAAAAGAGGCGCAAGAGGCTGAAGACAAAAAGCAGGCAGAGGCAGTTGAACAAAACGCTGTGGTGCCTGTCCCTGCCGCGTTGCCCGCCGCCGCGGACGAAGAAGAGATGCTTGATGAGGCTGCTGAGCCGGGTCATGCTGCCGAATCAGACAAAGCAGAAGAAGCACTGGAGGGGGATGAGCCCGCGCTGGTGCCTGTGCCTGAGCTTGTGACTGCCTTGCCCCCGCCTTTGCCCGCATTGCCGGCCTTGCCCCAGGTCTGGGTGCTGGAGTTGTCGAGTTTTCAGCTGGACGGCGTGACCAATTTTGAGCCGACCGTGGCGACGGTGCTCAATATCAGCCAGGACCATCTCGACTGGCATGAAACCCTCGCCGCCTACACCCAGGCCAAGAACCGCATCTATGGCAACGGGCTGATGTTGCTCAATCGCGATGACCCTGCTGTGATGTCGGCGCTGCCCAAGCCATCGCAGCCGGTCAAAGGCAAGCAGCCCCCACCGCGCCCCTACATCACCTTCGGCAGCAACAGTCCGGAACGTCCCGGCGACTATGGCATTGAAACGGTCAACGGCATGGCCTGGCTGGTGCGTGCCACTGAAGCCGACGAAACCTTCAAACGCCGCAGGGACGAAGAAGTGGTGCTGTTCATCCAGCGCCTCATGCCCATGGATGCCCTGCGTATTCGCGGCAGACACAACGCCACCAATGCCCTGGCCGCACTTGGCCTTGCTGTCGCGGCCGGTTGCAACCTGGCACCGATGCTGCACGGTCTGCGCGAATATCGCGGTGAACCCCACCGCGTGGAGTCGGTCGCAGTGATTCGCGGCATTGAATATTTCGACGACAGCAAGGGCACGAACGTCGGCGCCACGGTGGCTGCTCTGGCGGGCCTGGGCGAGGATCGCAAGCTGGTCGTCATCATGGGGGGCGAGGGCAAAGGCCAGGACTTCAAGCCGCTGGCCGAACCGGTAGCCCGTTACGCCAGGGCCGTGGTGCTGATCGGGCGTGATGGCCCGGCCATCCGCGCAGCGCTTGAAGGCACAGCGGTGCCGCTCCTGGATGCTGCGTCAATGCAAGAAGCCGTTGGCATGGCTGCGCATCAGGCCAAAACCGGCGATGCGGTTCTGATGTCACCGGCCTGTGCCAGTTTCGACATGTTCGACAACTATGAACATCGTGCGAAGGTTTTTCAGGATGCAGTGCAGGCGCTGGCGCTTGAAGAGGGAGTCACGCTGTGACAGTCGCCGCACGTTTCACGGGCTGTTTTTCCGGTTTTGGCAAGGCCGCATCGGATGTGTTGCCAGTGCGGCTCGGCAGTCAGAGCCTGTCACGCACCCCATCAACGCCCGTGCGACTGGCAGGTTTTGATCAGGCCCTGGTCTGGGTCATTGTGGCCCTGCTCATGTGGGGTCTGGTGATGGTGTATTCGGCTTCGGTGGCGATGCCGGACAACCCCCGGTTTTCCCGTTATGCGCACACCCATTTCCTCACGCGTCATCTGTTCTCGCTGGTCGTGGCGTTTGTGGTGGCTGTGCTGGCCTTTCAGGTGCCCATCATCACCTGGGAAAGGGTTGCCCCGTGGCTGTTTGTGTTGTCTTTGCTGATGCTGGTGCTGGTGCTCGTGCCGGGCGTGGGCAAGGTGGTTTATGGGGCCCGGCGCTGGCTGCCGCTGGGCATCATGAATTTCCAGCCTTCAGAGCTGGCCAAGTTCGCAGTCCTTCTGTATGCGTCCGACTACATGGTGCGCAAGATGGACGTCAAGGAAAAATTCTGGCGTGCCGTGCTGCCTATGGGTGTCGCGGTGGGCGTGGTGGGCATCCTGTTGCTGGCCGAGCCTGATATGGGCGCGTTCATGGTGATCGCCGTTATCGCCATGGGTATCCTGTTTCTGGGCGGTGTCAACGCCCGCATGTTTTTCCTGATTGCCACGGTACTGGCCGGCGCGTTCTGCGTGATGATCGCTTTTAACGACTACCGCCGCGCGCGCATTTTTGCCTACCTTGATCCCTGGAGCGACACCAATGCAGTGGGCAAGGGTTACCAGCTCACACATTCCCTGATCGCCTTTGGCCGGGGCGAGTTTTTTGGTGTTGGCCTTGGCGGCAGTGTTGAAAAACTGCACTGGCTGCCAGAAGCACACACCGACTTCCTGATGGCGGTCATTGGTGAAGAGTTCGGCCTGCTTGGGGTGCTTGCGGTGATCGGCCTCTTCATGTGGATGACGCGCCGCATCATGCATATAGGCCGCCAGTCGATTGCCCTTGACCGCCTCTTTGCAGGCCTTGTCGCGCAGGGTGTGGGCATCTGGATGGGTTTCCAGACCTTCATCAATATCGGCGTCAACCTCGGCGCGCTGCCAACCAAGGGCCTGACCTTGCCGCTCATGAGTTATGGCGGGTCTGCCATTTTGATGAACCTTGTTTCGCTGGCGGTGGTATTGCGGATTGACTACGAGAATCGATTGCTGATGCGTGGAGGCCGCGCATGACACAGCACTGTGCGCTCATCATGGCCGGTGGTACCGGTGGCCATATTTTTCCCGGACTCGCAGTCGCCCAGGCGCTGCGTGACAAGGGCTGGCGCGTGCACTGGCTGGGCGGCAAGGGCAGTCCTGGCCATCCGAGCATGGAAAGCCAACTGGTGCCACCACGCGGCTTTGCATTTGAGACCATCGATTTTTCCGGCGTACGCGGCAAGGGTCTGACGACCCTGGCCTTCCTGCCGCTGCGCCTGCTCAAGGCTTTCTGGCAGAGTATTCAGGTCATACGCAAGGTCAAGCCCGACGTGGTTGTGGGGCTGGGTGGCTACATTGCCTTTCCGGCCGGCATGATGAGTGTGCTGCTGGGCAAGCCCCTGGTGCTGCATGAGCAGAACTCGGTACCTGGCATGGTCAACCGCATACTGGCAACGGTGGCAGACAAGGTGTTCACCGCCTTTCCCAACGTGCTGAAAAACGCCGAGTGGGTAGGTAATCCATTGCGTCCTGCATTCACTGCACAAGTCGATCCGGCAACGCGTTTTGCTGGCCGGGCCGGCCCGCTGCAATTGCTGGTCGTTGGTGGAAGCCTGGGTGCGCGGGGCCTGAACACCGTCGTTCCAAAAGCGCTGGCACTCATTGAGCCGTCGGAGCGCCCTGTTGTGACACACCAGAGTGGCGCCAAACAGATTGAAGAGTTGCGTACCAACTATGAGGCCGCAGGCATCACCGCGACGCTGACACCGTTTATTGACGACACGGCTGCGGCATTTGCCGAGGCGGACCTTGTGATTTGCCGCGCAGGCGCAAGCACAGTCACCGAAATTGCTGCAATTGGTGCAGCTGCGCTGTTTGTACCTTTCCCTGCGGCTGTCGATGACCATCAGACAACGAATGCGAAATTCCTGGTCGAGCAGGGTGGCGGCTGGATGGAGCAACAACGCGACCTCACCGCAGAAAAACTGGCGAACTTCTTGAAAAACATACAGCGCGCCGCGCTTGTTGAAAAAGCCGTACGGGCGAAAAAAATGCAAAAGACCGATGCCACGGCGCGCATGGTCGCCGCTTGTGAGGAGCTAGCAGCATGAATGCGTCAGCATCGCATCAGATTTTTTCGCAGGGCCGCCCCAAGAAAAAAAGCGCCCCCCTGGGGGGCAGCGCACCACACGAAGTGGGAAGCGTGGGGGCTTTACGTCTATGAAACACGCCATCAAGAACATTCATTTCATCGGTCTGGGCGGCTCAGGCATGTCCGGCATCGCAGAGGTGCTGCACAACCTCGGTTATGTGATCTCCGGCTCCGACCTTTCCGACAGTCCGACGCTCAGGCGTCTGGCCTCACTTGGCATCAAGACCCATGTGGGTCATGCGGCTGAAAATCTGGCCAGTGTTGACGCGGTGGTGACGTCTACCGCCGTACAGGCTGACAACCCTGAAGTGCTGGCTGCGCGTGAGAAACGCATTCCTGTCGTGCCGCGCGCATTGATGCTGGCAGAGCTGATGCGCCTCAAGCAGGGCATCGCGATTGCGGGCACCCATGGCAAGACTACCACCACCAGCCTGGTCGCCAGCATCCTCGCGCAGGGCGGACTGGACCCCACCTTTGTGATTGGTGGCCGCCTCAACAGCGCAGGTGCCAATGCCAAGCTGGGCTCGGGTGACTACATCGTTGTCGAGGCCGATGAGTCGGATGCGTCCTTCCTCAATCTGCTGCCTGTCATGGCAGTGGTGACCAATATCGATGCCGACCACATGGAAACCTATGGCCATGACTTCGGCAACCTGAAAAAAGCATTTGTGGATTTCCTGCACCGCATGCCGTTTTACGGCACGGCCATTTTGTGCACCGATGACCCTGCCGTACGCGAGATCGTGCCGCAGGTGTCCTGCCCCATCACCAGTTACGGTTTTGGTGAAGACGCCCAGGTGCGCGCCGTCAACGTGCGGCCAGTCGGCGCAAAAATGCATTTCACGGCGCAGCGCCGCAATGGCGTGACCTTGCCGGACCTCGATATCGAACTCAATCTTGCAGGCGAACACAATGTGCTCAATGCACTGTCGGCAATTGCTGTTGCTGTCGAGCTGAATGTGCCTGATGAAGCGGTGCAAAAGGCACTGTCTGACTTCAAAGGTGTGGGCCGCCGCTTCCAGAGTTATGGCGACATGCGTGCCAGCGATGGCGGGCAGTTCACGGTGATTGAAGACTATGGGCACCACCCGGTCGAGATGGCCGCTACGCTGGCCGCTGCACGCGGTGCTTTTCCCGGCCGGCGGCTCGTGCTGGCTTTCCAGCCGCATCGTTATACACGCACACGTGATTGTTTTGAGGACTTCGTGAAAGTCATCGGCGAGGCTGACCTGGTGCTGCTGTCCGAGGTGTATGCCGCCGGCGAAGCCCCGATCGTCGCAGCCGATGGACGATCACTGGCGCGCGCCATCCGTGTCGCCGGAAAAGTCGAGCCTGTCTTCGTGGACGACATCGATGCCATGCCACAGGCCATTTATGACAATGCCCGTGGTGGCGATGTCATCATGTGCATGGGCGCAGGCTCCATCGGCGCCGTACCTGCCAAGGTGGTGGACATCGTCCGTGCCGAGGAGGGCAAGGCATGAGTACGGCCACCCACAACTCCAGCTTCGGGAAAGTTGCGGTCCTGATGGGCGGCATGTCTGCCGAGCGGGAGATTTCACTGATGTCTGGCACGGGCGTGTTACAGGCCCTCAAGTCGCGCGGCATTGATGCGCATGCGTTCGACCCCTCACTTCGCGATATTGGCGAGTTGAAGGCGGAAGGTTTTGACCGCTGCTTCATTGCGCTGCACGGCCGCTTTGGTGAAGACGGCACAGTGCAGGGCGCGCTGGAACTGCTGGGTATTCCCTACACCGGTTCTGGCGTGATGGCGTCCAGCATGGCCATCGACAAGGTCATGACCAAACGTGTGCTGTTGGCCGAGAGCCTGCCCACGCCGAAGTACATCCTGCTGCAACGCGGCAGCTATAGCCCGGCCGAAGTTGAAGCCGTGCCGGCGACCCTCGGCTTACCGCTGATCGTCAAACCCGCACGCGAAGGCTCATCGATAGGCCTGACCAAGGTCGTTGACAAGTCAGACATGGCTGCGGCGGTTGAGCAGGCTGCAAAGCTTGATGCAGACATCCTGTGCGAGCAGTTCGTTGAGGGCGATGAAGTCACCTGCCCGGTGCTGGGCAGCGGCGCCGGTGCCCGGGCGTTGCCCGTCATCCGCATCGTTGCGCCTGAAGGCAACTACGACTACCAGAACAAATACTTCACCGACACCACACAGTACATCGTGCCTTGCGGTTTGCCGGCAGGCGAAGAGGCCGCCATTCAGGACATCGTGGTCAAGGCCTACCGTACGCTCAACTGTCGCGGCTGGGCGCGCGCAGACGTGATGATAGACAAGGTTACGCGCAAGCCGTACCTGCTTGAGATCAACACCTCCCCGGGCATGACGGGCCACTCGCTGGTGCCCATGTCGGCGCGCGCCGCAGGTCTTTCTTACGAAGACCTGTGCATTGAATTGCTCAAGACCGCAGCGCTTGACTACAGACAGGAGGCTGCCGCTTGAGCCGCCGCAAGCCACAGCCCAGCCCGATACCGGCCGACGTCAGGTTGATGAACGGCCTGTCGGCCCTGTTCATCCTGGCTTTTGTGGCCATGGTGCTGGCGATCGCTGCGGCCTGGCTGGTACGCCAGCCCCTGTTCAATCTGGGCGCCATCAGCGTGCAGGGCGACCTTGTGCACAACAACGCCGTCACCCTGCGCGCCAACGTGGCGCCTCGCCTCACAGGAAATTTCTTCACGGTAGATCTGGGTCGCACACGCGCCGTGTTTGAGTCTGTGCCCTGGGTTCGCAGGGCGGTCGTCAAACGCCAGTTCCCGAACCGCCTGAAGGTGGTGCTTCAGGAGCACCAGCCGATTGCCTATTGGGGGCCTGAAGCTGACTCGCGCCTGGTCAACAGCTTTGGCGAGGTGTTTGAGGCCAATCAGGGCGAGGTTGAGGCGGAGGAGTTGCCCGAGCTGGCCGGCCCCCAGGGTCAGGCCGGGCTTGTGCTCCAGGCCTATCAGATGCTGTCGCCGCTCTTTGAAAAACTGGACACGGCTGTGACCCGCGTTGAACTCACCGGCCAGGGCAGCTGGCGTGCACGACTCGACAGCGGCGCAGCGCTTGAACTGGGTCATGGCTCGCTGGACGAAATCCAGGCGCGAGCACAGCGTTTTATCTCGACATTCAACCAGGTCTCTGCCAAATACGGCAGCGACTTCGAATCCGCCGACCTGCGCTACGGCAACGGTTATGCCATCCGGTTAAGAGGGGTCACCACTGTCAACCCGGGTGACAAAGAGGACAGGAAAGTCAAAAGGTAACGATATGGCCAAAGAATACAAAGATCTGGTTGTGGGTCTGGACATTGGTACCAGCAAGGTCATGGTGGTGGTCGCTGAAGTCCTGCCCGGCGGTGAGCTCAAGCTTGCGGGCCTGGGCATTGCTGCCAGCAACGGGCTCAAGCGCGGCGTGGTGGTCAACATCGATGCCACGGTGCAAAGCATCCAGCAGGCATTGAAAGAAGCCGAGCTGATGGCCGACTGCAAGATTGCGCGTGTCTACACCGGCATCACCGGCAGCCACATACGCGGCATCAACTCCAGCGGCATGGTGGCTGTGAAGGACAAGGAAGTCACGCAGGCCGATGTGGCGCGCGTGATTGAAACCGCCAAGGCCATCAACATCTCGACCGATCAGCGTTTGCTGCTGGTCGAGCCGCAGGAGTTTGTGATCGACGGCCAGGATGTGCGAGAGCCGATTGGCATGAGCGGCATACGCCTCGAAGCCAAGGTACATATCGTCACCGGTGCACAAAGCGCGGCGGAAAACATCATCAAGTGCGTGCGTCGCTGCGGGCTGGAGGTGGACCAGCTCATGCTCAACCCGCTGGCGTCCAGCCTGGCCGTACTCACGCAGGACGAGCAGGAGCTTGGCGTCGCGCTGGTCGATATTGGCGCAGGCACGACGGATGTGGCCATCTTTACCGGCGGCGCCATCCGCCACACGGCAGTCATACCCATTGCCGGTGACCTGATCACCAGCGACATCGCCATGGCGCTTCGCACACCGACCAAGGACGCCGAAGACATCAAGGTCGAAAGCGGTTATGCCAAGCAGTTGCTGGCCGACCCGGACACGCAGGTTGAAGTGCCAGGCCTGGGCGACCGCGCCCCGCGCATGCTGAGCAAGCAGGCGCTGGCCGGCGTGATCGAACCGCGCATTGAAGAGATCTATTCGCTGGTACAGCAGGTCATTCGCGAATCGGGTTACGAAGAAGTGCTGTCGTCCGGCATTGTCATCACCGGCGGTAGCGCGGTCATGCCAGGCATGGTCGAGCTCGGCGAAGACATCTTTTTGAAGCCGGTGCGGCGCGGCATACCGCGATACTCCAGCGCGCTGTCGGACATGGTTGCGCAGGCGCGGGCTGCCACCGTCATGGGGCTGCTTGAAGAGGCACGTATTGCGCGCATGCGCGGCTACAAGGTCTCGCAAAAGGCGGGCAGCGTTCACAACGCTTTCGGCAAGGTCAAAGACTGGTTTGTAGGCAACTTTTAAATGGGGCATCGCATGAAACACCCTTCAGCTTTGATTCGGGCGGCCCCACGATGTACGCGGTCAGGAGGCGCAGATCCCCCTGCATGAAAACACGTCAAGACTCACAACCAATATCCATAAATTTTTGGCAACTGCAAATTACTGAAACGGAGGCTCCCCATGAGCATCGAAATGATTGAAATCGAAGAGTTCAACCAGGGCACACAGATCAAGGTGATTGGTGTCGGCGGTGGCGGCGGCAATGCCGTCGGCCACATGATTGACTGCGGCGTCCAGGGCGTCGAGTTCATCTGTGCCAACACCGACGCGCAGGCGCTCAGCCGCGGCAGCGCGCACAAGACCATTCAGCTGGGCGGCAGCGGTCTGGGCGCCGGCAGCAAGCCTGACAAGGGCCGTGACGCAGCCGAGCTGGCAGTGGACGACATCCGCAGCGCCATCGCCGGCGCGCACATGCTGTTCATCACCGCCGGCATGGGCGGCGGCACCGGTACCGGCGCTGCACCCGTGATCGCACGTGTGGCAAAGGAAATGGGCATCCTCACCGTCGGTGTGGTGACCAAACCGTTCGAGTTTGAAGGCGGCCGCCGCATGACCAACGCCGACCTGGGTCTCGCCGAGCTCGAAGCCAATGTCGATTCGCTGATCGTTGTCCTCAATGAGAAGCTGCTCGAAGTGCTGGGTGACGACGTCACGCAGGACGAGGCTTTTGCCCACGCCAACGACGTGCTGAAAAACGCTGTCGGCGGTATTGCTGAAATCATCAATGTACCTGGCCATGTCAACGTCGACTTTGAAGACGTGCGCACCGTGATGGGCGAGCCCGGCAAGGCCATGATGGGCACGGCCCGCTCCAGCGGCCCTGATCGTGCCCGCATTGCGGCTGAACAGGCTGTGGCCTGCCCGCTGCTGGAAGGCATTGACCTGTCCGGCGCCAAGGGCGTGCTGGTGCTGATCACCGCCGCAAAGGGTTCGCTCAAGCTGAGTGAATCCAAGCTGGCGATGAACACCATCCGCGCCTATGCATCGCCTGATGCGCATGTGATCTACGGCACGGCATATGACGACGAGCTGGGCGACGACATCCGTGTGACGGTGGTTGCGACCGGCCTGAGCCGCCAGGGCGTGCGCCGCACGGCCCCACCGCTGCAGGTTCTGCGCACCGGTACCGACAACGTGCCGTTCAATGTGCCCACGCTGAACTCGGTGGCTGGTAGCGGCAACGCAGCGCAGCCCTCCATGGGCAATGCCCAGCCTGACTACGGCAACATGGCCGTGCCCAGTGTCTGGCGCACCAACCGCACGCAGGCAGCTGCCAAGGTCGACGCGCTGGCTTCCGGCGGCATGGATGATTTCGAGATCCCTGCCTTCCTGCGCAAGCAGGCTGACTGATCCTTGCAGTCCACAGGGCAGATCGACCGTGCATGACGCGCGGTTTATCTGCCCTCTTTAAAATAGCGACATGCTCGCACAAAGAACTCTCAAGTCACTGACCAAAGCGGTGGGCGTGGGCCTGCACAGCGGCCAGCGGGTTGAGTTGACGCTGAGGCCCGCCGCGCCCGATACGGGCATTGTGTTTCGCCGGGTCGATCTGCCGCAGCCGGTGGATATTCCGATCTCTGCACTCGCCGTGACCGACACACGCCTGGCATCGACCATTTCGACGGGACATGCCAAGGTGCACACCGTCGAACATTTGATGTCGGCCTGCGCCGGCCTGGGCATTGACAACCTCTACGTCGATATCACGGCAGAAGAAGTGCCCATCCTCGACGGTTCGGCCTCTTCGTTCGTATTTTTGTTGCAGTCTGCAGGCATCGCGCTGCAGGATGCGCCCAAGCGGTTTGTGCGCGTGATCAAGCCGGTGGAGGTGCGCGAAGGCGAGGGCGCTGCGACCAAGTGGGCACGCCTCACGCCCTACGACGGCTACAAGCTCAGTTTTGAAATCGACTTTGACCACCCGGCCGTTGACTCGACAGGCCAGCGCGTCGAATTCGATATGGGCTCGGGCTCCTACACCCGCGACATCGCCAGGGCCCGAACCTTCGGCTTCACCAAGGATGTCGAGATGATGCGCGCCAACGGCCTGGCGCTCGGTGGCGGCCTCGACAACGCCATCGTCATGGACGACTACAAGGTGCTCAACATCGACGGCCTGCGTTACAACGACGAGTTCGTCAAACACAAGATCCTCGACGCCATGGGCGATTTGCATCTGCTGGGCAAGCCGCTGCTGGCGGCTTATAGCGCGTTTCGCTCCGGCCATGCGATGAACAACAAGCTGCTGCGTGAACTGCTGTCGCGCAGTGACGCTTATGAAATCGTCACCTTTGAAGACGAAAAGCGTGCGCCGCAAGGTT
This sequence comes from Pseudomonadota bacterium, assembly GCA_040390295.1. Classification (GTDB taxonomy): domain Bacteria; phylum Pseudomonadota; class Gammaproteobacteria; order Burkholderiales; family Burkholderiaceae_C; genus Polaromonas. The sequence continues at coordinate 47,050 of JAZJYR010000018.1, forward strand.
TCGCCACGCTGGCACGGGCCTGGTAAGGCTGCTTTCCCAGCTTTAACAAACCCATGCTGCTTTTTCGCTGGCTCATCCTGCTGCTGCTCATCGCAGCCATCGTGTCCTTCATGTTTTATGCCGGCACTGGTCAGGCCCGCTTCAAGCGCATCGGTCTCATCATCCTCAAATGGACCATCCTGGCGGGACTGGGCTTTTTTGCAGTGCTGATTCTTGAGCGGATTGCCTGAAGCCCTGCCGGCACGCACGGATCGGCGGAGATGGCGAAGTTCGCAGATGCAACAGTTGCTATTAAATAAATAGCTGCTCACGCCCATATCTAAAAGGCTGGAGGCCAAAAACATGTTCAAAAAAGGCCTGAAAAGGCCTTTTTTGCTTTCTGAACCCCACCAATTTGCCACTGCGAGTCGCCTTCAGATTTAAAGCATCTCAAATAACTCTTTAAATTAATAAGGATTTATTTGTGATGCTTTAAATTCTTGAGCTACCTTCCAGATGCCAAAGCCGCAGCCAGAATCCCCGCCGAGCGCCCCGCGTGCGCGTGCGTGATGGCCAGGCCCAGCGCGTCGGCGGCATCCTTGCCGGGCAGCGCGGGCAGTTTGAGCAGGCGCATCACCATTTGTTGCACCTCTGCCTTGCCGGCCTTCCCGTAACCGGCGATGGCTTTTTTCAGCTGCAATGCGGAATACTCGGCAACCGGCAGATTGGCCGTGACCAGCGCTGTCACGCAGGCACCGCGCGCCTGGCCCAGCAGCAGCGTGGCCTGCGGGTTGACGTTGACGAAGACGATTTCGACCGATGAGCAGTCGGGCTGGTAGCGGTCCACCACCTCGCGCACGCCGTCGAACAGCACCTTGAGCCGCGCAGGCAGATTGCGGGTGTCCAGGTGTTTGGTGGTGATGGTGCCGCTGGCAACATAACGAAGGTCGTGGCCATCAACGTCCACGACGCCAAAACCTGCGATCTGCAGACCGGGGTCAATGCCCAAAATCCTCATTCTGGTCAGACCCCGAAGTACCAGCGAACCGAATGAAAAAACACCGGCGCTGCAAAAAACAGCGCGTCCACCCGGTCCAGCAACCCGCTGGCGCCGGTGACGCCTATGCCGCGCTTGCCCCAGTTGGGAATGCCGCGATCGCGCTTGAGCGCCTTCATCACCAGGTGGCCCAGCGAACCGGAGACGCATGCGATGAAAGCCATGGCCACGGCTTGAGCAGGCTTGAAGGGCGTGAGCCCGGCCATCACGCCGCCCAGCAGGCTGCCGACGGCCACAGCGATCACCCAGCTGGTCCAGTTAAAACTCTTGCTGACGTCCGGCGCGCTGGGTGGGCGTTTGAGTTTGCGGCCGACCAGGTGCTGAACAATCATGCAGCTTTGCACGACAAACACCAGAAAGAAAACCAGGAAGGCATTCTTGCCCTGGTACTGCGGAAAGTTCAGCAGCAACAGCGCCGGGACATGGCTGCAGCCGTACACACAGACCACGATGCCCCACTGCAGCTTGGCATTGCGCTCCAGAAAGCGCTGCGTGTCACCGGCCAGTGCGCTGACGACAGGCAGCAGCAAAAACACATACACCGGAATAAACACGGTGAAGAGGTTGAAGGAGCGCGTGATGACCATGGCGAACTGGATGGGCAGCACGACAAAAAACGCCAGCACCAGGCTGCGGTGGTCGCCCTTGCGTGTGGGCGACAGCGTGATGAACTCGCGCAGCGCAAAAAACGCGACCAGCCCGAAGAGGAGGGTGGCCACGGTCTCGCCCAAGGCCCAGCCGACCCAGAAGACCGTTGACATCGCCCAGGAGGTGCGCAGCAGGCGGCTGAACTCCCTGAGCTTCTGGGTATAGACATCGTCCTCGCGGCTGTCCTTCAAGGCCATCACAAAAGCGACGACGCTGATGATGGTGAGCAGGCCGAAGACCACGACGAAGAGCAGGGCGACCTGGTTCGACGGTGAGAGATTGCGCAGGAAGCTGTTCATCAGGCTTCCCGCAGCGCCATCACGGCATCACGTGCGCGGGTCAAAAAGTGGCCACGCTCTTCATCGGCGCCCAGCGTAATCGGCGCGCCGAAAGTCACAGAACACAAAATCGGCACGGGCACGACCTCGCCCTTGGGCATGACGCGCTGCACGTTGTTGATCCAGGCGGGAACCAGCACGACATCAGGGAATTTCAACGCAAGGTTGTAGATGCCTGACTTGAAGTTTTGTGGCTCTTCCTGGTTGCCGCGCGTGCCTTCGGGAAACAGGATGATGGAGTCGCCGTTCGTCAGCGCCTCGATCAGCGGCTCCAGCGGATCCTGGTCGCTGGTCTTGGCGCGGTCAACATAGATGGCGTTGAAGACCGCCGTGGTCACCCATTGCTTGAAGGCCGTCTTGGTCCAGTAGTCCTTGGCGGCAATCGGCCGGGTGATGCTACGCAGCTCTTCGGGCAGCGCGGCCCACATCAGCAGGAGGTCGGCGTGGCTCTGGTGGTTGGCAAAATAAATGCGCTGCTCGGCCTTGGGCGGGCAACCCAGCCACCGCGCCTGCGCGCCGGTGAGCAGGCGTATGAGGCCCAGTAAAAACAAACCCATCAACTTTGCGAGCATGGGGCAATGATAAGCGGCGGCTGTGACCTCTAGCTGCGGGCTCCATGGGTCTGCGGATACCGGGACATCCCCTAGTTTCCCGGGCGCTGTCACGCGCTAATATTGTTGCATTGAAAGATACGATGTTTCGTCAAATGAAACATTGTCCAGGTAAAACCGTGTGATAGCTGACTTGATGGAGACCCTGACCCCATGACTTTCTCAACAACGCGCCGCGCCTTGATGGGCGCCGGCCTGGCAGGTGCGCTGCTTCCCATGTCTGCAAGTGCGCAGGACCGCAATGCCTATCCCAACAAGCCAGTGCGCATGATTGTTCCGTTCTCCCCGGGCGGTTCGACCGATATTCTGGGCCGCCTGGTCGGCAAGAACATGTTCCCTGCATCGGGCCAGCCTTTTGTGGTCGAGAACGTCGCTGGTGCCAGCGGCAACATCGGTGCAGCGCTTGTGGCGCGTTCGCCGGCCGATGGCTACACGCTTGAAATTGGCGCCATGTCGACCCATGCCATGAATGGCAGCCTGTATAAAAAGCTGCCTTTCGACCCCATGAATGACTTTGACACGGTGGCCATGCTGGCCTACGCGATCAATGTGATTGCGGTGTCCAGCAGTCTGCCGGTCAAAACATTTCCCGAACTGCTGGCCTACATCCGCGCCAACCCCGGCAAGCTCAATTACTCGTCGGGAGGTATGGGTTCGCATAACCACCTGAGCCTGGCCATGCTGGCCAAGGTTGCCAATCTGGATATTGTTCACGTACCCTACAAGGGCGGCGGCCCGGCCGTCGCGGCGCTGGTGCAGGGTGAAGTCAACATGTTTGCCGGCGGTGCCTCGCTGCTGCTGCCGCATGCCCGTAGCGGCAAGGTGCGGCTGATTGCGGTGACCGAGTCCACACGCTCCGACCTGCTGCCCGAGATTCCGAGCGCTTCCGAAACGCTCAAGGGTTTTGAAGTCACCAACTGGTATGGCGTGTTCGCCGCAAAGGGCATGGACCCTGCACGCAGAAGCCTGCTGAACCAGGAAATCAACCGTGTCACCGCGCTGCCCGAAGTGGCGGAGCGCCTCAAGGGGCTGGGCATGGTGCGTGCGCCCGTCACGCCGGCACAGCTGCGGGAGCTCCTGCAGGCTGATTACAAACTCTGGTCGAACACCATCACCGCGCTGTCTATCGTGGGCGAGTAAGCAGGGGGTAGGGGACCGTCAGGGCAGTTCGACGGCGCCCATGCGCGCGGCAATCGTGCCTGCACGCGATGACAGATAACCCGAGCCGGCGCGCGTCTCGAAGTACTTGGGGCGTGGCAGCATCACGGCCAGGCGCGCGGCTTCAAAGGCGCTCAGGCTGGCCGCCGGCTTGCGGTAGTAATGCTGGGCTGCCGCTTCGGCGCCGAACACGCCTTCACCCCACTCCACGCTGTTGAGGTAGATCTCCAGGATGCGCTCCTTGCTGAGCAGCATTTCCAGCATCAGCGTCAGCACCAGTTCCTGGCCCTTGCGCAGCAATGTACGCTCACCGGAAAGAAAAAGGTTTTTGGCAAGCTGCTGCGTGATGGTGGACCCACCCACAATCTTTGGTGCCCTGGCGGGCGCAAGTTGCGCCTTGCCGGAGGGCGCGGCGCGGCTGGTGGACTTCTGCACGCGCTGCTCGGCCCTGGCATTTTTGTCCCATGCTTTTTCAAGGGCCTCGATGTCCACGCCATCATGTTCCACAAAACTGGCGTCTTCGGAGGCGATCACTGCGCGCTTGAGGTTGTCCGAAATATTCTCGTACGGTACCCACTGCTGACGCCACTTCAGGCTGCCCGTGGTGGTGGCCACGCGGTAAATCTCCGAGCGCTGAAAGGCCGTCGATTCAGGATTGATGGCGATCATCACCGCAATGCGCGCAACGAAGTAAAGCTGCAACGCCAGCCCGGCAATCGCCACCAGCCCAAGCAGTCGAAACACGGCTTTCATGCTGGGAGGTTCCGGACGACGTGCGGAGGTGCCATGGTCTCAACGGCTGGTGAGTTTGGTCTCAAGCGTTTCGTCCCTGGTGAACTTGAAACGCGACACCACCACAATCTGGTCAGCCCGGCGACGCATGGCCGTGCTGAAACGCTCGAAGGGACCTGTGCCCCTGACGATGGTTTGCGCCCGCCTGTCCAGTGTCAGGTTGCCCGAGGTCTCCACCACTTCTGTGGCCAGGATACGGCCGTCAAAATTGACGGTGACGATCATGGTCAACTCGCCATAGAGTTTTTTGCCCGCCAGTTCGGGGAAGTTGCTGGTGCCCTTGTCCTCGATCTTGCGGCGCAGGCCATCGTAGTAGGTGGCGTACACCTCTTCGCGCGTCGCAGGGCTGATGTAGCGTTTTTTCGGCCTGGCATTTTCTTCATTGATGCGCTTTTCAATCTCGGCCAGTATCTTGATCAGCTGCCTGCGTTTTTCTTCACGTTGGGCTTGCGCAGGGTCGTTGGCAGGCAGCGTGGGGTCGGGCGGTGGCATGGATGCCAGTTCTTTTTTGATCTGCGCGAGCAGTTGTGTCTGCTGTTGCTGCATGGCCTCAACCTTGCGCTGTGCTTCTTCGGCGGCATCGCCTATTTCTGTCAGGGCCGAAGGCGGCAGTGGCGATGTGGCGCGGCCTTTTTCAAGCTCGCCGCCGCCGGCCAGCGATGCCTGCGCGATGGCTTTGGCCACTTCGGGTTTTTCGCTGGCCCTGGCATTGACCAGGATCACCTCCAGCGGGGTGTCCTGAAACACCCGGTTAAAGCTCTCCGGGTCGACAAAACGCGTCGTCAGCACCACTGCGTGAACCAGGACGGACGCTCCCAGGGCAATTTGCAGTGTGCTGAATGTTTTCACAGCTTTGAATTATCGGCTGAACAGCAGCCGCAGGACTGACAAACCGATTTGGGGCCGCCTCAGGACGCAGAAGAAACAACACCTGCGGCGTCCGCAGCGGGCTCGTTCATGTCGACGGCAATCGAGATAGGGCCGGAGGCCAGGCTTTCTTCGTCTTCTTCGTCCTCTGTCAGGGCATCGCCTGCATCTGCAACCAGGTCCAGCCGCTCCATCACGGTGCCGCTCACATCCAGCGTGATTTCATCAATCTCGCCAAGCCGCAAGCGCACCCGGGCACCACGCGGCAGGCCTTGCGCACCCACTGCGGGCAACACCAGCGGCCATTCGTCGGCGCGCACCAGGTTGTCCTTGAAGGCGGTGGCCGTGAGTTCGGTGATGCTGTTTTGCTGCAGGTACTTCAGTGTCCAGTAGCGTTCTATGCCCGACTGGAAACCGTTGTACGCGCTGTAGGCGGCATCAAAGCCGGAGATGATGGAAAAAAGCTCGGCGTCTTTTGGCTTGAAAGGCGCGACCAGCGCAGCCGTCGCCCCGTTTTTGGCGCAGGCAATGATCTGCCACTGGTTGACCAGGTCGGTGTAGCGGCGCAGCGGCGAGGTGCTCCAGGCGTAGCTTTTGACGCCCAGGCCGGCATGCGGCAAGGCTTTGGTGCCCATCCGCACCTTGACGCCAGGCGCCAGGCTGGCCTGGCTGCGGTAAATGCCGGGTACGCCCAGCTCGGCCATCCACTGGCCCCAGGTGCTGTTGGCCAGGATCATGGCCTCGGCGACGATGAGGTCCAGCGGCGCACCGCGCTGGCGTGTGGTGATGCTCACGACCTCGTTGCCCACAGGCTCCTGCCCGGTTGGGTTTTCAAGCTTGAAGTTGTAGTCCGGGCGGTTGAAGTTCTCTGGCTTGCCGCGCGCGATTTCGCGCTGGGCTTTCAGGTGTCTGGCGAGCCGGTGCAAAAACACCAGTTCGCTGCCCCAGGCGATGTCGGCTGGCGGTGGTGCAGCCTGCGCAGCGTCAAAAAACGCCTCGGTGAATGTGCTGTCGAGCACGTCGTGGCGCAGGTTGCTTTCAATCGGCACCTGCTCCAGTTTTGTCTCTGTCGTACGCACTTCAAAAGTGGCTTCGTCCAGCGTCACATAGAGCGATACGGCGGGGCAGTTTCGGCCTGCCTGCAGCGTGTAGTTCTGCACCACTTCATCGGGCAGCATGGTGAGTTTGTAGCCCGGCATGTAGACGGTTGAAAGCCGCGCGCGGCCGACATGGTCAATCGGGCTGCCCGGCAATACGGCCAGGCCCGGCGCTGCGATGTGTATGCCCAGCGTGACAGTGCCTGTGCCCAAGCCCTGTACCGATAGCGCATCGTCGATTTCGGTCGTGCTGGAGTCATCAATCGAAAACGCCCTGACGCTGGCGAGCGGCAAGGTTTCCTTGTGCGCAGGGGCCTGTAGCGGCGGAAAGCCTGTGCCCTTGGGGAAGTTCTCAAACAGAAAACGCTTCCAGTGAAACTGGTAGGCCGAGGTGATGGCGCCGGCTTTTTGCAGCAGGTCCAGCGGGGCGGTGTGGGTGTTGCGCGATGCCTCGACCACGGCCTTGTATTCGGCGCTGTTCTTGTCAGGCTTGAAAAGTATCTTGTAGAGCTGCTCGCGTATCGGGGCCGGGCATGCGCCTGCGGCAAGCTCTTCAGCCCAGGCGGTGATCTGCAGCGCGAGCTGCTTTTTCTTCTCGATCGCGGCCAGTGCGAGCTGCAAAATTTCGGCGGGCGCTTTCTTGAAGCGCCCCTTGCCGGCACGCCTGAAGTAATGCGGTGCGTCAAACAGCCTGAACAGCGCGGCGACCTGCTGCTCCTGTGTGGCAGGTTTGCCGTCGGCGCTGAAATAATCGCGCGCCAGGTCGGCAAAGCCGAACTCTTCTTCGCTAGCGAACTCCCAGGCGAGTTCGAGCTCGATATCCTGGCTGAGCTTCTGGCCTGCGGCCATCAGTTCAGCGGGCGAGGGTTTTTCAAATTTCAGCAGTGCGTTGACGGCCTTGACCTTGACGCGCTTGCCCGAATCCAGCTCGACCTGCAGGGAGCTGTCGGCATCAAGCAAAATGCGGCCAGCCAAAAACTTGCCGGCTTCTTCAAACAATACAAACAAAACGTACGCCTTTTAATCGTGAGCGCCCAGTGTAATCAGGCTGCCAATTCCAGAAATTCGAGGATGGCCGGCAGGTGATCATCAAAATCGCTGAGCGCATGGTCACCCCCTTCAAGCAGCCTGATTTGCGCATTTTTGTAACGCCCGGTCATTTCGCGCCAGTCCAGCACCTCGTCGCCTTTGGCAATCACAGCGTAATAGTTTTCCGGATGTTTGATGGGCCCCGCCTGCAGGGCCTTCAGCTCATCGACAAATTCAGGCCTGAAGAAAAACGTCTCTGCCGGGTCGTGCCAGGCGGTCTGCTCGCCAATGTATTTTTCCAGGTCCCGGGACGGCTCAACCGCAGGGTTCAAAAGGACGGCCTTGCAATCCATTTGCTCCGCCACCCAGGTGGCATAAAAACCGCCGAGCGATGAGCCAACTACGGCCATGTTGCCCTTATGCGGCCAGGTTTGCAATTTCTCCATGATGCCCTGCATGGCCTGCCTGGGTGATGGCGGCAGCTGCGGGCACCACCAGGTCACGGCAGGATAGTTCTGGGCCACCACAGACGCCATTTTCCGGGCTTTGGCGGACTGGGGCGACGACCGAAAGCCGTGCAGGTAGAGCAGATGCGTGGTGGCCATGGCCTTATCGTAAAGGCAGATCGTCTGGCGGCGGCTGGCGGATAATCCCTGCCATGGCAGCAGTTTTCGACAAACCTTCCCTCTTCCAGCGCTCCATGCCGCTGTTCCAGGGTTTCGACGGTCCGCTGGCGTTTGCAGTTTTCCTGCTGGCCTGCGCCGGCCTGCTCATCATGTATTCGTCCGGCTACGACCATGGCACGCGGTTTGTGGACCATGGCCGTAACATGCTGATTGCGGGCACCATCATGTTCATGGTCGCGCAGATCCCGCCGCAGCGCCTGATGGCCTTTGCCGTACCGCTTTATGTCTTTGGTGTTGCGTTGCTGGTGGCGGTCGCGATTTTTGGCATCACCAAAAAAGGCGCGCGTCGGTGGCTCAACGTGGGTATGGTCATACAGCCCAGCGAGATCCTCAAGATTGCGATGCCGCTGATGCTGGCCTGGTGGTTCCAGAAGCGGGAAGGGCTGTTGCGTCCGCTGGACTTCCTGGTCGCCGGCCTGCTGCTGCTTGTGCCGGTAGGCCTCATCATGAGGCAACCCGACCTGGGTACCTCGCTGCTCGTGCTGGCAGCTGGCGTGGCCGTGATCTTTTTTGCCGGCCTGAGCTGGAAGCTGATCGCGCCGCCTGTGGTGCTGGGTCTGGTGGCCGTTTTCCTGATTGTGTGGTTTGAACCGCGGCTGTGTGCCGACGGCGTGCGCTGGCCGATTCTTCATGACTACCAGCAGCAGCGCATCTGCACCCTGCTGGACCCCTCACGCGACCCGCTGGGCAAGGGGTTTCATATCATCCAGGGCATGATTGCCATTGGCTCCGGCGGCGTGTTTGGCAAGGGCTTTATGGCCGGTACGCAGACCCACCTTGAATTCATTCCAGAGCGCACGACCGATTTCATCTTTGCAGCATTTTCAGAAGAGTTCGGCCTTGCCGGCAACCTGATGCTGATCGCCGGTTTTATCTTTCTCATCCTGCGCGGGCTGGCGATTGCGATGGAGGCCCCGACGCTGTTTTCACGCCTGCTGGCCGGTGCCGTGACCATGATTTTTTTCACCTACGCTTTCGTCAACATGGGGATGGTGAGCGGTATCCTGCCGGTGGTGGGCGTGCCTTTGCCGTTTATCAGTTACGGAGGCACCGCCATGGTGACCCTGGGGCTGGCAGTCGGAATCCTGATGTCGATTGCCAAGGCCAAGCGGCTGGTTCAGTCCTGACATCAGCCATACCCTTTTCAGCGCGACAAATGGTCAGACTGCCTACAATGGCCCAATGACCTCACTTCGCTCCTCATCCGCCTCGAAACTCAACGCTTCCACGACGTCTTCCACCGTCAGGCCAACGGCGGCGTCGACATCTGGGCGGCTGGAGATTGCGCAGAACCTGCTGCTCAGGCCCTTCGGCCTGACAGAGGCGCATTTGAGCCGGGCGCTTGCAGAGATCACCTCGCACGGTGCGGATGATGCAGACCTGTATTTCCAGTACACACGCAGCGAAGGCTGGAGCCTGGAAGAAGGCATTGTCAAGACCGGTTCCTTCAGCATTGACCAGGGCGTGGGCGTGCGCGCCGTGAGCGGCGAAAAAACCGCCTTTGCCTATTCCGACGATATTTCCGACGCCTCGCTGCTTGACGCAGCGCGCACCGTCCGCAGCATTGCTGCTGCCAGCAAATCGGCGCGGGTCAAGACACCGGGCCGCAAGGTGGCCAGCAGCCGCTCGCTTTACCAGGACCTGGACCCGATTGCCACGCTGGACAGCATGGCCAAGGTCAAGCTGCTTGAGAAGGTTGAAAAACTCGCCAAGGCCAAAGACCCGCGCATCGTTCAGGTGATGGCCGGGCTGGCCAGTGAATACGACGTCGTGATGGTCGCACGCGCTGACGGCACGCTGGCCGCCGATGTGCGACCGCTGGTGCGCCTGAGCGTGACCGTGATCGCCGAAAGCAAGGTGGCGGGCAAGGTCCGCCGCGAGATGGGCTCGGGCGGTGGTGGCGGCCGTTTTGGCCTGGCCTATTTTGATGACGAACAGATTGGCCAGTACGTGGCCGATGCGGTGAAGGCCGCCTTGACGAATCTGGAGGCGCGCCCCGCGCCAGCGGGTGAAATGACGGTGGTGCTCGGTTCCGGCTGGCCCGGCATCCTGCTGCACGAAGCGATTGGCCACGGGCTGGAAGGCGACTTCAACCGCAAGGGCTCCAGCGCGTTTGCAGGCAAGATCGGCCAGCGCGTCGCGGCCAAGGGTGTGACAGTGCTGGACGACGGCACGATTGCCGACCGCCGCGGTTCGCTCAACGTCGATGACGAAGGCAACGCCAGCCAGCGCAATGTGCTGATTGAAGACGGGATTTTGAAGGGCTATATCCAGGATTCGCTCAATGCGCGCCTGATGAAGGTCAAGCCCACCGGCAACGGCCGCCGCGAAAGCTACGCTCACGTACCGATGCCGCGCATGACCAACACCTACATGCTGGGTGGCGACAAGGACCCGCAGGAAATCGTCGCCAGCATCAAGAAGGGCCTGTACGCCACCAACTTTGGCGGGGGCCAGGTTGACATCACCTCCGGCAAGTTTGTGTTTTCGGCCAGCGAGGCTTTCTGGGTCGAGAACGGCAAGATTCTTTACCCCGTCAAGGGCGCCACGATTGTCGGCAACGGCCCGGATGCGCTGACCCGTGTGACCATGATGGGCAACGACATGCAGCTTGACAGCGGCGTCGGCACCTGCGGCAAGGAAGGCCAGAGCGTGCCTGTGGGCGTCG
>JAZJYR010000019.1:0-76875 GCA_040390295.1 Pseudomonadota bacterium
GGTCCTGCTCGACATTGACGACGTCGTAATCCAGCTCTTCCTTCAGGCGCAGGCCAAACTGCTCGATGCGCCGCGCAATGATGGCCGGCCGGCCAATCAGCGTCGGGCGGGCCAGGCCTTCGTCGACCACGATCTGGCAGGCGCGCAGCACGCGCTCCTCTTCGCCCTCGGCATACGCCACGCGTTTGCGGGATGCACCCTTGGCTGCCGCAAAAATCGGCTTCATCACCGAGCCGGACGCATAGACAAAACTCTGCAGTTTTTCGCGGTAGGCATCCAGATCGGCAATTGGCCTAAGCGCCACACCGCTGTCGGCTGCGGCCTTGGCCACCGCCGGCGCGATTTTCATCATCAGCCGCGGGTCGAACGGTTTGGGAATCAGGTATTCCGGGCCGAAAGCCAGCTTTTCACCCACATAGGCGGCAGCGACGACTTCGCTCTGCTCGGCCTGCGCCAATTCGGCGATGGCGTGCACGGCTGCGATTTCCATCTCCACCGTGATGGTGGATGCGCCCGCATCCAGTGCGCCCCGGAAGATATACGGGAAGCACAGGACATTGTTGACCTGGTTGGGGTAGTCCGTGCGGCCGGTCGCAATGATGGCGTCGTCGCGGACTGACTTCACGTCCTCGGGCGAGATTTCCGGGTTGGGATTGGCCAGTGCCAGAATGATCGGACGCGCCGCCATTTTGGCGACCATGTCTTTCTTCAGCACACCCCCGGCCGACAGGCCGAGAAAGATGTCGGCACCCTCGATGACCTCACTCAGGGATCTTGCGCTGGTCTTTTGCACGAACTGGATCTTGTCCTCGTCCATGAGTTCGGTGCGGCCTTCGTAGACCACACCCGCCAGGTCGGTCACATAAACGTTCTCGCGCTGGATACCGAGCTTGAGCAGCAGATTGAGACAGGCCAGCGCTGCAGCGCCTGCACCCGAGGTCACCAGTTTGACCTGGCCAGGAGCCTTGTTGACGACCTTCAAAGCATTGATCACTGCGGCACCCACCGTGATGGCGGTTCCATGCTGGTCATCATGAAAGACCGGGATCTTCATGCGTTTGCGCAGTTCGCGCTCGACATAAAAGCAGTCCGGTGCCTTGATGTCTTCCAGGTTGATGGCGCCGAAAGTGGGCTCCAGCGACGCGATGATGTCGACCAGTTTTGCCGGGTCTTTTTCATCGATTTCGATATCAAACACGTCAACGCCGGCGAACTTCTTGAAAAGAACGGCCTTGCCCTCCATGACAGGTTTGGATGCCAGTGGGCCAATATCGCCAAGACCGAGCACCGCAGTGCCGTTGGTGACGACAGCCACAAGGTTGCCGCGGCTGGTGTATTTAAAGGCGTTGTTGGGGTCCTTGACGATTTCTTCGCAGGGTGCCGCGACGCCGGGGGAGTAGGCGAGCGCGAGGTCGCGCTGATTGGTCAGCTGCTTGGTGGCCGCGATGGCTATCTTGCCGGGCGTTGGAAACTCATGGTATTCGAGCGCAGCGCGGCGCAACTCTGCGCGCTTTTCCTCGCGGTTGCCAGGCGTTGCGGGGGGTGTAGTCGGCATCAAAAGTCTCCACTGGCGCGGTCGGCTGACCGGCGATTCTTGTAAGGATGGGGATTGTAGGCGTGTTTGCGGGGAAACCCTAGTAGGTGAATCTACGCAAGCGCCGGGTTGACCGAGGCCTGAGATCGCAAGCCTCCGCCACTTGAGCTTGTGCGCGATGTGGCGGGTTATCTGCCGCCAAAGCACCGTGACGATCCCTGTAGGGAACGGGGCAGGAATGGCGGCGTCACGCTTGCGATACAAATGGTTACGTGACTGTGACGGCGGGGTGGGCCAGACTTGTTAAAAGCAACCGGGCTATTTTGAGCGTTTGGAAGTCTGTTTGCATGATGCAGTGAGGCGGGTTTGTGAGCGCCATGTGCTGCTTTTTTTGTAGCAAACATTGCCCTCCTGCTGGGTTGCTCTGGCTGGTACGCTCGCCCCGCCGGGCCCTGACATGTCGAAAGACCGTTCAGAAACGTGCCAAATTGTGCAAATACGGAGGCGTTACATTTTCAATGGCTGAATTGGACACAATTCAATGGACACACAGGTAAATACCTATAAAAATCACTAATAGAAACAATTTGTTGCATCCGCGGCCTGCCCGTTGTGTCCCTTTTTCGTCTTCACTCCTCCTTTCGGCTCTCCGCGCTGAGCCTCATTCTTGCCGGCATCCTGCCTGCCATGGCTCAGGTGCGGCCAAACGCCGGCACCCTGCTGGAGCCGCAGTCTCCTGTCCCCGTGCTGCCCCGGCAAGGTGAGCCGCGCATTTCACTGCCGGATGCCAAACCTGCCGCACCGGCCGCCCCCAGCGTGCGCATCACGCCAAAGGCTTTCCGATTCACTGGAAACACGATTTATTCATCGGAGGTGCTGACGGCGCTTCTCGCCAGGTTTGTTGACCAGCCGACGGACATTGCCGGGCTGACGGCTGCCGCCAATACGATCAGTGCCCATTACCGATCACAAGGTTATTTGCTGACCGAAGCGTATTTGCCGGAGCAGGCCCTTGCCGCGACCGGCGGTACCGTCACCATCCGGGTCATCGAAGCCAAAATTGGCAAGACGACGGTTGAAGTGCAAGGGGGCGGGCAACGCATTTCAAAGACCTTTGCCGAACAAGTCATGGCCCGGCATCTCGCAAGAGGCGATGCGGTTACCGAGTACGGCCTTGACAAGCCGATACTCCTGCTGCGCGACCTCGCGGGCTACGATGCCAGCGCCACCGTCGAGCCCGGAGAAAACACGGGTGAGGCGAACGTGCGTGTGGCGATCAGCAGTCGCGGGCCGCAGGTGGAGGGCTCCGTTGGCCTTGACAACCATGGCGCCAGTGCGGCTGGTGCCGTGCATGCCACCGCCAACCTCAATGTCAACAACCTGTTGGGCCGCGGTGATGTGCTTGCGTTAAGTAGCCAGCTGAGCGACCAGCCGGGCTCCAATCTTTACCGTGCCGGCTATACCTTGCCAGTTGGCGGCCTCGGTACACGCGTCGGCATCAACGCGGCGCGCCTGAACTACGCCCTTGGCAAACAGTTTGCCGCACTGGGTGCGACCGGCCGTGCCGACCTGTTCGGTGTGAGTATTTCGCATCCCATCGTCCGTGGCCGGGAAACCAACGTCTATGGCCAGGTCAGTGCCGACCAGAAACGCCTGGTTGATGAGACCGCTACGCCGTTACTCAAGTCTGAACGCGAGATCGTTTCAATTCGTGCTGGCGTGGCCGGCAATTTTGTGGATCGCCTCGCAGGCCTGACCGCGTCAAACAGCTATTCCCTGAACGGAACATTTGGCCGCCTGAACCTCGACTCTGCAGACATGGCACTGGACCAGGGCTTTGGCGGCCTGCGCACGGCTGGTGCGTTCCGGAAATTCAATCTCGACTACCAACGGGTGCAATTCCTGGGTAGCGCATCCAGCCTCTATTTCACGGTGCAGGCACAAGCTGCTTCCAAAAACCTGAGCTCGGCCGAGAAGATGGGTCTCGGCGGGCCCAATGGTGTTCGCGGCTATCCGGTCGGTGAAGGCATCGGCGACTCGGGCGCCCTGTTCAGTCTGGAATACCGTTACCAGTTGCCGTCTTCAGTGTCCCTCCTGTCGGAGCCCATCAACCTGCTGGCTTTCTACGACTACGGCCAGGTCCGTCTGAACCAGGACGGCGCTGCAATACCCGGGGCAGCCAACAATGTCGCGCTCGGCTCGGCAGGCGTTGGGGCCATCCTCGGGCGCACCGGCAACTTTCTGATCAAAACCCATCTTGCCTGGCGCACTACGCCAGCCCTGCCAACCACGGGTGACGCAGACCGCAGCCCACGCGCGTGGCTGTCTGCGCAAAAGTGGTTCTAGGCCGTTGACCAGCTTCACGTACCAAGAACATCATGGCCTCCATACATCACGCCCCGCAAGCCGCTTACGGCAAACGCCGTTACCGGCCGTGGTCCGTCCGCACGGTGGTCATCAAGCTTTCGCGCAAGCTGACGGCGACCTACCGCATTCGTGCCGGGCGTTCACTGTCCTTTCTGCTCAGCAGCCTGCTGGCACTGGTGTCGCCGCTGTCCTGGGCAGAACTGCCGACAGGCGGGGCGTTGGTGGCCGGGCAGGCCACCATCAGTACGCCGACCACCAACAGCATGCGCATCGACCAGGGCACCGACAAGGCTGCGCTGAACTGGCAAACCTTCAACATCGGGACGGGCCAGTCGGTGCAGTTTGTGCAGCCGGCGGCAACGTCGGTCGCCCTCAATCGGGTCATTGGCAATGAGGCCTCCTCGATTTACGGTTCCCTGAGCGCCAATGGCCAGGTATTTCTGATCAATCCGTCGGGCGTGATGTTTGCGCCTGGTGCGCAGGTCAGTGTGGGTGGCCTCGTGGCCTCCAGTCTTGCCATCAGCAATGAAGACTTCATGGCTGGCCGCTACACCTTCAGCGGTATAGGCGGCGGGTCGGTTGATAACCACGGCAATATTGAAACGAAACGCGGCGGCTACGTATTGCTGGCGGCACCGAAAGTCACCAATACCGGCACGATCAGGGCGGATGCAGGCTCCATCGGCCTGCTTGCTGGAAATCGTGCCACCATAGATACATCGGGCACGGGGCTGGTACGTTTCTCCGTTGACGCAGCAGCGGCCAACGCCGCAGTCGTCAACAGCGGCAACATTCTTGCCGAAGGCGGCCAGGTCGCACTGCTGGCCAGCTCGGTCGGCGATGCGATGGCCACCGTCATCAACCAGTCCGGCGTGATTCGCGCCAACACGGCGGTCGAGCGCGACGGCATGATCGTGCTGAGCGGTGGGCCATCGGGCCTGGTCAGGGTCACCGGCGAGATGACCGCATCGGGCACCGCCGGCGGGCAGTCCGGCGGCACGATCAAGGTGCTGGGTGACAAGGTGGTGCTGGAGTCCGGTGCGCGTATTGATGCGTCGGGCCAGGCCGGCGGCGGCACCGTTCTGGTCGGCGGCAACTACCAGGGCAAGGGAGCTGAACAGAATGCATCGCTCACGCTGGTTGCACAGGGTGCGGCCATTGACGTCAGCGCAAACACCAGCGGCAACGGTGGCAAGGCCATTGTCTGGGCAGATGGTGCGACCGGCTTTTACGGCGACATCAAGGCCACGGGCGGTGCGCAATCCGGCAATGGCGGCTTTGCAGAAGTCTCGGGCAAACAGAACCTTGCTTTTGACGGCACGGTCAACCTGAGTGCGGCCAAAGGCGAGGCTGGCACCCTGCTACTGGATCCGCTCAACATCATTGTGGCTGCGGCAGGCCCGGCCAACTACGCCAATGTGAGCACCTTTGCGGCGCAGGCGGGCACCACGCAGACTGTCTCTGTGGGCACGCTCAACGCGGTCGCCGGCAACATCACGCTGCAGGCGACCAATGACATCACCGTCAGCAGCGCCTTTGCGGTCACAGCCAACAAGAGCGTCTCTCTTGAGGCGAACAACAACATCACCGTCGCTGCGGCACTGAGCACCACGGGCACGGGCGGCATCAACCTGAAGGCCGATGCTGATGCCAGCGGCGCAGGCGCCCTGGCACTCAATGCTGCGGTGAGTTCGCAGGCCGGTGGCATCACACTGTCGGGCGCTTCCGTCACCAGCAACGCTGCAGGCACCATCAATGCGACGGGCGCGGCCAGCGCCAATGCCGGCAATGTACAAATCACGTCGACCGGCGCCGTCACGCTGGGTGCAGCCCTGACAGCCACAGGTGGCACCGCTGGCGCTGGCACGGTAGGCCGCAACGCCGGTACCGTGACCATCACGGGCACCAGCATCAGCACCGGCGCGATCACCGCCAGCGGCAGTGGCGGCAATGGCGCAGGGCAGGGCGCCGGCAACGGCGGTGCAGTGAGCCTGACATCGACCGCCGGCCTCACCACGGGTGCCATCACCGCATCAGGCGGCGCTGGCGGTACGGGCAATGCATCAGGCGGCAACAGCGGCAGCATCACGGTGGCCAACAGCGGGACGGGAAGCATCAGCACGGGCGCCTTGATAGCGCAAAGCGGCAATGCGGTTGGCACGGGTGCAGGCGGTGCAGCAGGCAGCGTGAGTGTGACCAACACCGCAGCAGCAGGCAACCTCAGCACAGGCGCCATCACCACCACAGGCGGCACCATGGGCGCAGGCGGCAGCGTCGTGCTCAGCTCACTCGGCACAGCCGCCAGCGGCAACATTGCCACCTCAGGCGGCACCGCACTGACCGGCAACAGCGGCCGCAACGCAGGCACCATCAGCATCACAGGCGCAGGTATCAACCTCGGCGCCAGCACGCTCACGGCGAGCGGCAGCGCCGGCGTCGGCACCAGCCAGACAGGCGGCAACGCCAGCAACATCACACTGACCTCTACCGGCGGTATCACCGGCACCGGCGGCATCACCGCCTCGGGCGGCGCAGGCTCGGCCACGGCAGGCGCAGGCGGCAACGCTGCCGCCATCGCCATCAGCAACAGCACGGCCGGCAACATCAGCGTGGGCGCACTTAGCGCCAACACCGGCGCGGCCTTGCTCACGGGCGCAGGCGGCATGGCAGGTAGCATCGCCGTTACCAACAGCTTCGCCGGAGCAGGCTTGACCACCGCCGCACTGAGCACCGCAGGCGGCACCAACGGCAACGGCGGCAGCATCACGCTGAACTCGGCAGGCGCGCTCACCACCACCACCATCACGACGGCAGGCGGCACGGCGGGAGCCGGAACGGCGGGGCGCAATGCCGGCGTACTGAACATCACCGCAGCAGGCCTGCTCACGGCAGGCGCGATCACGGCCAACGGCAGCGCAGGCAACGGCGCAGGTTTTGCAGGCGGCAACGGCGCAGCGGTCAACCTCACGTCTACCGGTGGCATCACCACCTCCACTATCGGCGCATCAGGTGCTGCCGGCGGCACGGGCAATTCATCAGGCGGCAACGCTGGCACCATCACCCTTGCCAACAGCACGGCAGGCAGCATCAGTGCAGGTGCGCTGACCGCCAGTACGGGCAATGCCGTGGGCACGGGCGCAGGCGGCACCGCAGGCAGCGTGAGCGTGACCAACAACGCCGCATCAGGCAACGTCACCACAGCGGCCATCACCACCACAGGCGGCATCAAGGGTGTTGGCGGCAACATCACGGTCAGCACTGCTGACTCCGGTGTTCTCAGCACAGCCGGCGCAGCCCTCACCTCCACGGGCGGTGCAGGCAGCACCAGCGCAGGCGCCAATGCAGGCAACATCACCCTGACGGGCGGCACCGTCACCCTGGGCGCCAGCATCCTGACCGCCACGGGTGGTGCAGGTAACGGCGCGGACTTTGCAGGCGGCAATGGCGGCGCCATCAGTTTGACCAGCAACACCGGCGGCATGAGCGGCACGGTAGCCGGCAACATCACGGCCAACGGCGGCGCGGGCGTGACCGGCAATGCAGCAGGGGGCAACGCCGGCAGCGTGGCCCTGACCAATGCGGCAGCCGGCACCGGCGTGATCAACGTGCTGCAGGCCATCAATGTGCGCACGGGCAGCTCTGTGGGCACGGCGCTGGCGGGCACCACCGGCAGCATCAGCGTGACCAACAATGCCAGCGGTGTGGCCACCACGGTGGGTGCGCTGACCACCACGGGGCAGAACAACGGCAATGGCGGCACTGTCACTGCCACTACTGCAGGTGCCCTGACTGTGGGCGCCATCTCCTCCAGTGGCGGTACTGCCAACGCAGGCATGACAGGACGCAATGCAGGCGCAGTCACCCTGCAGGCCACAGGCGGTCTGTTGACGGGTACAACGGTCACAGCCAGTGGCAGCAATGGCGTGACCACCGGCGACCAGGCTGGCGGCAATGCCGCAGCCATCTCGATCACAGGCAACAGCGGCATCACCATGACGGCGCTGACAGCCAGCGGCGGCGCTGGCGTCAACAATGGCGCAGGCGGCTCTGCCGCCAACATCACGCTTGCCAACAGCGGCACGGGCAACATCAGCACGGGCGCATTGATTGCACAGACCGGCAACGCAGCAGGCACAGGCGGCGCGGCCAGCACCATCAGCGTGACCAACACCGCGGGCACAGGCAACCTCACCACCGGTGCGATCACCACCACAGGCGGTGCGATGGGCAGTGGTGGCAGCGTCATCCTCAGCTCACTCGGCACAGCCACCAGCGGCAACATCATCACCAGCGGTGGAGCAGCATTGACCGGCAACGCGGGGCGCAACGCCGGCACCGTCAGCATCACAGGTGCAGGCATCAATCTGGGCGCCAGCACCATCACTGCCAGCGGCAGCGCAGGCCTCGGCACCAGCCAGGCGGGCGGCAACGGCAGCCGCATCACCCTCACGTCAAGCAACGGCATCTCTGGCACAGGCCTCTTCAATGCCAGCGGCGGCGCCGGTTCGGCCACGGACGGGGCAGGCGGCAACGCTGGCAGCATAGCCATCACCAACAACACGGCAGGCGCTATCAGCCTGGGCGCCCTCACAGTTCAGACCGGCAACGCAGTTGGTACCGGTGCAGGCGGCACCGCAGGCAGCGTCAGCGTCACCAACACGGCTGCTGCGGGCAGCCTCGGCACGGGCGCCATCACCACTACCGGCGGCACCATGGGCGCTGGTGGCGCCGTGACACTGAGCTCTCTGGGCACGGCGGCCAGCGGCAACATCATCAGTTCCGGCGGCACTGCACTGACAGGCAACGCAGGCCGTGGCGCTGGCACGGTCAGCATTACCGGCGCAGGCATCAACCTGGGCGCGAGCACCATCACCGCAAACGGTACGGCTGGTGTCGGCACCGATCAAACCGGTGGTAGCGGCGCAGCCATCACGCTCACATCAACCGGCGGCATCACCGGTACAGGCGCCATCGCGGCTTCGGGCGCTACGGGCTCCGCAACCAACGGCGCGGGCGGCGCTGCTGGCAACGTCACCGTCAGCAACAGCGGCACAGGCAATATCAGCATCGGTGCGCTGGCTGCACAAAGCGGCAATGCGCTGGGCACGGGCGCAGGCGGTGCGGCAGGTTTCATCACAGTCAACAACACGTCAACTGATGCGAGCGTCACCACTGCAGCGCTGACCACCACCGGTGGCAGCAAAGGCGCTGGCGGCAACATCACTGTCAGCGCCAATGGTGCTGGCGTCATCAATACCAGCGGCGCAGCCATCACATCCTCTGGCGGTGCGGGCAGCACCAGCGCAGGTGCCAATGCCGGCAGCATCACCCTGACCGGCGGCACGGTGACCCTGGGCGCAAGCGTCCTGACCGCCACGGGTGGTGCAGGCAACGGAGCAGGCTTTGCAGGCGGCAATGGCGCTGCCATCAGCCTGACCAGCAACGCCGGCGGCATGAGCAGCAGCGGCGCTGGCAGCATCACTGCAAATGGCGGCGCAGGCGTTACGGGCAATGCGGCAGGCGGCGCTGCAGGCACTGTCACCATTGGCAACGCAGCAGCCAGCACCGGCACGATCAACCTCGCAGGCACCGGCGGCATCAATGTACGCACAGGCGCTTCTGTCGGCACCGCACTGGCAGGCGCGGCAGGCACCATCAATGTGACCAACAGTGCGGCCACTGCCACCACTCTGGCGGCCATGAGCACCCAGGGCCAGGCCAATGGCGCCGGCGGCAGCATCACCGTTAACTCCGCAGGCGCACTGACGGCAGGCGCCATCAACACCAGCGGTACTTCACTGACGGGCACTGACGGCCGGAGCGCGGGCGCGGTCAGCCTTACCAGCACAGGCGGCATGACCACCGCAGGCATTACGGCGTCTGGTGCTACGGCTTTGGGCACCGACCAGGCAGGCGGTAACGGTGCAAGCATCACGGTGGCCAACAGCGGGACGGGAAGCATCAGCACGGGCGCCCTCATAGCGCAAAGCGGCAATGCGGTTGGCACAGGCGCAGGCGGTGCAGCAGGCAGCGTGAGTGTGACCAACACCGCAGCAGCAGGCAACCTCAGCACAGGCGCCATCACCACCACAGGCGGCACCATGGGCGCAGGCGGCAGCGTCGTGCTCAGCTCACTCGGCACAGCCGCCAGCGGCAACATTGCCACCTCAGGCGGCACCGCACTGACCGGCAACAGCGGCCGCAACGCAGGCACCATCAGCATCACAGGCGCAGGTATCAACCTCGGCGCCAGCACGCTCACGGCGAGCGGCAGCGCCGGCGTCGGCACCAGCCAGACAGGCGGCAACGCCAGCAACATCACACTGACCTCTACCGGCGGTATCACCGGCACCGGCGGCATCACCGCCTCGGGCGGCGCAGGCTCGGCCACGGCAGGCGCAGGCGGCAACGCTGCCGCCATCGCCATCAGCAACAGCGCGGCCGGCAACATCAGCGTGGGCGCACTCAGCGCCAACACCGGTGCGGCCTTGCTCACGGGCGCAGGCGGCACGGCAGGCAGCGTGAGCGTGGCCAACACCTTCTCGGGTGGCAATGTCACCACGGCGGCCATCACCACCACAGGCGGCAGCAAAGGCGCAGGCGGTAACATCACTGTCAGCGCAGCCGGTGCTGGCGTGCTCAGCACCGGCGGCGCAGCCATCACCTCCTCGGGCGGTGCAGGCAGCACCAGCGCAGGGGCCAATGCAGGCAGCATTACCCTGAGTGGCGGCACCGTCACTTTGGGCGCCAGCGTCCTCACGGCCAATGGCGGCGCCGGCAACGGCGTAGGCTTTGCCGGCGGCAGCGGCGGCGCCATCAGTTTGACCAGCAGCGCAGGCGGCATGAGCGGCACCGCCGTCGGCAACATCACCGCCAACGGCGGCGCAGGTGGCACCGGCAATGCAGCCGGCGGCAATGCCGGCACGGTCAGTCTGACCAACACTGCCGCCAGTACTGGCGTCATCAACGTCCTGCAGGCCATCAATGCCCGCACCGGCTCTTCAGCAGGCACAAGCCTGGCCGGCACGGCAGGCAGCATCAGCGTCACCAACAACGCCAGCGGCGTTGCCACCACCGTTGGCGCATTGACGACGCAAGGCCAGAACAACGGCGACGGCGGCACCATCACCGCCAACACCCTGGGCGCGCTGACAGTTGGCGCCGTCGCCACCAGCGGAGGCACTGCCCTGACAGGCACAGACGGGCGCAATGCCGGCAGCATCAACCTCACCAGTGCAGGCGGCCTGACGGCCACCACACTGACTGCCAGCGGTGGTGCTGGTGTGGGCACCACCCAGGCGGGCGGCAATGCGGCCAGCATCACCGTGGCCAACAGCGGCAGCGGCAATATTTCTACAGGCGCCGTCAGCGCCAACACCGGCAATGCCCTGCTGACAGGTGCAGGCGGCAGCGCAGGCAGCATCAACCTGACCAACAGCGCGACCGGCGGCAGCCTCACGACAGCAGCGTTGAGTACAGCCGGCGGTGCCAACGGCAATGGCGGCAACATCACCCTGAACTCGGCCGATGCGCTGACGACCACGACCATCACAACAGCAGGCGGCACTGCCGCGGTTGGTACGGCCGGGCGCAATGCCGGCACCGTGACGGCCAACGCAGCAGGCCTGCTCACCACGGGTGCGATCACCACGAGTGGCAGCGCGGGCAACGGTGCCAGCCTGGCCGGCGGCAACGGCGGCGCGGTCAACCTTGCTTCAAGCGCAGGCAACCTGCTACTGGCGGCCATCACCACCGGCGGCGGTGCGGCTGGTGCGACGGGTGTCGGTGCAGGCGGCAATGCGGGCAGCATCACGCTTGACGCTGGCGGTGCAACCCCGGCGATCACGCTGGCAGGCAACCTCACTGCTACAGGTGGCAACCAGACCGGTGGTGCAACGTCGGGTACGGGTGCCGACATCCGCATCAAGAAGGACGTGCTGCTCAATGCAGCGACTGTGACGCTTGATTCACGCGGCGGCAATGCCGGTGTGGGCACGGGCGGGAATGTCCAGTTTGACGGTGCGATCAACAGCACGGGTGGCGTGCGTGCGCTGTCCATCACTGCGGGCACGGGTGATGTGACCCTGGCCGGTACGGTGGGTGCCACCAGTGCGCTGGGCAACCTGACGGTGGCGGCCAATGACATCAATGTAGCGGCCATAGGTGGCGCTGCAGCTGGTGCTGCGGCCACCTCCCTGACGGCCACCACTGCCGGCGCCGACACGGGCGACATTGCACTGACCGGTGCCATCAACGTCACCGGGCTGACGCTGGTGGCTGCGTCGTCGATTTCCCCTGCCAGCATGATCAAGGCCGGCACGCTGGCAGCCACGCTGACCGGTGCAAACAGCGCGCTCAGCCTCGGCGCGGCGGCGAACCAGATCACCACACTCAATGCCATCACGACGCCGGGCGGCTTCACGCTCAACAACGGCAACAACAGCGTCACCCTGGCGGGCAATCTCTCTACCGGCAACAACGCGGTCAGCATGGATGTGGGCACGGGCACCTATACACAGGCAGCCAACATCGACATCGCTGCAGGCTCCGGCGCCATCACGGTGATTGCCGATGCGGTCACCATCAACGCCAACACAGGCAACAACGCCTTCACGACCTCGGGCACGCTGACGCTCAAGCCCAGGACGGCGGGCCAGGCCATGTCGCTGGCGGGTGCATCAGCGTTTGATATTTCTGCAGCAGAAATCACGGCCATCGCCACGGGCGCCACCGGCCCCATCGTGATTGGCGATACGGCCAGCACGGGTGTGATGACCATAGGCGGCGCCGTAGGCCTGGCCGGCAAGACCCTCACGCTCAATGCAGGCTCCATCGCCGATACCGGCGTGCAGACCATCACCGCCGGCACCGTGTCGCTCAATGCCAATGGTCAGATCGGCACCAGCAGTGCCAACGGCATCGACATTGCAGCGACCAACCTGAACATCAACACCACCGGCAACGCCAGTGCATTTGTGCGTACCGGCGCCATCAACGTCGGCCCATCGGGATCCAGCGTCGGCAGTGGTGTGCTTGACCTGACTGCGACAGGCAGCATCACCCAGTCCGGAGCGATCACGGCCGGCACCCTCAATGCAAAAACACTGTCTGCAGGTGCAGCAACCATCGCACTGAACAACGCGGCTAACAACGCGGCAGCGGTCAACCTGAAGTCACGCAATGCCGGTGATACCGCCAATGTGGCCGGCGCCATCAGCTACACCGACACCAACGGATTTGATGTGGCATCTGTGGCCACCACCGGTAACGCCACGCTGTCTGCGGGCGGCGTGGTCACGCAGTCTGGCGGCATCGCCGCCGCGGGCCTCGCACTCACCGGTACGGCCGGTGCCTACACGCTCAGGAATGCGGCGAATGCGGTCACCACATTGGCAGCCAGCACAGGCAGTGTTGATTACGCGCAAGCAGGCGCACTGACAGTCGGCGTTGTGGGCGCTACAACAGGCATCTCCACAACAGGCGTGGCCGCTGTGGAAACCACCGCCGCTGCATCAAACCTCACCCTTGCCAATGCGGTGTCGTCCAGCGCTACAGGCAACGCCATCGTGCTCAAGGCCGGGTCCGCCAATGCGGCAGGTGTGGCCACTGGCGGGCAGTTCATCAACAACGTGGGCGCGACCGGGCTGTCTGCGGTGAATGGGCGTTACATCGTTTATTCGGGCAACCCCACGCTGACGACAGAAGCCATCACCGGATACAGCAAACGCTACAACGCCGATGCCACCTATGCGCCGTCAGGTACAGCCAGCACATTTGTCTACCGCATCGCGCCTACCCTGACCGTGACGGCCAACGCCGGCAGCAAGGTCTATGACGCGACCCTGCCGACGCTCACCTACGGCACCTCCGCATTCATTGATGGTGATACCGCTGCAACTGCGCTGGCCGGCTCGCTCGCCCGCACCGGCGGCAAAAATGTTCTCGGTGGCGACGCCATCACGCAGGGCACCCTGGCCGACCAGCTCGGCTACACCCTCGTTTACGTCGGTGCAAACTACACCATCACACCGGCAACGATTGCCAATGTCACCGGCATCACGGCTTCCGGCAAGACCTATGACGGCAACACCTCGTCCACGCTCAACACCGGTGCGGCGGCCTTCACCGGCAAGTACACCGGCGATGTATTGACGGCGGCCACCGCTACCGGAACCTTTACCGACCGGAATGCAGGCACAGGCAAGACCGTCAACATCACCGGCATCACGCTGGGCGGCGCGGATGCCGGCAACTACACGCTGGCGACGCCGCTGGCCTCGACCACAGCCAACATCGCGCAGAAGGCGCTGGCCGTCAATGCTGCGGCGGACACCCGCACCTACAACGGCAATGCAGCATCCGGCGGCACGGTCGCTGCGGTGGGCCTGGTGGGCGGTGACACGCTGGCCTCAGCCACCCAGGTGTTTGACAGCAAGAATGCCGGTGCACGCACGCTGTCTGTCAGCGCCTATACCGTCAGCGATGGCAATGGTGGCAACAACTATGCGGTGACGACCAACACGGCGGCCGGCAGCATCACGCCCAAAGCCCTTGCCGTGAACGCTGTCGCCGACACCCGCACCTACAACGGCAATGCAACATCGACCGGCGCGGTGGCAGCAGTGGGCCTGGTGGGCGGTGACACGCTGGCCTCAGCCACCCAGGTGTTTGACAGCAAGAATGCCGGTGCACGCACGCTGTCTGTCAGCGCCTATACGGTCAGTGACGGCAATGGCGGCAACAATTACAGCGTAACGACCAACACGGCAGTCGGCAGCATTTCCCAGAAGGCACTGACGGTCAATGCGGTCACCGACACCAAGGTCTACGACGGCAACACCACTTCTGCTGGCGTTGCCAGCGCAACCGGGCTGGTAGGCGGTGACACGCTGGCCTCAGGCACGCAGGTCTTTGACAGCAAGAACGCCGGTGCACGCACCCTTTCTGTCAGTGCCTATACGGTCAGTGATGGCAATGGCGGCAACAACTACGCCGTGACCACCAATACCGCCGCAGGCAGCATCTCGCAAAAAGCGCTGACCGTGACCGGCCAGACCGCGACCAGCAAGGTGTATGACACCACCGTCAACGCCGGCCTGTCGGGCGGTGCGCTGACGGGTGTGGTCGGCGCCGAGACCGTCAATCTGGTCGCCGGCACGGGCAGCTTCGCCAACAAGAATGTGGGCACCGCCAAAGCGGTGACCGTGACCGGCACCGGTCTCTCGGGTGGCGATGCCGCCAACTACACGGTGGCCAACCCGACCGGCCTGACGGCGAACATCACGCCAGCCACGATCGGCAGCGTCTCCGGCGTCACCGCTTCCGACAAACCGCAGGATGGCAACACATCGGCCATGCTTGGCACGGGAGCAGCCGGTTTTAACGGCCGGCTGGGCGCCGACGTTCTGACGGTCGGTTCCGCAACCGGCAATTTTGACAACGCGCTCATCGGCAATGGCAAAACCGTCAACATCAGCGGCATTGTGCTGAGCGGCGCAGATGCAGGCAATTACATCCTGGCCAACAGCAGTGCAGCCACGACAGCCAGCATTCTTCCTTCAGCGGGCAGCGTACGTCTTGTCAACGCCATGGCGACACCGCTGCTGGAGACGGTCAAAAAAGGTTGTACAGCCACCGGCGCCGATGCCGGCAACCAGGACGAAGCCTCGGTCCAGCGCAACGCCTTGCCGGGCGCTGGTGAGGCGGGTTCCGGTGGCGGTGGCGGCAGCAACACCAGCCGTAATTCGGCGGGTACCCGGAATGGGGCCTGCAGCTAGGGAACGGGCGGTATCGGATGGCGTCCAAGTGGATAAAGATTCACAAATCGATCTCTAAGCACTTAATGCTTTATTTGTGATGCATTTTGCGGTTCGACTGGTTTTTGGCTCCAAGGCGCGTGAGAAAAGGCCCCCAAATGGGCAAAAACAGGCTTTCCCAATACATTTTAAGTATGTTTTAGGTCTTAAAGCCAATAAAAACGGGCGTGAGCAGCTACTAAATCAATAGCGTGCGGGGCGGCTGTCAATCCGCCAGGGCGCGTTGTCTCGCCTCGGTCAGCCGAGAGATCTGCCCGTCATGCCAGCGCGCCAGCAGCACAACGCCGACGATCGCGCCAATCAGTGCAAAAAACATGTCCGACTGCGTGTCCCACGGGTCGCCCTGCGTGCCCAGGAAATCGGTGGCGCCGCCGCCAACGGCCAGCGCCGTCCACCATTCGATCAGCTCGTACACCGCGCTGATGGCCATCGCCACGCAGCCCGACAGAAAGGCCGCCATGGGCCGGCTGCTCAGGTAGGCGCGCCGCAGCAGGATCTCGCGCGCCAGCATCGCCGGCACCAGCCCTTGCATGAAGTGGCCGATCTTGTCGTAAGGGTTGCGGCCCAGGTGCATGAGGTCCTGCAGCCAGAACCCGAAGGGCACGCGCGCGTAGGTCCAGGCGCCGCCGAAAATCAGTACCAGCGCATGCACGGCAATCAGCACATAGAGCAGCGTGGTCAGCGGAAAGCGTCTCCAGGTCCAGATGAGGACCGGCGCGGCAATCACGGCGGGCGCCACCTCCAGCACCCAGGTGCCGCGATCGTAAGGTGCGATGCCTGACCAGACCAGGGCCGCGAGCACCAGCAGGCCCAGCACGGTCAGCAGGCGTGAATCAGCCATTGGAAGCCACCACCGGTTCGCAGCGGACCTCGGTCTTCACCGAACTGGCGATAAAACATTCCTCATGTGCCTCATGGTGCAGGGCGTCGAGCTCGGCGCGTGTTGGCAGCCGGTCGCCCGAGAAGACAACTTCGGGCCTCAAGGTAACGACCGTCATCGCCAGCTTGCCTTCGGCGTTTTTGGCCATCACGCCGCTGGCCTTGTCTGTATAGCTGTCCACACAGAATTTGCGTTTGCCGGCAATCGACAGAAACCACAGCATGTGGCAGCTGGACAGCGACGCGACAAACGCTTCTTCAGGATCGACGGCCGATGCATCCGACCAGGGGAGCGGCACGACCTGCGGCGACGAAGAACCCGCCACGTCAATGCCGCCATCAAAACGCATCATGTGTTTGCGGCTGTAGCGGCCGGATGCAAAATCCCCATCGCCGCGCGCCCAGATAATTTCAGCTGTGTAGACAGACATGGGTGGCAAGAACCTCAGATGAAAAACTGCAGCAGCGCATCGGCGGTGGCTTGCGGCTGTTCTTCGGGAATGAAATGGCCCGAAGCCATGGCATGGCCGATGACCACGCCGCTGCACTGCGCCTGCCACAGCGTCATCGGGTCGAACAGGCGGTTGACCACGCCGCGCTCGCCCCACAGCACCAGCATGTCGCAGCGTACCTTTTCACCGCGTGCACGGCTGTCGCGGTCATGCTCAAGGTCAATGCCGGCGGCGGCGCGGTAATCCTCACACGCCGAGTGCAACGCCTCTGCATTGCAGAAGCAGCGCTCGTATTCACCCAGTGCTTCCGGCTCGATGTACCCCAGGCCGTCGCTGCCCCAGCCGCCCAGCTTGGCGTGCAGGTAGGCTTTGGCGGTCTCGGGGTGGTTGGCCCCCATCATGATCTCGGGCAGCGGTGACGGCTGCAGCATGTGGAACCAGTGGTAGTAGGCGCGTGCAAACTGCATGTAGGGTACGGTCATGCTGTTGCCCTCGTACATGTCCAGCGTTGGGGCGATGTCGAGCACGCAAAGCTTTTGCACGCGCTCAGGGTGATCAAGGGCCAGCCGGTGCGCAACCCTGCCGCCGCGGTCATGGCCGCACAGAAAAAAGCTGTCCACGCCGAGCGCAGTCATCAGCGCAGTCATGTCGTGCGCCATGTTGCGTTTGCTGTAGTTGCTGTGGTCTGGCAGGCCGGCGGTCTTCGACGAGTCGCCGTAACCGCGCAGGTCGGGCATGACCAGAAAGAAGTGCGGCGCCAGCAGCTTTGCCACCCGGTGCCACATCACGTGAGATTCCGGGAAGCCGTGCAAGAGCAGCAGCGCAGGTTTGCGCACATCGCCGGGCACGACTTTTGAAAAACGCGCAGTGATCGAAGCGCCGTTGACCTCAAAACTGCGTGACTCAAAACCTTCAAACCAGTTCATGTCATTAACTCCTTCGGTCTGGAAAGGGCCTGCTGCTCAGGCGGGACGGGAAGCGAGGTATTTTTCAAGGTTGCCTGCAGCGGTCGCCCTGACCTTGTTGTGCAGGAAGGGCGTCCAGCCCAGCAACAAGCCGGGTGTGCCCAAAGCCTGTCGCGACCAGGTCCAGAAATCAAAGCTGTCACGGTGCCGCGTGATCACGCCCTGCTCATTGAAGTTGAACACACCGTCAATCACGTTGTGCACCATGCGCCCCGTTCCGCTGAAGCGGTAATCCGCTTCCCAGTGCGATTTGCCGCTGGTGGCGTCGGCCTCGATGCCGCTGAATTTCAGCTTCCACACATCCGCGCCTTTGGCCTTGGTGGCGTCGGCCAGCATGCGCCACATGCCGGTCACCTCGCGGTGGCCGCTGAGTGAAAACACGGCGTCTTCAAACACGGCATCCGGTGCGTAGCAGGCCGCCATGGTGTCCGCATCCAGGCGTGCAAAGGCAGTGTAGAAATTCTGCAGGGTGATGGCGTTGGGATGCATGCGGGCGTCTCCTGGGGTGGACCGTTGTTGTTGAAAGAGGACAGGCCGAAAACTCACACTCTACACCGCGCCTGCTTGCTTGCGATGGCTAGAGCGCCCTGGGGACGGCCCTAGCCAGGAAGTCATAGACAGCACGAATCCGCGCACTGGTGCGAATCTCGCGGTGCACGGTCAGCCAGATTGGCATGGGCGGGATCGCCTGGGAGCGCGGCTGGCTGCCTGCCTCGGGCCAGTTGAAGGTCAGGCAACTGTCGTGGCTGATGCTGCGCGCGCTTGGCGTTTTCATGCCGACGCTGGCCGCCATCTGCGAGATGCGTTACCTCTGGCGTGTGCCGCATGCGCTGGTCAACACACGCATGGCAAGCCTGACGGGCAGTGAGCCGCACACACCGTTTGAACACGCCTTGCGCCTGTCGCTTGATGATCTGGGCATGACAGCGCAGCGCCGGGCGGCGACACCGCCGTTGAATCTTGAGCGTGAGGCCGGCCGGGCCTGAGGTGCTTCAGCCGAGTTGTTTGACCAACTGCTCAAGCGCGTGGCGCACGGTGGCAGCCCGTACCGCGGCGCGGTCACCGGCAAAGAGCATGCGCTGTGCGCTGGTCTTGCCGTGCACCGACCAGGCAAACCAGACGGTCCCCACCGGCTTGTCGCGGCTGCCACCTGTAGGGCCTGCCACGCCGGTCACCGCCACCGCGACCTGCGCTTTCGAGTGGGTGATGGCGCCTTCAACCATGGCGCGGGCGACTTCTTCGCTGACCGCGCCGTGCGTGTTGATCAGCGCCGCATCGACACCCAGCAGTTCCATCTTGGCGTCGTTGGAGTAGGTGACAAAGCCGCGCTCAAACCAGGCGCTGGAGCCCGCGAGGTCTGTGCACGCACCGGAGATCAAACCACCGGTGCAGCTTTCGGCCGTCGCCATCAGAAGCTTTTTGTCGAGCAGCAAACTCGCCAGCCGGGCGACATCTGCAGCCAGGGCCGTTGTGTTGTCGTTCACCACCAGAACCTCCATGCGGCAATCAGGAACAGGGTGCAGAAGGCGGCCAGGATGTCATCGAACATGATGCCGAAGCCACCGCGCCGGCCAAATCCCTTGAAGGTTTTGTCGGCCCACGCCATCGGGCCGGGTTTGACCGCGTCAAAAAAGCGGAACAGCACAAAGGCCGCCAGCTGGCCTTCAAAGCCAGCCGGCATGATGAGCCAGAGCACCAGCCAGAACGCGACGACTTCGTCCCAGACAATGCTGCCAGGGTCGGCGATGCGCATGTTTTTGGCGGTCACCGTGCAGGCCCACCAGCCCACTGGCAGGGATGCTGCAATCACGCAGCCGATCAGGGTGGGCGACAGCCAGTTTTGCAACACGAGATAGGCGAGCCATGCCCACAGCGTGCCAGCGGTTCCCGGTGCGACCGGGCTCAGGCCTGAGCCGAAACCGAGGGCAATGAAATGGGCCGGGTGCGAGAACAGGAACTTCGAATTGGGCTTGCCGCCGACCAATCCCGTGGGCTGGTTTGCGGGCCGGGGCTCTTCTTCTGTCAGCGGCTCGGGGAGGGGCGTGTGATCGTTCATGGACGGCTGCGTAAAGGCCGATTCTGTCACACCGGCCGTGGCTGCGATTTGCGAGAATACGGCACTGAGTCAAAGGATTTCAGGATGACGAAACCGTTGTTGATATTGTTCACCTCTGCCCTGCTGGTGACGGGCTGCGCCGCACCGCTGTTGCCCGGAGCGTCGCGCGATGAGGCCATGGCGCGTTATGGAAAGCCGTCACGCATTGTTGCGCTGCCTTCAGGCACACGGCTGCAATATTCAGGGCAGCCCGCCGCCCAAACCGCGGTGATGGTGGACCTCGATGCTTCAGGCCGTGTGGTGTCGGTGCGTGAGGCCATGAGCCCCGAAGGTTTTGCGCGTGTGGTGGTCAACCAGTCGACGCGTGCCGATGTGGAGCGCGAGCTGGGCCCGCCTGCGCTGACAGACCATGTCGGTTCGTGGGACGGCGACATCATGAACTACCGCTGGCGCGATGCCGGCTTTGACATGTATTTCTGGGTTTACCTGGACCCTGCAGGCGTGGTGCGCCGCACCGGCCAGGGCATGGACATCAAAGGCAAGGGTCTTGACGATTAAGGCGAGGGCGAGTCGCCTTTTTTCAGCTTGAGCGCTGCGTCGTACAAGTCGTTGCGCGGCGCGCCCGTGATGTCGGCTGCCAGCTTGACGGCCGTCTTTAGCGGCAGTTGCTGAAGCAACAGGCCCAGAACGCGCAGGCCGTCGTCCTGCGGTACGGCGTCTGCAGCCGGATGCAGCACCAGCGCAAACTCGCCTCTTGTGCGCTGCGGGCTGGCGGCCAGCCAGGCAGGCAATTGGTTTGCCGCTACCGTGGCGATTTCTTCAAACTGTTTGGTCAGCTCGCGGCCTACGGTGACCTGACGTTCACCCAGCGGCGCCATGGCCTGTGCAAGCGCTTCAATGCGGTGAGGTGCTTCGAGAATGACGACGGCACGCGCCTCAGACACCAGCCCGGTGACGGCCTGGTCGCGCTCGCCTGCCTTGCTGGGCAGGAAGCCCGCAAAGATGAAACCCGAATCGCCCGTGATACCTGCAGCACTCAGCACCGTCGTGATGCTGCTGGCGCCCGGCAGGGGCATCACCCCCCGGCCTGCAGCGCGAACCGCAGCGACCAGCCGCGCACCCGGGTCACTGACGGCGGGCGTGCCGGCATCGCTGACGTAGGCGACCCGTTCGCCGCGCTGCAGCCTTTCAATCACGCCTGCGGCCGCTTCCGCCTCGTTGTGCTCGTGCACAGCCAGCAGGGTCTTCTCGATGCCGAACTGGCGCAGCAGGCCTTGCGTGTGGCGTGTGTCTTCGCAGGCGATGACGTTCGCAAGCTTCAGCACATGCAGTGCACGCAGGCTGATGTCGGCCAGGTTGCCGATGGGCGTGGCCACCACGTACAGCGTTCCTTCCGGATAATGCTGCATGCCGGCAGCGGCTTTAGCTGCGTCCAGGGCCAGGTCGAAAGAAGCGTTCAATGATGTTTTTCAGAAAGCAGGTCGTGAAGCCTTCGGGCGACAAGCCCGGGGCGTCAGGCCAGATTACCACCAAGCGCCTCGGCGATGAGGCCGAGGCCACCGCGCAGGCCTATCTGGCCAGGGCGGGACTCAAGCTGGTGGAGCGCAATTATCGGACACCGGGCCGGGGCGGCGGCGAGATCGACCTGATCATGCGCGATGCTGACGGGACGCTGGTGTTTGTCGAGGTCAGGCGGCGCGCCGGCCAGTCGCATGGCGGTGCGGCCGCCAGCATAGGCAACATCAAGCAGCAGCGCATCATCTTCGCTGCGCGCAACTACCTCATCCGTTTTGCCAGTCCACCGCCCTGCCGCTTCGATGTCGTGCTGGTTGAAGGTACGGCCATTGAATGGCTGCGCGCAGCATTTGATGCATCCTGACCCCGCTGAATGTGCGCGACTCTCTTGTAACAAGACGTGATGCCCGCAGCTGGGAAGGACCATCTTCAACAGCTATCATTCACCCATGCTCGAACAACGTATTGAACAGCACTTCATCGACAGCGCTGACCTGAAATACCAGGCGGCCCAGGTTTTGTCCAAGCCCATCGTGGCAGCGGTGCAGGCCATCCTCGCCAGTGTGACCAGCGGCGGCAAGGTGCTGGCCTGCGGCAACGGAGGTTCGGCTGCGGACGCGCAGCACTTCGCTGCAGAATTTGTAGGCCGTTATGAACGTGAGCGGCCAGAACTGGCTGCGATCGCCCTGACAGTGGACACCTCCATCATCACGGCGATTGCCAACGACTACAACTTCGACGTTATTTTTTCAAAACAGGTGCGTGCGCTTGGCGGTGCTGGCGACGTACTGCTGGCATTGAGTACCAGCGGCAATTCGGCCAACGTGCTGGCGGCCATTGAAGCGGCACACGAACGCGAGATGACGGTGGTGGCGCTGACGGGCCGCAATGGCGGAAAGATCGCCAACGTGCTGCGCGAGACCGATGTGCATATCTGCGTGCCGCATGAACGCACGGCCCGCATCCAGGAAGTACATCTTCTGGTCCTGCATTGCATCTGCGACGGTGTGGATGCACAGCTGCTGGGCGATCCGGATTCTGCGGCTTGAACATGAACATCAAACAGGGAGTTGTGATGAAAAAACTGGTTTTGGCGATGGCGGCTGCGGCCCTGGTCACGGGTGCATTGACGGCATGCGTGCCACTGGTTCTCGGCGGCGCTGCCGCTGGTGGCTCGCTGGTTGTGACGGATCGCCGCACCTCGGGTGCGCAACTGGAAGATGAAGGTATCGAACTGCGCGCATCCAGCCGCCTTCGGACCGCGCTCGGAGAGCGTGCCCACGTCAACCTGACCAGCTACAACCGGCAGGTGCTGCTGACCGGCGAAGTGCCGACCGCGCAGGACAAACAGCTGGTAGAGCAAATCGTTTCCCGTGTCGAAAACGTCTCTTCCGTTGTCAATGAACTGGCCGTGATGGGTAACAGCTCGCTGACCAATCGTTCGTCTGATGCGCTGGTCACTGGTCGCGTCAAGGCCATGCTGATTGATGCCCCTGACCTGTTCGCCAACTCTTTCAAGGTCGTGACCGAACGTGGCACCACCTACCTGATGGGTCGCGTGACCCAGCGCGAAGCCGACCGCGGTACAGCCGTGGTTCGCTCAACGCCAGGCGTGCAAAAGGTCGTCAGGATTCTTGACATCATCAGCGAGGAAGAACTCGCGCGCATGCTGCCAGCCCCGTCCAAACCACCGCCACCGGGCGCCAAGCCACAGTCGAACTAGGCGGCGGAGGCTCGGCCACTCCGGGCTGCAGGGAGTTAGGAACCAAACGAGTGGGGTCTCACCCCATCGTGGTGGCGCTACTTCAATCTTTTGATCAGGCTTGACGTATCCCAGCGCTGGCCACCCATGGCCTGCACATCTGCATAAAACTGATCCACCAGTGCCGTCACCGGCAGGCGTGCGCCATTGCGTTTGGCCTCGTCCAGCACCAGGCCCAGGTCCTTGCGCATCCAGTCGACGGCAAAACCAAAATCGAACTTGTCTTCGACCATGGTTTTGCCTCGGTTGTCCAGCTGCCAGCTCTGCGCAGCACCCTTGCCAATGACATCCAGCACCTGGATGACATCCAGCCCGGCTTTTTGACCGAAGGCAACGGCCTCGCTCAGTCCCTGAACCAGGCCTGCAATGCAGATCTGGTTGACCATCTTGGTGAGTTGACCAGCACCGCTTTCGCCCATGAGGGTAAAGGCCTTTGAAAACGCCATGCCGACCGGCTTGACCGCATCGAAGGCGGCTGCGTCACCGCCGCACATGACGGTCAGTGCGCCGTTCTGTGCA
Organism: Pseudomonadota bacterium; assembly: GCA_040390295.1. Classification (GTDB taxonomy): domain Bacteria; phylum Pseudomonadota; class Gammaproteobacteria; order Burkholderiales; family Burkholderiaceae_C; genus Polaromonas. The sequence goes on from JAZJYR010000019.1 coordinate 23,866, forward strand.
CCAGCCTGCCCACCTGAAACTGGCGCATCGACAAATTGCAGGCCTGCCTTTCTGGCGGCAGCGTAGAGCTCGCGTGCCACATCCGCAGAGGCGGTGGTGTGGTCCACGAAGATCGCACCGGCTTTCATCCCGGCCAGCGCGCCGTCTGGCCCCAGCACCACGCTGCGCAGGTCGTCGTCGTTGCCAACGCAGCAAAAAACGATGTCTGCATTGGCAACCGCAGCTTTGGGTGTCGGGCCGTGGCTTGACCCCTTGAACTCTTCACAAAATGCGGCTGATTTTGCAGCGGTACGGTTGTAGACGCTGACCGAATGGCCGGCCAGCGACAGGTGGCCGGCCATGGGGTACCCCATGACGCCAAGGCCCAGAAAGGCGACTTTATGCGCTGGTGCGGTTTCGTAGGTTTTGGTGTTGGTAGCGGGCATTTTGTTTCCTTGGTCTGGTTTTGGTGTGCTCAATGGAAAACGGGCAGCTCGCGCCGCCCGCTGGAATCCGTCCGGAATCTTTTAAACGATGGCAAAACCCTCGGTGCCTGCGGCCAGGTCCAGTGATTTGGCGCGTTGCGAATTCAGCTTGATCTGCAGGCGCAGGTCGTTGACGGAGTCGGCATTGCGCAGCGCGTCTTCGTAGGTGATCATGTTGGTTTCAAACGCATCGAAGAGCGCCTGGTCAAACGTCTGCATGCCGAGGTTGCGGCTCTTCTTCATGATTTCCTTGATCTCGGACACTTCGCCCTTGAAGATCAGGTCGGAGATCAGTGGTGTGTTGAGCATGACTTCAACCACGGCGGCGCGGCCCTTGCCGTCCTGTTTGGGTACAAGACGCTGTGAGACCATGGCTTTCAGGTTGAGTGACAGATCCATCAACAGTTGCGCCCGGCGCTCTTCAGGGAAGAAGTTGATCACCCTGTCCAGGGCCTGGTTGGCACTGTTGGCATGCAGGGTTGCCATGCAGAGGTGGCCGGTTTCCGCGAAGGCAATCGCGTGTTCCATGGTTTCGCGGTCGCGGATTTCGCCCATCAGGATGACGTCCGGCGCCTGCCGCAAAGTGTTTTTCAAGGCCGCTTCCCAGCTGTCGGTGTCCAGGCCCACTTCACGCTGCGTGATGACGCAGTTCTTGTGTGGATGGACGAACTCGACCGGGTCCTCAATCGTGATGATGTGGCCGTAAGACTGCTCATTGCGCCAGTCGATCATCGCTGCCATGGTGGTCGATTTGCCCGAACCTGTCGAGCCGACCAGGATGGTCAGCCCACGTTTGGCCATCACGACTTCCTTGAGCACCTGCGGCACGCCCAGTCCGTCGATGGTAGGCAGAAGTGCGGGAATCACCCGCATCACCATGCCGACCTTGCCCTGCTGGATAAAAGCGTTGACACGAAAACGTCCAACGCCTGGCGGCGAAATGGCGAAGTTGCATTCCTTGGTGCGCTCGAATTCGGCAGCCTGCTTGTCGTTCATGATCGCGCGTGCGAGAGCCAGGGTGTGGCTTGCATTGAGCGGCTGAGGCGACACCTTGGTGACCTTGCCATCGACCTTCATGGCGGGCGGAAAGTCACCTGTGATGAACAGGTCACTGCCGTTGCGGCTGATCATCAGCTTCAGAAGGTCGTTGATGAATTTACTGGCCTGGTCGCGTTCCATGTGCGACTCCTTTCAAACAATGGCAATGCCTGACGCAAAAAGAATGGGGGGCAATTTCCCGACGGGCCGCCCCCGGGGGAATTAGCCCCCTTGAGGGACGGCGCATGACACGCAGTGAAAAGCGTGGGGGCAACAACATCTAGCCGGGGAAATTTTCGGGGATTTTTGCCTTACCGCGAGCTTCGGCTGCGGAAATGACATTGCGCTTCACCAGATCGGTCAGGTTTTGGTCCAGCGTCTGCATGCCTACACTGTTGCCGGTCTGGATGGATGAGTACATCTGCGCGACCTTGGCTTCACGGATCAGATTGCGGATGGCGCCCGTACCGAGCATGATTTCGTGTGCCGCAACCCGGCCGGCCCCATCCTTGGTCTTGCAAAGCGTCTGTGAAATCACGGCCTGCAGCGATTCGGACAACATCGCGCGAATCATTTCCTTTTCTTCTGCAGGGAAGACGTCGATGATCCGGTCAACCGTCTTGGCTGCGCTCGACGTGTGAAGTGTGCCGAACACCAGGTGACCGGTTTCAGCGGCGGACATGGCCAGGCGGATGGTTTCGAGATCGCGCATTTCGCCGACCAGGATGGCATCGGGATCTTCCCGCAGTGCTGATTTCAGCGCAGCATTGAAGCTGAGCGTGTGCGGGCCGACCTCGCGCTGGTTAATGAGGCATTTCTTGGATTCATGAACAAACTCGATAGGGTCTTCAACCGTCAGGATGTGGCCGTATTCGGTTTCGTTCAAAAAATTGACCATGGCGGCCAGCGTTGTCGACTTGCCTGAGCCGGTCGGGCCGGTCACCAGCACCATGCCGCGCGGCTTGAGTGCCAGCTCGCCGAAAATTTTCGGGGCGTTGAGTTGTTCCAGTGTCAGTATCTTGGAGGGAATGGTCCGAAGCACCGCACCCGCACCGCGGTTGTGATTGAAGGCATTGACGCGAAAGCGTGCAAGGCCGTCGATTTCAAATGAAAAATCAACCTCCAGGAATTCTTCATAGTTTTTGCGCTGCGTGTCGTTCATGATGTCGTACACCATGGAGTGGACCTGTTTGTGGTCCAGCGGATCGACATTGATGCGGCGAACGTCGCCATGAACGCGGATCATCGGGGGCAGGCCTGCAGAAAGGTGCAGGTCAGAAGCCTTGTTCTTGACGCTAAAGGCCAAAAGCTGGGTAATGTCCATCCCGGGAAATCCTTAAAAACAGTGCTGAAACCGGATGCCGCGTGAAGGGCTGCCTCCACGGGAGTTTACATTTGGATTATGACCATGATTGTGCGTAACCTCCAGCAAGTCCGTGACCGTATTACCACGGCATGCATGGCCGCCGGACGCCCGCCGGACAGCGTGCGCCTGCTGGCTGTCTCCAAAACTTTTACTGCCGATGCCGTCATGGATGCCATGCAGGACGGACAGCGCGCTTTTGGGGAGAACTATATTGCCGAAGGTGTGGAGAAAATCCTCGCCCTTCGGGCCTTCAGGGCTGAGCCCCAAAATGCCGCCACCCCTCCGCTGGAGTGGCATTGCATAGGGCCGGTGCAGAGCAACAAAACCCGACTGGTCGCAGAACACTTTGACTGGGTGCAGTCGGTAGACCGGCTGAAGATCGCGCAGCGTCTGAGCGAGCAGCGCCCTCCTGAACTGGCGCCGCTGCAAGTGTGCATACAGGTGAATATCGACGGTGGTGCGAATAAATCCGGTGTGACTCCCGGGGAGGCCCACATACTTGCCAGGGATATCGCGCAGTTACCCCGGCTGGTTCTGCGCGGCATCATGTCCATTCCCGAGCCCACCGGGGATTTCGTCCTTGCCTGCGCGGTACACGCAAGGGCAAAAACGCTTTTTGATGAAATCAATGCTGGCGGCGAGCTGGCTGTGCCCATGGATACCTTGTCCATGGGCATGACGGCCGATCTGGAAGCGGCCATCCACGCCGGAAGCACGATGGTGCGCGTCGGAACGGCGATCTTTGGAGGGCGTTAGCTTCGACGCTCACCACCTCGCGTGGTTCGCTGCCCTTTCTTTGCCGGATCGACAACGTAGCGATGTCCGTGCAAGTCAAGCCGTGGAACCGGCTTCGCCTGGCAACAGGCGGGCGGCCCCCTCGGGGGCAGCTGGTTTTTGGGGTCAGAGTCCAAATTCGCCAAGCCCTTGGCTTGCCCCTTTGGGTGCGGTGCTGGCACGCAGCGAAATTGGCGCCTGACCCCAATAACCAGCGTGGGGGCGCTATTTAGGCATCACCATGGGCTTGATGGCGCCGCAGTCGGCGGCCAGCCATCTGGCACTGGTGTCCACGGTTGTGGTTTTGGGTACGCCCTGGCTGGTGTTGTTGACTTTCATCTTCATCGTGTAGGCCGTGTCGCCTGCGAAGGTGAACTGGCCCTCGCCACTGGAAGGCGGATTGGTGCACGTGAACTTCATTTTCATGCCCTTGCTGCTCTTGTCCGTCGTGGTTGTGGTGCAGTTGCCCTGCTGCTGAACCGGCAACTGGTTGCGCTCTGCCATTTCTTTGGTGATACACATCTTCAGCACCATGCTGCCACCGGTGCCTGCGCCGCCCATGCCCACGCCCTGTTTGGCTAGCATGTCCTCCATCATCTTGCGTTGGGCTGGCGGCATGGCTGCCATTTGCTGCTGCATCTTCGCCATGGCCTGGTCCATTTCCGGGCTGCCGCCAACGTTGTTATGTGCTTCCCACAGGCCCGGCTTCATCGTCTGTGCGCTTACGGACGCATTGCCGAAGATGAGTGTCGCCAGTACGGCGACCAGATGAAGGGTGTTGCGCAGGTTCATGAGAGGGCTCCTCAATGGTGATGTTGACGCCTATTCGCTGGAATTATTCCCCGCCCGCGTTTGCCATGCAAGTTGCAGCAGCCCGGTTGTCTAAACCCCCGGAGAAAGATGCGTGGTGTTCCTGACTTCTTCCATCACCGCATGGGTTCGTATTTCACGCACGCCTGGCGGGCCACATTACCTGTACCGCTTTTTCAGCGGGCAGGTGGCCACGGTCAACACCACCGCTGCGTGCGGAAACGTCCATCTGATGGTCTGCCACGAGGGTACTTGTCATGCGGACAGGCCATGCATGAAGACCTCCAGATCCGTAATGGGCAGTGCGCGGCAGAACAGATGGCCCTGGTAGTTGTCGCATCCGAACCATTCGAGCCATGCGCGCTGGGCTTCGGTTTCCACACCTTCGGCCACGACGTTGAGCCCGAGGCTTTGCGCCAGGCCGATGATGGTACGGGCGATGGCTGCATCATTCGGGTCAGTCAGCACATCCTTGACAAAGGAGCGGTCAATCTTTAGCTGGTCCAGCGGCAGGTGCTTGAGATAGGACAGGGCTGAATAACCCATGCCAAAGTCATCGATGGACAGCGTCAGGCCGGCTTGTTTGAGCGTGCCCATCTTGGCGACGGTGACATCCACATCGGTTGCCAGCAGGCTTTCAGTCAACTCGAGCTTCAACCGGCTTGCCGGAATGCCCGTCTTGCTGATCAGGGACATGACAAGGTCGAGGAAATCAGGGTGACGAAACTGGCGGGCGCTGACATTGACAGCAATGCTGAGGTGTTCAGTCGCTGATGATTGCGACCAGCGTGCGAGCTGTTCGCAGGCAGTTTCCAGCACCCATTGCCCCAGCGGAAGGATCAACCCGCTTTCTTCAGCCTGCTGTATGAAGGCGTCGGGATACACGAGGCCGCGCTCGGGGTGCTGCCAGCGCACCAGTGCCTCCACACCGAACATGCCCTGCCGGCCCACCTGGGGCTGGTAGTGCAGTACAAAATCCTGTCGGCGCAGGCTCTGCCTGAGCTCTGCGCCCAGGGTCGCATTTGCGGTGGCTGCCGCCTGCATTGCCGGGTCAAAAAAACAAAGTGCATTACGCCCTGCAGCTTTGGCCTGATACATCGCCAGGTCCGCCTGCTTTAACAGGTCGCCAATGTTTTGCTGGTGCCGGCTGAATAGTGTGATGCCTACGCTGCAAGTGCTGTGGTGCTGGTGACCCGTCAGGTCATAGGGTTCGCTCAGGGCGAGCAGTATTTTTTCGCCGACTGTGCGAGTTTGCTTTACGGCGGCCTCCATGTCGTCGCCGAGATTTTCCAGCATGACCACAAATTCATCGCCGCCCAATCTTGCTACGGTGTCGCTCAGACGGGAACAGGCCGACAGTCTTAGCCCTGCCTGCACCAGCAACATATCGCCTCTGGAGTGACCCATGGTGTCGTTGAGCACCTTGAAGTTGTCAAGATCAATGAACATCAACGCCCCTATGGTGTTGCTGTCTTCGCATTGCGAGAGCGTTCTTTTCAAACGCTCCATCAGCAACTGGCGGTTTGGAAGCTGGGTCAGTGCATCGAAAAAAGCCAGGTGTTCAATCTCGTCTTCTGCGGCCTTGCGTTCGGTGATATCGCGTGCAACCGATACCCAGTGTGTCAGCCCGCGATTGAAGTAGTCGACAGGTGCAATTTCAAGCTCCATCCAGAATGGTTGGCCGTTCTTGCGATAGTTGATGATTTCTGCACGAACCGGTTGTGAATACTTCAGGGCTGTGCGTATGCGGTCCAGTTGCACGCGTTGTGTCTTTTTGCCCTGAAGAATGCGTGGCGTTTTACCCAGGGCTTCTTCGCGGCTGTAGCCCGTGTGTCGTTCGAAGGCATCATTGACGAATACGATACGGGGCCCCGGCGCGTCGATGGGCCCGGCTTCTGTGATGATGACGATATCGTTGAGGCGCGAGATACTGGTTTCCAGGAGGAGCAATTGCTCCTGAGAACGCCTCGAACTGCTGACGTCACGAAAATAAACTGCCACGCCCTCTTCAAACGCATAGGCGCGTAGCTCAAGCCATTTGCCTATGGGCGGGCAAAAGTGTTCAAACTCCCTTCCTGAACCTTCCGTGACCATGGCATTGAACTCCTGCCGGAGCGTCCCGGTATCCCTTGCGTCAAGCTCATCCCACAAGGTTCGGCCGAGCAACTGATCGCCCGTTCGTTTCAACAGGCTCTCGCTTTCGCGGTTGACGTAGGTGAAACAACCTTTGTGATCCACCGTAACAAAGGCTTCCTTGATGCTGGCCAGCGTCGTACCCAGCCGCATGGTGATGCCCACGGCTTCACTCTGCGCACGCTTTCTTTCTGTCAAATCCTGCAGCAGGCCATGTATTCCGCCAACTACGCCGGTGGCGTCCAGGACGGCCTCGCCCACCATGCGTACCCATAGATGTTTTCCGCTGGTGATCCGAAGCTGGGCTTCCTCATCGAACCGGATGCCTTTGTTGATGCAGCTGTTGATGTGCGCTTCAATGGTGATGCGGGACTCACACTCAAAAAAATTCAGCAGGCGTTCCAGAGGCATTGCCGTGCGGCTGTCGGTGGCGTTCGCTTGGGAAAGTCCCAGCATCATCTCCAGAGGCTGACTGAGAGTGACTTGTCGGTCGCTGATATCGACAGTCCAGCTACCTGAATTGGTTGTGACCTCTACAAGGTGATGCAGCGCCGGATGAAGTCGCTTTGATTCCATGCTGATTGCCAGGTGTGAAATGCGGTGATGTGAAAAAGACGGGTGCTGTGCTCGTGCGCACGGCACTTTGCGACTGGGCAAAGGCAGAAGCTTTGAGCTTAAACCGCGGCCACCATGTGAATTAATACCTTCGGCCATGTCCTACATGAGAGGAGGTTGTTTGCCCGGCTTCCTGATGCAGGACCTGTAGCTCAATGTGTTTAGCCCGAAACGAGGGACGTCCATTTGAGTAGCAAGGCTACTCAACCTTAAAACATTCCTGGAATCAACATGAAAAAGCGACTGGAAATATTGGAGCGATGCGATGGCATAGATACGCTTCATCCAGCAATGCGCTTGCTCTGCGCAGACTTTGGCGCGATTTCCCGCCTCGACATACTTCCGGCAAGTCATCTTGGCAAGCGCCAGGCGTTGTGTTTTCTTCGCATGGCTACGCTGGAGCAGGAAGAAAAAATGATCCGTGAACTTGGAATAGGTCGATTTGGTGGTGACCTCATTCTTGTCGTAGACCTTCTGCAGCGTGAAGCTGCAAATGCTGGCGTGTTCTTCAACGAATCCGGATCCCGTCGCGCCAGTAGCGCCGGCAGTGTGATGTAGCGCGCCCTCAGCCTGACCCTGCCGTTGCAGGGAAAGTCTATTTTTCCGGTCCTGCATTTTTGCGGCACAAGCCGCTGGCCTTCTCTAAGCCTTAAACAATGAACAACATACTTCTCGTATCCGGCACCCGTCCGGAAATTATCAAGCTTGCACCGGTTTATCACGCTCTCAAGGCCGCTGGCTGGGCCAAAGTCCAGTGGCTTCATACCGGCCAGCACGAGGATATGGCCACGCAAATTCTGAACTGTTTCGATATCTCTCCAGATATTGCTCTGGAGCGTGCCGGCAGTAGTCTGCTGGAGTTCAGTACCGGATGCCGGCAGCAGCTTGATGCCGTCATGACGGCTCAAAATTGGTCGCTGGTCATGGTGCAGGGCGACACCGAAAGTGCCTTTCAGGGAGCGCTGGCGGCGTTCTACCATCGGGTGCCACTGGCGCACGTGGAGGCGGGGCTGCGTACAGGCAATCTTGACCGGCCTTTTCCCGAGGAAGGCCTGCGGCAGATGATCAGTCGCATCACACGCTTTCACTTTCCGCCAACCGAACGGGCACGCGTCGCGCTGCAAACAGAGGGCATTGCGGACGAACGTATCCATCTGACAGGCAACACCGTGATTGATGCCCAGCACTGGACTTGCGAGCGTCTTGGCGTCAAACGCAATACCGCAGGCCGTGGGCACCTGCTGGTAACCGTCCATCGCCGCGAGAACTGGGGGCGGGACGTCGATGAGATCTGCCATGCCATCGCAGACATTGCCCGCCAGCAACCATCGCTTCAAATTCTTTTTCCGGTCCACCTGAATCCTGTTGTACGCGGGCCGGTGCACGCCTTGCTTGGCAACATCCCCAACGTCAAATTGACAGCGCCGCTGGATTACACCCAGATGCAGCAGGCGTTGGCCGACGCATGGCTGGTGCTCACGGATTCCGGAGGGCTGCAGGAAGAGGCGCCTACCTTCGGTGTACCAGTGCTGGTCCTGCGCGACGAGACTGAACGACCCGAGGCGGTTGATGCCGGTTGTGCCCTGCTGATAGGAGCTACCCGATCCGCCATCGTCAGCGAAGTCGATCGGCTGACAAACGACCCGGATGCCTGGACAAGAATGTCCAGGGCTGGCAATCCGTTTGGTGACGGTACGGCGTCCCGTCGCATTGTGGATGTGCTTGCGCGCGACTTCGCCGTCAACCGGCAGCAACAACACGTGCTTGCCGTACCTGTGTGATGTTGAACGTCATCATGACATTCCGCCTGGCACTTTCCTCAGGGCTGACGAACATGCACAAAACTCCCTGCCTCATGCGATCAATTCTTGTTTTGAGGCAATTAAAAGCCCTTGCATTGCTGCCCGCAGTGATGGCGGTGTGGCTGTCGTCTGCCTTGCCCGCTTTTGCCCAGCCCGCCGGAATCGGCGCGCCCGGCGACCCGCTCGCACCCCTGATGCCCATCTCGCTGGTCCCCACCTTCAAGGACTATCCTGTCGCCGCCGTGATGGCGTCTTTGCTCTGCCTGGTTGTGGTGATCATGGCGGTTTACGGCGTCAGGCATTTCATGTTCACGATGAACCGCCTGACTGGTGAGCAGCGTCATCCCTATATTGATATTTCAGTTGCGAACTGGCCGATGATCACGGTCTTTATTGCCGCTCACAATGAAGAAAAGGTCATTGCAGGCTGTATCGAGGCGTTGCTCAACACCGACTATCCGGCTGACCGTCTGAAAATCATCCCCGTCAACGACCGCTCGTCAGATGCCACTGCACAGATCATTGACGGCTATGTGGCCCGATTCCCCTCGCGCATTTCCCCTTTTCACCGATCGGGGGGCAAGTCGGGCAAGTCGGCGGCGCTCAAGGATGCGCTGCAATTTGCCGAGGGAGATATTGCCATCATTTTTGATGCCGACTATGTTCCTGGGCGCGGGTTGCTCAAACAACTGGTGGCACCATTTTTTGACCCGGAAGTTGGTTCTGTGATGGGACGCGTGGTACCTGTCAACAGTGGTGCCAACCTGCTCACCCGCATGCTCGATCTCGAACGATCGGCGGGCTATCAGGTAGACCAGCAGGCACGCATGAACATGAACCTCATGCCGCAGTATGGCGGTACGGTTGGCGGCGTTCGTCTTTCTGCGGTCGAGGCGGTTGGCGGCTGGCACGACGACACACTTGCCGAAGACACTGACATCACTTACCGGCTCATGTTCCATGGCTGGAAGACGGTGTACACCAACCGTTCTGAATGCTACGAAGAAGTACCCGAGGAATGGAGCGTACGCATCAAGCAGGTCACGCGCTGGGCGAAAGGCCATAACCAGGTGATGGCGCGCTACCTCTGGAAATTCGCCACCAGCCGGTACCTGACCCTCGGGCAGCGAATCGACGGACTGCTTCTTCTTTTTGTGTTCGTCATTCCTCTTGTCATGCTGCTGGGCTGGGGTCTCGCGCTCGGACTTTATTTCCTCAATGCAGGCTCTCTCCTTTCTCAGGTGATACCAATTTTTGCGCTGATGGTCTACGGCACGCTGGGTAATTTTGCTGCCTTTTTTGAGATCGTGATCGCCGTGCTGATTGACGGCAACCGCAAACGTCTGCGCCTGCTGCCTTTCAATCTGCTCGGCTTTTTTGTCAGCCTGTTTGCGATCTCGGGTGCTGTCTGGAGCCTGGTGCTGGACAGCGTTCTCAAGCGGGACATGGTTTGGGACAAGACGATTCGATACCGCAAAGGACATGCCAAATGATGACACCAGGCTACCTCACCTATTTTGCCTTTGCACTGGTTTGCCTGCTATTGCTTACGCTGCCGTTTGTGCCGGCTTTCCGCGAATGGCTACACCCGACGGACTCAGGCGCCTTGCCCATCTCATCCAGCTACACAAGTGACATTGATCATTTTGCCCGCCGCCTTGATGCGGATGCCCGTGCCAGGCTGGGTACCGGCCCATTGACGGGCTTTGAGGATTTTGATTTTGTAACGCAGCCTGTGGAGGCCATGGATCTTCGCAACGCGCCCAAGCGAATGATCTCGTCTGACATACAGAGCGAGGAACCTGTTCATTGCGGACCACCGCTTTACGTGGACGGCAGCATTCATGCCGGTCCGAAGTCCGCTTTTTCAGCGCTCTACGCCACAGGGTGCATTGCCCTGGGTGCGCAAAGTGAAATCCGGGATTGGGGTCATGCGGAAGATGTACTTGTATTGAACGACAACAGCGTTGCCATGCGTCGTATTTCAGCCGGCTCGGCTGTCGAACTCGGTAATGAGACCTGGTTCGAACGTGTGCAGGCACCTGTTGTGCACTTTGGATCCGGCCGGGGTCGTCGTGGGTTTTCCGGTGGTGCCAGGAACCAAAAGGAGGCCGGCTTCGATGAGTTGCCAGACAGCGTCATGCAGACCCCCTTGCTGTACATCGTGCGTGGCAATTGCACTTTGCCGGCCAGCCGGATTTACCGGGGTTCCCTGGTCGTGACAGGCTTTCTCATCGTTGGAGCCGGTACCACAGTGATCGGTGACATCAAGGCCCGGGAAGGCATCAGTATCGCCAAAGGAGCCGAGGTCCAGGGGGCGGTGACATGTGAAAAACGCGTGTACATGTTTGATGACTCCATGGTGTCCGGGCCGCTTGTGTCCGAGAGCGACATACTGATTGGCACCAACGCGGTGATCGGTCGGCCTGATGCGCTGACCACCATCAGTGCGCGCAACATCATTGTGGAGGACGGTGTTGTGGCTCATGGCGCTGTCTGGGCACATGAGATTGGCATGGTGAAAGCAGCATGAAGCGCGCATATCTTTTCTTCACTGCCGTGGCGTTGCTTGTCGGCTGCATGGGTCAGGCCTCGGCTGCCGCAAGGCTGAACCTGTCCGGTTACTCGGACGCCGATGGCGTCATCACCGTGCTGTATCACGGTGAGTCAGCCGACCCCTACTTTGCGATGCAGGCCCTGTTGTTGGCACATGAGAACGGCCTGGATATTTCGGTGCCTGCCCAGAAGTTTGCCAGCTGGCTTGTACCCGGACAGAAGCCTGATGGCACGTTTGACCGGTTTTGCCGTACCGGCAGTGCGCCATGGGCGTCCTGCAAGACCGCCGATGCCGATGACGCGCTGCTGGCCATCTGGATGAAGCTGCTGGAAACCATGCCTGCCTACATGAATGCAAATCCCGCACTGACCAAAAGTTATGCAGTCAGCAAAAATGCGCTGGAGCATTTGTTTCAGCCGTCCCGAGGGATCTACATGGTCTCACCTGTATACCTGCACGGCCTTTTCATGGACAACCTGGAGGTATGGTCCCTTAAAAGCCACCTGAAACAGCCAGGCCAGAGAACCGAGGCCGACAAGCTGGCGAGCGCAATCCAGAAGACCTTCTGGGAGCCGGTCAGCAAGCGCTTCCTGGTCTCGACCCAGCTTGAACAACGCTCAGAAAAAGCCGCGTTTTATCCGGACCATGTTGCACAGATATTCCCGCTGTTGGTGGGGTTCCCCCTACTGCACGGGGATGCTGCCTCCCACTACCGCAAGTGGATGAGCCAGCACCGTAGCGACTGGTTGAGTCAGGGCAAAACGGATTACCCGTGGGGTCTGATTGCCGTGCTGGCGCTGCGTCAGGACGACAAGGTCAGTGCACGCTGCTGGTTGCGCGAGTCACAGGCTTTGCGTCATTCGTCGCGATGGGCTGTTACCGACGAAGTGGCTTACCAGATTCTGGTGAACGAGAGGGTTACGCCGGCATCCTCAACAGTGGTCTGCCAATGAGCGGTACCGCACATACAACACGAGTAAATAAAGGGTATACGGCAATGACGGCTAGTACAGGAGGGATTTCAATGCTGAAAAAAAATGCGGGCTTGTTGCTGATGGCGTTTGCCTGCTCAAGCCCGGCGATGGCACAGGGCTCAGGCAACGCTCAGGAGAGTGCCATGCCTGTTGCGACACAGGCAGCCGACACCGACAGACGCAGCTTGCAGCTCGACACCAGTGCTCAAAACCTGAGCGGCGGCTACGGCAACTGGCGAGACGTGACATTGAGGGGCACCTACGGTAGCGGAGCCCACGTGTTGCAGGGAGAGTTGTCAGCACAGCACCGCTTCAACAAGGACGGTACGTTTGTGGGTATCAGCGACACCTATACCTTTGACCAGGACTGGTATGGATCGCTTGCGGTCGGCGCAGGAGACGGTGCTTTCTATCTTCCGCGTTACCGCGTGGATGCGACCCTCTACAGGAAGTGGCTGGCAGACCGCCGGCTCGTGAGCTCGGTCGGGGTAGGTTATTACAGTGCGCCTGACGGGCATACAGACCGTAGTCTGGCGCTTGGCCTGATCTACTACTTCGAGTCACCCTGGATTGCAGAGGCCGGAGTTCGACTGAACAGCAGCAACCCGGGCGGCATAAGGACGCAGCAGCAATTTGTGGCGCTGACCTATGGGCATGACAGGCAGGACCTTGTGAGTGCGCGTTATGGCTGGGGAGGCGAGGGCTATCTGGCGCTCACCGCGAATACGCAGCTCGTCAATTTCAATAGCCGTGAGGCGAGCCTGACATGGCGACACTGGCTAAATGCCCGTACTGGTTTGCTGATGGGCGCCACGCGCTACACGAACCCCCTTTACACACGAAGCGGCCTGACGGTCGGTGTGTTTCACGACTTTTGATTGCCGCCATGAACTTTAAAAAAGTATCTCTTTCAGAAGAGGCGCGCCAGCACGACCGTGACTTTCATGCCGCATTTTCCGCGGTTCGCGAAGCGCGCGCGAGGCTGGTGAAAGTCCGGCCGCACCGCGCCATCACGCCGCTAAAAGTCACGCCGTGGCTGATGGCGCAGGCTATTGTGCTGCCGCTGCTGTTGTGCGGACTTTTGATGTGGGCCAAGCCCCTGCTGCTGGACTTCTGGCGCAACTGCATACTCTTCTGGTCGGGCGGGCTTGCCGTCCCGTTCCTGCGCGCCTCGCAGCTCAACGAGGCTGGCCAATATTCCCTGCTCCTGTCTGGAGCGGGCGATGCGACGCCCCTGCCTACGCCGACCACCATGCTGGTGACGGCCGCGGTGACGCTGATTGCCTTTCTGTTGTCGCTGCGCATGGAAAAGGAATCGCTGCCTCTGAAATATCCGATACGCATCGTTTGCGCAGTGCAGTTTGCGGCCTTGCTTTACTTCTGGTTGACGCCCTCAGCCTTTCCTTACACCATTGCGCGTCACAGCGAGGAGCTGCTGACCATTGGCTATGTGGTGATTCTCGCCACGCCGGTGATGCTGGCCATGGGTTACTACATCCTGAACCAGGGCCTGCTGGCCAAGCTGGGATATACGGCGCTGATACTGGGATTCCTGGTGGTCATGGTGCCTCACCAGGTGCTGGTACAGGCGCTGATCATGCAGCACCTCTCCGTGCTTTTCATGCCGGTTCTCTATATCTGTTTCGGTGCGGTTTTTGATGCGCTGGTGTTTGTAGCGCTTTATTCATGGGCAGCAAGCAATGCACCGCCGGATGCAACCCTATAGCCTGCCCACAATGCAGCGCAAATACACGGGGGGCAGTTCTAGTATCGAACGCTGCAGACCGCCAGGGCATTGAGTCCCAGGTCGGTAATGACGTAACCTCCTTCAGGGTCTGCCTGCAGAAATCCGTGTTTTGACAACGATGCGACGGTCTTCAGTCCGTGTGCTCGGGTCTTGTGCGGCTGGGGCAAATTCCGTTCGCTTGGGGGAAGGCCGACAATCCTGAAGCCGTACCGCGCATCCTCCATGCACTCGTACTGGTTGTAGGTGAGCGTTTTAACCGGCAGGGCGCCGCTGCTGTTGCCGCTCCATTCAAACTGGGGTGGTGCGTAGCTGACCTGATACCCGGAAGTTTCGGGCGTGTTGTCAGCGACCTTCGCTGGCGCGGCATTGGTGGCGGGTGCAGGCGCGGGTGAAAAGACGCTTTTGCGCCGGGCAAGGTGATACATGCCCAGGCCCCCCAAGCCCAGCGCGCCCAGGCCTATTAAAAAAAGAACTATAAATTCCACCTTGAAAATCCTGTCTCCTCGATATTTGTACGCAATTATCCGGATAAAGCCAGTTTGGGCTGTACCTCAAAGGGACTACTTTCGCGGCGGGTGATCATTTAGCAACGCTTTGATGCGCTGCATCCCCCAAGAGGGGCTGCTGCTTTAAGGCAGGATCTCGAATTCGGCATCGCCCATATAGCGTTCTTCACCGAAAGCTGCGCGGGTCGCAGCCAGTTCGGCGGCCTCCCACTGATCGGCCAACAGTTGTTCTTCGGGCGTGATCGGCCAGGGTCGTTCGTGGTCGCCGTAAGTCTGCAAAAGTCGAAGGTATGCCTGGTGCACCGGCAGTACAAGGTCCTTGCTGCCAAGGGCGTTGTCGAGCGCGCTGCGAAATCGCTGTTCTGCACCGGCCCGTTCGGCCGCACTTACATCATCAGCAGTAAAAATTTTGAGCGTGTAGGCCATGTGAACAGGACTATATCGACTTGTATTTTTTTAAGGCGTAAGAACGGCGATGTAAGAATTAATTTCGTTACCTTTCTTGCATTGCTCGCACGTTTTAATCAGGGCACAGACGTACCATGCCTTCTCTTTTTTAAGGAAGTCACATGGCAACACCCTTTTTCGGCAAACGCGACAATGAAACGCTGGGCGGGCCCGGCACGCTGAGGCAGCATGGCGCGGCCAATGGTTACAACGTCAATGCCAGTTCCGGAGCCCTGAATAACAGCGCGGCTTCCAGCGCACAGGCAGTGAAGGCCCAGCCTGACAGCGCTGCAACCCAGCCTGCGTCGCCAGTCACGAGCGCAAGCGAGGGCGGCAGCAAGCTGACGGTAGGCCCCAACATCAAGCTCAAGGGTGTGGAGATTACCGATTGCGACACCCTCGTGGTGGAAGGCACGGTAGAAGCGACGATGGACTCGCGCGTGATCCAGATTTCCGAGCAGGGCGCCTTCAAGGGTTCTGCTGAAATTGATGTCGCCGAAATTCGCGGGGAGTTCAATGGCAATTTGACAGTCCGCCAGAAGCTGGTGATTTATTCGACCGGTAAAGTCACCGGCACCATACGTTACGGCAAGCTGGTCATTGAAGAGGGCGGCCAGCTGGCCGGTGAGATCCTCTTCGGTGCCATCGCCAAAGTACCTGGCGTTGTCAAGGCCGTCCAGCCAGTCTAGGGCGCCAGCAGCCGGAAGGCCAGCGGTATGAGCAGGGACGCAAGCACGACCTGCACGCCCAGCGCGAGACCGGCATAGGCACCGGCGTCCGCATCGACTTGCAGGGCGCGTGCCGCACCAAGGCCGTGTGCCGCTGTGCCCATTGCAAAACCTCTCGCCGACCAGCCATTGCGGTTGGTCGGTATGCGTAGCAGGGCAAACAGGTACTTGCCCGACAGCGCACCCACCAGGCCGGTAATCACCGCGAACACCGCTGCCAGTGCCGGAATGCCGCCTATCTTCTCTGCGATGCCCATGGCCACCGGCGCCGTGACGGATTTGGGTGCAAGCGACAGTGTGACCTCCGCTGGCAGGCCCAGCGCCCAAGCCAACAGCAATGCGGAACCGCTGGCTGCCGCACCGCCCAGAAGCGAGGCAACAAGCAGGCGGCCCCATCGCTTGCGCAACTCTTCGCGGCGTTGCCAGAGCGGCCAGGCCAGTGCCACAACGGCCGGCCCCAGCAGGAAGTGAATGAACTGCGCCCCCGCGAAGTAGGTTGGATAGGGCACACCAGTCGCCAGCAGCCCTCCTGCCAGAACCACGACCGTCCATAGAACAGGGTTGGCCCAGGGAGCCTGCTGCAGCCGCGCATAGCTTGCCTGGGCAAGCACATACACCACCAGGGTTGCCGTCAGTCCGAACAGCGGCGTGGCTGAAAGATAGACCCAAAGCTCAACGAAGCGGGGCATCGCCGTCCTCCTGACGTGCGCCTTCAGCCGGATCGCGCAGCCAGTGAAGGCTCAGCACGGTCACGGCCAGTCCGGCGATGGTGGACAACACAATCACCGAGAGCATACGCAAACCGTATTGGCTGACGAGTGACAGATGGGTCATCACGCCCACCCCGACAGGCACAAAGAGTAACGAAAGGTGCGCCAAGATGAAGTCGGCGCACACATTCACAGGCTCGCGCACCAGCCGGCAGCGTAGGGCAAACAGCAGCAAAATCATGCCGATGACAGGCCCTGGAAAGGGTAATTTCAAACCGCGTGCAAGCAATTCGCCCAGGGATTGAAAGGCAAGAAGCCAGGCCAGCCCGCGCAGTGCCTGCATGGTCAGAATCGGGGCAGATCCGGATGCGCGATTTGTCCACCGCGCACCAGCATTTTTCCGTACTCCGCGCAGCGGTTTAGCGTGGGAATCACCTTGCCCGGATTGAGCAGCCCTTTCGCATCAAATGCACGCTTGACGCCGAACATCTGCTCGTTCTCCTGAGCCGAGAACTGCACGCACATGGAGTTGAGCTTTTCCACGCCGACGCCATGTTCGCCGGTCACGGTACCACCCATGGCCACGCTGGTTTCCAGGATGTCCGCACCAAAGAGCTCGCAACGGCGCAACTGGTCTGCATCGTTTGCATCGAACAGGATCAGTGGATGCAGGTTGCCATCACCCGCATGAAAAACATTGGCGCAACGCAGCCGGTATTTTTTCTCCATCTCCGCAATTGCCAGCAGGATGTCGGCCAGGCGCTTGCGCGGGATCGTGGAGTCCATGCACATGTAGTCAGGGCTGATGCGGCCCGATGCCGGAAAAGCGTTCTTGCGGCCGCTCCAGAAGCGCAGGCGTTCGGCCTCATTCTGGCTGATGGCAATCGCGGTTGCCCCGCATCGGACAAGTACGTCGCTCATGCGGCCAATTTCTTCTTCCACCTCTTCGACCGTGCCGTCGCTTTCGCAAAGCAGGATGGCTTCAGCAGTCAGGTCGTAACCCGCATGTACAAAATCCTCGACTGCAATGGTCATGGGCTTGTCCATCATCTCCAGTCCGGCAGGAATGATGCCTGCCGCAATGACAGCCGCCACCGCATCGCCTGCCTTTCGCAAGTCGTCAAAACTGGCCATGATGCAACGCGCAAGTTGTGGCTTCGGGATCAACCTTACAGTGACTTCCGTTGTGACCGCAAGCATGCCTTCGCTGCCGATGACGATGCTGAGCAGATCGTAGCCCGACGCATCAAGTGCATCGCCACCGAACTCGACCTCCTCGCCATCAATCGTGAAGCCCTTGACCTTGAGCACGTTGTGAACCGTCAGGCCGTACTTGAGGCAATGCACGCCACCCGAGTTTTCAGCCACGTTGCCGCCTATGGTGCAGGCGATCTGGCTTGATGGGTCCGGTGCGTAATAGAGGCCGTGTGGTGCGGCGGCTTCAGAGATGGCCAGGTTGCGCACACCGCCCTGCACAAGCGCAGTCCTGGCGATCGGGTCCAGCTTCAATATCCGGTTGAACTTTGCAAGACTCAGGGTGACGCCCAGCCTGTGCGGCATTGCCCCGCCAGACAGCCCTGTGCCTGCGCCGCGCGCCACCACCGGCACGTCCAGTGCATGGCAGGTTTTGAGGATCGCCTGCACCTGTGCATAGGTTTCGGGCAGTGCTACAACCAGTGGACGCTCGCGATATGCAGTCAGGCCGTCACATTCATAGGGCGTTGTGTCTTCGCTGTTCCAGAGCAGCGCATGCCCGGGCAATACAGCCTTGAGCGCCTGCACAACCTGTGACTGCCGCTCCGCTCTCTGGAGGATTTCGTTTTGCGGGGATGAGGTGGGCGCGTTCAATTTTGGCTCCTGTACTGCCTGCCACTATAGGGCTGGTTCAGGGCCGCAGATTGAAGAAAATTAAATTCCTTGATGAAAACAGGTGCCGCACGTGCTCCATAAATACATGGCCGGCGAGCCCGGGGTCCGCCGCCCTGCCAGCCTAAAGCGTGAAAGGCAACGAAGACGTCTTGATGCGCAGTGGCACAGATCTTTGTCGATAGGGCGAGTCAGATTTCCCGGTGATCTCCCCGGCAATGGTTTTCGCCTGGCGTGCTATCGGCTCGATGTAACGGCTGACCTGCCCATCGACGGAAATGCAATCACCCAGCGCGTAGATGCCGTCTGCGCTGGTCGCAAGCGTTTCGGCGTCAACCGCTATCCCGTTGGCCCATGCGAGGCCCGCGCTTGCCGCCAGGCGCTGTGGTGTCTGCAAGCCAGCGGCCACGATGATGTGATGGGCTGTAAAAACCTGGCCACACAGGGTGTTGATGACTTTTCCACCTGCGCCGGCATTGATGTTGACGACCTGTACGCCGCCGATAAACCTGATGGGCAGGGAAGACCAGGCAGCAAGCAGCTGTGCTGACTGGTCTTCCGTCAGGATGGCCGCCAGTGGCCTTGTCGCAATGTCCAGCATCACGACCTCATGTCCTGCGAGTGCCAGGTCGTTGGCGAGCTCGGAACCAATCAGGCCTGCGCCAACCACTGCAACGCGCTGCGGCACTTCGCCCAGCGCAGCGCGGAATCTGGCGTAGGCTTGCAGGTGGTTGATACGCCAGCACAGCGCTGGAGGGAATTGCGCCGGCAAGCGGGCTTCAGCGCCGTGTGCCAGAACCAGCTTGCTGTAGCGCAGCGTGCCGCGTGTGGTGCGCAACTGCCTGCTTGCCGGTGTGATGCGTATCGCACCTGTATGAGGAAGCAGGCTGATGTTCAGGCGAAGTGCGGCAGCGGCACCCGTTTCGCGTGGCAGCTTGTCCGGCCTGATGCCGCGGCTCATTGCCACCGAGAGCATGGGCTTGTCATACACGTCGCCGTTGCAGGTCGTGACCATGGTGATGGGCATGCTGGTGTCGCGTGCGCGCAAGGCCTCGGCCATCTGCCAGCCGGCGCGGCCGGCGCCGATGATGAGTGTGCCGGCTCCACGCCGTGATGATGCACTTCGTGACGTAGCGGTACGCCGTGTGCTGCGCGCCGGCGCTTCCATGATGTAAGGCTCGAAGTCGGACTTGGTCACGCCGCACAGCGGACAGGCCCAGTCATCAGGAATGTCCGCAAACCGCGTCCCTGCTGCCAGCCCGCTGTCTGCGTCGCCCTTTTCCTCGTCATAAATCAGGCCGCAGGCCCGGCAGATAAAGAGCTCCCATGGCAACTGACCAAGGTCTGAAGCGCCCGGCAGATCCAGCCGCGAGGCCGGCTCTGCCGGATCGCAGGCGACAGCCCCCTCGGGGGGCAGCGCAGCACACGCAGTGGCAAGCGTGGGGGCCATTTCCAGCCGCGAGGCCGGCTCTGCCGGATCGCAGGCGACAGCCCCCTCGGGGGGCAGCGCAGCACACGCAGTGGCAAGCGTGGGGGCTCCGGTCATGCAGGTTGCTCCTCGGCACTCAGGCGCGCGATTTCCTTGCGCAAATGCTTGATGGCCGGCGTGACGATGGCTACAAAGTGCGACTCCCGCACCCGGCGCTGCACGTCGGACGTCATCAGGTAGCCACGCGCGCCCTGATGCAGCAACGCCGACTGGGCTGCGCGCAAGGCCAGTTCGGATGCATGGGCACGCGCATCGAGCACGTCGATCAGGAATGTCCTGTCCTGGCCAAAAGGCGTTTTTGCCAACGCCATGATGCGCGCTGTCAGGTCGTCAAGTTCGGCCTGAAGGGCATCAGGCCGGTCTTCAAGGAATTCGTTCACGTGGCCGAGCTGGCGTTCAACTTTCCACATCGAGTCGATGGCGCCCTGCGCCACACCGAGACCCATGCCGGTTTGCAGCAGGATGAACGCAGCGCGTATGCGGCCTATGAAGGGGCGTACCGGATCGGCAATCAGATCTTTCTGACCGACAAAGTAGTTGGTCAACCGCACTGCCCAGGTGTTGGTGCCTTCCATCGCAGAAAACGAGGGGCAGTTTCGGAGCTCGACACCCGGCGCATTGCAATGCACGATGAACATGACTTCTGATTTTGTAGCGCCATCCGCTGCGCTGCCTTCAACATCGGCGACGGCACCGAAGTAGTGGTCAGGCCCGAGGTTGCTGACCCACGGCAAGGTGCCATTGACGAGCCAGCCGCCATCTGTCCTGCGTGCGTGCAGCAGCAGGGTTTCGATGCCGGCGAACGTCTTCATGGGGTTGGACATGCCGGTTGCACCCAGCGTCGATCCGCTGTTGTGCAATGCCAGCCTGTCGCCTGCCAACGCCGGATTGCCAGACTGCTCCATGTAGGTGCCGCACACCTCATGGCACCAGACCATGAAACCGGTGGCCCCACAGACGCGTGACACTTCAGTCATGGCCCTGATCGCAAGGCCATAGTCCGCAGGTTTGCCGTCTGATGCGATGTGGGCGCTTAGAGCCCCGAGCTCGCCCAGGCGCTGCAACACGGACTTCGGATAAATGCCCCGGCGGTCAATGTCTTCAGCCAGTTCGGCCAGCGGGCCATCAGCCAGTTCCCGAACCGACTGGACCAGCGCTGCCGCAGCCGGCTCGGGTGCGTGGCTGTCGGTGGCAGGGTGCGAGGGAGCGCGGTCCAGGACTTCCATAAAAACTCCGGTAATGCAGGCCTGTCTTCAGGCCGTGGTGATCTCAAAAGGAATCGGGTTGCGCATGCTGTTGGCCACCGGCGAATAAAAATTCGCGTGCTGGACAATTTCATCCAGCACCTCACGGCTCGCATCGCCCTCAACCACCACCTTCACACGAATCGCCTGGAAGCCCATGTCTTTGGCTTCCTTCAGTGCACCGCCGGCACCCCAGGCGGCCGGGTTGCCGATGTCGCCTTCCATGAAGATCTCCAGCTTGCTGAGCTTGACCTGCTTCCAGGTAGCTACTGCCGTGATGCCTACAGCCAGGCAGCCGCCCAGTCCGGAGAGCACAATTTCGCCAGGTGCGGGCGCGGTGTTCTCGCCGAACAGGTGCAAGGGCTCGTCAACCACCACAGGCTGGTGCTCGCCGACATAACTCAGCGAGCGGTACATGCCCTGCATCACGGTGTGGACCTTGTTGGTCCCGCGTGATGCCGGATTGGCTTTGCCCTTGGCAGCGAAGGCCGACAGGCCTGCCGCGTCAATGGGTTTGAGGTAAGCCTTGACCGTGGTCGGTGCGGTGGCTGCAGTCAGGGTGTCAACGGACATGAAAACGTTCCTTTAATCTTGGGTGGGTGTGGCTTGATCAGGCGGCAAGGGCCAGTGCGGGTCGCTGGGCCTTCATGACGGGCGCATCGGTTTCAATTGGCAGCGAGTCATCGCGTGACCATTCATTCCACGAGCCGAAGTACATGCGCACATCCGAAAAGCCGGCCTGCTTGAGCGCCAGAAAGGTATTGGATGCACGTGCACCCTTGAAGCAGTAGAGGTAAACGGTGTCGTCGGTCCCGATACCTGCGGTGGCGCATTCCGCCTGCACTTCAAGTGGCGACTTGAACACCGGGCCCTGCGCAGAGGGTTTCATGAAGCGGTACCACTCAATCCACTTCGCGCCCGGCAGACGGCCCTTGCGTGGCGCAAAGTCCTTGCCGTAGGGGGAGGAGCTTTCACCTGTCCACTCGTCGATATCGCGTACGTCCAGCAACGCAACTTCCGTATTGAGCGCAGCGACCACATCGTCCTTGGTCAGCATCACGTCGCTCATCGGCAGGTCTGCCGGAAAGGTTGCTGCAGTGGGGGCAGCAGCTTCAGTGCTGACAGGCAGGCCCTGCGCTTTCCATGCGGAGAAACCACCGTTGAGCACTTTGACATTGGGGTAACCGAGCCAGGTCAGCAGGTAATAACCGCGGCATGACTGGCCATAACCACTGTTGAGGGCGTCCTCATAAAAAACGGCGGTCTCGGCGCCAGACAGGCCGACCGCGCCGAAATGTTCTGCAAACGTGGACTTCAGTGCGGTCAGGCCTTCGGCGGTGGACGTGGCCAGAAAAGTGAAAATCTCCCGCATGTTCACCGCGCCTGGCAGGTGGCCGGCTGCATAGGTATCGGCGTCACGGGTGTCGATGATGACCACCTTCCCGGTGCCCATCATGCTTGAGAGTTGTTCGGGGGAAACAAGAACGCTGGTCGTCATGGCAATCTCCATCAGGGTCACGGCACATGCCGTCCCTCCGGTTATTGCAACGCACGTGCCAGCTTGCGCCAGGCTGTCATATTGAGCGACACATACTTCACTGGACCAACAGGAGCAAGCGTATCGCGCTATAAATTAAATAGCGTCTTTCGTGCCTCATGTCGCCCGGGCAGAAACACAATGTCTACAAATTGTCGGCATTGTGAATGCCCATCTTTTTCAGGCGGTAGCCAAACTGCCTCACCGTCAGGCCCATGGCTTGCGCGGCGCGTGACTGGTTGCCGCCATGTGCTGCAAGCGCTTCCTGGAGCTGCGCAGCAGAGTGGGATTGCGCGGCCTGGTAGTCGCGTACCAGTGGCGCTGCGGCCGCTACAGGCACAGCAACCGCAAGGGGTTTCATGGCGACACCTGCTGTTGTTGCCTGCGGCAGAAATCGCTCAAGTTCGCGGCCTGACACCATGGTGCTGTCGGTCAACAGCACCAGCCGCTCGATCACATTGCCAAGCTCGCGGATATTGCCTGGCCAGGGGTGCTGCTCGAGCCGGGCAAGCGCGTCCGATGACAGGCTCACGTTGCGCTGGTTGTCCTGGTTGACGCGGCTCAGGAAATGAATCGCCAGGGCGCGTATGTCCTGCTGGCGCTCCCGCAGGGAAGGCAGCCGGATGGGAATGACATTGAGGCGGTAGAACAGGTCGCGCCGAAACGAGCCCTGCTGGACATCCCTTTCGAGGTCGCGGTTGGTGGCGGCAACTACACGCACCGCCACCTTGATCTCGCGCTTGCCACCCAGGCGGATGATGGTGCCTTCCTGCAAGGTGCGCAGCAGCTTGGTCTGCATGGCCAGCGGCATCTCGCCGATTTCGTCAAGAAAGATGGTGCCCCGGTCGGCCTGCTCGAACCACCCTGCACGGGCAGTTTGCGCCCCCGTGAATGCACCGCGCTCATAGCCGAAGAGTTCTGATTCAAACAGCGTATCCGGGATCGCCGCACAGTTCACCTTGATGAAGGGCTGGGCGCGCCGCTGGCTTGACAGGTGTACCGCGCGCGCAAACAGTTCCTTGCCCGTACCGGATTCGCCCAGCAGCAGGACGCTTGCCGTGGCTTCCGATACCCGCTCCAGTTCGCTCAGGGCCTGCAGCAGGGCAGGCGAGGTGCCGATGATGCCGTAGCGTGCAGCGGCTGTCTCCAGCGCGCGCGTGAGCAGCTGATTCTTGACCTGGAGGGCACGGGTTTTTTCAGCGACCAGCGCCTGCAGCTGCAGCAATTGCCCTGCCAGCGTCGCCAGGATTTTCAGCACCGCCACATCGTCGTTGAGTTGCCGGTCACGGCTGCGAATGCGGTGGCAGGCGAGCACGCCAATGACTTCGCGGTTGACTTCAATCGGCAAGGCGATAAAGGCCACGACTTCCTGCGGCAACTGGGCACGTGCGACCGAGCGCGCAAGAAACTGCGACTCTGCATCAATATCCTGCACGATGATGGGCTGGGCGGTTGCCAGTACCCGGCCGGTGATGCCTTCACCCGGCCCGTAGCGCCCGCGCGCCATTTCTGTTTTTGTCAGGCCATAGGCATAGCGGATGGCGGATGTTGGGCCGGCCTGGCCAGGTGACCGCGCACCAGGCTTGCGGTCGGCCAGGCCTTCGAGCGCAATGTCGCCCACAAAGTCGGCCAGCACGATGCGGCCACGGTTCAGGCCCAACAGTTCCGAGATCAGGTGCAGCATTTCCCGTAGCACCACTTCGGGCGCCAGGCTCTTGCCGACAAGGCGCATGACCTCGCTCATCAGCAGCAGCTCCTGTGCGCGCCATTGCGGGTTGCCGGCGGAGCCGGCCTTTGCCGCGGGTGTTGAAGAGGGTGGGGCCATTGATGCAGGGTAGCAATAAACCGGCCAGAGGCCCGTTGGGCAGCATGAAAACCGGGGTTTAGCCAGAACGCCCCGGTATGCGCCTTCCGGAACGGACGATGGGAAGCTGGTGAAGCATTTTTAATCTATACGTTAAAAATTTAACGTACGCGTTAAAAAATCCAAAAAAGTTAATATGGGTATTAACATTTGGCGATGAATGCATGCTGAAGACGACCCTGATGCCCAAAAATACGCAAAAAGGACCATTTTCAGGCATTAAATCGGCCCGCAGCCCTTTAGATATCAGCGTGAGCAGCTACGAATTTAATAGCTAATCGGCGCATCGCGCCACTCGTGAGACCACAGTCCGGACCTCGAAACCGGCCCGCCAGCCAGCCTTCAACTGACGATCAGTCGGCCATCAATGCCTCGATCTCGTCTGCATCCACAGGTACCCCACGCGTCATCAGTTCGCACCCGTCTTTGGTCACCAGTGCATCGTCTTCAATGCGAATGCCGATGTTCCAGAACTCTTTCGGCACGCCCTTGGCTGGCCGCACATAGATGCCGGGCTCAATCGTCAGCACCATGCCGGGCCTCAGGATGCGCGAGGGCTTTTTCATCACCAGCTGGCCGAGCATGTCTTTTTCTTCGCGGGGCTTGCTGCCGGGTTCGGTGTAGTCGCCGCAGTCATGCACGTCCATGCCCATCCAGTGGCTGGTGCGGTGCATGTAGAACTGGCGGTAGGCGCCTGAGGCCAGCACGTCATCGACCTTGCCGTGTTTCTTTTTGTCGAGCAGGCCGGTGTCCAGCATGCCCTGGGCCAGCACGCGGACAGCGGCGTCATGCGGGTCGTTGAAACGTTTGCCGGGCTTGCACACTTTCACGGCGGCGTATTGCGCTTCAAGAACAATGTCGTACAGGGTGCGCTGGGCCGGCGTGAATTTACCGTCGGCCGGGAAGGTCCGCGTGATGTCGCTGGCGTAGCCGTCGAGCTCGCAGCCTGCATCGATCAGGCATAGCTCGCCGGGTTTGAGCTCGGCGGTATCTGCGCGGTAATGCAATATGCAGGCATTGGGGCCGGCCGCCACGATGCTGGTGTAGGCGGGGAATTGCGAGCCATGACGGCGAAACTCATGCAGCAATTCGGCTTCAAGGTGGTATTCGCGGGCACCGCCCTTGATGGGCTTGCGCAGCATCGCCGCCGATGTCTTCATGGCCCGCACATGCGCAGCCGCCGAGATTTTCCCTGCGCGGCGCAGGATGGCAATTTCATGCGCGTCCTTGGTCAGGCGCATCTCGTCAAGCAGGCTGCACAAATCGTGCTGGCTCTGCGGGCATTCGGCACCCATGCGGGCGCGCGCACGCACGCTGTTGAGCCAGCCGTCGACTTGCGTCTCCAGGCCCTTGTGGGTTGCAAACGGAAACCAAACGGCCTTCTGGTTGGTGAGCAACACTGGCATCTTCTCCGCCAGCGCAGCCACGCTCAACGCAGCATCTACACCCAGCGAAGCCGGTGCGGCCTTGGGCCCCAGGCGTATGCCGTCCCAGATTTCGCGCTCCAGGTCCTTGGGCCTGCAGAACAGCGTGGTCTTGCCGCTGGCTTCAATCACCAGCCAGCTGCCGGGCTCGGTAAAGCCGGTGAGGTAATAAAAGTAGCTGTCGTGTCGGTAGGGAAAGTCGCTGTCGCGGTTGCGCGGTGATTCGGGGGCGGTGGGCAACAGGGCGACGCCGCCGCCTGCCGCCTTGAGGGCACGCGCAACAGCAGCGCGCCTTTTTTCGTAAACCGTGGTGTTCATGGATGGCTAGATCGCAGTGGATGGGGTGGGGTTGTTCAGTTCCTGCAGCCGCGCCGGTGTGCCGACGTCGGTCCAGGCTTTCTCATACAGTTCGGCGCTCACCTGCTGATTGTCCATCGCCGCCCGTAGCAATGGTGCCAGCGGGGCCTTGATGCCTTCGGGGTTGCCAGCAGGCAGGCTGTCAAACAGTGTCTTGCGGTACAGGCCAATCGTGCTGAAGGTGTAGCGCTGCTGCTGTGAGGCGGCAGGAAGGTTGAGCGCCAGCCCGCCTGCGTCCAGGCCGAAGTCGCCTTGGGTGTTGTGCGCCGGGTTGGGCACCAGCCACAGGTGGGCGAGTTTGCCGCTGGCGCCAAACCGGTCAACGGCTGCCTGGGTGAATTCAAAGTCCGGCACAAACACATCACCGGCCAGAACCCAGAACACATCCCCCAGCAAGGGCAGGGCGCGTGCAATGCCCCCCGCTGTTTCCAGCGCTCCGCCAAAATCGGCACCCTCATCGGAGTAAGTCAGGGTCAGCGCGCTGCCCTTGAACCAGGCTGGAATCTGCTCCCCCAACCAGGCGGTGTTGATCACGAGTTGTGTGAAGCCACCGTTTTGCAGGGCATCGGTGTGCCATTCAATCAGCGGTTTGCCGCCGACCTTCAGAAGCGGTTTCGGCGTGCTGTCGGTCAGCGGCCGCATGCGCTCGCCCCGCCCTGCGGCCAGGATCATGGCTGTAGCGCCGCCGCTCAAGACTCGTCCCCGCGATCAAGTGATCTTTGTTCTGTCCATTCAGGCGCAAAGCGGTCAACCAGCGTCTGCATGATGTTTGGCGCCAGGCTGGCCTGCGAACCACTGAGAAACACATCCACGGTTGCTGTTTTTTTTGCCGGCCATGCGTGTATGCAGACATGCGAGCCGGCAAGCAGCAATGTCATCGTGATGCCATTGCCGGTTTCGCAGTCTGAAAAGCTGTCAAACAGTTGCTTGCGTTGTTGCAGGCCCATCGCCGCCACGGCTTCAAGACACCAGGCGCCCAGTTTTTCGGCATCCAGCATCCATGCGGGGTCGCAGCGGCAGTTGTGAAGGTCGGCTGTCAGGTGAAGGCCTTGCATGCCCTGACTTTAGACCATGCGGGCCGGCCATGGTCGTCGCATCGGGCCAGAATTCCATGAAAACCGACCAAAAGGGCTGCCGGGCCCAGCCCGTTAAAATAAGGGGCTTTACCCGATTCCCCGAACTTTTCCCCTCTGGAGCAGCCTGCATGGCAAACACGCAATTGATGGCGAGCGCGATACGCGCACTCGCGATGGACGCCGTACAACAAGCCAACTCCGGACACCCCGGCGCCCCCATGGGCATGGCCGACATGGCCGTCGCCCTCTGGGGCAGCCACCTCAAGCACAGCCCGCACAACCCCAACTGGTTTGACCGCGACCGTTTTGTGCTCTCCAACGGCCACGGCTCCATGCTCATTTACGCCGTGCTGCACCTGACCGGTTATGCGCTGCCCATGAAGGAGCTCAAGAACTTCCGCCAGCTGCACAGCAAGACCCCGGGCCACCCTGAATACGGCTACACCCCCGGCGTTGAAACCACCACCGGCCCGCTGGGCCAGGGCCTGACCAATGCGGTCGGCATGGCGCTGGCTGAAAAGCTCATGGCCAGAGAGTTCAACCGTGATGACCACGCCATCGTCGACCACCACACCTATGTGTTCATGGGCGACGGCTGCCTCATGGAAGGCATCAGCCACGAAGCCGCGGCCCTGGCCGGCGCCTGGAAGCTGAACAAACTGATTGCCCTGTACGACGACAACGGTATCTCGATTGACGGCCAGGTCGCCCCCTGGTTTATCGACAACACCGCCGTGCGTTTTGCCGCCTACGGCTGGAATGTCATCGGCCCGGTGGACGGCCACGATGCGGCGCTAGTCGCGCAGTCGATTGCCGACGCGAAGAAGTCTGCTGACAAGCCCACGCTCATCATCTGCAAGACGCACATCGGCAAGGGTTCGCCGAACCGCGCCAACACCTCCAAAGCCCACGGCGAGCCGCTGGGTGCCGAGGAAATCAAGCTCACGCGCGACGCCATCAACTGGCCGTATGCCCCGTTTGAGATCCCCAAGGAAGTGCACGACGACTGGGATGCCAAGGCCAGGGGCCTGGCGCTTGAAGCCGACTGGGACGCGAAATTCGCCGCCTATAAAACCGCCCACCCCGACCTCGCTGCCGAGTTCACACGCCGCATGAAGGGCGACCTGCCCAAGAGCTTCTCTCAACTCGCTGTCGATACCGTCATCGGTTCGCACACCAAGGCTGAAACGGTTGCCTCGCGCAAGGCTTCGCAGCTCGCACTCGAATCCTTCACCGCCGGCCTGCCTGAACTGCTGGGCGGTTCGGCCGACCTGACCGGCTCCAACCTGACCAACACCAAGGCCACACCGGCCCTGCGCTTCGACCTGAACGGCGATGTCGTGCAAACCGAAGGCGCGAATGGCGTGAAGGTCGGCGGCCGCCACATCAACTACGGCGTGCGCGAGTTCGGCATGGCCGCCATCATGAACGGCATTGCGCTGCATGGCGGCTTCATTCCCTACGGCGGCACCTTCCTGACGTTCAGCGACTACTCGCGCAACGCCATCCGCATGGCGGCCCTGATGAAGATTCGTGTCATCCACGTCTTCACGCACGACTCCATTGGTCTCGGTGAAGACGGCCCGACCCACCAGTCCATCGAGCACGCCGCCAGCCTGCGCCTCATTCCCAACCTCGACGTCTGGCGTCCGGGCGACACGGCAGAAACCGCAGTGGCCTGGGCCGTGGCGCTCGAGAACAAGAACAAGCCGACGGCCTTGCTGCTCAGCCGCCAGAACCTGCCTTACGCGCCCAAGAACGATCTCGGTGAAATCAGCAAGGGCGCTTACGTGCTGGCCGAACCTGCAGAAGTCGGCCTCAACAAGAAGGCCCAGGCTGTGATCATCGCCACCGGCTCTGAAGTGCAGCTGGCACTGAAGGCGCAGGAGCTGCTGGCCGCTCACAAGATTGCCGTGCGTGTGGTCTCCATGCCCAGCAACACGACCTTCGACAAGCAGAAGACCGCCTACAAATCCGAAGTGCTGCCTGAGGGCATTCCCCGCATCGCCGTCGAGATGGGCGTGACCGACGGCTGGTGGAAATACGGCTGCGCGGCGGTTGTCGGCATCGACAGCTACGGCGAGTCCGCACCCGCACCGGTGCTGTTCAAACACTTTGGTTTCACGCCTGAAAACGTGGCTGATACGGTTCGCAAGGTGCTGCGCAAGTAAGCGCGGCACTCACAAGATTTCAACTTCCTGGAGCAACAAGAAAATGGCTATCAAACTGGGTATCAACGGCTTCGGCCGCATCGGCCGCAATGTCTTCCGTTCGGCGATCAAGAGTTTTTCCGACATTGAAATCGTCGGCATCAACGACCTGCTCGAGCCTGAGTACCTGGCCTACATGCTGAAGTACGACTCGGTGCACGGCCGTTTTGACGGCGATGTTTCTGTCGATGGCAACACGCTCATCGTCAACGGCAAGAAGATCCGCCTGACGCAGGAGCGCGACCCCGCCAACCTGAAGTGGGGCGACATCGGTGCCGACGTGGTGCTCGAATCCACCGGACTCTTTCTTGACAAGGCTTCTGGTGAAAAACACCTGGCAGCCGGCGCCAAGAAGGTGATCTTCTCGGCCCCTTCCAAAGACGACACCCCGATGTTCGTCTTCGGCGTCAACGACAAGACCTACAAGGGCGAAGCCATCATCTCCAACGCCTCATGCACCACCAACTGTCTGGCGCCTGTGGCCAAGGTGCTCAACGACAAGTGGGGCATCAAGCGCGGCCTGATGACCACCGTGCACGCAGCCACCGCCACGCAGAAGACGGTTGACGGCCCGAGCAACAAGGACTGGCGCGGCGGCCGCGGCATTCTGGAAAACATCATTCCATCAAGCACCGGCGCCGCCAAGGCTGTCGGCGTGGTGATCCCCGAGCTGAACAAAAAGCTCACCGGCATGTCCTTCCGCGTGCCAACGTCGGATGTGTCCGTGGTTGACCTGACCTGTGAACTGAACAAGGAAGCCACGCTGAAGGAAATCTGCGCAGAGATGAAGGCGCAGAGCGAAGGCGCACTCAAGGGCATCCTCGGCTACACCGAAGACAAGGTCGTCGCCACCGACTTCCGCGGCGACACCCGCACCTCCATCTTCGACGCCGATGCGTCTATCGCCCTGGACGGCACCTTCATCAAGGTGGTCGCCTGGTACGACAACGAATGGGGCTACTCGAACAAGTGCCTTGAGATGGTTCGCGTCGTTTCGAAATAAGCGATTCCAGCCAGCCAATAAAAAAGCGCCGCGAGGCGCTTTTTTATTGGGTGCTCGCGGTACGTCAGCGCATCAGCAAAAGCGTCAGGCTGGCAATCGCGATCACCGCGACGACAACAGTCACCGCAGCCAGCATGAGCAGCCGCGCACGGTTGACCTCAATGCGCTTGACCAGCTGGGTGTTCTGCTCGGCCAGCGTTTTGATGAGCTCGGCCGATGCCAGCATTTGCTCATGCAGCTCGGCCGTGGCGGCTTCCATCGCCTGAAGACGTTTCTCCATGGCCGTCATGGCGGATGGGCGATCGTCTACCGCCAAGGGCGCGGCATCCGCAGGGGGCGGTTTTTTGCCTACCGTGCTCCAGAGCTTTTTTGCGCCTTCCGCAATCTTTGGGGCGTTGCTGATCACGTCAGACCAGGGAACCAGCTGCAGCACAGCCATCCAGCCAAGCGCCATTTTGTTGTCCTTTTGTGCTTAAAAACCGGCGTGGCCGGGTTCATCCTTGTGCAGTGTCTCCGCACACAGCCGCATCAACTGGTGCAGGTGCGAGCGGTATGAAATCGCTTCATGCCACCGGTCGGTCTGGTAGACCTCATGCTGCGGCGCGTCGGGGCCGTCGAGTGAGCCGATCATGACCAGAATAAGACCGGCTTCCCGGTCCGTGCGCGAGGAGGCATCCAGACTCAGCAGCGGCACATCAAAGGCCTGGCCCTCGGCGCTGCGGCGCATGGAGATGAACTCGAGCGTGCAGCTGTCCTTCAGCACCACCCGGTGCCGCATCTCGCGGGGTACCGCGTCGCCAAATGCATTCAGCCTGGCGATGTGTTCAGCCGCCGTCATCCGTCTGCCGTCCACCGAGTCTTCCTCCGGGTAGCCTTTGCCCTGGTACACCACGGCGGCCAGCACGGTAGCAATGAGCAGCATGGCGAAGACATGCCGGCGGCCTGCGCCGCGCGGTTCAAAGGCAAAGGACATCTTGGGGTGGGGTGATAAACGGGTAGGGGCGAGGCGGCTGCGGGACTTGCGAGCGGAGCCGCCCGGTGTCCGGGTCATTCTAGGACGCAGGGGCATCAGACCGGGGTGGCTTTCCGACCTTGCGGCAGGGTCTTGGGCTGACGTGGGCAGGGCCAGCCTTGTTTGCTGCACCTGTTTGCCATCTTTTGCAGGCCGTGATTTGGCGTGGTTGACCGCGCAGAGGCACTCCTATAATCCGCTGGACCCGGAAAACCATACTTCAATTGTGGGGATTTATTCCCCCGGCGTCTCCAAAACAACCAACAAGGAAAACCATGATTCCTGGACTCAAGCGTCTCGGCGGCAAAGTTGCCATCGGCCTGTTGATCATTTTTGCGGGTGCCCATGCGCTGGCTGCAGGCTCATTGGCCATCGATACCTTGCAAGGCGACAAATACGGTTTTTCCTTCAATCACCCCAGCGCTGAGCTGGCTGACCAGCGATCCATGCGCGAATGCGGGGCTGACTGTTCGGTGGTGCTGCGCTTCAGCGGTCAGTGTGGCGCCTATGCGGCCGATCAGGCCAGGGGGTCGAATGCCTATGGTTGGGGTACGGGCGGCTCCAGCTCGGCCACACAGGCCAGGGCCATGTCCGAATGCCGTGCCAAAGGCGGCTCAAGCTGCAAGGTGAGGGCCTGGGGTTGTGATGCCATCTCGCCCGCGCAGCAGCAGTCGCCAACCCAGTCTTCGGCCCAGTCGGCCCAGCAGCCCAACGCACAGCCATCACGACCGGCCGCGCCTTCCGACAGCGCCAGGGCCGGCAGCGGCTTCTCGATGCAGGGTGACTGGCTGGTGGACTACGTGTCGGCCAGCGGCTATACCGCCAACGGCAGCCTGCGTGTGACTGACAACCTGGGCAACGGCAACTTCCGTGGCCTGATGGTCCTGGCCTACACCACCAGCGGAGGTGAGCCGCGGCGCGTGCAGCAAAACGCCAGCATCAGCGTGCGTGGCGATACGGTGGTGGTCAGCGGCAGCAACCCGGTTTACTTGCAGGGCACGGGCAACTACAGCGCTGACAGTTACACCCTGACCGTGGGCAGCCCCAACCTTCTGCGCGGCAAGAACTCGGATGCGTCAGGCAATGGCGGGGTTGTCGTGATCAGCAGGCGGTAGCCGGGCGTCTTCGGGTGTCCAGGCCAGCCGCGCTCCACCAGAAAGTCCAGAAACGCCGTGATGCGCGGCGACAGCGCCGTGTTGCGGTCATACACCGCGTCTGAATGGAGTCCGGAGGCAGATGTTCGATGCTATGTATTTAATAGCTGCTTGCGCCCGTATCTATTGGTCTGAAGCCGTATTTGATGCATGAAAACGGCCTCTTTTGGGCTGTTTTCATGTTTTTGAGCAGCCCAAAGCCTGAAAAAGCGCCAAAGCGTCCGAAATGTTAAGTTCCATATCAACATTTGGGCCGAGTTTTGCTGCTTGAATTGGCACTTCAGCCAATGTCATCAGGCACTTCAAGCTATTAAAAGCGTAGCGCTTTTTGTCGGCGTGACTGTTGCGGGCTATCTGGCCCCGGCCATCACGCCCGCCAGCCAGTCCACAAACACCCGCACCCGGGGCGACAACTGGCGGTGGTGCGGGTAGAGCACAGACACCGGCAGCGGCGCGGGCCGCCACTCTGGCAGCACTTCGCACAGGCTTCCGTCGTCCAGCCGTGAGGCCACGTTGTAGCGTGGCACCTGCACCAGCCCCAGCCCGGCGGCGCAACAGGCGGCGTAGGCGTCGGCATGGCTGACGGTGACCGTGCCCTTGAGCTGCACGCTGCGCAGCACGCCATCGACCATGAACTCAAAGGGCAAAATCTTGCCGCTGCGGTTGGAGATGAAGTTCACTGCCTTGTGTTTGCGCAACTCATCAATGCTGGTGGGTGTGCCATGCCGTGCCAGGTATTCGCGGCTGGCGCAGGTCACCTGCTGCAACTCGGCAATGCGCCGCGCCACCATGGTCGAATCGCCCAGCTCGCCGGCGCGCATCACGCAGTCCACGCCCTCACGCACCAGATCCACATAACGGTCGCCCATGCCGATTTCCAGCTCGATATCGGGGTAGCGGCTGCAGAATTCGCCGATCACCGGCAGCACAAAATGCCTGGCCTGCGTGCCCTGCAGATCGACGCGCAGCTTGCCCCTGGGTTTGCTGCTGTCGCCTGAAAACGCAGCTTCGGCTTCTTCAACATCGGCCAGCAGGCGCAGGCAGCGCTCGTAATACGCCGCGCCATCCGGCGTGGGGCTGACGCTGCGTGTCGTGCGGTTCAGCAGCCGCGCGCCCAGGCGCTTTTCAAGCTGCTGCAGCGCATGCGTGACCGTGGCACGCGGCAGCTGCAGGTCGTCAGCTGCCTGGGTGAAGCTGCCAAGCTCCACAATGCGGGTGAAAAGCCGCATGGCATCAAACCGGTCCATGCTGTGCTTTCAGGGGTGTTTGTATTGTTGGCATTCGTTGAATAGTAATGTCAATTCAGGCCTGTTTATCTTGTTTGAGATAAACAGAACAATCAAGCCATCGTTTACCAATTCAAGGACTTCCAGCATGACCCCTTCCAGCCCCACCCCACCACAGGTCGCCATGGTCACCGGCGCATCGCGCGGCATAGGCGCAGCCATCGCACAACGCCTGGCCAGAGACGGCTATGCGGTCGTCGTCAACTACGCCGGCCGGGCGCCTGAAGCGCAGGCGGTGGTGAGTGCGATTGAAGCCGGCGGCGGCAAGGCCATCGCCGTGCAGGCCGATGTGGCCGATCCGGCCGCTGTCAAAGCCATGTTTGACGACGCCATCAAGGCTTTTGGCCGCGTGGATGTGCTGGTCAACAACGCCGGCATCATGCCGTCCGGCCTGCCGCAACTCGGCGACACCGACGACGCCACTTTTGACCGCACCTTCGCCGTCAACGTCAAAGGCACCTTTAACGCGCTGCGCGAAGCCGCCAGACGCCTGGAGCAGGGCGGGCGCATCGTCAACTTTTCAACCAGCGTGATCGGCCTGGCGCTGCCCGGTTATGCGGTTTATGCCGCGACCAAGGCCGCGGTCGAAACCTTCACCAACATCATGGCCAAGGAGCTGCGCGGCAAAAACATCACCGTCAATGCGATTGCACCCGGCCCGACGGCGACGGCGCTTTTCCTGGACGGCAAGACGCCGGAGATGATCGAGCGCATGGGCAAGATGGCGCCGCTTGAGCGGCTCGGCACCCCTGAAGACATCGCCAGCGCGGTCGCCTTCCTGGTGGGCAAGGACGCCGCCTGGGTCAACGGCCAGACCCTGCGCGCCAACGGCGGCCTGGTCTAGGCGTTGAAGGTGCAGTGAAGCTCAGGCCTTGCTGCGGCGCAGCTCGGCCAGGATGCTGATGATGATCAGCCCGCCGACCACGGTGATGTGCTCAAACGCAAACATCTTTTCGTGAAAGGCCTGCTCGCCCGTCATCTCCCAGAAGCGGTGCGCGATGAAGATGGTGAGCAGGGTGAACACGGCCAGCGCGCCTGCGCCCAGCCACGCAAAGCGGCTGCCCGAGATGACAAGCGCGGAGCCGCCCAGCTGCACAATGATGGTCGCAATCGCATAGAGCGCCGGCGGGTTCAGGCCGAACATTGCCATCTCTTTTTGTGCGTTGGCAAAGTCCGTGAGCTTGGCGATGCCGCTGCCCCAGAAGATGAATGTGAGAAGTACGGCGCCGACGTAATACAGCCAGCGCGCGTGCAACAGTGACTCGATGGGTTTGCTGATGGATGCAGGCATGTGGTCCCTCCGGTAGTTATTGAAGGCGGAAGTCTAAGCCGCCAGCCCCTGTTTCATCAAGCGCCGGGCCGTCCCCACGCCATCCCGCCCATATGCATATGCCCATAAAGTTGATGCTGCAAAGCAGCATCTCGGCTACCATGTCACATCTACTTACAGCAACCACTGGAACCCCTGACATGCGTATCCTCAAAACACTGGTCACCGGCCTTGCCCTCTGCGGCTTCATGTTCGCTGGCGTCGCATCGGCACAAACCAAATCCCATCTTCAAACCATTCTTGAGCGCGGCACGCTGCGCGTCGGCACCACGGGTGACTTCAACCCCATGTCCGTCAAGGACCCCGCCACCAATACCTACAAGGGCTTCGACATCGAAGCCATGGAGCAGCTCGCCAAGGACATGGGCGTCAAGGTCGAGTTCGTGCCCACCGAATGGGCCACGCTGATCGCCGGCCTGGCATCTGACCGCTATGACATCTTTGCAGGCGGCTCATCGCTGACCATCGCCCGCGCCAAGACCGTCGCCTTCACCGCGCCCTACATCGAGGCAGGCACCGTGCCACTCGTACTCAAGGCCAACGCTGCCAAGGTCAAGTCATGGGCCGACCTCAACAAGAAGGGAACCACGGTTGCCGTGCTGCTGGGCACCGTGTTTGAAGAGCAGGCCAAGGCCACTTTCCCGCAGGCCACCGTCAAGAGCATTGAAAAACCCGCCAACGGTTACTCTGAAGTGCTGGCCGGCCGCGCCTTCGCCACCATCACCAGCAACGTCGAGGCCGCCACGCTGGTCAAGACCTATCCCAACCTGACCGTTGTCGCCGGCGCCGAGCCGCGCAACAAGCGCCCGTTTGCCTACCCCGTCGCACAGAACGACCCCAACTGGACTACCTTCCTGAACAACTGGATTGCGCTCAAAACATCCGAAGGCTATTTCAAGACGCTCGAAGCCAAATGGCTGGCGACCAAATAAACCGGCGTCTTCACGACTGACCTGACCCGTGTTTTCCGGTTTTGCATCAACGGCCCGCGAGGGCCGTTTCCGCATCCTGCTGGCTTTGGTGCTGGCCTGCGCAGCGCTCGGCCTCGCCGGCTGCGCCAGCAACGCCAGCTACACATGGGGCTGGTATGTGTTCAACCCCAGCCAGGCCAAGGGCTTGGGCAACATCCAGTTTTTGCTGGCGGGTGTCTGGCTCACGCTGGCGCTGTCGGTCACGGCCATCCTGATTTCCGTGGTCATGGGCATAGTGCTGGCGGTGTCGCTGCTGTCGCAATACAAGGCGCTGCGCTACACCGCGCGCACTTACGTCGAAATCTTCCGGGCCATCCCTCTGCTGGTGTTGCTGCTGTGGGTTTATTACGGCCTGCCGGTCGTCAGCGGCCTGCAGTTCGATGCCTTTGTGGCGGGCGTGATGGCGCTGGCGCTGTCGGATGCCGCGTTTGAAGCCGAGGTCTTCCGCGCCGGTCTGCAGTCTGTGCCCAAAGGCCAACGCGAGGCGGCGGAAACACTCGGCCTGTCGCGCTGGACGACGCTGGGCCACATCGTGTTTCCGCAAGCCATTCGCACCATCTTGCCTGCACTCGGCAACCAGTTTGTCTATGTGCTCAAGATGAGCTCACTCGTGTCGGTGGTGGGGCTGCAGGAGTTCACACGCCGCGCCAATGAACTCAACGTGACCGAGTACCGGCCGCTGGAGATCTACACCTTCCTGGTGGTTGAGTATCTGCTGCTGATCCTGCTCACCTCGTGGGGCGTGCGTGTATTGGAGCGGCGGCTGACGCGTTCGCAGCGTTGACCACAGTCCCCGTTTCAATGGTGCAGGATGCGCCCCAGAAACTCCCGGCAGCGCTCGGTCCTGGGGGCGCTGAAAAATTCCTGCGGCGGTGCGCTCTCGACGATGCGGCCCTGGTCCATGAAGATCACGCGGTCGGCTGCGCGTTTGGCAAACCCCATTTCATGCGTCACGCAGACCATGGTCATGCCGCCTTTCGCCAGGCCTTCCATCACGTCCAGCACCTCGACAATCATTTCGGGGTCGAGCGCAGAAGTCGGCTCATCAAACAGCATGATCTTTGGCTTCATGCAGAGCGAGCGTGCAATAGCGACGCGTTGTTGCTGGCCGCCCGACAGCTGCCCCGGGTACTTGTGTGCCTGCTCGGCAATGCCCACGCGCTCCAGGTACTGCATGGCCAGCGCCTGGGTTTCAGCCTTGGGCATGTTGCGCGCCTTCATGGGCGCGAGCATCAGGTTTTCCAGCACCGACATGTGCGGGAAGAGGTTGAACTGCTGGAACACCATGCCGACCTCGCTGCGCAGGCGCTGCAGGCTGGCACGGTCGTCGTTGAGCTCGATGCCATCGACCACGATGCGCCCCTGTTCGTGGCGCTCCAGCCGCGCAATGCAGCGAATCAGTGTCGACTTGCCCGAGCCCGAAGGCCCGCAGACCACCACCTTTTCACCCGACGCCACCTGCAGGTTCACATCGTCAAGCGCCTTGAAACTGCCGAACGATTTGGACACGCCCTGCATGTCGATGATTGCCTGCATGCTCACGTTGTTTGCCATCAAAGCCCCGAATTTTTTAGCTGAACTATTATTACCAGTATGCTGCTAACCCGCTCCACATGGGAAGAAGTTGAGTCCTACCTGACGCGCTCAAAAGCCATCGTCATCCCCATAGGCTCGACCGAACAGCACGGCCCCATCGGCCTCATCGGCACTGATGCGTTCACCGCCGAAGCCGTTGCATTCGGCCTCGGTGAAAAAGCCGGCGCGCTGGTCGGCCCCACGCTGGCACTCAGCGTCGCGCAGTTCAACCTTGGCTTTGCCGGCACCATCTCCCTGCGTGCAACGACATTGATGGCCGTGATTGAAGACTATGTGCTCTCGCTCAAGCGCCAGGGCTTCGAGCGGTTTTATTTCGTCAACGGCCACGGCGCCAATGTGTCCGCAGCGCGAGCCGCCTTCCAGGACATCTACGCCAAATGGAGTCTGGGCACCATGCAGGGCCAGCCGCCACGTTGCCGCCTGCGCAGCTGGTGGGAATATCCGCAGGTCGATGCCTTGCGCAAGGCGTGGTACGGCGCAGGCGAGGGCATGCACGCCACGCCGAGCGAGATCGCCATCACGCTGCACCTGATGCCGGGGTCGCAGCGCGCGGGTGCTGACACGGCACCGGTACAACTCTCCAGCGCCTACCTGCGCGACCACGGCGGTGACAACCACTGGGACGCACAAACCCACAAAGCCGCCTTCCCCGATGGCCGTGTCGGCTCGCACTCGGCCCTGGCCACCGCAGAGCAGGGCGCGCAGTTGCTGGCCGCTGCCATTGATGGCGCCGTTGAAGACTTCGCCGCATTCGTGGCTGAGGTCTAAGCAAAGGTTTCGCATGAGCACGCCGCCCGCCAGCTATACGCCGCTGTTGCAACCCGACTGGGTGCATGTCGAGAAAATCTCGCTTGAAGACTTCACCGCCGCTGACTGGGCCACACTCAACCAGCAGCGCGCCGTGTATTACCAGCAGGAGCAGGCCAGGCAGGTGCTGCGCATGCTGGCCGCCTCGGAGCACGACACGAGCTTTGGCTACATGGTCAACAACTACCGCCACTCGCTGCAGTCGGCCACCATGGCGCTGCGCGACGGCCTTGATGAAGAAGATGTGGTCGTCTGCCTGCTGCACGACATCGGTTTTGTCGCCTGCCCGGCCACGCATGGCGAGTTCGCCGCCGAACTGCTGGGCGGCTATGTGTCAGACCGCAACTACTGGATGCTGCAGCGCCACGCGATTTTCCAGAACGTGCATTCACCGCAGCTGCCCGGCGTGAACATGAACGAGCGTGAACGCTGGCGCGGCCATCCGCACTTTGAGTGGGCCGCCACCTTTGTCGAGAAATACGATCAGGCCGCCTGCGACCCCGACTACGACTGCGCGCCGCTGGCCACTTTCGAGCCCATGGTGCAGCGCCTCTTCAGCAAACGCCCCCGACGGCGCACACACGAATAACCCCTGAATCAAAAGCGATACAACATGAGCGCCTGGATACGCATGATCCCGCTGGAAGAAGCCACCGGCACCCTGGCGGAAGCCTACAAAAAAGTCACCACGCCGCATGGCACGGTTGACAACGTGATGAAGGCGCACAGCCTGCGCCCGCACACCATGGAAGGCCATGTCGCGCTCTACCGCAGCGTGCTGCACACACCAGACAACACGCTGCCCTTCTGGTTTCTTGAAGTGATTGCCTCGTACACCAGCAGCCTCAACAAGTGCCTCTACAGCTTCACGCACCACTTCACCAATGCACGACGGCTCATCAAGGACAAGGCACGCGCCGATCTGATTCTCGCCGCCATGGACGCCCGCGCGCCCGAGCAGGCCTTTGAGGGCAAGGAGCTCGCACTGCTGCGTTACGCCGGCAAGCTCACCACCGACGTCGGCCTGATGGAAAAAGCCGACGTTGATGCGCTGCATGCAGCCGGTTGCAACGACGGCGAAATTCTGGAGGTCAACCAGGTCTGCGCCTATTTCAATTACTCGAATCGCCTGCTCAACGGACTGGGCGTGACGACCGAAGGTGATGTGATCGGCTACTACACGGAAGACGACACCAAAGGGTCAGCATCATGAGTTACGCCGCCGCCAGACATGTGGGTGTTGAAGAGATCCCTGTCATCGACATGGCACCTCTGCAGGATGGGTCGGCTGCCGGGCTGAAAGAAGTCGGTGCGCAGATGCGCGAGGCCGTCGAGCGCATCGGTTTTTTCTACGTCAGCAATCACGGCATTGATCCGGCCCTGATCGACAACGTCGACACGCTGGCGCACCGGTTTTTTGCGCAGCCGCTGGAAGACAAGCTCACCGTCGAGCCCCAAGGCAGGCATCGCGGTTACCTGAAGATCGGCGAGGCCAAAATGTATTCGCGCGCCAAAGCCGACCTGAAGGAAAGTTTTATCTGGGGCATCGATGTGCCTGAAGACGATGCCGACTACCTGGCCGGCAACCCCATGATCGGCCCCAACCGCTGGCCAGCCTTCATGCCTGAACTGCGGCCTGCACTCAACGCCTATATGGACGCCTCGCACGCCTGCGCCAAACGCATGTTGCGCGCCCTTGCCGTCAGTCTTGATGTGGCCGAAGACACCTTTGTGCAGCACTTCAACAAACCGATTTCACGCGGCGCGCTGGTGCATTACCCGCCGCAACCGCCTGATGCTGGCGACCAGCAGTTCGGTGTTGCGCCGCACACCGACTACGGTGTCATCACGCTTTTGCACCAGGACAACGTGGGTGGCCTGCAGGTCTTCAGTAACCAGAAAGAGTGGGTGACGGCGCACCCTATTCCGGGCACGCTGGTCATCAACTCGGGTGATTTGCTGGGCCGCTGGTCCAATGACCGCTTCAGGTCCAACAGCCATCGCGTGGTGAACTCATCGGGCCGTGAGCGCCTTTCTATCGCGATGTTTATCGACCCGGATTTCGACACGCCCATCGTGCCGGTCACGCGACAAGGCGAGGCGGCAAACTACCCTGAAGTCAGCTGCGGCGACTACATCGCCGGCCGCTTCGACAAGTCATTCGCCTATCGGCAAAAGCCAGCTGGCTAGTCACGCCACGGGCCTCAGGGCTGCTTCAGGATTTCTTCGCAGCAACGAGGGTTTTCGCTTCGGCCAGATGGCCTTCCACCTTGGGCAGCAGCTTGTCGGCCAGCGCCTTCAGGTCGGCATCCTTGCCGTCCTTCTGGATCTTCCTGAGCAGCTTCACGGTCGTTTCATGCGCGCCCACGCCAGCGTGTTTGGCATATTCCTTGTCAAACAGATTGCCCGACAGGGCTTTGAGCGCGGTGGTTTTTGTTTTCTGCATCACGCTAGGGCCGGCAGGCATCGTCACGCCCTTGCTGGTCGCCAGTTTTTCAACTTCGCCCAGTGCGGCGGTGTGATCATCAATCATCATCTGCGCAAACTTTTTGGTGGCCGCGTCGCCTGATCTCTCAAGCGCCAGCTTTCCGGCCTCGACTTCGGCCATGTTGCCCTGTGCCAGGTCGGCGATCAGTTTTGCATCGGCTTTCGAAACCTTTGCGGGATCTTCCACAGTGGTCGCCCGCATGTCCGCCTTTGCCTTGCTCATGGGCGCGGCGGTTCCGGTTCCGGCCGACGTTTGCGACCATGCAGGAGCTGCGGCAAACATCAGGGCAGATGCGCCTGCTGCAATCACGGCGAGGCCGGTTTTTTTGAATGTGGTGGGCAAAGACATGGTGGGCATGGTGATCTCCTTGAAAAGTTGACAGGCCTGAACTGCTTCATTGCTTCGTTCCGGTCTCGTTCCTCAAGGGTGAAGCGCCCTCCAGGTCCCAGGCGCACGAATTCTTCATCGCTTTTTGTAGGACGTGTGCCTTCACATGCCGGGCAAGCGTGCGCACCCTTTCTGAAGCGCGGAATTTGTCGCTGGATGGCGACAAAGCCAGAGCCTGAAATTCGCGTTTTCCCCAATGAAAGCCACAGGCAAACAGCTAAAAGACACACCTTGCCATGTAAATGGCAGGTTGCCTTTGAAAGCAGGTGTAGTTTGGTCAACCGCTGGCTGTCTGAGGCGTTGAACATCCAATCGCTGTGAAAAGTGATTAACAACCACAGTCAACCATCCAAAGGATTTTTCTCATGAACAAACTGCTTGCTACCCTGATCGCCACCCTGTTCGTTGGCGTTGTGTCCGCACAAACCCCTGCCGCTGCACCTGCTGCGTCAGCTACCCCTGCAGTTGTCAAGGCTGAAGTGAAGGCCGAGAAGGCTGTCGTCAAGGCCGAGAAGAGCGAAGCCAAGGTCGATGCCAAGGCTGACGCCAAGGTTTCCAAGGCAGAAGCAGCAGCTGCTAAAAAGAAAGCCAAGGCTGAAGCCAAGGCCGCCAAGGCCAAGGCAAAAGCTGATGCAAAGGCCGCCAAGGCTGACGCAGAAGACAAGACCAAGGCAATGGCAAAGGCTGAAAAGACCGGTGCCAAGGCTGACGAAAAGGCCACCAAGACCGCAGTGAAAGCTGACGAAAAAGTCGGCGCAACCAAGGTTGAAGCCACTGCCGACAAGGCAAAGGCCGCCGCTACCACCACCGCCGTCAAGGCAGAAGTCAAGGCCGACGTGAAGGCAGCTGGCGCGAAGTAATTCCCGCCGGGCTCACGCCCTTGATGCAAAAAGACAGGCCTCGGCCTGTCTTTTTTTATGCGCGTTTCAAAGGGGTGGAACTGCGGGTTTGCACCTGTCAGTGTTTTCACTAGGTGGCGTCGGGATGGTGCCTGTCTGGCCGCTAGAATTTCGGGTCGCCGTAAAAATGGCGATTCGTATAGACAGTCAATACTCCATAGGATAAAAAATGAACAAATTGCTCGCCACCCTGATCGCCACCCTGTTTGTCGGCGCTTCTTTCGCACAAGCTCCAGCCGCCAAGGTTGAAGCCAAGGCCGACGCCAAGCCAGCCGCAGCAGCCGCCAAGGTTGAAGCCAAGGCTGACGCCAAGCCAGCTGCAGCAGCCGCCAAGGTTGAAGCCAAGGCCGACGTCAAGCCAGCTGCAAAGGCAGCAAGCAAGTAATCACTGATCGGGCTGTGCATCAGCCCTTCAGCAAAAAAGACAGGCCATGGCCTGTCTTTTTTTATGCCTGGAAGAAAACCGGACCGCCAGACCTCCTCAACCCGTGCGGGTCAGGATGCCTGTGCCGGCTGCAGGGGTTGCGACAGCGGTTTGGGCGCAAAGCTGATGGCGATGCCCTGCGCCGTCACCGTGATCTTGTCAGGCTGCAGGCCCATGCCGTCGGGCAATGCCAGATCTGCCGGCTTGAGCTGGTGCAGCACCACGTCCTGCAGTGACTGCTCGGCCAGCTGCGGCCCATAGGTCGACAGCAAGGCCGCCGGCCCGGGCGCCAGGTTGTCAAAGCGCAGCGCGTTGACCTTCAGTTGCGTCGCACGTATTGACAGGTCTGAAGGCTCGAAACGCAGGCCGAAATCAACGTCAAACATGCCCTTGTAGCGCTGGTTCAGCGCCTGCCCGGCCAGGTCTACCGGCGTCTGCACGCCCATGCGGTTCTGCTCGGGCAGCATGCGCATCAGTGGCGTCTGCAGGGTAATGTCGAAGAGATTGCGCACCGGGTACTTGCGCGGAAACCTCTCTCCCATTGCCTGCTGGATTTTTTCTTTCGACACCTTGTACGCCGCCTGGGCCTGTGCGCGCCCAAGCCACGTCGCGGCCAGGCTCAAGGTCAGCCACTGCGCCGCGCCAGCCATGATTTGTCGTCTTTGAATCAATTGCATTGTTTTCTCCATCAGTTCGCTGCCGGGTACCTGTTGATACCGAAAGCGGTGAATGGATATTGGCACGCTACATCGGCCGTGAGAGTC
Source organism: Pseudomonadota bacterium (assembly GCA_040390295.1). Lineage (GTDB taxonomy): Bacteria > Pseudomonadota > Gammaproteobacteria > Burkholderiales > Burkholderiaceae_C > Polaromonas. The sequence goes on from JAZJYR010000019.1 coordinate 67,725, forward strand.
GGAAGACGCGCCATTTACAGTTCGAAACGCGCCCCAGAAGTTCGCCCCCGGTGGTGTCCACCACCACGTCATGCAGCTTCTGGGCGCGCCAAAGCTGTGGAGCTATTCGAGGCTGACGCATGGCCCGGCCCGCAAGGCACCGGCTGATCGCCAGAACCGAAAATGTAAAGTCGACTTTACATTTTGGCCTGTTCGGGCCGCCAAGGCACGTTGCAGGGCCGGATTTGGGCTCAAAAAGGCCGTTTTCAGGTATAAAAAATGGCCGCAGGCCAATAAATACGGGCGTAAGCAGCTACTGAATTAATAGCGTTTTCGGCTCAAAAGCGTGCCATTGGAAGGCTGGCGCGCGTGCCGGGCTTCTGCTGGCCCGGCCGCCGGGGGCTGAAAACCTACCGGCCCACCACCGACCAGCCGGCCTTCTGGTTGGTCTTGTCGTTTTCGTACTCCCAGCGCGTGCCGCAGTTGTCGCACTTGTATTTGGTGACAGACACCAGCCCCTGGCGGCGCTTTTCCTGCCGGTTCTCGCCCTGCACCAGCTCCGGGTGGCCCGGCGCCTTGCGCCAGTTGCGCTGTATGCCCGCGCAGCCATCGCACAGCTCGCGTTTGGTGGCTTCGGCGGGTGGCGGTGTGTCTTGGGTCATGGCGGTGTGTGTTTTGGGTGAGCGTGTGGCCAGCCAACAGGCGAAGGCGGCGAATGGCCCATTGTCGCCGCTGGCTCCGCGTCTGTGATTCCGGCTCCCAGTTCTGTCATCCCGGACCCGATCCGGGATCCATCGTCAACGGAGCGGCGATGGGCCCCAATGCGGGTGCATGGATTGCGGGTCGAGCCCGCAATGACAGATGAAGGCAGGGCTGTCCGTTCTTTGTCCGTCAGCCTGCATCCAGTCCGGCGTCTTTCCCCTGCACCCCCACGCGCAAGCTGCGCAACAGTTGGTGCGCCGCATCGTCCATGTCCGCCGGCTGCTGGTTCTTCGCCTGCAGGTAGTGGTGGGTAAACACATCCAGGTAAGCCGCCAGCGTCTCGGCCACATGCGCCTCACCCGCCAGCGCCATGCACAGCGCCGCCACTTCCGATGTGCAGAAGTGCTCATCACGCTGGGAGCGACGCAGCCGGTAGTTCGACAGCTGAGCACTCTGCAGGCTGAGCACCGGCAGGTGGTCGAGGTAAGGGCTCTTGCGAAACATCTTGCGCGCCTCGGGCCAAGTGGCGTCGAGCAGCACAAACAGCGGGCGTTTGCCGCCTTTGGTCTCAAGATTGTCAGCCAGCAAGGTCGATGTGATCACCCGCCCCTCGGCCAGCCCCTCCCCGGGAAAGACCACATAAGCCTGCCACTGCGGGTCAGCCAGCAAGGCAATCAGCGCGGGGTCAACCTCAGTGCGCGCCCAGCCAAACGCAAAGGTATCAGGCACCACATCCGCCACCAGCCAGCCCGTGTTGCTGGGCTTGAGCGGTTCAATGTCAGCCATGAGCAGGCAGACTCCCGCATTGGCAGGCAAGCGCGGGCGCAGGTCACAGATGCAGTGGGTGGGTGCAAGCCGGCAACCCGCGCAACGCCCGCCGCTCGGCCCACCACGTGCGAGGAAGGGCTTGGCGCTGCGGGCTAGGCGAGCGGTGCGGAGGCGGGAGACGGCGTGAAAGTCTTTCACAAAATACAGGCGAGGGGTTATGTTTTATGGGTGAGCAGACTATGTTCAACCAAGCTCCACACATGCCCATCGACTTTACGCCTCACGTAGACGCGGTCGGATATGAACAAGAGGCCTTCCGAGCTTGTTCAGTACCTTTGTCGACGATTTGGTGAGACGGCAGCGCGGTGCTTATCCTGCTTTTTGGCACTTCTAATTACGCGTAGTTTTTCTGTCTCAAAGCTTGATTTGGCTTGAAACATAAACATCTCAGACTCCGGCATGCCTAAAGAATAGAGTTCTCTCTCGCGCGTCTCTTCCTCCTTTATATAGTCAATAAATTTTTCTACGCGCTCCAAGCGAACCTTGACTCTGCCAATGCGGTCTCCCGAACTAAACAACGCATATTCTCTTCTTGCCGCATCGGTTAGGTAGTTGCTAGTTTGTTCACTATAGATGCCGCAATCCGTACATATCAAGTCTAAATATGTGAAGTAGTAGGCGAGCTCGTTGAACATATACAAGCCATAGTTGGTAATTTTTATGCTGTCCACGGAATCTGAATATGTATCCAGACGATTGTTCGACTCAACAAAGCCGTGCTCGAGAAGAATACTTACGTTCTTCTCGAAGTCATCGGCCATATTGAAAGTCTCGGCAAAATAGGCTCTCAATTCGGCCACTCCGAAGTACGAGGGCGCGCTTATGTCTACGCTGTTGGAAAGTTTTCGCAGGATGCGTAATGCAGTGAAATGTGAGCCGTGACGAGTGGACCTAAGCTGATAAATATTTGGTATATCACTCACGGACTCGTCATAAAAATACCGTGTGGGAATCATCACGGGCTTTATGACCTGATGAATCATGAAGGTCCAGTCACCCTCCGAAATCATTTCTTCAACATTGGTGTAACCAGATAGTAAAAAACTTCTAAACAGATCCAAAGAAAGCCTAATGTCGCCATGAGCGCAGGCAGTTAAAAAACCATTTAAAGGCGACTTATCTTTAGAAAATTCTCTCGCCAATATGTTGAGGTAGATACTGCAATCATTTATGACACTTGGATCTGCCTCCCCAAGGAGTGAACCGCTACGCTCTGCGTTGTTTATTTGGCTAACAGAGTAGTTGAGTCTTTTCTTAAAGACCTCTGACGGGTTTGGGGAGCTAATGTGAAAGCCGGAGTTCTGAAAGGCGTCAAGCACTCCGTGGATCTTTGAGTCGTAAAACCGCTCTTCTCGCATCGAAATCAATGTGATACACCCTAGCTCATTTGAAATCTCCTGGGCAGACGAGAAGCAGAAATCCTGAACCGAAGTGATGTATTGGTCCGTATTGTCTACCGCCACAATGACACCGCGACCGTGATTTCTCCAATATTGAACTAAGCGCCGTGCGCAATAAATGCGGTCGGCCTTCCACTCTGCAACCAGGCCGTTCAATTTCAAGTTGTAGTTCTCAGAAGTTTCTAATAGGCCTGATAAGTCCTGTTTTGTGGCAGTTATAAAACGATCGTGAAAAAGTGTTTTCAAAAGAACATCGCGTTCAGCTTCCAAAAGATTATCTACATCAAGTTGTTCAACTAAACGGTCCCAGATCGTTTTACGAATAACCGCCGTGTCTTCTGGAATCTTTAACAAATCTACGATAGAGATTACAGAGTGATCGGTAAGCCAAGCGGGGGGGTTATGGTGTAAGAGTCGCTTTATGAACGTGGACTTGCCGGCGCCCTTTCCTCCAAAAAGAATTAAAACCTCGCCTTTACGGTCACGCTTTATGTTGTTAGTAAGACGTCCACCTAGCTGGCCGCCCTTTTCCGTATCTATCAGTTGCTTTACTCCATATTCTTCAAAATACGGAGAAAGCGAGTCCTGAATTAAGGTTCTCATACCATCATGTGCAGCCTGATACTCTCTCTGCGACACGTAGCACTTATCCATAAATTCCGAATCATTGTCCTCAATAACTCCGAAGTAGTGCTTAACGATGGGTCGCAAAGTGCCAGCTAAGCGATTGGCAGTAATCGTGTGTGCATATGCCGCAATCTTTTCCTTCGGGTAGTAAATTCCCCTATCCTTTGGCAGAGCGCTTGTCAAAAGTGTTGCTAAAGATGATCTCTCATTGATCGCAGTAAAAGAGAAGTTATTTATTGCCTTTGTATATTCCTTGGAAAAGAAAGTTAGATCTCGAATTACAAAGGCCTGCAAAGTTTCCCAGCGCTTGCCCTTTTCGAATGTTTTGAAGAAGATCCATTCGTGACCGTTGGTTATGGCTGCGTACTCGCAACCGGTGTTAATGCAATAAGTGCGAACCTGAGACATTGCAGCACTAATATTGGCATCACTGAGAAGCTTTGCTATTCCAATGAAGGCAGAGGTTTCATTTTCTTTGTGCGGAATTGGAAGTTCAAAGAAGACGCCCTCCTTTTTTGCCTCAATAAAAAGGAGGTCATCCCCATTTAGTTTTTTTAAAGCATAGTCGCTGAATCCGGGTGCTACGTAAGTCTCAACTGCAACTCGATTATTCGGCCAGGCCAAAAAGTCATGAATCAGGAAGTCAATAATTTTGTGACGGGTTTCCGCTTCGTTCTTATCTCTATCGCCTGTCGATTCAATTAGTAGATGGAGTTGTTGCAGGTTATCGGTAAGAGTTGCTTTTCCATCTTCAGTGCTTAAGGGTGTGTAGGTGCTCATTCTTTGATACTTGTTGTTAGATTGCCAGCATAGGTGACGATGGTTTACCAACGATTGTCATGACATCATGACCTGAAAAATTACACGATGCTAGTGGGTTAACACGAGGAGCTAAAACAATAGCGCAGAATTTTTCCCAGTCTGGCGCGAGCTTTTTCTTGCCTCCCAAATTTCAGCGAGTCTCCAATTCGCATCCACACTCACTGCATGATCCGAAGCCACCAACCTATCTGTCACGCAGAATGAAAAATTTTGAAACCCCCCAGTAGAGTTCTCTTAGCCCGCGCAGTGCGAACTGTGCAGGCTTTTTGGTTTCAGCTATCTCCGTTGTCTGTCATTGCAGACTTGATTCGCAATCCATGGGAAACAAAGCGGGGATGGATCCCGGATCGAGTCCGGGATGACAGAGAAGATGCTTGTGGGTTTCAGGTCTTCCAGAACTGCTTGGTGGCAATCCGCGCCCCCTCAGCCATCGCAGCCATCTTGGCCCAAACCACATCCGGATCAACAGCCGCCTGGCCCACCCAGGTGCCGTAGCCGCAATCGCTGCCCGCGATGACGTTCTCGCGGCCGACGAGGTTAGCGTATCGGCCTATGCGTTGGGCGATGAGTTCGGGGTGTTCGATGAAGTTGGTTTTGGATTCAAGCACGCCGGGGATGAGCACCTTGCCTTCGGGCAGCTTGACGCTTTCAAACAGCGTCCACTCATGCGCATGGCGCGGGTTGGCGGCCTCGAACGAGATGTATGACGGCCTGGCCTTGAAGACCACGTCGATGATGTCGGCCAGCGGCACGTCGCAGTGGTGCGGGCCTTCGTAGTTGCCCCAGCACAGGTGCATGCGCAACTGCTCGGGCGGGATGTTGGCCACCGCGTGGTTCAGCACCTCGATGTTGAGCTGGGCGTTCTTGCGAAACTCTTTCACAGGCATGTCGGCAAACTGGATGTGTCTGCCCATGGCGAGGTCGGGGCAATCGAGCTGCAGCACAAAGCCGGCCTTCGCAACCGCCTCGTATTCAGGCCGCATGGCCTCGGCGATGGCGTAGAGATAACTCTCGCGGTCCTTGTAGTACTGGTTGGCAAAGAACAGGCCGACGACGCCCGGCGAGGCGGCGCTCATGAAGCCTTCTTCAGACTTCACGCCGGCCAGTGCGTCCTTGAGGTTTTGCGCATCGGTCACGGCCGCTTTGGGGTCGCGCACGGTGATGGGGCCAGTGCAGGCCGGCGTCTTGCGGCGTGAGCGGCCGGGGTCACCAAACACCTTGCGCTCCAGCACGGGGAAGTCGTTCAGGTCCTGGTATTTGAACGAGTTGCTCTCGCCGCCAAAGCCGTCGAGCCGGTCCTTGATGTAGGTGGCGTAGCTGGGCTTGCTCATCTCGCCGTCGTTGATGATGTCGACACCGGCCTGTGCCTGCTTGCCCACCACCTCGGCCACGGCGGCGCGTATGCGTGCGTCCAGCGCTACAGGGTCGACAGGCACGCCTTCTTCCTTGGCGAACATCATCTTGATGAGGTCTTCGGGCCGGGGCAGGCTGCCGGTGTGGGTGGTGAGAAACCGTTCGGTGCTGCGCTTCATGTCTTGTCTCCTTGTTGTTGGGGTGGCTTGCGTGAACAGTGTACGTAAAGCGCAAGTCCATCACGCCGGCCCCTTCTGCACCGCCATGGCCGGGCACGGTTGATGTTTGAAGAGGCGGTTTCAGCCAATGCCGGGTTACGTCCTACACCAGCTTGTTGGCGCAGCCCCCAGCATGGGCTTCCGTGCAGAACTTCGGCTGATGGCCAGGTGATGTCGCAACGGCAAGCCCTATTGAAAACATCGACTGACCGGGCCACACCGGCCCAAGGAGCAAAAATGAAACCCGATTCAACCCCTGAATACATTGGCCTTCGTGAAACCTTGCAGCGCCTGAAGGCCGCACCCGTGCCAGACCAGGCTGCGATTGACCGCGTGATTGACGAGCTTGAGCAGGTGCAGTTGCGCATCAAGCACGAGCAGACCGGCATCAAGGGCAACAACCCGAACGAGTGATGCTTTGCTGGCGGCGATTTGCCTACAGTGCGTGACGCGCAAGACTGACGCGGCCGCACACGGCACAAAGCCACCATCGCGTTTCCCCCTAATCAACCCACGGAGAAACGACGATGGCAAGCACTGCAAAACCAGCAACCAAAAAAACCGCACCGGCGAAAAAAGCAGCAAATGCCAAACCGCAGGACGCCATTGCGATGCTGAAAGCCGACCACAAAAAGGTCAGCGGCCTGTTTGAAGAATATGAAAAGACAAACTCGACCGCAAAGAAGTTCAAGCTGACCAGCCAGATCTGCACCGAGCTCACGGTGCACGCAGAGGTAGAAGAAGAGATCTTTTACCCCGCCGTGAAAGCCGCCCTGAAAGACAGGGAGCTGGTGCCGGAGGCAACCGTGGAGCACGCCACGCTGAAAGACCTGATTGCCCAGGTCAAGGACAAACAGCCTGACGGCGAAATGTTTGACGCGAAGATCAAGGTCATGTCTGAATACGTGAAGCACCACGTCAAGGAAGAACAGAACGAGATGTTCCCCAAGGCACGCAACACCAAACTGGACATGATGGCCCTGGGTGAGCAGATGCTTGCGCGCAAGCAGCAGTTGCTGGGCGCCGCGCCCTGAACTTTGCTGAAGAAACAAAAAGGGCCAGTTAAGACTGGCCTTTTTTTATGGCGCGCGTGTGATGAAGCTGAAGTTGGGGAGGGTCAGGCTTCGCTTGCGGTGATGAGGCCGATCGTTTGCATGCTCCCCAGGTTGGCGGAATGCATCTTGCAGTACGCCACCAGTTTTTCAACGTCCTGCGCCTTGTCAAAAATCTCGTCGGCACCGAGCGTGCGGCAATGCTCAAGCACGCGCCCCGCACCATAGCTGGTGAGCACGACCACCTTTTGCCTGGCTGACCTGCCCTGCACGTGCTTGAGCACGCCGAAGCCGGTACCCAGGCCGAGAAACAGGTCCACGATGGCGAGGTCCCAGTTGTTGTCGTTGGCGCTCAGCCACTCTTTGGCATCGGCTTCTGTAGCCACTGCACCCACAAACCGGAGCGGTGCAATTTCTTCCATCGCGTCTATCAGTGTGTCCCTGATGTCGTCCCGGTCTTCCACCAGGAATGTACTTAAAACCATAAAACAGAAAGCCCGTTATCTTTTATAAAAAAACCAACTTTAGGGCGGGCGGCGGGAGCTTCCAGTGGGCTGTGACAGCCTTGCCGTGTAGGCGGCGTCTGACAGCGTTGGCCCGTGACTGTGCACCGGCTACCGGTTGCCCGCATCGGTGACAAGGCCGTGGTCCTGCATGAAGCCCACGTACGTGGCGTGTACCTTGCAGTAGTCGACCAGGCTGGCGATGTCCGTGCTTTTGTCAAAGACCTGGTCTGCGCCCAGGTCGCGGCAGCGCTGCACGATGCCTTCATCGGTGTGGCCTGTCAGGACCACCACTTTCTGCATGGGGCTGCGCGACCGGCAGGCCTTGAGTACGCCCATGCCGCTGCCGTCAAGCAGCATCAGGTCAACAATGGCCAGGCTCCACTGGCCTTCGTGGTCCTGCAGCCACTTTTTGGCGGAGGGCTCATCGGTGGCCACGCCGATGAAGCGTACCGACGTCAGCGTTTCCATGGCCTCGACCACGATGTCGCGCGTGTCCTCGTTGTCCTCGACGAGAAAAGTGTTGAGTTTGGCGCCTTCAGTCATGGCGACAGGTGCGGCGCTTCTGTCCGGGTGACGGGTTGCGAGCCGAGGGGTGGGGCCGTGGCGCTTGCGTTGCCTGCGTCGTCAAAAGCGCTGACCTCGACCTGCATCCCGTCGACCTTCAGCGGTGTGCCGCCGTAGTCAGAGATGAAGGCCACGTCGGCGGCATCGCGGCCATAGGCCAGCACGATGCGGCCACCGACGGGCTGCTCCTGGGTGGCGTCAAAGGTGTACCAGCGGCCGCCGACAAAGGCCTCAAACCAGGCATGCAAATCCATCGGGTCCAGCTTGTGCAGGTAGCCGACCACAATGCGCGCCGGTATCTGCAGGCTGCGGCACAGGGCGATGCCGACGTGCGAGAAGTCGCGGCATACACCCGCGCCGTGGTTCAGCGTGTCCATCGCATCGGTGGTGGCTTCGCTTACGCCGTATTTGTATTCAAGGTTGTTGTGTATCCAGCTGCGAATCTTTTCAACCTGTGCATAACCGGGCAGCGCGTCGCCCACGATCTCGAGGGCACGCTCGGCCATCTTGTCTGAAGGGCAATAGCGGCTTTGCAGCAGGTAGAGCAGGGCGTCGTCGGGCAGCTGCTCGATGGGCGTGATGGGCGCCTCAGGTGCGACGGCGATCTGCGCGTCGACCTCCATGGTCACTTCAACTTCAATGTGCATCTCGCCGCGCGGCACCACCAGGCGCTGGCAGAGGTTGCCGTAGCTGTCGACATATTCTGTTGTGGGCACCCAGGGCTTGAGTTCGTAACGGTCAGTGATGATCCACTGCGCGGCACCGCTGCGCGGGCGCAGCATGGCAACAAGAGGTGTGTCGACCGCAGCGGTCACGGTCAGGGTGCAGGCAGCTTTGAGTTTCATGAGGCTAGGCGAAGAGGGACTGAACGCGATGAATGAGCGCATAGCGTAGGTGCTCTTTTCAGTGCCGCTTGTAGGTCGTTGGCCGTGCCTTTTGAAGGTCAGCGCTTTAAATGTCTTGTCTGGCCGTCATCGCTTGCCGGGCCGGGTTCCATGACTTCGGGGGGGCAGGTGGATTTGCCATGAGAGTGGGCGGTGTGCCTTTCACGACCAGGCCGGGGGTTGCCCGGCGGCAAGTCACTTTTCTTTTGCTTCGCC